>NZ_JAMXLR010000072.1 GCF_024054565.1 Aeoliella straminimaris
GTCCCGACAAAGGAAACGCGCGCCACTGCATCGTAGGCAATGGTAAGAATCCCCAGTACCACCAACAGCCCGCAAGTTACGGGTGCTCGGCGACTGCCAAAGTAACGATCACTCGCCCATCCTGCCCAGAGGGATCCAAGAATCCCCCCGACTGGCAAGATGGCATATTTGATAGCAGAAGAAAGCACCGCCGAGTCCAGCGCTTCGGCGGTTCTCAGAGGCGACATCGACATGCCCGACGCTAGCCGTTCTTTCTCAATGGAAAACAAGTGGGAGACCCCCCAGTCGATGAACCCGTATCGACAGGCGTTGAGCAGACCAAGCGATAGAGCCAATAGCCATAGAGCGGGATTTGAAAGTGTCAGCGTCAAGTTTTTCAGAAAACTGTGGCGTTGTTCCAAGGGTAGCTGGCTTGATTGTACTGCAGCCGAGTTGCATGTGTCGTCAGGTTTTTCTTTGAGAAAGAGAATCATAATTGCAGCCGCGGCAATCAGTATTGCCGGTGGCACCCATACGGCGCCGCGCCATCCCATCGCGCTCACCGCAACACCCGCCACGACAAAAGTGAGCCCGGCAGTAAGTTGATAACCAGTCCCAACGATACCCATCGCTCGGCCACGTCGAGCAATCGGAACCCAGTTTCCAATCACTCGGACGCAAGGCGTCCAGCCAAGTGACTGGCAGTATCCATTCATCGCCCACACGAACAGAAAAAAGTAAAGCGCTGTTCCAAAGCCAAAAGTGATGTTTAGCAGGGCCGATCCGATCAGACCGAGCGAGAGCATTATTCGAGGGTGGAACCGTTCGGCTAGTTGACCATTTAGGAACTGGCCCACGCCGTAGGCGACTTTAAGCGACAACAACACAACGCCCATTTGGACTTTGTCATAGCCAAACTCCTCCTCAATTCCCGGCAGTGCAACGGCCAAGTTGGTGCGGCCAAAGTAGAACGCCCCGTAGGTAAGCCAGAGCGTCCATATGACTTGGTTCTCACCGGGCGACGCTGTTTGCCGCCCGCTTTCGGCTGATGCGATCAACGACATTCAGAACTCCCGCCGTGGCCGGGAATTCTGGTCCCATGTCGTTCGACAGCCTGGGGTTTGAAAATGATGCATCCTGTTGCGCTTTGTCCTGATCACGGCAATTATCAAGGGCTGGTTCCGAAATCGTTCGCTTCACTCGGTTGGCGGAGCAGATGGAAGCTGGGCTGTGGCAGCCTCATCGGCCGCTTGTTGCTTTTTGCCCCTCTCTCGTAGTGACACTAGCGCGACGCCTGTCGCCAGGCTGGCGAAGACGATCGATGCCGGTTCCAGCACTTGAGTGCTGCCGTTGAGGAGCGATTGATGACTCTTTCCCAGGTTGTTGCGCCAGACCGTGTAGTCGGCTAGATCGACTCTTCCATCCCCATTGCCATCGGCGGTTAACGATCCTGATTGATCGAACTGGCTCTTCCACTGCTGGTAGTCAGCGAAATCTATATTTCCGTCACGATTGTAGTCGCCAGCCAGCACGACGGGCGCGATCGGTTCGGAGAATTTGACAAATGCCCACGCAAACGTCGTGTCTTGCAGATTGCCGCTGGGTAGGTCGGTCGATTCGATAAGAAAGCTGCCACTATCGCCTGCGGCGTAAGAGAGCGTGTTGTCATCGGGAGCCGTAATGCCACCTTTGCTAGCCAAACCAGCAACGGAAAGCAGTAGCATTCCGGAGTCCGGAGATTCATCGGGTATCGTAAGCTCATACTGGCCGGTAGCGAGTCGAGTGATGCTGAAGTTGCCGGTAGAACTTAGATTCGCACTCGAAGCACCATCGAATCGTCCGCCGACTAGACCTTCCGTTTGAAACGGAATGTAAACGAAGCTGAATTCCTTTTCCTCGCCAGTGGCTCCAAAATCGGTGGCATTGTCGTGAACGCGAATATCCCAGCCCTCTCCGTATGGCAGTACCCCTGTGTGCACCAGCGTGTTTCCATTGGTATTTGCCACGGTAAACAGCAGTCCATCCGACTCCGAGTTTACCCCGAGGTCTAACGTGTAGCGACCCATACCTTGTTTCGCCAGCATGGACTGGTCTACGCGGTTCGAGGCTCCAGGGGCAATCGTGCCATCGGAGTTGACGTGAGCGCCCTGCCAGCCGGCTTGGAACTGGAACCAGGCAACGGACGTATTCATGTTCAGTTCGTTGTTCGACGAATTGCCAGTTTCCATTACCGATAGCGAGAGAATATCAGTGCCAAAGCTATCTCTGCCAACCTCCACGGTGCCGCGATAACCTTCACGCACGTTTTCGCGCATGGTGGCTAGCAGCACTCCGTCGTGGTAGACCAATCCCGTGCCATCAATGGCAATTTCGTAGTCCCCTCTGTTGACTTGCAGAGTGCCAATTGCCGGTACTGAAGTGTGGGGAACTGTGACCGAGTCGACCGTGTTGGCGGCGGGGTCGGTAGGACCAGTTACCAGGATGTTGGCGGCCACCGCAGTGGAAATGAGTGGCGGCGGAGGAGGTGTCAACGGGCTGTGGAGTTCGTTGAGATTCAGAGTGAACTGTTGATCGTAACTCATGTCGAGGCGATCGAGCACGGGCGAATACGTCCGAACCTCTACCGTCTCGCCATCGTCCTTGAACTCAAGAAGACGCATGTCACCCATGCCGCCTTGAGCGTTCATTTGATAGTTTGCCAGCATTTGGTGGACGGGATTGCCGCCGACTCCCGCTGTACTGCGAAACCCAGTGCCATCGTTCAGTACATGGCCATTGAAGGTCATACGAAAATTGTCGTGCTGCGAAACGAGCTTGTCCCAGAGTTCCTGGCCATCGTTTGCGGTGCTAGTGTTGTGAATGCCGTAACCATGCGGGTTCCAACTCTGGCTACTGCCTTTGGTGCTCCAGTCGTAGATTGTCTCGTCGTAATACATGTACGCGTGCGTTACCAACATCACGTCGTGATTGGGGTGGGAACTAACCACTTGATTGGCCCAGTCGACAACTTCATTCCGAGGCCCCCATTCCAGCGCGAGTACCAACCAGTCTTTGCCCCCAGCATTGAAAGTGTGCCACGAGTTGTCCGTTTTGGAAGGTTCGAAGAAGCCACCGACGGACGCCTGACTGCCATAGAAAGAGTTGGGGCCAAAGTAGCTGTCCGAGTTGAAGAAGCTGTCCCGATCTCCACCGTTTCCGTTTGGCCCGTAGTCGTGGTTGCCAGGAGCCATCGCATAAGGGACCACGCCGTTTAGCTTGTTCATCGACGCCAGGGCGTTGTCCCACTGTCCTATCGTGTTGCGATTGGTGATGTCTCCCTCATGCAGCACGTACTTGATGTTGTGCGACTCAGCGTGATCGGCAATCCATTGGGTTTGAGCATCGTAGTGCTGTGGATAGGACTGAGCGTAGATCTGCGTGTCGGGCAGAATCGCCAGGGTCCACGAGCCCGGTGAAATCGGTGGTTCTGCAGCCGCTGAAATACCTGTAGGGATCATCGCGATAAGGCCAAGTCCCAATTGCAAACGAAGCCTCTTGGAGACTCTTTTGAGTCTACTCATCTATGCATCTCCCACCGAAGTCTAGCCGATGTGCATCGGCGGCTCGCCCATTGAAGAGTGAAACGAGTCCGCTTTGGGGACAGCGTTCACCACGAAATGTCATCCAGTTGGCTAATTGCTACTCTCTAGCTGCATGGGAGTGCTTCCAGCCCAGCAGAGCCAGCACAACAACCAGACCAAGGGCAGTCGAAGGCTCGGGCACCTGATTCGAGGAAGCTTGGATCTCGGATGACATTCCAAAGTTGTTTTTCCAGGTCTGATAGTCCGAGGCGTCGACGATGCCGGGAGTGCTGTCGTTGGGAAGGTTGGCTGTGGTCGAACCGAGATTGTTGCGCCATACAACGTAATCCTCGAGTCCTACGGTTCCATCGTCGTTAAAGTCGCCGGCAAGGCCGGCAGGTGGTGAGCCGATGTAAGTAGCCGCCACCTCTAACACAAGTCCCGATCCTGCCAGGCGATACTTGAGCATGAGATCCTCAGCGTTCATCAGATTGTTGTACGCTTCGCCGAGATCGATCGTCGAGTTACCAGCGATAGTAGCGGCACCTTCAAGGAACAATTCGCCAATTGCTGTACTGCTGGATCCTCCAGCTTCGTCCCAGCCGACACCAGCGGCGTCGCTTTCGGTGGAATTAATACTGGTCCACTCACCAGTGCCGTTTCCGATCGTGGCGTTGAGTGACGCACCCGGGCTGGATAGTTCGTAGTAGTCGATCTCCAATGGTCCGCCATTATTGACCAGCTCGACCGATCCATCAGTGCGATCTACCACAACTTCCAGACCGGTGAAATCGATCGACACTTCCTCAAAATTCGAAAACGTTGGCTGCGACTGCTGCAGCGTGTACAAACCAAAACGGCCGTCTGGAAAGGAACCATTCTGATTGAACTGTTCCACGCCATCTACTGAAACGGTAATGTTTGTTGGAGTGTAGGTTACGTCGATCAGGAACGAAGTGTTATCTCGTGGATAAGGCGTCGATCCAAGTGTTGCGCCGCGCGCCAATTCGGTAACACCACCGTCAGGATTGTCATCGGGAAATCCCCCGTAAGGATTGCCTTCAGGATAATTCGTGTGCAGCCACAACTCGTCGGCCGTTGGCACACCTTCCACACGCGACAGTGCGATGCCAGCCGGTGCAGTACCACCGACGGTAAAGTCGTGAAATGGAATATCGCCGTCCTCATCGTCAGGGTCATCTGCGAAGTCGAAGTTTTGATCGATCCCCTTCCAGTCGACAAGCAAATAATCACCGGTAAGCGAACCGAAATAGTCGGCATCTCCCGGTTGATATCCGAATACGAGGCCGACAATGTCGTCATCGGTGCCCGGTGTGATTTGGCCGATGTAGCGTTTGTTGAGCGCGCTATTGGGCCCGTAAAGAACGCTCATGCTTGCGTTGCCGGGAACGGTAGCGGTCTTTGTCGTCGTCTCCCATTCAGCCGGGGGACCACCTGCCACCAGTGGAAACGCGTCGACGTTGAAGGCGGTGAAGTCAACGCCCACTGCGCCCGCTAGACGTGTTCCAACGAACATGACAATGAGGCAACCAACCGCTAGCACTGATTGACGGACCTTGCGAGAAAACAGCGCCCGAAGTCGGTAGCCGATGAAACCGAGAGCTGCAAGTGTGAACGTTGCCAGCGTGGAGGGTTCGGGAACTTTCGTGCCATTCACCATGGCTGCGAAGGCGCCTGCTCCATTGGTCATGTCGTAGTCGGCCTTGAATAGTGCGAAGTCCTCGACGTCGTTGTCGCCGTCTAGGTCGAGATCACCAGCCAAGGCCGCCTCGACGGTGGTGAGTCCGCTCAGGTCAGCTAGCGTGTTGGGATAGAAAAGCAGCCAGTCGTCTATTGTTAGAGAGCCGTCGGTGTTCAAGTCGCTCCGCGTGTAGGGCATGCCGCCTGGGCCATCTATGTAGCTCACGAGTGCAGGTATGGTACTCCCATCAGCGAGTCGGATTTGAACATTCAAGTCTTGTATGGGCGACTTCGTCCAGGCCAATCCTAGATCGACCGCTTCTCCAGCCGACAATGTGCTGCCGTCATTCTCTGGCTGTTCTTCCTCACTCAGGTTAAGAGCGGTCGATTCCAGGATTGCCCAAGGATCATTCGCGTCGACAGATCCATCACCAGGCGAGGCGTCGTAAAACTCGCTGATGGAGGTCCAGTCATCAGGACGCAGGGCGCCTCCCGAAGACGAAATCGAGTAGCCGGCGATAGCTACGGCTTCCAAAGTGTTATTCGTCAGTACGACACTGCCGGTGTCGCGGTCGACAGTCACTTCGAAATCGATGACAGTTGTTGCCTCTACCAGCAGCGGCCCATCGGCCCCGCCATAGGAAGAGAAGGTAACGCCATTGCCCTGGGAACCGCTCCCCCAGTTGGTAAAGCCTACGGAGCCTGAGAGTATTGGTGATGAGGAATCCACCACCGGAGCGTAGCTAATAGGTGTCGCCACTCCGTCAGGATCATTGATCACGTCTACCTTGATCGCATTGCCGATGGCGGTGACGGATACATCGAAGGGGACACTGTCACTGAACAGAAACTTGGGATCGTCCTGGTCGTCGCGATATACCTCACTCCACACGCCATTGTCGTTCTTTTGAATCGACATGCCACGGGGAGCCCGCTGTTCCGTCGTTCCCATCGATTCCGTAGCGAAGTTTATCCGATAGAACGAGTCGTCGTCAGCAACCCGGACCAGCACTCCGATGCCATCGTTGTCGCCATTCTGAAGGCGAGCGCTCATTCGATAGTCGGTCCAGCTGGTGGCGCCAGCTTCGTCGACCACTACGCCCGGACCAATGAAATCAACGTTGGGTGCCGAAACCGTGGCCCATTCATATCCATTGGTGTCGTCCTGGATGGTGCCGTTGCGAAAATCCTGGCGAAAATTGCCAAAGTCGTCGACCCCTGTACCCTGAGCACCTTCCGCGTTGGTCATCATGAGCGGACGCCAGCTTAACGGAACTGCATCTGAGAAGGTCGTGGTCTCGTTTACGGTTGTCGAGGACACCGAGACAGTGTCAACAGAAGTTCCCCAGAAACGATCGCCGGTTGATCCTTCACGTTGCCCCCATGAAAGGATGCCATAGTTGCCTGGAGACAAGTCGCCATCTGAGCCACTGAGTACTTGCCCACCGTTGATGGATACCGCCCAACTGCTGCCATTTACGCTTACGTCAATGTTGTCCAACGTTCCGGTGATGGTCGGGTAGAAGCTGGTGGTCGTGCCGAGCTGGGTGATATTGCCGTCCACGACCTTTTGAACCGACACCCCTTCGGGGAAACCAACCGAGCTGCCAGCCTGCTCACGCAGACCTACTCGAAAGTAGTTGTCGTTGTCTTGATAGCCGAACACCAGACCGTACCCGTCATTGTCATACGTGCCCATCGAAGAACTCAGGGTATATTGGGCTGGCGTGGTGTTCGCTGTGTCGACTAACAGGTAGGGAGTATACATGCCATCGGCGACACCATCGGTGGTTATGCCATCGGCCGCCCGCCCATCCGAACTTTCGCTAAGCGTCTTGGGACCGGTCAGGAGGGTTCCCCACGTCGGTTGGCCACCCGCAATGGGAGTTCCACTATAGGTGTCAGTCCAGCCCCCAAACCCTGTAACAAACGGGTCGTCGACCAGTACTTGCCCTGTGCACACCGAAGCGGCAAGTAGAAACATGGTCGTGAAAGCTGCGGCCGATGTCGTGCCGCGGTGGGGCAAGTAATGCATCGCAGGGTTCCTGGTTGTCGATGTCAGTTTGGTGAACATTGCCATTTTTGGGGTCTGTGGTGTGAGCGGAATTAGAGGCTTCAACACGGCCACCACCCGCCAAGATGGTTTTGACAAGGTGACCCAGGACTCAAAAGCGGAGTCAAGTGTTCGAGTAACGCCGTCCGGCCAGCAACAAACCACCAGCAAGAGAAAGCAGGATCACGGTTCCAGGTTCGGGAACTGCTACCAGAAACGATGTGCCACCCCCCCCGTATGCGGAGTAGACGACACCGTTGTCGATGGTGCCGTTGCCCCAGTTGGTGAAACCAACCGAGCCGGAAAGAAGTGGGTCGCTCGAGTCGATCACCGCCGGGTAGTTAATTGTAGTCGCGGCACCATCAGGATCATCGACCACCCAAACCTTAATGGAGTTCCCCGTCGCCGCCACCCGCACATCAAACGGTACTTCATGCGAGTACACGAAAGATGGGTCGTCCTGGTCATCCCGATACAACTCCGACCAGATGCCATTATCGAACTTCTGAATAGACATGCCCTGGGGGGCACGCTCACCCTCGGAGTCCATTGGTTCGGCAGCGAAGTTGATTCGGTAGAACGACTCTTCGCCAGTCGCACGCAGTAGCAGACCGATACCGTCATTATCTCCGCTTTCCATGCGAACATTCATCTCGTAGTTCGTAAGATCGTCGCTGCCGGGCTCATCTAGGACGACACCTGGTCCGATGAAATCGACATTGGGTGCCGTTGGTGTGGCCCACTCGTAGCCATTCGTGTCGTCGCGGATAGTGCCGTCGCGGAAGTCCTGGCGAAAATTACCGAAGTCATCGACGCCAGTGCCCTGGTTGCCTTCGGCGTTGGTCATCATCAGCGGTCGCCAGTTGACCGGGATGGCGTCCGCGAAAGTTGTCGTCTTGTTGAGCACGGACGAGGAAACTGCAATGCTTTCCACGGCAGTACCGTAGTAGCGATCACCAGGACCTCCTTCCCGCTGCGCCCAGGATTGAACGCCATAACTGCCGGGTTGGAGATCGGCGTCTGAGCCACTGAGTACTTCGTTGCCATCGACACTGATCGTCCAGTTTGCCCCGTCGACATCCACATCCACATCGCTGAGCGAACCGTCGCCGCTGGGAAACAGGCTCGGCCCGGTGCCAAGTTGAGTGATGACGCCGTCGACGATTTTCTGAACGGCTACCCCCTCTTCGAAGCCCAGGCTTCCACTCGATTGCAGACGCCAACCTACGCGAAAATAGTTGTCAAGGTCTTGGTAACCAAACACCAAACCAAAACCATCATCGTCATAGGTGCCCATCCGCGCCGATAGGTTGTAGGTAGCGGGTGTTTCGTCCGCAGTGTTTACCAGGACGTAAGGCGTGAACATCCCGTCGCCCAAGCCTTCGGAGGTGGAGCCATCGGCGGCACGACCGTCCGAACTCTCGCTGAGTGTCTTTGGTCCAGTTAACAGAACGCCCCAATTGGGCTGACCTCCGGCTACGGGACTTCCGCTGAAGGTGTCTGTCCAGCCGTCAAAGCCAGTGGTGAATACGGTGTCTACCAAGGTCTGGCCAAAGAGATTGCCAGAAAAGAGAACAGCCGAAATGAAAGACGATACAGCCAATAGTCGTTGGGTTCTAATCATCAGTAGCTCGCTCCATTAACAGCACCAGGTGTCAAACTAATCAATCTGCGACTTCACGACTTCAAGCTTGCTTCCGCTTACCTCGCAATCAGGACTCTAAGTCAAAGTTGATCTCCTGCTCACCATCCTTGACGGTGGCGGTCAAGCCGGCATCGTGGTGAAAGTACTTGGATGGAATGGGGGATGGTTTCTTTTGCGCCTCGATCGCAGCGGATTCTTCAGCGAGCGATCCTGGTCCACCGGCCATGATTTTGACACGGTAATTTCCGACCGGAGCTCCTTTCTTGCCACCGGCACTGACAAGAGAAAACTCGCCTGAAGTGTCAAAGTAGCCCAGCGACGACGGCCCGTTGCCCCGCTCGGGATCGGAAGGCTCGAAGACTAAAGTACCTGGTCCTACAGGTTGCCCGTCAACCGTGACTATACCGCTTACGTAGCCCCACGGCTCCTGACTGCACCCACCGAGTGCCAGTGCCAATAGTGCGATCAACAAGGCACCGTGGCTATTGTTCAAAACTATCGCCATCCAATAACTCCTGCTGTGCGCGAGTGGTCATGAAATCGATCACACGTTCTGACGTATACTCGCTCAACCATCTCACATTACCGCCAGCGAACACGCTGTAGAGACCGCCGGGGTGGTCGCTATACATTTCGTTGCTTCGTTGCGGTTCGCCATTGATATCTACTGCGTTGAGAACTGGATTGTGATGGGCAAACGTCTGCTCAGCAGTGCCCCAGTACCTGTCTTTGTCGGTACGGCCGGCATCTTCACCGAGCAGAATCGTATAAGTCGTCCCGTCGGTGCAATCTTTGATTCCTTTTGGTTTGTTTCGCGGCCAGCGAGTGCCGGTGGCTGGCATCAGTCCCGCTTCGTAGCCTTGCCCTTTGTCCCAGCCATCAACAATTGTAATGCCGTCATGACTGTAGGTTGCGCAGCCATTGATACCCGCATAGTCACCCTGTGCTGGGCTGATATGCTCCGATGATGGACAAAGCTGAACCGACAGATTGCCGTTCTCGCTGCGTGTGACCAGGCGGCCGTTATCGCCCTGATTCCACTTTCTTTCAAAATCGTAAAGGTCGTAGAGGGCCTGCTGTTCTACGTTTGGAAGTATCAACGTCATCCAGCTGTGTTGACGATTGTATCTGGTGTCGGCATTCCAATCGGTATGCCCCGGTGGGAATACGTTATTGGCGTCGTGATATAGCTGCATGCCCAATCCCAGCTGCTTGAGATTGTTTTGACACTGGGTTCGGCGTGCTGCCTCACGAGCCGCCTGCACTGCGGGCAATAGCAGGGCGACCAAGATGCCAATGATGGCGATGACGACGAGAAGTTCGACTAGCGTGAATCCCTTCCGCAGAGGGAAAAGAGATCGCGGGGAAATCAGGCTCGACCGTAATCCGCAGGTGGAGGTGGATCCCATCCGTTATTCCGTTTGCTGTAGCCGAAAGTCGTGCGATATCAACCGATACGGGTCTTCCCGATATCAGGCTTTTTTCCCAGCCAGAATCTGGAGGGTGAAAAGTGGTTGCCAATACTCCGCTCCGCCCGAAACTTCTGGACAGTATATCCAGCTGCGGTGACTACGCAACCTTTTTTCTCTCAATTAACGAGTTCTTCATGTTGTTTTCTTCTGCAGATGGCTGTGCGCAACCGTTTTTTTGTTGCGAATCGGGCACGCAGGCAGAGTGGGGTGGATAAAATATCCAGACAAGATGCTGGCGCTATAGCTTCCGATCGGCAATGGCGTCAAAGGTCTTGAGTACCGTTGCATCCACGTCTGGATCGAGTCTGCGGATGCACTCGGCGAGCAAAGTCAAGACAAGCTCACCGTCGGCCAGCGAAGGCACTTCCGCAATCAAGGGATCACGCCCCCCCGATGTGACCAGCCTGATTTGAGAAGCCTCGACAAGCGGTGTCTTTCTGAAGTTTGTGATGGCGACTACGGTTGCTCCGGCGCTGCGGGCTAGCTTGGCAGCAGTGACGATGTCTTTCGTGGTTCCGGACGAACTTACCGCGACAAGGACTTCATCCTCAGATAACAGAGATGCCTCGACTGCCATGACATAGCCATCGGATAGAAAGGAGCTCTTGATACCTAAACGCTTAATTTTCCACTCCAAGCTCAACGCCAGGGGAGCCGAGCTCGCAACCCCCACGCACAATACTCTGCTCGCGTTGCGTAGTGCACTGGCCGCACGCTCCACTTCATTCCGATCTAAATTTCTGGCTGTCCGGGCTAGGTCATCGTTGATCCGATCGCAGACGATCTGAAAGAAATCGGGATCGCCTCCTGACTGCTCGTCTGTGTTTTTCCCGATGACATCCCTTGCCATCAGCACTTTGAATTCCTGAAATCCCCGACAGCCCAACTTCTTGCAGAACCTAATGACGGTTCCATAGCCCAGGCCCGAGACTTCGACCAGCTCGCTAATCGATTTCTGCAGCGAATCCGGGTGCTCGAGAAAGTAGGCCCCTACGCGCTGCTCGCTGTCTGTCATTTCATCCCGCAATCGCTGGAAGCGAATAGCCCAAGGCGTGGGGTCCGCAAGAGGTGAGCCTTCTGCTGCGGCTTGCGAATTCTTTAGAGGCGTGGTCATGGCTAGTTTGCTTGAAAAGAAAAAAAGAGATCGGTCACCGACCACATGGGCATTTTGATTTTAGGCCAGGACGCACATAACCTCCACACCCTAACTCTGTTCTCGTTCGAAGTCGTTGCGCCGGAGCCAGGAACTAGTCCATTCAGGTGGTATCTGGATCGCATCAACTTGTCCGTCAAGATGCAGGTGGGAGTCAGCAATAACACTTGCGTGCGCACCCTTCTGGTGGATTGCGATCCCGAGGGGTGGGGCGACACTCGAGCGCGCTGGGCTGGTGACTGCGGGCCTCCTGAGGGGGGTAAATGCTTTAATCTCGTCGAAGCAAACATTTTGTACCCTGCGGCAATCGACTTGGGGCTGATGAGGCACTCGAGCATCACGCTGACTATGGACACCTATGGTCATTTGCTATCGGGCCAGAAGGTGGAATCTCCGGATCGGCTGGGGGCGATGGTCAGCAACTGAGACGACCAGTCGGTCACGCTAGGAATAACGGGCACCGACGATTGCGCAGCGCGCAAGGTGCTTTTTGGTGCATCCACGTGCAATGGCGTGCAAGAGCGTAGCGGTGATGAGGGCGATCAAGAGAGCCAGTACCAGTCGCCGCAAGTCCAGACCGGACAAGAGTTAACGCAACGCAGTGCTAGTCCGTGCGACGCAACGCAAAAGCGGAGGGCATGGGACTCGAACCCACAACCGGTTTCCCGGCACCTGAATTCCAATCAGGCCGCTAGCCATTCGCTTACCCTCCACGCCGCCGATGGGCGTAAGTAGTTATGATAGCTGCGGTTGGGCCATTTTCAACGGGCCCAAGCAGAGCGACACCCGCAGCGGCCGCAGAGTTCACTCGGGCAATTGGTAATCTCGCCATAACCAGCGTAAAGAGTCGGGCAAAATGGCCCCGCCGTGGTTGCCGTTGTGGGCCCCCTCGCCGTAGACGAACTTATAGTCGTAGTCGCGGAACTTGAGGGCGGACGCCATCTGCTGATTTGCCAGCGGCCAATTGCCGTGCGCGTTGTCGAGATCGGCCGAGCCATCCTGCAGGAAGACCCGCAGCGGACGCTTCTCGGCCTTGCGGATAATGCCGGGGTAGCGGTCGCCACCGCGGATGTTGGTGAAGCTGCCGATGTGGCTGAGCACTTTGTGGAACGCCTCGGGCCGCTCCCACGCCACGGTGAACGCGCAGATGCCGCCGCTCGACATGCCGCAAATCGCCCGGCCGTCAGGGTCGTCGGTAAACCGATAGTCCTTGGCGACCTCGGGCAGGATCTCGGTGAGCAGGAACTCGGCGTAATCGGCCGACAGGGTGTCGTATTCCACCGAACGATTCTCGGGCTTGGGGCTCCAGCCTTTCTCCTGGGGCAATTGCTCCTTCTTGTGGCCCGGGTCGACGAACACGCCAACCGTCACCGGCATCTCGCCGGCATGGATCAGGTTGTCGAACACGATCGGCACCCGCATGTCGCCGGTCTCGCTGACATGGGCGTGGCCATCCTGGAACACCATCAGCGCGGCTGGCTTGTCGGGCGTGTACTGCGCAGGGACATAGACGTAATAACGCCTGACGGTATCCGCGAAAACCTGACTGTCCAGCCACTCGTGCTGGGTCACGGTGCCGCGGGGAACTCCCTCGTGCCGTACCGAGTCGGGACCGAGCTCGTATCGCTGCTCCTCGGCCACCACGAGTGAAGCACAACCCAGTATCAGCGTAAGCGCAATAGTAGCGCGAAGATGCCGCAGTCGCATGGTGCCATCTCTTTCGTAAGCAAAACGGAGGAACTACTCGCCCACTCGGGCCTTGTGGCGAATGCGGATCAGGTCCTTCATCACGCCAGAGAGCGAGCCGCTGAAGTCGGCCGTGCCGAAGGCATCGTGCAGCGTGTGGTAGACCTGATAGAGTTCCGCGTACACGGCCACGTTCTCGGGGATCGGTTTGTAGACGGTCTCTTTGACGTCGGTCATCTTGGCCTGGGCGTCCTCGGCCGTGGCGTAAGCCCCACCGACCACCGCACCGAACACCGCGGCGCCCAAGGCGCACGTTTGTGCCGAGCGGCTGATCTTCATCGGCCGGTTACAGACGTCGGCATAGATCTGCATGACCATGGGGTTCTTCTCGGCGATGCCTCCGCAGTTGATCACCTGCTCGACCTTCACGCCGTACTCTTCGGCGCGGCGAATGATGGTCAGCGCGCCGTAGGCCGTGGCTTCGACCAATGCCCGATAGATCTCGGCGGGCGTGGTGTGCAGGGTCTGGCCGACCATCAAGCCCGTGAGCAACGGGTCGACCAGGATGGTGCGGTTGCCGTTGTTCCAGTCGAGCGCCACCAGGCCCGACTCGCCGGGCTTCAACTTGGCGGCGTCTTCGGTGAGCTTGATGTGCGCCTCGGCCCCCGTGCCGTAGGCCCCCGGAGCGATCTGCTTGACGAACCAGTTGAAAATGTCGCCGACGGCCGATTGGCCCGCTTCCAGACCATACATGCCGGGCAGGATCGACTCGGGCACGATGCCACACATGCCGGGGACGTCGGGCATCTCGCGATCCATGGGCGAAGGCAGGCAATCGCAGGTGCTGGTGCCCATGATCTTGACCAGGGTTCCGGCCCCCGCGCCAGCACCCACGGCGCCCATGTGGGCGTCGAACGCGCCAACCGCCACGGCAATGCCTGCGGGCAGTCCAATCTGCTGGGCAACTTCTTCGGTGAGTTCGCCCGCCTTGTGATTCGACGGCACCGCCTTGGTGGTGTAGCGCCATTCGGCGAGCTTCGGATCGAGTGAGGCCAGGAAATCTTCGCTCGGCAGTCCGCCCCATTGCTCGTTGTACATCGCCTTGTGACCGGCAGCACAGATGCTGCGGGCGAGTGTATTGGGATCGGTGTTGCCAGTGATGTAGGCGGGGATGAAGTCGGCCAGTTCCACCCAGCTGGCCGTCGCGGCGGCTACCTCGGGGGCAGTGCGGACACAGTGCAGCATCTTCGACCAGTACCATTCGCTGGAGTAGGTACCGCCGCACTTGGCGAGGTAGGGTTCGTTGCGAGTGCGGGCCAGCTCGGTGATTTCCATGGCCTCAGCGTGCGAAGTGTGATCCTTCCACAGCCAAGCGTTGGCGGCCAACGTATCCTTGAACTCTGGCAGCGTGCCCAGCGCGACGCCTGCGGCGTTGACCGGGATGGGTGTCGAGCCGGTAGTGTCGACCCCGATGCCGATGACCGCCTCGGGCGAGAAACCGGGCACACTGGCCGCATCGGCGACGGCCGATTTGACCGATGCCAGGAACCCCTGGATGTAGTCGATCGGGCTCTGACGCGCGAGGTTGGGATCGCGGGGGTCGAGCAGGATGCCTGCTTCGCCGCTGGGATAGTCGTAGACGTTCGTGGCGATCTCCTCGCCGGTTGCCACGTTGACCACCAGGGCCCGAACGCTGTTCGTCCCGTAATCGACACCGATGGCAAACTGCTCTGCCATTTGTTCAACCTCTGCTGATGAGTTTTAGAAAAGTCCGCCTGCTGAGTCGATCCGTACTCAGCCCTACCAGGAATCGCCACCCTTGCGGGTGCCGCACACGGCTACCTCCATGCCGAGAGCTTCGGCCATGGCCGCCTTGGCCAGCATGGCGTTGTCGGCCTCCTCGGCGCTGTTGGCGTAAGCCACTTGGATGTGATTGCTCTTGTGTCGCGCCATCATCTGATCGCGTGAAACACCGTACGTCACGGCGTGCATGATAGGCCATTGCGACGTGGTGTCCTGCCAGCGACGCTCGGTCTCCTCGATGGGAAGCTCTACCACGCCGGCACGTCCAAGGTCCATTTTCAGTTGGTTGTCTTCGACGTAAACGCGCGACCAAACCACCTCGCCCGGGTGCGAGATGCCTTTGATGGTGCCCCCGCCGGCCGGGAAGTACATGGCGGGTTGGCGCTCACTTACGGCACCGGCCCAACCGTCGGTAAGGTGGGCAGGGGGGACGCTGCCGGAGATCTCGAACACCCACACGTAGTCGTCGGTGGTACCCGAGCGATCCCAGTCGCCCCATCGCAAGTCGTGCAGCGTGTTCTCTACGGGCTGCCCCATCGCCTTGTGCACGCGAAAGGTCATCAGGCCATCGAGCCCAGCACACTCGTCCACTTCGTTGAAGTGCGGCAGGGGCTCGCCTTCGTATAGCACTCGCCCGCCATCGCGACTCTTGACCGGCGGACGCTTGGAGTTGTTGAGGGTGCCTTCGACCAGATCGCTGGCCGGCAGCACGTCCTTCAAGCCTTGCTGGTACTGTATACCGATCAGGCTGCAACCAAAATCGTCGGCGATGCGCAGCGCGGCGATGTACATCTTGCACTGCAGCAGAATTTGCTGGTCGGTAAGATCAGTCGCGTGCGTGGGGCCGGTCTGGAACTTCATGCCCGCGTCTTCCATCCACTTGCGGACTGCCAGGGCCTCATCATCGGAGACCTGGGTCGATTCGTAGTAGAGGGCCGACTGGCTGAGCCGTTCCTTGTACACGCCGGTGGGATTGAGCAAATGGTCGGGGATGATGGCGTTAAACATGCCCATGCATCCCTCGTCGAACACGCCCATGATGGCCTTGTCGTGCTGCAACTGCTGGGCGAGCGCCTTGCCGAGCGCCGATTCGTCGCTGCCGACGGTAACCGACGCCAGCGGTTGCACATGATCGAGCGGGTGCTCGACCTTGCCGGTCTTGAGCCAGGTGGCAAGCTGCTCCTGGAAAGTTGGATCGGCGAAGTCGTCGGCCCACAACGTGCTGTACTCGACCCCTGCCTTGGTGAGCGAGCCATTGAGGTTCAGCATGCCGACGAGCCCGGGCCAGGTACCCGACCAGTTGGCCAGTGTAAGGATGGGACCTTGGTGGGAGATTAAACCATGCAGCAGGTGATGCGAGTACTGCCACACGGCCTCGGCCACGATGAGCGGCGCCTTGGGATCGAGCCCGCGAAACACTTCCATCCCCTCCGCCTGCGAGGAAATGAACCCGTGTTTCTCGCCTTCCTTGTATGGATGGGCTCGCACCACTTTCCAGCCCGCGGTGGCGACCGCCTTTTCGATATCCTGCTCCATGGCGTGCTGTGCCGCCCAGCAGTTTTGGTTGGCACTGAGCCGCAAGTCGCCGTTAGCCATCAAGTAGACTTGCCCTGCGGGCAGCTTGGTTGATGGCCTCGGGTTGGGAAGGGTGTATGCCGCCATGTTGGTTGAATCTCCAGTCAAGACGCCGAAAGGGGGGAGGGAAACGGCCGCTGCGCTCGCACTCACTCCGTCGAGAATCGGAATACAGTGGTCGTGTCGTACTTCTCGCCCGGCTCAAGTAGCGTGCTGGGGAAGTTCGGCTGGTTGGGGCTATCGGGGAAGTGCTGCGTTTCGAGGCACAGACCGCCACGGTACACATAGGGCTTCCCGGCTTTGCCTGTGAGCCGACCATCGAGGAAGTTGCCGCAGTAAAACTGAACACCGGGTTCGGTGGTGAATACTTCGAGCACGCGTCCGGAGGAGGGTTCGCTGACTCGAGCGGCCAGGGTCATCTCGCCGTCTTTGCCGCCCTTGTCGAGTACCCAGTTATGATCGTAGCCGCCACCGAAGTTCAACTGCTCGTCGGCCTCTTCGATGTCGCGACCGATAGGTTTGGCCGTCGTGAAGTCGAACGGCGTGCCAGCCACGTCCACCAGTTGACCGGTGGGGATGAGGCCTTCGTCCACGGGCGTGAACTTCTTGGCGTTGAGCATCAACTCGTGATCGAGAATGGTGCCGTTGCCCTCGCCCTTAAGGTTGAAATAGGTGTGCTGGGTGAGGTTGACGGGAGTCGTCTTGTCGGTGGTTGCCTCGTAGTGAATCTTCAGCTCATTGTCGTCAGTCAGCGTGTAGGTGACCTTGCATTTAAGATTGCCGGGATAGCCTTCCTCCATGTCCTTGGCGACGTAAGTCAACTCCAGGGAGTTGTCGCCCACCGGCTTGGCGTCCCACACTACCTTGTCGAAACCAATCACACCACCGTGCAGATGATTGGGGCCATTATTCACCGCCAGGGTGTAATCTTCGCCATCGATGGTGAATTTACCCTCGGCGATGCGGTTGCCGTAGCGACCCACGACCGCGCCGAAATAGGGCTTGTCGACCGCGTTGGTGTAATCTTCTACGCTGTCGTAGCCCAAGGCAATGTCGCCCATCTCGCCGTCGCGGTCGGGTACGAGGATCGAAGTAATGATGGCGCCGTAGTTGGTCACCTTGATAGTAAGTCCGTTACTATTCTTCAGTGTATAGAGCATAATCTTATCAAAATCTTGAGACGTCACTTGAGCACTCGCGGATTGCAGACAGCAAGCCAAGAGCAGAAACGGGGTCAAATAGGCCAGGCGCATCATAGGTGTATCTCCAAATCTTAGGGCCGTAGAAAAGCCGCAAAAAGCGAGCCGCCAACCATAGAATAGTGCAGCGCATACCCCCCTTTCAACTGCCTCTCGCGTACTGCGTGTCCGAAAACAGATCAGGCCGCAGCGGACGGTAACCCGCTGCGGCCTGATGGAGCGCAACTGAAGAACGATTTTAGACATCCCGGGAGGGATTCACTCAATAGTGAACATAGCGGCGGCCATCCATTCCAGTGTACCAGTGGGCCTCGAACCACAATTCGCCGGGCCTCTCTTCCAACTCAAAACAGAGTACCGGATCGATGCTGGTCCGCCACCGCAATTCCTCGATTGCTCTCCGCAATCGCTTGGCGTCTCGCTCCAGGCCTTGTTGCTCGGCACGACGGGCCAGTTCGTTCAGCGTATCGTCGGCCAGCAGGGCGGCCAACTCGTCGGCATGCTGTGGATGGTCGATCCTGGAAGGGGTGATCTCGGTGGCCAGCAACTCGATGGCCCACGCGGCGCCCCGCATCGCCAGGCCGGCCAGCTCGCGCACACGTTCGGCAGTCCATTTTCCGCCGCGGTGTGCCCAGCCCAAACGCCAGGCGATCTGCTCGCAAATACGCTGATCGCCGGTGGCCTCGGTTCGCAAATCTTCGGACGAGTAAAGACGGTAATACGGCTCGCTGGTAAATACGGGTTCGAGCAAATAGAACTTCGCCAACGGGTGTGCCATCATCGCTTCCAGGTGGCGCATCATCACACCCTGCGGAGGATTGTCCGGAAGTTGAATGGGATTGTGGATGACTTTGAAGACCACCTCGCCACGCGGCAGGAAAAAGGATGGCTCGTCGAGGCGCACAATCTGGTACTGTTGGAACGAGGCACGGTTTTGCTCCGCACACGCCCGCCATAGGGCATCGCGGGACAGCTCCTTCCGCCGCGGATGGGTGGCCAATTGATAGGCCATGGAGTGAATCGCTCCATCCCGAACCACGGAAAGCTGCTCGCCCCACTCACCAAACCGGGCAAACTCCGGAGTGGTTTCAATGTTGGCAAAACCCAGCTTGTTGATCGCTGGGCGATTCGCTTTGAGACGTGCAGATGCATCATTTGTGGCGGGGGCGGCAACTGCCGAGAGCGTGATTGCCATAGGATTCGCTCCTTAATCGGAAAGGCAATGGGCGTGACGAGCTTCCGCGGGGCGCGGAAAAGAAAAGCGTCCTATTCCACCCATTCGTGCGGTAGATATTCATCTATTCCCGCAATTCGCAGATTTTCTCGCCCGCGTTTATTCACCAATCGCCGCCAGGTATTCCTGCCGCTTACCATCCACGCTCTTGGCGTAACGATGGTACAGGCGGCCGTCCACTGGCGTGGGAGTCGCGAAGCACTCGTCGCCCAGCTTGTTTTTGGCAAATAGCTCGAAGTTTTCGTGATTCGCACGAAACACGAAAGTAATCCCTTCTTCGTTGGTGACGTAAACCTTGCCGTCTACATAAAGCGGCGAGGAACTTACCGGCCCGTCGAGTCGCTCGCGCCACATCATCTCGCCGTCTTCGCCGCGGAGGCAGTACGCGATTCCATTGTCGGCCAAAGCGTACAGGTACCCGTCCACCAGCAACATCGATTGTTCGTAGCAGCGTGGCTGACTTTCTTCCCAAACAACTTCGTGATCACCGTCGCCTCGAACCGCGAGAGCAAACGAACCAGGATAGCCACCGCTGGCAAACGCCAGGTTTCGCTCCGCATCCCACACCATGGTGCCACAGGTGGCCTTGGTGCTGCCCGAAGTGCTCCATAGCACTTGCCCCGTCTGCGGATCGTATCCCGCCAGTTTGTCGTTGCCACTCATCACCAACTGCCGCTCGCCATCTAGCATCGCGGGGATGGGAGTGGAGAACGACAGGCTTTCAGGACGCTCGGCCCGCCACACCTGCTCGCCGGTACCGCGATCGATAGCGTAGACGCCACTTTCGGGACCATCGTATTCCGTCGACACGACCAACAGGTTGCCGACCATGATGGGCGAGGAGCCGAACCCAAATTGGAAACGCCGCGGACTGAACTCGGCAACGCGTTTTTGCCAGACCTGCTGGCCATCAAGGTCGAACTTGGTTACCCAGCATTCCAGGTTGTTGTGAAACAGTGCGTAGACATGCTGCCCATCGCAGGCGGCCGTGGGGCTGGCGTGGGTGTTGTTGCCATGAATTCGTTGCGCCAGTTTGCCACGGTGAGCGACCGTTTGCTGTAGCAATTCGCCCGACTGTCGATCGAGCACCAAGAGCGACTGCGTCTGGGCCTGTTCGTCGCAAGTGGTCAGGTAAATCCGCTGGCCCACCACCACGGGCGAGGAATGTCCTCGGCCCGGTAAGGGCGTGCTCCAGGCCAGCCCCGAGTCGTCGCTCCAATTGTCGGGGGCGGTGGCGCCTTCGGCGGCGTGATTCTGACCACTCGGCCCGCGCCACTGAGGCCAGTCCTCGCCGCGCGTCGAACCAAAACAAACGAGTGCAATCAGGAACCAGACAGAACGCATCGCTGCTATCTCCGCGGGGGCGAGGGGCCATTTCGGATATCGTGGTCTCCTTTTTACCCCCGGAGGCAGCAATTGGGTAGCTTGCCACAAAAAAACGCCGATCTCGAGGCACCGGTGCCCCGAGCTCGGCGTCGTGTACGGTACGCCAAATCCTAATGCTGGTGTTTCCGCTCCATTTCTTCTCGCAATTGCCCGATGGCCTTGTTCAGCTCCTTGTCGAGTCCCAGTTGGACGCCGATTCTGGTGGCGGTACTCGCCAGATGCTGAATGTTTTGCGGCGAGAGGTCGCCTACCACATTTACCACCACCAGCTCATTCCGCTGGGCGGCCACCACCAGCACCCCGCTTAACGACTCTCCCTCGTGCAGCGTGTAGATGCGGACCATCTCGTTCTGCTGACGGGCTCGCAGGGTTGGTTCCCAGCCGGCGGCGGGCAACTGGGCGTCGTACGCGTCGATGAGCTGCGTGGCAGCGGCCAATGCATCAATTTCGCCATTCCACGCCCGAACGTGCACTTCCTGGATCACTTCGCTGGCGATGTCGCCCAACTCACGGGCCGAAGTCAGTTGCTTGGCCGCAAACTGCAGATTTTCGGACGTTTCGGCATCGGGCGAAGTGGATAGACCCTCCAATACGCCCGCCACGGCGGCATCGCCCAGCTTGAAGAAATGGCGGATCAACCCCGGACCGAGGTCCATCTCCACGGCAGCCGGCGGCAGGTCGGCCACGTCCAACTTCACCCGGCCTCCTTGGCTGCTCGGCGAGTCCACCTGCTGAGCGAAGGTCGCGTACGACCCCATACTTGTTACCACCGCGACCATTAACGCGCGGCGACCGACGCGGCGCACAATAGATTGCCCCATTTGCATAACACTATCCTCCCCGGAAAGTGGAAAAAACGATGGCGGCACGCGCCGCCCGAAGGGTAATTCGCTCCGCCGCCCCGAGTGTTGGAAGAAGTCGCGAAAGTTTTCTGAGGAATGTCGTTGAAGCATTCACTCACGCCGCGCGGCGGATCGTTGGGCGATCGGTTTCGAGACAATGAAATGCTTCCCGTACCAACCGGGCACGCTCGGAGTCGTCGACGATGGCCCTCACCTGAGCCACGGCGTAGCGGCGGCACTGGCTGCGAATGGTCGGCAGCCCCGCGGCCGAAAGCGCCAGCGACGCCAGCACCACGGTGATACCCGTCTGTTCGACACCGCAAGCGATGAGCACAAAGCCCGTCAGCACCAACACGACGGCCGCTTCGAGCACGATCCAGAACCAACTCCAGGTGTCGAGGGCCCGCTCGACCAGCAGTTCGTCGATCTGCGGCCGGCGACCACTGACAAACTGATAGAATCCGTGCCGCATAATGTGATAGCGTCGCCGCACCAGTTCTTCGTCCGGCACGTCGTCGAGCGACACGCCGGTACGGTAAGCGAGTTCGTGGATAATGACATCGACTTCGAATCGCTCGCGAATGCCCAGCCAGTTGGCCACCACGCTATGGATTCGAAAGACGCGCGATACCAGACCAATGGCCAGCGCCGGCACCAGATAGCCCCCGGGCACGGGCAGTATCCGCTCGCCCTCGAGCTCGAGCCTGAAGTCGATGGCCGACAGTACCTCGCGCACGGGGGGCAAATTTTCCCTCAGCAGCCACACGGCCAGTAGCGCAGCGGCTGAGGTGAACCAGAAAATGCGATTGAGCATCGACTGGTAGTCGGTGACCGGCGTCAGCGGATTGAGCGACATAGCGTGATCCTCCGGAGCGAAGAAATGCGGGGCGACCACTATACAGAAAGTCACCCAATGGCCGAACGCCAGTTGGACACGACCTGTGGGCGGGGGGGGCAGTCGATCTCAGTGGCTGAATTCGAGGTGCATATCGGCCGTATTTTCCGCCTTCGATTCCTCCCAGTTTGCCGAATCGGGGCGTTTTGTCATTGCAGTTTCACTTTTTGCCGGTACAATATTTGTAGCTGCAATATTTTCACGCGGAGCCCCATGGCAGGCCACCAAATTACTCTCGACGACTTCCTGGCAGACCGTCAGGGCCGTACCTTCGCCGACGTTGCCAACGACCCCGAGCAACCGTTCGAAGAAGTGCTGGCATTTTTCAGCGACCCCGACCGACAGCGCCGGATGGAAGAGTCGGAGATTCACCACGATCGGGCCCCGCTGGCTGGTGTGGTCCGCGAACTCGAAGCTCAGCCGACAATTCACCAGTTTCTTTCCAACATTCATGCCCGGCGCAGTCAGCGACTTCGACAAGCGATCGGCGTCGTTGTGCGGATCGTCATGGAGCATCGCGGCTGGCAAAAGACCGGCAAGAAGGGCTCGCTCGGCGTCCGCGCCAACCGGTCTCCCGCCATGCCCGCCTATAACACCGGCGGCCTGGCACTGTGGTTTGTGCGTGCCGAACGCTACACGCAACCCAACGGCATGCCCTATCGCTCGGTGGTCGACCGCCAGGCGGAAATCCCTTCCCAGCCGTCCAAGAAGCGTACTTCCAAAGCAGGAAGGTGAGGCACACTAACTGGTACGTCCTACCACGCGTGAAACACCAGTCGTCATGACCGACGAGGGCTATGCCTGCCGCTTTTCCGTGGAAGGCATGGAAGTGGCACAGACTATCATCAACCTCTTGAGCCGGGCGTTTGCGTTCCAGACAAGCGATCCCATTCGGCAGGGCGCAACGCCGTCGCAACGCATCTTCCGAGTTGCCTATGGCGCTGAACTGACGCAGAAGGACCTGGTGCGGCTGCTATCGCCCGTCCCCGGGTTGCGTTTGCAGGTGGCGCCCATTGCCAGAAACAACCTGTCTCGCAACCAGCAAGGTAGGTGATAGATGGCACTGATGAACTGGATTCGCAGCAAGTGGTCGATGAAGTACCGGGCAACGTGGATGTTGCGTCGAGGCATTCTCCACGCCAGGGCGGGGCGTACGTCAGAGGCCATGCAGAAATACAGCGAAGTGCTCGATTTGGAGGGCGTTACGCCCAACACACGAGCCATGGCACTCTACAATCGAGCCTTGCTTCAAAGCGCCGACGGCAAGGCCGATGCTGCGGCGGACGACTTGAACAAAATACTTCAGATGACTGGTGCCAGCCAGGAAGTAATGACCGAGGCGCGCCGTAAGCTAACACGAATGAGTCGAAGTAGCGACCGGATGACGACTCGTTCCAACAACGACTCGAGCGAATCCAATTCGAATTGACGCACTAGCGGCCGCTTGCTCGATGTGACTGCGACCCATTTGCTGGCAACTCCCTGGAAACCAACGATGCTTACCGAACGCGAGGCCCAGCGCCTGTGGCAGAAGCTTTTCCGAGGTCAAACGATTACGTCTCTTACCTTGGACGAAGCAAGTACGGTGATCGATGACCTGCCGCTTGATAGCCCGGTGCGGATTCGATTGTCGACCGAACTTGATGAACTTCGACGAATGCAGGAAACCAGCCGTGAGTGAGAAAAAGCCCATGCCCCTATTAGAGCCCGTGATTCGACCAAAGTGTCCCATCTGCGGAACTTCGGTTTACTCCTCGCATGGAATCCATCCGCAGTGTGCCCTGCTGCAGGCCGACAGGAAACGCATGGCCGCCAACGCCATCCCAAAATCCAAAGCATCGCCAAAGCCTGCAACTGCCGCGCTACAGAAACAGTGTCCCACCTGCAGTCGGGCCACCTCCGCCAGAACAGTGAAGTGCGAGTGCGGTTTTCGGTTTGCAGGCATGTAGCCAGTTTTCTTTTCTTTCCCGCCACCAAGGGAGCCCAAGTGTTTGGAAAAAACCAAGTCACCGATAAAGAACTGCAAAAGACCGTGATGAAGCGGCTGGAACGCACCGGAACGGGGTCGCAGTCCAAGGTGAATGCCGTGGTGCGCCGCGGGGCGGTCACGTTGACGGGGAAGCTGCAGTATGAGCGGCAGCGAAGCGCCATCCTCAAGGCGGTTCAGGCTATCGCTGGCGTGAAGCAGGTGATCGACCAGTTGCAGACGCCACCCAAGATACGTCCCCACGCTACCTAGTTGCCCGCCACTGCTAGCACGGCGTGCTCTTGCGGGCAGTTGCTCTAACTCGTACTCTCGGCGTCTGCCAACCCCGCCCGGCCCTCTGACGTTCGAGTACTCTTCTGAGAATCCAAAGTAAACAACTGAACTCATTCGCCGCCTTCACATTCGCCACGCTCGTGTGGCTTTTGTTCCGGACGCTGCGAATCCGCCTGATTGTTCAGTCGCCTGGCATCAGCCCCTACGACCCTGGCGCCAGCGAGCGATATATCTACTCGGTGTGGCACGACTCGATGGTGCTGCCGGTGTTTAGTGGCAAGCACTGTTGCACGACTGCGCTTACCAGCCACCACAAAGACGGTTCGTTCGTCGCCGGGGTGCTTCGCTGGCGAGATATCCCGGTCGTTCGTGGTTCCACCAGTCGCATTCGCACCGGCGCCTTGCGCGAACTGATCGACACCGTCGCTTCGCGGCACCTGGTAATTACGCCCGATGGACCGCGCGGCCCCAACCGTGTGATGAGTTCCGGTATTCCATACCTCGCCTCGCGTACGGGCCGCGCCGTAGTACCGAGTGGATTCGCCTGCAGCAGTTGCTGGCGGTGGAAGGGCAGTTGGTCGGACCTGATCATTCCCAAGCCGTTTGCGAAGGTCATCCTGATAGCGGGTGCCCCAATCTACGTGCCGCGCGACCTTCACACCAAGGAGTTGCCTCAGTACGTGGAACAAATTCAGACCGCGATGGACGAACTTGACCATCTCGCTCAAGCGGAACTGCATGGCCAGCGCAAATCGCCGCGCGGAAGCAAGGATTCGACAGGGGAGGCCTTTCTGCCTATTCCTCCTGGATTGCCGAACAACGAGGGCGAAAGCTCCCGCGTCGCTTAGCAGGGGCCGAGTAGGTCTACCCCAAACAGGCCAAAAACTATATACTACTTACGGTAGGTCAGTCGTTAGCGACATCCGCTACTAGCACATTCCACGTGCTGGTCTCCGACATTTCTTTCGCCCGTCCCACCTGTCAGGTCGCCAAATCGACCGTTCTGTTCTTGGGCTCGGCATTGTGTCCGTCCCGTTTTTTGGCAGGAGATACTACGTTGGGTAAGAAACTTTATTGCGGCAATCTGGGCTACGACGTTTCGCCATTAGACCTCGAGAAGCTCTTTGGAGCGTTTGGCCAGGTCCGTGACGCGCAGGTTGTGTCTGATCGGGCCACAGGGCGCAGCAAGGGATTCGGGTTCGTGGAAATGAATACCGATGCCGAAGCCCAGGCAGCGATCACCGGCCTGAACGACACCATGCACGAAGGCCGACCCATGACCGTCAACGAAGCACGGCCCCGTGAAGAGCGTGGCGGCAGTCGCGGTGGCGGTGGCGGTGGCGGTGGTTACGGCGGCGGCGGCCGTGGTGGACGAGGCGGGCGCTACTAATCGTCGCTCGCTGAGTATCCTTCATGGCGGATCGGAGTGGCCAGCCGACAACGACTGGTCAGCTCTGCTGCACGAACATGCGCGCAACTGTACCAGCTCAGTCCCCAGGAGGCACGAGTGTCCAAAAACCAGAACACTTTTGAAAAACGACGACGCGAAATGGAAAAGCGGCGTAAAGCCGAGGAAAAACGAGCGCGCCGCCAGCAGCGCAAAGATCAGCCGGCGGACGATCCCGCCCTGAGCCCCGAGGTTGACGAAGATTCCGACGGCAGCGATTAAACCCTTCACGGAAGTCTTTCTACCTGATCCCTAAAGATCCGAGCCATGTTATCGACTACCGAGGAGTGCGTTCTCCGCACCTTCCGCGAATACCACATGACCCCCAACAAGATGCTGTGTTTCTACGGCCAGGACCTGCTGGGCAAGGAGGAAGCCCTCAACAGCCTGATCCGGCGGGACTTACTGGTGAGGGAAAAATTTGCCGGGGGCTACTCGCTGACTCGTGCCGGGTACAGGGAAATGCGGCGTTCGGATTAAGTCGCCTTGTATCTTCTTTGCCGCATGCTATACTTACGAAACTACCAAGGTGTGAGACTTACCGGCAGACGCGTTCTCCGGTCTGGTCACTCAAGCTCGATACCCCGCCTTCCAGGTCTTCGCCCCCCGCTCGGCGAATTTGGTTCGCGTCCATTCGACCGCGAATGATTCTCTTGCCCCTTACCGCCTCCGGCTACGGTGCATGTGCGCCTAGCCCCCAACTCTTCCCCTGGAAGGGCATCACCCACGGGTGAATCGAGAGGCGTTCATTACGGCAATGCCTTCATGGACTGAGGGCCCACTCCGCGCAGGTCGACGACGCTGGTCCTGTAGACCACGGTCTGTACCTACGCACCAGCTACGAAAGAATTGATTTGAAGACCGAGACCACAAAGTTCTCCGAACTTGGCCTGGCCGAACCGTTTCTCCGCTCTACTGAATCCCTGGGATACGAGCACGCCACGCCCATTCAGGCCCAGGCGATTCCCGTCATCCTCGAGGGGCGCGACCTAGTAGGTTGCGCGCAGACCGGCACCGGTAAGACGGCCGCGTTCACGCTGCCGATGCTCGACCTGTTGCTGCAAAAGCTGCCGCCCAAGCCCACGGGCCCACGTCCCAAGCCGCAGCATCGCAAGGGCCCAAAGGGTGCCAAGGGCGCCAACCCACGGCCTCGCACGCTCCGCGCGTTGGTGCTTGCTCCCACTCGCGAACTGTCCGCGCAGATTGGCGATAGCCTGAAGCGATACGGCAAGCACACCCCCCTGCGTCACGCCTTGGTGTTTGGTGGTGTGTCTCAGGTGCCCCAGGTTCGTACGCTGCGTCACGGCGTCGACACGCTGGTCGCCACGCCAGGTCGCTTGCTCGACTTGATGAACCAGGGGCATATCAATCTGTCGAAGGTCGACATCCTGGTACTCGACGAAGCCGATCAGATGCTCGACATGGGCTTCCTGCCGGATCTCAAGCGAATCATCGCCAAGGTTCCCGAGCAGCGGCAGACGCTGATGTTCTCGGCCACCATGCCGCCTGCCATTCGCAAGCTGGCCGAGGAGTGGTTGTCCGACCCGGTAAACATTCAAGTCGCCCCCGTGGCGACGCCCGCCGAGCGAATTGCGCAGAGCGTGCATATGGTCGACAAGAAGAAAAAACCAGAGCGGCTGGTGAAGTTCCTGCACGACACGCCCCGCCAGCGGACGCTGGTGTTCAGTCGTACCAAGCATGGTGCCGACAAGATTGTGAAACGCTTGAACGCCGACGGCCTGCGAGCCGCCGCCATCCATGGCAACAAGAGCCAAGGTGCACGGACTCGTACGCTCGAGCAGTTCAAAAGCCAGAACCCGCCCATCCTGGTGGCCACCGACATTGCGGCCCGCGGCCTCGACGTCCGCAACGTGTCGCACATCGTCAATTACGACTTGCCGGAGACGCCGGAGACCTATGTGCACCGCATTGGCCGCACCGCCCGTGCGGGGGCTGAAGGCACCGCCATTTCGTTCTGCAGCAACGACGAACGCAAGCTGCTGCGGGCGATTGAAAGGCTGATGAACTTCCGCATCGAAGTCGACCCGTCGAGCGATCTTGCCGAGCCTCCCGCCCGCCAGGTGAGCGACGACTCGCCGCGGCGTGGTTCGAAACAGGGCAAGTTCAACTCGAAAAACCGCCGCCGCCCATTCAAATCGGGTGAGCGAAATGGCAAGCCGGGCGAGCAGAATGGCAAACCTGGAAAGCGAAACGACAAGCCAGGCGGAAAACGCGATCAGTACGGCAATCGCATTGCCCCGCCGAGCGAGGGTAGTGGCAACTCAGGCCAAGGCAACTCGGGTAACGACAAGTTCGGTGAGGGCATCACCACGTCGGACGAGCGTCCTCGCCGCCCCAAACGCCAACTGAGTGAGCAGAGCGGTAAGCCGGGGGAGGGTACCAGCCAAGGCAAGCGAAAGCGGAAATACAAGCCGACCGAATCCGCCGGCGGCGGTCCGAAGCGAAAGCCTAACCGGTTCAAGCGAAAGCCGAAGGCGACGAAGCAGTCGCAGTAAGATGGGATCGGGTGTTGTACCCCATCTGCTTGGCATCGTGGAGCTATTCAACTCAGGCTAAGACGCCAAACGCATTGGTGTCTTAGCCTGAGCGTCGTTTGCGATCTCCTGCTATCCGTTTCTTGTCACTTCGATGGCAGGACGAAAGTGCTGCATCCAGGGCATAGGTACGCTCTTGCTCTGGCTCTTGATCGCGCCAAGGAAATCGGCTTCTTCTGATCTGGATGCTTGAACCAGAGCTCCTGATGGGTGAAGCCCTGTAGCAGAAAGGTCCAACCATCGTCGTCGACGTAAGCTTCGCCCTCGTCCATTGGCATGTTGCAGGTTGGGCAGGTCATGGTACGTGGGGGCAGGGTATGGACCAAGTTGAGCTGAATGCGTCGCCGGTCTGCGAGTCAGCGAACGGCGATGACGCGAGTGCCCGACCAGGAGTCGTGCCAACCTACCGGGTGTTTTCCGCCAAGGAACGAGAATGCCTCGAACGGAACGAAGCGAGCGAGCGATCGACCGAGAATCTGCCCGAACGAGGGACGGGTTCCGTCCTTGGCAACGACGATCGTACCGGTCACTAGTTTGGCGACTGTTCTTTGGAACATTCCTTCCGTGAACACATAGTACGCCAGTGACAGTAGGATTCCAGACACAAAACTAAAGACCTGTAGTCCAGTGCTGTCTTGAGGGGCCGCGCCGCCGTTGGCAGCCACGGCACCGATTCCAATAACCATACCCATGCCGAACGATAAGACTTGGATGACTAAGCCATCAATGATCATGTTCAAGAGTCGCTTTCCCTGCGTGGCGATAAGCAGGTCATCGGCCTCAAGTTCAATGGATGGGATGGCGTCTGGTGCAGCGACTGGGCTGGCGAAGGGATTCGGTTCTGACACCGGTAGGCTCCATGGCTACGTTGGAATACAGTCAGAGAACATCTTGTGCGACCCGCTGCCTGGGGCATCAATGACGATCGCCGAGCGTATGGAACGGCCGTCGCCACGATCGATCAGGGCTCACCGAGTATACCTGCGTTTTCCCGCCAGTGCACTACAGATCGCCAGAGTTCTTGTCCCCGTCAGTATCATGCGAATCTGCTGGAGCTGCTGCTGACGCTCGCCCTAACTTGAACGGGATCGAACGCCGAACAGCATGGCCACTCCAGTCACAACGGCCCCACCGACCAGTGCCAGGCCAACGTGCTGGAGCACCACGGCCAGCACGCCGCCGCCCCCGCTAAACGATCCCAGCATCTGAGGGCCCAGCAATCGAGGGATCTCCAGAACGTAGTATCGCCAGAGCGGAACGCGCGCTAACGCGCCTCCTGATGGCGAAGTCGCGAACATTGGCAGGAATAGCGCCAGCGCGAGGAATGTGATGGCGAAACCGATGAGGAAAGGGAGTGCTATTTTGCTTTTCATGTTTTCACCTCTTCATTTCCTGCGAAACGTTGATATTCCCGATAGCCTACTTGTCGTTGCGAATCCGGAATGGAGCTGATTCCTCATCTCCAAGTGCAACAAGCGTATCGCATGCGTGAAGCAGACGATAAGCCTGATTGGGAGAGGGCATCAAGTGTGGCAAGTATTTTGGCTGGCTGAATATTCGGAATCAGTCCACGTTCATCCTCTTTGAGCACCTGGCAGGGTAACCGCGCTGTGCCTACCGTGCATGTTCTTGAACCGACTCGTTACGCTCGGCGGTACAGACCCCTGAGTTTGCTGATTCTACATAGTCTTTTGGTCCTCGGGACGACCTCGAGATTGCACGTTGCGGGAGTTATTTAACTCCCCGCTTTGTCGTCGTTTTTTTACACCACCTTTGCTAGAACAGAATCGGCAAATAGTGCACGTGTGCGGACGCCGCGTGTGCCGCCGCCAGGCTGGAGTCATGTGGCGTCTGCGGCGTGGTTTGCTGGTCGTCATGAGCGTCGGTAGGCCGTTTTAGTACAACTGGGGAAACATGCGGGGAACAACGCAGGTGGTTTTGGTCCCATATGCTCCCTGGAAAGCCGGTAAAACAAGCGGTTTTTGGTTGTGAGGGGGCCCAAAACGGCTGGGTTTTGGGCCCATGTATTTGTTGGCCCAAAGTTGGCCCAAAACCATCGCGTTCGATGCGGGAACTACTGTCGAACGGGGTCGGCCGATGCGCTGTGCTGAGGCGTTCGTGCCAGGTGCCCGTGGCTCTGCGGCCAAGGTGTCTCATTTCCTAACGAGGGCATGCTGGTCGTATCCGAAAACAGGGCCCATTTCTCCCTCGGGCCAGACGGTATTTTTCGTAGAGTGAACTACTTCTGGGGGCAGATGTCTCCAATGGGCGACGTCTGGCCGCCAGTTGCCTTTGGATACCAGCAGATGGATGCGAAGATGAGCGTCGTTCCACGTAACCAACGCGAGCAATACCAGGAAGAAGGGTACATGATCCTGCCGGGCGTGATTCCGCAGGAGACGCTCGAAATGCTGCGCGAGGAATGTTCGTACTTCCTGGGCTACTTCGACTCGATCATGGACGCCAAGGGCGTGGAGGTCGACAACCTGTGCCATCGCGGCAAGCGATACTTCATCAACAACCGCTACCGGCTCAGCCGCCGGCTATGGCAGTTCCTGTTCAGCCCGCTGATGGCCGAAGTGGCTCAGGCAGCGCTCGGGCCCGAAGTTTATTTGTTCCACGAACAATGGGTGGTGAAGGGGGCCGAGCAGGGGATGAAGTTCGGCTGGCACCAGGACAGCGGGTACGTCAAGCATTACGAGAAGGGAGCAAGCCACAAACCGTACGTCACGGTGTGGTGCACGCTGGACGACGTGAGCGAAGAGAACGGCACCGTGTACCTGCTGCCGCACTCGCGGGGCGGCACGAAGGATTGCCTGCTGGACCACACCCTGGAGTCCGGCACTAACGACGTGATTGGTTACAACGGCGACGATCCCGGCGATCCGGTGATCGTGCCGGCCGGCAGCGTGGTGGCTTTCACCAGCTACAACCTGCACCGCAGCGGCGCGAACCAAACCAACCGCATGCGACGGGTCTACTTGCCGCAGTACAGTTGCGAACCGATCCGCCGCCCCGATGGCAAACCTTGGGCGATGGCCACGCCATTTTTGAAGAATGGCGAGAACGTGTATGATCACTTGGACGACTCGGCCGACAAGTACGGCCCGTTTTCCGAGTAACTTTTCTCACACCCGGCAAGCGAGTCCGAGTGGCGTATGACCTTGGCTTCCCAGAGCGACTTCTCGCAGCATGGCCAGCGACTTGTCTGGCGGCAGCGGGGGCAAACTCTGTGGGTCGAACCTTGGGGGTGCGACTGTTTGCGGGTGCGTGCGACGATTGCCCCGGAGATGCCCCTTCGCGACTGGACGCTACTCCAGCCGCCCGAGTCCCAAAGCCATACCACGCTTGATCGCGGTGAAGCACGCATCACGAGTGGCCGGCTCTCTGCCAGCGTCGATGGCCGCGGACGCGTGCGGTTCTTCAGAGATGATTCGAAAGAGCCACTCCTGGAAGAGATCGCCTACCGTACGAACCATCCTCCGTCGCGAACGTTCAACTCGTTTGGCGGCGACCTGCTACACGCCACGGCCAGCTTTACCGCTTGGGACGACGAGCAGATTTACGGACTAGGACAGCGGAGGCACGGACTGCTCGATCAGAAAGGCTGTGTGCTGGAGCTCTCGCATCGCAACTCCGAGGTGTCGATTCCGCTGATGGTCTCCAACCGTGGCTATGGCCTGCTGTGGAACAACCCCGCGGTGGGGCGTGTGGAACTCGGCCGTACTCGCACTCGCTGGGTGGCCGAGGCGACGCGGGCCATCGACTACGTAGTGATGGCGGGCGACAGCTACGCCGACGTGCTTCAGCGGTACGCCGACGCCACGGGCCACCCGCCTGTCCTGCCCGAGTGGGCGGCCGGCTTCTGGCAGTGCAAGCTGCGGTACAAGACGCAAGACGAACTTATGGAAGTCGCCCGCGAGCATCACCGGCGGGGCATGCCCCTGTCGGTAATCGTGGCCGACTACTTCCACTGGACCAAGATGGGCGACTGGCAGTTCGATTCCGAGTGCTGGCCCGACCCCCAGGGCATGGTTCGTGAGCTGGAAGAGATGGGCGTGCGGCTAATGGTCTCCATCTGGCCGACGGTGAATCCCGACAGCGAGAATTTTGAAGAGCTCAATCACCGGGGTTTGTTAGTGCACACGGAGCGAGGCCTCAATCGCCTGGTCGATTTCACCGACTCGCGCGCGGATCACAAGGTGACATCGGCACTACTCGACGTGACCAATCCCGAGGCACGCGGGTTTCTATGGAGCAAAGTTCGCGAAAACTACTATCGACACGGCATCCGCATTTGGTGGCTGGATGCGATTGAGCCGGAGATGAGCACCTACGATCACGACAACCTGCGTTACCACCTCGGCAACGGACAGGAAGTTGCCGGCATGTATCCATTCGAGCAGCAACGGGCGTTTTATGAGGGGATGCAGGGCGAGGGCGAAAGCGAGATTGTCACGCTGGGCCGCGCCGCCTTTGCCGGTAGCCAGCGACTGGGGGCGGCGCTTTGGTCGGGCGACATTCATTCCACCTGGGACGACCTGCGGCAACAAGTGCGGGCGGGGCTGAACACGGCCATGAGCGGCATTCCCTGGTGGACTACCGACATCGGAGGTTTCTTCGGCGGCCAGGTCGAGGACGAAGGCTTTCGCGAGCTGTTGGTTCGCTGGTTCCAGTACGGAACGTTCTGCCCGCTGTTTCGCTTGCACGGTTGGCGGAATAGCTCGCTGGAGCACCCCGAGTCGAGCGACCCCACGCAAGGAGGTCCGAACGAAGTGTGGAGCTATGGCGAGCGGGTGTACCAGATTCTCTGCGAGTACCTGCACCTCCGCGAGCGAATTCGCCCCTACATCATGGGGCAGATGCGGGTGGCATCGGAGACGGGCTCGCCTGTCATGCGACCGCTGCTGTTTGACTTTTCTCAGGACAGGCTGGCCGTGGCGTGCGACGACCAATTCATGTTCGGCCCCGAGCTGATGGTGGCTCCGGTGCTGGAACCGAGTGCCGTGCAGCGGTCCGTGTATCTGCCTGCCGATGCCGCATGGTTGGACGCCTGGACAGGCGAAACTCTTCCCGGCGGGCAGCGTGTCGATGTCGCCGCGCCGCTAGAGCGAATCCCCCTTTTCCTCCGCGATGGGGCTCAGCTTCCCATCCAGCCTTTTTGAGTCTTATGAGACACCCAATTAGCATTCTGCTCGTGGCCCTGCTGTGCCTGGTTGTCACGCAAGCTCAGGCATTCAGCCCCTACCAGGCTTATCTCGAGTCCGGCCGCCGAACGCACGTTGGCCTGCTGGCGACCGTCGTACCCGGCAAAGAGACGGAGCTGCAGCAAGCTATCAAGAAGTGTGGCGATACTGAAGTCGAAGCTCAGCTTGCCAAGGCGGAGATCGACAGTTTGCAGTTCTTCTCAAGTACAATCGACGGCCAGCAATACGTGGTGGCTTACTTCAGTTACAAGGGGGGCACCCAGTACCTGGGGGCGGCCAAGGCCTTCGAAGCGGCCACCGAGTCGATCGATTGGAGCGTTTCGACCACTTCACACCCGCGGGCCAAGACCTACGGTCGGCATTGGCTACAGATGGAGTGGATCAACTTTATCCACGGCCTGGACGTTGACCGATCGCCGACCAGCACACTGATGATCGGCACGACCATCAAGCCTGAGAAGGAACGCGAATATCGCACGCTGCACCAAACGGTGTGGCCGGGCGTAATTGACCAGGTGGTGCGGGGCAACATTCGCAACCTGAACGTCTTCCTGGTGGAGATCGACGACAGGCTGGTCGAATTCCTCTACCTGGAGTACATGGGCAACGACCAGCAGGCCGACGACGCGGCAAGCAAGCAGGACCCGATCAGCCAGCGTTGGTGGAAGCTGACCGACGACTGCCAAAAGCCGTTTTCGGATGTAACCGAGGGCACCTGGGCAGAGCTAAAGAAATTGAATCACGAATGAGATGTAAGAACTAAACCTCCCTTTCTTCTTTTTTGAGGTTTCGAGCCACTTTTTCCAAGGTTGCTCACGGCGGCTTGCCTCTTCCCATGCTTACCACGACTTCACTACTGGCTTTCACGAGCGGCGACGTGGATATGTCGCTGCTCGATATGGCGGTGTTCGTCACATACATCGTCGTGCTGCTGGCGATTGGCGGTGTGGTGAGTTATCGTCGGCGGGGCAGCGAAGATTTATTCCTCGGTGGTCGATCGATGGGTTGGGCGAACGTCGGCTTTTCGATCTTCGGTACCAACATCGGGCCGACGTTTCTCATCGCCGTGTGCGGCGCCGGTTACACCACCGGCATGGTGGCGGCCAACTACGAGTGGATGGCCTGGATGTTTCTGCTGCTGTTGGGCATGGTATTCGTGCCGTTTTACATGCAGGCGGGCATCTCGACGATGCCGGGGTTTCTCAACCGGCGTTTCGGCAGAAATTGTTACACGTTCATGTCGTTCTACGCCCTGTTCAGCACGGTGGTCCTGTGGATCGGTGGTACGTTGTTCGCCGGTGGGGCGCTGCTTTCCCAACTGCTTGGCTGGGACCCGATCGCGTGCATCTGGCTGCTCGCATTCCTGGCGACTTGCTTCACTATCGCCGGCGGCCTGGCCGCCGTGATGGTGACCGATTCGTTTCAATCGGTGCTAATGATATTCGGTGCAACGGTACTGTCGATCACCGCGTTGTCGCATGTGGGAGGATTTGAAGCGTTACGAAACATCCAGGTTGCAGATACCCCGCTGGACGAAACCTGGAAACTGGTGCGGCCCGCGGGAGATGCCACGCCCTGGTACGCCTTTCTGCTTGGCTTTCCGGTTCTGTCGCTGTGGTTCTGGTGCTCGGACCAAACCATCGTTCAGCGAGTGCTGGGGGCGCGTGATTTGCGGCAAGGGCAGGGGGGCACTCTCCTTTGTGCCGTGCTGAAGATCCTGCCGCCGTTCATTTTCCTGCTGCCTGGCATATGTGCCGCCCAGACGCTGCCGGGTATCGAGGACGACAAGCAAGTATTCTTACTGTTGGTGGACGAATACTTGGGCTATGGACTCAAGGGTCTGATCGTTTCGGTGCTGGTCGCGGCCGTCGTGTCGACACTGAACTCGGGTCTGAACTCTTTCAGCACCATCTACACGCTCGACATCCATCAGCGATGGATCGCCCGCGACCAGTCGCCGCACCATGCAAAACGGGTGGGCCGCATCACGACGTTCCTAGCCGGCTTGATGGCGGTGGGAATTGCCCTTTATTTGAAGCATACACAGGAGTCGGGCGAGTTGAATCTTTTCGACCTGTTCCAGTCGATCATCGGGTACATGGCGCCGCCCATCTCGGCAGTGTTTGTGCTGGGTATCTTCTGGAAGCGTGCGACTGCCCCCGCGGCGCTTACCACGTTGATGCTGGGCAGCTTCGTGTGTCTCGCGGTGGGAGTTGCTAATTTGAGCGATCTCGACTCACTGCTTCCGGCCGAACAGCAGTCCACCTTAGTCGTTGACCTAGTCAAGCAATTCTGCTCTCTGCACTTTCTTGTCCAATCCTTTGTGTTGTTTGCGGTGCTAATAGTGCTGATGGTTGCCGTCTCGCTCGCCACCGCGCATAGTGAAACAGAGACTCCTCTGCCATCGCTATCGGAGGTCTACGCCTCGCAGCACGGCCTGGGCGCGGCCGGCATGGTTGGCTGGGGTGTGTTGGCGTCGATCATGGTTGGTTTGTATTGCTTCTTCCAATTCGCCATGTAGTTCATTGAGTGCAGGCTTGGTCCTATGCGTATCGCTTTGCTGCCATTGGCTTTGTGCATGCTAGTCGTCGCTTCGCTTAGTGCAAAGGCCGAGGTTGTGGTCTGGGTGTCGCCCGCTGGTTCTGATACCAACCAGGGTACGAAGGATCGCCCCTTCGCCACGCCGGCCGCAGCGGTTCGTCACGCGCGCGAGTTGCGACGGCTCGGCAACGAAGAGGTCGCCTCGGGAGTACGCATCATCCTGCGGGGCGGCGTCTATCGACTTACCGCTCCGCTGAGCATTCGTCCGGAGGACTCCGGCGCCGCCGGTGCTGAACTGACGCTTGAGCCAGCCCCAGGCGAGTTTCCTGTTTTGAGCGGTGGTGTGCCTGTCGCCGGATGGCGGAGGGCAACCGATGCCACGCCCGGCTTGTCGGTCGCGGCCCGCGGAAAAGTCTGGGTAGCGGAAGTGCCGGAGTTCCAGGGTCGCCCGCTTGAGTTTCGCCAGCTATGGGTGGCCGGCCAGAAAGCAACCCGCGCCCGCGAACCCGACGAACCCGAGATGGCACGCCTTACCGAGTGGCGTCGCGATGCTCACCTGGCTGGCATTCCCAGTTCGCTCGCTGGTCCTTACCATCACGCTACGGGCCTGGAAATGACCCTGCTGCAGATGTGGGAAATTGCGAAGTTGCGCGTCAAAAAGCTGACGCCCGATGGCGATCAAGCACTTGTCGAATTCCAGGAGCCAGAGAGTCGCCTGGAATTCGAGCATCCCTGGCCGCAACCCGTGATGGAACCGAGTGGTGCCGCGTTCTACCTCTCGGGTGCGCTGGAATTGCTCGATCAGCCAGGCGAGTGGCACCTCGATCGACAGGCAGGGAAGGTTTACTACTGGCCTCGCACTGGAGAAGACCTTGCGCGCATTGAGGTGATCGCGCCGGCCCTGGAAACACTGGTGAAAGTCTCAGGTTCCCTAGATCGTCCCGTCGGTCACGTGGTGCTACACGGCATTGGCTTTCAGCACACCACGTGGCTGCGGCCTTCGCAGCAAGGGCACGTGCCACTGCAATCCGGCATGTATCTGACCGAAGCATACAAATTGCGGCCCAAGGGCACTCCCGAGTGGCGGAGCCTCGACAACCAGGCATGGATCGGTCGCCCACCGGCCGCGGTGCTGGTCCAAGGTGCTCACGACATCGAGCTGAGTCGCTGCCGCTTCGAGCACCTCGCGTCGGCGGGACTCGATTTTCGATGGGGCACGCGGCACGATCTGATTCATGGCTGCGTTTTTCGGGACATAGGTGGTAACGGCCTTCAGCTCGGCTCGTTTCAAGAAGCACCGATCGAAACGCACTTGGCCTATCACCCCGAAGACCAGCGAGCCATTTGTGTGTCTGAAACCATCAGGAACAATCTGGTGACCCATTGTGGCACCGAGGATTGGGGCTGCGTCGGCATCTGCGTGGGCTATGGCCGGGAGGTCGCCATCGAGCACAACGAGGTAGCCTATCAGCCGTATACCGGTATCAGTCTAGGCTGGGGGTGGACGCGCGACGCGAATGCCATGCGCGATAACCGGGTGGTGGCCAATCGCATTCACCATGTTGCCAGCCGCATGTCCGATTCGGCGGGTGTGTATACGCTTTCGGCCCAGCCGGGTACAGTCATCCAGCGGAATTACATTCACAGCATCACGATGAGCCCCTACGTGCACGACCCGGAGCACTGGTTCTATCTGTACTTGGACGAAGGTTCATCGCACATCACGGTCCGCGACAACTGGTGCCCCGCCGAGCGATTCCTCTCTAACGCCGTTGGCCCAGGCAACGTGTGGGAAAACAACGGCCCGTCGGTCTCTGAAACTGTACAACTCGAGGCGGGACTCCAGAGCGACTACCGGGATTTGTCGCCCGACGAAGGAAGACCCTAGCGCTTAATCGGCGGTGCTGAACTCGTAAGTGCCGCTTGGAACCGAGAAGGCTACGTACTGGCCATCGTGACCGAGCATGCGAATCCACTTCGACTCATTCGCGGGTAGCCCTCCTTCGAGCACCGCAGCTTCCGGCGGGCAGGGGTAGCAGACCGTGGCCTCGGTGTTGGCCGGAATGCGGACATTGAGCTTGAACCGGTCTTCCAATCGCTGCCAACTGCTCTCGATCGTACCGTGAATCGAGCGATAGCTGGCCCGGGCATACTCCAAGTCGCCGGTGGGATATGGCTTGATGACAAAGCGTTTGAAGCCGGGGTGGGCAGGATCGAGTTCAATACCCGCCAGATGCCGATAGAGCCACTCGCCGACCGAGCCGAGCGAGTAGTGATTAAACGAATTCATTTGCGGATCGAAGAAACCCTCTTCGGCGGTCCAGCCGTTCCAGCGTTCCCAGATAGTGGTCGCTCCATGTACCACCGGATAAAGCCAGGAGGGGTAGTCCTCGTTGCAGAGAAGTCGTCCTGCCACGTCGGCGTGGCCGGTAAGCGTGAGCGTTGGATTCAGCTCTTTGATGCCGATGAAACCGGTACTCAGATGCCAGCCTTCCTTCGCAATCAGCCGCACCAGATGCTCAGCGGCTTGCCCACGGACATGTTCGGGCAGCAAATCGAATGCGAGCGCTAGCAGGTACGCCGTTTGTGTCTCGACGACCAGACGACCGCCCTCCGCAAGCCACTTATCCTGGAAGGCATCGCGGACGCATGCCTCCATCTCCTCGAAACGCTCCGCCTCTGTTGTTCGGCCGAGCATCTGTGCGAGCTCTGCCATGATACTCGCGTCGTGGGCCCAGTAGGCGGTGGCGAGTAAGGTCTTCATCTCGGAATGGGTGCGAAACGTGGTATCGGCTGGAATGCAAAGCCAGTCGCCGTAGTTGTTGCCCAAGTGGTTGCAGCGAATGCCTTCAGGGTTGGTTCGCTCGAGCCAGTCGAGCCATCGCACCATGGATTGCCAATGTCGCTCGACGATGCGACGATCGCCGTACACCCTCCACATTGTCCAGGGCACGATCACTCCCGCATCGGCCCAACCTGCCCCCCCTCCCAGGCCGTCGAGCCCAATGAAGTTGCCGCCTTCGTCGAGGCGTGGAGCCACGTCAGGGAAAATGCCATCGACGTCCTGCGAGTCGGCCACATCCGTCATCCACTTGGTGAAGAACGCGGCCACGTCCATGTTGTAGGTGGCGGTCCTCATGAAAATCTGCGCATCGCCCATCCAGCCCAATCGTTCGTCACGCTGTGGGCAGTCGGTCGGCACCGACAGAAAATTTCCCTTCTGGCCCCACATCGTGTTCTTCCAGAGGCGATTCACAAGCGGATGAGAGCACTCGAAATCTCCCCCGGACGGCGTAGCGGACATCACCACGCAGCCCCGCACTTGTGCGAGCGGCAGTGGCTCGTTTAGCCCAGTGAGTTCAAGGTACTGAAAGCCGTGGAAAGTGAAACTCGGTCGCCACACCTCCGTGCCCTCGCCCTTGAGAATGTACACATCGGTGGCCTTTGCCCTGCGGAGGTTCTCGGTGTAGAGGGTACCATCGGGATTGAGCCGTTCGCCATGCCGCAGCTGCACGCGCGTGCCGGCAGGGCCGCTAAGCGTGATTTCGACATAGCCCGCGAAGTTCTGGCCAAAGTCGTAGATACACGCATCGCGAGCAGCCGTGTGCACAGACATTGGCGCCAATGCCTCGACGACTCGCACTGGCTCGCTCGGCTGGGCAACCAATGGCAGTGGCTGGTTCGTCTCACGTTTTTGGTTGTTGGAGAAACCGAACTCGGGGATACGTTCGCATGGCGGAGGCGTTTCAACTGCATCGAGCCATCGGGACTCGTCGAAACCGGGCAGGTCCCACCCCGCTTGCTCGCGCCGGGCGTCGTATGTTTCGCCCATCATGAAGTCACTAAACAGAATTGGTCCTGTGTCACACTTCCAGTTGTGGTCGGTGGATATTTGGACAAACTTGCCCGTTTCCAATTCAACTTCCAGCTGCATCTGCACACTGTTTTGCATCGTGCCGTACGGCGCGCGGGTTTCCTGCCAGCCGATGTACCCGCTCCACCAACCGTCGCCCAGCGTAACGGCGAGTGCATTCTCTCCTTGCAAGACGTGGTTGGTCACATCAAAAGTGCGGTAGTGCAGTCGTTTGTGATAGTCAGTCCACTCTGGAATAAACTTGTCGTCGGTCACTGCCTGACCGTTTAGGCGGGGCTCAATCAGCCCGCGGGCAGTAGCGTAGAGCGTTGCACGACGGACAATGCTGGGAACTTCAAACGACCTGCGAAACAGGACTGGTGTGCCCGGCTGCAATTCCGTTGCCTGCAGAGCTTCCGCGTCTCGCTCGATGATCTTCGGATCGTATGTTATCCACTTTCCCACCCAGTCCTGTTGTTTGAGCAGCCCCATTGTCCAAACGCCGGGCTCGCTGGTTAGGACATTGCCCAATTCGTCCCAGATTGAAACTTGCCAGTAGCAGACGTCCCGTGACCGTCGTCGTGTACCATCGTACTCAATGTGCGAAGACTGATCGCTTTCCACGCGGCCGCTATCCCACATGTCGGTATCGCCAGCGGCAAGCTGCTCGGGCGTGCTCGCCACGATCACACGATAGGCTACCTGCCGGGCACCGCGCCGTGAGGACTCGAAGATCCAACTCAATCGCGGTTGGAGTTCGTCGATTCCGAGAGGGTTTTTGAGGTATTCACACCGCAGATGCGTTAGGCGGGAAGTGTCGCTCATCAAGCTCTAATATTGGAAAGAGGGTAGCTAGCTTTGTTCACCGAGTGGTTTTGCCTTGATCCAGAACACGGCCGAGCCAAACCACATGAGCATACCGAGAACCATTAGCAGGTTGTAAGTGTCGTGGCTAATCGCGCCAGTAAAGACGGAAAAGCCCGCTCCTACAGACAGCGCGAGACCGAGCATTGCGATGGTCTTCATAAGAGTTTCAAGGTGGCGTGTCATGGATGCTCTCCGGATGGAAGTTCTCGGCGTGAGCCGGCTTGCTGCAAGAAGCTGCAAACCGTGTATAGGAGCACGGCGATCAGCCAGGCGGGTAGTACTTGCAGGAAGAAATCGGCGTGGTAGTTGGCGAGAAATTCGGGCAGCACACTGTTGAGCCACTCGAACATCGGGTACTGATCTTTGGCATAGAGCAAAAAGCAAATGGTGAAGGAACCCAGCCAGCCCACCGCGGCAGGCCAACTCCAGAGCAGACGCTTGTGCTCGGCGAAATAGGGGATGAGGCCAAGACGCGGAAAGACCCAGTAGTCGATGAAGATGAACGCCCCCAGGGGCATGAAAAACAATCCGTAGTAGGCCACGATGCGGTCCAGATAATAGTTGACTGCAGGAATGCAGGCGGCAACGATCATCACCGCGCCGGCAAACAACGTGACTGCCCAGCGTCGCCAGTTTGGCGTCGCGACTTGAAATGCGAGTCCCGCGCGGTACAGCGTGGGATTGGCGGTGGTCCATCCCGCCAGCACTACGCATACGAGCCCTGCATAGCCGGCAGAAAACATGGCGATGTTCCCCGGATTGACGTTGGGCTTTTCCACTCCTGCGGCAGTTTCCGCCACCGTAAAGGCGGCGCACATGATGCCCGAACAGATCCACGCCATGTAGTGGCCCAGAAACATGCCAAACGCGGAACTGAATCCCATCTGCCACTTCTTGGCGTATCGAAAGATCGTGACATCCGCCATTCCCATGTGCTGCGAGATATTGCACAGCCAAGCGAGACCAACACAGTGCCCGAAGCCGTACTGGATCTGTCCCTCCTGTGCTACGCCGGTCCATATCTTTTCGTTGGCGACTGCCCAGAAATCGCTGGGCCGCTCAACCCCCAGCGAGGCCAGCGACGCCAAGCCGCCAGCTAAGAACACGCAAGGCATCCACGGCGCCGCTACTTTGGCAAAGTGCGCCAGCTGCTCGAAGCCTAATACGGCCAGCAACGCCACCACCACGCCAACTGCCACGGCAATCGCAATCCACGCTAGCGACGGGATTTGGTCGTCATTCAGGAAGTTGGGGCTCTCGACGCCTGCAACGTTTGCCACGGCCGTGGTCGACACATTGACCATGGCGCCGGCCAGTAGACAGAGAACGATGGCAAATAGACCGGAGTACAGTACCGTCAGGTACGGCCCCGCCAGGCGGCGAATCTGCCAGTAAATGGTCAGCCGCTCGCGTACCGCAATCGGGGCGCACATCAATGCCCAACTTAGGACCGCCAGTAGATTGCCGACAGCGAGGCCCACAAACACGTCGAATGCCGTCACGCCATGCATGACAAGCAGCGGACCGAGGATGAACTCCGTACCCGCAATGTGTTCGCTGGAAAACATGGCGATGAACGTTTTCCAGCCGTAGAGCTTGTCCTCACTAACGGGTTCTCGGTCGTATTCGTACAGCGCGTCGAGGCGTTCTACGATCGAAGAGGGTGGAATATTCGACATGACGAGAACCTTGCACTCCCGCGCCATGGCTCAAGATAGGGCCGCCGAAATGCGTAAAAGGAGGTTTGAATCGCGAAGCGTCTTGGAATAGTATCAGTTGCTAGTCTGTTAACCGGACCTTGTCACTCCTCTTGTTGCAAATTGTTTCTGCGAGCTGCCATGAATCGCATTCTCTGCACTGGCGTTAGCTATTCCGTACTGCTGTGGGCTGTCGTGGGGGGCCTAGCTTCCAGTCCCACGTCGGTGTGGGCGGATGAGGTAAGCCTTTATCGTGTGTTTGAAATCGCCATTGAGAACGAAAAGTCGTACAACAACAAGTTCACCGATACCGAACTGCGGTGCAAATACGTCTCTCCTTCCGGGCGAGAGGTAAACTTTATTGGTTTCTTCGATGGCGATGGTCAAGGTGGCGGCGATCGGCGAAACGGAAGTATCTGGAAGCTTCGCTTCATGCCGGACGAATCAGGCGAGTGGAGATACCACTGGACCTGGAGTGATGGCACTCCCGGCGGCGAGGGAAGCTTCCGCTGCGTCACCCGTGGTGCCGGTAAGGGCATGTTGCGAGCCTACGAGAAAAATCCTCGTTGGTTTGCGTACAACGGCACCGAGCCAGTTTGGATCAAGTCGTACTATGAAACCGGTCATGGTTCCATTGCTCAACCGTTCGACTGGGTTACCGCCAACGTTTACCAACCACTCTTGGACCGCGGATACAACCACCTACAGGTGAATTGGCTACTCTCATTGTGCTGTTTTGGCCAATACTACCTGGATGGCCCACCACCGTCGACACAAAATCTCGCCCTGTATCAGGAAGGCAAAGCATCGAGCACAATGCAACTGCATGTATGGCACCTAATGGAGCAGCATCTCGGCTGGCTGAACGATCGGGATGTGCATGTCCACATGTTTCTGGGGTTTGAAGGACGCAAGAACGACGGCCCCAGTTGGGACAAACTCAGTGACGAGGAGAAGGACTTCTACGTGCGATACACGGTTGCCCGCCTGGCTCCCTATGCAAATTTGACTGGCTGGAATTTTGTGTGGGAAGATCCAGGCCACCGAGAAAGCCACGAGCTCGGCTGGGCGCGGCTCGTCCAGAAGCACGACGTGTTTAACCATCTTCGCACCTACGAAGACGAACACCCGCGGAATAATGAGTACCAGCGGCCTGAGTACACCTTCGCGGCGATAGAGAACCACAGGATTGCCGCACCCGAAAAGCCGATTGACCGACTGTACCACAAAACCGCGTGGACTCACCATCTAGCCTGCTTGGTCGGTTACGTGCCAGGTAAACCGGTTTACATGTCCGAAGGCAACGCGTTGTGGCGACGGTATTGGCATGAACGCACCGGCGCCACGCAAAACGATTTGCGGCAAGCGGCATGGGGGTGTGCCACGGCAGGCGCTTCGTTTTGCTGGAACGGCCACGCGAAGGAGTATGAATTGGCTGTCCGCGGGCCAGAAGGGATGCCGTTCCATGGCAACGACAATCCTTACATCGAGTCGGCCAGATACATCGACATCCTCTCCGAGGTACTCACGGCTGAAGTCGAGTTCTACAAAATGGAGCCTGCCGACTACCTGCTCACTCGTCAGGACCCATTCCGAGTATGGTGCCTTGCCGAGGCCGGGCGACAATACTTGGTGTTTGCCGCGGATGGCGAGCCGTTCCGTGTCCACTTGACGCCCGGCAAATACAAGAACAACGTCTGGATTGATGCGAAGACGGGACAACAGAAGCCATTTGAGGAAGTGAGTATTGCGGAAAGCGACCTCGCAACGGAACAGCCAGATGAGCGGCTCGATGGCACGAAGGGCGTGCAAGCTCAACCGCCCGACTCGAATACCGATTGGGTGCTGATATTGCGTCCGTAGGGAGTCCAGCGATGCAGGCGGAACGCTTAAGAGGGGCGATAGTACTGGTGTTGTGCTGCGCCTGGTCGACATTGCCGGTACACGCCGTTGAACTCACGGAGCGTGATGTCGGTCCTCAGGCAATGCCGGCCGAGATCGAGCCTATCGATGCTCCGTTCAAGCTGCCGAAGCTCCGAAAGCCCGAGTTCGGTGACCGTCGCGTCGCATTGGAACTCTCTTCGGACCTTCAGAAGAGCACACTGGTTACCGAAACGATTCAGCAGGCCATTGATCAGTTGTCGGAGGATGGCGGTGGCACGCTCATCTTGCCGCGAGGTGAGTGGCTCACTGGCCGACTCACACTGAAGTCAGGCGTAAATTTGCATGTACCACAAGGCGTAACGCTTAAGTTCTCCGGCCAGATTGAAGACTACTTGCCCGTCGTGCGTGCCCGCTACGAAGGCACCGAGGTGATGTCGGTCGGCGGCCTTATTTATGCCGATGGAGCGGAACGGATTGCGGTAACCGGCCGTGGTACGTTGATCGGACCGAGCGACGGTCCGCTCCGCGAGGCACGTCCCGGTTTAGTGGAGGATGTGGTCGACGTGACCTTGCCGGTCGAGCAGCGCGTGCTGGACGGCCGCGAAGGGCGGCATTATTTCAGGCCCCAATTTATTTCGCTGATTGATTGCCACCAGGTGTTGATCGAAGGTGTCACACTCCGTAACAGCCCGATGTGGAACGTGGTGCCGATCTATTGCGACCAAGTCATCGTTCGGGGGGTGACCATCGACAGTCACGGCGTCGTGAACGGCGATGGCGTGAATATTGTCTCGAGCCGTAACGTGCTGGTGGAGTATTGTACAACAAGAACTGGCGACGATTGCTTTGCACTAAAGGCCGGGCGTGGCCGGGATGGAATGCGCACCGCGAGGCCCGTGGAGCAGGTCGTGCTACGGTTCAATCACTCGTCCGGCGGATTTGGCGGTCTCTCGTGTGGCAGCGAGACGGCCGGTGGCATCCGCGATATCTACGCCCACGACTGCGTGTTCGAAAACGTGCGGCACGCGGTTTACATCAAGACTCGACGTCCGCGCGGAGGAGGTGGGGAGCGAATCACCATCGAGCGAGTACACTTCACTTCCCAGTATCATGGCATTCTTATCGACATGATTGGGCTCCCCATGTACGTGGGCGAGTTGGGGCACCGACTGCCCCGCCGCGAGCTTACGCCGCTAACGCCCTACTATCGCGAGCTCACCGTTCGCGACCTTGAGGGCACGTGTGCCACTGGTGATGCTTTGAAGATCAAGGGCATCCCAGAGAGTCCGGCCAACGAACTGTTGTTCGAGCGATTGTCGATTACTGCTCCCGGCCTGCCGAACCTGGCGGATGTGGCGAATTGCAGTTTTCTCGATTGCACGTTCCAAGCCAAGCATCCGGCGCTCAAGCTGCTGGATGCCGCCGGGGTGAGTTTCAAGGGTTGTCGAATTCTGGTGGCGGGAGCAACGCCTGAGGTAGACGTGACTGGCGCAGAATCGAAAGATATTGTGTTTGATGACCAGGAGCCCGCTCTCACGGAGCAGGATATCCACGCCCATGATGGTGCAGAGGGATCGGCCGTGCGTCTTGAACCTTAGTGAGTGCCTGAAATCTGGTTTAGTGTTCTAGCGAAAGATCAATCATGGACCGAAGAAAGTTCCTGCAGGTATCGGCCGCCGCTTGGGGCTGCCAGCTAGCTTCCCGAGTGCATTCGGCAGAAGCAGCGACTCCCCCTCGCTATCGTATTGGTGTCTGCGATTGGATGATCCTCAAGCGGCAAAAGCTCGGCGCGTTTGCGTTAGCGGAGGAGATCGGGGCAGATGGACTGGAAGTCGATATGGGCTCGTTGGGCGGGCGTGAGACGTTCGACAGCAAATTGAGCGACGCCGCTGTGCGGAAGCAGTTTCTTGCCGAATCGAGGGCTCGCAGTGTGGAGATCTGTTCGCTGGCCATGTCGGGCTTTTATGCCCAGTCGTTCGCCGAGCGTCCCACCGTCCCGCGGATGGTGGGCGATTGCCTGCAGACCATGGTTGCTATGGGCGTGCGGGTGGCCTTCCTGCCTCTTGGGGTTCAGGGCGATCTGATCAAGCATCCCGAACTGCGGCCGAAGATCGTGGAGCGTCTGAAGCGGTTGGCCCCCAAGGCGGAAGAAGCCAACGCCGTAATTGGCCTGGAAACAGCCTTGCCCGCAGAAGGTGAGGCGGCACTGATTGACGAGATCGACTCGCCGGCGGTGCGCAGCTACTTCAACTTTGCTAATGCCTTACAGGCGGGACGAGATCTGCACAAGGAACTCGAGACTCTGGGGCGAGACCGTATTTGCCAGATTCATTGCACCGACCAGGATGGAGTACTGTTGCGCGACAACGAGCGGCTGGATATGCAAGCTGCGAAGCATTCGCTCGATTCGATGAAGTGGTCTGGGTGGTTGGTGGTCGAGCGTTCCCGCGATGCCAGCGATGCCCGCAATGTTCGCAGGAATTTTGGTGAGAACGTGCGTTACCTGAAACAGGTGTTTCAGTCGGAAGTGGCCTCCATCGAAGCATGCTGATGCATGATTCGCGTGGCTACGATACCGGGGTCGTCCGTAGATTCGATAGGGGCAATGATCACATTCAGTTCCATTGGCTTCGGCAACACGGCGTACTTCTTCAGTACGCCGGGACCACAACTGCTGTTGCCAAGTCCGCATTGGGCTGTGTCGAGGGACAGCACCACATCGGCGCGCGGCTTGAGCTCACTCCATTGCCTGGCAGCGGCCAGTTCTTCAGCGGTGTACGGGATGGCCGAGTAGGCGAATGGAGAGTTGATGGCCGCAACCAGCAGACCGCGCTGCGTCTTGTCTACGAGCGCCAGCCAACGAGTATCTTGCCTCGAACCGGTTTCTTGCGGCCGGGGATACGGCGTGGCGGCGGTCGTGACGGGGCAATTCCAGCGGCCGATCAGTGCCGAGTGCTTGCGATCGGGGTAGTTTTCGTGAGGTCCGCGGCCGAACCACTCGAGTTGTTTCAGACCTCCCTCCAGATGCATAACCACGCCCATACGCGGTAGTGGAGGCAGTTCACCATAAGGTTCGAATCGGTGGCGCATCTGAATCGTCCCGCTGCCGTGGATGAGCCACTCGATGGAGTGCTTCACGCCACCAGGTCGCACTTGGGCATCCACCGACGTTGTGATCTTCACCAGCGAAGGCGACAGGCGTTCTGCTTGGCAACTGCGTAAGTCGGTTTCGACATCGGCTAGATCCGCATCGCTCCACAGCTTGGCGAGCCAGCGGCCAAAGCCGCGGTCGTTATCGGTGGGGGCACGATAGAGTTGTAGTCTCGGGCCCGCCGAACTGGTCGTTGCGAGGTATTCCTTGCCACTGTATTGCAGTTGGGTCAGCATGCCCGTATGCCGATCGAAGGAAACCCGCACGGTCGCGCTTTTCAGGGCGTACTCGTTCTCTCGCTGCTTCAATTGAAGGGGGACCGTCTTGGCGGACATTACGAGCGGCTGAGTGTCGACACGGGTGGCCAGTGGCCACTGGCAGCTGGCGATAAGGTGTCCTTGGTCGGCCCATGCAGTCGACTGTTTTAGCGATAGCTCCAACGTCAGCCAGGTGTCCTTCTGGAGTCCGTCGAGTGGAAGTGCTATTTCGATTTCTTCCTTGTCGCCGGCGGCAGCGGTCAACGTTGGTCCTTCGCCGGTGAGTGTGGTGCCATCCGCCGCGATTATGCTCCAGGTTGTCTGCAAGTCCGAAAGATCAAGTACATGACGTTGGTTTCGAACCTCCAGTCGGATAGCCCCTTCACTCTGCGACAGCAGCTCCAACTTCACGGGTTGATAGACCTTCTGCACCTCGAAGTATTTGGCGGTAAGCTCGCGGTCTGCCATCAAGATGCCATTCAGGCAGAACGTGCCGTGATTTGGCTCATCGCCAAACGACCCGCCATAACCGAATGCTATGCCGTCAGGTCCCTTAATTGCTAATGCTTGGTCGGCCCAATCCCAAATGAAACCTCCAGCCAACCGCGGATGGGTGTCGATCTCCTGCCAGTACTCCGCCAAGTTACCGACTGCATTTCCCATCGCGTGGGCATATTCGCTCGCCACGATGGGACGATCGCCTGGTTGCGTCTCGGCGACGTCCAACAGCCGGTCCCAGCGGGCGTTCTCCGGAGGGACTGCCGCATTTGGGGCATCAGGGAGACTGGGATGCAGGTACTCCGCACGAAGTCGCGGGTAGAAGCGGCTGATGAAGTCGACGTCCGCCGGGTCGCTCGATCCCTGGGCACCTTCGTAGTGTACCAGTCGCGTAGGGTCGACCGATTTGGCCCAGGCAGCGGCTGCGGCAAAATTCGGCCCCCAGCCCGACTCGTTGCCCAGCGACCAGCAAATAACGCATGGTTCATTTTTGTCGCGTTCCACCAGCCGCACGACTCGGTCGAGAAACGCGGTTGCCCACCGTGGTTCGTTGGCCAGTCGGCCGCGCAGGCCGTGCGTTTCCAGATCGGCCTCGTCGATCACATACAGGCCCAACCGATTGCACAGCTCGTACCACCGCGGATCGTTGGGATAATGGGCGGTGCGTACCGCATTGATGTGGGCTTGCTTCATACGCAACGCATCGTTCAGCATTTGTTCATCGGTCATGGCATGGCCTGTCAGCGGATCGTGCTCGTGACGGTTCACGCCTCGTAGCTTGAGTGGCCTGCCATTGATCAGCAATTGGCCATTACGAGTTTCGACGGTGCGAAATCCAACATCGCAAGCAACGGTCTGCTGCGGGCGTCCATCCGCGTTGTTGAGCGAAAGTACCAGCCGGTAGAGATGAGGGGTTTCGGCCGTCCATTTCGCAGGATTCTCCACCGTGGCGTTCAGCCAGCCGAACGGCCCCGTGCCTCGCTGGGGAGTTCGTTCTACCAGTACATCAGGCTTGTAGTCGCGGTTGAGAATCGGTTCGGCATCGTGCCGTAAGTCTGCTGGGAGTACCGGTTCGCCGGATGGAGCGAACAGCTGCGCAACGACTTCCCATCCCGCGATTTTAGCCAGCGAAGTAGCGTCGAGTTCTACGTCAATTGCTAGCTCAGCATTGCAGTAGTCTTCATCGAGACTGGTGCGGACGGTGAAGTCGACGATCCTGGTCGGGGGAGTGGAGTAAAGCACGACCTCGCGGTGGATACCGCTCAGCCGCCACATATCCTGGTCTTCCAGATAAGTTCCATCGCTGTAGCGAAACACACGAACGGCGATCTGGTTTGCGCCTGATTGAACCTGCTCGGTCACTTCGAATTCGGCTGGCGAGCGGCTGCCCTGGCTGTAACCGATCGGAACGCCATTCATCCAGACGTCGAACGCGCCTTCCACGCCGGCGAAATGCAGGAACACTCGCCGCGATTTCCATGCCGCGGGAATGCTAAAGTGGCGAGCATAGCATCCCACTGGGTTGCGGTCGCGATAAGTGGTCCAATCCTCGGGTGGCTTGGACGTTACCCGTGGCGGGTCGATTCGAAACGTGTAGCCCGAGCTTTTATAGATGGGCGTACCGTGCCCATGGAGTTGCCAGTTTGACGGCACGGGAATGGAAGTCCAACTGGTTGTATCGAACGTCGGCAGGTAAAAGTCGCGTGGGCATTCGTCGGGCGTCGCCGCCCAGTGGAAGTGCCAAGGGCCGTTCAGGGAATGAACCCACGGCGAGCGATCTCGCCGGTTAGCGATGGCATTGGCTTCTGATCCCATTGGCCAGGACGTGGCCCTCGCCGGTAAGCGATTGCGATGCAGGACCTGTTCGTTCTCCCAGTCCGGCGCAGCATGCAAGGGTTGCCTGGACACGAGGCAAGCCACGATGATCAAGCAACTGGTCAGACGCGTCACGGAGAGTCTTTCGTGTTGCCTTGGCGAAGGTCGCGCGAAGTGGCCAACGCTATAGTGCGTACCTTGCCGCCAACGCTGCAGTAGTAGTGGTACACGACTCCATTGTGCTTGATGATCCAGGGCTTATGGGCAAAAGGTGTGTCCCAGGGCTCCGAAGGACTGATCAAATCTTCGCCTTGCCACTTGGTCCAGTTCACCAGGTCGCGAGAGACGGCGAAGGTGTCAAACGCTCCCTTTTTCCAGCCGGCCCCAAAGTAAACCATCACCCACAGGTCGCCCATCCGAATAACCTGCGGGTCGCCTGAGATGCCTTTGAGGTTGTCGATCACGGGGCCATCGCCATAGCGTCGCCAATTTTGCATGTCGTCGGACACGGCGATGCCAATTCGTTCGATCCAGTCGCCTTGTTGTTTCGCGTTGTAATACATGACAAACCGGGCGCCCAACGTTTGCCTCGGATCGTGAAAGACGTGGCTCTTGTAGAGGGTCTTCTTCTCGAAATCGCGGGCATCCGTATCGTCGGGGGACATCACGGGATTCTGTTCCAGGCGGTTCCACTCGTGCGGTTTGCCAGGCGTCGTGGTCCAGGCCATTCCGATCGAGAGGGGGTCGGTTTCGTACCCCTGCTTGTGACCGCCAAAGTAAGAAAGCCAGTACTTGGCGTCGTGCTGCTGCAGCTTGTAGCTGCCACCCCAGGTTGGATCGACCAGGGCGATGCTGCCATCGGCTTGCCAGCTATCCCACCCTTCCTTGCGATAGCCGAGCACGGTGCCGGTGATTTCCCAGTCTAACAGGTTGTCACTTTCGGCCAGGATGGTTTCGTAACCGACCTTATCCTTAAACCGCGCCAGGATCATCAGCCACTTGTCATCGTGACGGAACACGTTGGGGCAATCATAATATTCATCAGCAGCCGGAGTCAGGAGAGTGCCATACTTGTGCGGCGTCTTGAGCGATTCGTAGACCTCCCGCATGGTTTGCTTCGCGATGCCCTTGTCATCGGCTTGAGCTTGAACGGTAGTTGGCCGGCACGCGAATGTGAGAATGGCGGCCGCCAACAGTGTGGAAGTCCACTTGGGACGGTTCATGGTCTACTCGCTTATCAAGTGCACGGCGCCTATGACACCGTAGGGAGTTAGTTGGGTGTCCGGCAGTCGAACCGGCGCGGAGGTCCAGGTCAGGCGTTGCTCTTCTGGCAGCGAGGCGTCCGCTATTAGTCGATTCTTCCAGGTACTCGGCACGCGCAGGCGGAGATGATTCTCTCCGGGCTGAAGGGCGGCCGTGACTTCCAGTCTCCAGGGTGCCGTCCACACTACGCCACAGTCCTGGTTGTTGATCTCCACTTCAGCCAGTGGCGCCAGTTCGTCGAACTCCAGCCACGTCCGCCGATCATCCTCGGGCTGCCAGGTGAAAGTGGTTTCGTAGACCGTCACGCCCGCGAAATGCTTCACGGCAGTATTGCTGCTTTGTGAAAGATCGTTCAGTACGGTCACATCGCGGTCGGGGGGACTATCGCCAACCGCGGCTTGGAACGATACGTGCCAGCGACCAGCGAGGGACGTATGCGTGGAGGGAGTGGAAGATTGGTACATTCGGTTGCCGGTGATATCGTCTCGCAGGACCAGCAGCAAACTCTGCCCGGGCGCGAAAGCCAAGCTGCATTGCGTGCCATGTTCGGAATTGCGGCTGGTACGTAGCTGGCATATGTCGCCGGTCACTGGGTCCCACAGCTCCACCGTTTCCCGTTTCTTTCGTACCGAGAACGTTACCTCTAGTTCGCGATCCAGTTGGTTGGATAAGAAGTAGAGGTCCCAGCCGTCGCCGGTTCGATGATTCCAGGCGAGAGACTGCGCATTGCCCGCCGACTGCGTCTCAACCGTGAGGTCAGGCGAGATGCCAAAACGCTCGAGGGTGGGATCCAGGTAGGGCCCCTGAAGAAAGCGACTCGGGTGCGCCTCGAGCCAGCCAACGGCAGACGCAATGCGAGTATTGGCATCCTGCTGTGAGAGGCTGGGCGAGTCCGTTAACGTTTCGTGGCACAGGATAGTGCCCCCCTGTTCGACCAGTTCAGCCAATTTTTCCAGCAACTTCGGGGTGATCCGCTGCGCTGCAGGCCTCATCGGGCTAGCACCGGGTAGGACCAACAGGTCGTAGGCGGCACCGTCGGCCAAGGTGATACGGCCGTCTTCGACCCTGGTCCAACGCAGCAGTGCATCGGTATTGATGGAGTCGTACTGGTAGCCCCCGAGCGGGTTTGCCCAATTGGCGGGATCGACAATGTTGGCCGACGCCCGCACTCCGGTTGGTCGTTCGCGCTGTGGCTGACCTAGGTTGGCCAGTCGCTCTCGTTCGCGGGCGATGGTCAGCTCGCCGATGAGTCCGGGAAGGGTGTCGAGCAACCGTTCTGGGGGGATGGAGCGACTCGGGAAATCATCCCCCGTCCACACCGCCACGTCGGTTACAGGGCGACCTTGCTGCAGCACTGCGCTGCACCGAGTGTAGTATTGCATCCAACCGCGCGACGCGGGGAGCCACGGTTGGTCGCGTTGGAAGTACAGGCCGACGCCACCTAGTGTCTGACCCGGTTTACGGTCGAGCCACGGATTGTGCGTAAACACATGCATGACCATTCGGTTGGCACCCAACGCCAGTTGGCGGTCGCCCAGTGTCTTGAGTTGGCTGGGGGCCTCATCCCAACGGATGCGCAGTTCCGTGAACGCCTCCGCCTGGACGATCCGCTTTCCGTACACGTGGGCAGCGGAAATGGCGTCGCGCATGTCATTCGGCTTGTCGTGCGTGGGACTGTTGAGCCAAAACTCTCCCATCGGCACGTCGACCAGGGAGAAGTGCCGCATGGCATCGCCGGGCATGGTGGGGGCGGTACATTCGGCCGAGAAGGTCAGCCCCTGTTCGTGAGTCAGTTCGCGAAGGGTGCCAAAGAATGCCTGTGTAGTCAGATCGGCAATGGTAGCTCGCATGTCCCGCAGAAAGCGTTCGCTGGTCTCTGCCGACCCGACTGGAATGCCCGCGATACATGGCAGATACCGCCGGAGGTCGTAACCTCGCAGGCGGCGAAACTGCTGGGCGAATCCAGGCGTCCAGTTCTGGCCGCCACATTCCCAGCTATCGACATGAAAAGTGGTGAGTAGACGATGGGTTGCCTGTTCGCCAATCTCTTCCGCAATCTGGCGGTGAAACTCGCCGTACCATTTGTCAAATTGCAGCCGGATAGCCTCCGGGTTTAGCTTGTCGCACTCCAGTCCCAGCCCACCTCCTGCCGTAGCATTGGTGCTTCCGGTTGAAGTGTGGCCAATCCTGAGTAGCGTCCACTCGCCGGCAGGAGCGTTCCACCGCAGATAATTGTCATCGGTCAACTTATCGCTCAAGTCGACGATGTCCTGAAGCGGTACACAAACTTCGTTGGGAGTGGTATTGGAGTTGTTCCATTCACTCATTCGCCAAAGCTTACCGCTCTTGCCACGGTAAGATCCAATGGTTGGTTCGCTGCCAAGCAGAATCGAATTCAGTTTCAGCACGGCAACCCATTTGGCCGAATCAAGGTCTTCTGCGCCGGGCTCGGAACCCTCGGGAGTCCAGGCGAAACGAAAGATCCGGGCAGTGGTTGCCGGAATGGCATGCGTGACTGGCGTGGCTTCGTCTTGCCACCCATGCCGAGGAGGAGTGAGCTGCTGGACCAGTTCGAATTGGTCTCCCTTCGCGCTTGCCAAGACCGAGAGCCGTTGGCATTGGTAGTTATTGCCATCAGGGGTGATGGTCACACTACGGCACGTGAAGGGTTCCGCAAACTCAAATTGAATCCAGCACGGCGTTTCCGAACGATACCTGTCCGAGTTGTCCGCGACCGACAGCCGTGAGGCGTGAAGTTCGTTGTCGCTTGTCGTGACCAGCGGCGATCGCTGGTTGCTGCTTTCGCGACTACCTGGCAGGCTGGGGAAGGCCAACACTGCCACATCGCGGTAATAGTTGCTGTCGTGCAGTGGCTGAGGAATCTCCAACGAGACTTCTTGCCCACCAACGAAGTCGATGCGCTGCCAAACGAGGCATTGCATCGAAAGCTCGGGCGTAATCCAGGGACCGCCGGCCACGGCAAACCCATCGCAAGCGTGCACGCCTAACTTCAGTCCCAGGCGATCTGCCTCTTTCGCTGCGTGGCGCACCATTTGCCAGAAGCGTGGCGAGAGTTGCGTGGCAGGAGGCTTGTACGCAGGCGGCGTGTCGGGACCCTGGATCGGCATTAAATACGCACCAGCCAGTCCGGCACGCTTCATGGCTTCGAGGTCAGCCGTGATACCTTCTGGGCTCACTCGCCCTTTCATCCAATACCAGAATGTCCAAGGGGCAGCCTCTGCAGGTGGCGAGCGAAACGCCCGCTCCAGTTCGGCCGGACGGACGCCGTAGGCCCGCGGCCCCGAAGTCGATGCGAGGCTAACGACCGCCATTAGGAAGAGCAGCGTGGAACATCGTATCATTGGGTTCAAGCGACTTTCTCCTGCGGGCATTTTTTCTATGCTATACGTTCGGAGAAATGGGCTCCAACAATCATTGCCTGTTTCTTGCCTTGTTTTGCGTCACGCGGTGGCAAGTGGCCCCTGAATTCAGGTCCAATAGCGATATGCGACGGTTCCCTTCTCTGCTGCTGGTTCTTTGCTTTTCGCCTTCCATCTTGGTTGCGAGCGAACGTGTGCTGTTGGACGAAGGCTGGCGGTTCCAACTGGCCGATCCCGCGGATGCACAGCTACCGGGCTTTGACGATGCTGCGTGGCGGCGTGTCGATTTGCCCCACGACTGGAGTGTCGAAGCCTCTCCCCAGAACGATGCTGCATCCGAAGGCCATGGTGGTTATCACCAGACTGGGGTCGGCTGGTACCGCAGACCGCTGGAAGTCGGTGAAACCTCGCTGAAGAGTATCTATCGCTTGGAGTTCGACGGCGTGTACCAGAATGCCGAGGTCTGGGTCAACGGCCACCGGCTGGGTGAGCATTTGTATGGCTACACTCCTTTTTCGTTCGACATCACTCCTTACTTGAAGACTAGGAGCAACGCGTCGAACGTGATCGCTGTGCGAGTTGACAATTCCGATCAGCCCAACTGCCGCTGGTATAGTGGATCGGGCATCTACCGGCATGTGTGGCTGCGTAAGTTACCGCCGGTGCACATCGAGCCTGCCAGCGTCTGGTGCGAGAATAAGCCGCACGAGCCATTCAGCGACTTTCATCTGCACTATACCGTGATCAACTCAACCGATATGGATCAAATCGTTTACGTGGAAGAGAGCCTTCCGGAACAGGCATCTCAGTCAGGCAAAAACCGCGTTCACAAGTTGAGGATCGGTGCAGGAAAGAAAGTAGACGTGCATCGGCCAATCCGCCTCGGCTCGGCGCGGTCATGGTCTGCAGAGTTCCCCCATCTTCAGCAGTTGCAGTTACGGTTGTTGACTCAAGAGGACGCTGCTAGCGACGCTATGGATGTTGTCGACCACACGTTTGGCTTGCGTTCCGTGGCCATCGATCCGCAGCGCGGGCTACTGCTCAACGGCGAGCCAATCGTGCTGTTTGGTGGAAATGTCCATCACGATCATGGTCCGCTGGGCGCAGCATCCTTGGATATCGCCGAAGCTCGACGGGTGAGGCTGCTGAAACAGGCTGGATTCAATGCGGTGCGGACCTCTCATAATCCACCGAGCGATGCGTTCCTCGACGAGTGCGATCGCCAGGGATTGTTAGTCATCGACGAGTTTTTCGACAACTGGGCAAAGTCGAAGGTAAACCGCGATTACGGTCCTCACTTCGAGGGTATATGGAGGGACGAGTTGTTGGCTACGATGGATCGCGATCGTCGCCATCCGTCCGTCGTGATGTGGAGCATTGGCAACGAAGTCTACGAACGCGGCGACGAAAGTGGGCAACGACTCGCCCAAGAGCTTGCCCAATGCGTACGCGAGCACGACCAGTCTCGTCCGGTAACCATCGGTCTGAACGGGCTCGGGGAGGGAAACTGGGACCGACTCGATCCGATGTTTGGGGCCGTCGACGTATGCGGTTACAACTACGAAACCAACCGCTACGAGACTGATCACCGCCGGTTGCCAATGCGAGTGATGTACGCGAGTGAGTCGTATCCCAAAGACGCACACGAGAGTTTTGCTGCGGTGGAGTCGCAGCCCCACGTGATTGGCGACTTCGTCTGGTCAGCCATCGACTATCTGGGCGAAGCGGGCATTGGACGCGTGTTTCCTCCTGGGGAGGAGGCTCGGCGGCATTGGGAAGGAACACACTTTCCCTGGAGAGCCGCTGCTTGTGGAGATATCGATTTGATCGGCCATCGCAAGCCGATTTCGCACTATCGCAACATTGTTTGGGATCGTGGCGAGCGGCTCTATCTGGCTGTGGAAGAACCAACGGCCAATGGCGATCCATGGCAACTCACGCCTTGGGCTGTGGAGCCGTGCCTCGACAGTTGGACCTGGTCGGTGCCCGAAAAAACGATGCTCACCGTGCACGCCTATAGTCGGTATCCGCAAGTGCGGCTGCAGCTGAACGGCCGCATTATAGGTGAGGCGTCCACCGGCCAGGCGGAGGAATTCCATGCTTCGTTCCGGGTGCCCTACGAACCTGGGGAACTGGTTCTCGAAGGAATGCAGCAGACAGCGGTCAATCAGCGGATAAAGCTTGCCACCGCTGGCGAAACGGCTAGCATCGATCTAGAGCCCGAGCAGGGCACCATCGCGGCGGGCCGCCAGAGTATCGCCTTCATTAACGTTCGCCTGGTGGATGAACAAGGCACCACGCAGCCAGTGGAGGATCGTCAACTCGAGTTTTCCGTCGCAGGTCCCGCGGAAATCGTCGCCACGGGTAATGCCGACCCAACCAGCCGGCATGCCTATGCGAATTCTGGGTGCCCCACCTACCAGGGACATGCACTGGCTGTCCTTAGAAGCACTGGAGAAGTCGGCGCGGTGACGCTTACCGCTCGATGTGAAGGGTTGCCCGAGGCGGATTGCAAAGTTGAATTTACGAAAGAGTAAGGCAGCCAGACCATGGACATACACAAACTGACAAGCGTTCTGCTGATACTTGGTACCTGCCTTGGTGCGCCGCGCTGCCCGGCCGAGCGGTTTGACATCAGCGCCCTCACTGGTCGTCGAGATGCCGAAACACTCGGCTGGCAAGAGTGGGAAATCGGAACCGAACGAGATGCCGCTAGGGATCTGGAGCAAGGACGCCTTGAACTGCGGGCAGTCAATGGGCAACTGCATGGTTTCCTGCACAAATCGGCGCTCGCGACCGGAGCAACGATCGCAGCCGATGGAGTGCGCAGCGAGACCGGCTTCCTGGAGATCGTCCTGTCGGATCTGCCCCCTGGAAGTCACAGTCTGGCCACCTTCCATAACCTGCCGACTGGGCAGCCCAGCAGTTTAACGGTAAGCCAGGGCCAGAACTCCGTATTGGTGACGCCTAGTGCCCAGGTTGAAAAAGACCATCAAATGGCATCTGCCTATGTCGAGTTCGAAGCCGGTGAGGAGCCGGTTACGATCCGTATCGAGAGCTCAGACGGAGGGCCGGTTTTGCTAAACGCCCTGGAACTCGACGCAACCGATCCGCACCGGCGAGCCAGGGCCCCCCAGCCGGGCAACTACAACTGGCATGCCGACGGAGACAGCGGCCAGATCCACCTCGCGTGGCATCCCGTCGACAACGCCGTTCAGTACCGTGTGTACCTGGCGAGCGGCCCCGATCTGGATACTGCGATGCGTGAACTCGAGCAGTCGGACCCGGCAGCCACTGTCTCTGACACGCAGATTCAACTGCCGGTAGCTGCCAATGACAGTTTGCTTTATTACTGCTGGCGCGTCGACACCGTAGGCAGTAATGACACAATGACCAAGGGAGAAGCATGGACGTTCCGCTTGCGCCACCTCGCGTTCCCTACCGCGCAAGGCTACGGCCGGTTTGCGCGTGGCGGACGTGGGGGGCGAGTACTAAAGGTCACGAACCTCAACGATAGCGGCCCGGGTAGCCTGCGGGCTGCGGTGGAGGCCACTGGCCCGCGTACCGTGGTGTTCGATGTGTCGGGTCGTATTGTTTTGGAGGATCGGCTGATTATCCGCAACGGCGAACTCACCATCGCCGGGCAGACGGCACCTGGGCTTGGCATCTGCGTGAGCAACTACAACCTCGGGGGCCTTGGCGCTGATGACGTGGTAATTCGTTACCTCCGCGTCCGGCCGGGCGACACTTCAGGCAAGACGCTCGATGGCATGGGGCTGGCCAGCTGCGACCATTCAATTGTCGACCATTGTTCGATCAGTTGGACGCAGGACGAGTCGTTTAGCTCTCGCGGCGCCAAGAACATCACGCTGCAACGCACGCTGATCTCCGAAGCGCTGAACATCGCGGGCCACAAGAAGTACGAACAAGGCAAGTCGCACGGTTTTGCAGCAAGCATTGGTGGCGACATCGGCACCTTTCATCACAACCTACTCGCCCACTGTGCCGGGCGAAATTGGAGCCTGGCAGGCGGTACTGACCAGGCGACGCGGCACCGTGGTGTATTGGATATCCGCAACAACGTAGTCTACAACTGGGACTATCGCACTACCGACGGTGGCGCGCGGCTCGTGCAGTTCGTCAACAACTACTACAAACCCGGGCCTGCGACACGGGTGTTTCACGTGCTGAAGCCGGAACGCGAGTGGGTGGAAGCCTTCGGTCCGCAAGAATACTACGCGGCAGGCAATGTGATGGAGGGCCACTACGACAACCAGCAAGGCTATGCCGGTATCGTCGAGCCGAAGGAGGAGCCACTGACAAGCTTCATGCACGACGAGCCGTTCTTTCCACCGCACGTGAAAACCGAAACTGCCGAGGAGGCGTATCGAAGTGTGCTGGCAGACGTGGGCTGCAACTATCCCGATCTCGACCAGCACGACAAACGGGTTCTTCGCGAAACAAGGGAAGGGAAGGCCAATTTTTCGGGGAGCTCAAGCGGAAAGCCGGGATTGCCCGATTCGCAAGAGGACGTGGGAGGATGGGACGACTACCCGCGGGTGTCGCGCGGTGAAGATTGGGATCCCGACAACGATGGCATGCCAAGCCAGTGGGAGGTGGCACATGGTTTGGACCCCAACGATCCCGAAGACCGCAACGCCGATCCCGATGGCGACGGCTACACAAATCTCGAAGCGTATCTAAATAGACTTGTGAACGAACAATGAGGGCAACCTTCTGTTTCGCCGCTCCTGCGCTGGATTCAGCCTCATTTTCGGACAACCTAGGCGATCCGCGTGGCAAACGAATTCTAAACCGGTACCCTGAGTATTCAGCCCTCGTCCCGCGTTTCCCTGCACACTCCAGGTAGGTCCATGTCGCACTTCAGCAGCCATAGCCGAACGATTGGCGTGGTGGGATTGGGCCTATTGGGAGCGGCCCTTTGTGATCGATTGCTGGACGAGCATTGGCAGGTGTACTGCTATAACCGCACCAAGGACAAATCACTTCCGCTCGTGGAACGCGGCGCCATGTGGTCCGACAACCCATTCGAGCAGTGCGATTGTGTTGTTGTATGCCTCTACAACTCAGCGGCGGTGCGCGAGTGTCTTACAGGGTTGTCCGATGGTTTCCGTTCAGGCCAACTGGTGGTCGATGCTACCACGGGTGGTCCGGACGATGCGGCCCAGCTTGGCAGTTGGCTCGCTGAGGCGGGGGTCGACTATTTAGAATCGCCGATTGCCGCTTCCAGCGATCAGACTCGCCGCGGCCGAGCGATCGCCTTCGTGGGGGGAAGCGAGTCGACCTATCGGGAGAATCAAGACTTGTTCGAGTCTCTCGCCGCCGCGGCCCACTATGTCGGCGAATGGGGATCAGCCGCCAAGTTCAAGCTCGTCAATAACTTGATCCTGGGACTCAACCGGGTTGCCCTGGCTGAAGGGCTCGTGCTGGCTGAACGCATGGGGCTGGACGCGGGCAATACGCTAGCCGTGCTCAAGCAGTGCAACGCCTATTCGGGAGTGATGGATACCAAGGGGCAAAAGATGGTTGACGGCGACTTCGCGACGCAGGCCCGATTGGCCCAGCACGCCAAAGACGTGCGTATCATCCTGCAGGAAGCCTCGAAGCATGGTCTGGTGCTGCCAATGTCCGCGACGCATCTGCAGTTGCTCGAGCAAGGAGAGTTGCTGGGGTTGGGCGACTTGGACAACAGCGCCATCGTGCGCGTGCTGCAAGCTGACGCTCAAACCGCGAGGAGTGAATGATGGCCGTTAATCGCCGGCATTTCTTACTGACTTCGGCCGCAACCATCGCGAGCGGTGCGGCGAGTCGTGGATGGGCCAACCCGCCGAGTTCCAAGGTGCGCATCGGGCTGGTTGGATGTGGCTCGCGGGCCAAGGCGTACTATGGCCGGGTGGCCGCTGTTTGTGATCCTGATCGCGATCGACTGGCGGCAGCAGCCGATGTGTGTGGACTTAGCAGTTCGAATGCGGTGACGGATCTTCGCCGGATACTCGATGATCCCGGCATCGACGCGGTGGTGATTGCCACGCCCGACCACTGGCACGCCCCGGCGGCCATACTTGCGTGTCAGGCGGGCAAGCATGTTTACGTTGAGAAACCTCTGAGCCACAACCTGCGAGAAAGCCAACTGCTGTTGGAAGCCGTGGAGTCGAGCGGAGTGGTCGCACAGCATGGCACGCAACAGCGGTCGCGGGAGTTCACGCGAAATGCCATCCAGCGGCTCCACGAAGGTGTGATTGGCGACGTACTGGTGGCCAAGGCTTGGAACATTCAGCGGCGCGGCTCGATCGGGCATAGGACGCCTACTGCGCCCCCCGCCGAAATTGACTACGATACCTGGGTCGGCCCGGCGGAGTGGTTGCCCTATCAGGAGAACCGCCTGCATAGCGACTGGCACTGGTGGTGGAACTTTGGTACCGGCGATATCGGCAACGACGGCGCCCATGAACTGGACTATGCTCGCTGGGGACTGGGAGTCGACACCCTACCGACGAGCGCAATCGCCATGGGAGGCAAATACTTCTACGACGATGATCAACAGTTTCCCGACACAGCGACTTGTGCTTTCGAATATGCCGGTGCCGATGCCACGGCGAAGCCGAAGCAACTGGTCTTCGAAATGCGACTGTGGTCGACTAACTATCCCATGAATTGCGATTCGGGCGTCGAGTTCTACGGCACCGAAGGCCAAATGCTGCTCAGCAAACGTGGCAAGCTGCAGGTGCTGGGGCCGAAGAATGAACGAATCGACAGCCAAAAAGTGCCGCGGGAAACCGGGTTCGCTCATCTCGACAATTTCGTCGACGCCATTCGCGGCGACGCCGAGCTCGCTGCTCCGCTGATCGAGGCCCACCGCAGCATTGTACCGGTGCATCTGGCCAACGTGGCCCTAAAGACCGGCCGGTCGATCAAGTTCGATCCCCAGGCGGAGAAGATCATTGACGATGCCAAAGCTTCCGAGTTGCTGGGTCGCCGATATCGACAGGGAGGGCATTGGGCAATTCCCAAGGTTTAGCAGTCGTGTTCAGTCGTACTTTAACTATTGTTCTGGCAGTATGGGCATTGCTCGGGGGTGCAGCTCCGCAGAGTGGCGCCAAACGATTTGCCGTCGAACAACGCCCCGGAGCCGTACTTATTCTTCTGGGCGACAAACCAATCGCCAAGTACGTCTATCAGGATCCGGAGATCAGCCGCCCCCACTTTGCCAATCTGTGCTCGACCAATGGTAAACGCTTGACGCGCAATCATCCGCCGATCGAAGGCCGTGACCGCATGGATCATCCGGAATACCATCCGGGTTTGTGGCTGGCCTTTGGCGATCTGAGTGGGACGGACAATTGGCGACTGAAAGCCCCTGTCTTACACGAGAGATTCGTACAGAATCCACAAATCGAAGATGGCAAGGTAACCTTCGAAGTCGAGAATCTTTACGTATCGGACGAGGGCGAGTCGACCATTTGTCGCGAACAAGCACGGTACACACTGCGACACACGAATGCCGGTATCTTACTCACATGGGATTCAACTTTCACGAGTGATGAAGCTTTCTGGTTTGGTGACCAGGAAGAAATGGGACTTGGGTTGAGGATGGCAACTCCACTTAGGGTAGAGCAGGGGGGACCTGATCCTGCGCCGAAGGGCAGTGGTGAGATCGTCGACAACCAGGGACGCAAGAATGCCCAGCAGATCTGGGGCAAGACGGCACGCTGGATTGACTACCGTGGCCAGCTTGATGGCGAGCCGGCTGGAGTTGCTCTGTTCTGCCACCCGAAGAACTTCCGTGCCACGCGCATGCATGCCAGGGACTATGGCTACGTGGCCGCCAACCCATTCGCCTTAGCTGCTTTTGACGCGGGAGAAGCGAGCCGAGTAACGGTTTCGCCCGGCGAATCGTTGCGGCTACGGTACGGGGTACTGCTGCATTCAGGAGCCACGCTCTCGCAAGAGCAGTTGGAGCACGTCTATCGTGAGTATTGCCAAGTTGCAGAACCTTGACCAACAGCGATCTGCCTCCAACCGCCTCGAGGTGTCACCGTTATGATGCCAATCGACTGGGCCGTGCTGCCGGTGTACCTAATTGGGATCACGCTACTGGGAGCCTGGACGGCGCGGCGAGTGAAGACGTCGAGCGACTTCTTCATGCCCCGCCGATTTGGCAAGGCGATGATGATCACCTTCGCCTTTGGCACGGGCACGTCGTCCGATCAGGCCGTGACCGTAGCATCGAAGACTTTGACCAACGGACTCTCAGCTATCTGGTGGCAGTGGATTTGGCTGCCGGCTACGCCTTTCTACTGGGTGATCGCACCCATCATGCGTCGTTTGCGGGCAGTGACCACGGCGGATGTCTACGAACTGCGATACGATCGAAGCGTCGCCCTGCTGTATTGCGTGTTCGGTGTGGTAGGGATGGCGGTAAAGATTGGGTTGCTGCTCAAGGGAGCGGGCGCTATGGTCGATTCGTGCACGGGCGGGGTAGTCGACGCTAGCTATGCCATCGTGGTGGTCACCGTGTTGTTCCTGGTGTATGGCATGGCCGGAGGGCTTGGCGCCGCGGTGGTGACCGACTTCGTGCAGGGCCTGATGACCATCGCATTCTCCTTTGCATTGCTTCCCTTCGTGTTGCAGGCGACGGGAGGTCTGGAGGGCGTGCGAGCCACGTTGACCGAATACAATCCAGCCATGCTGTCGTTGGTGGCGCCCGGCAAGATCGATACGTTTTTTGTAGTGATGTACTCTATCCAGGCGCTGGTGGGTATTGTTGCGCAGCCCTTCATCATGGGCGTATGCGGCGCTGGCCGCACCGAAATGGATGGCCGCGTGGGCTTCATGATCGGCAACATCGTGAAGCGTATCTGCACCATGGCCTGGAGTGTCACTTCGCTGGCGGCGGTGGCTTGGTATCTCAACAGTGGTATTGATCTGAGCACGATCGACCCCGACTATCTTTACGGCCACGTTGCCAGGGAGTTTCTGCCTATGATGCTCCCGGGACTGCTGGGAGTATTTTTGTCCTGTTTGCTGGCATCCATCATGAGCAGTTGTGATGCGATTATGATTAGCGCATCGGCGCTGTTCACCGAGAACTTTTATCGGCACTTGCAGCCGAACCGCACCGACAAGCATTATCTAGCCGTGGGGCGGATTGCATCCATTGGCATCGTTGCCGGTGGCGTTGCTTTCGCCTATTCGGTCGAGGGCGTAGTGGAAGCCCTGAACGTGTGGTTCCGAATTGCCCCCATGGTCGCCATCGCCTTCTGGGTGGGGCTCTTCTGGCGTCGTGCGACCGCCGCTGGAGCCTGGGCCGGAACTCTTGCGGCAGTGGCTGCTTGGGCTCTGACCAACGTTGAGAGTTTCGTCGGATGGCTTGCCCAGCACGAATGGATCACGGGCGGGGGAGTCGTCAAGGAGCAAGCCGACGGCCTGGTATTTTCCGATCCATGGGTCGTGGTGTTCTATCTGGCAAGCGGCATTCTTGCCTGCATTCTTGTTAGTCTCTGGACGCAGCCGGTGCCCGAAACGAAGCTCAGGCGGTTCTACGATCTCATCTACACGCCTGTTCGTCCCGGCGAAGTAGTCACCCAGCCTTGCCAATTGCCAGAGGGCACGCCGCCCGCCGAACGCACCATGCTTGTCGATTGGCAAGGTCTACAGATTCCCAGGCCTTCGCTTACGTCAGTGCTCGGGGTGGTCTGTGGATGGGTGATGGTAGCGGGGCTGGTCGGGGGATTTGTGTGGCTTATTAATCGATAGGCTTGTTCCTACCGAACTACAAATTCGAAGTTCCCCGATTCGATAGCGTACACGTGGCGGCCAGCTTCGGTTCTCAAAAACGTGACACCAGTGCTTTCGCCGGCGGGGTGTCCCGATTCAAAGAACTGCTGACCCGCTTGGCCTGGCACGAACACCGTGGCGGTGGTATTTGCAGGGATGTCGACTTCCAGGGTCAGACCATCGCCGCTTCGTTCCCAGCGGACGCGCACAGGACCGCGGATGCTGTGGTGAGTCGCTTCAGCCCACTGGAGGTCGCCCACCAGGTGGGGGCGAATGAGAATGTTCTTGTAACCGGGCGCCGCAGGATCGGTGGCAATGCCGACCAAGTCCTTGTAGAACCACTCGGTGATGTGCCCCAGCATGAAGTGGTTGTGTGAAGCATGATGGTTGGCATCCCAGGCCTCGGTGAGGCTCGTTGCGCCGTGGGCAAGCTGGTAGCCATAACCCGGCCGTTCCGATTGGTTGATCATCTCGTAGATCACATCCGATCGATCGCCCATGGCGAGTGCTTGCAACAGATATCGAAACCCTACGTCGCCGGCCGTCATGGCATTGCCATGGTCTTTCACGTCGTTGACGAGCGCTTCGAGCGCAGCTTGTCGATCCTCCTCCTCGGCAAGGCCCATCACTAGCGCGATGGCGTTCGAGCACTGCGAACCAGTGGCGTAGGTGCCATCGTCGTTGCGGAACTCACGCAGCCAGGCCCGCCGGATATCAGCGGCGAGCTGCTGATATTCGTGTGCGTCGTCCTCTTTGCCCAGCACCTCGGCGATTTGGCTCATCACGTCGGCACTGCGAAAGTAGAAAGCCGTGGCGGTCACCGGTGGTGGGGTTAGTTGGGCGTGCCCGGGCCGGTCGGCAGGGCCCAGGTCGTACCAATCTCCGAGACCTTCGGAGACGATACCGTCGTCGGCGATCGAGTTCAAATAAGCCAGGTACCGCTGCATCACCTCGTAGTACTTTTCGAGTAGCTGACGGTCGCCGGTGGCCTGATAATGTTGCCACGGCGTTAGTACTACCGCACAACCCCATTCGGCCGCCGCCCGAAAGGTGCCTGGGAACTCCACATATTCGGGGGCGATGTTAGGTACGAGGCCGTTGTCGAGCTGCGAATCGGCCATGTCCTGCATCCCTTTGATAAAGATGCGATGCGCATCAAATTCGTAGCGTACGCCTGGTCCGTTCAGGTGATACTGCTCCAGCCATCCGAGCTTCTCCCGATGCGGACAGTCGGTTAGCACCGACACCATGTTGGATCGTTGAGCCCACCTCACGAGCGTACGGATGTCGTTCAGCAACTCATTCGACGTTGCGAAATCGCCCGCAGGCGTGGCGGCCGAGTGCACGACCACTCCTTCGACCTGGTCCAATCTGGGGAACGGACCGCCGTCTTCTGCGGGCAGCAAATCCACCAGCAGATAGCGGCACCCCGCGTAGAAGAACTTCGGCATCCACTGCTCAGGCCCGTCAGTGGCCTTGGTGTACTGCCAATACGCGGGGCCGCGATTTCCCCCGCAGGTACTGCGATCGATGTGCCCTTGGTCGTCGAGCACCTCGGCATGGGTAAGGCGGACAGTGCTTCCCTTGGGACCGGTAACGGTGATCCGTGGCATGTAGGACGTGTTCTGTTCGAGATCGAGCACGTAGCGAGTCTCGCTCTCGCGGCTGACTTCCTCTGCTTTGCTTGTTTCTATTGCTTTGATGGCTGGAGCCGAATAGGTCAAACCACGAAGCTCACCGCCGGGGCGTACCAATAAGACCGCGTGCGGCCAGGATGAGTCGTTGAACCCCGGCTTATCCCAGCCATTTGGTTCGCGGCCGGCATCGTAGTCTTCGCCACCAAAAATGTCGTTAAAGGTGATCGCTCCCGGATCGACCTGCCAGGACCCATCCGTAACAACAAAATCGCTCGATCCATCACGATACTCCAGTTCGATTTGCAGGTAGGCGCGTTGTGGTCCAAAGGTGCCCTGGAATTTGCTGAAGCGATTCCGCCGCTCGGTGTGGTACATACCATCGCCCAGTACCAGGCCCACCGCATTCTCGCCTTCTTGCATGAGTTGAGTGATATCGTGGGTCTCGTACAAACAAGTGCGGTTGTATTTGGTCCACCCTGGCGACAGGAGGTGGTCGCCGCACTTCTGCCCGTTGAGAGACATTTCGAACTGTCCCAGACCACAGACATGTACAATCGCTCGCTGAAGCCCCGCTTTTACATGGAATGGCTTCCGCATCAGGATCGACTCGGTTTGCCAGGGGGCGACAATCCACTCAGCACGCCAGTCGGCTGGGTCGAGAATGCCCATGGTGAAGTGTGACACCGGGCCCCAGGGCGAAGGTTCATTGTGCGAGTCCCAGCTTCTCACCTTCCAATAGACCTGCTGGCTGGAGCGAAGCGGTTTGCCAGCATACGGAAGCAGCACCGTCTCGGAGCCCTGCTGCTGACCGGAGTTCCAGAGATCGGCCTTGGCTTCGGTGAGCAATTCTGGTTTTGTGGCGGCGATGATCTGCCAAGCAGTTTGTCGTGCGCCCCGTTCGTCCGAATCCAACTGCCAAGAAAGTCGAGGTTGGCTTACATCGACCCCCAGCGGATCAACGGCAAACTCGCACGTCGGTTGCACAACTTTCAAGTCGGCGGCACAAAGAATGGTGGGAAGCAGAACAACCAGCAAAACTAGCGTCGCGATTCTCAAGGGGGCGTCTCCTGCGCTATCTACATGCTATCCGAAGGGCGGACCTGTGGTGCCAGCAGCGGTATCGCATGGTCCCATTTGTTGACCGACACTACGGACGGGATGATGCGCGCTTTCGAAAGTCGGCCACGTCCGCTTGTTTGATTGGCTCCACGCTTACATGCATGGCACCACGACCGACAACCGGAAGGTAACGCTTGTCCCCACGGCACAGTTTGTCGATCATCACAACGGCCTCGTAGCCGTACGCGTACGGGTCCTGGGCAATCGTGGCGAACACGACCCCTTCGTCCACGGCCGCAAGGGTTTCTTGCGGGGTGTCAAACGTGATCGCTTTTACCTGCCCGACCAGGTCGCGTTGCTTTAGTACTCGGGCGACGATGGGGCCTTGTCTCGAGTTCATAGCGACCACACAGGCCAGGTCGGGGTGTTCGTCGAGCTTGGTATTCAACAACTCTTCACACTTTTGGCTGTCGCCGTCGTCTGTCAGGTAGTCAATTACGTTGTATCGTGGATCGACGGTCGATTCCTCAGGAACGGGAGACTCGGCAATTCGCATCTGGAATCCGGCTTTGCGATCTTGCATGTTGAGTTTGCTGGTGTTGGCCATCAGCACTACTACTTTGCCACCGTTTGGGATAGCGGTCTTGACCAATGTGCCCGCCATCTGTCCAGCGCTGTAGTTGCTGGTTCCTACGTATCCATGCCGTGTCGACTGCGGAGCATCGGAATCGAACGTAACTACAGGCTTCTCTGCCGCCAGTGCGTTGATCACGGAGATCTGGCCGCTCTCATCCAGCGGACTTACTGCGACCGCATCCACTTTTGCAGTGGCCACGGCGGAAAGCAACTCCATCTGCTCCGCAGCGTTTTCTGCCTGTTCAGGCATTTTAACGACCAGCTCGATGCCTCGTTCCTCCGCAGCAGCTTTTGCCCCGTTTATTGCGGCCTGCCAGTAGTCTCCCGTGCCACCGGTTACGAATGCGATCCTTTTCGGAGGAGGCGATGGAATCGTCTCCGCGGGAATCGTTTTGCGATAAACGAGAATGCCTATCAGGGCAACGACGACTACAAACCAAAACGGCCATTTATTAATCATCGGATTGTCTCCGCAGAAGAGAAGGGCACCACCTTGTCCCTCAATATAGCCAATCCGCCGCGGGCCGTCGCCCTTTTCCCGCCCTATATTCAGCTGGAAGCGGTACTTCGCAGCTCCAAAATGGGCCATGGCATGCGGGGCGAGGGCATCGCACGCGAGAGGAGATATCACTGACCTGCAGCCTGTGGCGTGTGGGCCTGATCGTCACGACCGCCGAGCATTGCAAAGGCATCGGCGTCCACCTCGAAGGAGATAACGTTGACCGAACCGTCGCACAAAGCCATATGCATTCCCGCAGAATGAACGCTGCCAAACCGCCAGCGCGTCGCGTCACGGGTCGTCTGTCCATCCTTGACTGGGGGCATCTGTTCCCAGCCGTGCGCCGTGTATCCCGCATTGTCCTGATCGTGACCGGTGTACACGCATTGGTCGTCGGAGGAATGCTCGCCGGACTCATAGTCTGCAGGGTTGAGAGATTTCTCTCCCACCAACGCGGTATTGGATGCCCCATCGACGATTTGTCCAAACGAAATCGTGCTGCGTTGGTAGACGACTCCGTTTTGACTGCCTTTGTCGCTGAACCATTGGTAATTGGGGGACTGCAGCACGCCTGCGGGTTCCTCACCACGATTTTTGTTTCCAGCATTCGCCCGATAGTCGCCGCGAGCCACATAACAGTTTGGTGCACCGGTGGTGCCTGTCTTGCACTCTTGCGCATTGTAGGCAAGATAGGGGGAAGATCGGTCGACCAACGGATACGCCACAGCTGGGCGGCGGGATGGACACATGAACATCGCGACCGGCGTCGACACCAAGTCGTTCATCTCCAGAAACTGGTCACGATTGACTTCTTTGAAGTTCGCCAATTGCTTGACGATCGAACCCCCCAACTCCCGGCGAGGGCCTAGTTCGATGTACTCGAGGATGTTGTAGGCCCACCCGCCGGGTTGGTCGCGACCGTAGCCCGAAGCGGCGTCACCGACCATTCGGTAACCCCAGCCACCGGTCGGCAAGTGACCATGCACAGACTCGTGCGTGAGCATGGCGAGTGAAATCTGCTTCAGGTGACTCTTGCACTGCGCCCGCCGCGCCGCCTCACGAGCCGCCTGCACGGCCGGTAGTAGCAGAGCGATGAGTATTCCCACAATCGCAATCACGGCCAATAGCTCTACCAGCGTAAATCCGCGGCCGCAAACCGTTGGCAAGCGGAGAGATTTGCCGACACGATCGGGTCCAGAGTGCCAGGGCATGGTGCAGTGAGTTCGTGGGGACAGCTACGAGGTGCTTGTGGAGGCCAGTGCTGCCGCCTCTGTTTTGCCGTCTGGCGGCAGCAGTTCCAGGTCCCTTAGCACTTCGGCGACTACAGGCAGACTACAAGCTGGAAGCCCGCGGTACGGGGCACACAGCTCCGCGCTGCAGATGCCTAGCGTCGCGAGGGCGGCTTTGATTCCCTGGATGGGCGAAATGCCGCGATCAGGGCTAATTGCGTACAGACGGCCGAGCACCTGTAGTCTTGCTTGGAGGGTTGCTGCTGAAACTTCATGGCCGCGATCAGCAGCATCGAAGAGCTCCGTAAACAGCCGCGGATAGATGTTGGCGCCGCCGCTGACACCGCCATCTCCACCCATGGCAACGCTCTCGGCCATCAGGTGTTCGGGGCCCGTCATCAGGGTCCAACTGGACCGAAGCGTTTTCACCTCCAGCAAGCGGCGAAAGTACTCCAGGTCGCCCGAGCTATCCTTCAGCCCGACGATGTTAGGTTCGTCGATCAGCTTGGTGACCGTGTCGATTTCGAACCAGCTCTTTGTCAGAGCGGGCATGTTGTACAGCATCACCGGTAGCGGCGACTGATCGGCTAAGCGACGTACTCCATCGGCCAGCGACGCCTGAGTGATAGGAAGGTAGCAGGGGGGAGCGTACACCACGGCGTCGGCTCCGGCCGCTTCGGCGCAACGCGCTGCATCGATCGCCTCGCTGAGCGAAGTGTCGGTAACCCCTACCAACACGGGTTTGCGCCCATTCACGGTACTGGTCACGGCGTCGACTAGAGTGCGGCGGGCACGATAGCTGAGCGAAGGCCCCTCGCCAGTGGTGCCGAGGACGAACAGGCCATGCACCGGACTCTCGAGCAGCCGCCTGAGCAGTTTGTCGAGGCCTTGCTTGTCGAGTTCGTCATCAACCAGCGGCGTGACCATCGGTGGGACAATGCCGCGCAATGGTTGGGAGAAGAGTGAACTGGTCATGTATTCTCTCGCTTTAAATGGGGGCTGAGTTCTTGGTAGTAAGGCCTGAGGCGGCCAAGCCCACCAGGACAACGGTCAGTACTCCAACGACGATGGTCATGTGTTCGTGCAGTGGATTTCGCAGTGACGCAGAAAGCGACACTATGCTTGTATTTTCCAGCCGTGGTAGCGAAAGCCAAAGGATCATCAGCAAGCCCGCACCCACTCCAATCAAGCCGGCTGTTCGCGAGGCACGCTGGCTGACGACTCCAAGCAGGAATATTCCCAGCAGGGCGCCGGAAAAAATCCCCGACAAGGTCCACCAGGCGTCCAGGACACTTTCGGTGCCGATTAAGGCCAGGGCCACGGCCACCCCCGCCGCTCCCATGCCGGCCGTGGACATGTGCAGGGCAGCCATCGACTCGTGCTCGCCGCAATCGGGCTTGAGGTAACGTTTGTAGATGTCGAGTAGGGTAACGGTGGCCGAACTGTTTCGTGGGGTATCGATGCTGCTCATGGCCGCAGCGAAAATCGCAGCGATCAGCAGGCCTGTCGCGTTAACTGGCAGTCCGTAGACAATGAATTCTGGCAGCACGCTATCGCCCACTGCGGTGTCCGTCATAACTGGAGCTGCTTCGCCCGCGTCCACCGCACGCTGAGCTACTTGGGCCTCGACTTGGACCAGCAGTTCGGGATGCGATTGATAGTACGAGTACGCGATCAACCCGACTGCAAAAAACGCGGCCGAGATAGGCAGATATAGCATTGCCCCCATCCAGACGCTGCGGGCTGCCTGCTTAGTGCTTGGAGATGCGTGGTATCGCTGCACGTAGCTTCGGCCGATGCCGAAGTTCTTGCCATTTTCGAACAGACCATACAGAAGCGGGACCAAAAATGTGGACACCGTCAGGTAGAACGAGAAGCTACCGAGCGAGAATTTGTCGTTTGCCGCGGCGACGCGCACCGCCTGGCCGGGGCCTTCGGGCATATCGAACAGCATTAGCAGGAGCAGAATGGCCGCACCGGTGGTGAGCACAATCGACTGGACAACGTCGGTCCAGATGACCGCTTCGATACTGCCGAGTGCTGTGTAGATGGTGACCAGGGCGCCGGCGGCGATAATAATGGTAGTGTGAGACCAGCCGGTGAGGGTAGATAACACCAAGGACACGGCAAACAGGATCGCACCGACCCGCACCAATTGGATCAAGACGTAGCACGCGAGGCCGTAGGTTCGCGCCCACGGGCCGAACCGCTTTTCCAAATGGTCGTAGGCCGATATGGAGCCGCTGTTGCGGTGTAGGAGAACAAACCACCTCACTGCAATCCAAGCTGCCAAGGGCAGGGATAGCGAAAAGGCAAAGGCGTTCCAATTGGTACCGTATGCTTTTCCTGGTACTTCCAAGAACGTATTGCTGAAAAGGTAGGTACCGAAGATCGACAATCCCACGGCCCAACCCGGCAAGCGTCCGCCGGCGGCCATGAAGCCACTAGTGGTGCGACTCCGTTGGACAAACCAACATCCCAACCCGAAAACCCCGAGCAAATAGCCGGCAATCACCAGAAGGTCGACGACGGGCAAGCTCACCGTGCCCCCTCCATGCCAGCGGGCCACTGGCCGTCAACGATCTTGCGTGTTGCGAGCCGCTGTGGATCGATAACTACGTGTTTGATCCGTTCGCGGCGCCAAGTGTACGTGATGTGCACCAGTCCATCCGAAGTCTGAATTGTGGCCGGATATGAGTAGCCCGCGGGCGCCTCGGGATCGTCTTCCAGAACGAGAGCAGCGTTCCACTTTATTCCATCGGTGGATGTCGCCACGTTCAAAGGACTTCGAATCTTGTAGGTAGGGCTGTGGTTGTAGACCAGCAACTGTTCACCGCCGGCCAGTGTTACGGCATCGGTGCCCGAACTGGGGTTGGGAAGCCCGAGTGTGGTCATGGGCCCCCAGTCCTTACCCCCATTTTGCGACCAGATCTGAAAAATCCCGCTCTCGCGGGTGCGGCCAATTGCCTGAAGAGTTTGAGGTCCATAGGTCAGGATGCTGGGCTGTATGGCCCGAATTGTCTCGGGATCGTTTAGCGGCGCGGTGCGCTGCCAAGTGTTACCAAAGTCGCTGGTGGTTTCGAAGTGCACGCGCCAACCTTCGTCCTCGGTGCTCGAGGGACAGAGCAGAACACCGTCGGCTAGTTCCACGGGCTTGTTCTTGATGGGACCAAAAATACCATCGGGTAGACGCTGGGGGGCGGACCACGTTCGGCCATGATCCTCCGATTTCATCAACATGCCCCACCACTCCTGTGGGGAGGGGCCGACTTTGTAGAACAGCAGCAATGGTCCTTCCGTTGGCTGAAAGAGCACGGGGTTCCAAGTGGGATAGCGCTGCTCGTCGGTCTCGCCCGTGGCGACTTCCACCGGCGTGCTCCAACCTTGAGACGTTTTCCGGGATACCCAGATGCCGACATCGGGATGTCGCTCGTGCGTGCCGCCAAACCAGGCTGCAATCAGTCCATCGGGTGTCTCCTCCAGAGTCGAAGCATGGCAGGAAGGAAACGGAGCTTCGGTGTAAATGAACTCACTCAAAACGACCGCACCAGCTTTGTCAGCGGGGGCGTCGCCCAGGCAGGTTGAAGTTGCCAGGGAACACAACGCAGTGAATGTGGTAAAGCGCGCAGCGCGGGCAGATGCAAACAGCAAGTGGGGCCAATGGGAAAGGAACATAGATGACGAATGAGGGCTGCGCCCGAGAAGAGCCGTACGGAAGAAGGACAAGGACATATTCAGCATACCAGCCATTGTGTGGCAAGTCGGTGTGGCGTCCGACCTGAATTGAGACAGTCGCCAGATGCAATGTTGCCTACATGACATAAATGCGCGACGCGGTTCGAAAGGGCGCATTTACTCAACGCAAAAAGTCATTATGCACATTGCCCAATTCGGTGAAGTCGCGAGCCATGCAGAATCTGGGCTTTCCGATTCGCAATCAGCCCCGCGGCTGCAAGCTAGGGCAGTGCGATTGCAAAAAGTAAACGTCGTAAATTGGTTGACTGTAATAACTTAGTGGTGTCCAATGGGTTAAAGAACCACTGGAATTCCAGTGGGATCGTAAGGCGATACAAGCTGCTACCAATCCTGATTCGGAGAGGTCGAGCTTCGCTCATCACTCACTTTTCACTCATCCATAAACTTCGCCTAGGCTGGGCCCTGAAGGCTTGTGTTCAGGGGCCATTCAGGCCGAAGTGACTGCCACACCATGAAGAATAGGCCTAGCCATTCCCAGGTCGCGTATGCGGCCATACGTGAGCGGATTACTTCCGGCGAGCTTTCCTCGGGCGCTATTGTGTCTGAAGCGGCCATCGCCAAGGAACTGGGGCTGAGCCGTACCCCTGTGGGGGAAGCGCTGCGACGGTTGTCTCACGAAGGTTTAGTGGACCAGATTCCACGCTACGGCACCGTTGTTCGCAGTCTTTCTCCTCGAGACTTACGCGAGCTGTTTGAAGTTCGGCAGGCACTAGAGGGCATGGCTGCGGCCAAAGCTGCACAGCAGATTACCGCCGAAGTACTCGAAGAACTCGAGCTATTGTGTGTGGCTATCGACGCGGAGATCACGTCTGCACAGACTTGCGGAGCGAATAGTTTGGAAGGAGACGCACTTAGTCGTTTCCTGGCTGCCGATATGGCGTTTCACATGCTTATTATCTCTTCGGCGCGAAACCGCCGATTGGGCGAGATACTCGAGCAGACGCGTAGCATTTCATCCATGTTCTATGCCCGCCGGGGGGTCCACTCCCTCAGTCGGGTGATCGATGCGAATCGTTGGCATCGTAAGATCTTGGATGCTCTAATAGCCAAGGATTCAGCTAAAGCTTCTGAACTTGTCATTAGCCACATTCAGCACTCTTGCGAGCAATCGCTGCAATCGCATGCCGACGGCGAAGCGCCGGTCACTCTCGGCACGCTCAACCTGCCGCCTTCGATGCGGATGGCACTAAAGGCCGTAACGAAGTAGTCCCAGTCTTACGACTGCCAAACAACCATTTCGAACCCTAGCTTGTTAGTCAGGCGAGAATTAGCGTATGACTGTCCTTAACCTACCCGCAGCTCATGAATTGCTGTCAGGAGACCCACGATCTGCGTTTGCATTGCAGGGCCTGAACGTCACTTCGCCGACGAAACGCGACCGTGTATCGCAGCAAGGACGACAGTTCTTTCGGTACTTGCCAGAAACAGCATCCAACTCGGACGAGGCCGTCGTAACCGGAGTTGGCATGCGCGAGGTCGTGCCGGGCGAAGCGTACACCGACAGCAATCATCCGAATCTATACAACTTCAAATGGTGCACCGGGCGAGTGCTGCCCGAGTACCAGATCGTCTACATAACCGACGCCCATGGCGAATTCGAGTCCGCCGCCACGGGATTGGTTCGCTTTCACGGCGACGCACTGATCTTCCTGCTGCCAGGCGTGTGGCATCGCTACCGCCCCATGCGGGATACCGGATGGACCGAACGATGGGTGTCGCTGAGCGGAGAGGCCGTCGCTCATAGTCTGTCCCAGGCGGGGGTCACTCCCCATCGAGCGATCGTTACCCCCGAGCAAGTGGAGACACTTCGGCAGGGATTCGACGGAGTGCTCAATCTGGTGCAGCAGTACCCCAGCCAAAGCGGTCATGCCGTGGCGTCGATGGTGCTGGGGGCGCTGTTTGACGCTATCGGCCAAACCACCAATTTCCCGCTCGGCGGGCAGCAGCAGGTCGGGGCTATAAGGTCTGCTTCGCTGGACGAGCACGAAATTGAAGATGAGATCGTGCAGGCGGCCATCGAGATCATCTGGAACGACACGCATACCCCTCCTTTGGCGGTGGCGAACGTCGCCCGCAAACTGCCGGTAACTCGCAGAACTCTCGATCGGCGCTTCTCGGAGTCGCTTGGTCGGAGCGTTCTGGATGAAATCAACGCTTGTCGCTTCGCTCGTGCCAAGCGATTGCTATTGGAGACCGATTTGCCAATCAAGACGGTCTCCTACTTGTCAGGTTTCCCGAGCCGCGAACGGATGCGAATCATGTTTATCGAACGCGAAGGTGCGCCTCCGCGCGACTTCCGCGACCGGGAGCGTGGTTAGTCGGAAAGTCAAGTCGGCTAGCGCGGTTAAATCTGTCAACGTCTCGGTTGTAGTTGCTGGAACTTGTCCGGATATAGGGCAGGCGCGTCCGCCAACGTTGGCGGCGACGACGCATAGAATTCACAAAGCGGAAACGCTCCCAAAACCCTTGCCCGCTGAACGGGTGCACGCAGGAGTGAACATCACAATGGCTATTCGGAATCTTGAGAGAACGGCGCGCAACTCTGGTAACCACAGAGCATTTACGCTGGTTGAACTACTGGTGGTGATTGCCATCATCGGCATTCTGATCGCTTTGCTGCTGCCCGCTGTGCAAGCAGCCCGCGAGGCGGCCCGCCGTAGTCAGTGCAAAAACAATCTGAAACAGATTGCCTTGGCAAGTTTGAATCACGAAAGCACGCACAAGCACTTTCCCGCAGGTGGTTGGGGCTTCTATTGGGTGGGGGATCCCGATTGGGGTGTCGGAGAGAAACAGCCCGGTGGTTGGGTTTTCGCGATCACGCCTTACATCGAAGAAGCCGCGGTGGCCCAAGTCGGTCAAGGCCTCGGAAATGACATCATGAGTAATTCCAGCCCGAAGAAGCAGGCCATTGCCGCGCAAATGGAGCACCCTATCAGCGTGTTCATCTGTCCGTCGCGTCGTGCTGTGGAGGCTTATCCTTCGGGCGATCCTCCCATCGAACCGCCACTCAACGCCAATGCTCCTGACAAGTACGCCAAGTCCGACTATGCCGCAAACGGCGGCGGCGCCAAGGTGAAGATCGTCCAGGGACCAACGGCGGGACCATTCTGCTACCAGTCGTACCCCGACTGCGGCGACTGGGGATGGAACGCGTGGCAGTACCGCGAGATGTGGGATGGCATCGTTGGTCTCCGTCGTGGAGCGAAACTCCGGCAGGTTACCGATGGCGCATCCAATACCTTGTTGGCTGCCGAGAAGTTCGTGCCGACGAACCGGTATCTCGATGGATCACACGTTGCCGACAATAACTCCATGTACGAAGGGTACGACTGGGACACGGTCCGATGGACTGGTACGCAAACACCGGACGATCCGGAGGACGAGCCCGACAAGATGCCCCAGCAAGACATCGATGGCTCAAAGCAACTCTACACGGAGAACTTCGGCGGTCCTCACTCGGCGCTCAACGCTGCCTTTTGCGATGGATCGGTTCACACGATTAACTACGATGTCGATCCCGAGGCCTGGAACGCTGTGGGGCGTCGCAACGGTAGCGACACGGGTCGAGAGCGACTGCACCAACCGATCGACTGATGGCGTCGACGCGTAACCTCGAGCCAATCGACTGTTTCCCAGTGTTGTACTTCCAGAATTATGGTCGCCATCGCCTACCGACGAACTGTCCCGGTCGCCGTCTGTGCGTGTTTGGCGGCTTTGCTGGTGCTAGTTGGCGCGGCGAGCACAGCGTCGGCTGAAGAGTCAGGTGGGAACTCCAGCGGCAAGGATTCCGTCTATCTGTTCACATCCTTCGAAGAGCCGGCCACGGATGGGCTGCGTTTCTTGTGGAGCGACGATGGACTTCATTGGCAGCGGATCCCCGGCGTATTCTTGAAGCCGACAGTCGGCCAAGGCAGACTAATGCGCGACCCCAGTTGCGTGCGCGGTCCAGAAGGCACCTTTCATCTGGTGTGGACGACCAACTGGCGGGGCGACCTTGGGTTTGGCTACGCGTCGTCCCGCGATCTGGTGCATTGGTCGCCCCAGAGGTTCATACCAGCAATGAAGCACGAGCCAGATGCCGTAAACGTCTGGGCGCCGGAGCTCTTCCATGATTCGGAGGGCCAGGACTTCATTATTGTCTGGGCCTCGACCATCCCTGGACGCTACCCCCTAGGAGTGGAGCGCGAAGACAACAACCATCGAATGTACTACACACGTACCAGCGACTTTAAGCACTTCACGCCCCCCAAGCTATTCTGCGAGCCGGGATTCAGCGTTATCGACGCGGTGATCGTGCCCTGGGGGCGGGACGGGGGGCCAGCCTATAAGCTGGTGCTTAAGGATAATACCCGTCCCGTGCTGGCATTGCGGGTGGCGGAAGGCGATTCGCCTACCGGTCCGTGGAGGAATATCAGTGAGCCGATCACGGACTTCAAGACGGAAGGTCCCACGGTTGCTAAAGTCGGCGATCGATGGGTGATCTACTTCGATCGGTATGGCGATCACCAGTTTGGTGCCGTGGCTACGAGCGACTTCGAGTCATTCGAAAACCTAGGGGGCGACATCGACTTCCCCGCTGGACACAAGCACGGCACTGTGTTGCAAGTAACGCGCGCGGAGCTGGAGCGGTTGCAGAAAGCTGGCAGCGAGCAAAAACCAAAGCCGGGGAAGCCAGCGCAAAGGAGTGAACCATGATGTCCAAGACATCGTTGACCACGGGGCGGGCCACGACTCTGGGTGTCATCGTCGGCAATCGCGACTTCTTTCCCGACCACCTGATTTCGGAGGCCCGTAGCGACATCGCAGCGTTGTTCCAGGAACTGAACATCACGCCGGTGTGGTTGGGGGAGGAGGAGTCGAAGCTGGGCGGAGTCGAGACGCATGCCGAAGCCCGGCGATGCGCGGAGCTGTTCCGCAGGCGTCGTGACGAAATGGATGGCGTACTTGTCTGCTTGCCGAACTTTGGCGATGAGAAAGGTGTGGCCGATACTCTGAAGCTGGCCGAGCTCAATGTACCTGTGCTGATTCAGGGGTATCCCGACGACTTAAATCAGTTGGGCGTATCTCGCCGCCGTGACGCATTCTGCGGAAAGATATCGGTATGCAACAATCTGGTGCAGGCGGGGATTCCATTCTCGCTGACCGAAAAGCACGTATCTTCTCCCACCAGCGATAGCTTCCGCAGCGACTTGGCCAAGTTCGTGTCCGTGTGCCGCGTCGTTAATGGCCTGCGCGGCGTCCGCCTAGGGGCAGTCGGGGCCCGCCCCGGGGCGTTCAACACCGTGCGTTACAGTGAGAAAATCCTGGAACGCAATGGTGTCAGCGTCACCACGGTCGATCTCTCCGAATTCATCGCTACGGCGGAAAAGTTGCCTGCCGACGATGGCCGTGTGGCCGCCAAGTTGGACGACATTCAAGGGTACGCTCCCGCACCTGGCGTGCCGCCTGAAAAGCTTACCAAGATGGCCCGCATGGGCGTCGTGCTGTCGGACTGGATGGACGAAAACGCGTTGGATGCAACGGCTATTCAGTGCTGGACTTCCGTGCAGCAGAACCTCGGGTGTAATGTCTGCACGCTTATGAGCATGATGAGCGAACGTTTTATGCCGAGTGCCTGCGAAGTGGACGTAACGGGCACGCTTACCATGTACGCGATGCAGTTGGCATCTGCCACGCCAGCGGCCTTGGTCGACTGGAACAACAACTATGGCGACGACGAGAACAAGTGTACGCTGTTCCATTGTGGCAATTGGGCCAAGAGCTTCTTGCCGGACATCACGATCGCTACGGCTCCGATCCTTGGCACCACTTTAGGGGAAGAAAACACCTATGGAGCGCTGAAGGGCCGCACGCCCGCGGGCCCTCTTACCTATGGTCGGCTGACAACAGCCGACAGCGATGGCTGCATTCGGGCTTACGTGGGGCAGGGGCAACTGACCAACGACGAGCTCGACACGTTCGGCACTCGCGCGGTTGCGGAGGTCCCCAACCTCCAGGGACTGCTGAAGCACGTATGCCGCCAGGGTTTTGAGCATCATGTGGTAATGACGCAGTCGCACACCGCAGCAGTGCTTCAGGAAGCCTTTGAGACCTACCTGTGCTGGCCTACCTACGTCCATGGGGAGTGCTAGACAGCGATGACTGGGTCCCAGCTTTCCAACCATGATTTGCAGGTAAAGAGCCTTGAGTATCGCCGCGACATCTTGCGGTGTATCTACGGGGCCGGCGCCGGTCATACTGGCGGGAGCTTGTCGTGTGTCGACATCCTAAATGTGCTCTACAATCGGGTTTTGAACGTCGGCCCTGCGAACTGGGACGATCCGAATCGCGACCGTTACGTGCAGAGCAAGGGACACTCGGTCGAGGCACTGTACGTGGTACTGGCCGACCAGGGATTCTTTCCCGCCGAGCAACTCTCCACGCTCTGTCATGGTGGCTCACCATTCGTAGGCCATCCTACACGCAAAGTGCCGGGTATCGAGATGAACACCGGAGCGTTGGGGCATGGACTGCCAATTTCGGTGGGCATGGCCCTGGCCGCCAAGCTGGATCACGCGCCGTACCGAGTGTTCACCCTGCTAGGGGACGGCGAACTGGCTGAGGGTTCCAACTGGGAAGGCGCCATGTGCGCCGCGCACTATGAGCTGGAAAACCTGACCGCCATTATCGATTGCAACACACTGCAGATCACGGGACGAACACGCGAGGTGTGTTCGAACGAGCCGCTCGACGAAAAGTTCGCCGCCTTCGGTTGGAAGGTGATTGAAGTCGATGGGCATTCCATCGAGGCACTTTCCCAAGCACTCATCAGTCGGGCATCGGGACAGCCGACCTGCGTGATCGCCCACACCATTAAGGGGCGAGGGATCAGCTTCATGGAGCACGTGGTCAGTTGGCACCACGGAGTACCAAGCGAAGCAGAGTATGGACAGGCCCTGGAGGAACTCGAAGCCCAATTGTGCGAACTCAAAGGGGTGGCAACATGAGTGCGCCCGCCCCCAGTGTGTATTCGTCGGATGCTCAACGTCAGATCGCGCGACTTGGCTTGGAAAAAGGTCGGGCCAATCTTGAAGTGTTTGCCGAGACGGTCCAAGCTCTAGCGGAGCAGGACCGCGACGTGCTGGCCGTGACCAGCGATTCGCGGGGCTCGGGTAAGCTCAAGCCTTTTGGGCAGGCGTTGCCCCGCCAGATTGTGGAGGTCGGGATCGCCGAACAGAATCTGGTGGGCGTAGCGGCAGGACTCGCGTCCACCGGCAAAAAGGTGTTCGCCGTTTCGCCTGGCTGCTTCCTCACAGCACGGTCGTTGGAACAGATCAAAAACGATGTATGTTACTCCGACGTACCGGTCAACGTGGTCGGCATAAGCGCCGGAGTGAGCTATGGTGCACTCGGCAGCACGCACCATTCGCTTCACGATTTTGCCGCTCTGCGAGCAATCACCAATATTACGATCCTCGCGCCAGGCGATAATCGTGAAACCCAGGCCGCCGTGCGTTGGGCAGCCAGCCACGCCAAGCCTGTCTATCTGCGGTTTGGCAAGGCGGCGATGTACGACCTCGGAGAATCATCTGTACCTGCAGATCCCCGCCAGGCAATGGTTCTCCGCGATGGGACGGACGTGGCGCTGATCGGCACCGGCGAGGCGACTATCCATTGCTTGTTGGCAGCGGCCCTGTTAGAGGAGGAAGGCGTCGAGGCCCGCGTGTTGAGCGTACCCTGTGTCAAACCATTGGATATTGACGCCATCATGGGTGCCGCGCGCGTCTGTCGTGCCGTGGTAGTAGCCGAAGAGCATTCAATCCATGGTGGCTTAGGCGAGGCGTGCGCCACGGTGCTGCTGACCGCTGGCGTTACACCCGCGTTCCGCATTGTGGCAATTCCCGATGAGGACACCTACACCGGGAGCCAGGCCGAAATCTTCAGTCACTACGGAATCTCGATGGAAGGTATCGTCGCCGAAGCCCGCGATGCTCTGGCCGCACAAGGGGCTACACTATGAGCCTGTTGATCGCCATCGATCAGAGTACTTCGGCTACTAAGGCGATCCTGTTCGACTCGCAAGCGACCGCCTTGGATTCCGTTTCACTCGAGCACCAGCAGCACTATCCGCAACCGGGCTGGGTGGAGCACGATGCTGAAGAGATTTGGCAAAATTTGCTGAAGTCGACGAGCCAACTCTGCAGCCGCAACCGTGACAAGTTGCACGAGGTGCGCGGCGTGTCGATCACGAACCAGCGTGAGACGTTCGTCGTCTTCGAACGTTGCACCGGCAGTCCCTTAGCCAGCGCTGTGGTGTGGCAGTGCCGCCGGGGAGACGCCATCTGCGAGGAACTTCGTCAGGCAGGGCACGAAGCGCACGTTGCCGAGAAGACGGGGTTGCGAATTGACTCCTACTTCTCAGGTTCCAAGATTTTGTGGCTCATGCGAGAGCGCCCCGACATTGCCGAGGCGGCCGCTCGTGGTGACGCCTGTGTGTCGACGATCGACGCCTATCTAGTCCATCGCTTGACGGGCGGATCTGTATTCGCGACTGATCCCACCAACGCCAGTCGCACGCTGCTGTACGACATCGCCAAACGCGATTGGGATGCCGATCTATGTGACCTGTTCGATGTGCCGCCATGTGCTCTGCCCGAGGTCCGCGACAATACGAGCATGTTTGGCGAGACCGACCTAGCTGGCGCGCTACCGGCCAGCGTGCCGATCTGCGGCATCATGGGCGACTCGCAGGCCTCGCTATTTGCGCAGCGATGCTACTCGCCCGGCGACGCGAAGGCCACGTTCGGCTCGGGAACCTCGGTGCTGCTGAATATTGGCGATCTGCAGATGCCTAATTGCGGGGCCGTCGCGGCGCTGGCATGGGTTGTCGACGGAAAGCCGACGTACGCCTGGGAAGGACTGATCAACTACTCAGCGGCGACTATCGCCTGGCTGCAGAATCAACTCGGCTTGTTCGACTCCCCAGACGAAGCCGAGCAACTCGCACGGAAAGTCGATAGCAGCGGGGGCGTTTACCTCGTTCCCGCCTTTGCGGGACTCAGCGCACCTTACTGGCAGCCCAATGCGCGGGCGGCTATTGTGGGAATGACCGCTTACACGGGGCGCGAGCACTTGGCTCGCGCCGCGCTCGAGTCGATTGCGCTGCAGGTTCGCGATGTGGTTGAGATGCTTGCCATGAGCGGGGTGCGTCCCACTTCATTGTGCGTGGATGGCGGCCCCACTCGCAACCGACTGCTGATGCAGATGGTGGCCGACATCGCCGAAGTGAAATTGATCTCAGCATCGTCCCCCAACTTTTCTGCCCTCGGTGCCGCAATGGCCGGTATGCTCGGCCTCGGAATGGCGGAATCGATGAATTCGCTAAGTGAATTGCCTCGTGATGTTACGCTGTTCGAGCCGCAGATGAAGTCGGAGCGACTGGGCAATCTGGTCGATGGCTGGCATTCGGCCGTCCGGCGCGTGTTGCAGTAGCCACGTGACAGGGGCCGACTTTCAGCCCACACAAACTACGAACGTATCGCTAACTGATGACTCGTCTCACCGCCACTTACCTGGTCGAAACGCCTCTGCCGGTCGAGGAGGCGGCTGCGCAGTTGGCCGGTGAGCAATCCTCGGGAACGTTTGTCGCTGTGCCAGGCGAATCGGAAGAACTCAAGCAGCGTTTTGCGGCACGAGTCGAACGCATCGACCTGCTGGAGGTGGTGGAGCATCCAAGCCTTCCGGGAGGGCGCTACGCGGATCGATATCAACGGGCCGAAGTGGCCGTCAGTTGGCCGGTCGACAACTTTGGCGCCAATCTGCCAGCAATCGTGTCGACGGTGGGCGGCAACCTCTTCGAACTCCGTGGTTTCACCGGGCTCAAGCTGATGGACTTGGAGATCCCGGACGATCTATTGCAGCACTACGTTGGGCCCAAGCAGGGCGTGCAGGGATGTCGACAGCTCGCCGGCGTAGCCGATCGTCCGCTGATTGGCACGATCATCAAGCCGAGCGTTGGGCTTTCGCCCACCGAGACCGCACGCTTGATAGAGCCAATCGTGGCAGCCGGCATCGACTTCATTAAAGACGACGAGTTGATGGCAAATCCACCGCACTCGCCATTCGACCAGCGACTTGCTGCGTTGATGCACGTGGTGAACCGCCATGCCGATCGAACTGGCAAACGCGTGATGCTGGCGATGAACGTCACCGACGAACTTGACGCCATGTTGCAGCACTACGATCATCTGGTCGAGGCCGGCGGCACTTGCGCTATGGTGAGCGTGAACAGCGTGGGGCTGGTGGCCGTGAGGAAGCTTTGCGAACACGGAAATCTGGCCATCCACGGGCATCGCAATGGCTGGGGCATGATGACGCGCAGCCCGCTACTGGGGGTGGAGTTTCCCGCATATTCAAAACTATGGAGATTGGCTGGCGTCGATCAACTACACGTCAACGGAATAGACAACAAGTTTTGGGAACCGGATGATTCGGTCGTCCGATCGATCGCCGCGTGTCAGGAGCCGCTCGGGCTGATTCGGCCACTGCTGCCTGTCGTCTCGTCGGGGCAGTGGGGCGGGCAGGCTTTCGAGACGTATCGCCGCACCCAGACGACCGACCTGCTGTACATGGCCGGTGGAGGAATTATGGCTCATCCCGGCGGACCCGCGGCGGGCGTAGTGGCAATCCAGCAAGCCTGGCAAGCCGCCGTGGACGGAAGAACGCTGTTGGAAGCCGCTGCCGATTATCCCGAGTTTCGACAGTCGGTTGCGAAGTTTGGCGGAACCGAACTGGCTGAGCAACTCGCCGGGGGCCGCGGATGATGCGTTCGGCCCACTCAACACCGTGGATGGCCTACTTTGCAGACGACCTGACCGGTGCTACCGATGCGATGGAGCGACTCGAACTGGCCGGTGTGCGGACGGCGCTCTACCTGCAATCGCCCAGCCGCGACCGCGTAGCCAGCGACCCGGATATTCAAGCGGTGGGCGTCGCTGGCTCCACCCGAGCCATGCCTACAAACCAACTGGAGGACGTGATTCGCCCGGCATTGGCATCGCTACGTGACTTGGGGGCGCCGCACGTTCACTACAAGGTCTGTTCGACGTTCGATTCTTCCCCCTCCGTGGGCAGCATTGGCCGAGTGATCGACGTGGCCAGTAGCCTGTTTACTTCTCTATTTATCCCGGTGGTGGTCGGTACACCGACGCTGGGTCGTTGGTGCGTATTTGGTAACTTGTTCGCCAGCATGGGCATCGGCGCAACCGGATCGGCATACCGCCTCGACCGCCATCCATCAATGAGCCAGCATCCGACCACTCCAGCCGACGAGGCCGACCTGCGACGGCACTTGGCCAAGCAGACGGAACAGCGGGTCGGCCTGGTAGATGTGCGTACGCTTGCGCTGCCCCCTGAGGAAGCCGCCAGCGAGCTGGAACACATCTTAAGCGACGAGCACTGCCGGGTTGTATTGTTCGATACACTGACGGACGATCACTTCGGGCAGATTGGCGCCCTGGTCGCGCCGCGTGGCACGGTCGACGAGCCCCTGTTTTGGGTGGGGTCTTCAGCGGTGGAGTCGGTGCTCACCGCACACTGGCGGGCGACTGGCCAGTTGCGTGAAGTAAGCCGCCCGGGAGTCGCTGACCTACGTGGTGTCGCGCTGGTACTCGCCGGAAGTTGCTCGCCGGTGACGGCCGCACAGGTCGAATTCGCTCAAGAGTCTGGATTGCGAAAACTAACGCTCACCATCGAGCAGATAGCCACCGGCGAAAGGTCCCTGGAACATCTGGCAAGATGCGTGATGGACTGCCTGGAATCTAGCGAGTCCGTGATCGTGGCCACCGAAGCAAAGACACCTCGCAGCCAACTTTCGGCAGAGGCATTAGGGCGATACCTTGGCCAGTTATGTCAACAGGTGCTGCGACGAGTTCGACCGGATCTTCTGGTACTCGCCGGCGGGGATACTTCGAGCCATACCGCGGCGACACTGCCCGTTGAATCGCTCCGCTTTGTGGCACCGTTGACTCCAGGCGCACCCATATGCCGCATCGTTTCGTCGGAACCATGGCTTGATGGACAGCAGATCGTACTTAAGGGCGGGCAAGTCGGCCGACCCGACTTCCTCGCAAATCTGGCAGCGGGGCAGGGAGGAGCAGCATGAAGAAACTTGGTTTGATACACACCTCAGCGACATTGGTGCCGGTATTTGCAGAACTCTGTGAAGAGTTGTTGCCAGGAGTGGCCGTGTTCAACATCGCGGACGACAGCCTTATCAAAGACGTTATCGCGGCCGGGCGGCTCACACCGAGCGTGTCCCGCCGCGTGGCCTCGCAAGTGATCGCGGCCAGCGAAGCCGGCGCCGACCAAATCCTGGTAACCTGCTCCTCGATCGGCGAAGCCGTGGAAAGAGCCGCGACACTTGTCGACCCGCCCGTGCTACGAGTCGACCAACCGATGGCGGACCAGGCCGTCGCAGTGGGCACTCGGATTGGCGTGGCGGCTACGCTACCTACGACGCTCGAGCCCACGGCCGATTTGATCAGGCGTCGCGCCCAACTCGCCGACAAGTCGATCGATCTCACGGCCCAATTGTGTGAAGGAGCCTTTGAGGCCCTGATGTCGGGCGACAGCGACAAGCATGATTCCATGGTTGCCGAAGCTCTGTTGAAGCTGGCCAAGGACAACGACGTCGTGGTGCTTGCCCAGGCGTCGATGGCTCGGGTAGTGCCACAATTGGGTGCGATCGACACGCCAGTCCTCTCCAGTCCCCGCCTGGCGGTAACCTACCTCGCGGAGCATTGCCAGGCGTAGAGTATGCTGCAGTTGTATCGCATCCTGCTGGTCCTTTCACTGCCTATCGTGGCGGTTGGCGTGGGCGCTCTGGCGATGGGCCGCTCGTGGGGGGCGGCAGCGTTGATTGGCGGTTTGGTGGCGCTCGCCCTAGGACTTGGCACACGGTCGTGGATGTCCCCGTTTCGGTTCACGGCCTGGATGTTAGCTGGCATCGCACTAGCGATGTTCTATCCGCAGTTGCTACTCAACTTTCAACTGTTCGGTAGGCCAATCGACCTGCAAAACAGGTGGCTCATGTTGTTGATGGTGCAGGGGGTGATGTTTGGCATGGGTACCCAGATGCGGCTGGCGGATATCGCCGGCGTGGCACGCACTCCGCTGCGGGTGGTGGTGGGGCTGGTATGCCAGTTCACGATTATGCCATTGGTTGGGTTGGGGCTGGCTCTTGCCCTGCACCTACCCAGCGAGGTCGCCGCCGGCGTGGTGCTCATCGGCTGCTGTTCAAGCGGCCTTGCATCGAACGTCATGGTGCATCTAGCTCGGGGTGACCTCGCGCTATCGGTGACGCTTACGGCCGTGGCGACACTCTTGGCGCCCGTGCTTACACCCATGTGGATGAAATTGCTCGCGGGGCAGTTCATCGAGATTAACTTCGTCGAGATGATGCTGACGATCATCAAGATCATGATCGTTCCGATTGGAGCCGCCTTGTTGCACGATGTGTTACTATTCACGCCGCAAGCCGTTCGTCGTAGTCTCTATGCAGTGGCAACGTTTACGGCTGCATGGTTCCTCTTCATGCTGACGGGTGGCTGGACCTGGATCGAATCGCTTACCACCTCCGAATCCATTGCGTTAGGGGGACTTGTGATTCTGAACTACTTGCTGGGCGCCATCGCGGCCGGGGTCGTCTACCATCTGGCCGTGCAGCATCATCCTCGATTGCATCATTGGATGCCATTGATCTCGATGGTCGGGATTCTCTATTTCACGACCATTTCCGTAGCCAGTGGTCGTGATCAGTTGATCGAGCTTAGTTGGCTGCTGTTGGTGGCGGCAATACTTCACAATACGCTTGGCTATCTGTTGGGCTACTCGTTGAGCCGGGCGGTGGGTATCGATTCGGCTGGTGCAAGGACGATTGCGCTGGAAGTGGGCATGCAGAATGGTGCGTTGGGTGTCACATTGGCGAGCGAAATGGGTAAAATTGCTACAATGGGACTGGCCCCAATATTGTTCAGTCCCTGGATGAATGTCTCTGGCTCGCTCCTGGCAAACTACTGGAGACGCCGCCCGGTCGACACCTCGGCAACAGAATCACGGCAAGTGGAAGGTGGATAGCATGAGGGGCCAAACTCACTTTTTGGTCATCGGCTGGATGGTGCTGTTTACTACTTGGTGCAGGGCGAGCTGCGCGGCGCCACCCGTGCACATCGGGGGCGCGAATCGGCTGGAGTACGAGGTGTCCGAGTCGGGAGACCGCGTTCCCGACTTCTCGAGCTGCGGCTACACCGGCGGGGCGGAATCGCCGCCCAGCGTGGAAGTGAAGGTCGTTATCGCCGCTCAGCCTGGTGACGCGACGGAGCGGATCCAAGCGGCCTTGGACGAAGTCGCCCGGTTGCCGATCAACTCGCAAGGCTTTCGTGGGGCCGTTTACCTGGCAACGGGTGAGCACCACGTCTCCGGACAGCTTCGCATCTCCGAAAGCGGAGTCGTACTGCGTGGTGCCGGGGCCGCCGACGGAGGGACTACCGTCGTAGCCACCGGCCAAGGACGCCGACCACTAATCCGAGTTGGCCCCCGGCAAGATCCGGTTCCCCATTTCGGCGAACCGTCGACCATCAAGCAAGACTATGTACCCGTGGGAGCGACCGAGTTGGTGTTGACCGACGCCAGTAGGTTCCAGGCGGGCGACCGAGTACTGGTAAACCGCCCCAGTTCGGAGGAGTGGATTGAGCTACTCAACGCCAAAGTGCTGGGGGTGGGGTGGCGAGCGGGGCGGTGCGATGTGCGATGGGAACGCAGTGTTGAAAGCGTCGACGGCAATACAATCACGCTCGACGCCCCACTGACGTGTGCCATGGACCAAGAGGTTGGCACCATGGGCACGGTGTGCCAGTTTGACGCGGGGCTTCGTCTCGAGAACGCCGGGATCGAAGACCTGCAGCTCCGCAGCGAGTTCAAGGAAGGCAATCCAAACGACGAAGAGCACAGCTGGCACGGAGTCGTGATGAACCATGCCAGGAACGGCTGGCTTCGGCGTCTGCGGTTCGAGCACTTTGCGGGTGGTGCGGTGCTATTGCTGGAAGACTGCACCTGCGTGACGGTGGCAGACTGCCTGAGCCTCGAACCGATCTCCGAACTCGGCGGTTACCGCAGGCACAGCTTCTTCACCCAGGGAGGGCAGACTCTCTTCCTGCGATGCTGGGCCGAGCACGGGCAGCATGACTTTGCCGTGGGGCATTGCGCTCCGGGGCCCAATGCGTTTGTCCATTGCTATGCGTACGATACCAATGGCGACAGCGGACCGCTAGAAAGCTGGGCCACCGGCGTGCTATACGATAACGTGCGGATCGACGGAGGCAATCTCTTCCTCGGCAATCGCTGGCTCGATCCCCTCGGTGCAGGTTGGTCGGCCGCCAATTGCCTGGCGTGGCAGTGCCAGGCGGCGCAGATTCATTGCTTCGATCCTCCGGGAGCCGCCAACTGGGTAGTCGGCTTCTGGGCACAGCCTGTGGGTGACGGCGAGTTCCATGGGGAGAGCGACTTTGTGCGGCCGACCAGTCTATTCCAGCAGCAAGTGTCGCAGCATCATGGAGCGGAGGCCGCCCAGCGAATTGGGCCGCTGCTGCTCGATCCCATTGCATCAACAAGCCCCACGCACGAAGAGGCCCAGGAGTTCGTCTCCCAGTCGAATCAGCCCGCACGCACGTTGCGAGATCTGATCGAAGAGCGAATGCGAGACACGGAGCCGCCATCGGTGCCCCGTTCGGCAAAGCAACACGCTGCGGCTCGCAATAAAACAAGCGAACTCGCACGTGATGTTGATCCGGTGGAGGTAGTCAACGGCTGGTTGACCGTCGACGGCCAGGTCGTCACTGGCGGCACTCTGTCTCCAACCTGGTGGCGGGGCACCATTCGGCCTGACGACGCTCCTGGGTTTGGGCCTTCAATCACGCGGTTTGCGCCCGGTCGATATGGGGTCGGTGTGACCGATGAGCTGCCGCAAGTGCTGGCCGAGATGGACGAGCAAGGCCAGGTCGCCTACGACCATCACTACGGCCTGTGGTACGATCGCCGTCGCGATGATCACCTAATGGTGCGCCGTGCCACGGGCGCCGTGGTGCCGCCGTTCTTCGAGCAGCCGTTCGCGCGGACCGGGCAGGGGACGGCGTGGGATGGCCTCAGCCGTTACGACCTGACGCAGTACAACCCTTGGTACTGGTCGCGGCTGGCCGAGATGGCGAACTTGTGCGACCAGAGGCAGAAGGTGCTGCTCCACCAGTGTTACTTTCAACACAACATTCTCGAGGCCGGCGCTCACTGGGCCGACTGTCCCTGGCGTCCGGCGAACAATATCAACAATACGGGCCTCACCGAGCCACCACCTTACATCGGGGACAAACGTATTTTCATCGCCCACCAGTTTTACGATCCCGCAAACGCACCGCTTCGGGCGCTACATCGGGCATACTTGCAGCAGTGCGTGGCCGCCCTGAAGGAGAGCCGTAACGTCATTCACATGACGAGCGCAGAATACACGGGGCCGCTGGAATTCACCCAGTTCTGGCTCGACACCATGGATGAACAGCGGCGCGAGTTGGCTACACAGTGCTTGCTGGCCATCAGTGCGACCAAGGATGTTCAGGACCCCATGCTCGACGATGCCAGCAGGGCGGCAAAGATCGACGTGATCGACATCCGCTACTGGTGCTATACGCGTGATGGTGGAGTTTATGCACCTCCGGGGGGAGCGAACATGGCGCCGCGTCAGCATCAGCGGCAGATCGAAACGGAGGGAGGTGACTTCTCTTCAGTCGCCCGCGCGGTAAGAGAGTACCGGTTGCGCTTCCCCAAGAAGCCTTTGATCTTCTCCGCGAATCGGCATTGCCCCACACCGAATTCGGGCTGGGCCGTGCTGATGGCAGGTGGCTCGTTGGCGGACGTACCGCCGTTGCCGGTGAAGCTGAAACGTTCTCTGGTCCACATGCGCCCGACGGACGAGCACGGGCCGTTACTCAGGTTGCACAGCGACTCCGGGGAGCAACTATGCTTCGCCGAACTGCCCAACGCGCAATTGGCACTTCCGCCTTCCGAAACGGGTCGCCTCTATCGCGCGTGTTGGATCGATGCCAGCACAGGCAAGGTTGTCGAGGAGTCCGAGTATCGGTCGGGCGAGCCGGTTGCGATGCGAACGCCAGTCGTGTGGTTGAAGCCAATCGATTAATCAGCTCGGGACGACGCCGCTCACATGCGGGGCATCCAGACGGTCATCTCGCCTTGCTTGCGGTTGCCCCAAGCATAGTACGGCACCAAGCGACAACGGATCTTGCGAGTGTCGCTTTCGCGGACCGTACGATACAGCGATTTCCACTCTTCGCTTTCCCTCACCGGCAGTTCACCTTCGAGCGTTACTACGCCTCCCAGAAGATCGGCGTTGAACACGGGCTGCAGTTCGCTGTCGGTCGAAAGTCCGACATCCGCAAGCGAGACGCCCTCAGGCAAGTCCGCCGATTCCAGGCAGTAGACCACCGGACCACGTTTGACGGCCAGTTGATTGCGGCTTTCCTCGACCAGCGGGTGGGATTCTAGTTTAACAACCGGCATGGGCAGTGATAGTTGAACCACGTCATCCGCTTTCCAGGTTCGGCTAAGCGTCAGATAGCCGTCGGCTGATTCAGCTTTGGCGACCTGGCCATTGACAGTGAGTGCGTGCGACTCTGCCCAGGCGGGAAAGCGAAGCTTCAAAGCGACGTCGCCGGCAGGTGCCCGTTGAATGCAAAAGGCGATCTCGCCCTGCCATGGATACTCGGTGATTTGTTCGAGTTCTAGCGGTTCGCCGTCGATGGTCGTCGAGAGGCGATTGCTTCCGTATAAGTGCACCCACAGCGTGCCAGTGGATCGGCTGTAGGCATAACCGCTGCTCTGGGCCACGGTACGGGCGACGTTGGGAGGACAGCAGAACGAAACGATGAACGGTTTCCGTTGCCGCGACCAACGCATTTCGGTCGGGTTGGTCGCGACCACACGCAGTGGATTGACGTACAAGTAGCGAGTGCCGTCGAGACTGACGCCGCTGAGAATCGAGTTGTAGAGGGCCAGTTCCATCCAATCGGCGTGGCGGCCATCGCCGGTGGCCAGCAGTCGACGCCAATTCCATAGCAGGGCACCCACCGAAGCGCAGGTTTCGTTGTGAGCTGTGACGTTCGGAAGCTGATAATTGCGTCCGTACGCCTGGTGAACGCGTGTGATCTGGTCCTGGGCTGGCGAGGCGTCGGGCGAGGCGCCGTCGTACAGAGCGCCACATCCGCCGGTGAGATAAAGTTTCTTTTCCATTACGTTATGCCACACGGCTTCCAAGGGTTCGGAAAGTCGCTCATCACCGGTTTCGAGATACAAGTCGGCTGCACCTGCGTAAAGGTAGTTCGCGCGCACCGCATGCCCCACCGCCTCGCGCTGCTCGAGAAAGGGGAGTCGATCCTGATTGTCGTCGCCACCCCCTTCGAGTCCTGCAGCAAGATTGCGAAGATCGATCACGCGCTGTGCCAACTTTAAATAGCGCGCTTCGCCTGTCGTGCGATAGAGTTCGATCAGCCCCATGTAGTGGGATGGGCAGACCGCCTGCCGGGCCATCTGGGGTGTGGGGTTGGCGAAAGCCCGTTCCAGGAAGTCGGCTGCTTTCCTGCCAGCATCCAGTAGGTCTCGCTTGCCAGTCGCACGATACCGCACGCAGCCCGCCGTCATGAGGTGGCCCATGTTGTAGACTTCGAAGTCGTGCCGATCGGTAAACGGCCTGGCATCCTCATCGCCATTCCTCGCGCGGATGAGCACTGGCGTGTGGATGTAGCCATCCTCGCGCTGTGCTGCGACGATGGCCGCGGCTGCCTGATCGATCGCCGATGCCAGGTCGGATTCCGGCTCGGACTCGAGTGCGTAGCAGGCGGCTTCAATCCATTTGTAGAAGTCGCCGTCGTTCCAGGCGGCGCCATGGTAGTCGCCCTGTTGCTTGCCCGCAGCGATCAAGAAGTGTTCGAGAAAGGGCTTGTAGCGCGAGTCCCGCATCAGCTCCCACATCGAGGGAAGAGTCTGCTCGAGGCAAACTCGCGATCTGTCACTCCAGAATCCCTCGGTCCACTGCGCTTCATCTAGTCCCACTGGACGCAGCAAGGCGTGCGGGCTGTGACTGGTGTCGGTGATGGCGAAAGGTTCGGCGGCGACACATCTACCGCCAGCCAGTAGAATCACCAGCGCGCACATCACTTCTGATGGTGTGGCTCGCGAGCCGCGTTGGCCGGGTGGATTAGAATTCATCGTCCTGTTTCAATTTGGGGCCCAGGATCACGGTATCTCCTGGTTTCATGTCCAATCGCGTCGTATGGTCGCCATAGGCGATTTCTACACGGCGCGGCAGCTTCGACGTGATCCGGCATCGCTGAAGTTGGCTTTGATTCCACTCGATGTCGAGATGGAAACCATCCCTCGCTCGCACGCCGTGCAGTTTGCCTGTGGGCCAGTCTTGGGGCAGGGCGGGGAGCAGGTCGATCCGACGCAGTCCATCCTCCGTCTTCAGGTGCGACTGCACGAGCATTTCGGTAATGCCTGAGGTGGCACCGAAGTTTCCGTCGATCTGGAAAGGAGGGTGAGCGTCGAACAGGTTCTCGTACAGCCCACCTCCCTTGTATTCGGTCTGGTCTGAATGCGTTAGGGTCATCAGGCCACTGAGCACTTTATGGGCGTGGTCACCATCGCGCAGCCTCGCCCAGAAGTTGATCTTCCAGGCTCGCGACCAGCCGGTTCCTGCGTCGCCCCGCATTTCGAGACTTGTCTTGGCCGCGTCAAACAACTCGGGCGTATCGGGACTGATTTCGCGTCCTGGATGGAGCCCCCACAGGTGCGAAACGTGCCGGTGGCGGTTGTTCGGATCGTCCTTATCCTCGAGCCACTCCTGCAATTGCCCATGCTTACCAATCTGGTTCGGCGCCATGCGATTGCGGATTTCAGTCCACTCTTCACGAAGCTCTGAATCAATGCCCAGCAATTGGCTCGCCTCGATAGTGTTAGTGAGCAGATCGCGAATGATCTGGTGATCCATCGTGGGCCCCATGACCAGGCCGCCATTCTCAGGAGAATTGCTGGGGCCACTGATTAACCAGCCTTCGTCGCTCCGTGGATCCTCTACCAGGTACGAGGCAAAGAACTGTGAAGCTCCTTTCATGAGCGGATAGGCGGTTTGCTCGAGAAACGACAAGTCGCCGGTGTACTCGTAGTGCAGCCATAGATGCTGACAAAGCCACGCGCCGCCAGTGGGCCAGATGCCGTGATTGGAGGCGTTGATGGGAGCCGTGCCACGCCACAAGTCGAAGTTGTGATGCAAAACCCAACCTGGGGCGTCGTAGTGCAGCCGCGCGGTCTCGGCACCGGTCTCAGCAAGCTGCGCGAGTGCTTCGAACAGTGGTTCATTGCACTCACCAAGGCCGCACGGCTCGGTGAGCCAGTAGTTCATTTCGGTGTTGATGTTGCACGTGTACTTGCTGTCCCAAGCGGGGGCGAGGTCCTGATTCCACAATCCTTGTAGATTGGCTGGTTGCCCCCCGGGTCGGCTGGAAGCGATCATCAAGTACCGCCCGTAGTGAAACAGCAGTGCCGCAAAATCGGGATCGTGTGTTTCTTGCGTGGCGAGTAATCTGTCGTCGGTATCGAGGTTGCGAACTGCCTCGGGCGTGTCGCCCAGCGTCAAGCTCACGCGATTAAACAGGTTGCGGTAGTCGGACGAGTGACGCTCGAGCAGGGTTTCAAATGATCTGCCGTCCAAGGCGTCCAGGTCATGCTTCACGCGTAGTTTCGGATCGGCAGATACGTCACGGTAGTCGACCACCGACGAGGCGGCACACAGCACGATGGTAGCTTTGCTCGCCTTCGCCACGTGCAGATCTTCGCTGTTGTCATCGCCCGAAGTTGTGATGGTTCCATCAGTGTTCGTTACCCGCAGTTCTGCCGCGAAACTCACGTTGCCGTCTGGTAGGTTCTGGCTAGTTTGCGAGCCATTCACTTGGCCGGTTAGCAGTAGCGTCCTGGAATCGACAGCCGTGGTAGTGGAACGTTGGTGGGGGCTGGTAAGCGAGAGAGTGAATGCGAGAGCTTCAGGACGATCAGCCTCAAGCTGTAGGACGATGGTATCGTCGGGGTGCGAGGCGAAGGCTCGACGGGTGATTCGCACTCCCCCTTGCGAGTAGGTTGTCGTGGCTACGGCGTTCGACAAATCGAGCTTCCGCTTGTAGTCAACAGCTTCCGCTGTATCTCCTTCGAAGCGAATCGATATGTCGCCGAGTGGCTGGTACGACTCCTGCCCCAACGGCACGGACATGAAAGTCCGCGAGGCGAGCTGTTCCGCCTCACGCTGTTTGCCCTGGAGCAGTAGTCGACGGATTTCTGTCAGGTGATCGGATGCGCCAGCGTTAGCGTAGCTGCGCGGGCCGCCCGTCCAGACTGAATCTTCGTTAAACTGAATTCGTTCTTCGGGCACGCCCCCAAAAATCATGGCCCCCATACGCCCGTTGCCAATTGGCAGGGCACTTGTCCACTCGGTGGCGGGATCTGAATACCTTAATGTCCAGCGATCGTCAGCAGCGTGGGAACTCGAGGTCGCGGCGTGCAGTAAGCAGGCCATCCATAGTAACAGCGGTAGTCGAAAGTGATTCATGGATTGTCGCCTTGCCTGGTTCGTGGTGGAAGTTGTGCTTCGATTGTTGTCAGCCCTTCCGCGTGCGCTAACAGCTTACCATCGCACAACAGCGTTAGCCCTGGTTTGAAGCCGTACATTGTACCAGAGCGATCCCACACAATGGTCAGGTTTCGACCACGATAGCGCAGTCCGTCCAGGCAGAACCAGTCCCACGAATCCTCCGGCAATAACGGCGAAACCTGTATGCGATCACCATCGGAGGGAACGATGCCCACCAGGCCCGTGATTACCAAGTCGCAGAAGGTGGAGTGGTTGTAGTAGCGACTCCGTCGCTCTTTGGGGCCGGTGATGAGCCAGTCGCCGGTTACCTCGTCATAGTACTCGCCGATGTACGCCGCGCCGTCTTTCTGGTGGGCGTTCGCGTATCGCAGGAGGTGTTCGAAGTAGTCGCGGCGGGTGATGTATGACTGCTTGGGGCCGCGCAGCAAGTTTGCCATGGCTCCCAGCGTCTGGCTGGTTGCAAATGGCCACACGGCGCCATCCCATTCGCAGGTGCCGACACCATGCGAGCGGAATTCGGGGTGCCGTCGCTCCGCGGTGGTCAGCCCGCGAGGCGCCCAAAAACCTCCGCGGTCCTGCGTCTGCAACCAGGCAGCAGCGTGCTGCTCACTCGGCAATCCAAACAGCCAGGGAATATAGCCAATTGCCTCTCGGGCGGAAGAGAACTCGCCACGTTCCAGGCGGACCTTGAAGAACTCGGCCTGGGGGTCCCACATGGCTTCGATTGACTTGGCACGCAATTGGGCGGCCTTATGTTGATAGGTGTCCGCCAGATCGTCTCGACCAGCCAATTCGGCCAGATCGGCAATCGCTTCGGCGTTGCCAACCATGTAGGAGTTGATCGTGGGTCGCACGTTCTTTACGCGCCGACCGCCACTGATCGATTCTTCCATGCCATCTTTTACGTCGTGTTGCCAGAACAGCCCGTTGGGAAGTTGCCGCTCCGCCTCCCACTGTTCGTAGTCCGCTATCAGGTCGTCCAGGAGCCCGACCGCAAAGGTGTCGTCACCTGTCACCTGCCTACGCTGGTTGATCGCAGCGGCAAGCCAACTGCTGAATTTGTGCAAGTGGAGTTGAGGGCCGTCACCAGGACCGCCGCGCAACCAGAAGTGAATGTACTCGTCTAGCAGTGTTTGATCCTGCAGCCACCGCGCCTCGGCAAGGTGGTGCCCCAAGGCGCAGGATATGGTGTTGTAGGCGCCCGCATGACTGACCGGCGTGATGAATTCCGTGAGCACCCTGCCTTGCGGCGTGTCTTTGATATGTTTCCGTAGTGTCCACCAACGGAAGTAGAATGTCTCCACAAAACGGGAAGAGGGACAGTCGAATCGGGGGGCTTGTTCGGCAATCCAGTCGGCAGCTTGGCTGTTGGGGATGAGGTTAACAACGTATTCGTCGTCCGCTGCATTGAATCGCTCGACAAATCTGCGCGAGTGATCCCGCGGCAGGATAGAAGTATCGTCAGCGGCAGCATATAGGGATACCAGCCAGCACATCGCGATCGTCGAACAACGAAGCAGGCCATCGAACACGTTAGAAGCTCTTCCAGAATAAGTCTTCATAGGTGCGGGGCGTGGGCCATTCGCGTTTGGGTGCCGCTGGGTCGAGGCCGTTGAGGAAGTCTTCGATGTTGGTATAGCCATCGCGATTCAAGTCCGTGGCCGCATCGGCGGGGTCCTCGGGGTTGAGTCCGTGGCTCAACTCCCAGTCGTCAGGCAAGCCATCCGAGTCGCTGTCCTGATACCGCTCGCCCTGGTAATCGGGATAGCCACCGACCTGTGCAATGTCAGTGAGTATGCCATCGCCTTCCTTGTAAGTGACGGTCCCGGTTCGAACCATCTCGATGATGCGTTCGTCCACGGCGTCTCGGCGGGGGCTCGTGGCGCCGGCGTTCTCCAGAACATATTCGTATGCTTCCTGTGCTGGTTGGATCTTTACATAGGCGTGCGGGTAGGGCTTTGCCGATCGAATTTCCGACAGCGCTTCTTCGCGGCGTCTGGTCGCCGTTTGCAGCTTCTCTTCCTCGCTGGGGTCTTCATAGCTGCGGGTCTGCTTTAACGTCAGTTGCTCTTTCAGCGGCAGCATGTCTCCTAGCTCCAATTGCACACCGCCGGACCAGTTATCCTCGGAAACCTGTCGGTTGCCCTCCACGATGTTTCCGGCGACGTAGGCTTTGCCAAAATCGAGGTTGAAGCTGGGACTGCGCCGCTTTTCCGGCTTGAGGATGCGATAGGCAATGGGGCGATCGGTAGGGGTTGCCGGTCCCGGTTTAAAGTAATTGTTGATGATGGTGTAGAAGCTGCGGTGGTCGCCGCCATCGATGGTGCGATGTCGCCAGTTGTAGAGCACATTGTTGATGAAGTTGAAATCGTAGATCATGCCGACGCTGGGATTGCGCCCCGTATTGCACGCCCACAAGTTGTGGTGAAAGGTGCTGTTGTAGCCACCCAACGTGCTTCCGAATGCATGATTGAAAGTGTCGAGGCCCTCGCTGAAGATCGAGTTCTGAATCGTGATGTTCACCGTCGGTAGTTTTTCTTCCTTCGATCCGCCTGGCGGCTGGTACATGTGGCGGTACATCGAGAGGTTCTCATCCAAACCCCAGCTTGCTGAGACGTGATCAATCATGATGTTGCCAATCGGATTGCCACCCAAGGCGTCATTGCGGTCACCAACCCAGGTCTCACCACGGCGGAAGCGGAGATGGCGTATCACAACGTCATGGGTATCGATCTCGACCGTTGCGCCTGCGATGCAGACTCCATCGCCGGGGGCACTCGATCCGTCGATGGTCAGGTAAGGTGCGCGGACGATGATGGGGCTTTCCAGGCGGATGATGCCGGCGACGTTGAAAACCACTGTTCGCGGACCACCGGCTTCCAACGCTTCGCGGAATGTGCCTGGGCCATGATCCTCCAGCGAAGTAACAACAAATACCTTGCCGCCCCGCCCACCGAAGGAGTACATGCCGCCGCCCTGCGCTCCGGGGAAGGCCGGAATGTCTGCTTGCGGGAGTTCTTCAGGGCGCTTGGCGCTCGGAATGTAAGGCTTGCCACGCGCGGCGGCAGCCTCAACGGCAGGCAAGGCCTGTTGCCAAGCTTCGTCGGAGTGACGCCGTGTGGCTTGATTGCGCCGCTCGCTCTCGGCAGCCACATCCTGCGAGATGGTTGGGTATTGAGCGTGCGAAATGCCCGCTATCGACGCACCAAACATTAAGGCTAGGACCGTCATTCGACTTGCGACTAGCGAGCTAGTTTTGGTCTTCGTCATGCGATGCCTTCTTCTTTGTTCGTTCGGCCAAGTCATGCTCGGCCTGTTTCAGGTCGTAACCTGCCTGCGACAGATAGTTGTTAATCCGCCCTTTGTATTTGCCAAACAAAGCGTGCTTTTCCTCGGCTGAACCCGCGTCCATGGCGTACTCGCGCGCTTCGAGGAGATTGAAGCGGATGAAGCGTTTCTGTTCCTCGGTCAAGTCGGGTAGAAGTTGTGAGTAGGCGTTGTAAGTATGGGGTACTACCCCATAAGTCATTCCATCCTTGACCTGTTCCAACCGTTGCGGATCGAGTTCGGCGAGCAGTTGAGCGCAGAACGTACGATGCTGAGTAACCACTTGGCGTTGATAGGCGTCCAGGGCCGCAGTCTTATCTTCTGCCGCTGCCTCGAGCAGGTGATCGCGGACGGCGTGTATCTCTTGGAGCTTGTAGTACTGGCCGGCGATGAGGTCGACGACCCGGTCTCGCTGCTGAGGGTCGCTGATCTCCAATGGTTCGACGATGCGTTCAGCCCGCCGGTGAATTGCCTGCCGATAAGCTGCATCGCCCTCCGTCTCGCCCGATGCGCGAGTGGCCGGATTAAGGAGCAACGGCAATAGTAACAGCCAATATCGACGCATGGAGGGCGGGATGCGGGGGGAGGGATGATAAACGAGATCGGCGGGGCCAGTGCTGCCTGTGGACCCCGCCGATCGCGATAGCTCGCTAAAAAACAACCTAGGCTCGACGTCTTGCCACGACTGCCAGCATGGCAGCGGCGATCAGTAAACCGAATGCAGATGGTTCGGGAACCGCTTGTTGGTTGGACGCCAGGCCCGACAGTGCACCGGATGAGGCGCCAAAATTGTTCTTCCACACGGTGTAGTCGGAGGCGTCGACTATTTCGGGGGTGGAGTCGCCGGGCAGCATGGCCGTGGTACTGCCAAGGTTGTTTCGCCAGACGACATAGTCGGCGATATCGACGTGGCCATCGCCATTGTAATCGCCTGCTAGTCCAGTGGATGTGGATGCCGTGAGTCGAAGGACGGTATCCATGCTCTCGAGCGACAGTGTAAAGCTGCCATCGCCGATCACCGAAAGTCCCGTCATGTCGATGGTGCCACCGGAGGTGGTGAGGATGTCGAATGTCTGACCTACCGAGGGAGACCCCAGCAGCGAAACGTCAATCATCCCTGCCAGGGTGGCGTCGCCCAGGATGGTGAGTTGGTCGTAGCTGGATTCGTTGTCGATTTCGAACTCGAGGGCAGCTCCCTCGGCCAGATTCAGATCTGTGCCAGCAGCAAGCGTGCCGATGCCATCCATGACGCCCAAGGTTCCCGCTTCGACGATTGTATCGCCGGTGTAGGTATTGGCGCCGTTGACGATCCACCTGCCCGAGTCTTTTTTGGTGAGCCCAACTGCGCCACCGTCCGACGCATCGGCAATTGCAGGCGAAAAGATGTTGTCGCCGGTGTTCGAGCCACGTAAGGTCAGCTCCCTGTCGACGGGTGTAAAGACATACGTGCTGTTATTTGCAAAACCTTCCACACTCTTGTTCAGGCGCACGCGGGTCGGGCTTAAGATTGCTGCAATCTCCGTGTCCTCAGGGATTCGATTACCCGTGACCGTCATCCCGACCACGAGATCGGAAGTGCTGGCAAGATTATACAGTGTGGTGTTGCCAATTTCAGGCACACCAGTTACGGTGCTACCGGTGCGAGATTCAGCCACATCTAAAGGCAATGCAGATGCGTTGGTAAAGTTAATCGCCCCCGAACCAGAGGCATCGATTGTCGCGCCGATGGTGCCGACCGTAAACAATCGGTTGGTGCTGCCCGCTGCGCCCTCGTATCGCAGGGTGGAACCCTGGATGAACAAATCGCTAGCCGACGTTCCGGTGCCGATGCTGCTCGATCCGTCTGCCAGGCTCTCGACGGCAAGCGTCGTACCGAAGTACTGATATTCGTCCGCGAGAGCTACCGTGTCTGCTTCGGCTGCATCTTGCAGGGTGGTCTGGTAGCGGCCAATGACGGTTGCTTTTAGCGCGTTGCTGCTATTACTACCCGTGACCCGCACCATGCCTAGTTGCACGCGGTCTGCCCCGTTGGGGTTGTTGTAATCGCCACCATTGGTGACCAGCAAGTTGTTGGCGCCAGTCAGCTTCGAGGCCGCCAGGGTAAGGGTCCCGCTGCCACCGCCTAGACGGTAGGTGGCCTGACCGCCGACCAGATTGCCAACCACCAGCTGCGATGCAAGGGCTGCCGGGGTGATCGTACCTGTGAAGGTGGCTCCCTCTTCCGGCGCGGCGATTGTCATATCCTGGAAAGTGGTCAGGCTGCCGCTCGTGAAGTCGAGCGTGCCACTAAGATCGGCAGCGGTAGTGAGCATCAACCCGCCGTTCGACCACCCTTCATAGGAATACAAGTCGGTGACGATCGGTGTCGGCAGCTTGCCCGAGAAGTTCCGGAAGCGGTCTGAAAAAGCTGGGTCGGCCGTTGCGGCTATGGTGCCCAGGTTTCCGTTGACGTTATTGCCGCCGTCAACGCCGATAGCTCCACCTGTCGAGTGCACGCGGTCGTTGCTTCCTGTGGCTCCCATGTCGGAAACGTGGGCAAAGTGTAGGTTGCCACCTTCAACGAGAATGGTGGCGTCGCGCGCAGAGTCGATCTTGGTGCTGTTGGTGCCTAGTTGCAGCGTGTTCGTGTTGCCGAACTGGCTGCTTTCGACGTACAAGGCGCCCGTGCCCCGCTTGCGGATGCTGCTTCCGGCAGTCGTGGCGGTGTTGTTGCCACTTAGATCGGTGTTGCGGATTTCGCCTCGGATACGGGTCAGGCCGCTGCCATCGTAATCCAGGCTATTGCCCGTTTCGTTCCACTGTGCACCGGTAAGTATCAACTCTTCGCCTGCTGGCAGTAGGTTAATCGGCCCGGCGGAGTTGCTCGCGAACAGGCGTCCAGTCATGGTCAGCGAACCGCTGTCACCCAAGTCCGGATTGCCCGCCGACTTGATGGTTAAGTCGTGTGGTATCTCCATGTCTTGTGCCAGCGTTCGCATGAACGAGCCACTCGCGGGATCCGCGGCGCCTCTTGCGACGACCAAATTGTAGCCAACTTCGTTGGCCACGGTGCCCATCTTGAGTTCGTAAGAGGTGTTGGTGCCATTGGGCGATACGGCGCCGAACGCCCCATCGTCGCGAAGCACGACGTTGCCACGAGCGATGAACGTTGTGCCGGAGGTTCGTGGCACGGCGCTCGTCGCATTGTTGTAGAGCACGACCGTCGAAAGTGGTACCGTGGATTGCCCGCCTTTTTCACTGCCGATCCAAAGGTCTCCACTTCCCTGGATTCCTCCGACGAGATCCATTATTCCATGCGGATCACCTGCGCCAACCTCGTCGGTGATTCCATCCGTGCCAAACCGGTCCGGATCATCTGCTTGCAGGAGAGCGGGGATGTTCGATCCGCCAGCATTTAGCCAGAGTTTTTCGTCGACGAGCTGACCATCTTGATCAAACTGTTCGACCACGGTGAAGAGCGGACCCATGACAAGAAGTCGTGTTTGGGTGTCGACGGATTGGGTAATGTCGTACTGGCCGATGTGCGTACGAAAGCGGCTAAGGTTAGTAGTGCTCGGATCATCAGGAGATTGAATTACTTCTTCCAGGCCGCCAGATAAGACGAGTGTCTGTGTACCTACAAAGTCGAGGCTGTCGTTCGGTGTGGAGATCAGTGCGGCAATCTCGTTGCCCGCCGATGGATTGCTGGTGATCATCGCGTAACCGCAATTGAACGAGCAGTTGTACCAATCCGCTAATTTGGATTCGTCGTCCGGATCGGGAGCTGCATCTACGTCGTTGCGCTCGCTATTTTTTAAAATCAGATTGCCAGGCCCATTGATTGTGGTTGTGACACCAGGTGCGCCGATTTTGAGCGACGCGATCGTAATATTTCCACCGCCAAGGTCCAGGTTGAGATTGTTGTTGAGGGCGACCGATAGGTTGGCGCCGACTACCGGTCCAACGTTCTCCTCGTCTTCATCGGTGTGGTTGGGGTCGTCGGGGTAGTTGGGGTTTCCCGGGGGACTGCCGAGCGCGTTCCAATTTGTGTCGGTGGTCCACGTCTCGGTTGCGCCGGGGCTCAGGTTGATCCAATCGAAATCTTCCAGTAACTCGTCCTGGGCATTACAGGTTGCTGTCCACGCGACTAGGGCGAAGGAAGCGAGTGCTAAAATGCTTAGCGAACGTGTCATTTCAAGTCTCCGTCTGAGGCGAAGCCTCCAAAGTTCCGTTTCGTAGCGATGAGTTCGGCCACTAAGAGTAACCTATGCAGGGCGAAGTCAATCGACAGAGGGTGTATTCACACTGCTATGCGATTGGCACAGGCGAGAATAGGACCGACCTATTTGGTTGCCTTCAAAAGAGCATGTTGATTTGCTTGTCAGCGCCCATCAGGAAGCGGTTTGCGTCCTGGTGATAGGACGGAAACGACTTCCTGATCAGCGCTCGAAGATGGTTAGACTCTCCGAGCCTGAGACGGCTATTTCCAAACTACATCCTTCATAGGGAATCAGGCGGAGGTGCCCGTGGTGTACGGGCACCTCCGGTCCTGAATTACCTCGTTCAGGAATGCCTGTCTGCCTAGCGTCGGCGACGCAAGGCCAAAGCACCAACGCCCAGTAGGCTACCCAGGACGACAATCGAGCTTGGCTCGGGGATCGTATTGTTTGGCGACGGGAAACCACTGGCGAAGAAGAACTGGTCGGCGATGTAGATCTCATCGACCTGAATGTCACCTGCCGCTCGCTCACTATTTTGACTGCCACCTTCCAGACCAAAGGCCTTCATCACAAATGGCTTTACGTTCCCACCGTCGGTATGGACCCAACTAATGTGTCCATCCGAAGACCCATCAGCCTGCAGGTTGACCCATAGGTTGTACGTCGAGGTCGTAGGATCAACACGCAATACGAGGTGATCGACCCCATCGTAGTGAGCGCCGGCAGGGTTGTAGCTTGCGCTGGGATCCGGTTCTCCGGGGCCCGCACCGTTGTTACCGACGAAGATATTGTTGGCGTCGTTGAAATTGAACGCAGCCCAGGTGTCTACTACTTCGGGGTCGGTGTCTCCGGCATTGTACTGAGATTGGTTGTTGCCATTCCAGTTGCCGCCATTGCCGATGGTTCCCAAAGCGCCGTTGCTGCCGCCGCCGCTATCCATTAGGCGGATACCGGCATTCCGCGGGTACTCGGCCGCCAGGTTAAACTGCTGCCGCCAAGCATCCGTATCGGCGGGGTTGCCTTGAGGATCGTACTCCGTTGTCGAGACGTTTCTGATCTGAGCCAGCCAAGAGATGTAGACTGGCTTGCCACTGTTGACCGCTGCGTCTGTGGCAGCGTCGAAGTTGAGCGCGAGGAACGCATTGGCGCCATCGGCACCAGTGGCGCGCCCGTTACCGCCAACAGCCACATTGCTGCCCGGGTAACTGGCTGGGTATTGCAAACCGCCAGTCTCGAACTTGGAGGCGGCGCCTGTCCCGTTGGTGATGACCCAACCACCATCGAAGCCAAAGCCCGAATTCTGTACCGATGACAGTGGGGCGCCATTGGGGGCCGGCACGGGGTTATCGCTTGGAGACGAAGATTGCAGCGGGGCGTCGAATCCTTCGTACGCAATAGTTGCAGCACTGGCGGGATGCGCCAGCAGAGCGATCGCCAAGATCGCCAATCCACAGTTGAACACCTTCATTGGATCTCACTCCCAAACAAGAGAAGAAAAAGACTTGGACCTTTGACCCTGATCCTGAAGCAAATTACACAAGCAGCCAATCTAGATAAGCACACTCTTCTTCTGGTCAAACGAAGACGGACAACCAAAGCGGGTAGTTAACCGACTCGGAGTATACGCCCCCAGGTGACAAGTGAAGCAGAAGAAGAAACACAAACCGACCAGGGAATCCACGTGATCCCCAACAACAAGCTGCCACTCTCTAAAGTCAGGATAACCAATCGGGCAGAGTTTGCACGCCCTGTGCGCCCCTTTTTTAGGACTAAGTGCGTAAAGCCTACAGGCCTCCTGCGCAATAGGGACCTCCGCTTGCAGAAATCGACCCGGCGTGGGAATTCAATTGCAAGGTAGGGACTAACCAGCCCCCTATCTTGGTTGGTTCCACCTGGTAGTGGGGGGGAGCACTGCGTGCTCCCGCCAAATCTGTACGTACCCGCAACGTCCGAAATCAGGCCGTCGCACCAAGCGCTGCGTGAAAGCCTTAGCGGTATCCTATCGACAGTAGCAATACATCTCGCATCGACCAAAAGGTCACGCCTGGCCTGCAGCGGAGCGAGGCTGCGCATTGTAGCCGACACGAGGGCGACGCTGGTTGTGTGACGACCCGTGCCGGGTATTGTGCTACGATTAATCCATGTTCGGCTCATATTCCATTCTCCATCATGCCTCTGCACACCGCATGGTGCTTTGCATGGCAGCTTTGCTGGCAGTCGAGGCCACGGTCTTGGCGGCGCCCTCCCCCGATTCGCTTGCGCGTGAAGTGCGGGCCCTGTTATCGGATCGTTGTTTCGCCTGCCATGGCCCGGACAGTAACAAGCGAGAAGCGGACCTGAGGTTAGACATCGGCCACGACTTCATCGTGACGCCAGATAGCGACAACTTTGGCGTGGTGGTAGCCGGAACGCCAGACGAGAGCGAATTGCTCCGCCGCATTGAAAGCGACGACTCCAGCGAGCAAATGCCTCCCCCTGAGTCAAAGCTAACGCTCTCCACGAAGGAGAAGGAGTTAGTGCGACGGTGGATTGCGGCCGGAGCACCTTGGCAGCAGCACTGGGCATTCGTCCCGCCGGCTGGCGTCGAGCCTCCTGTGACGGCGTTTGATGGCTGGAAGCACCATCCCATCGATCGATTTGTCGCCCTAAGATTGGAGCAGGAAGGGCTTGAACCGGCGCCCAAGGCCGACCGGGCGACCTTGCTACGGCGAGTGACGCTCGATCTGACTGGTCTACCGCCGACGATCGCAGAGATCAACGACTTTTTGGCGGATGAATCGCCCGATGCCTACGAAAAGGTGGTCGACCGCCTGCTCGCATCACCGCGATTTGGCGAACGCATGGCGGTCGATTGGCTCGATGCGGCGCGATACGCAGATACCTATGGATATCAGAACGACCGCTTCCGCCGTGTGTGGCCCTGGCGCGACTGGGTGGTGCAGGCTCTGAATGACAACTTGCCCTACGACCAGTTTCTGACATGGCAGTTAGCTGGCGACTTGCTGTCCGCGCCCACTCGCGAACAACGACTGGCGACCACTTTCTGCCGTTTGCACCGTGAGACCAACGAAGGAGGGAGCCTGCCGAAGGAATTCCGCACCGAGAATGTGGCTGATCGAACTAACACGCTGGGCGCCGCCGTATTGGGGCTGACTCTGGAGTGTGCGCGTTGCCACGACCATAAGTTCGATCCGGTGTCGCAAAAAGATTACTACCAGCTGTTCGCATACTTCAACAACACCGGCGAACTGGGGCTTTACTCGCACTTCACCGATGCTATACCCACGCCGGCCATGAACTTGCCGACTGCCGAGCAGGCAGAGGAAATCGAGCGACTCGAGGCTGGCGTTCAGGAAGCACGGCAACGGGTCGACACGCTGCGTAACGCCGCGCATCAAGCTAAGCAGGCGAGGTTCACTCTGCCGGAGATCACGCTGCCCGAGCCGGTTGGTTCCTACGGGTTCGACTCATTGGGAGACGGCGAGCGATGGATTGGTCATCCCCAACTGGTGGACGGTCCGATGGGGAAGGCGATTGAGTTGAATGGAGAGAACGGCTGGCAGGGGCCACCGCACTCGTTCGAGCGTAGTGACCCGTTTACTCTATCAGTTTGGGTGCGACCCACGCACAAGGACCAAAACTGCATTGTCGTCCATCGATCTCAGGCGTGGCTCGATGCGGCTGGCAGGGGGTACCAAATCACACTCGATGAAGGCCGGCCGAGGTTTTGCCTAGTGCATTTCTGGCCAGGCGACGCCATCAGTGTCGTTGCCGAGCAGCCGTTGCCGCTGGATGAGTGGACGCATCTAGTGGTCACCTACGACGGTTCCAGCACGGCCGCAGGCGTGCAGATGCACTCGAACGGGCTTGCCTGCCAGGCGAAGGTGTCTCACGACTCGCTCACTCGGACTATTCGGTACGTGAAGGGAGATTTGGCAAGCGACGGCAATGTCCGGCTGGCCGTTGGGCATCGATTCCGCGATACCGGATTTCGCGGAGGGTCTATCGACCATCTGCAAGTATTCGACACCCAACTTACCGCTCTGGAAGTTCGTAAGTTGTCCGGGCGCACGCTCGAAGACGCTACGCCAACCGAGTTTGCCGAGTATGCTCTGGTACGAAGCGACCAGGCTTTTGCCGAAGCCATCGAACAGTTGGGCGAAGCCCGCCGACGTCGCGACGCCGCGCGGGATGCCGTGACGCAGATAGCCGTGATGCAGGATCAGCCCGAGCGCGAGGTCACGCACCTGCTGCGCCGGGGGGCGTATGACGCGCCCGGCGAGGTTGTCGAGCCGCGACCGCTGAGTATGATTGGCACCGAGATTTCCGCCGGTTCGCCAAACCGTCTTGGTCTGGCCCAATGGCTGACGGACCCCGAGCACCCACTCACCTCACGGGTGGCGGTGAATCGGTTCTGGCAAAGCATCTTCGGACGCGGATTGGTAAGTACGCCGAACGATTTTGGCAGCCAGGGAAGCTCGCCCACGCACCCCGAACTGTTGGATTACTTGGCCGTGAGGTTCGTCGAAACCGGGTGGGACGTAAAGGCCTTGATTCGCTTGATGGTCACGTCGGCCGCGTATCAGCAGTCGTCCATCGCCAGTGCCGAGCTACTGGAGCGCGATCCGGATAACGAGTTGCTGGCCCACGGCCCCAGCGGTCGGCTCACGGCCGAGATGGTTCGCGATGCGGCTTTGGCCAGTAGTGGATTGCTGGTCGAGCATCTGGGTGGCGCGCCGGTGCATCCCTTTCAGCCGGCCGGACTGTGGAAGGAAAAAGGGGCGGCCACCTATCAACGCGACCGTGGCGCAGGGAGCCATCGCCGCAGTCTGTACACGATTTGGAAACGCACCAGCCCGCCGCCGGCGATGATGTCGTTCGACTCGGCCGATCGCGAAGTTTGCGTTATGCAGCGCCAGGCGACGGTTACGCCGCTGCAAGCCTTGGTTTTGTTGAACGACCCCCAGCAGGTCGAAGCGGCTTGTGCACTGGCATATCGAGTCCAAGGCATGCAGTTGCCAACTGTGGAGAAGCGACTAGCGAGGTTGTTCCGTATCGCAACCAGTCGACACGCGAGCGAACAGGAGCTGTTGATACTAGAGCAGCTATTCGAGGAACAGCGTCAATACTACGACAGTCACCCTGCCGACGCGATCAAGCTGTTATCGGTGGGAGACCTGCCCGAACCCGCTGCCGCCACGGCGGTGGATACGGCCGCCATGGCCACGGTAGCCCAAGCGGTGCTGAATCATGACGCCGCGATTATGAAGCGATAACTGGCCAACAGGACTTGAAGAATTTTTCCCACGTTGCAGACCTTGAATCATGTTTGACTCCGCTCCACCGCCTGCTGATCAGCTGTCGCTGTTAGCGAATCGGCGGCATTTTCTGGCTAGTTCAGGGCTGTCCGTGGGGGCCGCTGCGCTCACGCAGCTACTGCCATCGAGGGCGGCGGCAGGCGGAATGTCGGGAACGCTGCAGGCGTTGCACTATGCGCCACGGGCTAAGCGGGTGATCTACCTGTTCATGAGTGGCGGGCCCTCGCAAATGGATCTGTTCGACTACAAGCCGCAACTCAACCAGATGAACGGCCAGCAGCTGCCCGACTCCGTGCGGCAGGGGCAACGCCTCACCGGGATGTCGGCCAATCAGGCCACCCTGCCACTGGCGGGGGCACAGTTCCGGTTCGCGCAGCATGGCAAGTCTGGCACTTGGGTGAGCGAGTTGCTGCCGCACACGGCCAAGGTGGTGGACGACTTGTGTATCATTCGCTCAATGCACACCGAGGCCATCAACCATGACCCGGCGATTACTTTCTTCCAAACCGGTTCGCAAAATGCCGGCCGACCGTCGATCGGCTCCTGGCTTAGCTACGGACTGGGAAGCATGAACGACGATCTGCCGACCTTCTGTGTCCTAGTGACCAAGGGGGGGACCGGTCAGCCCATCTACTCGCGTTTGTGGGGCAGTGGATTTCTGGCTTCCACGCACCAGGGAGTGCAATTCCGCAGTGGCAAGGATCCGGTGCTCTATCTCAACAATCCCGCCGGTGTCAGCCCTCAGGCACGCCGGAATATGCTCGATCGGTTGAACGAACTGCACCAACTGCAGTACCAGCACACCGAAGATCCGCGGGTGCTGGAGCGAATCGAACAATACGAAATGGCCTTTCGCATGCAAACTTCGGCGCCCGAGGCGACCGATCTTTCCAACGAGAGCGATTCGACGTTCGAGCTGTACGGCCCCGATGCCCGAGAGCCGGGGACTTTTGCGGCCAATTGCCTGTTGGCCCGGCGATTGGCGGAACGCAACGTGCGGTTCATTCAGCTCTTCCATCGTGGGTGGGATCAGCACAACAACTTGCCCAGTGAAATCCGCCGCCAATGTCGGGCCACCGACCAGGGCGCAGCCGCACTGGTGGCCGATCTCAAACAGCGGGGGATGCTGGACGACACGCTGGTGGTATGGGGAGGGGAGTTTGGTCGCACTGCTTACAGTCAAGGTGCACTCACTGCGAGTAACTATGGCCGCGATCACCACCCGCGTTGTTTTACCATGTGGATGGCTGGGGGGGGCGTGAAACCAGGCATGGTGTATGGGGAGACAGACGACTTTAGCTACAATCTGACCAAGGATCCTGTCCACGTGCACGATCTGCATGCTACGATGCTGCATCTTTTGGGTATCGATCACGAACGTCTGACCTATAAACATCAGGGCCGGCGTTACCGCCTGACGGATGTCGCTGGCGAGTTAGTAGGCGACATTCTCTCTTGAGCGCGGTCGTGGCGACGCCCCTGGGGCTCCTATGGACACAATCGGGACTTGGCGATGCGAATCGACTCTCATCAGCACTTCTGGCAATACGATCCGGCGGAACACGTTTGGATGAACGACCAGATGGGCAGTCTGAAGCAAGACTACTTGCCCACGGATCTAGCACCGCTGCTTGGGAAGAACAACTTCGACGGGACGGTGGTAGTGCAGGCCAGGCAATGCTTGGAGGAGACGAAGTGGTTGCTCGACTTGGCCGGCGAGTTTGACTTCATTCAAGGTGTGGTGGGATGGCTGGATCTCCGCACCGAGGAGTTGGAACAGCAACTCGATCGATTTGCCAATCATTCCAAGCTCAAAGGGGTGCGCCACGTGGTGCACGACGAACCGGACGATCGGTTCATGCTGCGAAGTGACTTTCGTCGCGGCATCGGTTGGCTGAAGGACTTTGGCCTGACGTACGACCTACTGCTCTTTCCCAAGCACCTGCCAGTGGCTCGGCAACTGGTCGAACAGTTTCCCGATCAGCCGTTTGTCGTCGATCACATCAGCAAACCACTAATCGCCAAGGGGCAGTTGTCGCCTTGGCGCGAAGACATCGCGCAATTGGCCCAATTTCCGAATGTCTACTGTAAACTATCGGGCATGGTGACCGAGACCGATTGGAATGACTGGCAGCCGGCCGATTTCGAGCCCTACCTGGACACGGTATGCGAAGCGTTCGGGCCCGAGAGGTTGATGATCGGGTCTGACTGGCCGGTGTGCACGCTGGCTGGCGACTATTCGTCGGTGATGGGGATTGTCGTCAACTACGTCGAGCGGCTCTCGCCTGCGGCGCAGCAGGGAGTGCTTGGGGGCAATTGCGCGAGGTTCTATGGACTTGCCAACACGCAATAGGTTGAGCTCAGTCGAGTGTGATGTGAATCTTCGTCACCTGCTGAGGGCTGGCCGACCACTGCTCCATGGCTTCGCATGCGCCCGCAAGGTTGGTGGAGCGATTGACGATCTCGTCCACCGGCAGCGAGCCACTTTGGAGCATTTCAATTACCGCATCGAAATCGCGGCGCAGGGCATTGCGTGAGCCGCGGATGTCGAGTTCCTTCATCACAAAGAACTTGGTCTCGTACTCGACGGCCGCCTTTGCGTAGCCCACATAGACCACCCGGCCAGCGAACGCGACTAGATTCACCGACGCACGAAATGTCTGCGGCAGCCCAACCGCTTCGATTACCAAATGGGGGCCATGCCCGTCAGTGAGTTCGGCGACTCGGGTGTTGAGGTCTTCGGTCAGGGAGTTAATGCTCTCGGCAGCGCCACATTTTTCGCCAAGTGCAAGCTTTTCGTCGTCGATATCCACCGCGATCACACGGGCGTGGCGACTGGCGGCGGCTGCGATGACGCCCAGACCGATTGCTCCGCAACCGAACACCAGCACGGTATCTTGTTCGGTTGCCTGACCGCGAGCCACGGCGTGTGCACCAACGGTAAGCGGTTCCACGAGGGCCAGATCTCGATCCGTTAGTCCCGGTGCGGCGATCAGTTTTTCGGCAGGTAGACAGGCGTACTCGGCCAAGGCACCGTCGCGCTGGACACCCAGCGTTTGGTTGTACTGGCAGCAATTCGGCCGGCCCGCCTGACAGGCCGTACATCGTTCGCATTCGGTGTATGGAAACACCAGGACATGTTGGCCAACCGACAAATCGGAAGTTGCGTCGGCGCCGAACTGCTCGATGGTGCCAGCTACCTCATGCCCGGGAATGCGCGGATACTCGACCAGCGGATTGGCGCCGCGAAAAGTACTGAGGTCCGTGCCGCAGTAGCCGACGGTTCGCACCCGCAGCAATACTTCGCCCGGACCAGGTTGCGGCACAGGGCGTTCGATCAAGCGAACCTCGCCTGGCTTGGCGATCTCTAGAACTTTCATCTTGTGCATTACCTCCGACGCATCGCTATTTGCGTCGTTGTTTAGCTGGTTAGGTAGGGGTATGCGCGAGCGATCAGGCCAGCCTGCTTGGCTTCGCTCCAAAATTCGCCGGTCACCTGCGTTTGGCCAAGTTCGACACACTCGGCAACGCGCTCCGGGCGACTAGTGTTGAGCGACACCGACGACACCTGCGGCGGTGACAGGGCGAACTGTACACAAGCGGCCGCCGGGAGCACCTCGTGTCGCTGGCAAAGATTGAGGAAAGCGTCTCGCCAGGCGAACAAGGGTTGGTCGTCCAGTGCTTCGGGGGAGGGAACTCGGTAGTCGAAGTAACGCCCGCCCACCAAAAAGCCGGCGTTGAAGACGGCCGAGTTGATGACGGTCACCTGCTGCTCGCCGAGCAGGCTGATCCAGTCGAGCAACTCCTGGGGATGGGTGTAGATGGTCAGGCGATTGGCGAGCATCACCCAGTCGAGCGAGACGCGATCGGCGATCAACTTCGCAATCCGCCAGTCTTTCGAGCCGACGCCAACTGCTCGAACCACGCCCTGCTGGCGAAGCTCCAGCAACGAGTCATACGCTCCCAGCAAGTCGTCGATGCGATGCTGCCGATCCTGTTCGTCGGAGGCCGCTGCAAGGAACTCATCGGGATCGTGAACCGACACCAGCTGTGGCTGGTAGGGTTCACCCAGTAGCTCGAGTCCTTGCTCCCAGCAATCGAGTATGCCCTGGCGACTGATCCGTTGCTTGGCGTCGTGTTGGATGTCGACCCAGGCCCCGGGCTCAAAGGTTGGCTCGATCGACGTGAGAGGTGTCCGCAACCAGCCGAGTTTGTTGCTGATCAGCACCTCGTCGGCGGGGGCCTGCAGCGTGCGAAGGTTCTTGCCGATCATCTCCAAAGCCAGGCCGGCGCCATACTTGCCGGCCGAGTCGATCACTGTCGGGCTTTCGCCGCAGGCCAGCCAGGCGCGGGTGATATCCAGCTTCTTTTCATCGCTGGGCGCTTCGTACAGATTGCCGAGTGCACTGGAACCAAAGATGACTGTGGGCAAGTCGAGGGGCATGGCGGGAAGCAGGGAAGGGGGGCCGCGACTGGTACTGGGCGTTAGCTTTCGAAAGAGCGGCGGAACTCGCCCGGGCTCATGCCGTACGCTTGTTGGAATGCGATCCGCATCTGCTTGACAGACGCGAAGCCGGTCCGTTTGGCGACCGAAGTGATGCTGGCTTTCGGTTCATCGGCTAGCAGCTGTTTGGCCTTCATTAGGCGTTGTCGGCGAATGTACTGATAGGGCGTTTCCCGAAACACATCGCGGAAGGCGTATTCGAGCCACCGCCGCGACACGTCCGCGTGGGCGGCCAGTTCTTCAATCGTGATGGGTTTGTGAATGTGATCGTGCAAGTGTGCGAGGGCTTTGTGCAGTCGCTCGTCAGATACTGCGAAGGCGGCAGTTGAATCGCGAGTAACCACTTCGCTGGGCGGGACGATGACTTCCTGCGAAGGAAGTCCCTCGCCTTTCATCAGCATGTCGAGCATCTCCGCTGCCTTGTACCCCTCCAAGGCATCGTTGCGGGCCACACTGGTCAGGGTGGGGCTAACGTGTTCGCAGATCACTTGCTCGTCATCGACACCGACCACGGCTACCTGATCTGGCACACTGATACCCTGTTCGCGGCATGCTTCGAGCACCTGGCAGGCACGATAGTCGGATACGACAAATACGCCGCACGGACGTTGCAACGATTGCAGCCACTTGGAAAGCTGCTCGTACTGCGACATCCAGGTGGCGCCGTCGAAGCGGAAGGTCGGTGTAGCAAGTAGTTGCGAGCAACTGCACCCTTGCTTCTCCAGGCTTTCGCTGAAGCCCAGCCAGCGAGTCCGCGAATACTGAATCTCTTCGAGACCGAAGAATCCGAATTCGCGAAAACCGCGGGCGAACAGGTGATCGGCGGCCAACTCGCCAATGGCGTAGTTGTCGACCATCGTGCGCGGCACGGGCGACTCGGCCAGGGCACTCGAGATATTGACCACCGGCATCGACAGGGTGGCCGCATACTCGGCTTCCTCTTTAGTGTTCAACGCCGCGAGCACGCCATCGCCGGTCCACCCGCTCAAGTCGAGAACCGAGAGGAGTAGCGACTCCGGTGCGATCGTCAGCGACCAAGGGAGTGCGTTTTCAGAAGCAAAACGTGTTACGCCTTCGATCAAGACTTCTTGATGCGAACCACGTGGGAACGCCAGGGCGATTTGTTGACTACGAGTGGCCACGACGAGTTATGCACCTCCAAAGGGTGTTGATTTACGAGAAGGCCGCCTGCCTTGCCGAAATGTTGCCCTTGCAAGCTTCACTCTCGACATGGACTGCATTGTGGTATGTTCGCCGCGCGATCGCAACTGGCGGGAGGAAATTGTACGACCAATTGGATGGCTGGCAATTGTGTCGCACAACTCGCTTGGCATAACGTGAAGTGTGAGGGGGACTATGTGCACTTACAGGTAACCTGCGCCGTGGCACGCAAGTTCAACCCGTCGAGTGCCGTTATAAGATAAGCCTGGCAGGGGGCCGGCGTGAAACTCGTTAAACTACTGGCGGCCTTGTGGTTGCAACGCGTGTGACGTTTTCCGAAACCCGCGTGAATGCGGCAGCAGGTGGAGAAACGCATGACACCTTGGATACGGGCGTTCAATCGAGCAGGCCGCTCATGCGAGGCAGCCACAGCGATAGCTCGGGCAGATAGGTGATTACCAGCAGGGCGACGAACATGGCAGCTAGGTAGGGAAGCAGTGGGCGGACCAATTGCGAGATGGTGGTTTTCCCAACCCCGCAGCCAACGAACAAGCAAGTGCCCACGGGCGGGGTGCAGAGTCCGATGCATAGGTTGGTGATCATGATGATCCCAAAATGCACGGGGTGGATGCCTAGATTCATCACGATCGGTAGCAGGATGGGGGCGAATATCAGCACTGCCGGCGTCATGTCCATGAATGTGCCAACGATCAGCAGCGTAATGTTGATGAGCAGCAGCAGGGCGATCTTGCTCTCGGTGAGGGCCAGTAACCCGTCGCTGACCATTTGAGGAATCGCTTCGTACGCGAGCATCCAGCTAACCGCTTGGCTGGCGGCAATCAGGAAAAAAATGACGGCGGTCGTGATGCCTGAGTCGAGGCAAATGCGGGGTAGATCGGGTACCGTAACTTCGCGGTACACCAGCACCGCCAAGACAAAGGCGTACAGCACGGCCACGGCGGCTGCTTCGGTGGCGGAGAATACGCCTTGCAGGATACCACCCAGCACAATGGCGATCAGCAACAAGCTGGGCAACGCCTGCAGGGTCGCCCGCCCGAGTGGCACGCGATCGAACTCATCGGCGTCGGCATCAGCGAACTCGAGCCGCGGGGCGAGCATCCAGCTCATCAATGCAATTGCGAGTCCCAGTACAACGCCGGGCAGCACGCCTGCAAAAAACATCGCGGCGACCGACACGTTTCCGGCCACCACCGCGTAGACGATCATGATGTTGCTGGGCGGAATCACCAGGCCAGTGGTCGCCGACACGGTGGTCAGCGCGACGCTGAAGGGAACCGGGTAACCCTTGCGCTTCATCTCGGGAAGAATCATGCCTCCCACGCCGGATACGGCGGCGGTGGCCGAACCGGAGATGGCTCCGAACAGCATGCAGGATATCGTACAGACGTAGGCCAGCGATCGACGGGAGTTACCCAGCATAGCGGTAGCGAACTGGACAAGCCGCCGTGCCATGCCTCCCTCGCCCATCAGACGACCTGCGAGTATGAAGGATGGAATGGCGAGCAGCGAGAAACTGGCTACGCCGTCGGTCATGCGTTGCGCCACGACACTGCTTGCGGCGCTGCCAACAGCGGACTGCAACGACAGCACGGCAGCCACGGCCAGCGCCACGGCGATCGGTACATCGATCAGCAGCAGCACGACGAATGTCAGGATCAGGATGAGTAGTTGCGGGTCCACGATAAATTCCGTGTCTCAGTCGATGTTTTCGGCAGGATCTTCGTGGGTTTGCGTGTACGATGCTGCGGGAGGTTGGCTGCTGGCAACCACTTCGAGCAAGTCGATAACAGAAAACAACAGAATGCATGCCCCGGCGATGGGGGTGGCCAGGTACACGGCGCCCATCGGAACGCCCAGAGCTGCAGTGGTTTGCCCCGAGGCCAGCACCTCGGCCACCAAACGGGTACCGCCACCAAGAAGGACCCAACTGGCAAATGCGATGATCACCAATTGGCCCAGAATCTCCACTGGCTGTTGTGCATCGGAGTGGAGTTGTTGTCTAAAATAATCGAGCCCCAGGTGCTCGCGCCGCGCAAAACCAACGGCGGTGCCCAGCATGGCGAGCCAAATCATCAGGTACCTGGCCAGTTCCACGGTCCACTTGCTCGGGTCATCCAAGACGAAACGCGTTGCCACCTGCCACAAGACGTCGAGCACGAGGGCCACGATCAGTAGGATGACCGCCCACTCCAGCACGCGGACAACCACCTGTTCGAAGCTTTTCAGACTTGCGATCATTGTTCACCCCCCATGGCTTGAATCTTCTCAATCAGGTCGCCGGTGGGGGTGCCTGCGTACGACTCGACCATCGACGAGACGCTCTGCCGGAAAGGCTCGAGGTCGGGGTGGTGAATCGTCACGCCACGCTCCTCAGCACCGGCCAGAGCTTCCTGCGTTTTCTCCTGCCAGAGCTTGCGCTCGTACTCGGCCGATTCTTGCGCGGCCTCGGCGAGCCACTGCTGCTGCTGCGGAGTAAGTCGCTGCCACCAGCGTTGGCTGATGATCAACACGTCCGGAGTCCGGGTGTGCTGGTCGAGCGACAAGTGCTTGCAGACCTCGTAGTGCCGGTTGGTGTAGAAGCTGGGAGGATTGTTTTCCGCCCCGTCCACCACACCTTGCTGCAGAGCGGTATAAAGATCACCGAAGTCGACCGGCGTGGGTGAACCTCCGAGCGATTCGATCATCGCAATCGAAGTGGGACTCTCCTGAACTCGGATCAGCAGACCCTTTAAATCCTCCGGCGTCATGATGGGCCGCGAAATCGTGTAGAAGCTGCGAGCGCCGGCGTCATAGTAGGATAGTCCTCGAAGACCGCTGTCGGCGCCCGCTTCGAGCAAGTCGTTGCCCAGGTCGCTATGCAGCACTCGCCAGAAATGGGCTTCGTCTTCGAATAAGAACGGAATGCCAAAGACGGCCATCTCCGGCACGAAGTTTTCCAGTGGGGCGGCCGAGGTCTTGGTCATAGCCAGCACGCCACGTTGCACCAGGCTCAGACATTCGGTCTCTGCGCCTAGTTGTCCGTTGGGACGTATTTCGAGAATCATCGTGCCGGACGATTTCTCGGCCAGACGTTCTTTCATGAACTCCATGGCCAGATGGACCGGGTGATTCTGGTCGAGCGAGTGCCCCAACTTCAGTTCCACTCTGTCCGCGGGAGCCATTGCGGCACCGGTGGCAACTGCAACGGCCGCAATGGCCAATAGAAGGCAGGTTGCACATCCGACTAATAGCAGCGAGACAGTCTTGCTCATCTTTACGTACGGGGTTCCAGGTGGCTGAACCGGTCGTTGCACATAACCGCCGCGGAGCGGGAAGAGACCTTCAATATAACTGGCTGCCGCGCCGCGAGATAGATGCTGCTCGGAGAGTGGTACCCCACCACCCGATGTTGCGAGCTGAGACGAGTTCAATGCATGTCAGGGTCTAACCAACTCCTCCTTGATAACGAACCGACCTAGTGGTTCGACTTGACGTTCCACGCTTGCGGCGACAATCTGGGCAATGCGGCGACTGCCCTGCGGACTGAAATGAGTTCGATCGCCAACGGCTTGTAGCCAATGACTGTGGCTCTCCTCCAGTCGATTGAACAACTGGCGAGTTTCCATATTCAAATCCACCAAAGCACAGTCCATCTCCTGCGCGACTGCCTTGGTGGCTTCGGCGTAGAGGACGTTGCCTTCGTGCGGGTCGATCTGCCCATCGGCCAGATAGAATCGGCGGGTGGGCGGGCTCACCAGGATTGGCACGGCTCCGATTTCGCGCGTTTCGCGGACATACCGTCGCAGGTTTGCCCGATAGTCACCTCCCGCAGAAGGATTGGTGTGGCGTGCTGGACCTTTGCCCGGATTGTCGTTGTGTCCGAATTGAATGAATACGAAGCCCGGCTCGGTCTTCAAAGCTTCGTCCCAATGGCCTTCATCGCGGAAGCTTTTGGAGCTTCTGCCACCCCGCGCACGGTTGATTACCCGAATTCGGTCGTCGAAAAACTGATGGAGCGAAGCTCCCCACCCTTGGTAGGCGTGCTTGACGTCGTAGTCGGTGACCGTCGAGTCGCCGATGAGCAGCACTTTGGAGACCTGGCGTGGCGCGGCGTCGGGCAGCGCGAGTTCTTCCAGGTAGCGTGGTGCGAGCGTTGACGTCACCGCGTGAATGGCGGCACCGGTGGTCTGCAGGCGGGTGGCGGCGGCAGAAGGTGTACCACCTTCGAACACCAGGTGCGATGTGCCCAGACCTCGGACCAGTTTTGCCTGGCTGCCATCCTGCCGCACGACATGCATGGCATCCGGGCATGAGACTGGTTCGGAAAAGTACACGTGGATGTGGCCGCCATCCGTTTCTACTTCCGCAATCGTGGGCGGGTCGGTCCGCTCGGGATCCCAGCCATCGTCGAACGTCCACTCTGGAGTGATCTCATCCGAAGAGGGGCTACCGGGGGCGGACTGCAGGTTGTCGGCAAACCACTGGTAGTCGCCTCCGGCACGGTGACAGTTGTGGAAGTACTTGCGCCGATAAACGTGAGAGGCGTAGTAGGGCTTCGACTCACTGACCACCCCGATCGGTTGCTCCGCCAGCGACTCGGCGAACTGGCAATCGAGCAAGTAAAACTGTGAGGGGTATTGATTGCGACCGAGCCAGAAGTCATCGGGGCCAGCGAACTTGCAGTTGCGGAGCACCAATTTCATGTCCAGGTCCATGTGGCCGTCATGCCAGAGCGAGGCGCTGCCGTTGGTGGACTCGAAACTCGAGTCGCGGATGAAGCACCAACCACGTGGGAAGACAAAGTCGACACCACCTCGGAACTTGCAGTTGCGATGATAGTACATGCCGTAAGAAGTGTTCCACAGGGAAAGGGTATCGCCGCCCTCGCCCAGCACATGGCAATCATCCAGAATGAAACGCTGCGGCTGGCCATAGATGGCGAAGGCGTGTTCGTCCTGGTTGGTTTGCGTGTTCTCCACCGTCAACTGCTCGACGATCACGTCCTCACCGAATACATTCAGCACACCCGGCCCAAACCGGTCGTAGCGCCGGTTGTACTCTTCGCGCGGAAAGAAGAAGGCAATCTTGGTTTCGGCTGGACTGCTGCCACGAAGGGTGACGCAGTTGTGATCGACGCGGACTCGTTCGTTGTACAGCCCGGGAGCGATCTGGATGACCCTGCGGCGGGCATTGGCGATTGGGATCGAATCGAGTGCCGCTTGGATGGAAGTGAAATCACCGGAACCATCTGCCGCCACGAGGATATCGGCAGGGAAAGCCTCCGTGGCCAGCGTAGCAGTCCACTGGCAGAACAGCAGGGCAAAGGTCGCTAGGCAAATCCTGGCAAGAGAAGGTCCCATCAACGAAGCGCCTGCAGATGCCGTACGAAGTGGTCGCGGAGGACCTCGGTGTAGACGTCCGCATGCGACTCGAGCAGGGCTTTCAGTCGTGGGCCTAAGTTGGGATCTGTCACCACCGAACCAAAGGTGCAGTGCAGCACCTGTCGCCCGGGATTGGTAAATCCCTTGCCTGCGGGCACATCGCACCAACGCTCCAGGTAGACCACTTCCACCTGGGTATCGTTCAGGTCTGCACTGACGGGCAGTTGGTCCACCTCGGCCGACACGTGGTAGGTGGCTTTGTCATCGTCGTAGCGGGCACGCGAGAAATCGACGATCTCTCGGAAGAAAGCGGGGTCCTTATGAGCCGCCACGCGCAAGGCTTCCAGGTAACTGGTGCCCGCCGTCTTGACGTGGAATCGTCCCTTGGTCGTGCGGGCGAGCAGGGGGTACATGGCCAACTTGTCAGAGCCCGAATGCAAGGACAGCTTGTAGGGCCCCATTCGCTCGGCGATTTCGGCGTGCACCTGCAGCGACTTTTCGAGTTCAGTCAGGTCGCCCTTGAAGTCGACGCCCTTTTCGAAGTCGCCCACGAAGCGTGGTGCGAGGCTAACGAGCTTTACCCCGGCCTGACGCAATTGATCGGCAATCAGATAGTGTTCGGCCGCCGTAGTGGGTTGGGCCGTTTCGTCGACGCTGAGTTCGAGCTCGAACGGCTTGCCTAGACGCTCGGCTTCGGACTCGACGAACTTGGCAAGCTTGATGGTGGCCTGAATCGACTTGCCGTACTTGACTGCCGCCCTACTGAGAATGTCCTGATTGAACTCGATGGTCGTCGAATCGAGCTGAACTGTTTGCCCCAAGTAGGAGTCGAACCAGGGGGCCCATTCGCGGGCCGCGGCGAACTTTTCGGCCAGTTGCGAAGCATTGTAGTTGTCGGCTTCCTGATCGACATCGCCAGAAGGGTCGAGCGTGAAGAACACGAAGCCCGAGGCCATCGTGTTGCGGACGTCGTCCTCGGTCTTCAAGTGGTCCGCATCGGCTCCCCACTTGTCGGCAAACGACTCGGCGGCCAGCGCATCGACCGCGCAACTCATCACTTCGTCCGCCGTGCGACTCGTCCGCGTCATCTCGCGGATAGACTGTTGGGCGAAGATGCCGCGGATGGCGCCCCCGGCTTCCCGGAGGGCCGCCAGATGGCCAGGAGTGGCGGAGCCCAGCCGGTCGCCAAATCCGAAACTAGGTTCCAGTCCGAGTGGTTCAGGAGTCAACGTCGCCTGCTGCGTGGGGGATGATTCTGCCATGGAACTCAAGGAGTTAAGAAGTCTGCAAACGCACCGTGGAGCAAATGTTGCACATCGCGCTGGATGTCGCCCTCGCTCACCCGCCTGCCGGTGGCTTCGACGTCAGCATATTTGTCAACCAGGACCTTGGCAATGATGTTGCGGCTGTGGTCCCATTTGTATATCAGTTGATCCAGCACGCGGGCGTCGGAGTGTTGGGGGACAAAGGTCGTTCCCAAGAGCTCCAATCGCATGCGAGTGATCTCTTCGACCAACGAAGGATTATTCAGGAACCACCAGCAACCAAACACCATCAGGTTGCCAAATTTTCGTGCAGCCACGGCCAGCTCGTGCTGGTTTTCGCGAGCGAGCATCGTGCACAGGAAGCGGTTTTCGGGGAAGTCGCTACAAATCTGCACCACTGAAGCGACATCCGATTTCTCTACCGTATCGCCCGCGTCTTTCAGGGAGGGATTCACCTGCAGGCGGGAGCCAATCATCATCGCCATCGGCAGGCCCAATTCGGCCAGCGTCGGCAGCACCGCTTCGCGAAGCACTGTGCTGCCGGCCGAGTGGTCGTCGGGGCCCCCGTAGTGGAAGCTGGGCGGCAGGCTCACGGCACAATAGATGGCGTTGATCCGGTTGATCCAGTTGTGCAGGAAGCGGCGTATTTCGGCGATTGTCTTGTCGTTCAAGTCTTCGCTGACGTCGTAACCCCATTCGCGAAGTTGGGGGCCCGCCGATTGCCAGTCGCGCAACAACGGATCGAAACGCAGCACGGCGCGGAAGCGATCGTCGGCCCCAGCAGCAGGATCGGCCAGCCAGCGGTTGCGTTCGTTATCGTCGAACACCGCATTGGTCATCGTGATGCGGGACACGCCCGAGACTTCCATCACCCGGTCGATGTGACTGTCGAGCGTTTGCGCGGCGAACCATTTGCGATGACTTTCCAAATCGCGTTCATTCGGGTCCAGCCCCAGACGGGCGAGCGTGGTCAGCACGCCACGGCAAGCTTCGCTGAGGGGGGTTCGGTCGACGAACAGGTGTTGCCAAATGTGGTCCGCCTGTTGCGTCTTGCTCATTCGCCAGAACTGTTCATACGGCAGACGCGTCGCCGGTACGACTCGATACACCTCGGCCACCAGGTAGTGGTAGGTGAGTAGTTCGTCGATGCCCCACAGCGAAAGACCCTGGGGGTCGACGGCTTCCATAGCCGCAGGTACCGGCGACCCAAACGCACTGGGATACAGGTGTGTGTGAAGGTCCCACACGGGCGTAGATCTCATCGCCGAGTAGACGACATGTTCCAGTTCTGCGGACCGTTTGTCCGTGAACGAGGAATGGTGAGAGTCGACGCGCAGCGAATGGGGACGCTTCGCGGCGGGAAGGGCAGGGTTCGAACCTATTGCTGGCTCCATGGATCCAATCCACATGGCGTGGTAAGAGGAGAAGCGTAAGTGCGAGGCACGTTACGAGTTGTAACTATGCAATGATGTCATCCATGGTAGGACTACCCTCGAAATGCTTCAACGATGCAATCACGCAATAACTGGTTCCTTTTCCGCATTCACGACAAACGGCCATGCGGAAGCTGCAACCTTGCATTCAACCGTACCCAATGGCTGGCCTATTTCAGTGGCATCATGACCTCTTCCAGGCTCAGTTCCTTCACATGTTCGATGATGCTCGGTTTAGCGGCTCCAGCGAACGTGCAGTTGCGAATCGTAATCGATTCAATCGGGTGGTCTTCCAATCCCCGGAAGTAGAACGCGTACTTCGATTTCTCGGAAGTAAGGTTCTCGATGTAGATGTTGCGAACCACAGGAGGATAGTCGCCGGTTTCATCGGCATAGTGAAGATTCACGCGGAGTACGGCGTCGCTAACTTGTCCGACCTTCACATTCCGCACAAACAGATTCTCCAGATAGCCGCCTCGCATTGAGTTCGACTTCAGGCGTATGGCCCGTTCCAGGTTGGGGCTGTCCATCTCGCAATCTTCGACAAAGATGTTGCGCACGCCGCCGCTCATTTCGCTGCCCAGCACCACGCCGCCGTGACCGTCGCGCATCCGGCAGTTGCGAATGACGTAGAACTCGCTGGGGGTGTTGAGTCGGCGACCATCGCTGTTGCGGCCCGACTTGATCGCGATGCAGTCGTCGCCGGTATCGAACGTGCAATCTTCAATCAACACATAGCGGCACGACTCGGGATTGCAGCCATCGTTGTTCGGACCGTGGCTATCGACGGTCACCCCACGCACCACCACGTTCTCGCATAACACCGGATGCAGGCACCACATGGGCGAGTTCTTGACGGTTATGCCCTCGATCAGCACGTTCTGGCAGCGGTACGGCTGGACGAAGTTGCTCCGCAGCAGCGATTTTTCGCCGTACACGCGTTCCTCGGGTGCGACGCCTTCGGCGGCCTGCGAAAGCAGTTTTTCCAGTGCCGTGCTCTGGTCGGGATCGCCTTTCTTCCAGTCCGACTTGGAGGATCCGCTCCAACGCCCTTTCCATTTCCACCAGTTGTCGTGACTTGCCTGACCATCGATGGTCCCTTTGCCGGTGAGACCGATGTTCGATTCTCCGAAGGCGTAAATCGGCGGCGAGTAGTTCATCAACTCCGTGCCCTCGAAGCGAGTGAACACATTAGGCAAGTAGTCGCTGGGTTGGGTGCTGAACAGCAGCGTCGATTCGGCCGCCAGATGCAGGTTGACATTGCTCCGCAGGCGAATCGGTCCGTCGACGCGGTATTCGCCGGCGGGAACTAACACTCGCCCACCACCTGCGTCGTGGCAAGCGTCGATCGCTTTGTTAATCGCCACCTGGCTATTCTTCTTGCCTTTGCCATCGGCGCCGTAGTCCGTGACGTCGAACTCTCGATCGGCGAAGCGTGGCGCCGAAATCTTCGCCACGATCTCGTCGACCGAATGCCAGCCGATTGTTGCCTCGTCGGCTCGTAATGAACTGGAAGCCATGGTGCAAAACAAGAAAAACGCGGCAACATGATGGGTGTACTTGAGCATGGGTAGAAGTCCTTGAGAAGAGCGGTGAGACGCGCTTCGGCGCCGGGCGACCTACTGACCGAACTTAACCGACCCGCGCGTCGCGAGCTATAGTCCGACTGCCGATTTTCCGGTGCGAGCGAGTCGAGGGCGTGGCAGGATCAGGACGTACTAGTCGGCTAAAGCCAAATTAGTGCAGCGTCTGCGTGGGCGGCGATTGCAAACGCAACGTCATCTTCTGCAATGTCGCGGCCTGGTGGCGAGCTATCTTGAGTAGCAATGTCGCCACTGTGCACAATGAAGGGCTTCTCATCACGCCCCGCCTGTCGCTGAATCTTCGCGAAGAGGTTTGCAGGTCGACGCCTTCCGTTTATGTCGATGCGTCGCTGTAGCGCTGCTGTTGGTCACAAGACGGCAGCGATTGCTACATTGCCGGGTCCGGTCAACGAAGGGGATGGCGGACGGAATGCCGCTGACCGTCGAATGGCATTGCTGACCCGTTGGTCTTTTAATCAAGAGAGGTTCACCCCACGCCGCTGGAAGAAAATATTTCCAGGCGACGCACTTCTTGTCCCGCGACGCCATGCTGAACTTGCGGCGTGCGAATGCCAACGGAGATAATGGTCGTGCGAAGTGTTGCTCGACACCAGGCGGTGGCAGAGTAACGTACGCAGCTACGAAGTACTCTACGTGTTTGCACTTGGGAGCATGGCTATGAGCGAGCGTCGTTGTAAATGGATTTGTCTTTTCACTCTGGTGGCCAGCTTGCCGCTTGTTGCGGTGCCGCGACTGATGGCGGAGGAGAGCCGATACGTTTTCAACCGTGCTCCGCTGGCAGCAAAGCAATACTGTGAGTTGCCTTTGGGGGCCATTCAGCCTGAGGGCTGGCTGCGGGACGAACTCGAGCGGATGTCACAAGGCATGACGGGCCACTTGGATGAGTGGTATCCCGAGGTGTGCGGGCCGCGCAACGCGTGGCTGGGTGGCGATGGCGACACCTGGGAGCGGGGACCCTACTGGATCGACGGTCTGTACCCACTGGCCAAGTTGCTTGAAGACGATGCCCTCGATGCCAAAGCCATGAAGTGGATCGAGTGGACGTTGGCAAATCAGCGTCCCGATGGACAGATCGGCCCGCGGACACTTCGCAAGGAAGATCGTACCCAGCCGCCTCCTGCAGGTGTGCAGATCCACAAGCCGGATGATTGGTGGCCTCGCATGGTCATGCTCAAGATACTTCAGCAGCACTATCTGGCGACGGGCGACCAGCGCGTACTGGAGTGCCTCGACCGGTACTTTCGGTATCAGCTAAAGGAACTGCCGAACCGGCCCTTGCACGATCCGCAGAATCCACGGTCGGGGTCATGGTGGGCGGCCCAGCGCGGCGGCGACAACCTAATGATCGTATTGTGGTTCTACAACATCACCGGCGAGCAATACCTGCTGGACCTGGCTGAACTTCTCAGCGAGCAGACGGTGCCGGTGGCCAGTTGGTTCGGCCCTGGTGTCGACAATGTCATCCGCTTCCGGGGCGACCAAGGGCCAGCACTGCACTGCGTGAACGTGGCCCAGATGATGAAGACTCCCGTCATTCGTTGGCAGTTGGATCAGAGTCAGCAGCGCCTCGATGCGGTGGAGAATGGCTTTGCCGACCTGCGCGTGTTTCATGGCCAACCGCACGGGCTATTTGGCGGCGACGAAGGCTTGCACGGCGACGGACCCGATCGCGGGTCGGAATTGTGTACGGCTGTAGAGATGATGTTCTCGCTGGAAAAAATGTTCGAAATCACTGGCAATCCCATGTTCGGCGACCGACTCGAGCGGGTCGCCTACAACGCCCTGCCCACCCAGGCGACGGACGACTATCGCGGTCGACAATACTTCCAGCAGACGAATCAGGTACAGGTAACGGAAGGAGAACGCGACTTCTTTAACGATGGCGGAGAACGCCAAGTGTACGGGCTACTCAACGGCTATCCCTGCTGCACCTGCAACATGCACCAAGGCTGGCCCAAATTCGCCCAGCATCTCTGGATGGCCAGCCGCGACAACGGATTGGCGGCCATCGCCTACGCGCCGTCGACCGTCACGGCACAGGTGGCCGACGGTCAGACGGCCACGTTGAAGATGGAAACCGGCTATCCGTTTGAAGAGGTTGTTTCTATTACCGTGTCGGTGAGCGAGCCGACCGTGTTTCCTTTGAATCTGCGGATTCCTGGATGGGCCGCGGCGGCGCGCGTCGAAGTCAACGGCGAGCCGACCGGCAAGCCGAACGCTGGCTGCATGCATGAGGTCGCCCGGGAGTGGAAGGATGGCGACGTCGTCACGCTGATTCTGCCAATGGACCTGCGAACTTCCCAGTGGTTCGCCCGCGGTGTGGCTATCGAACGGGGGCCACTGGTGTATGCCTTGGATGTTGGTGAAGCGTGGTCGGAGGTCGAGCGAGCCCGCCCGGACGGCGTGCCCGACACGGCCATGCATCGTGGCTACATCGAGGTGCGACCAACGAGCCCTTGGAACTACGCGCTACCGGAGCGCGTGGTGCAGGATCCCCAGCAGCACATCGAAGTGGTGCAGGGTGAGGTGCCGAATCGTAACCCATGGACTCGTGAGGCGGCCCCGGTCCACCTGGTGACCAAGGGAATTCGACTTCCGTACTGGACCCTCAACCGCAACTCGGCAGCAGTGCCGCCGCTCAGCAGCGCGCCGCGACCGAAGGACGCTCAGGAGGAAGAAATTACTCTGATTCCGTACGGCGCCACCACGGTTCGCACCGCGGTGTTCCCGTGGGTGAAATAGTGACGTAAGCAGGCGACAAGTTCCGTCTCGCAAGACGCTAGCGAATTTGGACTTCGTGTCGGCGTTTTGATTCTTCGCGCTGGAAGATGGGCCCGACTTCCACCACGCAGCTATCGCCCTTGGCGCGGATGTGCGCGCAGTCGGGCGAGGAGGTGGCGCCGCTTTTTTCACCAGGATAGAACGCCGAAGTTCCCTGGATCGCTACCTTCTCGCCGTTGATCCGAGGCCAGCCAAACGTGATGTTGACCTTGGGGATCGACGAGCGGGGAATTTCGCGGGTCGAGTAGACTTCGACAAACGCTGAATGCCGGCCCCAGAAGGTGAACTCGTCTCCTTCGAACAGCAGGCTGCCGACGTCGAAGGTCGAGTCGTCGGCATGGTCCTTTACCTGGCAAGCAAACCAAGTAGCGGGTTCTCCGTTGCGCTCGATTGTGTCGCCCTTCGTGACGCTCCACGTGTAGGAGCCTTTCTTCCATTTGAAAGGGCGGCGGACGCTGGCAAATTCCCCTTCGTACCCGGCGCTCTCGACCAGGCAATCGTCGGCCGCCATGCGGACGTGGTCGAGGCCGATGGGAGTCTTCTTATCGGACGACCATCGCGAGAAAATCGCGCCGCGGCCCCGAGACACTCGCTCGCGATCTTCCTTGCTGGCCCAGCCGTTGATGTTGGTCTGGATTCCGCCGTAGAACTGCAGGCCATTGATTTTGGCGATGCCACACGGCGAAATGTAAAGGTTGTAGGTCTCGGGGACGTCGCGATCAATGGCGACGTCCATCTCCAGCGAGGTGAACTTCTCTACCGGCCCCGCAAAGTTCCACCAGATGTTCGCCACGTGCCAGGGGCGGCGCGGAAGCTTCACGCCAAGTTCCTCGGCCATCGCCTCGGGAGAAGGCTGAGCACACGGATCGTCCGCCAATGCCAAGGTATTCAAAGTAGCCAGTAACATCATCGTCGCAATCACCAAACGCATCGCTGTGTTCACCTCAATGTTTCGGAAGGGGCAGCACTCGCGCGAACGGTAAACCGCAGTGCTGCGTCGAAGTCGTGCGAGACAGTATATCCGCGGTGTTGTTGCGACTCCAAATGGGCTAATCTTCGCAGACCTCGTCACATTCGATGAACTGGAGGTATTAGTCGTATGGGTTTGGGTGCAGATGGGCGCCGGCGTGGGCTTGTTGGTCGGCTCACGTCGCTTCAACGTACTACGGAAAGATGCCATCTCGGTCCCAAAAGTTCGGAACTCGAGACAGACAAATGACCCGAGGTGCGTATTCATCTATACTACGTTCAACCTCGACCTCGCCGGTCACTGAGACGCTTGAGACTTATCGTTACCGCGGCGGACAGGCCATTGGGCCAGCTTGATTTTCCACATCACCTATTCAGCCAATAACATCATGTCGACTTTTCACCACCAGTCTTCGCATCGTGTGCCGAATGCTTTCACTTCTTGCGGTTTCGCGGTGATGGTGCTGCTTCTGTTCGGCTCCCTTGCTGCCGTGGCGGAGGACTACACCAAGCTGGTGAATCCATTCATCGGTACCGGCGGCCACGGCCACACTTTTCCTGGGGCGACAACGCCTTACGGCATGGTTCAACTGAGTCCCGACACACGCACCGATGGATGGGATGCTTGCGGCGGCTACCACTACTCAGACCATACGATTCGTGGCTTCAGCCACACCCACCTCAGCGGCACCGGCATCGGCGATCTGGGTGACGTGCTGTTCATGCCGGTGGTGGGCGAGGCGCACGTGCAACCAGGGGCGGGCGAGAACCCCGACACTGGTTATCGCGCCCGCTTCCGTCATGAGAGCGAGCAGGCCGAACCCGGATACTATCGCGTGCACCTGGACGATTACGATGTCGACGTCGAACTGACGGCCACCCCTCGCGTTGGATTCCATCGATACACCTTCCCGCAGAATACCGCTCCGCAGATCGTGATCGACCTGGGACACACCATCCACAGTCATCAAAATCCCGAGACCGAGTTGAAGGTCGTTGGCGACCGGGAGATCGCCGGGCTCAAGCGAACCCAAGGCTGGGCGCAGAATCACTTCGTTTACTTTCATGCCAAGTTCAATCGGCCCTTCAAGTACAAGCTCTATAGCGGTGGCAACGAGCAGCAAGGCAACACGGTGACCAATCGCGGCGGCACTCAGGCCGTGCTGACATTTGACGAGGGCGACCAGGAGACGCTGCTCGCCCAGGTCGCCGTCTCAGCGGTCGATTACGAAGGGGCTCGCAAGAATCTGGAAGCCGAAGCCACTGAAACCGATTTCGACACGGTCCGCCAGCAGGCTCACCAGGCGTGGGAGAAGCAGCTCAGTCGCGTCGAGGTGAAGGGTGGCACCGCGGACGATCGCACCATCTTCTATACCGCCATGTATCACACGGCCATCAGCCCCAATCTGTTTTCGGATGTCGATGGTCGCTACCGTGGCATGGACCAGCAGATTCACCATTCGGACCAGGGGCCCGTCTACACCGTCTTCTCGCTGTGGGACACCTTCCGGGCATTTCACCCGCTGCTCACGATTACCGATCCGGACCGCAACGCCGCGTTTATTCGGACATTGTTGACTCAGTACGAGCAAGGGGGCTCGCTGCCGAAATGGGAACTCGCCGGCAACTACACGGGCACGATGATCGGGTACCACTCGGTGTCCGTCATCGTAGACGCCTACGAGAAGGGCTGCCGCGACTTCGACATCGACAAGGCCTACGAGGCCGTTGTCTATGCGTCGAATTACCACGAGGGAGAGCCGCAGATTGCTTCGCAAGGCGCTCGCGACAAGTTGAATCCCAGGGCCAAAAAGCTCAATGCGGAACTTGGGTTCGTTCCCTCCGATCGGGAAAACGAGTCGGTTTCGAAGGCGCTGGAGTACGCCTATAACGACTGGTGCATTGCCCAGTTCGCTGAGAGCCTGGGCAAGGCCGAGGACGCCGAGCAGTACCGCCAGCGGGCCAAGCGTTACCGAGAGTACTACGACGCTGAGACCGGTTTCATGCGTGGTCGCAACGCCGACCGTTCGTGGAAGACACCCTTCAACCCCAAGTTTTCCGAGCATCGTCGCGACGATTACACCGAAGGCAACGCTTGGCAGTGGACCTGGTTTGTGCCCCACGACGTCGATGGCCTGGTGGACCTGATGGGTAGTACCGAGTCGTTTACCACGAAGCTCGATCAACTGTTCAGCGAGGATTCGACCATCGAAGGCGAGAACTCGTCGGCCGATATCTCAGGCTTGATCGGACAGTACGCCCACGGAAACGAGCCCAGCCACCACGTGACTCACCTGTATAACTTCGTTGGTCAGCCATGGAAGACCCAAGCCCTGGTCGACCAGGTGCTGCACACCCTGTATCACAACGACCCGGATGGCCTGTCCGGCAACGAAGACTGTGGCCAAATGTCGGCCTGGTACCTGCTGAACGCCATAGGCTTCTACCAGGTATGCCCCGGCAACCCTACCTATTCACTGGGCCGGCCGCTGTTCGACGAGGTGACGATCCACCTGCCCAGCGGCAAACAGTTCACCGTGCGGGCGAAGAACAATTCGCTCGAGAATCTCTACATCCAGTCCGCCAGCCTGAACGGCCAGCCGATGGACTCGCCTTTCTTCACGCACGACGAGATCCTGGCGGGCGGCGTGCTCGAAGTGGTCATGGGGCCGGAGCCGAACAAGGAGGCGCTGGTGCCGAAGGGGAAGTAATGGGCTGCTTCGCACCGTCGTCAGATGGGAACCTTCGTTCTTGAGGACGGCCTCAATGTTCAAGGGGGTAGTAGTATCTTCGCGAGGCCAGTATGCAGGCCCGCAATTTTCCTAGTGAATGTCGACCTCCACGCTGCCAATCCCGCCGCGATAGTAGCTGAACCGCACATTCGGGTGTCGGGCGAGCAGCGACATCGGCACCGCGGTATCGGCGATATTTTTGGAGATCATCAGGGCCGTCAGGCGAATGCCGAACACGTTGTCGTGGTGGCCGGGGTGCCAGATCGAGACGCAGTCCGATTTCCAGGTCTCCAACGGTCCTACCGTCGCGGCCTGTGTCGGTACCTGAGAAACGTACCCACCGCCCGACGTGCGGGCGTTCTGAATGATGGTCAGTGGATGCAGGTCGGTAACCCTGGTGCCCAGCTTCAGGTACTCTTCGGGCGGTGGTGGCTCGTCCAGAAACGCTCCTTCGCGTTTGGGCGGGTCGTTAAAGGCCCAGTGTTTCACTTCGCCTTGGCCTCCCTGCATTAGCAGGCACCGCACCTGGTCGTAGCTTTCGGAGTAGGCTTTCAGATCCACGGGGAAATGGATGTTCTCCTTCGGCATCTCCAGTTCCGGCCGGATGCGATCGAAGCAGAGCTTCATGTCGGCACGAGCAAACGACAGCGGGTGGTCGGAGGTCACTGGCTTTCCGTCTTCGATCCACTCGTCCATGCCCCAGAAATGGGCGTGTCGCAGGTCGATCTCCAGGGCATTGACGATCTCCGCCACCAGCGGCAGTTGTTCGGTGGGGCCGATGGGACCACAGATGCCAACGGGATTGTCCGCCGTGGCCTGCTGCCAGGTCTGCACGTACTCGAGTGCTTCGGCACAGTAGAACTCTTCGAGCGTGTCGTACAGTTTGACCTCAAAACCTGGCCGCGACAGCCCGGCGAGATCATCGGCGGTAAGGCGCGCGGCATCCGCCAGGATTTCGGGGTCGAGCGTGGTGTAGTCCCACCAGTCGGCGGCGACTTTGCTGATTGGGCGTGCCATGGCTACGATTGGTCTCCAAGTAATTCGCTAAGCAGGTCGTTCTGCGGAAACGGGTGTCCCCGATGCTGCTGAAACGCTTCGGCATACGCGGTTCCGGCTTGTTCGCCCCGCATGACGCCATGCCGCCGCATCGCCTCGATGTATTCATCCATTCCATGGTGCGCCCGCAACCAGTCCCGCTGCGAGGCGTGGCAGGCAAGCATCTCAACTTTGCGGTCGATCACGCTCGAAACGTCCACCAAGGTAGAGCAGGGCGATTCGGCCCCAGTGTAGGGATTGCGGCCTTCGATGGGGTCGGAGTAATAGAGCCATGGGATCGTGGCGCCCTCGGGACGCGGCTGATCCGAAACATTCGGCACCGGGAAGGCAAAAGCCGCAGTGCGGGCAAGCAGGTGAACCTGCTCGTGGTCGAGCATGTAGTCTTCGCGCGGATGCGTCAGCACCAACGTGGGATTCACCTGGCGAAACAGATCGATGGCCTTTTGGATCGCTCGCTCGTTGAACACGACTTTCACATCACGCTCGCCAAGGCAGTGATAGGTCCCATCGATCAGCCGGGCAGAACTGGCCGCCTCGCGCTGGCGAACCTCGGCAATCTCGTCCGCCGGCAAGGTCATCGAACCGCCATCGCCCGCGGTGGCCGTGGCAATGTGAATCTGCCACCCCAGGTCTTTCAGCCGCAATAGCGTCCCTGCACACAGGATCTCGGCATCGTCAGGGTGGGCGAAGAAGGCCAGGGCAACCGTGCGTTCCGGAGTAGTCATAAGGTGCTTGAATTGCGGGCGGTAGCAATGGGCGGTTCTGACGAAATGTGTCCTACCACCCCATCACATGGTGGTATCGAGGTGAGTATAGCGGCAAGCTCCCCGGGGTGCCAAATGCTCGTGGACTCAAGGTGGCCGCCGTTACCGCCCGGATTGAACTGCACCGTGGGCCGCCGGCGAGACGACGGATCTTTCGCGGCATCGCTGACGTTCGCAATTCGGGTCTTCACCATCTGTACGAACTTGTACAGATGGCATGTTGGAGAGATATCGGTGCCTTTGGGACAGGTGCGCACCCTACTGCATTATTGTTCCATCGGCGGGCACTTTCGCTGGAGGGCACAACGGTTGAGAGATTTGGGCCGGCAATCACGGGGCTCAACCAGGCGGGGCATGGTTGCCGGCTGATCAAACTTGGAAATACATCTCAAATTGCCGTTGCTCTGCCTCCGAGTGGCATCCGGCGGAAGGATCCGAATCTGGCAAGGGTTGCAACCGGCGCTCACAGCAATGAAAATTGGTTTTTGAAAGGGTTTTGCTTTCACTGTTCCAACTATCCATTGATACAAGTTATCTTGACGAGGTGTCGTGATGCTACAACGTGCTGCAATACTGAGCTTTCTGCTTTCGCCCTTGCTTCTAGTTGCCGTAGCCTCTGCCCAAGACAAGGCGTCGCCTGGCGACAAGGCATCCGACAACGTGGCCGCCGACGGGAAAGCGTCGCATAACGGCGAAGCAAAGGCCGCCAAGACCCTGGTCGTCGAAGCAGTACCTCTGAAGGTTACCACCGATGTAGAAGGGACCTTTGTCGCCCGCGAAGCGGCCGAAGTTGTCTTGCGACCTAAAGAGTGGAAGAAGTTTCAGATCGTCGAGATCGTGCCACACGGATCGACCGTCAGCAAGGGGGAAGTGCTGGTAAGATTCGAGAGCAAGGAACTCGATGAACAAATCGAGGACGTCGAACTAGAGTTGCGACTGAGCGAACTCGCCATCTTGAAGGCCGAGCAAGAGTTGCCGCGGGCGACCGAGGAGATCGAAAGGCAACACAAACAGGCACAACGGGCATTCGAAGAGGCCAAGGCCGACTATCAGAGGTATCGAGAGGTCGAACGCAAGATGTCGCTCAAGTCGGCCGAGATGAGACTCAAAGCCATCAAGCAAAGTGTCGAGAACGCGCGTGAGGAGTTACGTCAACTAGAAAAAATGTATGAAGCCGACGATCTGACCGAGGAAACCGAGGAAATCATTCTTCAGCGGCAGCGCAGCGATGTCGAGCAGGCTGAATTCCGACTCGAAAATGCCAAGCACGATCACAAGGTGACCGTCAACATCGACATCCCGCGTCGCGATATCGCTCGCAAGGAGAGCCTTGATCAAAGCGAACTGGCGCTCCAACGCGCCAAGACGGCACTCGAAACCGATCGAGCACGTGCGAAGTACGAACTCGAGCAGCAACGGCAGTCGCGTTTGGAAGCCATCGAACGGCACGCCAATCTGGTTCAGGATCGTTCGCTTCTTGAGGTTCGATCGCCGGCCGATGGGGTGGTGTACTACGGCGGCGCCGTCGAAGGGAAGTGGGACGACACTTCGAAGCTGATCGGCAGCATGCGGCCGTTTGGCGATGCGCCGATCGACTCGGTGATGATGACCATCGTCAAAACGAGACCCCTGTACGTGATTGGCAGCGTAGAAGAGGGCGCCCGACCAAGCATCAAGATTGGACAAGCAGCGACCATCGAGACAGCCGCCGAAGAGGGGCCGAAACTCTCGGGTAAACTCAAGAAGATTTCGAAAATTCCGCAAGGCGATAAGAAGTATCGAGTCGAATTGTCCGTCGAATCGAAGGGAATTCCCGACTGGGTTGTGCCCGGGCTTTCGGCCAAAGCCGAGATAACTACCTATGAGAACTCCGAGGCGTTGATGGTTCCGAAATCGGCCGTCAAGACAGATGACCAGGATCCTGACGCCAAGTATGTGATGATCGCGTCACCCGAGATCGACAAACCTCAGAAGAGAGCCGTCAAAGTCGGCAAGAGCAAAGACGGCAAGGTCGAAATCGTCGATGGCCTGAAGGCAGGCGATAAGGTTCTCCTCAAAAAAGACCAATAACAACCTGTCCCTGAGGCGACTGGCCTTCGTATAACCGAATCGCGCGAGGATCTCATGCCGAAGTTATGTCTCGTTGTTGCCGTGATGGTGTTGGCGGTGCCGGTGCATCTGCTGGCGCAGGAGACAACCGCAGAAGTATCGCTTTCGCCGTTGGCGACCACAGGTCCCAAGCCAGCGCCGATCACTCCTCCGACACAGGCCGACGTGAAAGCATCCATCGCTCGCGGCGTGCGGTTCCTGCTGGACGACCAGCGTCCGGAGGGGGCGTGGGGCAGCGCCGAACAGACCAAAGACCTGAATATTTACGCGCCCGTACCCGGTGCCCACCAGGCATTTAAGACGGCCGTCACGGGGCTGGTGGTAATGGCCCTTGTCGAAGCGTATCCAACGCTCGACGAAGCGACGCAACATGAGGTCGACGCCTCGCTCGACCGCGCCCAAGCTTGGATGCTGAAGCACGCGGGCGGCGTTCGCCGAGCCGAAATGGACGCCATCTACAACACGTGGGGACACAGCTACGGACTGCAGGGGCTCGTGCGGCTTTACGATCACACGCCAGAAAGCGACACCGAAACCCGCGCCCGACTGCGTGAAGCAATGCAATTTCAGGTCGAGAAACTCGATCGTTACGAGTACCTCAACGGCGGCTGGGGCTATTATGATTTCGACGCCCATACTCAAGTGCCCGGAAGTAGTCCCAATAGTTTCACCACGGCCACAGCGCTCGTGGCACTCAAGGAAGCAGAGGACGTCGGCGTCGAGGTTCCACGTGCGATGGTCGACAAGGCAATTACATCTGTGGAGCGGCAACGCTATCCAGACTTTTCGTACGCCTACGGTGAGTATCTGAGAATGCGGCCCAGGTATCCTATCAATCGACCTGGGGGCAGTCTGGGGCGTTCGCAGGCATGCAACTATGCTCTGGCCGTTTGGGACAGGCCTGAAGTTACCGAAGAGGTCATCAAGACGTGGCTCAATCGTCTGTACGCCCGCAACGGCTGGTTAAGCATCGGCCGAAAAAGGCCCGTGCCGCACGAGTCGTACTTTCAAGTAGCCGGCTATTTTTACTACTACGGTCACTTCTACGCCGCCCTGTCGATCAAGCTCTTACCAGAAGATGATCGGCCCTACTTCCAGGATCATCTGGCCCACATTCTCCTGCCTCTTCAGGAGAAAGACGGAAGCTGGTGGGACTATCCGTTCTACAATTACCATCAGCAGTACGGCACGGCGATGACCGTGGTAGCGCTGACGCGATGCCTGCACGAATAGCTGCTGACTGGGTAGCAATGACGTTGCCTGTATTCTGAAAGCGGCCGGGCGACCATGTGAGTCCGACGAATTATCGAACTCTCTCCTACGTCGCATGGGTGTCGCATTTGGCCGATACCGATGCACCGTCGCTGGGGACCCAATGGCCGTTCACTGCCCACCTGGCCTTCGCTGGTCGCTCGCCAGAAGTCCTGCAAATCTGCCCGGTGTCCAATCTTCGCCGTTGAAATGGCTTGCGATTGCGGTCCAATAGGTAGAGGGCAGGGTGTACCTGCATCGTGAGGGGGCCGCCAGCCTGCTGGTGGCGGATTGGAGATCGGAGGAGTTGGGGACCTGGAGGGAAAGTCTAATTCCGGCTCTCAGCCCGAAGCACCGCGCGATCTTTCGGCTGGGGTTCGCCTCAGCGGGATTCAAGGACCACAAGCTGGAGTTTTGGGCCACATTGGAGTTTTGCCGCAACTGTGGTGAACCGAAGGGACAAAACTCTCGGGTGGATTGAATCGCTGAGTGCCGTAAGTTGTTTTCAGGGAAGGGGTTGCGGGAATTTTGGTGGCCGTGGCGGCGGGAGTTTTGGGCCCATAAACCGCGCTGTGCGGAACTGGGGAACAACTGGGACCCAACACCCGGTGCATCCCCGTGCCTTGGACGAGACGCTTTCCCCCGATTGGGGCAGGGAAATGCTTTGGGCCGGCTGGACGGAGAAAAGCAGGATAGACTATACTACGCGACTCGGTTGGCCGCGGCTTGGGCCACCGTAGATGCTTAATATCCCCATCCCAGGAGTATCGGAGTACCCGTGGTAAAGTTAACGCTTCGCGAACGAGAGACAGCCCAGGAAGCCGTGCGTCGGTTCCGCAAGTTGGTGGAACGCAGTGGTATCAAGAAGGAAATCCGAGTTCGCGAGTTCTACGAGAAGCCCAGCGAGACGAAGCGTCGCGCCCGCCTTCGCGCTCAGCGCCGCAACCGCCGCGAGCGGATGCTCGGCCGCATCTAGAATTGGCCAAGCCAGACTTTTCGCTTCTGTGATCGATCCTTCAATCGCAGGTGTTCTAACCCCTGCCCGGATCGCAAATCCGCAAAGATCTGTTTGACCGAAGGCGTATCGACTTTGCGTCGCCCTACTGCGCGGCATGCTGAATCGATCAACGCAAACAGCCGACCCCAAAGGGGTCGGCTGTTTTGCTGTCTGGAAGGTGAGGACTCGGGTCCCCCTGTGTTCTAGAACGAGGTTTCCATTCGCAGGAAGAAGCCGTCGAAGCCCAGGATGTTGGCGTCGTCGTAGCTGTTCTGCAGCAGGAAGTTGTACTCGTCGCGGAAGCCAAGGTCATGCCAGGCCGAGAAAAAGTAGCCGCCCGTGAGGCTCGTATTGCAGGTGACGAACACGGTGCCGCCCGCTTCGATTTCAGTAACCGGAATCAGTGCACGGGAGCTAATCGACTGGGTGCCAGCGTCAACCGGTACCGTGCCGGAGTTGTCGACCGAGTGCTGCACCGAGTCGTAATCGCCGACCAGCAGCGACAGGTCACCCTTCATGTAGACGCTGCACACACCGCGGCGACCGAGATACCGCCGGCCCAGCACTCCAACGCGGCCACCAACGCCCTTGAAGTTCGAGATCGAAGTACCTTGCTCAAGCAACTCGTCGCCGGCATCGATGGTGTTGAACGTGCGGTTAGTGGACAGATCCGCGGCCCGAATGGCACCGGTGAACGTGACATCCCAAGCCGGGCACCAGCCGCCACAAGGATCGCAGCAATCGGTGCAGGTATCGCAACAGCCATCGTCGCAACACAGTGGCGAGCCGAGCGGGATGGTCTTCGACCAACCGAGATCGAACGAGTTGAGTTCAACGTCGGCGGTGCCGGTCACCCGAGAACCGTCGATGATCGGGGTTTGCTCCAGCGGCGAGATGATCTGCGTGGTGGAGGTTTCGGTGGGGCTGATGAAGCTACTGCCTGTGTCGAAACGGCTGTACGTAAATCGAATTTCCTCGCCACAGCAGTTGCGGAAACCGCCGTAAACGCGGAACGAACTGTCGTAATCGAAGTCGAATTGATTGAACGTGTCGGTCAGGTTGGTAAGGTCGCGTTCGAGGTACGACACCGCTTCACTCGGGTTGGCCCGCAGGTACAGGTACTCGCCACCGACGAACATCCGAGTACCTCGTCCCAGCGGCAACAGGTTTAGGGAGGTGCCGCCAGGAGCACATCCGCAGTCGCCCATATCCATGCAGGTGCTGCAACTAGCCAACTTGACGTTGTTGTCGCCTTGTCCGTCGAGTTGCTGAAGCGCCTGGGCCCAGGAGACGTCGTCCTGGGACTGCTGGCCTTGGTAGCCGGCTGTCTGCACTAGCTGGGCAGAGGCACCGCCGGCAAGAAAGAGTACCAGCGTCATGCTGGCACACATAGAGAATACGCGTGACATGTGTAGATTCCCCCCAGAATCGTAATCAGCCCGCCCAGTCGTCTCCCCGGAGCGACCTTGGCGAGGCACCGTGCTGTATTGTTGTCGAGGCTGTGCCGTTGCTCGCTAGCACCTGCTAGCCGCCTGCAGGACACACCCCCCGCGCCCCGAAATCTTTCGGAACATGAAAGGTAATCGGTATCGCGATGATCGCTACTTTGCTTTTTCTCCGTACAACTGGCGAATCTGGCAGCACCCGTAGAACCGCCAAAGTCGCCTGAAACGTCAGCCATTGCCAGCGACCGCGCAGCAAGAAGCGGCATTGTGGCTTGAGGGAAGGACCACAATGCCGCCGAGAGGTGTCTTCGTTACAGCGTTTGCTACGACCTGCTAGCGTCTTGGCCGCCGGCAACGTGGTCGCTGGCGACGTCGACAGGGAGTGGCGCGACAGCGTCGGCGAGAACTGCCAGCATGGCCACGGGACCTGCGCCCTAGGCATGCACTGACCATTCCCCGGTCGCGGTCGCAACCCACCAGTCTGGTTTGAACCAACATGACGAATACCTCAAGTACGTCGACAGCACAGCGTTTGCCTTGTATGCAATGCATGCGGCAATTGCCAGCGGGGCAGCGGCGATTAGCCGTGCTCGTATCGAATCTGTCCGTAGCAGCGGAAACTGGTAACCGGAAGGTCCGCCGAGCCTCTTAGCGTCGACGACGCAGTACACCAGCGCCGACCACAGCAGCCAAGATGGCAGCCACGCCCGTCGATGGTTCGGGAACCACGGTAGTTGTCACGTCCGTGCCGAAGATGTCGACACCTTCCATCACGCCGTATGGGCGGATGAACTGGTTGAAGTAGTTGGCTTGATTGCCGGTGACCTCGTAGTCAGCAATTTGAGTCGAGACGGACTCCGTCAACGCGTTGTTGTTGGGATCCACAAACGTACCCGTGACGACGGAGTTGTCCTCGGTGCCATTGCCATCCATGTTGTTCATATCGAACAACACCAGGCGGAAGTCGGGATGCGGAAAGAGACCTTCAACGTCGTCATCTGGGGCCAAGTCGATGCCGAAGCGAACCGTTTCACCTGGGGCCAAGCCGCCGTTGCCGAAGGTGACGGTCAGCAAGTCACCAGTGGATACTACCGATTGGATCAGGACATCCGGCGTGGAATCGCTCAGCAGGGCGAACGTACCGTAGGTGGCGTCGGTGAAATTGTAGTCTTCGTCGCCAATCGTCATGCTAAACTCGGTCAGGTTGCCGGTCGAGTCCGACAGGTTTTCAACTTCGACCCAGGGCATGCTGCGATTGCGGATTCTCTGGTAAGGAGTGTCCCACATGGAGTATTTCATGACCTCCATTTCGTCTGGATATTCCAGAACCATTTCCTTTTCGCAGAGCAAGAAATTGAATCCAACTTTGTCGAGTACCGCGTGGGCGGGACTCGCCGCAAGGATCGCAACGAAACACGCGCCGAATGCAAGCCCGATCTGGCTTGCCGTGCGCGCACTGATATGTGCAGAAATCATAGAAGTTTCCCTCAAATGGATATGGACGCTCGCGCACTTGGGGAAGTGAGCGATCGCAGTGTCGATACGGTTTAAACGAGGGTCGAACCACCTCGCGCGACAGCGCACGCTGCGCGCAGTTGTTCAACCGCTTCTGTTGGCCCATGCAGAATTGGCCGCTCGCGACTTGGCGAGTGCCCAAAAATTGCCAGGCTTGCAGTGTTTAAGAGAGCGGCGAAGCGAATCGTCGGAGCCGCGTACTCTGCTGCCATCGCAGCCGGTACGGCTCATGACACTGCCACCAATCGATTACCTGAGCATTCGTACCCTTCGCAGCTATGTCGGCTCGCACGACGTCATGTGGAAACACAACGGTGGCGAACACCTCGCTGCCGCATCAGTGCGAAGGTGCTTTTAAGGCTACTGCGAACACCGAGTTGCACGCTGAGCAAACCGTCCCTAGCGGTACAGTCGTGCAAATCGGCAAATCCAGAATCCCGGAGAGACAACCAGCAACCAGAGGGAAGCCGGGGAATGCTACTTGAGGACTCGGGAGCCGCAGCAGGTGAATGCCAAGCAAGCGATGTGGCAACGCCACCTAATCGCCGCTTTATGGACATTCATGAGGACGGCTCCCCGTAGCAGAGTGAAAGGAAATAAACCTGGCCGCGAACCCATTACACGGCCACATTTGTACGATAATCGCCGCCGAAAATGATGTCAACGAGCTTTTTCGATAATTTCAACAAATCCGGTTGGGCGGACTGGGAAAGCCGACAGACCTCATAACGAGCGGGGCGCATAAAAGGACGCGACGGGGTCCCCTCTAGCTCCCAGCTAAAAACCCGCCGCGTCGGCGATTGACGACCCCTCCCCGGAGTTCGTCTTTCACCGCAAAGCTAGGCCAGGATTAGGGGCTGTCAAACGGCTTCTAAGCGGGCTGTGTCAGCCGATTTCAGCCTGCGGCAGGACTGCCCCGCCAGTCCAGCCCCACGTCGAGCGCCACGGCAGAGTGGGTCAAAGCCCCCACGCTGATGCGGTCGACTCCAGTACGGGCAATATCGCCAATCGTGTCGAGATTCACTCCGCCCGATGCCTCGAGAGCGACGGTGGGGGCAAGACTGTCTCGCATGGCAACTGCCCGTTGCAACTCATCGAGCTTCATGTTGTCCAACAGCACAATATCGGGGCTGGCCGCCAGGACCTGTTCGAGTTGTTCGAGCGTGTCGACTTCCACTTCCAGCGCTTCCACCTTGGCACCGGCAGTTGCCAGATTCTCTCGCACCAATTCGATCGAGTGCTTTAAAGTCAGCCCTTCCTGAGCAGCCAGGGCGACGTGGTTGTCCTTGATCATCACTGCGCGGTGCAGCCCCAGCCGATGATTCAGGCCGCCGCCACACCGCACGGCGTACTTCTCCAGCATCCGCCAGCCCGGAGTAGTCTTGCGGGTGTCGTACACCGTGGCGCGGGTGCCCGCCACCGCATCCACGTATCGGCGAGTGAGTGAGGCAATGCCCGACAGCCGTCCGAGGAAATTCAAGAATACCCGCTCGGCGGTCAGTATGTCGGCGGCCGAGCCGGAAAGCGTGGCGAGCGTTTGTCCTCGTTCGATTGCGTCGCCATCGGTCGCCGCGGGGCGGTATTCGACTAACGTGCCCATCTCTTCCAACACCAACGGCACAACTGTCAGCCCCGCCACGACACCCACCTGCCGTGCGACGATGGCCACGCTGCCCTGCGCTTCGGGCGGTACCAGACAGCGGGTGGTCCAGTCGCACGCATCGCCCACGTCCTCACGGATGGCCAACGAAATCAACTGCCGGGCGGCGCTGGCTACTTCTTCGGACCAGTCGACTTGGGTGAAGTTGGTGTTCACAATGGGATCCATGCGGGAAGGTAGTGATGAGAGATGGCAGGAGTATTGCGGCGAGGCTCGCCGCCTAGCGATTCTGCTAAACTGAGAATCGTCCATTCTACGGTTAATGCTAAGAACGTAGTATGCCCCAACCCCTTCTGAAACCCACCGAACAAGGAACCGTCGCCACGGCTATCGCCGTGTTGCTGGCGGTGGCTTTGGTGGCGTGGATGGTGGCCGGTGGGCGATCGGGGCGACTGATTGAGATCGACGAGGCGGAGCCCGTGCCGTACGCCTTTATGGTGGATGTGAACTCGGCTACGTGGCCGGAACTTGCCCAGTTGCCTGAGATCGGAGAAATCCTCGCGCGGCGCATTGTCGAGACGCGCGAACAGCGGGGGCCGTATCGCACGCGAGAGGACCTGATGGAGGTCAGCGGCATTGGAAGGGTGAAGCTGTCGCGGATGGCGCCGCATTTGTTGCCACTGCCGGACGAACGAGCAGTGGCGGGGCCGTGAGTCTCTTGCTCAATCCGCTGGATCCATATTCGGAGGGGTGAATCGCTTTGGCGGTTGGAAACTGCCGGCGGCCGTCGAAGCGGTGGCATCGGAACGCCCCGCCAGATGTTCGAAGCGGGTCACCAACGAGGAGAGGATGACCAACGAGGCGACAGAATAGGCGCCCAGTCCCAGGACGTAATCTGCCACCATCCAAGGCTCGTGGCTGATCAGGTCTTCGAAGAAAAAGAAACTGGGCACGCTTTGCAGGAATGGAACGCAGGGAATCATGGCGATCTTGATGATCTCGTCATCGCCGCTACCGAACATCATAGGAAGACAGCAGCAAAAGAGGTAGCCGCCACCGACAAAAAACAGGGTGCCCATCGTCGCACCGATCGACTTGAGCGATGTGGATAGACTCAACGAATAGGAGAGCCCCACGGCCGTCGCGAATAAGCCGGAGATGCCGATGGCCAGCAAGTGCAGAACTATGGCGAAGAAGTATTCGGGGGTCAGGGTGGTTTGCAGCAGCCAAACCACGGCCAGGGGGGGGAACATCCAGCGAAACGCGTACAGGTTGCCCAGCGTTTTGGCACCAATGATGTCCTGCCCTGTAAGGGGTGTGGAGATGAGCGAGAGCCAGCAATCACGCTCTTTTTCGTAGGTGATGAGTCCCGCCGCACGTAGCCCCATGAGGATAGCAATGCCGACCCCCCATACCGGCGTGATGATGAACGTGCTCATCAGGTACATTTCGCCTTGTGTGTCCCAGCTTCCTGGACCGGTGGTGCGTATCGATCGATAGACGCCAATCGCCACGGCGATCATGGCGATCATCAAGAGGGCGATGGACATGCGCCCCAGGAAGCCAAGTTTCGTGGCGGCCGATCGAGCGAATAGCTCTTTCCACAGCATGGGGTGCTCGCCGAGGGCCGGTCGGTACCGCAGCGCCGATAGCCACTTCGTCTTACGAGTTTCCTTTTCGCCGCCACTCACCGACCTCAGGTGAACTCGTCGTACGGCGGCCACGGCCAGGATTGCCAGGACGAGGGAAGTGGCCGTTTGCAAGCCGATTGCTTGCCACACTCGAAGGCTACCGACCTGCATGCCCCGGACGTTCATGGTCGTTTGCTCGGTAAGCAGCACGAGGGGATTAATCTGGGAGAAGTATTCCACCGGGTACCGCAGCAAACCGATGAGCCAGCCCGTTGTGCCGCCAGCGCCCATACCCATTAGGCCAAGTCCGAACAGAGGGAGCACAAAAACCAGGGCTTCTACCAGGTAGACGCGGATAATGGCATCGCGTGCCCGTGGCGTCCAAACCGAAATACAGATCGCCCCCACGGTGAGCATCGTCACGGTGCTGGCCAGGCTGGCGAAGTACATCACCAGCAGGTTACCTGGAATGCCACCCAGCAGGCGGAATATGGCCAGTACCGGCAGGGCTACCAGCACCAGTTTGCCAACCAGCAGGAGTTTGCCGGCCAATTTGGAAAGCACGATCTCGGCATTGGACAGATCGGTGGCGAACAAATACTCAATCGTGCGGCGTTCGCGCTCCGAGGCAATTGCCCCTGCGGCGATAGCTGGGGTGACCACTAACGCCGCGATCATGGTTAGCCAGGCAAAAGTCCAGAAGAACGACGAGGCGAGATTGGCCGCCTGCTCGATCGATAGTCGTCCGGTGCGATTGTTGTAGCCTATTGCTTCGGAATAGCAGAGCCATAAGCACATCAGCAACACCGAGGCGAACAACACGCGCAGCGCGAAGTACCTTTTCCGCCGCCCGTTGGCGACCATTTCGGCATTGAATACTGGCCCGAGTAACATGCGGGTCAGTGTAGCAGGTGCCGGCGCGCGGGACCATCATCGCCAACCGAATTGAGGGCGGTGCATTTGGCCCCCAGTCACGGACCGCGCGGCGGTCTGGCTACTTTATTGGCCAGCTACTAGACCTCGGCCCGCATACGGAGTTGGGGCTTTTCGAGCAGTACTGTCGTGCGGGGGGCGACGCTGCGAGTGATCCAGACACTGGACCCGATGACCGCATCGTGGCCGATGACCGTCTCGCCGCCCAGGATCGTGGCATTGGCGTAGATCACCACGCGGTCTTCGATAGTCGGGTGGCGTTTCTGCCCACGAACCAGATTGCCCTCGCCATCGGTGTCGAAACTCAGCGCGCCGAGCGTCACCCCTTGGTAGACTTTGACATGCTCGCCAATGTGGCAGGTCTCGCCAATCACGACGCCCGTACCGTGATCGATGAAAAAATAGTTGCCAATGGTCGCCCCCGGATGAATGTCGATACCGGTACGGCTGTGGGCCCACTCGCTCATCATCCGCGGAATGAACGGAATGTCGAGTTCGTACAGCAGATGTGCCAGACGGTAGACCGTGATTGCCTCGAGACCTGGATAGCAGAAAATCACCTCGTCGCGGCACTTGCAGGCGGGATCGCCGTCATAGGCGGCTTGGACATCCGTGGCCAGCGTGCTGCGAAGCTCCGGCAGCCGGTCGAGGAACAGTAGCGTCTTCGCCTGGCCGAGTGCCTCGTAGTCTTCCTCCTCGGTGCACGAGTCGGTGGCGCCGGCTTCATGCCGCAAAGCCCGGCCAATCTGGCGGGTAAGGCAGTCATGCAGGCGGTCAACCAGATCGCCGACGTAGAATTCGACGTTGCCGCGGTGAAGACCTTCCCGACTGCGAAATCCGGGATAGAGGATCTCGTTCAGATCGTGAATGACGGAGATCACCTCTTCGTAGTTCGGCAACGGGCAGTGGCCCAGGTGATTGATCGTGCCGAGGCTGGCGTAGGTGTCGACCAGACGCTTGGTGAGTTGGGGCAGTTGGTCCTTGAGGCGGAAATCGGTCGCCATGGGTAACGTTCCTTCTGGAGAGTGCGCTGGCAGTTACCAAACGCGGAGGCAGCTAGCAGAGAAACTAGAGCGACGGCAGCCGTGCCGTTTCGCTCGACGGGCGCAGGGTCCGGCGTTTACGCCGGGCTGGTACAGACGCAGCGTGCGAATGGCAAGGAAAGCGGCGGATGGCGGTAAATTTTACCCATTTTGGCGATATTCTACGGGAATCGGATTGTCCCGGCAAACGTCCAAAGGCAAACTCGGCAAACGAGCTGGGCCGTATTTAACCATTCTGCCCCACTTGGTCGCGTTTACCTGCCAACGGGGAAAGCTGTTATAATCGGGTGCACCTTCCCGCCACGCGTTCCGCTAGCCCCTTCCTGGAATCATGCCGAACGACTCCCGACGGACGTTTCTTAAGACCACTTCCCTGGGAATGGGTTCGCTTGCCCTGGGAGAGCTGCTGGCCCGCGACGCCGCTGCTGGCGCTGCTACCAACGTGGGGCAGGGGGTCGTTCAACCTTTGCACTACCCCGCCAAGGCGAAGCGTGTGATCTTTCTGTGCATGGCGGGCGGTCCCTCCCATTTGGAGTTGTTCGATCCCAAGCCGAAGCTCACGGAGCTGGATGGCCAGCCGATGCCCGAGTCGTACACGGCCGGTCAGCAGCTGGCCCAACTGCAGGGGCAGCAACTTCGTTGTTGGGGATCGCAGGCCAAGTTTCGTGAGCATGGCCAGAGCGGCCAAGTGGTCAGCGACTACCTGCCGCACATTGCTGGCATCGCCGACGACATCTGCATCCTGCGTTCGATGAAGACCGAGCAGATCAACCACGACCCTGCCCATACCTTCATGAACACGGGAACGCAGATCTCGGGGCGGCCGAGCATGGGGGCGTGGGTCAATTATGGACTTGGCAGCGACTGCGACGACTTGCCCGGCTTCGTGGTCATGGTGAGCCGCGCAGGCCGCAATCCCCAGCCGGTTGCCTCGCGGCAGTGGCACAGTGGCTTCTTGCCGAGCAAGTACCAGGGGGTGTTATTTCACTCTGCGGGCGACCCGGTGCACTATGTTTCGAATCCAGCAGGGGTCAGTCGTTCGCGGCAACTGGACGTGGTGGACACCATTGGCCAGCTTGATCGAATGCGCGACACGGTGGTGCACAACCCCGAAATCAGCACACGCATTTCGCAGTACGAGCTCGCCTTTCGCATGCAGATGAGCGTGCCGGAGCTGACGGATATTTCGAATGAGCCACAGCATGTCCTGGATAGCTATGGCGTAAAGGGGGCCGATGGCAGCTTTGCGTACAACTGCCTGGTGGCATGCCGACTGGCGGAGCGCGGAGTGCGGTTCGTGCATCTGTATCATCGTGGATGGGACCATCACGATGCGCTGCGGCACTGGTTGGGTATCACCTGTAAGGCCACCGACCAGCCGACGGCCGCTCTCATCCGCGATTTGAAGCAGCGAGGAATGCTGGACGATACCCTGGTGGTGTGGGGAGGCGAGTTTGGACGCACCCCCATGGCTCAGAACAAAGGAGACGTCTCAAAGATCGGCCGCGACCATCACATTCGAGGATTCAGCATGTTCCTGGCCGGCGGCGGCATCAAGCCGGGCGTCACCTACGGCAACACCGACGAGTTGGGCTACAACGCAGAAGAGAACGTGGTGCACGTGCACGATTTGCACGCCACGATGCTCCAGCGGTTGGGCATCAACCACAAGCGACTTACTTATCGCTACCAGGGGCGAGACTTCCGTCTGACTGATGTGCATGGCAACGTGGTGCAGGACATACTAGTCTGAGACACCGTGTGCTTACTTCTTCTTGCGTTTGCCAAACGAGATGATCGGAGAGTCGACGTGGGCCTGGTCCATCATGGCTGCCAATTTGTCAACTACTTCCGGATGCTCGCTGGCGACGTTGTTTGTCTCGCCCAGGTCTTTGGACAGGTCGTATAGCTCCAGTGGACCGTGGCGATCCTTGTTCACGTTCAGCCGCACTCCCTTCCAGTTGCCCCAGCGGACCGCCTGTTTGCCACCCCGCTCGTAGAATTCCCAGTACAGGTACTCATGCTCGGGCTGCTCGCCTGCTCCCAGCAGCGTGGGCAGGTAGCTAATGCCGTCCAGGTCGTCCGGGGTTTCGGCGCCAGCCACATCGCAGGCGGTGGGCAGGAAGTCCCAGAACGCGGATATATGCTCTGATTCAGTACCCGCGGCTATCTTACCGGGCCAGCAGGCAATGGTTGGGACGCGGATGCCACCTTCGTACATGTCTCGCTTGCCGCCCCGCAAAGGGCCGCTGCTGTTGAAATAGTCGCGAGACCAACCACCTTCGGACATGGCCCCATTGTCGCTACTAAAGATGATCAACGTGTTGTCGGCAATGCCGAGTTCTTCCAGCTTCTCGCGAACCTGTCCCACGGTATCATCAAGATAGGTAACCATGCCAGCGAAGGTTGCCTTGGGGTGTTCTTCGGCCCGGTAGCCGTTTCCGGGGAAGGGGACTTCATCGAACTTGCCCAAGAACGGCGCCTTCCACTGGTCCGGCACACTCAGGTCGGCATGCGGTTGTTGCAGCGAGAGATGCAGGAAGAAAGGCTGTCCTGCATGCAACTCAAGGTAATCAAGCGTGTCTTTGAGGAACAGGTCGCCGCTGTACTGCTCGCCCTCTTTGCCTTGGTTGTTCGGGTATAGGAGCTTCGCCCCATCGCGATACAACTCCTTGGGATAGTAGCGGTGGGCGGCGCCGTGGCCGATGTAACCGAAAAAATGGTCGAAACCCTTGCGGTTGGGCAGCGCCCCGTCCTCGCTACGGCACGACAGTCCGCTCTTGCCGATCATGGCCGTGTGGTAGCCGGCATCCTTCAGCACTCGGGCGACGGTGATGTCGTGTGGATCCTCGCGAAACTCGATGTCGCCGTTGAAACGTTGATAGACGTGCCCTGTGTGCGTTCCAGTTAACAGGCAGGCTCGCGAAGGCGCGCAAACGGTGGAGCCGGCGTAGTGCTGAGTGAGCTTCATTCCGTCGCGTGCCATTTGATCGAGGTGGGGTGTCTCGAAATTCTGTTGTCCAAAACTGCCCAGATCGCCGTAGCCGAGATCGTCGGCCAAGATAAAGATGATGTTCGGCCGTTGCGTTTCGCCAAGACATGCCAGGGGAGTCAAGCTCAACAAAGTAGATGCGAGTGCGAGGACGGCATATCGAGATGAAGAGAACATCCGATTCCTTTTGCGGAGACTGGTCAGTGGGAGCAGGGTCGGGAACGTCGCAGAGCCTATAGCGTACCATGATCGGGCACGGATTGCTCGCCTACAGCGCGAGGTAGCGTGAGCCCCATCGCCGGGCGACCATCAACACGGCGAAGGCCATCGCAATCATCAGCAGCGACACCGCCACGGCGCCCGGTAGATTGCCGATACTGAGCTCCAGAAATACGGTTGTCGAGAGCACTTCGGTCTTTCCACGTGTCGCTCCCGCGAACACTAGAAGCGGTCCGAATTCCCCTAGCGCCCGGGCCCACGCCAATGTGCCCGCGGTAATGAGCCCTGGCGCGGTTTCCGGCAGTACCACCAGCGAAAATGCCTGGCTGCGGCTGCAACCAAGCGTGAGAGCCACCTGCTCCAGGCGGGGTTCGATCTGATCGAACGTTGCCCGCATCACACGCACGGCCAGTGCACAGGACACCACGAACTGGGCCAGTATCACGGCCGGAACCTCGTAGACGATGCGCGAACGGATCGACTCGTCGAAATACTGGAACAAGATCAGCAAACTCAGTCCCACCACCAGCGGGGGCAGTACGAACGGGATGTCGAGCATCGCGTCCAGAAAGTTCTTGCCGCGGAATTGATGTCGGGAAAACAGGTAGCCAATTGGCACGGCGAATAACAAAGAGAGCAGAGCCGTGATAGTGGTCGATACCAGACTCAGCCAGATGGAGTACTGAATGCTGGGATCGGCCAGCGAAGAAATTATCGCAGGCCCCGTTCCCGGGGGCTCAAGACCTTCCGCCGAACTGGGAGGACTGATCAAGTAGGCAGCATCCGCCGCCAGCATACCAGCGATAAGCAGCAGGTAGGTGCTGCTAATCAGGATGAGCACGGTGTAAAACGGAAAATCACTTGCAGGTTTGCGAGCCATTTCCTCGTTTCCGACTCAAGCGGTGCCATCTTTCGCGGTAGATGAATGCAGGGGCCTTACAGTTCGTCCGCGTCGAACGTATTGCCACCCAGCATATCACCACTCTGCAGCCCCTTGTAGAACCATCGCACCCGTTGTTCCGAGGTGCCATGAGTGAACGACTCGGGTACGACATAGCCTTGGGCCTGGCGTTGCAGGCGGTCGTCGCCGATGGCGCTGGCGGCATTGATAGCCTCTTTGATGTCGCCCTCTTCCAGAAGTTGCCAGTTTTTCTGCGTGTGATGTGCCCAAACTCCGGCAAGGTAGTCGGCTTGCAGTTCCATGCGAACCGAAAGCCTGTTGTACTCTTCTTGGGTCAGACGAGCCCGTTGCGATTGAACCCGATCGGAAATACCGAGTAGATTTTGCACATGGTGCCCTACTTCGTGAGCGACTACGTAGGCCTGGGCGAAGTCGCCGGGGGCCTTAAAACGCTGCTTCATCTGCTCGAAGAACGACAAATCGAGATAGACTTTCTCGTCCAGCGGGCAGTAGAACGGCCCCGTGGCGGCGCTAGCGAAGCCGCAGGCGGACTGCACGCGATTGGTGAAGAGCACCAGTGTCGGCTGGGTGTATTCGACGTTCTCGGCAGCAAAAAGTTGTGACCACACGTCCTCGGTTTCCGCCAGCACGATACTTACAAACTCCGCCATCTGCTCTTCTTGTGGGCTGAATTCCTGGTCGCCCGCGCGTTGCACGTCTACGCCGAGATTCATGTCGTCCACCACTTTGGCCGCCTGTTGCGGGTCGCCACCCAGCAGGGTGACAGCCAGAATGATGAGCAAACCGATCAATCCACCTCCAACGCCAACAGCTTTGGGTGAGACCCTGCGGCGGTCCTCCACGTTGGTGCTCTTGCGTCGACCTTCCGTTCGCATCTGCCGGCTCCTGAATTGTGATGGCTAGCGGTTCACAGTGATTGAGATTTCACGTCGGCCACTCAGATCTACCAGGCGGAACGCGATGGGACCCCGACTTTGCTTCACGGCATTCTCCAAGTCGTTGGGGTGTAGCAACGCATCGCCATTGGCGGAAAGCAGAATCATTCCCTCTCGAATGCCTGCACGGGCTGCGGGGCTGTCTCGATCGACTCGCGCAACTTTCACGGCGGCTTCCGCATTGTAGAAAGTAAGCTCGCCATGAATGCCGAGTCCGCCTGACGCCGAGCCCGAGCCAGCTGCTGGAGTTCGCCCTAGCTTGGTTGACTGAGCAACACCAGCACTCTTGACCTCGACTGGCACGTCACGCCCAGATCGGATATCCCTCACGACAACCGTCAATCGCCTGGCCGCGTCGGGAACCGCCTTGGCCAGTTCGACGGCGCTGGAGACTTGTTGATTGCCAACACCCACGATCACGTCGCCGGGCTCGATTCCAGCCAGCGCGGCGCCCGATCCCTCTTGAGCGCGCTGCACTGTTACGCCCTCGACTGCGTCGTCCGGCTCTTCCAACACCAGACCCAGTGCCGTCTGGATGCGCTCGGCTGCTACTTGCGATTCGTCCGGTGTATCATCGGTTTCATGGCCGGGCTTGGCCGCTGATCTGTCGACGGGCAAGTCGACGCTGGCAACGCGGCCAGAGTTCACGTCAATGACAATCAGGGCAATCGAGCCATCGTTGCTCTCGGCGTGTCGCAGATCGGCTGCCGAAGAAAGAGGCCGGTGGTTGATGCCCACAATCACATCACCCGGTTGCAAGCCAGCTGCCTGTGCTGATCCCGAGTTGGCAACCTTTTGCACTTGCAGTCCCAGTCGACCTCCCGCAAGCACCGCCTTGCAGGTCATGCCATAGGCATCGACAGTCGAGGGCGTGCGGCCGAGACTGGAGTCATCCACATGGCCGTCCTGACTGGGGCGGAGCACCGTGTACCAGTTGCCTGCAGCGGTCCAAGTGCCGTGGTCGGACGGACTCAGTCGCGCGCGGATCGACTCGCCCACCTCGGGAAGCTGCGGCGTCCTTTGTTGCCCCGAATTCATTCCTACCTGGTTCAAGGTCACGTAGACCACATTGCCAGCCGCGGGCAGCCTAGCGCCGCTGGGTTCTCGATAGCGTTGGCGTGGGGCATTGCTGGTGAGCCGCAGCTCGACAAGTCTTACCTTGTCGTCGCTGCTGTAGACTCGTTGAACTTGTCCCTCGACGGTTTGTGCCGACGGCGCGGAGGGGGCAGTCTGACCGATTGCTGCCAAGCTCGCTATTGCCAGGAGAGCAATTTGGGCGAGCAAGTTCGTGGTCACGCGTCGTAAGCGATCCATACATCCGCTCCTTCAACAACCGATGCGTGGTTGGGCTCGTCTCCATCGACAGACGCGACTTGGGGCTACCAAGGCTTGAGCTTCCAGCCTAGGACAAATCCCACTCCCAAGCACCACAGGGCGACGACTTGGGGCTTCTGTCGGGCGTACTCGTGGAGGTAGTCTACCAGATCGGGAACTGGTTGCATGTCGGAATGCTGGGAATGTTCCATCGGTGAGTGCCCCTGCTGAGCGGCGGATTCTGCTGTAGTCTCATTCATCTCGCAATTAACTCCTAGTGGTGGGATCCAGCGCCAAGAGCAGGTACCACCGCTGCTGTGGCGGACGATTCGATTGTCTAACTCTTGAAATACCGTCGCAATAGTCTGAAGGGGGGCGGCTAATCGTGATCGCCTGGTCCCTGCGGCGTGGCCTCGTCGTGCGGATCTGCCAGTCCCCGCTTGAGGCATTCTATGTTCTGTACTAGTTCGTCGACGGTCTGCGACAGCATGGACAGGCCGCGATTGATGGACGACCTGGCGGCTACCAGCAACACCGCGGCCAGCACTACAGCGCCGCCACCGGTCAGGGCAAGGCTGGCAGATCTGGAAAGCTCCTGCGAGGATTCCAGCCAAGCAGCAGCGGACAATAGCAGCACTGGCGCGGCGGCCAACAGCAAGCAGATGGCTACGGCTACCAGGAGGGCGGCCACGCGTGTCGACTTGCCTGCGGCCGCGGCGTCCGCGCGCAGCAGCATGATTTGCAGTTCGCCCAACTCGAGCAGATTGCGGACTAGATGCCCGGAGGATTTTGGTTTGGTGGAGGTCTTTGGGGCGTTGTTCATGGCGTCTACTTCCTTCGCTTCACTAGCCACCCCAGGGCCACACCGAGGACGACTCCCGTTCCCACCACGACGGCCGGGTGTTTGTCCAGCCAGCCAGCAACCTTGTTCTGCACGGCTGCAAGGTGGCTGTCGGCTGACGAAGCTTGTTGGGCGGGCTCGGTTGCTTTTGGTGTCGGAGTGATGCTCATTGCCATTGTTGCCTGTTGAACTCAATCGCTAATCTTTAGCGTGTCCTTGCTCTCCCAGAAGGTTTCCTACATACGCCACGGCGGCCCTAGCTGCGATTGTGCCAAGCCCCAGCATCGCCTTTTGGGTAAAACTGGCGGTCTGCGCCGGCTTGGGTTCGGAGACGATATGCAGCTTGCCGGCGTCGGCCAGTTCCTTGATTTGTTCGTCTGACACGACGATGGGCCCCGGCTTCTTCGACGGCACCAGTGCGTAGCCAGCCAGCACGGCGGCCCCCAGGCAGGCAAAGGGAAACTTCTTCACGTAGTATTCCCAATGTGTGGCGTCATGAACTCTTTGCGACGCACCGGCAATATCCCGTTCCAGGTCGCCACGTACCGTGGCCATGCGCTCACGGAGCTGCTCGGCGTCCAGGTTGGGGGAAGGGCGACCGTTCGACCCCGGAGTGCCGGGGGTTGGTTGCCCTGCAGGTGGCGTGGCCATCGGGATATTTGCCTTGGGTTACTTCGAGCGAAGGACGAGTGCAACAACCACGCCGGCAACCAGCCCCGCGCCGAAGGCCACGGCGACCGATTCCACTGGCCGGGTGCGGACCAGCTTTTCTGCCCGGGCGTGCTGGGCTTGGAGTTCTCCCTTAACGCGATCGACAGCCTCTCCTGAGGAGTCCTTGGCCTGATCGTAGTATTCGCGTGCCGTGTTGGCGACTTGCTGCAGTACGGGGCGAAACTGCTGCTCAAGATCAGCCAGGCATTTTGCGACTTCGTCGTGGGTTTGGCCGGTCTGCTGCTGAATCCATCCCACGAACTGGTCGAAATTGCCCCGGAAATCGCGGAGCTCGTCGTCGTTCAATTGTCCCCAGGCTTCCTTGACCTTGCCTTTGAGCTCCGTCCAGCCGCCCTGTATCTGGTCTTGTGTAGCCATCTGTAAACTCCACCGCTGGTAAACTGTTAGACTAGTTCTATAGAATCATACCTGTCGTCAGGCCCGCTCATTCGACTAAGTTGTGCGAGCCCCTGATCATCGCCGAAGGGTGGTGCTGGCAACCTCGAATGGGAGAAATTCCCAACAAAATATTATAAGCCCTATGACGACCGGTGGGTATTACTTTTCGTAGCGATGTTGTTTTGCTCCTAAGGATGGGGAATCGAGTCCGAAAGGTTCGGCAATGAATGAAGATTCGGCTACCAATGCGGGCCTAGGCAACGCCGCTGCAACTCATCTCCACCGTGTGGATCAGGCTAAACTACCACCGACCGAACCGGTACAACCGGCGCAATCCGATCAGCCACTGCTACGGAATTTACGCGGAATCCGATACTGCCTGATCGCGCTGGCGGTGCTGGCGTTGTTCCACACCCTGTATTTCGCCCGCGCGATTCTGCTCCCGATGGCGATGGCCGTCGTGTTGGGGCTGGTACTCAAGCCGGTACGGCGAAAGTTGACTCATCTGGGGCTCCCCAACATGGCGGCCGCCGCCGTCGTGTTTGTCACGTTCACTGCGATACTGGCGGTCGCGATTAGCCTGCTGTGGCAGCCTGCAAACCACTGGTTGGAGCAGGCTCCCGAGATTCTGCACGACCTGCGCAAGCAACTTGAGGGTGGCGGGGGACCGCTGGAGAGCCTTGCCGAAGCTGAACAGGAGCTCGACAAACTGACGGCAATGACCGAGAAAGCCGCTCGCAGCGATCAACCGATGGCGGTGCGGGTCGAACAGCCCGCGCTGACCAGCCAATTGCTCAACACCACGGGCAGTCTCGCGACCTCACTGGGCATCACGCTATCGCTGCTCTTCTTCCTGCTAGCCGCCGGCGATCAGTTTCTCGAGAAAGCCGTCCAAGTTCGCAAGTCATGGACGGAGAAGTGGGACACCGTGCTCTTGGTGAAAGAAATCGAGCACAAGATGTCCACCTACCTGGGAACCATCACGCTTATCAACATTGGCCTGGGGGCCACGATTGCCTGCGGCCTGTGGATGATTGGGATGCCACATCCGCTGCTGTGGGGTGTGCTAGCCGCGCTGTTGAACTACATACCCTTCGCGGGGCTCGTGATTGGCGTGTGCGTCGTGTTTATTGTGGCGTTCAAGGATTTTGGCAATGTGCCCCATGCGCTGCTCGCGCCTGCGGTGTACCTGGCGGCCAATGGGCTGGAGGCCAACCTCGTGACTCCTGCCGTGTTGCGGAAGTCGATCAGCCTGAATCCTGTGGTCATTTTGGTCGCCGTGTTTCTCGGCGGCTGGTGCTGGGGAATTGGCGGTATCTTCTTAGCGGTGCCGTACCTGCTGACCTTCAAGATCATCTGCGATGCCAACAAACGCCTGGAGCCGATCGGCGTGTTCTTGAGCCGCTAGAGCCGTTGCCTTGACTTTGGAGTGTTTTCGGCGCCTGGCAGAATGGTCAACTGCGATGCGCTGCAGGTCAAATGGGCGACACCTGCTACGGCCAACCGAGCTACTCTCACACGGCGAAGGTCACCCGCTGCTTTACGGAGCTCACTGAGGTTTGCTAGCCTGCGGGGACGAAGGAGGAACCGCGAAGCCTCGCGACCCTGCGGATGGGCCGATGGGATCCTTCTATTTAACACTCAAAGGCAATCCCAATCGGCATGCAAGACGATCATCCTAGCGGCGAGACCGACCTGCTGGTCATCGGAGGAGGCATCCTCGGCACTTTCTATGCCTACCATGCAGTGCAGCGCGGCTTGCGGGTGGTACTGGTCGAACGCCACGCGGCTCCTCTGGGAGCCACGGTCCGAAACTTCGGTCAGGTAGTGCCTTCGGGCATGAACCACGCATGGCAGCTTCTCGGACGCGAGAGCCTGAATATCTACCAAGCCATCCACAAACAGTTCCCACTGCCGCTGCGGCAACTGGGCAGCATTTACCTGGCGTCGGACCAGGAAGAGATGACCTTGCTAGAGGAACTCCACACCCGCAACCAGTCGGTCGACTATCCGTCGGAGCTGTGGACCAGCGGGCAGTGCCGGGAACGCTATCCGCAGTTGCGCGGCGACTACTGTCATGGCGGGTTGTATTTTCCGGCCGAGCTGTCGGTGACACCACGGCTCCTGATCCGGCGACTGCACGAATACTTGCGGCAGCAACCAGGCTTTCGGAGCTACTTTGGTACCTGCGTCAAGGAATTGCAGCCAACGGGGGGCGGCCCGGTGACCGCGGTCACCACTGCGAGGCACACCCTGCGGGCAGACAAAGTGGTACTTTGCTGCGGTGCCGAACTCCAGCAGTTGTATCCCCAGGTTTTCCAGGCCAGCGACATCGAGTCGGTGAAGTTGCAGATGCTGCGGCTCGCGCCCCAACCGCAGGCCAGTCTGCCGGGTAACGTGCTGACGGGCCTTTCGATTCGTCGTTACGAGAGCTTCAGCGAGTGCCCGTCGTGGGGAGAAATCAAGGCTCGCGAGGCAGCCGACAGTTTCGAGAAGCGATATGGGATACACATATTGCTGAAGCAGGAACCCGATGGTGGCATCATACTGGGCGATTCGCACGAATACGCGCCGGCCGCCGATCCGGCGCAGCTATCGTTCGAGTTGCGCAGCGACATTAATGACTACTTCCTGACCGCAGCTCGGCGGATGTTCGACTTGCCTTCGTGGAACGTCGAAGCGTCGTGGTATGGCATCTACTGTCAGACGAAGCATCCCTCCGGCATTTTTGCCACCGAGGTGGAGGACAACATTCATATTTCTACGGCAATCGGCGGCAAGGGCATGACCAGCAGCGCCGGATTCGCCCAACACGACTTAAGGAGGATCTACCATGATTGAACTCGTCGTCTTTGACATGGCTGGCACCACGGTTGACGAAGACAACGTGGTCTATAAGACCGTTCGAGCGGCGGTGAACGCCGCGGGGTACGACTTCAGCCAGGACCAAGTGCAGACCTTCGGGGCGGGGAAAGAAAAATCGCAGGCTATTCGCGACGTGCTGGCGATCGATGGACAGCCGCACACCGAAGAGGAAGTCCAGCAGATTTTCGCCGACTTCAAACAGCGCTTGGCAACCGCCTACAAGGATCTGAACGTACGCGAGCAACCCGGCGCCAAGGAGACCTTTGCTGCCTTGCGCGAGCGGGGCATCAAGTCGGTACTCAACACCGGCTACGACCGTGCGATGGCCGAATCGCTTGTCGCGAAGCTCGGCTGGCAGGTGGGCCGCGAGATTGATGCCTTGGTGACCGCCAGCGACGTGCCGAACAATCGGCCACATCCCGACATGATCCACAAAGCCATCGAATTGACCGGTGTCAGCTCTCCTAAAGCCGTGGCAAAGGTCGGCGACTCGAAGATCGACATCGAGGAAGGCAAGAACGCCGGTTGCGGCATGACGTTCGGCATCACCACCGGTGCGCAGACCGAAGCCCAGTTGGTTGAGGCTCAGCCCACTGCTGTCTTAAACCGTCTGTTGGAACTGGTCGATGCCGTAGCGACGGAGAACTGCTCCAGCTAACCGCTCTGATGCGACGTGTTGGAACTCAACTCCAACACCGACTCGCCAAAGGCCTGGCCGATTTCGTAAATGATCTTTGGGCTGCCCAGGTAGTGGTACGGTCGGTCGTCGCCGTAGTTGCGCCAGTTCTCGATGTCGTCTTGCCAGGTCTTGAAGGCCTCGGCCGCGGCGGGGTCCCAGTACTGATCGGTCTTCACCACGGCCACGTTGCCCTGGAACTCGGGCAACTCGGCCGCGGCGGCTTGTCGCGCCTTGAACCGCTCGCGCTTGTCGTTCGCAGCATCCTCGCCAGTGTAGGGACCGTCGACTCCAAGCTGCCCAATGACCACCGGCAGCTTGGGGGCGTCGAGGTCGCGGCGAATGTCCTGAATGAAGTGAACCATGTTGTTGGTATAGGCTTGTGAGTACTCGTCCCGCACCATATCGTTCCAGCCTTGAAACCAAACGAACCCAGCCAATTGAAGTTCTTTTCCCTTGAGCTGCGGAAAGAGGTCCTGGTAGTTTTCTTGCACGCGGGCGATCTCCTCGAGCATATCGCGATAGTCTTTGCCGTAGCTCTTGCGAATGTCGTCGAGCGTAGCGTCTGGGGATTTGCGGCGCGCCGCCTCCAAGTCCTTGGCGAGCTGCTGGTGGTTGGGTTGTAAAGCCGAGGGCGAGCGAAAGTCGCGGAACAGCGACCGGCCACCCCAGGCGACTTTGATGATCAGTACGGGCTGGTCGAGCGCGTTGCCCACCGTCCAGCCAAAACCCAACTCGGGCCCGAATCGCCCGCGGCTACCGTAGTCGACTTCCAGCGGGCCGTGCCGGTCGAAGAACGTGATGAAGACATCGTCCCTAGCCACAAAGTTGCCCTCGCCATCGTGCAAGTGAGCGAACTGCTTCTTCGTTCGCTCGGCCTTGATCTGCCTGGAGAGAGTCTCCAGCGATGCCTTGCCTTCCATGTTCGACTGACCGGCGAGAATAAACACCTGGACTTTGTCGGATTCGGCCCGAGCCTGGCCCATCGCAATAGTGGCCACAACCAAGGCGTTCAGGATCACAGCCAGTGCAGGTCTTGTCATTGCTTGCTCCAGGTGGGGTTCGTCCATCGAATCGGTATTGTAGCACTCGTTGTGTCGGCGTTCATGAAGTCGCCGAAAAAGCCTCGTGAAACTGTACGACGCCCCGTGGTTTCGCGTCCTGTAGATGGAGCACGAAGAACACCTCGGGCGGAACGCCGGAGACGGAGAGTTCCGTCGTTGTTTTAAAGCCAAACTTCCGATAGTACGCCGGATGTCCCACCAGACAGCACCCTTGCGCGTTCAATCGCTTGAGCTGCGCGAGCCCGGTCTCGATCAGGGCTTTGCCAATGCCTTGCCGCTGGTAGTCGGGGTGTACCGAGACGGGACCCAGGCCGTACCAATCGGTGGTGCCGTCGGAAATGGTGACAGGCGAGAACGCGATGTGCCCCACAGTGTGGCTGTCCCGCTCAGCAACCAGAGATATAGAGAGCACACCTGCGCTTCGCAGCGCCCGGACGATGAACTGCTCCGTATGGCTACTGATTTGCAACGTTTCAAAGGCGGCGATCGTCACTTTGGTGATAGAGGCTTCGTCCTCAGGCATTTCATCACGGATGGTCAGGGCGGTTGTCACGTTATTGAGGTAGTTAGTCGTCGGCAGGGCGTGGAAGCGATTTTTTGGTCACTGTGCGAATCAGGTGTCCAGTGAACCGTTCTGACACACTTTTGGGTGGCGAATGGGCGTAAGGGTGGTGAAATCGGGTCGGCCTTCCGGTCAATCCCTCTTTTGTAGGGCGATCTTCCAAAAAAAATGAGATAAATCGACCTTTCGACCATGGAACGGTGTTAAGAATCTGTTAAGAATCGGTCTATGATAGGAGTTAGGCGGAGAGGAAGGAGAACAAGAGGCCATCGTCGGTACGACGGACCTCACTCCTTCCGACGGAACTTAGTGAGGAATACACTTGGACACACCTTGGAATTATCGCCGAATATTGCGAACTGGTTTCACCTTGGTCGAGTTGCTTGTGGTGCTGGCCATTATCGGGGTGCTTGTGGCCCTGATGCTGCCCGCGGTGCAAATGGCACGCGAGGCTTCGCGTCGCTCCACGTGCCAGAATAATCTCCGTCAGGTTGGCGTCGCCACCCTGAACTTCGAAACCGCCCACGGCAAGTTTCCCCCTGGCAAGAAGTGGTCGGGACCACGTACCGATCCCAACACGTTCGACTACGCCTGGGCTTGCATCATCCTCAATCATCTCGAGGAAGAGGCCATCTACGACAAGATCGACTTCAACTACAAATTGGTTTCGCCAGAGAACATTCCGGCGACCAGCCAGATCATCTCTACCTATCTCTGTCCCAGTGCCTCGACCTTGGAGCCGCATCGCTCGCCGGGCGGATTCATTCAGGGACTCGGCGGTCAGCCAGGTGAAGGTCTTGGCTGCATCGACTACTTGGGAATCTCGGGACCCGACAAGAAGAAGCCCAACCCCGTTACCGGTGTCGACTACGGACCGCAGCGTGGCATTCTGCTCGGCACCAAGGGGCTCGAGAAAGAAGACATCCTGATCGAACCACCGTCGGTTACCACGGCAAAAATCACCGACGGACTTTCCAACACCTTGATGGTGGCCGAGTGCACGGGCCGCGGCGCAGACGTGAATAGTCAGGGCGAGATAAAGGGGCTGACCGGTGCTTGGGCGCTCGGTGGCAACATCACCCATATCAAGAAGGGCGTCAACGACGAAGAGCCTCCCAAAGTGTGGGAAGACGAACGCGTCTTCTCCGACCACCCCGGTGGGGCTAACTCTCTGGCCGCGGATGGTTCGGTTCATTTTCTCACCGACGACATGGAACCTCAGGTGCTTCGCAGCTATTGTTCTCGAAACGGCGAAGAGATCGTTGAGGCGTTGGGCAAATGATTAGTGCTATCGTGCGAGATGCTCCTCTGGATGACGAGATCGATTCGGAGCTTGCCAGGTTCTCCCCCGTCACGCTCCGCGAAATCGAGTCGGTGAGCTTGATGAATCGGGTCGACACCAAATACGTGGCCAACGACCAGTTGCTGCCATCGTTGCTGGCGATGCTCCGCGATAGCTACAAAGTGCTCGAAGTCGAAGGGATGCGTCGCTCGCCGTACGAGTCGCTCTATTTCGATACTGCCCGCCGCGACTGCTACCTCGACCACCACAACGGCCGGGCCACCCGCCTCAAGTTTCGCCAGCGCCGGTATAAAAGCTCCGGCGTGACCTTCTTCGAAGTCAAGCAGAAGACCAATCGAGGCCGGACCGTCAAGACACGGATCCCCATTCCCGCCATCGAAGACCAGCTGAACGAGGACTCCAAGGAGTTGCTCGGAACAACTCGCTCCAAATACACTCAGTTGGAGCCGCAGATTTGGACTCTCTTCTCTCGCCTCACGCTGGTGGGCATCGACATTGCCGAGCGGGTTACCATCGACACCAACCTGGAGTTCTGCGATAGCCAGCAAGATCAGCCGCTCGAAGGCGTGATGATCATCGAGGTCAAGCAGGAACGCAACCAGCGTGGTTCGCCGATCCGCCAGTGCCTCCGGCAATTGGGAGTCCGCCCCATGCGATTCAGCAAGTACTGCATCGGCAGCGCCATGCTCGACCCTAATCTCAAACGCAACCGGTTCAAACGCAAGTTGATGGCTGTCGGTTCGCACACCTTGTGAAAGATTCAACTCCATGGAGCTCTTCGAAGTCCCCCTCTACGACGACGATTTCATCAAGATGATTGGTCGCTATGCGATCAATCTCTTCGTGGTCACGATTCTGGTGCGGGTGGTTTACTACAAGCGGTCTCGCAGTAAGGACTATCTGTTTACGTTCTATATGCTGAGCACGGTGGTGTTCTTCATCTGCTTTACGATGAAGAAGCTGGAGCTCGAACTCGGCATGGCGATGGGGTTGTTCGCCATCTTTGGTGTCTTGCGGTACCGTACCGACACGATGCCCATTCGCGAGATGTCGTACCTGTTCACGGTCATTGGCCTCGGCGTCATCAACTCGCTGGCCAACCTGAAAGTAAGCTGGCTCGAACTGATCACCGCTAACGCAGTGCTCACGGCGCTGCCCGCCTGGCTCGAGTCGCTTCCGCTGCTGCGGCAGGAGAGCCAGGAGGAGGTGCTGTACGAGAAGATGGAACTCGTGCATCCCGACCGATACGACGAACTGCTGGCCGACCTGGAGCAAAGGACTGGTTTGTCCATCGCCCGGATCGAGATCGGCAAGATCGACCTGGTTCGCGATTGTGTGACCATCACCATCTTCTACCATCCTCATCAGCAATCGGTGCAAGACGTCAACGGCGTGAACGTCTCCCGCCGCGGCCGCCGACTGTAGTTCCCCACCGGTAGTTTCCGTCGCCAGACGGACGATCACCCACCCGCCTCGGCTGCTTCGCGGACCGCGTAGCAGTCCCGCTATTCGTAGCCACGGTTGCCGAACGGTGGACCTCGACCCGATGGTTTTGGGCCAGTTATGGGGGATATACATCCATGGGCCCAAAACTCCGGCCGTTTTGGTCCCCCCCCGCGCGTTAAACCCCTTGTTTTCTCGGTAAAACCATTCGGTGGGTGCGACAAAACTCTCCGTGTTGTTCTCCGCATGTTGGTTGAGTAAGTGTTGTACCAAAACCCCGTTGTTGGTCGTTCACGCCGCACAGCCCCCGGTGGCGGTGCCCCAGGCTACGGTGCAGGGAGGCCTTCGGCCAAGTGAGTGCTATAAGCTTTTTGGCCAAAGGCCAACGGTCACCGTAGCCTAGAGCAACGCCCTAGGATCTAGGGTTACAGCCCCATGTGCCACCCCGCATTGTCCCATAGTGCGTGTAAGATTCCTACAACGAACTCCGTAGAACGGAAATCACTGCGTTGCTGTCACAGCCGGATTCGCAAGAATTGCGACCGACTACCACCACGTCCGAATTCTTGCGAATCCGGCTACCATCTCCTGACGGACCTACATGTCGCCACCTCATGCGGCTATCATGCCCGCATGAATCTTGAATCTCTCCAATCGACCATCGCGGCCCGGCATACTCTCAAGGTCCTCGCGGATCCGGAGCAACCTTGGGACCTACCCGCACCCGAAGTCCGCACGCAGGTGGCGGAGCTATTGGAAGCGGCCAGCTGCGCGCCATTCCACTACCCGGCCGACAAGTCGCACCGCACCGAGCCCCTCTCGTCGCCCGTGCCGTGGCGGTTTCACGCGCTCGATGGGGCACACTGCCGGCAACTGCTTGCGCGGCTCAAGGCCGAACAAATCGAGTCGGGTAACATCGCCAAGATGCTGGCGGCGGCCGACGCGGTGGTGGTGGTCACCTGGCTACCCGACCCCCAGGACCCGCCGCTGGAGATCCAGCAGTACGCGGCGACCCAGCGGAACATGGAACACATCGCCGGAGCCTCCGCCGCTACGCAGAACCTGCTGCTGCTGGCCACCGCCGCGGGTTGGAATTCCTACTGGTCGAGCGGCGGAGTGTTCCGCACCGAACAGGTCTACCAGTGGACCGGCATTGACCCGCGCGAAGTGCTGCTGGGCGCCGTGTTCCTGTTCCCTGAGGACACGCAGTCGGTGCCGACCAAGGCGGGGGCAAATCGGGACTCCAAGGGGCCGGCGGAGGCTTGGTCGCGGTGGGTGGAGGTGGAGGGGTGAGCAAGTGCTCGCTTGGTCGTCTTCGAATTGGCATTCACGCGGCACCCGATGGCAATCTTGAGGTTGTCACTCTGTCGTGCCCGAATTTCACGGTGCCCCCACCGATTCCATAAATGCTACGTTTGGCACCTCAACTAGTGCCTTCAGCGACGAAGGGTCTTCCTGAAGGTCGTAGTAGTGGTGTAGCATCCGTGCAAGCGACTTGCGCAGCAGTAGAACCATATGTTGGTCGAGCTTTGGCAAGGAAGTCTGAACCACTGCTAGCCAAGTATGAAGTGATTGATTGGGATAGGCGACCATGGGGACGGATGTGTGTATCGACCTCATTGTTTCGCTCATCAATCCTAATGTGGCCTCAACCTTCCTTCCACTTTGGTCCATCGACTCTTGCACCGTTATTGGCTCAAACTCGATATCGTGCAATTTAGTTTTTGGGGTTAGGCTGGCGTTTCCAATGTACTCCATCCATTCCATAATGCGTTTTGCCTCCAGAGGTGGTTTCTCGACCGCCGTATTGAAGATCATTTTGGCGGCCAACAGTAGAGCCAACCTCACATACTCAACCGGCTGAACATCCGGGTGAAGTTTTTTGTAGCTGACGCTGAAGCGTTGGCCATCACTGGTAGCAATTGTCGCCGAGAGTAGTGGTTGGCCTGCGGCACGTTTACTCATGTACTTCATGCCCAGGAATAGCGCTGCAGCAATTCCCAAAATCCACAAAATCCACGCCACGCTTCAGTCCCCTCATGCTAAAGTGTTGCTCCGCCAAGACTGGGTAGGCCAGAGTATGGTCGGCGCCGGTTGGGCTGCGCAAGGCAACGAGGAATTCAACGAAGAAAGTTGGGCCAAGTGCGGTTAGTCTTCTTTTGCAACTTTAATGGCAGCAGCAAGCTGTTCTGCGATTTCTTCTATACTGTAGATCGACGTGTTCAACGCTACTTTGTCCACCAACGTTGGACTAAACTTCATTACGTCGTCCTTCGTGATCTTGTGCCACAGGGGAAGGATGACTTTTTGTCCCTCCATCTCTCTGGATACTAGGCCGTTCAGCTCATACTGAGTCCAGTTTTTTGCAAAGAAATCCGAGGAGAGAACCACTAGGCCAAATCGAGAGTTGGCAAGTCCGTGGTCGATCGATTTTCGTAAGCTGTCGCCGATTGTCAGCGTGAATTCGTCATACCAAACAGCGATGCTAAGTGCTGTAAGTGCGGTAGCAAGCGGGCGAACAAGGCTTTCCTTATCTTCCGTGGCATGAGAAACAAACAAATCGAAATGTGTTTGTTCTCCTGACGTGTGCCGTTCATGTAGTGCCAGCTTGGACTTTGACATGCTTCCGAGTAATGTGCTTTGCTCACGCAACTCTCGAGTGATATCGCGATTGATGGCGCGTCTAGTAAGTTCGCGTTTGCGATTTCCATTGAGAAGTCTTTTGCCTTCCTTCTCTACCCGATACTTTGCCTTAAACAGCCTGTTTAGTCGTTGTTTCGTTCGTTTGATGTCCCGCTCTCGATCTGTCACAGATCGTGATAGACGTATGAAGCTCTTGCCTTTGGGATCGGCACGCCTGAGCTTGCACGCAGTTTCTTGGCAAAGCTGCTCCTTTTTTCTCACTTGCTCCTGTAACTTGACAATCTTGGATTCAATTCGAGCGGCATCTTCGTATGGATTGCTTTTCATCGGTGAGAACAGGCACGAGGGCAGTATTGCTTCACTTCAAGCATAAACCAATCTAGTGAGATTCTACCCGAGATTACTAGCTGCGTCATCCAGCCATTCTGATAAGCGCCTAGCTTGTGAAATCCCTTGCCCGGTATTGTAGTGCCCAGCGAGCTTCAGGCGTGTCTACTAGTTACTTTCTCTGGTGAACCGGACTCGCCCAAGGTCCATACATCCAATGGATGTCCAAAATCCCCCGCGATTTTCCCCAATATTCCCAAACCAAAATCCGCCCCACACCCACTTGTCGCCCGCCCCAGATCGCTATAATTAAACTCATGCAGCCTAATTCTGCGTCGCCAGGACGCGGATACGGGGGACCCAATTGGAAGCGGTCGATGTGGTGCGTTTACCTCATCAATGCTTCCCGGGGCGCAGATTCGCCTTGTGCGAATCGGAGCACTTTCCAGCTCTAGCCCGTCAGCTAACCTCGTCGGCCGGTCGGGCACGTGTCCCGGCCAACGGAAAGGTATCTTGGTCGCCCACCGCGGGCGACGAGGCACCATTCTCTGGCGCTTCGTATATTTTTTGTTGCTCCCATGTTCGGTGCGTCGCAATTGCGGCCGTCGGTGCGTGGACTCATGCAGTCCGCCAGCGATAAAGCTGCGCGCATGCTCCGCAACGTTTGGTGCGAGCAACGGAAGGGAACGTAAGATGTCTCTCGTTGGTGCTGTTCAAACTTCTGTGTTGCTGGCGGTTGGGGAAGGTGCGCACTGGCTCGCCTGGTTCAACCCGTGGTACCTGTCAATTCTGCCGGTGCCGCTGTTCGTGCTGTTGTTCTTGTGGCTCACCGTGCGGTACATTCCCAACGACCGCGTGGGTATCGTCGAGAAGCTGTGGTCCAGCAAAGGCTACGTGGACGAAGGCCGGATCATCGCCATGCATGGCGAAGCGGGGTATCAGGCTCGGCTCTTGCGCGGTGGTATCCACTGGGGCTACTGGCGGTGGCAGTACGCCGTGCACAAGGTGCGGCTGGTGACCGTCTCCGAGGGCAAAATCGCCTACGTCTATGCCCGCGACGGCCAGCCATTGCCATCCAGCCAAACGCTCGGCCGTGTAGTGGAGTGCAACGACTACCAGGACGCCACCGCGTTCCTGACGGGTGAAATCCGTGGCCAGCGCGGTCGGCAGCGGGCCATCCTCCGCGAAGGGGTGTACGCCATTAACCTGGCGGTGTTCACGGTGATTACCGAGTCGAAGGTGCAAACACTCGACCATCTGCTCGACCGCAACGAAATGGCCGCCATCCACGGGTGGCGGGACGCCCTGGCCGACGTAAATGGCTTCCGCCCGGTGGTGATTGGCCGCGGTGTGCAGTTCGTCGTCGAAGGAGAGGAGGGCGAGTGCCAAGAAGTCGACAGCATCGGCATCGTCACCGTGCACGATGGTCCGTCGCTGCCGCCTGGGGAGATTATCGCCCCTGCGGTCGGCACCACGGCTACCGACTCGCACTACCACAACAACTACCAGGACCCCGAGGCGTTCCTGGCAGCGGGTGGACGTCGCGGCCGGCAGTACGTGCCGCTCACGGATGGCACGTACTTCATCAATCGCTGGTTTGCATCGGTGGAATTGATCGCGAAGACCGTCGTGCCGATTGGCTCGGTGGGTGTGGTGGTCAGCTACTACGGCCGCGAGGGACAAGACGTAACCGGCGCCGGCTTCCGGCATGGCGAGCGCGTCGGCGAAGGCGAACGTGGCGTCCGCGAGCGTCCGCTGGGGCCCGGAAAGTACGCGTTCAACACGTCGGCGGGTAGCATCGTACTGGTGCCGACCACCAACTTTGTGCTGCACTGGATTACCGGCAAGACTGAGACGCATCGCTACGACGAAAGTCTGAAGTCGATCGACCTGGTGACCAAAGACGCCTACGAGCCGCTGCTGCCGCTGTCGGTGGTGGTGCACATCGACTACCAGCGAGCGCCGGGCGTGATCCAGCGGTTTGGCGACGTGAAGAAGCTGATCACTCAGACGCTCGATCCGATGCTCAGCGCATTCTTCCGCGACATCGCCCACACCAAGACGATGCTCGAACTGCTGCACGATCGGCAGTCGATCCAGGAAGAAGCACGCTTGAAGCTGCGTGACAAGTTCCACGAGTTCGACATCGAGTGCGTCGACGTACTGATTGGCAAGCCCGACCCACGTGAAGGGGATGACAAGATCGAGACGCTGCTGGAGCAACTGCGCTTGCGGCAGCTGTCGGTCGAGCAGATCGACACCTTCGCCCAGCAGCGCGTGGCGGCCGAGAAGCGTCGGGTGCTGTACGAGGCCGAGGCTTTGGCCGACATGCAGACCGAGATCACCAATTCCCGCTCGCGGGTGCAGGTGGCCGAGAGCCAGGGCGATGCCGACCTGGCCCTGGCGCGGAAGAAGGCCGAGCAGACGCTGGTGGTGGCCGACGCCGATCTGGCCCGCTCGCGCCGCGAGGCGGAGCAAACCGTGGTGGTGGCCGAGGCGCACTCGAAACGCGACCAGCTCGCCGGCCAGGGGCGTGCTCAACGAGTCGCCCAGGTGGGTTTGGCGGAGGCCTCGGTGCTGCTGAAGCGGATTGGCTCATTCGGCGATCCCCGCCTGTACGCCCTGACGCAGGCCGCCGAGCACCTGTCGCACAGCGCCCAGCCGCTGGTGCCCGATCGACTGTTTGTGACCGGCGGAGGAGCTGAACCGGCCACCGGAGGCAACCCGGCTGGCGGTTTGTTGGGCACGCTCGTTGAGCTGTTGGTGGCCGAGCGATCGGGATTCGAACTGAGCGGCAACGCCAGTGACTTGAAGGACTTGGAGTCGTACGCAGAGAAGCTGGTAAGTGAGATTCCAGCCGAGTCGAAGGCGTAGCGAATGGCCTATGGGGAGGCACCCTGCACCAGGGTGCCTCCCGCGGGTTTAACTTTTCTGGTGGGTACTTCACTCGGTTGTCCGATGGCCGACAAGACGCACTGCTCTCCCTCTCGGCAAGGTTTGCCTAAACCCCAGTGCTAGCAGCGGCGTTTGCGGGAAACGGGCCGGCAGCCGCCGGCATCAACGGCCGATTTACTAGGCTGTCCCCCGCGTCGCGCGGCAGCTTGACGGTCTGCAAGGCCGCGCGACGCTCCCCCCGCCTGCCTCACCTGCGATACCGTTATGGCCGACGTCACGGAAATGTTTGACGATCTAGATCGTCGGCACACGCAGCTCCTCTCCGAGCTCGATGAGCTCAACCAGCGCATCGAAGCGGCTATTGCGGAGCATGGTTCGCAGCAGGTCTAACGCCCAGGCTCATTGCCGGCGGTCGAGGTGTCCCGACTTGTTGATGGCCCGCAGCAGACGGATGCCGAGCATGGCGCTGAGCGTCATGCCGAGCGTACCCGGGATGGAGATGCCGTGGATGGGCCAGACGTCGCGACTCAGAAGTAACGAGGAGCCGAGAAACAAAGCGCTGGTCATCATGCCCAGCACCAAGCGATTGACCGACGGTTCGAGTCCGCGATGGTCGAGGTGAACATCGAACTTGCCTCGTTGAACCTGTTCGAGAATCTCACGCAACCGCCGCGGCGCCACTTCGGCAAGTTGTTCCAGCTCGCCCAGCATGCTACGGAGCTTGCGGGCCTGGCGTTTGGGAGAGATTCGACGGCGGAATATCTTGCCGCGGTAGGGCTCGACCAGTTCCATCAGCGAGAAATTGGGCTGCATCATCCGCGCCATGCCTTCGAGCATCAGTAGCGTTTTGATGAGCAACGCGACCGAGCTGGGGAGCATGATCTCGTAGCGGCGGACGATTTCGATGAATTCGGTGAACGCCCCGGAAAGATCGAATTGGTTCAGGGACTGGTAGGCGTATTGGTCTACAAACGCCGTCAGATCGGTCGCCAGGGCGACGTCGTCCAGGCCTGGAGGTGTCGCACCTATACGCATCACCACGTTGGTCAGTCGCTGCGAGTCTCGCATCGACAAGGCCACAAGCAGGTCCTCCACTTGCTCGCGAAGCGGATCGCCAAGTCGGCCGACCATGCCAAAGTCGAGCAGGCCAATTGCTCCATCGGGCATCAACACCAGATTGCCCGGATGGGGGTCGGCGTGATAGAAGCCGTGCTCGAAGATCATCTTCAGGTAGATCTGCGCGCCGCGATGGGCGTACTCGGGCAGTTTGTCATGGGCGGCCGGTTCCTCCACCAGGTTCGAGAGTTTCTCTCCGGCAAGCCATTCCATGGTCAGCACGCGTTTGCTCGATAGGTCGTAGTAGACCTTGGGAATCCGCACCCGCGAGTCGCCCTCGAACATGCGAGTGAATTGTTGCTGGCTGCGGGCCTCGCGGCAGAAGTCAAGTTCGGCCCGCATCATCCGCCGCAACTCGGTCATGGTTGCGCCGAGGCGATAGGGTTGCAGTTCGGGCATTCTCTCGGCGAACTGGGCCAGTCCCGAGAGGATCTCGAGATCGACGTGCACCTGCCGCTCGATGCCCGTGTGTTGCACCTTCACGGCTACCGGCGTTCCGTCGGCCAGCGTTGCGCGGTGTACCTGGCCAATCGAGGCCGAGGCGACGGGCTCATGGTTGAATGTAGCAAAGCAGTCGGCCAGCGGCCGCCCCAACTCCGCTTCTACCACCTTGATCACATCGTCGGCCGAGTCGGCGGGCGTGTTCTGCTGCAGGTTGCTCAGCTCGTCGGCCAGGCTGAAGCCGACCTGATCGGGGCGGGTGCTAAGCACCTGACCAAGCTTGATGAACGTGGGGCCGAGCTCTTCGATCGCCAGTCGTACCCGCTCTTCATGCCGGGCGTCGACGAGTGTCTTGCCCTGGCGATTGCGAAGCAGGCTGGAGCCGAATGTCAGGCCCCAGCGACTCGCCCACCCCGCCAAACCGTACTTGCTGAGCACCGACAAGATTTCGCGCCACCGATTGATGTTGCGAGGGATCTGCGGAATGGTGGTGATCTTCATCGCAGTCGGGGGGCGCAGAAGGAGGGCAGGGCGATTCCTCCATTCTAGTTGGCCGGCTCCGCTGGACAAACTCACGCGGCAGAGACGCGGGGCGTAGGGATTGTGGCGGATTTACCGTCTGCAGAGATCTGAAAAGCGTGGCAACGGCATCCGCAGCGAACTGTCGACGTTCGTCGCCGGCAGCAGGACTCTAACACCTAAAGACGCGTATGCCCGGCCTGCTCACTCGCTATTCTCAATGGCGTCCAGGGCCTTGGTTGCGGCACGAGCCACGCTGTCGGGCTCGGCGTCCTGACAGCTTTCGAGTTGTGGCACGGCAACCACGGCCGCCGGACCGATGCGGCCCAGGGCCCAGGCCGCCCGCTCGCGGACCTGTGACTCTGCGTCGCTGGCGACGATGTCGCCCAGCAGCATCGAGTGCTCGGCACATGTTACGCCCGCCCGGCCCATGAGGGTAACGGCCCAGTAGGCGACGTCGGCATTGTCGCTGGTGGCAAGTTCCGAGAGGGGTTCGAGGTGGCTGGGGGCGGGTTCGCCGAGTTCCTCGAGCGTCGCCACGCAGTACTCGGACACTTGCCGATCGGCGTCGCCCACGCCACGAACCAGTTCGACGGCCACATCGGCAGCCACGTCGGCGTTCTGGCTCAAGAGTTCCGCTGCCCGTCGCCGCTCGGCAACGTCGTCGGAGGAGAGCATGTTACCGAGATCGGAAATGTGCATCGCGGGAGCAAGGGGTTGAGGGGGGAGGGGCGAGCAGGACGTTCGGAAAACTCACTCCTGCAACTTCGCCTCCTAAAGTAACTGACCGTCTTCAATTCGCTTCTGCTGTTGCATGGCGTCGGCCAGTGATTGGCTGTGGGTGACCACCACCAAGATTGAATTATGCTCCCGTTGCAGTTCGACTAGCAAGCGGGAGATGGCATCGGCGGTGGTCGAGTCGAGATTGCCGGTCGGCTCATCCGCTAGCAGCAGAGCCGGCGACCGGATCAGGGCACGGGCAATCGCCACTCGTTGACGTTCGCCACCCGATAGTTCGGCAGGGCGGTGTGTCACGCGGTCAGCCAAGCCGACGCGGCTTAGCAGAGTTTCGGCCCGCTGGACGTCGTCGGCAGCGGGTTTACCGTCGGCCAGGAGCGGCACCAGCACGTTTTCGAGCACCGATAGCTGCGGCAGCAGGTGGTGGTCCTGGAACACAAATCCCACGCGGTCGCGGCGGAACTCGGCCAGTTTGCCGTCGTCCAGCTGAAAGGGATTGACTGTCCCTAATTGCACCTTGCCTGACGTGGGGCGATCGAGTGCCCCGAGAATGGCCAGTAGCGTACTCTTGCCCGATCCGCTGGGCCCGACGATGGCCAGGCTCTGCCCGCGGTCGAGCGTGAGCGATACACCGCGAAGCACCTCCAGCGGTTCAGCCGGAGTGGGGTACTCCTTGGTCACATTGTCGACTTCGAGCATCTCCATCAGGCTTCGACCAGGTAAGGCTTGAGCAGCTGAATCACGTCCGGTGGCAGCGGGATCGATTCAGGTGGCCGGTCATGATAAATGTTGCAGCAGACGCAAGTCACTTCGCCATGGGCCACGGGCTTGCCGCCCTTGGAAAAGTCGATCTGGTACGTGATGCTGGTGCGACCGATGTGAGAGATGGTAAGCTCCGCGTCCATCACGTCTTCGCACATGGCGGGCGATTTGAAATCGCACTTCGCTGCTACGCGAGGGAAGCTGATGGGCTGACCATCGATCTTGGTGTAGATGCTCAGTCCCAGGCTGCGGATAAACTCATGCTCCACCGATTCCATGTAGTGGAAAAACGAGGCGAAGTGCATGATGCCGGCCATGTCGGTATCGCAGAATTCGACCATTCGCTGCGTGGTGAACGTCTTAGACATCGTGGCAAGCTGGCTAGAGGGCTTCGTAAAAGACGATAGCCCTCGACCGGCGGCCAAGGGCTAACGTGGTTTGGTTCGGTTTGTCGGCAGCTTCAGCCGCTCTCAGTCGCCGACGTACGGCATGAGGGCCATGAAGCGTGCTCGCTTGATGGCGCGAGACACCGCGTGCTGGCTGGCAGCGTTGCAGCCCGTCTTGCGACGGCTGACGATGCGGCCATGGCGGTTGGTGAGCTTGGCCAAGAGCTCCAGGTCCTTGTAGTCGACATACATCGGCCGTGGCTTTACGCCATCGACGTAGATGGGATCCTTCTTGGCTGCCTTTTTAGCGGAGCTGCGTCGCTTGGACGGACGACCTGGTCTGCGGTTGGGTGGGGGCAAGGTGGTAACCTCGACTGTATAAAGATTGATTTGGGATTGGGTTGAGCCCCACATTTTACCGCAAAACGTATAGCTTGCAACCCGTGCCTGGCAGGCAATTTACAGCAATTTGTCGGGGCGTATGTCGGCCTTGCCACGCCCCGCCTACGGAGCCGCCAGCGAGCGGTACAGGTCCATGTGGGCCTGGGCCATATGAACGGCCTGGTAACGCTGCTCGACGGCCCTGCGGCCCGCCTGGCCCAGCTCGGCTCGCATTTCGGCATCCAGGAGCAAATTGGCCAATTGGCCCGCCAAATCGTGCGTATCGTGCGGCACATGCAGTACGCCGGCGGAGGTATCGGCCACCATTTCGGGAAAACTGCCATGATCGGGCAGCAGCACTGGCAGCCCGTTGGCCCAGGCTTCGAGCACTGGCAGGCCTTTGCTCTCGGCATACACCGTTGGCAGGGCGAAGACCGAGAGCGATTGCAGGAACGCGATCTTGCCCGCCCGATCGAGTTCGCCCAGGTATTCGAACCGCCCGGCCAGCGGCCCTGTGGCCACCCGCTGCTCGATTTCCCTCAGGTAGGGTTCGTCCGACTTGCCCAGGTAGCCGGCGGCCTGCAGACGGAAGTCGATCTCTGGTGCGGTTTCCCTGAGGTGCTCACACGCTTCGACTAGCAGATGGAGTCCCTTGTCGTGGCAAATGCGGGCCAGACATCCGACGATCAGTTGGGGCGGCGGCTTACTGGCAGGTGCGTGGCCATCGAGGTCGAGTCCGTGGGAAATCACGTGGACTCGTTCTGGCTCCACGGCCAGATAGTCGCTCATAAAGTGGGCGTAGTACTCGTTGAGCGATACGAAGGCCTGGCAATCGGTGGCCCGCTCGCGGAGTAGTGCTCTGGCCTGTTCGTAGTAGGGAGGGGTCAGCTTCTCCAGGAAGATGTCCTCGCCCGATAGCGAGCAGACCACCGGCGGCCCGCACCGCTGGCTGATGAGTCCCGCAAACCCCAGCAACATGGAGTTGGAAAGATGCACCACGTCGGGCTTGATGTCCTGCAGTAGCCAATCGACCAGCCTGTCGAGTTCTTTGCGCTGATGTCCCTTCTCGCCGGAGAGCATCGAGACGGTCATGTCGCCCAGCTTCGACGGATCGACACTCGGCCCGCCGCGGGTGGCAAGGTTAAGCATCCACCGCTGGTCGAACAACCAATCAATCCATCGCGGCGTGCGGCGAAACAGCGGGAATTTCTGCTGCAGGTAGACGTTGATTCCACCATAGAACACTTGCTGGTGACTGACGTCGACCTCGTCGGTACGGATGGGCGTATAGGTGGGCACCAGCACGACGTCTTCGCCCTGGTCCATGAGCGCACGAGCCAGCGTATTGTCGTGCAGGCAACTGCCGCAATACATTCCAGCGGCCCCGGCGGCGATGTAGGCGATGCGCATGTTGGCTGTGGGCGGTAAGCTTCAGGCTCCAGGCCATTGAGTTGTCACTCCAGCTGTTTCTGGCTGACAGCCAAAAGCAAGCAGCCTTTAGCCCTCTAAGCGAAGAACTTCTTCAGCGTCTCCTCCGAGGGCTTTCGGGTGACCAGCGAGACCACGACCAGGGCAACGGTGGAGGCCAGGATCATGAAGGTCACCGGCATGACCTCGTAACCCGACGGCGCGAAGGGTAACTGCACACCGTAAGTTTCGTCTGCGGCGTAGCCCGAGGCGCGGAACAGATAGAACCAGGTGCCGATCGCGGTGAGCACGCAGGCGTACGCACCGGCCTTGGTCAGCCCCCGCCAGTACACGGCGGCCAATACCAAGGGGAACAAACTGCTGAACCCGCTGAAACTCCAGACTCCGAGCGTGAAGACTTGCCGAGGTTCGAACAGGCTGAAGAAATAGGTGAGCGAGACGATCGCTACGATGAACAGCCGAGCGGACCAGATGACCTGCTTGTCGGTGAACCGCTGGCGTCCGCCGTAGTGCACCAGCATGTCTTCGGTAAACATGGTGCCCAGACACAGGAACTGACTGTCGAGGCTCGACATGATGGCCGCCAGAATGCCCGCGGTGAGCAGGCCGGCGAGTGCGGGGATCCTGAGCTGATTTACCATGAACGGCAGCACCGCGTTGGGATTCGCCGCCACGGGACCTGGGACGTCGACCAGGCTGCCAGCGGCCCAAGCGCCAAGCAGCACGCAGGGCACCCACACAATCATGATGAAAACGGGGTGCAGTACGACCGGTACCTTAAAGCTGTTCGCGCTCTTGGCGGTCAGCCAATGCTGAAACAAATGGGGAAACATGCCGACTGAAAGTGGTACAAACAGGTAGGTGGTGAACTTCAGTTTGGAAATATCCACCCGAGTGGCTTTGTTCTCCGGGATGCTCTCGCCCAGAGCTTGCAGGTTGGCAAGAAATCCATCCTGCCCGCCAAGCTTGTTGGCCAGTACATAGAACGTGAGAATGCCAAGCACCATGAAAATGCAGGTCTGCAGCGCGTTGGCCCAGGCAGTGCCACGCATGCCACCAAAGAACACGTAGGTCAGCACGACGCCGCAAATGGCGAGCGACGCAAGTTGCTTGGGTACGCCCCCAGCCGAACCGGCGGCGAAAGTTTGTTCGCCGGACTGGCTCTCGCCGAGTTCCAGGAAGTCGGGGAATGTGCCTCGCGCGAAGGTGACCGTCTCGTCCACGACCTGGCCCTTGTCGATGCGTCCGGCGGTTACCTTGTTGATCACCGTGCCCGAGGCCATGACGCCAATCAGCAGGTACGGAATCACCAACGCCACCAGCACCGGGAAGAGCACCAGGCCGATGGAGTTGCTCTCCAGGCGATCGCGGAAGAACTGGATCTGCGTGCGGTAATGGTACTTGCGACCAAACTGCCACAGCTTCACGCCGAGGACGAAGAAACAGAGCGAGTGAATGATGCCACTACTGGAAGCAAGCATGCCGTAGACACCAATGCCGCGGGCAAAGGCTTCGCCCGTCGAACCCACCAGGGCGAAGGCGGTCATCGTGGTGCCGAACAACGACATCAATAACAGGAACGGGCCGATGGAGTGGCTCGCCAGCATGTAGTCGCTGGATGTTCCTCGGAACATGCGACTGGCAAACAGACCGAGCGAAAGGACGATACAAAGGTAGATCGCGATGATCACAAGCTGCGTCATTGCTGCGGACCTCCCTCGGTTCCTTCAAGCTCCGCAGGCCAGCTGTAGATGGTGGCCAGGTACCAGGTGATAGCCGCTGCCAGCGAAATGCACGCCTGATAGAACAAGCCGATCGGCATGAAGCCGAAAACCAGGTAGCCGTCGTCCCACCACCAGAAGTCCTGGTGCAGAATCAGCAGCGCAACGATCGTTATCCAAACCGCTTGCTTCATGTGGTAGTCACACTCCCGAATCGAGTTGCGGACGCAGGGGGCTGGCGAGCGCGCCAGTAGCGTGCGAGTGTACCACACCCGACAGCCGCGCTAAACAGCGTCGCCCGAATTCGATTCGGCGATCTGCTGCTGCAGCCAGGGATCGAGGTCGTCGAACATCGTCGCGACGCCTGGCTTGAAGATACGACCAATCAACAGATCGGTCAGATTCCCGTGATGATGTGGGTGCTCCGAAACGAACTTGCCCACGCGGAACTCGCCCGAATAGAAGGCGTGTACGAGCTTCCGTACCGAATTGGTGGCCGCTTTGAACTCAGGCTCCCATTTGCCCAGTTGTGCGGCGGACGTATCTCCCTGCTGCAAACCTTCGCTCACGGCGTCGGCGGCCAGGCAGGCAGACTGCAGGGCGAAATACACGCCGGAAGAATAGACCGGGTCGATAAAGCCCCATGCGTCGCCCACCAGCACCCAACCATCGCCGGCCGATTGTTCGGTCATGTAAGAGAATTCCTTGGCGACGCGCAAGTCGTCCATCGCCTCGGCGTCGGCAACTCGCTCAAGCACGCCACTGCACTTGGCAAGTTCTTCCTGGAAAGTCTGTTCGGGTTTGCCGCGACCCTTGAGCAGGTAATCGTTGTCGGCCACGCAGCCAACGCTCACCAGGTCGTCCGACTGCGGGATATACCAGAACCAGGCCTTTTTGTCGCTGGTGTGCAGAATGATGGTTTTTACACCACCGCCCGACTCGTCTCGTTGGGCACCGCGGTAATGTCGCCAGACGGCGGCCTTTTTCAGTTCGGGGTTTACGCGGCGAATTCCCAGCTTGCCAGCCAGCAAGGTTTGCTGCCCCGAGGCGTCGATAACCACCTTGGTGGAAACGCGGTGTTCGGTGCCACCCTCATGCGCCAAGTGTACGCCGGTCGCGCGGCCATCTTCCATCACGATGTCGACCGCCCGCACCTCGTCGCGGGTATGGGCGCCCTTGGTCGCGGCGTTGTCGAACAGCATCTTGTCGAACTCCGCCCGGTCGACGTGCCAAGTCTCGCTGCAGGGGCGGGGATCGTGCGAGCGAAAGAAGAAGGGTTGCGACTCGCGGCCTGTATTGTTGACGAACTGCACCCCCACTTTGCGTGAAAATCGCGAAGCGGTGAGTTGTTCGAGGACTCCCAGACGTTCGAACACCCAGTAGCTTTCGGGCATCAGCGATTCGCCCACGTGCTCGCGGGGCATCTTTTCGCGTTCTACCAACAGCACCGAGTGTCCCGCCTCGGCCACCAGGGCTGCAGCAGTTGAGCCAGCAGGACCACCGCCAATGACAACGCAGTCGTAACTTGGATTTATGTCTTGCATCTCGGATGTATCAAGGCGATTCGGCTGGCGGGACCGTGGGCTGGTCGGTAACGATCTCCAGCAAATCGACGGCCCGTGCACCCGACAGGTGGATGGCGGCCGAGCGACCGTAGACCACCCGTCCGGCCGGCACACCAAGGTTCCTGGCGAGTTCTTCGCCCGCGACGATGTGCCACAAAGCCAGCAATTCCACGTCCCGCAGCAAGTTGTTTTTAATCAGTACCCGGCCCAGCGGACCGCTGGCCGTTTCGATCGCCTGACGTACGCGGGGAGGCAGGTCCGTCAGGTCGATGCTCATAATGCCATATTGTACGACCGCACCATCAGAATGACGAGCAAGAAGGCTCTGACGGGCGTAGACAGCCCCGTCCAGTCGCTCCTGGACCACCCTCACGGCCACCAACGATTCCCAGTACGCCTCCAGCGTGACGGTCATGTGGTTGTGGTGCGCCAGCAGCGAGGCGTACGATTCTGGCAGGTCGTCTTCGCCCACGGGAGTAAACTTGCCAAGCTGGGCAAGATCGGTGGAAAAAATCGCCGCCCGCGCGGTGAGCTCCGCGGTGCGAGACTGGCTAATCTCGTGGGTGATACCAGTCGACTCCGCCATCGGTAGGTGCCTCGCTCGCGCGGCGGTTGTTCAAGATGCGTCCGGCCAGCTTCCGTCGCCGCGGACTTCGGCGAACAGGTACTCGACACCTCGCCGCACGATGGGATGCTTGGTTTGGCCAATGCTTGCCAGACTCATCAGCACCATGCCGGTAACCGGGACGCTGCGCGAAAAACTGCCGTCGTCCAATTGTGTCTGGTTGAGCCAATCGATCGCCCGACTCGCCGCACGCGATCGCCGCCAGTAGGTGATCGGATTGACCGGCTTGTTGAGATGGAAGCTGGCCAGACCCAGGGCCACGATGGCGGGCAGCACCGGTTCGCGGCCGGTCCAGAATTCGACTCGCGAATTCGTAGTCTCGAAGTTGGCCGATTCGATGGGGATCGAGGGCAACTGTCTCCAGTCCACCACTTCGGCCAGGGCGCTCGCGCCGCGGGCCAGTAGAGTACCGCTATGCAGCGGGCCCAACTGCAACTTCAGTTTCTCGACACCGCCCTGCTTCTTGATGAAGTTGTCCATGCGGGTGCCCAACTCGGCATAGGCCGCCGGAGCGCCCGTGAGCTGGAAGGCAGCGCGGACGATCATGGAGGTCATCAAGTCTGAGGGGTAGTTGAGCTCGGGGGCGTGACTCGTCCAGCCTCCGTCGTTGCGTTGGCGGCGGGCCAGCCAGTGCATGCTGCTGACGATCAGTTCGCTGAGGTCGCCCTGATAGGCCGAGTCGATGTCGGCCGGCTGGGTGATGTCGCCCAGTTGACCACCGTGCTGTTCGGAGAGCACCAGCGCACCAACTGCCACCGCGGTGGAGACCACGCGACCGTTCCACTCCTGCAGCCAGTCACTGGGCGCGGGCAGTGCCTTGGCGCCAAGCGCCGTAGCCACGCGGAAGGAAGGCCGCTCGGCGGAACCGCTCTTAGCGGCGACCGCTGATTGGTTGGTAGTGAACATAAACGTTCGACAGGCAGGGGAGACACGCTACGTGCCGCGTGTCGGGGGGCCGGCTCAACCGAGAGCCAGGCGGGTGGACCGCTATTTCCTTAACAGAGGTAGAGCATAGGCAGCCGCGCGGGGGCTGTCGAGGGGCAAGCTAGCCGACGCCACGGGCAGGGGAGGGGGCGTTTGCCGTGGCGCCGGCAGCTCACATTGCTCTGTAAGTGCTTATGTGCAAAGCACTTCTACAAGGCGGGAAATTACACGTGTGGACGCAAATTACCCAAATTTTTCCCATTGAGGCCGTTGGACCTCTCCTATCAGGCGTCGACGAACCCAGCAGCCACGCAGGCACGGGTCAGTTCGGCCACCGACTGTACGCCCATCGTCTTGTAGATTCGGCTGCGACGAGCCTCGACAGTGCGGATACAGACGTTCAGTTCGCGTGCGATTTGCTTATTCGGCACGCCGTCCAGAACGCGAGTCAGGACATCCCGCTCGCTGGGGGTAAGCTGATCCAGACGCGTGGCAGCTTCGCGGCGATTTGCCGAACGACGCAGCTGCTTGCGGTGTTCCGAAAGAGCCAGGCCAATGGCGTCACGCAGCTCGTTTTCGCAGCAAGGCTTGTCCAGCACGTTGACCGCACCCATCCGCATGGCGTCGACCGTCATGGGAGTCGTGGCGTACGCGGTAACGAATACGGCGGGGACCGGAACTCCTTCGCTGCGAAGCTGGCGGAGCAGCTCACAACCGCTGATTCCGGGCAGGCGCTGGTCGAGCAGCAGACAGCTCGGGTTGCGGGGTTCGTACGATTTCAGGAAGTCTTCCGCCGAGCGAAAGGCCTCGACGCGAGCTCCAGTGGGACGAATTAGCTCGCCAAGTGCTTCGCGGGTGCTGTCGTCGTCTTCGACGATGTACACGGTGTCCACTTGCGTCTGGTTTGCAACACCAGTGCCGCCGCCATTTTCCATGCCGATGAATGCCATCTTTCCGGTCTCCGAATTAGGGGTCTTTGCCAGCGCTACTGACAATTCACTACTTGTGTGGCATGCGTGCCATAATCTCACGCCCGCTCGTTCTTCAGCGAATTCCGTACGGACGTAACAGGGAGTCACCAGCGATGGCCAGAAGTTTTCTTCGGTCCACCGCGTGCTGACTGTATTAAGAATACGGGGCGGTTTTCGGCAAAAAAGATAGGGAATGCCGCGTAATACAGAGGGTTGCCGAAATGAGGATGTGGGCACCCACAAGTGGGCGGCGGCAGTCTGCAGATTTTACGATGAGTTTTTGGTTTTCATCACAATTTTGACCAATTCTGCGAGGGAATCCGCTTTCAACTTCGAGAAGACGTGTTGGCGTCTCACCTCGACGGTTCGCACGCTAATATCCAGCCGCGAAGCGATGGTCTTGTTAGGGATCCCGTCGACGATCATGTCCAGCACTTCGCTCTCGGCGGGAGTCAGTGAATCTATACGAGATTGTAGCTCCCGGAGCTCCAATTCTTGCTCGTAGTTTTCGACGTCCTTCGCCAGGCCTTCGCGGATGGCGTCCCACAATTCGTGATTGCGGGCGGGCTTCTGCAGCAAAGTGACGGCGCCGGCCTTGATGGCTCGCACGATAACCGGGGTGTCCGCGTAGCCCGTCACTACCACCACCGACAGGGTAACGCCACGGCGCTGCAGCTCCTCCTGCAGTTCCAGCCCACTCATCTCCAGCATCCGGACATCGGTCACCAGGCAACCAGGACGCTCTCCCTGGTAGCTTTCGAGAAACGCTTCGGCCGATTCGAACGATTGGTAAGCGACCTTCATCTCCGCCAGCAGCATTTCGACCGACTCGCGCGACGCGTCGTCATCGTCCACGATGTACACGGTGGGGGTGTCATTCATGCGAAGCATCCTTCTCGACGGGAAGTAGGACGGAAAAGGTCATGCCGTGATCTTTGTTCGCACTGCCATAAATCTTTCCGTGATGACTCGAGATAATCGAACGGCAAATTGCCAATCCGATGCCCATGCCGTCTTCCTTGGTGGTGGTAAACGCGTCGAACAGCGATTCGATTCCCACGTCGGCCGGCAGTCCCGTACCGTTGTCCACCACCTGCAGCAGGGCGTTGCCTTGATCCAAGGAGGTGGTCACACACACTCTCCGCGGTCGCGCCTGCGACGCATCTACGGCGTCGAAGGCATTGCGGAGCAGATTGACAATCACTTGTTGAATCTGCACGCGGTCACCAATGACCTTGGGCAGGAACTCATCCAAGCGAAATTCCACGCGGATGCTCTTGCGACGGGAAACGAATCCGAGCATCTCGGCCGTCTCCCGAACCAGCGTGTTCAGATCGAATCTCGCCATACGCACCGGCTGCGGTCGGGTAAATTCTCGCAGTCGCCGGATGATGTCGGCGGCGCGGTTAATCTGCGAGGAGATCTTCCGCCCCATTACCGTGACGCGTTCTTCGTAGCCTGGTTCCTTGTTTTCCAGGGCGGTCGACATGGCGTTGGCGAAAGTGGCCGCCGCGTGCAGCGGTTGGTTCACTTCGTGTGCGATGCCGCCGACCACTTCGCCCATGGTGGCCACACGAGCCAAATGAGCCAGGCGGGCGTCGGCTTCTTCCAGACGCTGCCGTCGCTCGACCTCTTGGGTGATGTCTCGGTCGATGCCCACCATCCGCAGGGGGGCGCCCGATTCGTCCCGCTCAATTACCCGCCCGCGGTCGAGCATCCACCGCTCGGAACCGTCCTGCAGCACCACGCGGTACTCGCACTCGAACACGCTGGTAAGGCCCGCCAGGTGTTCATTGGCTTGTTCGGAGACTTCCACGAGGTCTTCAGGGTGGATCGAGTCTTTCCACTCCTCCATGTCGCGGGTGTTATCACCCAGCGGCAGTTGTCGGCTGGCCAACCAGTTATTGCTCACGTAAACCTGGCCACTTGAAATGTCCCAGTCGTAGAAGCCGTCGGCCACGGCGTCGATGGTCAAGCTTAGCCGTTCTTCGCTGGCGGCCAAGGCTTCCAGGGCGGCCTTGCGGGCCAGGGCGTTGACGAACACTTCGCCCAGCAGGCGAAGGATGGCGGCCGTCTCTTTCGACCACTCTCGGCCCCGCTCCTTGCTGGAGATGCCCATGCAAGCGAACAGTCGATTTTCGAAAAACGTCGGCACCACAATGAAAGACTGGACGCCAATCATTTCCATGTTGCGGCGTAGGGCCTCGCTGCTGGCGGGCAACTCTTCCAGGCTGGAGAGCGTTACTGGATGACCTTGCTGCAGCGTCGGCATGCCCCAGGGATGATCGACGAATGATATTCGCTTCAACTCGGGCGGTGGACCGGCGGTATCAGGAGCCAACCACTCATAGGCCAGTTCGACCTGGCCTGCTTCCTCGTTGATCATGTAGATGTAGGAGCGTTCGCCACCAACAAACTCGCCCACTTGCCGGAGGGCATCGACGATCTTGTTGTCGAGTTCGTCTGGCTCCAGATTGATAAACCTGGATGTCAGATTCAGGATCAACGACTCGAGCTGTTGCCGGTAGATTAGTTCTTCCCGGTCTCGTTTCTGAGCCGTGATATCGCGGCCCACGGATTGGATTTCAACGACATTGCCATCGCAGTCGAACAGCGCCCGGTCCGACCATTCGTGCCACATCACCCGTCCGTTGGGCAGCAAAATACGGTGCTCGTCGACCATGGCGGGCCGATCGGCCGTGAGCGCGCCGATCTTGGCCTTCAGTCGATCGATGTCGTCGGGATGGATCAAAGTCCACACGTTCATGCCCAGAAGTTCTTCGGTGGTCATTCCGAAGTATCGGCACACTGCATCATTCACAAACGTCTGCGAGCCATCCGGTTTCCAGCGGGCGATGAATTCCGATTGGTCTTCGACAACCGACCGGTAGCGCTCGCGACTTGCTTCGAGTTCGCGAATGGTATTTTGCCGATCCATCGAGTTGACCACGATCTCGCCCACCATCTTCAGCAGGGCCATGCTCTTGTGGGACCATTCTTTCTTGTGTCCCACGCAGGAGAATCCCAGCATGCCGGTATCGCCATGCTCGAAGAACAGCGGCAGATAGAAGGCCGATCGGATGCCGTACTTGTCAAATAGCTGTTTGAGCAGAGCGGCTTCGGGCGGCAGTTTGTCCGCGTCGGGGATATGGACCGTCTGGTTATTGGCCAGTTGATCGGTTACCCAAGACAGGGGCGTCACATCCAGATCCTGCAGGTGATCTTTGAGGTTCGGGATGCCCTCGGCACACCACTCGTGGGTGAGCCGGGCTATCTTTGCACGCCGATCCGTGTATCGGTAGACAAAGCAGCGATCGACATTCGTATAGGTGCCCACCCGACCGAGGGCCTCCACAAGGCCTTCGTCGATCGACTCGATGGGAAGGTTGATGAACCGGGTGCTCAGCGAGGTGATCAGCTGCTCGAACGACGAACGGTAGTCCGTGGGGCGAAGCGTTTCGGCGGCGTCGATTTCGAGCGACATAGGGCAACAACCAGATTGACGCGAGGACCAGGGCTTGCCGAACCGAGGTTTCGGCTAACCGCACAGACTGGTGATAGTGTAACGTCAGGTGCCCAAGATTGGCAACTTGAAGTCACACGCGGGTGAACAGCGAACGGTAGATGGGAAGTCCATCCTTCCGTTTACGCCGTTCAAAGTGCGTAAGGTAGTCTAGGTCGTGCTCGGGCGATTTTTCTTCCACCGGCTCTGGCCCACGCAGCGAGGACACTTCGGCGAGCAGGTCGAGCGTGGTGAGGAAGTACTCCTCGACATCGGTCCAGAAGTGAAATAGTCCGCCCACCCGTAAGGTGCGCGATACATCGATCAGGAATTCGGGCGTAAGCACGCGCCGTTTGCGATGCCGCTTTTTCCACCACGGGTCGGGGAAATAGACGTGAACTGCCTCGAGGCTGCCCTCGGGCAGCAACTCGCGAAACAGCCGCAAGCCATCGCCTGAGACCATTACCGCATTGGCCAATTGACGCTTGGCGAGTCGAGAGGCAGCGAACCGGGCGTACTTGTGAGCGACCTCGATTCCCAAGAAGTTGTGCTCCGGCGTCGCTCGGGCGGCGTTCTGCAGGAAGAGTCCCTTGCCGCTGCCAACTTCCACCTCCAGCGGAGCCTGCCGTTCGAACAGTGCAACGGGGTCCCAGGGCTCGGGTAACTCGTCGTACATTTTGAGATGACGACTGAGGCTCAGCGAGGGATCAATGGAAGGAACGGCACGGCGGCCCATAGCAGATTTCGGTGCTTGATCGGAGGAAGGGAATGACTGGCAAAGGCGAATCGGTTTCGGATGGTCGAGGCGGTATGCCGCCAGGGTAGCCATGCGGTGCTCAAGGTTCGCGACAGTCTGGGAAAGCGCGACGATTTGGGCAGATTGCCTTGTGACCTCTGCGATCACCGCAGCGTGCTAGTGGACGGCGACGAAATGGTGGTGCGTCGTAGAGTGGTAGCATGGCATGTGCGTGAAGGCGGCTGGCTGCCCCGCTTCGTCCTTCTCGCGGCGTGGCCTACCGGTGGCTAGCGCTTGTTCGAATCCAAACCGTGGATGGCTTCGACCGGGATCGACACGCCTACCAGTTCGCCCTCGCCTACCAGGGCCTCGCCGACGAAGGCTTGAAACGCGCACCGAATCATGGCACGCGGCCGCAGTGCCAATCGCTTGCATACCAGCAGCAGCCGGTCTCCAGGGCGAACAATACCTCGGAATCGAACCTTGTCCAGTCCTCCGAATCCCATCATGTTCACATCCATCGACCCATGCTTCTGTACCTGGAAGGTGCAGAGTTGGGCGGCTGCCTCGCAAATCAGCACGCCAGGCAATAATGGCATCCCCGGCATGTGACCACGGATCCAGAACTCCTGGTCCGTCAGGTCTTTATAGCCAGCAATGACGCCAATCTCGGGGTCGTCATACAGCACCGCGGAGATTTGCTCCATCTCGTGGCGCTGTGGGATGTACTTGCGTATTTCCTCCATGTCCGCAAGTACGCGGTCCATGTCGAGTTCCGCCGGATTGAGAATCAAGTCCTTTTCGGGCACGCCAAATTCTCGGAGAGGAGGGGCAATTACCGGGTCGCAATGGTGCGATCGACCCCAATTGTTCACCGCCTGGGGGCGCATGCGCCGGGGGGGGGCGACTAGGTCTTCACCTTCTGGCGACGCTCTTTCCGCGGGCGGCTGCATGCCGGACGGGCACCGTGATTTGCTTTCTTTACTTTTCTTCCTGGCTTGGCCATCGAACTATCTCGCACATTTATCAGGGGTAAATCAGCAAGGCTTGCCACCAGCGACAGCCGCTGGCGCAGCGTAAGCCCCGCAATATAACACGTTGTCCGCTCTGGAGAAAGCGTCAATTACGCCTGCGGCGGACTGCCTCTACTTGGCTCGCAAGTCCCAGGCGTCCAGCCAGGTGAGCTCCACCGGCTTGAGGCCGAAGTCCTTCTCCAGCCGCTTTCCCATGTCGTCCAGGTGACCTGCACCATAGAAAACGCCCAGCTTCGTCTTGCCAGCGTCGATTTGCTCACGAAGTACCTCGAGGGCCGCTTTGTTACGCTCGGTGATCAGCGTCGAGCCTTCCTCGCCACCGAAAGCCGTGAGCAGAGACTCCATTTCGGCAAGCTGGCCGGCCATCGCGATTTTCAATCGGCGGGGCCGATCCTTGGCGAACAGGGCCTCCATCAAGTCGATATCCGGGGTGGCCCCTTCGGCTGCCATCGCATTCTGCTGGGCAATGGACTGACCCATCATGCGGAAATACATCTTCAGGAAGCTCTCCTCCCGGTTCTTCATGCTCTCGAAGAACTCGTCGGGCGACATGTCGGCGTGGACGAAGTTTGCCTTGGTGTAGTCGACCTTTTCCAACTGGTGCTCCAGCTCCAGCATCGACTTCATGCCGTTCTGCATGGCGCCCAGGGCGTGGCGATTCGACGCCTTGGTGCCGGGTTGGATGACCGTTCCCTCGGGAGCGACCAGTTCGTAAAGCAAGGCGTCATACTGCTCGAACTGCTTGTTCAGCTTGTCGTAATAGGCAATATCGCCCACGTGCACGGCCCCGATCAAATCGACCACTACCGTTGGCTTACCCTCCGCTGGAGCGGATTGATAGCGGATTATGGCCGTTTGCATGGCCTGGGGGGTCCCCTTGTCGTCCTTTTTTACACGCACCCACTCGGTGCCCAGTTTCTCGGTATCGGCTACCTCGGATTCGGCGGGGGCGGGGGCAACCGCAGGCTGCGAGTGGGCCAAGCTAGCGGCTAGCCATACGCTAGCGGCAAGTACGCCAATCGCAGGCGGAAGAGCGGAAAACTGTATGAAGCGGGCGGCTGGCTGTTTCATGCTGGTGGCTCGCGAACCGGGCTAATTGGCGAAAACTTGCCCTAAGTATACGTTCGCTACCCGTTGGGCGGCAATTCGCAGCCCCCGGCCGGATTATCGGGGACTCTGGCGCAGAATGGTCTCCCAGCGCCTGAAACTCGCGATTTTCGTTACTCCTTACCAAAGTTACTCAACTCCTACGACCGGCGGTTCCGATACTACCCACACAGACAAACTCCAATTCAGGGACGGCGCGGTAGCCACGCGCCGTCCTGCCGCGCCTCAGCAAAAGGGTAGTTAACGCACATGTCTGCCTCTTCACTCAAAACCACTTTATTGGCAGTGCTGATTGCGACAGGGCTCGCGTCACGTGCCGCCGCCCAGGTCGACTGCGCCTGCAGTCCGTTCTACTGTCCGTCGAACGACATGCGGTTCTTTGAACCCGTGGACCTGGACCTCGATTGCCGCGGCTGCGACTGCCACTGCGGCTTCTACTTCAACTATGACAAGTTGGCCTGGGCCACCACCGGTGAGCGATTCCAGGTCGGCGACCCGGACACCGTGCAACGATCGTTCGGTGCATGGGGCGGGGTGCCGCTCGATCCGGAGACTGGCGATCCCATTGTGCCGCCGCTGATTCGCAACAGCATCCAGTCGGCCGTGCCTCGCGCCGTATTCGACACGGGTGACCGCTATGAATTCGGTTACTGGAGCGAGGATGGCAAAGGTTGGCAGATGAGCGTGCTGAACGGCCCCGACAACATTCAGGGCATGAACCTGGGCCTCTTCCAGACGGTTCGTGGAACCGCCACGAATCCCGACAACGACGATGACGACGATCCGGATCTTCCCATCAACGATGGCAATCCCCTCGACGACGACGGACCACCCTACTCGCCGCTCGGATCCGTGTTCGTATCCTTCCGCACTGACCCGGGGTTCCTGGCTGGGTTCCTCGACATCGACGAAGGTGAAATCGGCAGCGACGTCCTGGATGACGATGACGTTGGGGATGGCTGGCTGGACGGCAACAACGAGGCCGACGACCGCAACAACAACGGCCAGCATGGTGCCCAGGGTTTTGATACCGACGGCGATGGCGAAGTGGATACCATTATCTTCGTTCCGCCAGACTACGGTGACCTGGTGACCTTGACCACCGACTATAACATTGTCACCACACGCAACACCCTAAAGATCAATGGCTTCGAATTGATGCGGAGCTACCGATTGAGCAACGACCACTTCCTGGTGCGGAATCAGAACAACCACTTCGAAGTGAGCTTTGGTGCCCGATACCTGCAATTCAAGGACGACTTCCTGTTCGAAGGCCAGGACGGATTCATCATGGGCGATGGCCGTTGGGACACCTTGATCGTGAATAACATCGTGGGTCCCCAGGTTGGCTTCGACTGGAAGCACGTGTTGGGACGCTGGACACTGCAGACCGACGGTAAGTTCATGTGCGGCTACAACATCCAGGATTGGTCGCAGGACGGCTACATCATGGAAGGTGCTGTGCCGGGCCGGAACAACCATCCTCTGTACGCTCGTGGCTATTCGTTCTCCTACGGGCGGAACGAGGACGACTTCTCGCCGGTGGGCGAACTGCGTTTGAACGCCAAGTACCGGCTGACGGACAACATTAACCTGAAGTTGGGCTGGACCGGCACCTACGCCGGTGCCGTCCGCCGGGCCAGCACCAGTGTGGATTATGCCCTGTTTGAGGACGGTAACGTCATGGGCTTCCGGACCGATGGCGAACAGAATCTGTTCACCAATGGTGTAAATGTGGGTGTCGAAATTCGTCAGTAAGCCAGCGGGGTGTGCAAAAACCTGCAGAAACGGCAAGCTTATCCTAGGGGCCGCTAGCTACCCATGTGTTGCTAGCGGCCCCTTCTTTGGTAACAATGTTGCTCTAACTGGTCATTTCCATAATGGTTGGCTGGCGATTAGGGCGGCCTGGCCGGAATGGCCGCTGAAGTTACCGTGATGTTTGCGACCCTTAGAGCCGTTTCAATAGGGCGAAAGTCCAACGATCGCCGCTGGAGGGCGTTAGTTGGACGATGATGGGAGAGCACGCGCTATGTCGGTGTGTTACGTCCCTCCCGTCAGTAATCGCCAAGCCCCCTGATTCAGTATGAACCTCTCCTCCGCCCCCAGTGCGGCTCGATCGCCCCGCGTGGCACTCCCCAGTTGGGGTAGCGGTCGGCCTATCGTCGATCGTCACGCCGCGGACTCCACGCAAGCCGCCATGCCGCATGAACTCGACCTGTCGTCCAGCACTCTGGTTGAATTGTTGCGTAACCGGGCCGCCCACCTCGGCGACCAGCGCGCGTTCAGCTACGCCGTGGATGGCGACCAAAAGCTCGAGCACCTTTCGTACAGCAAGCTCGACAAGCAGGCCCGGGCTATTGCCGCCCGCCTGCAGCAAGCGGGCCTTACCGGTGGGCGAGCCTTGCTGCTCTATCCTTCGGGCCTCGATTTCGTTGCGGCGTTCTTTGGCTGTCTGTACGCCGGCGTGGTAGCCGTGCCCGCCTATCCGCCCCGTCGGAACCGCAATGCCGATCGCATCGACCGCGTGGTCCAGGACGCGGACGCTTCGGTGGTGTTGTCGACCGAGCACGCCCTGTTGCGAACCGACGGCATGTTGGATTCCGAAGCCGTGTTGCGGCAGCTGCCATGGTGGGCGACGGACAAAATTCCTTCCGCCGAGGCCAGCAGTTGGAAGCCGGCCATGGGCGATGCCGACGATTTGGCCTTCCTGCAGTACACGTCCGGCTCGACGGGCGATCCCAAAGGCGTGATGCTCACGCACCGCAATCTCATCGCCAATGCCGCGGTAATTCTCCAAGGGTTCCGGACTTCGCGTAACGACCGTGCCGTTTTCTGGTTGCCCCTGTACCACGACATGGGCCTGATTGGTGGAGTAATCGAGCCGCTGTATGCAGGCACTTCCTGCATGCTGATGTCGCCCGCTCACTTCCTGCAGCAACCCATTCGCTGGTTGCAGATGATTTCGAGTGTTGGCGCCACGATCAGTGGTGGTCCGAATTTCGCTTACGACTTGTGCGTGGAGCGAATAACGGACGAGCAGGCCGCGGAGCTCGAACTCAGCAGTTGGAGCGTGGCGTTCAACGGCGCCGAGCCCATTCGTGCTGAAACGCTCGACCGCTTCGCCGAGAAATTTGCACCCTACGGCTTCCGCCGCGAGGCATTCTATCCCTGCTACGGTCTAGCCGAATCAACACTGTTGGTGGCCGGTGGCGAGCGGATGACCCCGCCGCGGACCAGCACGGTGGACGCCGCGGCGCTGCAAGCCGGGCGGTTGGAGACCGCCAATGCGGAGGAAGATACTCGCACCATGCAAACGCTGGTGGCTTGTGGAGACGGTCTGCTGGATCAGGAGGTCCGCATCGTTAACCCCGACACCGGGCGCGAGTGCCAGAGTGGCGAGGTCGGCGAAATCTGGGTGGCTGGCAGCAGCGTGTCGCAGGGCTATTGGAACCGCCAGCAACTCTCTGCCGACGTGTTCGCCGCCAAGCTAGCCGGCAGCGACAAGCGATATCTGCGCACCGGCGACTTGGGCGTGTTCGATAGCGCTGGGTTGTTCGTGGTCGGGCGCCGGAAGGATCTGGTGATCATTCGGGGCGTTAACTATTACCCGCACGACATCGAGCAGACGGCCCGTTCGGTGGACCCCCGCCTGGCGAGCACTCGTTCTGCGGCCTTCGCCGTGGATGGGGAAGCTGGCGAGCAATTGGTGGTAGTGCAGGAACTCGCGCGGCGGCAGAAGCAGCAAGCGGGCGAGTTAGCCCAGGAGATCTGCCGCCAGGTATCCGACGTGCACGAGGTATCTTGTGCCGATGTGGTGATGGTTGCACCGAACTCACTTCCCAAGACCTCCAGTGGCAAATTGCAGCGATACGCTTGCCGCCAGCAGTATCTCGCTGGCGAGTTAAGCATCGTCGCAACGGCCGCCGGAGCCACCGCCGTGGAGTTGGAAATGCACAAAGAGCCCACGTCTGGTGAGACTGCCGAATTGGTGCTGCAGGCTATCCGCGACGTGGCCGGCGACCGCGCCCGTCGGCTGGGTCTCGACACCGAGCTGATAACATTGGGCATGGATTCGCTGGAGCGCATGGAAATCGTCGCGGCACTGGAGGAAAAGACCGGTGGCCGCTTCTCCGAAGAGGCTGTACTCAGCATGCAGACACCCGCCGACATTGTCCATGCGATCGAATCGGAGTTTGGTGGCATTACCGAAAACCCCCGGCAGACTCGCGAGCTGCAACCCGGCGACTACGACTTTGCCCAGTCGCCCGAGTACCAGTCGTTGCAGAAGTCGCTGGCTCTGACCGAGCAAGTCGGACTTCCCAACCCATACTTTACGGTCCACGAGAGCGTGACCAACGACCGCACGACCATCAATGGCCGCCGACTGGTCAACTTTTGCAGTTACAACTATCTGGGCATGTCGGGCGATCCGTTGGTCGTGGCTGCTGCCCAGCACGCCACGGCACGCTACGGCACCAGTGTTTCGGCCAGCCGGTTGGTGTCGGGCGAGAAGCCGTTGCACGGTCAGCTCGAGATGGCCATTGCCGAATTTCTGGGAGCCGAAGCGGCAATCACGATGGTGGGTGGTCACTCCACGAACGAAACGACCATTGGTCATCTGTTTGGCCCCGGCGATCTCATCCTGCACGATGCTCTGTCGCATAACAGTATTGTGCAAGGCTGCAAACTTTCGGGTGCACGCCGCCGTGCCTTCCCGCACAACGACCCCACCGCCTGTCGTGAGTTGCTGGCCCAGTGCCGTAACGAATATCGTCGAGTGCTGATCGTCATTGAAGGCGTTTACAGCATGGATGGCGACATCGCGCCGCTGCCCGAGTTCGTGGAAATTAAAGACGAATTCAAGGCATATCTAATGGTCGACGAAGCCCATTCGCTGGGCACCATCGGCTCGGGTGGTCGTGGTATCACGGCGCATTTCGGGATTGATGCCCGTCGCGTGGATATCTTGATGGGCACCATGAGCAAGTCGCTTGGTAGTTGTGGTGGGTACATTGCTGCTCGCCGCGAGATCGTCGAGTACCTGAAGTACACCGCACCGGGCTTTGTCTACAGCGTAGGACTTTCACCTGCCAATACGGCCGCCGCTTTGGCGTCGCTCAAGCAAATCGAGCAACATCCCGAGCGAGTGACAAGGCTGCAGGAGAATTCGTCCTTGTTCCTGTCGCTCGCCAACGAAGCGGAACTCGATACGGGCGCAAGTCGTGGCACCCCGATAATTCCGGTCATCACCGGTAACTCGGCGGCTGCATTGCGGTTGTCCGATCGACTGTTCCGTGCAGGCATCAACGTGCAACCGATTCTGCATCCAGCTGTGGAGGAAGAAGCCGCCCGACTGCGGTTCTTCATCACCAGCGATCATACTCCCGAGCAGATTCGCACGACCGTGGCGCTGACAGTCAAGCATGCACGTGATCTGGCGACCGGCAATTCGGCGGCCTGATCGCCTCGGCAAGAGCCTTGAGCGAGATCGCCGAGGGAATGCGTGCAATGTTCCGGGTCGCAGGGCCAAATTTGCGGATGACTGTGCGGCTGCGCATTTGCTCGCTTGAGCTGCGCCACAGGGATATAATGGAATTCGCCCGTCTATTTCTACCATGCCGCGAGGTGCTGCCATGTCGCAAGCCATTGTCGATCCGAATGAACTGCGACGCTTTGCCGCGAACTTGAAGAAGTTCAATGCCGAACTCGAGGCGGGGCTCACCGCGCTGTCGGGGCAATTGCACTCGCTGAGCGCCACCTGGCGGGACCAGGAGCACAAAAAATTCGTCGAGGAGTTCGAGCAGCACATCAAGGCCATTGCCCGCACCATCGAAGCCACGAACGAACACGCCCCATTCCTGATTCGCAAAGCCGAGCGAATCGAGGACTACCTCACCCAGCGGTGACCTTCAGGCAGGATGATCGGGGGTTCTACCAACGGAGGCACGGAGCAACGTGGCCATGGTAGTCGGAGTGTTGTCCGATACGCACGATCAGCTTGACCGTACCCTGCGGGCGATATCGGTATTTCAGCGGTGCGAGGCAGAGGTCCTGGTGCATTGCGGAGACATCACTACCGGAGCGATTATTCAAGCTTGTTCGGCGATTCCCTGCCATTTTGTTTTCGGAAACCATGACAGCGATGTGGTGCCCGAATTGTTGCAAGCTGCTGAGCAGTGCGATGCGAACTGCCTGGAGTGGGGCGGCACTTTCGAGGTCAACAACACGGTCATTGGTGTGACCCACGGTCATCTCAGGTCGGATGTGCGGTCTGTTGTGGCCCGCAGTCCCCATTGGCTCCTCACCGGACACTTCCACGAGGGTGCCGATTGGATGGAAGGCCGTATTCACAGGATTTGTCCCGGGGCGCTGCACCGCGCTGAGATTTTTACCGTAGCGACAATAAACCTGGTGACAAACGCGGTAGAATTCCATCAGGTAGACTAAAGAACTCTTTCTTGCCCTTGGCGATGTAATCCTTATGTCCGGTCCAGCTTACGTCCACAACACGACAGCCATCGAGCAGGTGAAAGTGTCGCTGGCTAGCTTCGCCCACGAGATCGACGAGGGACTGACCGAGATTGCGGCCGAGAGCCGACGGCTGCTCGACTGGCTGGAACACGATCGTCCGCGGTACTGGAAGCACCAGGTTCGCCTGGCCTGGGACGCAGTGGAGCAGGCTAAAAAGGACCTACACCGCTGTTTGATGTACCCCGTGGGCGACCACCGGCCCAGTTGCACCGAGCAGCGAGCGGCTCTGAAAAAGGCCCAGGCCCATCTGGCCTACTGCGAACAAAAGACCGAACGGCTGAAGAATTGGTGTCGCGAAGTCCGCCACGAGTTGTTCGAATATGAAGGACGCGTAGCGCAGCTCAAGTCTTGCGGCGAGATCGACGTGCCTCAGGCGATGGCTGCTTTGGGGCGTCTATTGGCCAGGATCGAAGAGTACCACCAAATGGGCTCGGTCGGCGGAGGTGTACCGAAACTGGACCTGAATGCCGTGATGGGCGCAACAGAGGCCGATTCGGCCGATGAGGCGGATTCGCAGGACGAAGAGGCCTCCACCGAGCCCGAGAGCGAATAAACTGGAGTCGACTGAACGATGAAGTCATGTGATCTACAATCCGGCGCAGGTCGTATTCGACGTGCGCTGGAGCACTTGGAACTCGCTTGGGCCGAGGCCACCGACGAGTGGAACGACGAGGCGAGCCGCGCCTTCCAGGAACGTCATCTGGAGCCGTTGATCCCAGTGGTAAAGACTTCGTTGGACGCTATCGGTCGCATGGAGCTGTTGTTACGCGAGGCCCAGCGAGATTGCGAGCGATGAGTTGTTGATCGTGTTGTTTTGACGAGGCGTAGCCCGTCGGTTGTCGTTTACAGAGTGTCTTTAACCAGAACGCTGCATTGTTATCCACACGCCGCCAACTCGAATTGATGCGAGACCTGCAACGGCTCGCCAACCAGCGACAGCTCGAAGACGAACGCATTGCCCGCGAGCATCATCAGGCGAAGAAGGCAGCCACCGATCTTCACTCCAAACGCACAGAGCAAGCGGAGTCGCAATACCAGCAGCAGACCAAGGATCAAGAGTCGTCGCACAATGACCGCGTCGAAAGACTGCAGTCGGATTACGAGCAGAACCGCAGTCAGACACAGGCAGAATACAAGCAGATACGCGAGCAGACGGAGTCGAAGTACACCACCACCGTTCGCACCACCAAGGAAGACAAGAAGCAAGCGATCTGGCAATCGCTTGCCGTGTTCGACGCTTCAAAGAACAACCCGCGCGAAGCGCTGGCTGCCACGCAACAGGAACTCGCGGGCCAACAGGGCCATATCGATCAGTTGCACGCGGACGTGGAAGAGATCCTCGCCGCCCGGCGCCTGTGGCGACCGGAATTTACCTCCCTTGCACCGCCATCTCGGCCAGCACCAGAGGAGGTGGCAAAACCGAAGAACGTCGAGGTGGCCAAGGCGCTAATCGCCGAACGGATCGAATCCTCGCGGCAATTGGTGAGCGATCTGCAGAGTCACCGCAGCTCACAATTGTTTGAGGGGTTCACACCGTTTGCTCTCCCGTTTGTGGTGTGGTTGGTCCTGCTCGTTGCACTGGGATTTGTCGTGGGGTGGGCGAACTGGCCGGTCTGGTTGGTGGGCAGTCTGTTGGGCGCAGCGATCCTGTGTGGCTTGGGCGGTTTCATCCTGTACCGGCGGCTGCTCCATTGGGCCAAGCAGTCCTACGTGCAATTTGCTGACCAGACGTCGGGGGCCCGCGGAGCGATCGACCTGGCGGCCCTGGTGGCGCGCGATCAAAGCCGTCTCGAGGCGGCACAACTGATCGAAACACGCGACAACGAACTAGCCGAAGCCGAGACCACAGCTCGTACTACGCTGGCCGAAATCGAGAGCTGGAAGGACAGCACACTCGCGGAGGTGAATGACAAGTACCCAGCGCTGCTCACGCAACTGAAGGAAGATTACCAGAAAAACAATGCCGCCGCCGAAGCCGAGCACCGGACCAAGATGCTCGAACTTCGGGAGCAGCACGATGCCGTAGTTCAGGAAGCGAAGGTCGAACGTGACACCGCCTTGCAGGCGGCTCGCGAACGAAGAGATGCGGACTGGCAGGCAATGCGGGACGCCTGGTTCACCGGTTTCAAAGCGATTCGCAACGAACTGGACGAGATGCGCCAGCGGTGCGATGTTCTGTTCCCCAACTGGAACCATACCGACTACGCCTCCTGGCCGAAGCCGACCGATCCGACCGAAGCGATTCAATTTGGCCAGTCGGTTCTCGATCTGACCAAAGTTAAACACGCTGTTCCCAGCAATCCTGAGCTCCGTCCCGAAGTGACTCAGTTCGAGTTGCCCACCCTGGTCACGCTCCGCGAACAGCCCTCTTTGGTCGCCAGTGCCGACGGCGAGGGCAGGGCGGTGGCCGTGGAGTTGCTGCAGGCGCTCATGGTGCGTTTCCTCACGGCGATGCCCCCGGGTAAAGTCCGGTTCACAATCTGCGATCCCGTGAGCCTGGGCGAAAGCTTCTCGTCGTTCATGCATCTGGCGGATCATGACGAAGGGTTGATCAATGGGCGGATCTGGTCCGAATCGCGAGACATCGACGAGCAGCTCACCCGACTGACCGCCCACATGGAGACTATCCTGCAGAAGTACTTGAGGAACGAGTACGCCTCGATTCACGAGTACAACGACCAAGCGGGCGAGGTGGCCGAACCATTTCAGGTGCTTACGATCTCCAATTTTCCGCATGGTTTTACCGATACCGCAGCACGTCGCTTGTTGAGCTTGGTGGCGGGTGGTCCGCGTTGTGGCATCTACGTTCTGCTATCGCACGACCGTAAGCAGCGAATGCCGAACGACTTCGCGATGGACGACCTGATAGCGCCTTCGGTGTTCCTCGATTGGGTGGCGTCTGCTGGTCGTTTCGTGTGGCGTTATCCCGCGTTCGAGCAAATGCCGCTGACACTGCCCGAGCCAATGAAGAGCGAGGCCCTTGTCCGGCTGATCAAGCAAGCTGGCAAGGAGGCCAAGGACTCAATCCGTGTGGAGGTGCCGTTCGAGGTCGTGGCGCCAGAGCCGGAGAAGCTGTGGACCGGCACCTGCGATCGCGAACTGGCGATTCCCGTGGGCCGGGCGGGCGCCAATCGTCTGCAATACGTACGCCTTGGCAAAGGCACAGCACAGCACCTGCTGGTAGCGGGTAAAACCGGTTCGGGTAAGTCGACATTCCTGCACGCCCTGGTCACCAGCGGGGCGATGCACTTCAGCCCGGACGAGCTGCAGTTCTACCTGGTCGACTTCAAGAAGGGCGTGGAGTTCAAGTCGTACGCTACGCATAACCTGCCTCACGCCATGGTGATCGCGATCGAGAGCGAGCGCGAATTCGGGCTCAGCGTGCTGGAACGGCTCGACGAAGAACTGCGACGCCGCGGCGAGAAGTTCCGCGAAGCGGGGGTCCAGAGCCTGGCCGACTATCGCGCCGACCATCCGGGTGAGGCCATGCCGCGGGTGCTGCTGGTGGTCGACGAGTTTCAGGAGCTGTTCGTCGAGGACGACAAACTGGCTCAGGAGGCAGGCCTGCTGCTCGATCGACTGGTGCGGCAAGGTCGTGCGTTTGGCATGCACGTGCTGCTTGGCTCGCAAACCCTGTCCGGTGCCTACTCGCTGGCCCGTAGTACGCTGGGGCAGATGGCCGTGCGGGTGGCGTTGCAGTGCAGCGAAGCGGATGCGCATCTGATTTTGAGCGACGAACGCAACCAGGCCGCACGCTTCCTTAGCCGGCCGGGCGAAGCGATTTACAACGACCAGAATGGTTTGGTCTCCGGAAATCAGCCCTTCCAGGTGGTGTGGTTGCCCGACCGCGAACGTGCCCAGCATCTGGCCGAAGTTGATGAGGCCCGCAGCCGGCGCGGCTTGGCTGCGCACGAAGCCATTGTGTTCGAAGGCAACGCGCCGGCGAACCCGACCACCAATGTTGCGCTGGCGGGGCTGCTGGCGGGGGAAAAGTCAGACGCGGAGACCACCGCCGGTGGGCAACGTCCACCCACCGCGTGGTTGGGCTCGGCCGTGGCGATCAAGCCGCCCACCTCCGTGCTGTTTGCTCCGCACGGTGGCAGCAACTTACTGGTGGTTGGCCAACAACCGGCTGCTGCAATCGGCGTGATGAGCACCGCCGTCATCTCGCTGGCGGCCGCCGAGCCAAAAGCCAAGTTCTACGTCATGGACGGAACACGCCCAGGCGAGGTGGGCGAAGGTATTTGGCAGCGGGTGACCGACGCGGTCGGCGAGGCAGCCGAAATGGTCGAGCAGCGCAACGTGCCCGATATGCTGCAGCAAGTATCCAGCGAACTGACTCGCCGCGACGATGAAGGGGACGATTCGGCATCGCCGGTGTTCCTGGTGATTCACAATGCTTCACGATTTCGCGATTTGCGCAAAAGTGAAGATGATTTCAGCTTTTCGATGGACCGTGACAAGCCGCCTGCGGCGGACAAGCAGCTGGCGGAAATTTTGAAGAACGGGCCGCAGTGGGGCATTCATACGCTGGTGTGGTGCGATGGCTACAACGCGGTGACCCGACTGTTCGACCGACTTGCGCTCCGCGAGTTCGAAATGCGGGTGGTCTTTCAGATGTCGGCCGCGGACAGCAGCAACCTGCTCGACACGCCAGCCGCCAGCCGCCTCTCGCCACATCGGGCGCTGGTCTACAACGACGAGACAGGCGAGGCAGAGAAGTTTCGGCCTTACGGTCTACCGACCGATGAGTGGCTCGATTTGGCGTCCAGGGGGCTCCAGCAGCGGGAGCCGGTGGACAAAGCCTAGGCTCACCAGCGGCGCATGGAGGGGCTTCTACGGGGCCTGTGTGCAAGGCTGCTGCAAAGCCTGTTCTGCCATGGCCGCTACTCCAAATATGCGGGCTAGTAAAGGGCGGGAAATGGCACCAACTTTGTGGCCGGAAGTTTCGCCAACTAGATTGTCCCGCGGGGCGTAGCCGAACCAACAAAGCCGTGATACGCTAACAGTGCTGTCCACCCATCGGGGGGACGGACCTGCCGGCCTCGATTTTGCTGGCGGTGTGCGTGGGGAATAGCATACGCAGTCCGATTTACCACCACCCTGAAGTCGCGCCTGGGTTGAGTAGCCCCTGCCTGCTGTAAAAAATACATGTGAACAACTGCCGCTATGACCGCGACCAGCCGGTCCGATCACAAGGAGAAACATATGTCGACGCCAGCCAAACCATCCGCCCAAACCGCCGAACTGAGGATCGGCGACAAGTCGCTCGAACTTCCCGTCGTGGTAGGGACGGAGAACGAGGTGTCGGTCGATATCTCCGAATTGCGAGATAAGACGGGTGTCATCACGTTGGACGAAGGTTACCGCAACACGGGATCGGTGCGGTCTGACATCACCTTCATTAACGGCGAAGAAGGCATCCTTCGCTACCGCGGTATTCCCATTGAGCAGCTGGCCGAGAAGTCGACTTTCGTCGAGACCGCCATGCTGCTGATCTTCGGCGAACTGCCCAGCCAGGATCAGCTAGCCCACTTCCGCGAGTTGCTGTCGGAGCACGAGACCATTCACGAAGGAATGCGGAACTCGTTCCTCGGCTTTCCCTCCAGTGGCCACCCAATGCCGATACTGTCGGCGATGATCAACACGATGTCCTGCTACAACGATGACATCTGGGACATTGACGGCGACGCCGACGTCGAGAACGCGGCCGCTCGCCTCCTGTCGAAGATTCGCACCGTGGCGGCTTACGCGTACCGTACGTCGCTCGGCTTGCCGCTCATCTATCCAGAGCCCGACTATAGCTATTGCCGCAACTTCCTGCACTTGATGTTCTCGTCGCCGACGCACTCTAAGGAGTTCGATCCCGACATTCTGCGGGCGTTGTCTCTGTTCTTGATCCTGCACGCCGACCACGAGCAAAACTGCTCGACTTCCACCGTCCGCATGGTGGCCTCGGCCGGGGCGAATCTGTTTGCCTCGTGTGCTGCTGGCGTTTGTGCATTGTGGGGGCCACTGCATGGTGGAGCCAATGTGGCCGTGATCGAGCAACTCGAACGGTTGCACGAGTCGGAAACCAGCGTCGAGCAACTCATGGAAGACGTCAAACAGAAGAAGGAAAAACTGTTTGGCTTCGGCCACGGCGTCTACAAACACTATGATCCCCGGGCGATGATCCTCCGCAAGCAGACCGCCAAGGTGCTGGACAAGCTGGGACGTCAAGATCCGTTGATGGATATTGCCCGCCGGTTGGAGGAAGTCGCCCTGAACGACGACTACTTCGTCAGCCGCAACCTGTACCCGAACGTCGACTTCTATTCAGGTATTCTGCTGCGGGCGATTGGTATTCCGACGAACATGTACACCGTGATGTTCGCCATCGGCCGCATGCCCGGCTGGATTGCCAACTGGAAGGAAGTCCGCGACTCGAACAGCCGCATCTACCGTCCCCGTCAGGTCTACATGGGCCCCACCCAGCGGGACTACGTTGATCGCGACAAACGCTAGCGCGTCGCCGGCGGCAACAGTCGGTCCGCGCTGTCGTGGGTGAGTTGCTCGCTGCGTTTTCACAGTTGGTGGGGCCGGCGGTGAAACTCGAGAATCTCCATGCGCTCGAATCGTTGGACGAGCTGCCCGACGCTTTACAGGCGGAGCCTCCAGCACGCCTGCGGAAACAGCTGGGCAAAGCGTTTCTGAAACTCTGTCGGTATACGAATGCCGAAGAATGGAATTATGCTGTGCGCCAGTGCGAGGTGAATGGACTTTGGCAGTTTTGACGCTGCAAAAGGGCAGATGACCATAGAGCTCCGCTTCACCAGAGAGTTCAGCCAACAGTCGCCCAAGGAGCAGAAGCGAGAGTTCGCACAATACCTCTCGGACGCCGTGAGCGGCGCTGTGGTGCGGCTGAAGAAAAAGAAGCTGGACTACGATTTGGACCTGATGCAGGAAGACTTTGAGCGAATCGTTCAAGCTTGGGTTGGCTAGTCTGTTTCCCAGTGAACTGGCTCGGTTTCTTCCCAGTCGTGGTGCGCGGTGGGCGGGCCGCCGGCCACCTGCCAGATGAAGGTCCAGTGAAAGGCAATGCCGGCCAGCACCGCCAGATGCCATACTTCGTGGTAGCTGATGTATCCCGGCAGGGGCTCGGGCCACTGCAGGCCCAAGCACACAGCGCCCAGCGTGTAGGCGAGCCCTCCTGCCACCAGGTATCGCAGGTAGTACAGTCCGTAGCGGCGCCAGATCACCAGGGCCGCGGCGGCCCCCATCCAACCCATCGCCAGGAAGATCGTCAAGCCGAACCAGGGCGAAATGCTGTCAAAGAAGATCACCCGCAGCGTGAGCCCGGCAATCGCCACGGCCCACACCGAAAGCATCAACAGCAAGCGAGCTTTACCACTGAACAAGATGGCGTACAGCGGTGTGCAGGTGCCGGCTATTAGCACGAATATGGCCGCCACATCGAGCCGCTTCATGATTGGCCGCACGAAGCCACCTTCGTGGAACATGTGGTAAACGCTGCTCATGGAGAGGAGCAGTACGCAGCTAAAGGCGAACACAACCAGTGCCAACGGACTGCAGTGATGCCGCCAGCCACGTCGCACAAGTGCCGGCGCGTAGCCAAGGCAGAACACTGCGCCGATCAAATGCATGATGCTACTGACCGGCTCGCGAATTCCAGGGATGCCATATACTGGTACAACGTCAGACATCGCCGAATTGTAGCATGCACGGCTGCGAAGCTAATAGAGCACTGCCAGTGCCGCGGCGAAGGCCAAGCCAAAGGCCTGGCCTTCGCGAAGGAGATTTCGTTTCGCCAGGCAGCTATGCCGTGGCGTTGTTGGATCGCGGAGCACCAAAGTTCGACTTCTTGATGTCCTTCGCCTGGCGTGGCTTCTCGCCTGCGGGGACTTCGTCGCGGTCGATCTTGAACCAATCGGGGTTGAACTCGATTCGCTCCTTCTTCTCCATCGCCAGGTTACTGGTCAGAGCGATGATCGCGTCGGCCATTGCAACCTTCGGATGGCAGTGCAGCGTGGTGGCGGGTTCGTTGTTACGAATACACCAGGCCCAGTGCTCAATTTCTTCCTGGTAGCCACGGCTCACCTCGCCGGTGGGCACTGCAGCAGCGACCGAGGTGCCGCCACCCGTCTCGTAGGTGTCCTGGGCCGCGGCAGCGTCGACATTCACCTCGGTTGGCTTGTTGCCACCGATCAGGTAGGTGTCGCTCTCTCGCTCGAGGATCAGCGTGCCGTCGGTACCCATCACCACTTCGCCGTAGCCACCGTAGCCGTTGCCGTTGATCGACGAATAGGTGACCACCACCTTCTTGTTGGGGTCGACTACCTCCTTGGTGGGATCGTCATCCTTGAAGTAGCCCTTGCCCGGATACTCGAACGTGCAGTAGACGTGGTCGTCGATGTCACGGTTTTCATCGTACAGGTGGCGCCCACCGACGCCTGTGACACTTATCGGGTTCACCTTTTGGTGTCCCTCGAACTGAGCCGAAATGAAGATGCCCGAGGCGTCGAGTTGATGGCTGCCGAGTTCGGCCATCAGACCACCGCCCGTGCGATTCCACAGACGCCAGCGGACCAGCTCTTCCAGCGGCGTGCAGGTGTAACCACCGCTGAGCTCATGCGACTGATATCCGTACGCTTCGGCGTCAACGCCCGAATCCTCGATCAGCTTGTCGAGCTGCGCCAGACAATTCTGCCAGCCTTCGAGCTCCTTGCCGCTAAACTTACCGCTATTTACGCGGCCAGCGACGCTTTTGTGCTTGCTGACCACACCGTGTTCGTCGATGAACCCAGCCATGGCGATTTCGAGCATCGCGACCTTTTGCTTGTCGTTTGCCTTTTTGGCTTCGGCAATCTGCTTGCGGAAATCGCGAACCTTCAAGTCGAAATCACGGTACCAAAACTCGTCCTTCGACTCCGGCAGGGGCGGACGCCAGCTATCGGCCGTGCGGTGCCATTGGGCGCGGATGTGATGAATGTCGCCGATGATGCCCTGTTTAATGGTATCCACGGCATTGGCATACAACACGCTGTAGTGACGCTGGTGGCCGGTGGACAGCAGCACGCCTTCGGCCTCAGCGACCCGGGCCATTTCCTTGCATTCACCCACGCTATGGGCCATCAGCTTTTCGGTCAGCACGTGCTTACCGGACTTCATGGCGTCGATCGCGCATGGGGCGTGCAGCCACAGCGGCAGAGCGATAATCACGGCCTCGATGTCGTCGTCGGCCAGCAGTTCGTCATAACCGTTGGTGTAGACCTTTACCTCCTCGCGGGCATCCTCTTCCGTCTTCCAGCCTTTCGCTTTGCCGTAGACATTCACTAGGCCTGGCCGCGCGGGCTGCATTTTGCTGCTGGGCCAGTCGCCGTTGAACGCGCGCCAGACATTCGACGGGCGGATATCGCAGATTGCCTTGACGTCGACATAGTCGGGATTCAGGGCACCGATCAATACGTTGCCTTCGTCGCCAGTACCGATGATGCCGACACGCAGCGGCTCTTCGATCTTCTTGTAGCCGAAGTAGGCGGCCCCCAAGCCCAGTGCACCGGCACCCGCTGTGGCTGTGACCGTTTGCAGGAAACCACGGCGACTGACGCGCAATGTATCCTCGTAGTGGGCCTTGGCTTCTTTCTTTTGTTCGTCGGTCATTTGCATCGCCTGATAACCTCCAGCGATTTGAAGTAGGGCACCTTATGTGGTGCAGTTATTGGTATGGTGTCGCGGTGCGGAAGGGGCGAAGTACGCGACACCTATCGTGATTCACGTAGATCCGGATGTTCCGTTTATGCGGGCTTGGGTTCTTCCTCGCGGCGGAACAGCAGTCCATCGAGCCCGGCCCAGGTTCCTGCGCCGATTGCGGCTAACACCAAGAGGGCGACGAACTCAATTCCTTGGTACGCAGTGAGCAGCTTAATGGTTGGCAGCACGCCCTCGGCCCAGGGGGGTTGGGTCGAGATAATCGATAGGAGGAAACCCGCACCAACGATGGCCGCCAAACGAGTAAACAGGCCCAAAATCAGCAAAACGCCCACTCCCAGGGTCAACCAAGTGACCACGGTATCGATGGTCTCGATTTTTTGTGGGGGATAGAACGTTGCTTCCAGTTTTTGCTGGGTGGTGTTCGACTTCAATTGGTCCTCGGTCAGCATCGACTGCAGTTGCTCGTAGAATATGGCCTGTTCGGCGGCCAGGTCGGCGACCCACTTGCGCGGTGTCGTTTCTACTTCGGCCTCCTTCTTCTGGACCCGGTCTTCCATATAGCCAAGTTCAGTCTTGCCCGAATTGCTCTCTTCGACCATCTCGCGAAGTCGGTCAAGTTCGTGGTGATACTCGGCCATGATTGCCCGGCGGCTGTCGAAGTAGTTGGAGAGCCGCTCGAGCTGCCGCTGCAAGTAGTAGTCCGCGAGCTCGATTTGCTCGTCCGTCATGCTACCGATTTTCTTGAATTCTTCGGTCGTGTCGGTCCAGTCCTGGGCAATGCGATTAGCCCAGGGGCCATAAGCCTTGGTGGGGAAGGGGATATGACCGGTGGTGTCCTTCACGGCCTTCGAGCCGTCGGGCATCTTCGGTGGTTCTTCGCCTCGCGTAGGTTCGTACGGCTCTTCCTGCAAGCCATCGGGGCCTACGTAACGGCGGTCTTTTTCGTATTCGAATTCGCCGGGCCACTCTTCGACCACCAGTTGATCCCATTCGTGGGGCAGCGGGGCCATCGACTTATAGAAGTCCTCTAGAGGACCGTTAGCCGAACGCAAGAAGCCGGCGGATGTCCAGCCAGGCTCAAATTTCTCCAGGCCGGCCGAAAGGAAGTGCCAGCCGATGATCAGTCGCAATGCCACGATGGAAACCGCAGCCCACGCGCCAACGCGATAACCGTTGTTCGCCACGCTATATGCCCTATCTGGATGGGGAAGACCAGACAACACCGCTCGAGGCGGCCGCCTGCTGACATAGTGGGAGGGAGTTGCCGAAGTGCACGGGGCAGTGGCATACCATCGACAACTAGCGACGGCTCCAGCCAGTCGCTACAGAGTATGATAGCGAAGTCGACCACCAATTGCCAATACTGTTGGAAAAAAGGGATATTGAGTGACCGAAAAGCGGTCCTGATTTCACCCTTCTCTTCTCCTAGGCCAGTTCATACCCGAGGAGATGAATTGCAGATTTCGGCGGATTTGGACGCCTTGGAGCGGCGGCGGAGACAGTTCTGAACTCCAGAGAGTCGAAATGCAACCAGACGCATGGCGATTGGAAGTGGTTGTGGTAATTGTGAGCACGGATTCGTAGGGTCCCAAGTGATAAGGCATCGACGCCGTTTTTTGCCGCAATCCTCCATCGTCGAAGTCTGTTCTAACTGGCATAATACGGCCGTCTACCTACCCCGGCGCCTAACGTTCAATGTGCCGGATTTCCAGCACCTACCCCCGGAACCCGTTCCCCAGCCCTGTTGCCGCCGATGCGAATCGTCCTTTGTTACCCCGTGGAATCTCAACACATTGCCCAGATTCAAGCCGTCGCACCCGATTGGGAGGTTATCGACGCAGGCCAGGAGCGAATAGCCGAACTGCTGCCCACGGCCGACATCTACTGCGGCCACGCCAAAGTGCCGGTGCCCTGGGACGAAGTCGTGGCGGGGGGCAAATTGCAGTGGATCCAATCGTCCGCCGCGGGCATGGACCACTGCCTGGTGCCTCCAGTGGTGAAGTCCGACATTCTGGTCACCAGTGCCTCGGGCGTGCTGGCCAACCAGGTAGCCGATCACACCATGGCGCTGCTTTGCGGTTCGCTTCGCCGACTGCCGGTGTTCTTCGAGGCGATGGACAAACGCGAGTTCATTCGCCGACCAACCAAGGACCTGCACCACACCACCGTGGGTGTCGTAGGGCTGGGAGGCAACGGCCGGCGTCTGGCAGAGGTGCTCAGCGTGTTCAACACGACCATTCTGGCCACCGATTGGTTCCCAGTGAACAAGCCGCCTCACGTCGCAGAATTGCTGGCTGCCGACCGCCTGGACGAGATCCTGCCCCGCTGCGACTCGGTGATCCTGGCCGTGCCTTTGAATGAAGTGACTCGGGGCATGTTCGATGCGCGGCGAATTGGACTAATGAAGCCCGGTAGCGTGCTGGTGAACATGGCCCGCGGACCGATCGTGGTCGAAGAAGCCCTGGTCGACGCCCTGGAGAGTGGCCACTTGTGGGGCGCGGGGCTCGATGTGACGGAGACGGAGCCCCTGCCCGAAGGTAGCCGGTTATGGAACGCTCCCAACCTGGTGCTCACACCTCACGTTGGGGGCCAATGCAAGACACGCATTGAAGACATGACGGATTTCTTTTGCGAGAACCTCCGCCGCTACCGCGCTGGCGAGCCGCTGAAGAATGTGACGGACAAGGAGCTTGGTTTTCCGTTCCCCGTGGCAGAGTAGGCTTTATTGAGCGGCGTCGCGCAGGACGCCGGCAGAGATGTTTGCCATTCAACGCTTCGAACCTGCCGATTGGCCTGCCACATGGCAGGTACTGGAACCGGTGTTTCGTGCCGGCGAGACCTATCCTTACGCCATGGATATCTCCCAAGAGGAGTCTCGCAAGGCATGGATCGATCACCCCACGGCCACCTACGTCGCCACGGATAGCGAAGGAACGATTGTCGGCACGTACTACATTCGTCCGAATCAGCCACCGCTCGGCGCCCACGTAGCAAACTGTGGCTACGTGGTGGCCGAGTCCGCCCGGGGGCAAGGTATCGCCACGGCCATGTGTCAGCACTCACAAGTGGAGGCTCGCGGGCTGGGGTTCAAGGCCATGCAGTACAACTTGGTAGTGACCACCAACGAAGTGGCCGTGCGCCTCTATCAAAAGCAGGGCTTTACCGTAGTCGGCCGCCTGCCACAGGCGTTTCATCACCCTCAGCAGGGCTATGTCGATGCCCTGCTAATGTATAAGTTGCTCACCTAGCTGGGCGACATCCGCCGGGCATCACGCCACACTCAGGACAAAGTCGGGGTCGACCGGACGGGGGTCTCCCAACGGCCAATGGAACTTGTGATCGACCTCGCGAATGGCGAAGTCGTTGATGCTGGCTTCGCGTCGACGCATCAAGCCCTCGACATCAAACTCCCACAGTTCGTTGCCGTACGAACGCCACCATTGGTCATGGGGGTCGCGAAACTCGTACTGAAAGCGAACGGCAATCCGATCGTCCTCGAACGCCCAGAGGTCTTTCATCAGCCGATAGTCGCGCTCGGTTTCCCACTTGCGAGTGAGGAACTCCCGAATCTGTTCACGACCACGAATGAACTCGCCGCGGTTGCGCCACACGGAATCTTCGCTGTAGGCAAGCGACACCCGCGCGGGGTCGCGTGAGTTCCAGGCGTCTTCGGCGGCTCGTACTTTGGCGATGGCCATCTCGTGGGTGAATGGAGGGCAGAGGGCTGGGGGCAGCGACATGGTATAGCTCCTTGGTGTGCATAGAACAAAAAGCTCGGGTCGCCACGACTGGCGACCCGAGCCGATTGGGGCATCAGACGCTGCAACCCGAGTTGCAGGTTGCTCCAGCAGCGTGGCTCGGCTCCAGCGGTGCGGCCGCTGGGAAGTCGACATCCACTTCAGCCAGGTTGTTGAAGTAGTTGGTGTAGATATTCAGGGCTACGTGACCAACCACTTCGGCGATCGCATCGTCGCCAAAGCCAGCGGCGCGGAACGCTTCCAGTTCGCTGTCGGCCACTCGGCCTCGGGACTGCACGATCTGGGTTGCCAGACGAGCCACCGCTCGATTTGCGTCGTCCAGCCCATCGCCACGACGGGCGGCCTCAATGGCTTCAGGCGCCAGTCCACTCAGCTTGCCAAGCGTCGAATGTGCCGCCAGGCAGTACTCGCAGCCGTTGGCCTCGCCAACTGCCAGAGCGACGATCTCACGTTGCTGGGCGGTTAGGCCTTCTCCGGCACCCAGAGCTCCGGAAAGCTCAAAGTAGCCACGCAGCGCGGCGGGCGAGTTGCCTAAGACTCGCACCATATTGGGGACTTTGCCCAGCTTCGACTTGGCGGCGGCGAACAATCCGGCCTGCTGCGAGGTGGCCTGATTGTCTTGAATTTGGGGTAGGCGGGACATGGACTGCTCCTTGGATTCAGGGGTGGAGATTGGCCAAGATGGCCGGGTGAACTATGAATCCTCCCTAAGGCACACCCCGTGCCAAAGCCGTTAGCGTGTCGTAAGTGGTTTTTAGAAAAAGGGTTAAGTGCAATTGGATGGATTGCAGGTAGTAACGAATTATCGTTGTGTACTGAAATATCGTGGATCGCCAACGAAATGTCGTTATGTTTGTGGTATGGAAGCCATGTCCGCCCAAACGCCGCTGTTCGCCGATCCCAAGCAGCTATTGCTCGACTTGGCGCAAGAAAGAGAGCTTTCGTCGTTGCTCCATTTGCTGGTGACGCGTATCGGTGACTCTGAAGCGGTCGCGCTCGCGCGATTGTGGTTGATTCGACCGGGGGCAGGGTGTGACAGCTGTCCCATGCGGGACGAGTGCCCCGATCGATCGGAGTGCCTGCACCTTGTGGCGAGTAACGGACGTTCGCTGCTCCAGCCACCCGACGATTTGTCGCGGCTCGATGGCCGCTTTCGACGGTTTCCTATCGGTGTCCGCAAGGTTGGCCATATCGCGCAAACCGGCGAAGGACTCGAAGTGCCCGACCTTTCCGAAGCACCCGAGTGGGTCGTCGATCACGAGTGGGTTCAGCGTGAAGGCATCACTGGCTTCGCCGGTCAGCCGCTCATCCATCATGGCGTGGTGCTGGGCGTGATCGGCCTGTTCAGTCGGGTAAAGATTGGATCGGCGTGTCTCGATTGGCTGCGAATGATTGCCGACCACGCGGCGACCGCCATCGCCCACTCGCGGGCCTGGGAAGAAGTGCAACGGCTCCGCACCCGGTTGGAAGAAGAGAATGAGTACCTGCAGGAAGAAGTTGCCGTCGAGCAGGGGTTTGGCGAAATGCTCGGCACGAGCCCAGCTCTGCGGAACGTTACGCAACAGATCGAGTTGGTTGCTCCCACCGATTCGACCGTGCTGGTGCTGGGCGAAAGCGGCGCTGGCAAGGAGCTAGTTGCTCGAGAGCTCCACCGCCGCAGCCAGCGCGCGTCGCGGCCGCTGATCAAGGTAAATTGCGCGGCCATTCCTCGCGAGCTGTTCGAAAGCGAGTTTTTTGGTCACGTGAAGGGAGCGTTCACCGGCGCGCTGCGCGACCGGGCGGGTCGGTTTGAATTGGCTGACGGGGGGACGCTGTTTCTGGACGAAGTGGGCGAAGTGCCACTCGACCTGCAGAGCAAGCTGCTCCGAGTGTTGCAGGAGGGGGAAATCGAACGCATCGGCGAGGAGAAAACCCGTCGAGTCGACGTGAGGGTGATTGCGGCCACCAACCGCGACCTCCGCGAAGAGTCGCGCCATCGCCGTTTTCGCGAAGATCTGTACTACCGTTTGAGCGTATTCCCGATCGAAATACCCCCACTGTGCGAACGTCGAGAGGACATTGGCCTGCTGGCCGATCACTTTCTGCAGCAGGCCGCCCGGCGTTTCGGGGTCGACGCGCCGCGCATGACCAAGGCTGTGGTACGTCAGCTGGAGCAATACGCCTGGCCTGGCAATATTCGTGAGTTGCAGCACGTGATGGAGCGGGCCGTGATCCTGTCGCGTGGCGGACCACTGAAGGTGAATCTCGAAGCAGCTCCGTCACCACCGGCGTCGCCTGCTGCTGCTAAGGATGCTGAGTTGCTCACTGACGCGGAGATTCGCGACATCGAACGGGCGAACCTCGAGCGTGCCCTGGAGCGGGCAGGCGGCAGGGTCTACGGTGTGGGCGGGGCGGCCGAATTGTTGGGGCTAAAGCCCACGACGCTTGTCTCCAGGCTCAAGGCCCGAGGCGTCCGCTACAAAGGCGACTCGTAGGGCCACATTTAACTGTGTGGTTGCTCGGCCGCGACTGGCATCGGCGATGCGCATTCTCATTGCCTGGATGCGCGATACTGTTGCTCCGCTTTCGGTGTGAACGATTCAGTTTTTCGTCTCACGTCGTGGCAGCAAGCACCGGGACCTGATACGCTTTGAGTTCTGCGTGATCCGAGGAAGGATCGCGGTTCAAATGGCGAGTTGGCCATTCAAGGTGCTCGGCGGATGATTGGTAAGAACACCTGGACTCAATCCAAGAGGCGACAACGATGAATATTCTGCGGCGGATATCAGCGTTAGCGACAGCGCTACTAATCACGTTCTCGACTAGTGCTTGGGCACAGGGGCTGGCGGACTTGGCTCGACCTATCGAGGGTCGCAGTATGCGAGCCACTTCGGCGCATCGAATCGGGGAAGATGGCAAATATGATCCGGAAGGGGAGTTCGATCCCAACAGCAACTGGGACAACAAGAAGCTCGAGCCCGGCAAGACGCGCGTCTTGATGGAGGCGAACGGGCCGGGGGTGGTCACACACATCTGGATGACGTTTCTGGGGCCAGAGAAGCACAACTGGGCCAAAGATGGCTCGGCTAATCACCAGGAGATGCTGCTCCGCATCTACTACGATGGCAGCGACCGTCCCGGTGTCGAGGCACCGGTGGGCGACTTCTTCGCCAATTGCTTCGGCAAGAGGAGTGAAGTGATCAGCGTGCCGGTGGTGGTGGAAGATGCCGACTCGTACAACTGCTTCTGGCACATGCCGTTCCGCAAGTCGATTCGTATCGAGGTGGTGAACCAGAGTGAAAAACCGGTCAGCTTGCTGTATTACAACATCGACTGGATCAAGAAAAACTCGCTAGCCGAAGACGTACCTTACTTCTACGCCCAGTACAAACAAGAGTATCCGGTGAAGCAGGGCAGCGACTACGTGATCCTGGAGACCGAGGGCAAAGGGCACTACGTCGGCACAGTGCTGGCAGTGCGATCGCGGAGTCCGTCCTGGTTCGGCGAAGGCGATGAGAAAGTGTACATCGATGGCGAGGAGAAACCTTCGATCTGGGGAACCGGCACCGAAGATTATTTCCTCTCGGCCTGGGGACTCAAGACCACTAGCACGCCCTATTTTGGCACGCCCTATTTCGATCAGTGGGGCATCGTCGGCGGCCACACCAGCGCGTATCGCTGGCACGTAAACGACCCCTGGGTGTTCAATCACAGCATTAAGGTCACCATCGAGCACTTCGGCTGGATGTCGCCCGATGAGAACCCGAAGTACGAGTCGAATAGCTGGAACGAACGCCAGGACGACTATTCCAGTGTTGCCTTTTGGTATCAGACTGGCACGCCGACCTTCAAAGCCCGGGCGCCCCACGCCAAAGAGCGTGCGCTACCGAGTATCGAACGCGAGACAGTCTATGCTGCTGCGAAGCTCGACTCACTTAAGCATGGTAAGGGTGAATTCCGCAAACAGGATCTCAACAACTATCCCGAGGGACACGTGCTCTTCAAGCCCGAAAGCCAGGACGAGGGATGGATCGAGATCCCCTTCACCGTGGAAGAAAGGGAGCCACTACGGTTGTTGATCAACGCTACCCGAGCGGAAGACTATGGTAAGTATCGTGCTACGCTCGATGGAGTGCCCATCGGAGGAACGATGGACTTCTACCATGATGGCATCGACCAATGGGAGTACCATCTGCTCGATTTCTGGCCTGAACCGGGGCAGCATGTGCTGCGACTGCAGTGTGTCGGCAAAAGCCCAAAGTCGTCGGGCAATTTCCTGGGAGTCGAGTCGGTCCGCTTGCGTGAGCGCAGGCCCCGGGTGCTCGAGATGGCACACGACAAGGACAAGGACTGGAAGGAAGACCCCAAGCTGTACAACTAATTATGCGGTTCGCACGGCTGGCAGCGATTCATCAAGGAGGCTTCTGGCCATGAGTTTCCCCACGGTTCTTCCGGTTCGCGAGCAGGCTCGCATCGTGAACCAGACGCTCGCCAAACGGTTCGAGCGATTGCTGCCGGCAGTGATGCGCGAGACGGGGTTCGATGCCTGGTTAATTATTGGCCATGAGGACAACCACGACCCGGTGTTTTACACCATTGTGCCCATGGAAGTCTGGGCGCCCATCCTGCAAGTCGTGTTGTTTTTCGATACTGGCAGTGAAGTGGAGCGTATCAATCTATCCCGTACCAACATGTTGGGCCTGATGCCGCCATCGCCGTGGGGTCCGCTGGGAGAGAAGGACCAGTGGCAAGTGCTTCGGGAAGTGCTCGAGCAGCGCTCGCCCCAGCGGATCGGCATCAATACGTCCGACGTCATCTGGGCGGCGGACGGTTTGACTGCTTCGCTCAAGGACCGGCTGTTTGAATCGCTCGGCAGCGATCTGGCCTCACGATGCGAGTCGGCCGAGCCGCTCGCCATCCGCTGGCTCGAAACGCGACTGCCGGAAGAGTTGGAGTTGTACGAACAAGCGTGCGCGATCGCCCATGCCATGATCCGCCACTGCTTTTCGCGGCAAGCCATCACGCCCGGTGTCACCACGACCGAGGACCTGGAATGGACCTACTGGCAACTGGCCACAGATCTGGGATTGCCCCTGTCGTTCAAGCCGTTCTTCCGGCTGTATCGCGATGAACGCACGACTCCCGCTGAGGGCACGAACTCGAAAGTCATCCAGCCGGGCGACATGCTGCACTGCGACGTGGGTGTCGAGTATCTGCGACTCACAACCGATCACCAGGAACTGGCCTACGTCCTGCGGCCCGGAGAAACCGAGGCCCCCGAGGGACTGCGGCGCGGGTTGCGGGAAGCCAATCGCCTGCAGGATGTGTTTACGCAGAGCTGGGAGTGCGGTCTGAGTGGAAATGCCATCCTCGAGCGAGCACTACAGCGGGCAGATGCCGAGGGAATCAGCCATCCAAAGATCTACTCGCACTCGCTGGGGCACCTGCTCCACGAACCCGGTCCGTTGATGGGACTTCCCTGGCAGCAAACCGCCATTCCCGGCCGCGGCGACGTGGTGATGCACGAGAATACGGCCTACACCGTGGAACTGCGGGTTGACGTGGAAGTACCCGAGTGGGGCGGCCAACTCGTGGCTTTTCCGATCGAGCAAGATGCTGCGATCACGGCCAATGGAGTGCACTATATTGACGGGCGACAGACGGATTTGCATTTGGTGTGAAATGAACGGTTCAACACAGTTTCGAACAGCCCCGATGTGGCTGCGTATAGGTTTCGCGGCAACGTGCGCGGCACCAATCTCCTTGATCGCACCGCTTGTGTTGTGGCTTGCCGCGGTATCCCTTGTTCAGATTTTTATGGGAGCGTCCGAGGCATTGGTCCCCCTCATCGTTTCCATTGCTGGGGTCTTTGGTGCCGGTTGTGCCTGGGCGTTTGTCATCGACGAGAACTGCGATAGACGGCGTGGGATTATCAGGCTGTTGGGGCTGGTGAGTGGCGTAATTTCGCTCGGAATCGTCGAATACGTTTAATTCACCAATGCGATTGAACAAGTGCCGACGTTCTTGATCTTCATCGGTTTGCTGCCAATAGTGGCGGCTGCACTCTGTTCACTTTGGATATGGGGACGTTTGTGGAGTGAAGCTAACGAGCATGGAGAGTCGTGACGGGCACCCATCAATCCAGTGGTCGCTCGCTCCCTAACTCCCTCGATACGTCGAATAGCCAAACGGTGAGAGCAGCAGTGGCACGTGGAAATGCTGCGAGGCGTCGCTCACGGTGAAGGTGATGTCGACTTGTGGGTAGAACGATGCGGCGAAATGCTGCTCGGCGTAGGCCGTGAGATTGAAGGAAAGGCGGAAATCGCCAGCCGCCAGCGGTGTTGCCCCCAGTAGGTTGGCCACCCGGCCATCGGCGTCGGTGACGCCGTGAAACGTGTCGGCGACCAGCCCTGACTCGTCGAGCCGGGCGAGGGTGACCGGAATATCCGCGGCCGGTTTGCCCCGCGAGGTGTCGAGCACGTGGGTCGTGATTCCGCTCATACTTGTCCTCGATCAATTGGCGTTGGCTGCGAGCTTGTCGATTCGCAGATGGGTGATCTTCCGCTGCTCGGCCGCAGCAATGTCTATCTCGGTATCCGGTTCGTTTTGAAGGCGGCCTTCGAGGATTTGTAGCATCTCGTCTGCGCTCTTGCCAGTTGCACAGACGACAAACGTGTAACCGAATTTCTCGAAGTACGCATCGTTGCCCAACTTCAGTTGCCGCAACACGTCGTCCTCCGCCATGGCCACGCTTGACTGTTCGCCGGACGACCACTGCTTGTTACCCGCAAACTTCATCTTCAGCGACTCCAGGTCGCCAATCCGCGGGTGGCTGCCGATCGCTTCGAGCCAATCGTCATGCGACATCTGGTCGAATACCTGGTCGGCCACGGTGTGGAACTCTTCCATGTTGGCGTAAGGCCGCCGGGTTGCTAGCTGCTCGCTCCACCATCGCGCCCCGCAGCAGGCCAGGAGTTTATTGCGGGCGGCGTCATGAGAGAGTCGGTTGAATTCTGGGATGAACGGTTGACTCACAGAGGCTGCCCCCTGCCGATCGAAGAAGGCCTGCCGCGCAGGTAGGTTTGTTTGACCACGCCAGTGAGCGTTTTACCTTCATAGGGGGTGATTGGGTGGCGGTGCAACAACTGGTCGCCGTGAACGGTGAATATCGCTTCGGTGTCGAAGGCCACCAGGTTTGCTTCGGCTCCAACCTCGATGCCGTTGGGCCGGCCGATGAATCGAGAGGGCGTGAGAGACAGCCACCGGGCGACATGTTCCAGGTCGATGCTGCGCTGTTTGGCCATGGTCCACACCACCGAGAGCATGAGTTGCACCGAGCTAATGCCACCCCAGGCCAGGTCAAAGCGTCCCTCGTCGAGGCGTTTGTCGGCGGGAGGGCAGGGGGAGTGGTCCGAGGCGATGAAGTCGATGTCGCCTGCTTCTAGGGCCTGCCACAGTAGTTCGCGATTCGCCCCGTCCCGAATCGGTGGCGCGCACTTGAACTGGCAGGCGCCGTCGGTGATCGTTTCGCCCGCAAAGTACAGATAGTGGGGACAGGTTTCCACCGTAATCGGCAGCCCTTCTTCCTTCGCCCTGCGCAGCATCGGTAGACTGTCAGCGTCCGCCAGATGGACAATGTGAGTGCGGCATTCGGTCTCGCGGCACAGGCTGATCAGCATGGCGATGGCATCTTGCTCGAACCGCGGGGGACGCGTGGCGAGGTAGTCGGAGTAGCGACGCGGATCGTCCATCGCGGGTACCGGCGTCACCAGTTCAGCGTGAACGAGTAGCGGCGCTCCCCGCTCGGCGAGCACTGGCATCGCCGCACGCAGTTCTCGCTCGGTCGCCGCGGGGAATTCGTCGATGCCGCTAGGGCACAAAAAGGCTTTCATGCCAAGTGCGCCGGCATCTAGCAACGCGGCCACGTTGGTTTCACTGCCGGGAACTAGTCCTCCATAGAATCCGACGTCCGAAGACAGCTTGCCTGAGGCTGCCAGTCGCTTGGCCGAGAGGGCCTCGACGGTGGTCGTCACCGGCGAACTATTCAGCGGCATGTCCACTGCCAGTGTTACTCCCCCCGCCGCGGCCGCCGCAGTGCCGGATTCCAGCCCTTCCCACTCGGTGCGTCCAGGTTCGTTGAAATGGACATGTACGTCCACTACACCGGGAAGCAGGGCATCGTCGCCATGATCGACGTCGGTATCCGTACAGTACGGTTCGATCGCGGCGATTCGGCCATCGCGGATGACGAGCGTTGCGGGCCGTATACCATCGGCGAACACAACCCGGCGGCTGCTAAGTGTGGTTGCGGTCGGCGAATTGTAATTGTCGGCTGGCATCGTTGGCGGAATTCACACTATCATGTGCCTGTCGGTGTGGGTGCCGCGGGCGCGCGTCGTCGGTGGCGGCGAGCTTAACGAGGATCGACGGCGAATCGACGAAATACTCACATTCAATACCACACCAGCTGGCAAATATACCAGGACCCCGACGAGGTTGATATGGCTGCAAAACTGGCGAAGCACACCTACGGCAAGCATCGAGTTCGCGTGAGCAAGGTGCGTCGACCTCGCAAAGCGGCACCAAAAAACGAGACGCACGAGTTTGTCGAGGTATCGGTAGACGTCGAGCTTGAAGGTGCGTTCGATGCGGCGTACCTAAAAGGAGATAATCGAGCCGTCGTGGCGACCGATACCTGCAAGAATACAATCTATGTGCTTGCTAAGGGCGACCCCATAGACTCTGTCGAGTCGTTTGGAGTGACCATCGCCCAGCACTTTCTTGATGAATATGACCACGTGACCGCCTGCCACGTGACGCTGGAGGAGCGAGTGTGGAAGCGGCTGCTCGATTCGCCTCATTCGTTTGTCGCCAGCGGTGCTATGACACCAACCGCCAAAGTGACTCAGTCGCGGGGTGAGGCGCCCCAGGTTTCCGCGGGGTTCGAGCACTTGTTGATTGCCAAGACCACTGAGACTGGCTTCGCCGATTTTCACCAAAGTCGCTATCGTACGCTTTCCGACACCGACGACCGGATTCTGGCCACCGATGTGACGGCCGCGTGGGACTACGATGGTTCACAGGTCGACTACCTGGCAGCCCGGCAGGCTATCGTCGAGGCGTTGCTCGGAAAGTTCATCGATCACTACAGCCGCAGCGTGCAGGAGACTCTGTACCTGATGGGAGGGGCGGCGCTCGAAGCCTGTGACGCCGTGACGAACATCACGCTCACGCTCCCCAACAAGCATCACATTCTGGCTGACCTCGCTCGGTTTGGCTTGGAGAACGAGAACGAAGTGTTCGTGGTGACCGATGAGCCCTTCGGTTACATCACGGCCACCGTGGCCCGTTAGCTAGCACGGTTGTCTAGCTGGCAAGTTGTGCCAGGGTGAGTGCGAGCGTTGCCACGCCTGCTTCCATGTGTTCGGGCGAGGCGTATTCATCAGGGCGATGCGACACTCCGCCTCGGCAGGGGATGAAAATCATTCCCGTCGGTGCGATGCGGGCCATCAACAGCGAGTCGTGATAGGCCCGGCTGATCATGCGGCGGTGAGCTAGTTGGAGCCTTTCGGCCGCTCGCACGGCGGCCTCAACGATTCGCTCATCGCATACCGCAGGCGGATCGGCGTTGAGAACCTGGTGCGAGATCTCGACGCGGCGCTGGGAAGCAATCTGGGTACAAGCGGCAACGACCGATTCGAGCACCTCGTCACGGTTATCGCCATCGATATCGCGGAGGTCGAGCGTGAAGCGAACACGACTGGGGATGGAATTTACAGCGCCGGGGTGGACGTGCAGTTCGCCGACGGTGGCAACCAGGTCGGGGCTGCGGCTATCGAGCGCTAGGCGTTCGATGGCGAGCACCATGCCGGCGGCCGCGGCCAGCGCGTCGCGACGCATGGGCATCAACACCGCACCCGCGTGGCCTCCCTCGCCGGTGACTTCGAAATGCACGGTGGAAGGTGCGGCGATGGCCGTGACCACACCAATCGACTCTGCGGCTTGTTCGAGTAAGGGACCTTGTTCGATATGCAGTTCTACAAACGCACTGTAGGCATTGGGTGCGAGCAACGCAGTCGAAAGCTCACCCGTGAATCCTGCTTGCGTGCGCGCCTGGTCGTACGTGCTGCCAGATTCGTCGCGCAAGCTGGCTAACTGCGCCACGGACAGGGCGCCGCTCATTAGTCGACTGCCCGTGCAGCCAACGCCAAAACGCGTCGGTTCTTCGGAGGTGAACATGACCACGTCGATGGATCGCCGAGGGCGAAAGCCACTTTGCTGAAGTGCGCGAATCGCTTCCAGCCCGCCCAATACGCCGACCGTTCCATCGTACATACCGGAATGAGGGATAGCATCGGTGTGGGAGCCCGTTCCCACTGCTGGCAAGTCTGGTTCGCTGCCTTCCCACCGGGCAAAGGTGTTGCCCACCGCGTCGGTCCGCACGGCGAGTCCGGCCGTTTCGTAGAGTCCCCGCAGGTACTCCCGGGCTTTCACGTCGGTTTCGGTGAACACCACGCGAGTCACCGCGGGAGATGGCTCGCTGCATTCAGAGAACGTGGCGAGCTGCTCCAACTCGCAAACCAGCCGCGTCGTTTCAACCTTCAGTTTGGGAAGATCCATAGCTTTGGCCAATCTAGGTGGCAGGCTGGTGAAGTAGCGGGCGATGGATGTCTTTGTAGTAAATGTACGACGCGTTCTCTTTGCCCATGGCGACAAACCACTGCGGGCAATAGGAAGCCATCCAGATCGAGTCGCCTTGCTGAACCGGGTACCAGCGGTCGCCGAGTCGATACACCCCCTGGCCCGATCGCATGTAGAGCCCGTGCTCCATGACATGTGTTTCGACAAAGGGTAGCGTTGTACCCGGCGTATATTCGAACACGTTGACGGCCATGTCGAAACCCGGCTCAACCGGCAGCAGCGTGGCCAGCATCGCTTCGGGATCGCCCAGGAAGGGAGCTTTGGGAGATGCTGCTAGCGAGCCTGTCATCCGTTGAGGGACCTTGTTGCCTGACAATGGCTCGTACACTTTTTCGAAGACGAGCACCCGCGTCGACTCGGGGACTTCCAGCCTGTAGCGGTCGTTGGGGGGGAACCAGGCGAACGAATCGGCCGCCAGCGAGTCGCCATCGAGCGTGGCCGCACCTTCGAGCACGTAGACGAGCCGCTCGACGTTCACCTCGGCGTGATGCGTCTCGCAACTGCTGCTGCCATCGACCATGTACTGCACGAATCGCGGGGCTGCGGCGCCGTGTCCCATCGTGGGCGAGATCAGCACCACTGCCTGAGCGTTGTCCCAGCATACCAGGGGCGAAACGACGTGACCGTCGGGGGCGATCAACGCGTGGTTGAATTCGACTCGCGTCCGAGTTTCACCAAAGGGGGATTGCTGCATGCTAAGCGCTCTCGTGCTGAGAAAAATCACTGGCCAACCGCAGGACATATTGTCCGAGGACTTCGATTGCCGTGGCGACGTCGTTCAATTCTACCCTCTCGTCAGGGTGATGACTTACACCACCTGGATGGCGCAGAAACAACATTGCCATGGGAAAAACCTGGCCCATGATCGCCGCATCGTGTCCTGCGCCGCTTTCCAATAGCACCGGCCCACCATGACACTCCTTGATCGTATCACTTAGCATCGTCATCAGCCGTGCGTCGGCATTCACCGAATGTTGAGCTGTTTCCTCAAGAACCTCGAACGTACAGTGTTCGGCCTCTGCGAGAGAATGCCCGGCGTCGACGAGCGTGTCGACCCCGTAGCGCCGCACGTCGTCCGCCAGATGCCTGACGTCTAGCGTAAGTTCCACAACGCCGGGGATTACGTTCGAAGCGTTCGGGCACACTCGCAGCGAACCTACCGTTGCCTTCAGTCCATCAATCGACAGCGCCGTATCGCGCACTGTCTGGACAAAAGCTGATGCTGCCACCAGTGCGTCTCGGCGACCGGACATCGGTGCGGTGCCGGCGTGACCCGCTTCGCCACGGAAGGCCAGTTGCAGCCGACTCTGCCCAACGATGCCGGTTACCACACCCACGGGCTGCTCCAGCCGTTCGAGGACTGGTCCTTGTTCTAGATGGGGTTCGACGAATCCGATCACTTCGCTTGGCGTGTACCGGCACGACTCGAGTTCGTCGGGCGAGAGTCCAAAGGAGGCCATCGCTTCGCGCATGCTGGTCTGTTTGTCGTCCTCGCGTAGCAGCCATTCGGGGTCGAATCGACCGGCCACCGCGGCGCTTCCGAGATAGGGCATCTTGAAACGCACCCCTTCTTCTTCGCTGAATCCCATGACATCGAAGTGAAACGGCAAATCGCACCCGGCCAGCCATTCGCTCACCGCTACGCCGATCAGTACCCCCAGTACGCCGTCGTAGCGACCGGCGCCAGGAACCGAATCGAGGTGCGAACCAACCAGCAGTACTTTCTCCCCCGTCTGACTTCGCAAGCGACCGATGCAATTGCCCGCGTTGTCGACGTGTGGTGACAAACCCGCCTGATGCATCCACTCCGATAAGCGGACGTGAACAGCCCGCATCGGCTCGTCGAGGTATAGGCGTGTGATCCTTCCCGGTTCGCTGGAGCACTGTCCCAACTCATCGCAGCGCGACATGACTTGTTTGGCTAAGGTGGTAGCACGTGAAGTCATAGAGAAATGCAGGGGAGGAACGCCAGTAATGTTCGAGTTGACGACCGCGATGGTTCGTTCTAACGTGTAATCTAGTATCGACTTAGATCATAATTGGTGGTAAGCTGAGAGACAATCTGCTGCCGGCGGAAAGCGATTGTCGTCAGGTACCACAGGAGAAGCTGCCTCCGCCATGCGCGACTCGATCGTACTTTACGTAAACGGCACAAGAAGAGAAGTCGGCGTGGACGCCGCGCTGCAGACGCTGTCCGACTATTTACGCCTGTGCTATCACCCGCCGGACGATGAGCGGTTGACCGGTACGAAGATCGCGTGCTCCGAAGGCGACTGCGGCGCCTGCACCGTGCTGATGGGGACGCCCAACGAGAGCGGAACTTCTATCGAGTATCAGTCGGTCGATTCCTGCATCGCGTTCGTGTTTCAGATGGACGGATGTCATGTGGTGACCGTCGAGGGGTTGCGAAACGCGGGCGGGCTGACAGGTATTCAGCAGGCGATGGTCGACTGCCACGGCAGCCAATGTGGCTTCTGCACGCCTGGCTTCGTAATGGCAATGCACAGCATGGTCGAAGAGCACCATCAGCAGGGCAGCCAGGCCAGCCACTTGGAGGAGGACGAGATTCGCCTCGGTCTATCGGGCAATCTCTGCCGCTGCACGGGGTATCTGCAGATCCTGCAGGCGGCGACTGCAGTCGACCTCAAAACGGCGGTTGCAATGGAGCAACTGTTCGAGTCGCAGGCGATGCTTGAAGAGCTCGTCAGGCTGTCTCGAAGTTCGGTCTGTATCAAACCAACCAAGGGCGACCCACGGGCCGTGGCCGTTCCGCGGAGTCTGCCCGATCTACTTCAGTTTCGCACCGACTATCCCAATGCCCGTCTGGTGGCGGGCGCGACCGATGTGGGAGTGCAGTACAACCATGGTCGCTACGAGCCACAGCAAGTCATCGCGACAAGCAAGGTACCGGAAATGCAGACGCTGGGAATCGAAGATGGTGAACTCGTCTGCGGTGGTGCGGCGACGTGGTCCGAGGTCGACAAGGTGATTGCCGACCGCCTTCCAGAACTGCATCAGGTGCTGTTGCGATTTGGCAGCCCCCAGGTCCGGCATCTCGGCACCATAGCAGGCAACCTGGCGAATGCTTCGCCCATCGCCGATTCCATTCCGTTTCTGTTCGTGGCCGAGTCCTCGCTCATCCTGGCCAGTCGTCGAGGCCGGCGCGAGGTGCCGATCTGCGATTTCTATCAAGGATATAAGCAGGTCGACTTGGCGGGGGATGAAGTGATTGAAAGTGTGCGGACACCGCTGCCCCCGGGCGAGGTGGCCATCAAGTTGTATAAAATCTCGAAACGCCGCGACATGGACATCAGCACGGTCACTGCCGCGTTCTGGCTGGAACTGGACGGCGAGCAAATTACCGAAGCACGCGTCGCCGTGGGTGGCGTGGGGCCGACGGTTGTTCGCCTGCCCCAGGCCGAAGATTCGCTGGCTGGCAAGCCGCTTGCGCTTGCCACGCTTGCGCAGGCGGGAAGAATTGCGCGTGGGCTGGTGCAACCGATTTCCGACGTCCGTGGCAGCGCCGACTATCGCTCGCAGTTGATCGAAAACCTGTTTGCCAAGTGTTACTACGATCTCTCTTCCACTCTATCCGTCCCTGTTAGCTGACCATGCCCGAAGTTGGTAACGCTATCCCGCACGAATCGGCCGCCGGTCATGTCACGGGCACGGCTGCCTACCTCGACGACTTACCTCGTCGCGAGCGGGAGCTTTGCGTAGTGTTTGTGGGCTCACCCGTGGCTGCCGGCCGACTGAAGCAAATTAAAGGTCTCGATGCAGCTAAGGCGACCCCCGGAGTACGGTGCGTACTGACTCACAAAGATCTGCGCGGGCCAAATAACTTCGGGCCCATCCTTTCCGACGAGCCGTTTCTCGTCGAGGACGAACTCAGCTACATCGGCCAGCCGGTAGTGGTCATCGGGGCCGACACCTCCGAGGCGGCGGTCGAGGCGCGTGGGTTGATTGAACTGGTGTGCCGAGAAGCGAAGCCGATACTAACGATCGACGAGGCCATCGCGCGAGAGTCGTTCATCGGTCCCCACCGACACATGTTCAGTCCCGGTTCTGAGGACGACCAGCTGTTCCAGGCCGCCTTCGACAAGGCTCCGCATACCATAGCCGGACGTTTCCGCTCTAACGGGCAGGAACAGTTCTATTTCGAAACGCAAGCCGCGCTGGCCGAGCCCTGCGAAGAAGGCGCAGTTCGAGTGATCTCCTCCACGCAGAATCCTACCGAAACTCAGGTGGTCGTGGCCGAAGCCCTCGGATTGGGCATGCACCAGGTGGTTTGCGAATGCCCGCGGATGGGAGGGGGCTTTGGCGGGAAGGAAACGCAGTCGGCACTCACCGCGGTGATGGTGTCGATGGTGGCTACAACCACTGGCCGTCCAGCGAGACTGGTGCTGTCGCGGGCCGTCGATATGGCCATCACCGGTAAGCGGCACCAGTACCAGTGCGACTATCGCATCGGCTTCGATGCGGCGGGGAGAATATTGGCGGCCGAGTTCGCGTTTCACTCGAACGGCGGAGCGTTTGCCGACCTTTCGACCGCCGTGCTGGAGCGAACGATGCTGCATGCCGACAACGCCTACAGCATCCCGGTGATGCGTGTGACAGGGCAGGTCTGCCGCACCAACTTGCCACCCAACACCGCTTTCCGTGGCTTTGGCGGGCCGCAGGGCATTGCGGCAATCGAAAACGGCATTGAGCAAGTTGCCGCGCAATTGGGCATCGACCCGTTGACCGTTCGCAAGGCGAACCTCTATCAAGATGGCGTCGCAGGGCGGCAGCAGACGCACTACGGCCAGATTGTTCGCGACCACGTTCTCGACGAAATTTTCGAGCAGCTGGCCGAAAGCTCTCAGTACGAGCGCCGTCGCGGCGACATCGAAAAGTTCAATGCCTCCAGCGCCACGCAGGCCAAAGGGATCGCCCTGTCGCCAGTAAAGTTCGGCATCTCTTTCACCACAAAGTTCCTCAATCAGGCCAACGCACTGGTAAATGTCTATACAGACGGGACCGTGCAGGTGTCGACCGGCGGTACCGAGATGGGGCAGGGGCTGAATACTAAGCTCAAGCAGATTGTGGCCGATGAATTTGGTCTTTCGGTCGATCGCGTACGGCTAATGACCACCAGCACTGAGAAAAACAACAACACGTCGCCCACTGCGGCGAGTGCCGGCGCCGATTTAAATGGGGCGGCCGCAGTGAATGCGTGCAAGAAAATCAAGCGACGAATACGCGAATACGCCGCGACGCTGTTGGCCAATGTCGAGAAAGGCTTCGTGGCGTCGCCCGAGCATATTCGAATCGAAGGTGGCATGGTCTTCGACGATCGCGATCTCGATCCGAGGGCGCGGTTGGAGTTTGGCGAGTTCTGCGGCATCGCCCGCCGCGACCGAATCGATCTGGGGGCACGCGGTTTCTTCGCCACGCCGGGGGTGGACTATAACCGGGAAACCGGACGCGGCAATCCGTTCTTCTACTACACTACGGGCGCGGCGGTCGCCGAGGTGACAATCGATCGGCTGACAGGCGAATTGGTATTCGATCGGGCCGACTTGCTGATGGACGTTGGCAAGATGATCAATCCAGGGATTGATCGCGGGCAGGTTATTGGCGGCTTCATGCAGGGAGTTGGCTGGGTCACCAATGAGGAGTTGCTGTTCGACGACAGCGGACGCCTGCTATCGACCGGCCCGACTACGTACAAGATCCCTAACATCACCGATCTGCCGGGGACGTTCCACGTCGACTTCATTGCCAACACCAAGCACGTAAAGAACGTGCGACTCAGCAAGGCAGTAGGCGAGCCGCCGCTGATGTTGGGGTTGGCCGTGTGGTTGGCGGCTCGCGATGCAGTTGCGGCGGTTGCCGGCGGCAAGCCGTTTGAACTGGCTCTGCCAGCCACTGGCGAGGAATTGTTGATGACATTGACCAAGCTCTCCGTGCCCTCCGAACCGCGCGGGACAAAACCCTCTGTAAACGGAGCCCCGACGAATGGAGCCGGTGCCAGCAAGTCCGCTGCGAGGCGACGATGACTGACCGCACGCCTCGGACGCCAGGTGAAGTTCTGCAGCGTTGTGCCCAACTCGTTGCCGCGGGCGAACGCTGCGTCTTGGTTACCTTGGCCGAGGCCACTGGATCGACTCCAGCGGATACCGGCGCCAAGATGCTGGTTACGGTCGATGGTTTGGAAGCCGGCACCGTGGGCGGAGGGCGCGTCGAAGCCAAAGCCATGGAGCAAGCACGCGAGATGCTGGCTACCGAGTCTGCGGGTTGCCACTGGGTCGATTGGAATCTGAAGGCCGATGTCGGCATGACCTGCGGTGGCCGCGTGAAGATGTTGTTCGAGTGCTTTGGTGGCTCGGCGTGGGACATCGTTGTTTTCGGTGCGGGGCACGTTGCCCAGGCGCTCACTCAGCTGCTGGTCACGTTGCCGTGTCAGGTGACGTGTGTAGACTCGCGTAGCGAGTGGTTGGCGAAGTTGCCACCACAGGTCGAAACCGTCGAGCTGGCGAAGCCCGCTGACTACGTCGACACGCTCTCGTCTCGGACGTACGTGTTGTGTATGACCCAAGGCCATCGCAGCGATGTGCCGGTGCTCGAGCGACTTTTGGCCCGTGAGGGCACGTTTCCGTTTTTGGGCGTGATCGGCAGCAAGGCCAAGGCCGCGGTGCTAAAGAAGGACCTGCTTGAAGCAGGGATTCCCTCGGAAAGAATCGAATTTCACTGCCCGGTGGGGCTGCCGATTGGTACGAATCATCCCAGTGAAATCGCTGTAAGCATTGCCGCGCAGCTGCTCGAAGTGCGTGACGCGGTTACGCGAGAATCCCTTTGACCACGTGTGCTTGTTCGACTCCAGTCAGCCCGACGTCGAGCCCACGGAATCGGTAGGTGAATCGCTCGAAATCGAGCCCCAGGCAATGCAGCAGCGTGGCGTGCATGTCGCGTAGATGCACTGGGTTTTCAACAATGTTGTAGCAAAAATCGTCGGTGCTGCCATACTCCATGCCAGCCCGTACACCACCCCCCGCCATCCAGATGGTGAAGCAGCGACCATGATGGTCACGCCCGGCGGCGGGTGCCTCGAACTTGCCTTGAGTAAACACCGTTCGGCCAAACTCCGTGGCGAATAGCACGAGTGTGTCGTCGAGCAACCCTCGTTGCTCTAGATCGTTAACCAGGGCGGCCGTGGGCTGGTCGATGTCCTGGCACTGCCGTGGCAACTGTTGCGAGAGGGCGATGTGCTGATCCCAGCCGCGGTGGAATAGCTGCACGAACCGCACGTCTCGCTCGAGCAATCGCCGAGCCAATAGGCAGTTCGCGGCGTAACTGCCCGGTCGCAGGGCGTCGGGACCATAGCTTTCTAGCGTGCTTGGCGATTCGCCACTAAGATCCATCAATTCGGGAACCGACATCTGCATTCGAAATGCCATCTCGTAGGCATCGATGCGGGCGAGCGTCTCGGCATCCGCCATTCGCTCCGCGGCCAGGTGATTGAGTTGCCCCAGGTCGTCGAGCAATTCCCGCCGCTGCCCGCGGGAAACGCCCGGCGGATTGTCGAGGTACAGTACCGGGTTAGCGCCCGGTCGAAGTCCCACGCCCTGGTGGGTGGAGGGCAGGAACCCGCTGCCCCATAGTCGCGAGTAGATCGGTTGCCCGGGATACTTGCCCGATCCTTGGGAGGTCATGGTGATAAACGTGGGGAGATTGCGATTCTCGCTGCCCAGGCCGTAGCTAGCCCAAGCGCCCATGCTTGGATAGCCCGGTTGCTGGTTGCCGGTGTTTACGAAGGTGATGGCCGGATCGTGGTTGATTGCCTCGGTGTACATCGATTTAACGATGGCGATCTTGTCGGCGATCTGTTGCGTGTGTGGTAACAGGTTGCTGATCCAAGTGCGATGCTCGCCACAAAATTGGCCGGAGGAGATGGGCCGAGTGACCGGATAAGCCGACTGGCCGCTGGTCATGCCCGTCAGACGTTGATCGCCCTTCACGCTGGGAGGAATCTCTTGACCGTGAAACTTGGAAAGTGTGGGCTTGTAGTCGAACAGATCGACGTGCGAAAGACCGCCCGCCTGAAACAGGCAAACTACCCGCTTCGCCTGTGGCGCGAAATGAGGGACCAGATCGGCCACCGCGGAGTTGGCCGAAGCCTCGTCGGCGGCCAACATAGTGCCAAGTGCCACGGCACCGACGCCGCGTGCCGAATGACCAAGGAATGCTCGTCGGGTGGTGTTGAGGGCCTGATCGTAAATCGGGTCGTTTATCATCACATCAGTTCCGGGTGATGGCTTCGCTCAGATTCAACAGCAGCGTCGCAATCTGCGTCCAGGCGGCATGCTCTTCGACCGGAATCGATTCATCGCGTGCAGATTCGCCCACGTCCAGCAGTTTCTCGGCGGCAGGCCGGTCGCTGGCGTAACTTTCTCGTTCGCGAGACAGGGCGGCCATCAAAATACCGAGTTCGGCATCCGTTGGCGGTCGTGACAGCATCTCCATGGTTGCCCACCGCAAGCGTGACTCGTCGGTCGAGTCGTGCGCATAGATTCGCTCGGCGAATGCCCGCGATGCCTCGACGAACTGTGTGTCGTTCAGCAAAACCAAGGCTTGTAGTGGGGTATTGGTTGCTCCCCGGTTGACGACACACGTTTCGCGGTTGGGGGCGTCGAACGCCGCCATATTGGGCGGCGGCACAGTCCGCTTCCAGTAGGTGTATAGCGACCGACGGTAGAGTTTCTCGCCATGATCCTGCACGAAGGCCTGCGCCGTGGCATAGGTACTGCCGTAGTGGCTGACCTCGCGCCACGGGTCGCCTGGTGTGTATGGATTGACGCTCGGACCGCCCAAGCGATCGACCAGCAGCCCACTGGTCTTGAGTGCCGAATCCCGAACAAACTCCGCCGGCAGTCGGAAACGTGGTCCACGTGCCAGCAGTTCGTTCAGCGGATCGCGCCTAAGTAACTCGGCCGGTGCGGCCGCGGATTGGCGATAGGTACTGGAAGTGACGATCATACGCACCAGGCGTTTGACATCCCAGCCGTGCTCGACAAAGTCGACGGCCAGCCAGTCCAGTAGTTCCGGATGAGTCGGGTACGCGCCCTGCACGCCAAAATCGGCGGGAGTTCGTACCAGCCCGGCGCCGAATAGTTGCTTCCAGACGCGGTTCACTTCCACGCGGGCGGTTAGCGGATGGTCGGGCGCGACGAGCCACTGGGCCAGGCCCAAACGGTTGCTAGGGGCGGCCTCGTCCATGGCGGGAAGAACCTCGGGCGTCCCAGGCGTAACCACTTTTCCAGGCTGCGAGTAGTCGCCCCGCGCCAACACGTACGTAGTCCGTGGCTCTTCTGCCTGGTCCATGATCATGGTGGAAAATTTCCCAGTAACCACGCCGAGCCGCTCTCGGGCGTTGGCCAGGGCCGTGCGTAGTGACTGCGTTGCCGAGGCGTGCTGAGCATAGTAATCTGCCAATGCCTGCTGCTGCTGTTCCGATCTCTGGTTGACCGGCGTCCGGACGATGGAAATCATCTCAGCAGGGAGTGGACTGCCATCGTCGTTACCTGTAATGACGTCGATTTCCGTCCTGGCTGCGATTCGTCGGCCGCCTTTACCGTAGTTCAGCTGCACTGTGAGGTAAGGTGTCTGTCCTGCATCGATCGGCGATTGGAAAGTGTACGTCAAATGCTGTGGAGCGGATGATTCGAGCTTCGGCGACCAACCGTTTTGGCGACGTGGGTCGAGCACGTTTTCGGCACGGTATCCTTCGCGCCAGCTACTTGCAGTTACTTGCCGGGCTGGGATCAAGCGATGCAGGTTAACTACCTCCCCTGGCGCCGCGTCGGCACTCATCGAAAGGGCGGTAAGTAGCAGTGACTTCTGCGTGTCGCCTGCTTCCAATTTGCCGTGGCCGAGCGCCCCGTCGAGCTCATCATCAGGCAGCATGCGAACGCGAATGCCCGTGATCGGTTCGTCGATGGAGGGAAGTTGCAGCAAGACGTCATAGGCCGCAATATCCGGAGCATAAGTAATATGTATGACTCGCTCGTTGTCGATGCCGAAGCCGCTGCCAGAATTGGGAGTGCTGATTTTCAAAGCGCGGGTCGGCAGGATCACCAATCCCACTGCACGACGATCCAATTCCTCGCGCTGTCGGTCTTCCCACTTCGCCATATCGGCTTCGCTGGGGTTGGCCAATTGCTGCTCCAGATGGGCGATTGTTTCCCGCAGTACCGGCTCTTCCCCTGTCTGCAGTACTGTCTGGGCTTCGAAGAATGGGCGTGGATTTACGCCGCCGCTGCCATCGAGTCCCTTGTCGCTGAGGGTGTTGAAGAACGCGAACAGCCGATAGTAGTCCCGCTGCGTGATGGGATCGTACTTGTGGTCGTGGCACTGAGCGCATCCCAGGGTGAGTCCCATGACCGCTTCGCCCAGGGTTTTCACGCGATCGGCGTTATAGTTCGTCAGGTTCTCTTCTGGAATTGTGCCGCCTTCATGCGTCACCATGTTGTTGCGTTGCATTCCGGTAGCGATTAGCTGTGCATCGGTGGGGTTCTCCAGTAAATCGCCGGCCAGTTGTTCCACCAGAAATTGATCGTAAGGCCAGTTCTGGTTAAAGGCGTTGATCACCCAGTCTCGCCACAGCCACATGTGTCGACCACCATCGATTGAGTAGCCGTTGGTATCGGCATAACGCACGGCATCCAGCCACTCGAGCGCCATCCGTTCACCAAAGTGTGGGCTTGCGAGCAGCCGATCGACCAATCTCTCGTAAGCGCCGGCCGATTTGTCCGCAGCAAACGCTTCGACCTCTTCGGCCGAGGGAGGTAGTCCGGTTAAATCCAAGTACAACCTGCGGATCAGGGTATAGCGATCGGCCTCATTGTTTGGAGTAAGCCCTTGACCTTCAAGTTTCGCGAGGACGAACCGGTCAATCGGTCCGGCGGGCCAGTCCTTGTTCTCCACTTCAGGTGGCATCCGCTTTTGTGGTGGCATGAAAGCCCAGTGTTTCTCGTATTTTGCTCCTTCGGCGACCCATTGCCGCAAGATCTCGCGTTCAGCTGGCGAAAGCTGTTTTTTCGCGGTGCGGGGCGGCATTACGCTGTCGTCGTCCGCCAAGATACGTTCAACCAGCGTGCTCGATTCGGGCTGGTGGGGAACAATGGCGCCGTAGTCAATCGCTTCGCCGCGGACGTCCAAACGCAGGTCGGCTTGGCGAGCGTTTTCGTCGGGACCGTGGCATTGAAAGCATCGATCGGAGAGCAGCGGTAGCACTTCGCGCTGGAAGTCGACCGCCTTGGACACCGAGCCGACCAAGGTCAGTGCCAAAGCAATGTGCAGAAATTTGCTGATGAGCATAAACAATGCTGGGGCTGGAACACGGAAGGCGTTGGGCTGCCCTCATTGGGTTCGACCGGGGAGAACAAAGTGGGAACTATCAACCACTTCCGGCAAATAGTCCTGATTTGTCTGCGCCGCTTCGTTATACCGGAGTCGGCTGTAGTTCGCGAGGAAAAAAAGTCTCAACCACTTGATGAAATTCCTCACGAGTGGTGACTTTTGCGACGTGTTTGCGGAAATCGCGAGCGCCGTGTCTGCCTTGCGCATAGCAACACGCATATTTGCGCATCAATACGGTGCCCTTCTGCACGCCGAAACGATCGCACACCAAATGATAGTGCTGCATCATCAACTGTCGCTGTTCTTCAAGCGAGGGCTCGGCGGGGATGGGTTCGCCGCGTAGCGCAGCGGCGGAGTGGGCGAACAGCCATGGTTTGTTGAGGCTGGCGCGGGCGATCATCACGCCATCGACGTCGAAATTCTGAAACGCTCGCACGACCTTCTCGGGCGTATCGAGATCGCCGTTTCCGATTAACGGAATCTTCTTCAGATAGGGTTTGATTGCCGAGATCATCTCCCAGTCGGCTTCGCCCCGAAACATGTCGGCTGCCGTGCGACCATGCACGGTCAACGCCGCCGCCCCGGAACCCTCGACCACTTGGGCGATATCCGTCGCGTTGATCTTGTCGCGCGCGCAGCCGAGGCGAATCTTGGCCGTGACCGGTGTGGGAGCACAAGCGGCCACGACTTGTTCGATGATCTGTCCCATTCGCTCGGGCTGGCTGAGCAGGTACGAACCGCTATGGGCTTTCTGAGTTACCTGCCTGACAGGACAACCAAAGTTGATGTCCACCACGCTGACTTGGTACTCTGTAGCCAACCGCCGACCGACCTTCGCCAGGGTTGGGGGGTCATTGTCCCAGATTTGCACTGCCAGAGGACGCGGTTCGTCGGCGACGCCCCACAGGCGATCCGGGTGCGTGGCTTCCTGTTCGTCGAGCCACACGAATCCCTTGGCGTTTACCATCTCGGTCGCCAACAATCCCGCACCACCAAATTGGCGAACAATCTGCCGAAACGGAAAGTTGGTAAACCCCGCCATGGGTGCTTGCAGGATGGGTGGATCGACCTTTAGCGGGCCGATCCAGATCGGTGGCGCAAGCGGGCCGGTCGTATTGTCGTGGTGTGTGGTCATCAACACCAAGATAAACGGAGAAAGCCCGCGTTGCGAGCGGCCTATTCGGCGTTGCGGCGGCGGAGGACGGATACTTCGCCTGGTGCGATCTTCTCCACCATGTTCGGCTCTTCGCCGCTAGTGGTCATGACTTCTTCGTCCAGACGAGGTGCGGTGCTATTGAGCGGGTTCGCGTCCTGCTGGAACGTATGCGGTGGAGCACTCTCCGAGCGGTCCCGCAAGCTGGGGCGTGTCGGCGAAGAAGTGCGGCTTGCCACGCTGCCGTTGGTCTTGATCAGCATCGACACCAATCGATTTGCCCCCACGTCGCCAGGACGAGCCAATTCCGTATACCGGGCCACTCGTTTGTTGTAGTCGCGAGCGATCTGTACGAACGCCCGACGCTTTAGCGCCAAGCCCTCTAGTTGCATCAAGAGCTCCACGCCCTGGTCGTTCATTGGCCGGTCAGCGATGCTGTTAAAGTACTTTTCGGCCTGCGATACGGCCGCCGCCGACTCGAGTAGTTCGGCATGGCGTAAAGGCAATAGTTGGTTCAACTCAGCGGCTTCAGGGGAGTTATCCGTCGGAAAGTACTGCGAGTAACGCGTGTGGTAACCGGCACATAGGGGCATGTCCCCGGGCAACGGCAGCGGAGCCGACTGGTCCCGATTCATTAGGGATGCCAGCCGACGCTGCGAAGCGCGGGCGGCAGAGAGTGCCGTATCTCGGCGTTTTTCCAACTTTGAAAGTGCTTGCTGAAGAAGTGGTGTCTGCCCACCCCGGGCTACCAAGTTTTGCAGGTCGTTCTGTTCCCGCAAACTCAAATAGTAGTCGGATACAGCACTGCAGAGATCCCAATAGGCGCCGATGCATTCCGACTGTTCGCTGCGCGAACCGACAGGGGCTACCACCTCGGGCAGGAAGACGGGAGTACCTGAGAGTTGCGTGTTGCTGGGCGGCGTGAGTGCCGAGTCCATCAGCCGCTTGGCGTAATCGGTGTCGACCGTCGCGGAGGTTCGAGCGGGTGGCTCGGCCGCAGCCGAGGCTGAAGTTCCGTAGGAAGGTTCCCCCGTATAGGTGTTGGGAGGCGTCCCTACCGGGGGTTGGCTCGGCTGGGCAGTTCCGGGGGAGTCGAGCGGCTGTGCCGCGGGCAACTCACTGGCGGGTTGGCTGCCGCCTTGGCCGCCCGGCGGGGATTCGAAGCCACCCAGCAAGTCGCGCATGTCACTCGCGGCGGTTGCTCCCCCGCCGTTCGGATCGGGAGGTGGACCAACCGGTTGACGAGAGTAGCGATCTTGCGACCAAGCCACAGAGGCGGGCAGCAACAATAAGGCAGCAAGCAATCGCATCGGTCAGATCCTTCCTGACATAGGTATTGCGTTGGGCGCTCGGCGTTTCACTCGCTGCCTGGAGTAGGTCAGTCGAGTTCTTCCAGCCACACCCGCATTTCGTTTTCGTACTCGCTAGCCAAGTCGCCTCGCACTAGAGTGCGTTCAAACTCGGCCAGACCATCTTCGCAAGTAATCGCCTCTTCAGCGCTGCCATAACGCAGCATCGGGTCGGGCGAAGTCAATCGGCGGCAAATGGTCATTAACAATTCGCTGTCGCGGACTTCCGGCGGAACGACTTTCTCCAGCCGCTGTGGCAGGGTCCGCTTGGCTTCGAGCATGGCCGCGTAGTCTTTGATGCCCGCAAACAGGGGGCGCCCCGAAAGTGCTTCGACAAGCACGTAGCCGACGCTCGCCAAGTCGGAGCGAGGAGAGACGTCTTCGCGCTCCAGGATTTCGGGCGCGGCATATTGTGGGGTACACGTGCGCTGTGGCGGCAGATTGGAAAGCTCGACGGCCGAACCGATGTCAATGATCTTCGGATGGCCTGTTCGCTTGACCATAATGTTCGAAGGCTTGATGTCGCCGTGCACAATTCCTTCGCGGTGCAAGGCTGCAAGTCCGGCGAGCACTTCATGCAGCAACGCGACCGCCATCCCCGGCTTCAAGCGAGGACGGACGGGACCTCGGGTTACGATAACGTTGTTGATGTACTCCCACCGCTCCCAACTCACTTGCTGGCGAGCCCGTTCGAGCATGGCAGGCGTAAGCAGGATGTCGAGGTCGTAGCCGTCGACCCACTCCATCTCAAGAATACGGACGCGGTTGCGCTCAATAAAGTTGTAAACATCCAGCAGATTATCATGCTGAATCTTCGACACATGGCAGCCTACCTGGGCCATCCGACGCATTGCTTCCACGTAGTCACGCTCGCCCTCGAAACGTTCGGGAGAGAAGAACTTGAGGGCGACCGGCAGCGTGAAGCCGTCCGAGCCACGCCGTTCGCTCAAGTAGACCTGGCCCTGACCGCCGGTTCCCAGCAGTCGTCGTAGCCGCAAATGCTCGGTCCAGCCAAGTTTGCTTCGCTGGATGAGTTCGCCATAAGATCGAAGAATCTCTTCCACGTCATGGCCAGGCGGACGTTCGCTTGGCCCCACCGTACGCGGAGAGTGGAGAATCGTTGTACTGCTGTCCATTGTGGTCGTGTCGCTCCACCTGATGAGTCGCGGCGTATTCCTTTTCCAAGGGACAGACCTCTTATCACTGGGCTGCCGTTGGTGGGATGAATCAATATCCCCGCCACGTTCTTCGATTTTACTTCGCCGCTAGCAGAAATGTCTAGCTGGAAATGGACAACTAAGTCCAAGCTATCGAGGGGGCAAAGCAAGCAAAGCGTAACGGCTTTTTTCACACTTTTTTGAGAATTGTGGTCAGAACTTGTTGTCTCACTTTCAAGCCCTTACTCCTTCGTGCGCGGATGACCGAAGCGACCGTGCGGGTTGATGACAGCTCGCGGGTGCACCGCTCCCACGCGCGCTGAAAATGGCGACGGTTTTCGCAACCAAGTCCGCCGCCAGCAAAACGTCGGCTATGCGTGGCGGAAAAGTACCCGCCAGTGGTGTGGCTCGATCCGCCATGCTCCAGCAATCACGTCGGACGGTGAGGCAAAGAAACGCTTAGATAGCTAGACAGGTGAACCCCCTCCTCGGAGGGGGTGGCGTGGGCTTCTATCCGCGAGGTTCTTGTTAATGTCCACTGGGCGTAGCGGCGAACAAAAGGCTTCTTGGCCCCGAGCAACTCGGTCGCTTGCACTTTGACGGCCTGCGGCGCCAGTCGGATCGCCATGTTAAGTTGAGCCCTAAACTGCTCGGAAAACTCAGCAGTCCTCAGTTTGCGGCAAACGGCGTCGATCAGCATGCCATGGTGTTTTTTGGCAAGGTGCCGGTTCTACAACAATTGTGCCATGCCGGCCTGTGCTCTGCCATGCCAGTGGCCGAACGACTCGGCCACAAAGTAATGGACGCATTCATCCATTACCTGGTCCCCGTCGGTTCGCAATCGAGCGAACAACTCCGGCAAGTCCTGCTTCGAATATTTTTGCGGTGTGTGCGATCTCATCACGTCAATCTACTTCACGCTATCGCGGAATTTGACCTTGCTGAATTACCGTCTGACAGTTTGCAGCGAACGGGAAGAACAGGTCGCGCACGGACATCACGCACAATTGTACGACTAGTCGCCAAGTCCTAGACTAATAATATCACAAGTTCGACGGGCACGACGCGGGAGGCTCCGCTCATGTGACCCAGACAATAACAAACAAGAAAACCGAGGTGTAATCAAACATGGCCGCTAATCCAGAGGTGCTTGCCGACCTGCAGAAGGCGCTTTCCATGGAACTCACTGCTGCCCATCAGTACCAATTGCACAGCAGCGTACTGACCGATTGGGGAATCGACCGGCTTGCGGCGCAGATGAGCGAAGAGATGACCGAGGAACTGGGGCACTCCAAGGCGTTTCTGGATCGCATTCTCTTCCTAAAAGGTACGCCCGAGATGACCTTCGAGAAGACGCCGGTTGTCGCCAAGTCGCTAGCCGATGTGTTCAAGCTCGATCTGGAAGACGAGAAGGAAGCCATTTGTTTCTATACCGGCGCCGCCAAGAAGGCATACGACGCAGGCGACATCGGCTCGCGGAGCATCTTCGAGAAGATCGTGCTCGATGAGGAAGAGCACATGAGCTGGCTGGAGTTACAGCTCGATCTGCTCGAACGCATGGGCGAGCCAGCCTACATTGCCAAGCACATGTCGGCCCCCACTGAAGGTGGCGAAGCTTAGGAGACACGCTCCAACAAGGTTGCCAAGCATTGCGAGAGACGCCGCACGAACGGCGTCTCTCTTCTTTTCATCCCCGTCCAATCGCATGAACGACACCGATTCCAAAGTCGACGAATACTTTAGAAATGCCAAGCAGTGGTCGAAGGAAATGGAGGAACTGCGAGAGGTCGTGCTTCAATGCGATCTCAAGGAAGAACTCAAGTGGCGCGCTCCCTGTTATACGTACCAGGGAAGCAATATTGCGATGATTGGCGGGTTCAAGGAGTATTTTTGCCTCAGCTTTTTCAAAGGGGCCTTACTGAAGGACTCCAAGGGCGTTTTGGTGAAGCAGGGTGAGAACTCTCGTTCGGCACGGATCGTCAAATTCGCCGATGCAGCAGAGGTAACCAAGCTCGCGGCGACGGTGAAGCGATATCTCCGCGAGGCGATCGAAGTAGAGAAGTCTGGACTAAAAGTTGAATCCGTGCCCGCCGGCGAGATTGCCATCCCCGAAGAACTTCAGGCTGCTTGGAACGAAGACCGCGAGTTTGAGAAGGCATTCAAATCCCTCACGCCCGGTCGGCAGCGGGCGTACGTGATGCACTTTGCGGCTGCCAAGCAGTCGCGAACACGGAATTCAAGGATCGAAAAATACCGGGAACGTATAATCGATGGCAAAGGTATCAACGACTGCGTCTGTGGGTTGTCAAAGAGGATGCCCGGTTGCGACGGCTCGCATAAGTTTGCTTAAAGTAAGTTGTCCCTCGTATCATCGGTGGTAAGTAAACTCTGGGAGTGAGCCGAAATGCGTTTGGTTTTGTACTTGGCGATTATTTGCATGGTGCTGATGAGTACCCATTGTATGGCGAATGACATTCGTCCCGACGTCGAGCTTACCGACGAGCAGGTAACTCGTTTTGCCCGTTTGGCGCTGGACGGGATTACCAAGGAGTATCCGAATAAGCCCAGTAACGTGATGGTGGGCCGCGAGTCGGTGCAATCACCACGGGAGATGCATCCTGTGTTCTATGGGTGTTTCGACTGGCATTCCTCTGTGCACGGACACTGGATGCTTGTGCGTTTGGCGAAGGAGTATCCCAACGCCTCGGTTGTTGGCGAGATTCGCGCGCTGTTAAATAGCCAATTCACTGCCGAGAAATTGCAGGCCGAAGCCGACTATTTCGAGGCCAAAGAGAATCGTAGCTTCGAACGCACTTACGGTTGGGCTTGGACGTTGCGGTTGGCGGCAGAGCTAAAGCAGTGGAACGACGCGGATGCCCGGCGGTGGGCGAAGAATCTGGCGCCGCTCGAAGATCGAATCGTTGAACTGACGCAAGGCTATCTACCAAAACTTACCTATCCGATTCGCACAGGCGTGCACCCCGACACCGCGTTCGCTCTGGGGCAGATGCTTGATTACTCCCGGATCGTGAACAATGAAGAGCTCGAGTCGCTCATTGTTTCCTTTGCCCGTGAGAAGTATCAGGGAGATCGCGATTATCCCAGTCGCTTTGAGCCATCGGGTGAGGACTTCTTCTCGACAGCGTGGAACGAAGCCGACCTCATGCGGCGGGTGCTCTCTCGGGACGATTTCGCTGACTGGCTGGAACTGTTCTTGCCAGGACTGGCCTCGGCGGATTCCGACGCAGCCAATCTGCTTAAGCCGGCGCAGGTGTCCGACGTGACCGATCCAAAGATCGTGCATCTGGTGGGGCTGAATCTATCCCGCGGCTGGACGCAGCAAGGGGTGTTGTCGGCGCTGCCGGCGGACGATCCTCGCAGGGTGGCACTTCAAGATTCCATCACTGCCCACACCGAGGAGGGCATGAAGTATGTCTTTAGCGGCCATTACGAAGGGGAACACTGGCTGGCTACTTTTTCGGTCTACCTGCTGACCCAAGTTGGTTGCGAGCAATGAGCGACACCCGTCCCGCTGCGGCACGGCGGCGCTGGAGATTTGGCCCGGGATTTGTCGTCACCGCTGCTTTCATTGGTCCGGGTACAGTGATCACTGCCGGTCACGCCGGAGCTTTGTTCGGATACTCGCTTCTGTGGACGTTGCTTGTGGCGATTGCGGCGACCATTGTGCTGCAAGAAATGGCGGGGCGGTTGGGCTTGGTAACTCGCTGTGGTCTGGCCTCCGCGATACACAAATCGATCCCCAATGCATCGGCTCAAAGAGCCGCCACTTTGCTGGTGCTAGCGGCTATTGTAGTGGGGAACACCGCTTACCAGACCGGCAACTTGATAGGGGCTGGGTTGGGGTTTTCAATTCTCACAGGCGCATCGGTGCGACTGGGGGCCATGATGCTCGGTGGCATCGCGATGCTGCTTTTGGCATTCGGCGGTGGGGCTCGGCGACTGATGAAGTTGCTGATTGCGGTAGTCATCTTAATGAGTATTGCCTTCGTGAGCACCGCCATGCTCGTCAGACCCGATGCCTCTCAGGTGCTTCGGGAGGTATTCACATTCTCTCTCCCCGAAGGCTCAATGCTCACGGCCATGGCGCTCATTGGCACGACTGTTGTTCCGTACAACTTGTTCTTGCACGCTCGAGTGGTGCAAGAGCGATGGAGCGAGGCCAATTCTCTGAGGCACTCGCTCCGCGAATCGCGACTAGATACCCTGCTGGCGGTCACGCTTGGCGGGCTGGTGACCATGGCGATACTCGTCACTGCCGCGGTCGCGTTCGGAGGAACCGCGGATGGCGCGATTTCCCGGGACGACCTTGCGCGTCAGTTGCAGCCCTTGCTTGGGCCGATGGGAAAGTACTTGTTCGCGGCCGGGCTGCTGGCCGCTGGACTTACGAGCGCCATCACCGCCCCTCTTGCAGCGGGGTTTGTTGTGTCGGAGTCGGTGCGTCAGTCGAGCCCATCGTTAGCGAGGAATGCTTCATTGATTGTCGCCCTGGTGGGAACTGTGCTGGCGGGAGCCAGTGGGCAAAGCCCTCAGGTGACGATCGTGTTTGCGCAAGCGGCCAACGGACTCTTACTGCCATTGGTCGCTGCGTTTTTACTGTGGACTATGAATCGCCCTCAACTTCTGGGCCAGAACTGCAACAATTGGATGCTTAACATCGCAGCAGGGTTCGTCGTAGGGATCGCGGCCCTCCCGGGGGTGAAGAGTTTGATTGGCCTGTTCCACTGACCCCATGTTTTCGCGACTGGACGACACTTCAGAACCCCGGCGGGGTTCTTAACTGGGAGAGTTGCGCGCCGGCGGCCAGTTTGAAGATTGGCGGGCACTGCAGGCGAATTGAAGTCGACCAATGAGGACGGTGAGATGAAGAGTGAAGCAAGATGGATTGTTGGCGTATTCGCATTGGCGCTAGCCACGGCGGGCACCACGGTGGCGGCCGACTGGCCGCAGTGGCAGGGGCCGAACCGTGATGGAAAGTCGATAGAAGCCGGGCTCTTGCAGCAGTGGCCCAAAGATGGGCCATCGCTTGCATGGCGCGTCGATGATCTTGGCGGAGGATACAGTGCTCCCGCAATTGTCGACGGGCGAATCTACGGCATGAGTAGTCAGGGAGACGATGACGTCGTCTGGTGCCGATCGGAGGACGATGGCAAAGTAATCTGGACCAGCCGCATCGGCCCCGCGAGCAAAGGTGGCATGCCGCAAGGGTCCGAGGGCCCGGGCTGTACGCCGACCATCGATGGCGATCGACTTTATGTGATTGGGCTTGGCGGAGAGCTGGCCTGCCTCAGTTTGCCGGATGGCAAGGTCCTGTGGCATCATCACTTGGTCAATGACTTCGGAGGTATCCCACCTGCCTGGAGGTACAATGAGTCGCCGCTGGTCGATGAGGCCAAGGTAGTCTGCACGCCCGGTGGCTACGAGCATACCATGGTGGCGCTCGACAAGATGTCGGGTGAGTTGATGTGGAAGCTATCGACGCCAGAGCCTGAACCGCAGCCCGAGCCAGAAGCGTCTGAGGAAGAATCGGAGGGCAGGGGGCGTCGATCACGCGGCCGCGGACGATTCGGAAGAGGTCCTCGTTCATTGGCCGGATACTCCTCGCCCATCGCCATCGACTTTGCGGGGGGAAAGCAATACGTCCAGTTCTTGGCTAAGGCAGTGATTGGTGTGGACGCCGAGACGGGAGATCTGCTGTGGGAGTACAAACGCCCCGCTAACAACATGGGCATTAACTGTTCGACGCCGTTGTACAAAGATGGCCACGTGTTTGCCGCTTCAGCCTACGGCGCCGGGGGTGGGTTGGTGGAGCTTAACCAGGCAGCTGGAGGAGAGATCTCCACCGAGGAGGTCTACTCGACGAACAAGATGCAGAATCATCATGGTGGGATGATCCTCGTTGATGGTGTGCTGTATGGAGCCAACGGTGGCAATGGCGGCGGCTTCTTGCGTTGCCTCGACTTCGAGACCGGCGAGGACCTGTGGACCGTTCGCGATGCCAGAAAGGGTGCGCTCTCGTTTGCTGATGGCAGGCTCTATCTGTACACCGAGGATGGCGAAGTGATTCTCATCGAGCCAAACCGGGAAGAGTACGTCGAACGGGGGCGGTTTGAACAACCCGATCGTAGCGAATCACCCGCCTGGACTCATCCGGTGATTGCCAATGGGCGGCTGTACATCCGCGACCAGGGCTTGTTGCTTTGCTATGACATTAATGCGGGTGGGTGAGAAACGGAAGGAAGTGTTATCGAACTCCGTGCTGGAAGTCCGTTAACGACTGCGGTGGCAGCGAGATTCGCAATGCGTTAAGCACTGCCAGGACGTCGATGATCTCCTGCGCCACCGCGCCGGCGACTGGCGGCAGGTATCCTGCCGCCGCGAAAGCCATGCCGACAACGCTAAGGGCCATGCCGCCCACGGCACTTTGCAGCGCAATGCGCCGCATCCGCTGGCTGATGTGCATGAACTCGTCGACTTTTTCTAAGGAACTGTCCAAGATCACTACGCCGGCCGCTTCAGCGGTGACGTCGCTATTCTGGCCGACGGCAACGCCCACGGTCGCGGCGATCAGGGCCGGGGCATCGTTGATGCCATCGCCCACAAACATTGTGTTGGCTTGGGCATTTTCCTGTTCGACGATGGCGACCTTTTGTTCTGGGCTTTGGCTGGCATAGACTTGAGTTATCCCCACTCGCTTGGCCAGGTGCTCAACCTCAGACGCACGGTCCCCTGAAACCAAGAGCACCCGATCGAAGCGGTGCATCGGTTCCAGATGGTGGATGAACTGCGCGCCTTCGCGGCGGGGTTCATCGCGGAAGCGATAAGTACCAACATACTGGTCGTCGACGACTAGCACGCACTCCATGCCACCAATCGTCGGCGGAACTTCGTTTCCTGCGGTGGGATTGGCGGCCAGGAACTGCTTGCGACTGGTGATCCAAACGGTATGTCCATCCACTTCGCCTCGCAATCCTTCGCCGGGCCGCTCACTTATTTCGCGGACGTCGCGGAGCACGATTTGATCCTTCTTGACCTCTTCAGAAATGGCCTGGGACAGGGGGTGCTTTGAGTACCTTTCGACACTGCCCACCAGGCTCAACAGTTCTTTGTTGTCGAAGACACCGGTTGTCAGTTGTTCGGTAAGTTGTGGTCGACCATAAGTGAGTGTGCCCGTTTTGTCGAAGATGGCCGTGCGGCAGGTGCTGATTCGTTCGAGCGCCACGGGGTCCTTCACGACGATCCCGCGTTTCGCCGCCAGCGAGATCGAGCCAATGATCGCCACGGGAATGGCGATCAACAACGGACATGGCGTAGCCACGACCAGCACGGCCAGAAAGCGGATTGGCTCGCCACTTGCCATCCAGGCAGCTGCCGCAATCGCCAAGGCGAGCGGGGTGTACCACGCTCCGAGTTGATCGCCAAGTCGCCGAAGACGCGGCCGCCGTTGCTGGGTGGCTTCCATCACGGTCATGATCTTGGCATACCGCGAGTCGACCGCTCGCTTAGTGGCGCGAATCGTAAGCGCCGATTCACCATTCACCGCCCCCGACAGCACTTCCGAGCCAGGTGTCTTCGACATCATGTAGGGCTCGCCGGTCAGATACGACTCATCCATCACGCCATGGCCGTCGATCACCTCGCCATCGATAGGGCAGATCTCGTGCGGCAGCACCACGAGGACATCTCCCGGTATCACGTCGTCGAGGTGCACATCTTTCAGTGTCGAGTCCAGCTTGCGATGAGCAACGGTCGGCATCCGGCGAGCCAGAGCTTCCAACACGCTGGACGCGCTGCGTACGGCAAATGCCTCCAGCGCTTCGCCGCCGGAGAGCATCAAGACAACCAACGTACCGGCGAGATACTCGCCCAATATTGCGGCAGTCAAGATCGAGATGCCTGCCAGCAAGTCGGAGCCAAACTCCCCGCGAAACATCTTCACCAGCAACTCCGCGACCAACGGAATTCCACCCAGCAGGAGGGCAGCGATTAATGGAGAGTCAACCCACTTCGAATCGCCAGCAATGCGAAACGCCAAGTGCAGGCAGATAGCGACAACTGCAATCGCAGCAATTAGGTACTGCCTAATCGACCACAGATAGCCCACTGAGAACCGAGACATGAAGCGGCTGACGATCTAACGGAAGTAAGCAGGGGAAGAGCCACTTCCGTATCTTAGCAATCCCCCTCTCCGTGCAGAAGTTGCCTCGCGTCATCAAGTGTGCCATCCGTGGCTTTGACGACCGGCGTGTCCACTTGTAGTTGAGATTGAGACTGAGACGGCAACTAGTGGGCGGGGTGAGGTCGAGATTGCAGGGGCGTGTGGCGGTTGCCGATACCACAACTTAGCTTGCCCAGCAGTGTGATAATGTCGCCAAGCCCGCAACGTAGTGGACGGCATGACCTCCAGCACAACGCCGAGACGTAGGGAAACAAGGTAGATGCGTCTGCGGTGCCGTTTCTCCGCATGCGTTTTCAGTGAAGGGGAAATTAGGAGGGCAAGCCTGGGATTTCCAGATAATTTGGCTCGCTCATGTAGAGTGATACTTTTAGATACCAGGGATAGAGTGAGGAGTTGCTGCCAAACGGTGGTGTGCGACGGAACAACACGGCTTCAGCACGTTGCCAAGGGGTTCTTGGCGCGAAGTTTGCATCCATTGGACTGCAGGAGGAGCATGGCGCGACCTCTGCCGATTGGGGCCGTCGCAGTTGAGCCACTATCTGCCAAGGTAGTCGGTTGCAATACATTGCTTGTAGCGAATCTGGGAATGACGCCATTTCCGAACAGGTGGTCGGATGCTTCGCCGGCATCATGGCGTTCATTTTGAGTGACCTGGTCGTGTTCCCCGTGCTTCGCATCAATGCCAAGTACTACGGTTCGAAGATGGCCTACTACATTTTGGCCGTTTTTTTGGGTTTCGCTGGTGGCGGCATCCTTGATGCTGCACTATGGATTTGCCGCCATCGATTTACTGCCCGAGGGTGGAACGCGTGAGATGGTGAGACCGACGGAGCGATTTAAGATCGACTACACCTACTTTCTCAATCTGCGATTCTTGGGGGGCACCCTTGTTTTGTGGTGGCTTAAACGAACGGGGGCGACCATGGAACAACATGGGCACCATGGCGAAAGCAATCTTGGCGACGAACTGCTGACTTGGCTCGCCTATCTTTCATTCCTAGGGCTGGCTGGTGGGTTGGTGGCCAGTTTGCTCACCCACTATGCGTAGCACCCGCCGGGGTGAGTACTTCTCCGCCAGCCAAAAGGTCACACCGAGATTCAGTGAACATCGCACAGACCGATCTTGCATACCGCTGGCAGGACCAAATTGTTGACGCGAAACAGAGGATGTCGCTCGGTCGTTACCGACGCACTCGTGCGACTACGGTCCGAATTGACTGGCAAGTTGCGCACTGGCGCAACTTATGAGTGGGCGACTTTCTCTGGTGTTCGGGCGAGTCAACATAATCCAGTTGAAACTACTGGTATCGAGTGGGGGGAGCTGCTAAGCTTAGCCTCTCAATTCATGGTGTCGAAGGCGTTTCGCGGGGGCGATTCCGACGACGGGACATCCTCTTGTCGTCGATTTCGGAATGGATAAAGCCAAAATGCCACCATTCATCCTTATCCACGTTGACTCACCTAGTAGTGCGGCCATTTAGTGCTCCTCTGGGGTCCGGACTTGGAGCGAAGCATGTATCGTGCATTCAGTCGATCGCGATGTGCCCATTCTGAACGCAATCGTAGAAGTAGATTTGAAGTACTCGAAGATCGCAGGGTTCTGGCTACCGTTACCGTGGGCGAGTTAACGCTCAGCGGCGATTTCCAGAATGGCGTTGCTACAGGACAGGTTCTCGTCGGCTTTGAGGAGGCCACCCCTCTTATAGCAATCAATAGCGGACAGGTAACGGCCGACACCGCAGGCGGGTCATTCTCGGTCGTCCCTGCCGGGGCGGGCACTCCCGTCTCGATCAGCCTGTATGCGCTCGCAGCCAATCCCGTAATCTGGCAGAGTGGTTCGTCGAATGCTGTGATCTTCGACGCCAGCACATTGGTTACGACCGGACATTCCTTCACGGCAGACGGCGGCACTGCTGAGGGGGTCACGGTTGCGGACCTTGCCAGTGGGTTCTTTGCCGACAATCTCGCCTTGTTCGACGGAACCAGCGGGGCGGCCGATCTGGTTAACCTTCAAGGTTACCTCGACTTCGGCGTGATCCAGCTCGATGGGCTCCACGTGGACGTCGACCAGACAAACTTCGTTCAAGTCGATAGCGACACAAAGACGGTGACGCTGACGGGCGTCGACGCCATGAGCGACGACGATTTCACTCTTGCAGGTGTTGAGATTCAGGGTGAGTTGAACGTAACCTACGCCAATTCGAGTGGAAATCAGTTTTCGTTCGGAGGTTCGGTCGACGTTATAGCTTCCGGGCTGGCAGGGGGCCCTACTACATCCAACCTGCAGGCGGGGTTGGACCTGGTCGTGCACCAGGGCGCAATCAGTTCGGTCGACCTGCAGCCAAGTGGATCTTTCCGAGTGTGGGACCTGGTAGTAGCTCCGGATGATCTGACGTTCGAGTACGTGGCCGGCGATAAGCAGTTTGTCATGTACGGCGACGCCGAACTACTAGTGCCCAATGGCTCAGCGAGCGACTCCGGCGGCAACACGACGAGCCTTACCGCGCAGCTAGGGACGGCCAGCAGTCCAGGGCTCGTGATCGATGGCTCGGGCATGGTGAGTCAGGTGGACGTAAGCGTTTACGGCAAGCTCAATATGCTGGGATTCAATTTTGAGTCGCCACAGTCGGATCCCGCGACGTTCCAGTACCAGTCGTCCGACGGCTTTTACGAGTTGTCGGGAAAGGTCACTGCGCCAAACTTCTGGAACGCCGAGGTCACGATGGGCACGGCGCAACAGCCGGGGGTGAAGATTAAGAACGGTAGCTGGTCAGTCGACAATCTCGATGTTGCATTCACCGATGTGGAACTCGGCGCGTTTGAGATCAAGAATTTCAACGCAAAGTTCTTCCAGGCGGCTTCGACGGAGCTTGATTTCGACTTCGACCTGGAGGTCGCGTTTCCGCAAAGCTGGTCGGTTGATGCGGATATCAAGACTTCCTTCAATGAGCAGACCAAGCTGTTCGAGATCGACGACGTGTCGATGAAGGCGTCTGGTCTGCAGGTGCCGATAGGTGAGACTGGTCTATTCTTGATCGAAATTGATGCCTCGATCCAGAACATCGAGCAGCCTTCCGATCTGATCGTGGCGGGCGACGTGACGGTCGAATACGGAGAGGCGGTGAAGATCTTTGACGAGTCGGTCAGGCTGTTCCAGGCCAGGGGTGGGTTCTTGGTCGACAAGGATGAGCTGAAGATCGACGCGACCGTGTGGCTGGGTGCCCTGAGCAAGAGTGATGGAAAGACCATCGGGCTACTCGGAGAAGGTTCCGGAAAACTGGTGCTGGACTGGAACGATCGGGATTATTCGCTGGATGTGAAAGCGTCGCTACTAGATGGCGTGTTCGACTTCGAGGGAGCCTTTGACTTCTATGGCGCCACGTCGACGCGTCCCTTGGAGATCATCATTTCAGCAGAGGTCGATCTCGAAGTGCCTCATGGCATTCCGCTGATCGGTGGCGACAAGCTGGGCAGTGCCGATTTTCTTTTCAAGTACATCGCGCCCGACTCCAAAGGTGGACAGGCGGATGGATTTATTGCCGCGTGGACTCGAGTTGACCTGATCGTCTCGCACGTCGAGTTTGGTATCGAATACGACTTTACCAGTGACAAGGTCAAGACCATCGGCGCGCATGAGATAAATGCCTTGAAGAGAAGTGGGGAAAAGCCGAAGAAGAAGACCTACGTCTACTCCCAGCCTTTCACCAATGATAGCGGTGCAACCCAGGCCACCCTGTCGGTCGACTGGAGCAGGACCTTCGCGTCGGTACCGGAATCGGCCGTTATTTCGGTAGTGTTACCCGACGGAACCAAGGTTGAAGAAAGCAACTTTGCCGCTAACGGATTGAGCTTGATTACGACCTCGGCCGGTGGCAATTTGGGCTCGGAGATGCAAACCCACATTGGGGCCGTCAATCCGCAGGCGGACTCTCAGTCTTACACGGGCAACCTGAGTGGCGATAGCAATCTGGTAACCATTGTTGGGGCGACACTCACGCCCGCTATCAATGGCTGGGCGGTTTCCGGGGCTGGAATCGCCGCGGGAGCCACCGCAACTTACGTGAATGCGACAACGATCAAACTAAGCGACATTCCCACGGCCAGCGCGCCCGGAACCGAGCTGACGTTTACCAATCCGTACGTAGCACTTCCGAAAGCCTCAGGGGAAGACTACACCAGCTATACGTTGCAGATTGAGTTCGAGAGCGAGTCGAAACCCATCGACACAACGTCAGATATAGAAATGATCGAGAAGGACCCGAATTCGAACAACATCCTCATCGTTCTGAAGGATGGAATTCCTGGGGGACTTCGAATTGGTGACACCGTTTCCATCAGTGGTAGCAGTGTTGGCGGCTACAACGTATCGGACACGCACACTGTAACGGAGATTACCGCCAGCGGGGTTGTCGTCGACATGCCTTACACCCGTAGCGCCACTGGTGGCAAACTGAGCGGCTGGACTCTGCCTCAATTCAACGCTACGTACCACTTGCCCCGACCAACGGTGCTCGTCGACTCGCCGAATTTGGACGTGACAAGTTCGGAATTGACCGTCACGATGCCCGTCCAAGTCGATAACGCGCTGGCTGGCACGACGAAAGTCGATTTGTATATTGATGCGTTCGACTCCAGTCTGGGCGCCAACCAGGATTTCAAGGGAGTGCTACTATCGAAAGATGTTGCGCTGGGCCCCGGTACGCAGGTAAATGGTCAGCTGCAGTACAACGCGTCCACGACTGTCGACCTCTCCCAACCAGGCTTGGAGCTCTTGCCTATTGAGTACTATCTATACGCGGTCGTCAACGACGGCACCAACACACCGGTGACATCCACCCTCACCAGCAATGGCAGTGGCGGTTTCAACGACGTGTTCGACAACGTGTTTTCCGTGAGCGGTTCGGTTACGAATCAGGTGCATCAGGACCTTGGCGGCTGGACCGTGTTTGTCGATGCCAACAGCAACAACATCCTCGATTTGGGAGAGCCGAGCTACGTCACGAGTTCCGATGGTTTCTATGGTTTCTATGCGAATCAGCTGCCCACAGGCACGCCGTTCAACGTCGTGGTGAATATGCTCGATCCCACGGCGTACACGTTTGATGCACCCAGCTTGGGTATCCCGGCTGTAGGAAACTCCGTTGTTCAAGATGGTTCAGGCCTCGCGGCCCAGGTCAACTGGAACGGTTCGAGTCCCGTCTCGGCGGACTTTAAGGTTGCAAAGTTCAGCGTGATTGAGGGCGTGGTAACCAACGCTAGCAGTAGCGAGCCCTTAAGCGGATGGACGGTGTTCCTGGATGCCAATGGCAATGGGCAATTGGACCCCGGCGAAGGCTCCACTCAGACCGCCTCGAACGGCGGTTACGAACTCACGAATCTCTTGGCTTCGTCCATCAGATCGATCTCGTCGTCCGGCAGTGCCACTTCGCCCACAACCGTGCTGAACCTGGCGGGTGCCGTACCCACGTCATTGAAAGTAGGCGATACCATCACGGTGTCGGGCACTTCGGAGAGCGCTTACAACACGACGCACACTATCACGGCGATCAACGCCACAAGCATCGTAACCGATCAAACATTCACGGCCACGGCGACGGGTGGTTTGGTCGTCGGACCCGATGTGTCGGAGACGGTTGCCTTGGCGATTTGGAACGGCTCCGCGGCCACCTACGCCTTCGCGTTGGACCAGGTGCAAGGTGACTTGGTGCTCGACGGTTCCGGTGGGCCGAACACGCAGCAGCACGCTGGAACGCTCGAGGGAGGAGCCACGGTTGGAACCGCGACTTCGTTTGGTGTGATCGATCATCCGAATGCCGCTACCGACAACCAAATACTCAGCGTAGATCAGGCCAGTGGAGCGCAGTTTGTCAGCGTGAGTTCATTGGCGGATCTATCGCCAGGATCGGGTGCGTTTTCCGCAGCGGGATGGGTAAGGCCCGACAGCGGCAGTTTCGCCGTCACCCAGGGTGTTGCCGGGGCACTAGGCACTGGTGGCGGCTGGGCGCTCAACCTGGCACCAGCCTTTGGTTTCGCACCTCAGCAGACTTTTGCTTCGTCATCTGGGCCGGCGTCCACGGCTGTTGGCGATTTCAACGGGGACAACAAGCCGGACATTGCCGTCGCGAGCATACTGGGAGGCGTGGGTATCCTGCTGAACGACACGGCTGCCGGAGCAACCACGACCAATTTTGCCGACCAAGTGACCATAACGGCCGGTCTAGCGCCCAATTCGATCTCCACGGGAGATTTCAACGGAGATGGCAAACTTGATATCGTGGTGGCCGATCTCTTCGGTAACGTTGCTACGGTCTTGATTAACAATACGGCCACGGGATCCACGACTCTGAGCTTCGCTGCTCCACAAACGTTCGCCACCGGCTCTCAGCCCGACGGCTTGGAGGTGGTCGATGTTAACGCCGATGGCAAACCCGATCTCGTGCTTGCCAATCAAAATGACCACAACTTATCGGTGCTACTAAACACCACAGCGGCGGGCTCATCCACATCCAGTTTCGCGGCTCAACAGACCTTTGACGTCGGCGACGATCCTCAGTTCGTAGCCACCGGCGATCTCAATGACGACGGCAAACTGGATCTGGCGGTGCTAAACGGTGGAAGCCTATCCATTCTGTTCAATACCACGGCCGCAGGTGCTGCGGTCGCCAGCTTCTCCCCGCAGCAGGTGTTTGACACGGGAGAACACTCGGCAACCTTAGCAATCGGCGATCTGAATGGCGACACCAAACCCGACCTCGCCATTGGTTACTCCGAAGGCTCGGAAGTGTTGGTGATGCTCAACACCACCGCCGCTCAATCTGCCACGGCGAGCTTCGCTGCTTCACAGCCGTTTGCAGCCGGAAAAATGCCGAACTACGTCGCTATTGAGGATTTGGACGGCGATGGCAAGCTCGATCTGGCCGCTGTGAACAACGGGGACGCCAGTGCGTCAATCTTGCTGAACACCACGGCGAGCGGCGCAGCAACGGCTAGCTTTGCCTCGCAATTGACGTTTGCCCTCGGAAAGTCGCCCAGTGCAATTGCTTTTGCAGATTTCAATGGCGACATGCTGCCCGATCTCACTGCGCCCAATCTGCAAGATAACAATGTGTCGGTGCTACTGAACGATAGCGCCGCCAACCTGGAAGTCGAGCTGGTGCAGAATGCGAGCAGCAGGTCCGGTTCTCTGACGCTTCAGGATACGAGTCGCCTTGCGGGCGACACTTGGCATCATGTGGCATTTACCTACGATCCCGATGCAGACGACACTAGTGACGGAACTGGCGCCGGTACCGTCAAGCTGTATGTGGATGGCGCACTCGCTGCCAGCAGTACAAACCGTGGATCGCTGCCAACTTCTGCCGACATTTCCGACTCGTCAGGGGTGAGCTTCAATATTGGGGGCCAGGGTGGAGGAGTTGCACCACTGGATGGCTACCTCGACGACGTGAGCCTCTGGGACCAGACGCTCTCCGCCACACAGGTGCTTGCTCTTTATAACGGAACGACCACGCCCAGCTATTCGCAGATCACCCCTACGAACCCAGACACCTACGATGTGTCACTCAACGGGGCGTTCGACCTGGAGCAAGATGACAATTTTGTTATTACCGAATTGAGCAGCCTGGCCGGATCGGTTTTTGCTCTGCCATTGCAGGACGAACATTTGGCTGTGATAGCGATTCCGGCGCAAGGTTGGACCGTCAACCTCCTTGATGACCAGAGCCAGGTGATCGCCAGCACCACTTCGAATGCGCTGGGGGATTACCAGTTCGCCGGTCTGACGCCTGGAACTTACGGAGTGGAACTGGTGCTCCCTGAAGGGTGGGCACAGGTAAGCGGGTTCGTTGGCGAATTTGTGCTCGAAGCTGGTGAAGGTATCGACGGTTTCGACTTCGTCGCTGCCCAGTTGGGGCTGGTTAACGGCAATGTGTACGACGACATGAATGGCAATGGAGTGCACGATGCCGGCGACACACCTCGCGGCGGTGCGTTAGTCTACATCGACATGAATCACGACGGTCAGTACGACGTCGGTGTAGAGCCTGCCACCACGACTTCCGAGGCCGGCGCCTACGCGTTCGATGGCCTGGGCGATGGCACCTACCAACTCCGTCTGGCTCCGATTGCCGGACGACTTGTTACGGGCCCAGTTGCCGAACTTCACGAAATCACAATCGTTGGGGGCGATCAGACCACAGGCGAGTTCTACGACTTCCTCACCGCCACCAACACTCCACCGATTGTCGACAGCCTCGTTACCACGCCAACGGTCGAAGGAATGCCATTCAGTTTCCACGCGACCTGGACCGACGTCGATACGGAAGGGACGTCTACCGAGGTCACCATCAACTGGGGTGACGGGACTTTCTCGACGCAGACCATCGCCCTGGTCAACGGCCAAGGATCCATTACAACTAAGCACGTTTACGCCAACGGCGGTTTCTACGACGCCACTCTGTTGCTGGCGGATGGATCCGACAACTCGGTGGTGAGTTCGACGCCCTTCACTGCGATTGTCACTGGTGTCGGTATCCATGATGGCGTGTTTGAGATTGTCGGTACCGATGAGGACGACAATGTCACCGTCATAAAGAATGGACGGCATGGTTTCCTGGTCATTGCCAACTTTCTTCCTCGCATCAAACAAAGATTGAGCTCAGCGGACGTTACGCTTGTGGAGGTGTCAACGTTTGCTGGCGAAGACTCAATTCGGATTTCCGGCCGTTTCGACGTCCCCGTCGATGTCAACGGTTTGCCCGTCGATGTCAGGCCTGGTTCCTTGCCTCCGTATTTTTCGCCTCGGCCGGGCCATTCACCTCGGTGCAGGTCCTTTCACCGTCCCGCTTCTCCGCCAGGTCGCAGCGCCGAAATGCCACGTGAAGGGGCACCTCACGTGCATCGAGGCAATGCTGACAAGGACAGTCCCAGCGGGAGTAAGTCGAATGCTGGCGCCGGTATGCGAGGCAGGTTCAATGAGCAATCCGTCGATGCGTTGTTCGAAGAGCTTGGCGAAAAAGGCGATGGCAACGGGGAATTGTTGGGACGCCCTTCCAATTTCGGCCGGATGCGGAAGGCCATGTGTGGGGCCCGCGGCCGATGATCGCACGGCGCGTGAATGCAGTGGTCCGGTGCTCGTCGTAGTTCAACTTCCGGTGTCGCGGGGTGACGAACTCAGACGCCGCATTGCTCGGAAGATCAATACGCCGCTCCGTGCCCATAGAGTGGCAGGTGTCGGTAGTACACTTCGAGCATGTAGATTGACAGGCAAGTGGTGAACAATCGCCCTCCTTGGGAGCCCCAGCGATCGCCGTTGGGGTCCCAGCTACCTCGGTCGCGGCCGTGCTTTTCCTGTTCCTGAGGGAGCAGCTGTCGCATAACACCATTCCACTTTCGCCATGCATCGCCTTCCATGTGATGCATGACTTGTGTGGCATAATACCAATGGTAGACATTCCGTTCGTCCCATTCGGGTAGAAATCCGAGCAGATACGATACGCCATCCTGAAGCCGTTGATCATTTCGTTCCCAACCAAGATACTGCCGGCAAAGCAGGCCTTCGGCGGTCATGGCCGGCGTTGCTCCACTACCGCGAGAGCGGTACGAATAGCGGCTGCCGTACTCATGCGACACGGAGTCAAGGTACTCGCTCAACCGACGAAATGTATCGCTGGGAACCTCGAGTCCTGCCATGCGAGCGCTTTGCAGTGCCATCGCAAACCAACCCGTCACCGAAAGATCCTCGTCGCGCCCTGGTTGATAACGCCAACCGCCGGCGGATGTCTGAATCTTTACACAATAGTCGACTGCCTTCTGAGCTGGCTTGCGCAGTTCCGGATCACGGGTCATCGCGTAGAGTTCGCAAATTGCGATAGTGCACTGGGCGTGCGTGTAGAGTCGCGCGTCGCCGACGTTTTCCTGATAAAAATGGCCATCATCATACTGTTGCGCAAGAAGCCAATTCCAGCCGCGAGTCACGACCCGTGGAAACTCGTCACCCGGCAGCGGTTGATGCGTGTGGCCATGCCCCTGAAAGGCCAGCAACGCCATCGCCGTGGCGGCCTCGCGGTTCTCGCGATTACCTCCGTCGCGGTACGGTCCACGAAGGCTCCATGAACCATTGCTTTGCTGTTGCTTCGCAAGCCATCGCAAACCCTCCATCACTGCGCCGTCCGTCAGCGCGGTTCCGCCGTAGGCATCTCGAAGTGCCTCACGCATGCCTGGCGTACGTCCACTCAGCGCCAGGCCGACGCTAATCGAGGGGGTGTCGCTAGCTGCTAGCATTCCTTCGGGGTTAACGGGAACCACGTCAGGCATACTCAATGGATCGATCACGACAGGTAGTTCATCGGGCGAGAGTTCACTCTGCTCGATCACCACGTCTTGCGGCACGTTCAGGTCATCGATAGCGTCGAGGTCAATGTCGCCGAGTTCCTCGGCATATCGGGCGTTGAGTAGAAACGGCACCTCAACCGTACTGGCCATAGCCAACAGTCCTAGGATAATTAGCGCGACCATATGAACGACAGCGCTCGCAAGCCACGGCGGTGACTCGCGGAGCCAGGAGGTGAGATCGATCAGTGGGGCAGCCTCCTGATCATTGGCCGAAGGCGGGACGGCACCTGGCTGCGGAGTCCTCTCTCCTCCGGCTGGCGATTGGGCCGCCGCTGGGTGCTTAAGGTCGAGTTCAAGGTCCGCTGTCGGCATGAGGTGGCGATGAGCAGAAGTGATGGATGCCGCAAACGCAAGCATGCCGCTGGGTCCGTCCACTTTCACGGTATCGGCGTGTACCCCGCCCGGCAACCAGCACTCGCAGCGGAATCGGCAATTCCGCGCGAACCGGTGGGCTGAACAGCCTGTCTTCCCCATTGTTCGCCAAATCGCCCTCAAGCATTCCCGCCGGAGACCCGACCAACAGTTAGAACGGAGATTTTGCGAAACTCCATACGGTTCACGAGCAGATAATCGTCCGCCCGGCAATTAGGACTTTAGCAGCAGGAAAATTACCCCGGGCCCCCCATTGAAGCTTCCAACCTGGGGGCATAGAATTTGGGACTCGCATGGGACGCTTCTCGATTACCGTCCCAGAAGCAAAATCATTGTCGCGGGGTGGAGCAGCCAGGTAGCTCGCGAGGCTCATAACCTCGAGGTCGTCGGTTCGAATCCGGCCCCCGCCACTTTTTCTAAACCCTAGCCAGACCTGGACTTAGGTTACCCGGCCACGCGTGCCGGAGCGGCTCTTTGCCGAAGCCAAAGGGGGAATGCTAAGGGGGAACTCTTCGAGACTTCCCCCTTTGCGCCCTCTTGCTACCGCAAAGGGCGCTATCATGCCGCGACTTTTTCATCGGCCTCCCGCGTATCGACTCCACAAGTCAACCAAGCAAGCGGTCGTCTCGTTGTTTGGTGAGCGGCTCTACTTGGGGCCCTACGGCTCGCAGCAGAGCCATGCTCGCTACCAAGAGATACTCAAGCAGTGGGAGCGGGCTCGCCATCAGCAATCGCAGCCAGCGACTCCCCAGCATGCCAGCGGTGACGCCGCTGTCGAGGCGAAAATCGCCTCGGTTACCACCGCCACACTCCGCGAAAAGCGACTGGCTGGCTCGCCGGTGACCCTCAGCGAGCTGATCCTTGTCTACCGCCGCCACACGCACGAGTACTACCGGAAAAACGGCCAAGTAACCCGCGAGGCGGGAGCCATCGACGATGTCCTTCGTCTGTTGCGGAAGCATCATGCGATGACCTACGCAGCCGACTTCGGTCCGCTCGCCCTTGACGAGCTGCGGGGGGCGATGATCGATGAACTCGATTGGTCGCGGAAGTACATCAACAAGCAAGTCAACCGCTTGCGGGCCATGTTCAAGTGGGCGTCTGCCAAAGAAGTCATTGAGGCTTCGGTATCCACGGCGCTCCGCGAGTTGCCGGGACTCAAGAAAGGGCGTACGCGAGCTCGTGAGATCGAGCGTGTCACAGTGGTTGATGATGGCATCATCGACGCGACGCTCACCCACTTGCCGCCGATGGTGGCCGACATGGTCCGTATCCAGCGGCTTACCAGTGCTCGGCCGGGGGAAATTTGCAGTATGTCCCCTGTGGATATCGACACCCTGGGCGATGTTTGGGTCGCGTACGTCGGTAGTAGTTTTCTGCCGGGATTGCCAGCGTAGTAAGAGGATGCGATTGAGGTCCAATTGGTAGCGTCAAGAGCGCCCGCATTTGGAGAATTGATCTGATAGGTGGAGAAGGTTACCGGCGCTCCGGTGGAGTTCCCGCGCCGCTCACGGTGGGCAAGCATCTCCAAACGTACAACGTGTTGAGATGTTCCAGACAACTCTCGTCGGCCACGCTTCGCGAACTGTGGGATGACCTTGGAGGTCACCGTGGACCCGCTGCCCGTTGACGCTGCTCCATTAAAGCATGAACGGAATCAGGACCGTTTGTGCGCCTTTTCAACGGATTGCTCTGCACACTGCGACGCACTAGAAATCCGGAAAGTAGATATGTCCGTCCTAATGTCTAACGAACGCTTTCACCGTCGCATGCGGTCGTTGAGGATCGGCATCAACTGCTCGCACCCGATAGCGCCCCACGGCGGCAGGCACGATGAATGTCTCCGCGTAATGCACCACAAACGGTTCGAACGCGCCGCTGGGGCTCTCCACGATGGCTTCGCTTCCTTCCACTAAGTTCAGAACGTTGACGCCGCCGTTCGTGTTGTGATCGACCGGCTCGGTGAACCAATGACGTCGGGTTTCAATGAACTCGGTTTTGTGGAGACCAGTCACCTCCTCCCGCCAGCCCTTTCCTGAGTCTACGGTTTGGATTTGATTGACGAGTTCACGTTCGACCCATGCCGTGGTGCGATCCCACTGGATGTTTGCAATCCCGTGATCGAGGTGAATCGGGCGTGGAAGTCCATCGAGCCCCAGGCGGCCCCAGTCCCACATTTTGAACGTGAAGATGTAGGGAGTTGCACTGATCTCGAGCACCATGCTGTCGGAACCACTGCAGTGGCAGGTTCCCGCCGGAATCAGGAAATGATCATGTTTTTTGGCCGGGAATCTATTGGCGTAAGCGTCGGCGTCGAACTCAATCTCGCCAGCTTGAGCGCGTTGCAGGTCTTTGATCATGGATTCGCAATCCACACCCTCGCGCAAGCCCAGGTATACCGACGCCTCTGGACCTGCGTCTAGCAGGTAATAACTTTCATCCTGCGTATAGTTCATCCCAAAGTGCTTTTGAATGTAGCTTGTGAGCGGGTGCACTTGAAACGACAGATTGCCTCCGCCCATCGTATCGAGAAAGTCGAAACGAATGGGGAACTCCACACCGAAGCGTTCGAACACCCTATCGCCGAGCAACTCTTTGGGATGACGCAGCACCAGATCGAGTGACGGAATCTCGATGGCTGTGTCGGCAATGCCGAGCAGCAGGCTGTTCTCTTCGGGTACGCAATCGAAGCACCAGCCGTAGTTCGGTGGGTCCCGGTCCAAGTCGCAAACTTCTCGCATCCACTGCCCGCCCCAGGGGGCTGGATCGAAGAACGGCACCACGCGAAACGGGCGCGACACAGTATATTCGAGGCCACGCCGTACCGCCTCGCCAGTCGCCAATTTCGGTTCTGCGTGATTGTGGGTATCGAGTACGAAATCGCAGCGTTCTAGCAACGGCAGTTTCCATCGATCAGCGACACGCCAATCCACGAAGAAGGCTCGTTTGTACTGGAGTTTTGCGTCCTCGTGACGATTTTCGATGCCGAGGTTACTCGCCTCATTGCGACGGAAACGGCCTTGCGCTTCCCAGCGGGCAAGATCCGCATACACGAGAATGTCCGCCTCTACGAGGTGCGTGGCACCTGGGCCCACCACCAGGACGAGCCCCGGCGGCGAGGAGCGAATCTCGTTCCGTGTTGCTGCCGTCCGATCTTCGTCGAACCAGGCGGGAAGTGTGAGCGGTGATAAGTATCCGAACACCAAATCTTCGCCACCAAGGTAGGGCTCCACTAAGGCTTCGACTCGTTCGGATTCGAGCATTGCCTGGTTCGCATTGCAAACGGCCACCGGCTTGAGTAGCTCGGAGAATTGCTTCAGCAAGTAGTCTACGTCTACGCCTGGATAGCAATCGACGGCAAGCACGATTCGACCCGAACCCTGCTCCTTTACAGCCGCGGCAAGCCGATGTCCGATCTCGTTCCAACCTGCAACGCACGCGTCCTCAGTGGCAGGCACCTGGATGATGGGTTTCTTGTTGTACGTACTTCGTCTCACGTCACGCTTTCAAAGATAGTCTCTGATCGACGAGCCACTCCGCACCTACCAGGGCCGCAGCGTCGCCGAGCTGCGAGGCCACTACTGTTACGTTTCCCCACGGGGTGTGGGCATGCTTCGTCACATACTCAGCAATTGCCGGTAGAATGATATCCCGGCTCCGCATTACGCCACCGCCGAGCACAACGATGGAAGGGTCATAGGCATGCACAAGATTAACGGCAACTGTCCCCCAAACGGCCAGACTTCTCGCAACAACGGCCGCAGCGCATTCGTCTCCCGACGCAGCCGCTTTAAAAACGTCCTCGTACTGGGGTGCAAGGGTCGAGAGGTCTGAACGTCCCATCGCGGCCAAAATGCGCGGAAGTGCTGAACTGGATGCTTCGGTCTCGGCGCAACCACGATTGCCGCAGACACACTGGCGGCCGCCAACGACGACGGTCTGATGTCCGCCAAGAATGGCGGCCTGCCCATGGATGCCGACGAGCAATTCACCCTGCACCAGGGCGGCGGTCCCGATACCGGTGCCCAGAGTGATCATCACCGCGTTGTCGTGCCCCGTCGCGGCCCCCGCGACTTTCTCCCCAATCAATGCAAGGCGGGCGTCGTTCTCAATGACTGCGGGCAAGCTCCAGCTTGATTCAGTCCATCGCGTGAAGTCTTCAGCAGCCACTGGACCATACTTACCAAATTCGCCCAATACCCGACCGTCGGGATCGATGATACTGGGAAAGGAGATACCGACCCCGTTGCAGTCCCGGGGGCGAATCGCCGCCGATTCGCAAAGCTGCTGCACAGCCGCGGCAACTTCGGCAAGTCGCTCCACCAGCGGCCGGGACGAACGAGCATCGATTGCGAGTTGCCGCAACACATATCCACTTCGCACCAGGCCAACCTTGATGCGAGTGCCGCCGAAGTCACACGCGATAACCGTCATCCCTTGCTCCGCTGCGAATCAATCGTCAGGGCGTATCGTTCGCTTACGTAGTGAACCTCGGCATATTCAAACGGTTTTTGTGCCCGATCCATTACCGTGTGTTTTCGAAGCAGCAGCGGTGAGCCTTTGCGCACCTTGAGTTTCTTAGCCATCAAGGCGTCAGCAGGCACGGCTGCTAGTTCCTCCCGCGCGCAGTAGGCAACCACGCCTGTAGTTTCTTCTATCACCTCGTAGAGGGGCTTGCTGTAGTCTTCTTCGCCCTTCAGCTTCAGGCGTGGATGAAACCAGGACCGAGAATGCAAAACGGGTGTATTGCCCCAACCGCGCAGGCGATCCAATCGTAAGGCGAATGTTCCCGCCTTGATCCTGAGTGCCTGTGAGGCCGCCGTGCTGGCTATGTGCTTTCCCACGCCCGTCTCATAGCTCTCGACCACGATCCCCTTCGAGGTCATCTCGCGCGTTAGGCTCTGCCATGCCGATATCGCCGAAGTTGCGGGTTGCGATACCACACGCGTGCCCACGCCCGACCGTCGCTCGAGAATCCCCTCATCGACTAACCGCAGAATTGCCGCTCTCACCGTGCCACGGCTGATGCCGAGTTGCGTTGCCAAGCTCATTTCATCCGGTAAAAGCCTTCCATCTCGATAAGCATCAGCTTGTATCAGCTGCCGCAGGGCCGCCTCTGCTTGCACGTGCAAGGGGACAGGGTCTGCGGGGTTGAGGGCGGACATCGTGGTAAGCACGTCAATTATCCTAGAAAAGCACCGACGCCGGCTGGACAAATGATCGAATGTTTATACATTATGACATTATCGCAACGCGCGTCAAGTGGCTTGTTTCCCGCTTGCGGCAATCTGACCTCCTCTTCCTGACTACACCGCGATGACCGTTCAGGCCGAGCACGCAAGTGAAATTTCCCCAGACCGATTGGTGCTTCTGCTGGTCGCGGGCGTCACCATCCTCGGTGGCTTCCTTTTCGGTTACGACACCGCTGTTATCAACGGTGCGAATCAGTATCTGACCGCGCGCTTCTCTCTTAGCCCCTTCCAGGAAGGGTTGGCCGGGGCAAGTGCCATCCTCGGTTGCATTCCTGGCGCACTGGTAGCGGGAGCACTCAGCGACCGCTTCGGGCGACGGCGGGTATTGTTTGTCAGCGCCATCTTATTTGCGGTCTCTGCCATCCTGTCGGCGGTACCGTATAGCTTCACTGAGTTCCTAGTCGCCCGCTGGATCGGCGGCGTCGGCATCGGGGTCACCTCCATGGTATGCCCCGTGTATATCGCCGAGCTTTCTCCCGCGAAGTATCGAGGAACGTTGGGGGCACTGTTTCAGCTGGGGATCGTCGTGGGGATATTTCTCACGCTATTCGTGAATGCCGCAATTCAGTCACTTGGCGATGACACATGGAATACCCTGCGCGGATGGCGGTGGATGCTGGGGAGCGAGGTGATCCCCGCTGGGGTACTGCTGCTGCTCTTGACCCGTGCACCTGAGAGCCCCCGTTGGCTCGCCAGCCGCGGGGACCTCGCCACCGCTCGGCGAATCATCGGCCAACTGTCCGGAAGCACGCGAGTGGAACCTCTGCTCGCAGACATGCTCGCCGCCAAAAGCGCGGAACAGGGTGGTTTTGCCTCCTTGTTTAATCCTCGGTATCGCCGCCCCTTGCTAATCGCGGTGGTGCTAATGGCTGTCTCGCAGTTCAGCGGTATCAACGTGGTGATGTACTACTCCACGCAGATTTTCACTTCTGCTGGTGCTGGCATTGAGGATGCCTTTGCGTCGTCGGTCTTGGTCGGCCTTGTGAACTTGGTGGCCACGGGCGTAGCGCTCGCGGGTGTCGACCGCGTGGGACGCAAGCCGTTGCTATTATTCGGGCTGGTGGTCCAAGTGGTGACACTTGCCACGACGGCGTGGATGTTCAGTAACGGTATCGGCGGATTACCCCTTCTTGTTTCAATCATCGGCTACATCGCAGTGTTCGCGATGGCGCTAGGACCACTCCCTTGGATTATCTGCTCCGAGATCTTTCCAACGTCGGTTCGAGGCGCGGCAATGTCCGTGGCCACCCTCACCATTTGGACGTCCTGCTTTGTGGTCATCCAGACCTTTCCCTGGCTCAATGCCAACCCCGCAGTGGGGCCCGCAACGCTTTTCTCTGCTTATAGTTTCTTCAGTCTGTGCGGCCTGATCTTTGTTGCCCTTTATGTGCCGGAGACCAAGGGCAAGTCGCTTGAGGAAATTGGCGAAGAGTGGGGGGCTCCACAACCGCCTCAATCAACTGGCCGCTCTGCAGGCGTATAATTACAACTCCATGCTCAAGTAAATATCATGTGCATTCGCGTTTTCCTGCAACTTTGGACTTCCTCCACGCGGCAGGCCGTACGGCCTCGGTGGCACGTCATTGCGTGCGTGTTGGTCATCTTGCCGTCGCTACTGGTCGCGACTTCACAACTGTTTGCGGCTGAGCCCGATCGAGACCACCGCCTCATCGATTACGTCGATCCCCGAATCGGGACCGCCCATTCGCGTTGGTTTTTCTTCACTCCCGCCGCCATGCCATTCGGCATGGCGAAACTTGCGCCCACTACCGACGGGCACCTCGGAAACCCCAGCGGCTGGGAGGCAGTTGGATACGACGCCCGACACACCTCCATCGAGGGCTTTGCGCACTTTCACGAGTTTCAGATTGGCGGCGTGGTGTTCGCACCCACGGTTGGCGAATTACAGACTGTGCCGGGGAATCTGGAGGATCCAGATAGCGGCTATCGGTCGCGCTTCGATAAACAGGAAGAAACGGCCGAGCCTGGGTACTACAGTGTGCGGCTCAAGGATTATGACATCCAGGCGGAATTGACAGCCACCCCACGCGTGGGCCTGCATCGGTATACCTACCCGGGAACCGAGCAAGCCCACCTGATTTTTAACGTTGGTACGCGGATGGGCGAAAGCGGGCCAGTGGTCGACGCCTCCGTAACATATGCCGACGACGGCCGAATTGAAGGCTGGGTAGCTACTCGTCCGGCATACGTAGACATTTATCAGCCGGGTGCAACCATCACGATGTACTTCAGCGCCCGGGTCGATCGTGAGCCCACATCGTATGGCACCTTCGATGGCGCACAGGTCTTTGCCGGTAGACGCGAGCAATCCGGCGCTGGAGCTGGGCTGTACTTGACGTTTGATACCCGCGAAGAGTCCATCGTGCACGCGAAGGTGGGGTTGTCTTACACGTCAGTGGCCAATGCCCGAATGAACTTCGAGCAGGAGGCGCGTGATCTAACATTTGACAACGCTCGTGCCGAAGCCCAACGCACGTGGGAGAGCCTGCTCGGACGGGTCCGCGTAGAGGGCGGGGCCCGCGAAGCCCGGGTAAAATTCTACACAGGCCTGTTTCACGCTTTGCTCGGGCGCGGATTGGCCAGCGACTGCAACGGTAGCTACCCGAAGAACGAAGGAACGGTCGGTCAGATTCCGCTAGATGAGACCGGCACTCCCGTCCACAATCACTACAATACAGATGCAGTGTGGGGAGCATTCTGGAACCTGTCGCAATTATGGGCCCTCGCGTACCCGGAGTACTATTCCGACTGGATTTCTAGCCAACTGCTAGTATACCGCGAAACAGGTTGGCTGGGCGACGGTATCGCTTGCAGCCGTTACGTGTCAGGAGTCGGTACTAACTTCACAGGCCTTTTCATCGCAACGGCCTATAAGTGCGGAATTCGCGACTACGATGTTCCGTTGGCATGGGAGGCCACGCGAAAGAACGAGCTGGAAGGGCGCGGTCGTCCGGCAGGCGCTGGCAAGCTAGACGTCGATCAGTTTCTCACGCGTGGTTACTCTCCCTACCTGCCCGAACTCGGGTATCAAACGACTCCCGAGGGGTCGGGCTTTGCTGCCTCCCATACGCTGGAGTATGCATTCAGCGCGTCCGCTGCTGCGCAGTTCGCAAAGCAACTCGGTCATCATGCCGATGCAGAGCGTCTCTCGTCATTGGCTGATAATTGGACGACACTGTTCGACGACGAGCGACGCCTCGTCCGGCCACGCGATCAGCAAGGACGTTTCATCACGCCGTTCGATCCTTTGACGCCATGGATCGGCTTTCAAGAAGGCAACGCACAACAGTATACCCAGTACGTCCCTCATCGTATCGAGCAACTGATCTCGCGTGTCGGTCGCGACACCTTCAACGATCGACTCGACCAGACATTCGTACGGTCCCGTGCGGACGTCTTCGGAGGTGGCAAAACCATTGACGCCTTCGCCGGCGTCCGTGCGGTATACAATCATGGCAATCAGCCAAGCTTGCACATGCCTGGTCTGTTCAACTTCTCTGGAAAGCCGTGGCTCTCTCAAAAATGGATGCGAACTATCTGCGACGAATTTTACGGCATCGACGGCATCCATGGGTATGGCTACGGCCAAGACGAGGACCAAGGTCAGTTGGGCGCCTGGTATGTGATGGCATCGATGGGCCTATTTGATGTGAAAGGGCTAACGACAGAAGAGCCTGGCTTTCAGGTTGTCAGCCCCTTGTTTGATCGCGTCACGCTGCACCTGAACGCTAAATACTATGAGGGCGACACCTTTGTCATTGAGACGAAAAACAATAGCAAGGCGAACACCTATATCCATAGCCTGCACCTCAATGGCGAGTCAATTACTAGCATCCAACTGCGGTTTGCGGACATCGTGCGTGGAGGCCGCTTGCGAGTCGAGCTAACCGATGAGCCCAACAGGCAACTCGTTGATTAGCGTTTTTTCCGCTGCCTTGTGTGCTGATGAGAGACAACAAAAAGTTCTCCCGCATTGCATCAACATTGGACTCGATCTGTCGACTACCGGCGGCCTCACGATTTTCCGCTCTTTATGGGTGACGTAAGAGAAGAAGCGCAAGCTCAGCATGCCACATGGGGAGGCGACGTCACCTGAAAGCCCGACAGCACAGTTCGACCGGTTCTTCAACTGGGCTCGCGATCGACGAGCTTAGTAGCCCATTGATAGGGCGTGACATCCCCGATTGCTAACGTATGGATCTCTGATTGCGTCACTCAGCTAGCCGCCGTTCCAGCTAGAGAAGCTAGGAAAGTGACCCCGTCGCTTGATGGAGGAGGGGCTACGAATGCTCAAGCGGCTTGCGAAGAGAGACGCCGCACAAAGGCACTCTCAATCGTGGCAAGTGTATTCTGAGGAAGCCAAACAGGCTGAAGAACATGTCGCAAGTCTTAAGAATCTTTTGGGAAACTTTGAACTGCATCGTTGAGTGCTTTCGCGTCGCGAACTACCTAGAGGGCCGTGCCTACTTCTGTACGAAGCAATTCTGCCACGCTCCAAGCCTGAGCAAAACAGCCGCGGGGCATGTGGGGCGCATTGCCATCGAAGACCTCGCTCACTTGGCCAATACAGGCTTCGCTCAGATGCCGGTCGAGTGCCTCGTATATCCGCGACTTGAACTCTTGTGGTTCGACCTCGAGTTTGCCGCAAGCTTCCAGGTAGGGCCCGAGCAGCCATGACCATGCAGTACCCTGATGGTACGCGGCATCGCGTGCCCACACATCGCCTGTGTAGTCGCCTTTATATTCGGGGTCGGAAGGGGCAAGGGAGCGAAGGCCCACAGGTGTGAATAACTCGGCCGATACCCTTTCGACCACCGCCTGCCAATGCTGTCGCGCGAGCACGGGGTACGCAAGCGAAATGGCAAACAGCTGATTGGGACGCAACGACTGGTCGTCACCGGACTCGCCGTCGACGACATCGTACAGATAGCGACCCGACGCGAACCAGAATCTCTGATTGAATGACTTGAAAGCTCGGTCGGCTGCCTGCCTTGCTTCGTTCGCCAAACGTTCGTGACCGAGCGTCTTCATCCACTGCTCATAGTGGCGCAATGCATTAAACCACAAAGCGTTGATTTCTACCGCTTTGCCGCGACGTGGGGTGACCACCCAGTCGCCAACTTTGGCGTCCATCCAGGTGAGCTGCACGTCCGGGGCTCCTTGACGCAGTAGCCCATCGTTGGCGTCCACCCCAATACCGTAGTGAGTTCCTCCAATATGTGCCCCGATGATCTCCGTCAGTACCGGCTGTAACTCGGCCATAAGCTCGCCATCATCTCTGCAATTGTGGTAGGCAGCCAAGGCCTGAAAGAACCACAAGGTAGCGTCCGCCGTGTGGTACATGCCCACATTGGCTCCTTCGGGAAAAAGATTGGGGATCAAGCCATCGCGAACATAGTCGGCGAACGTCAGCAGAATGCGACGTGCTTCATCGAATCGTCCCGTCGACAATGCAAGGCCGGGCAGACTGATCATCGTGTCTCGCCCCCAGTCCGTAAACCAGGGATATCCCGCAATCACAGAGCGACGATCGGGATGCGAATGCTGCCCTTGCATCTGCTTGTGGTCAGCGGCTCGATAGGCTGGGCGGATTAGAAACTGGTCCGCGGCCAACACCAGCTCTCGGTGTAACCGGCTCGTGGCCTGGGTTCCAATCTCCAACAGTTTGTCCCGACGATCCATTTCCCTTTGTGTCAACTTCTCCATGGAATGCTTAGAGAACGTCAACCATGGCTCCGTGGAGACCAGCAGGCAGATCGGGCTTGCGGCCGTCAGAGTTGCCAGCATGCGACCGGGACTCCAAAGAGAACCGACATGGTCGTAGCCCCGCTCATCTTCGATACCGTAGTAGCTGTTTTCGATTCGCAGCTCGTCATCACAGCAGCGGAAGTCCATCCCATCTAGCCTCAAACGCAATGGTGTATTCGCGTTCGAGGCCAACACCTCCACTTGCCCATCTGTGCGGAAACTCCACTCTCCGTTCTCCACAGGAGTGTTCACCGGGGCGTCATGGCCACGAAACTGGATCATTGGCCGCAAGTCGAGCGAAACCGCTTCGTCACCATCGAGCACTTCGTAGCACACGGCCAGTGTGTTTTCTCGAAAGGCTGGAACGATCCGCTTCTGAATGAGGGTATTGGCAACACGGTAGTGCCAATTTGGTAGTCCTTGTTGGAGAAAGAAGCTCTCAAAGTTTTCGCTGCCGTGCAGCTCTGGAGACTCCCCAAGAAGGTGTTGGCCCCACAATCGTTCACGTGAGCCATCACTCGAGATCACTTCCTCACGCACATGGCTTAACGTGTGTGTACGGCCATAAGGGGCAGGCAGCCCTGCAATAAGCAGTCCGTGGTGCCGTCGACTAGGTGGTCCTCCGACGGTTCCGCTGGCATACCCGCCGTTGCCGAGAGTGACGAGCCATTCTCGCTCCAAAAGCTGCGAAGCGAGCGTAGCCGGATCGGATGACCACGCGGGTTTGCGAGTAACCAGTTCAGTTGCCCTTTGCTCTGGCACGTGCTATTCCTTCTGCTCAAACCGAAACCAGCGGTACCCCAATCCGCCCACGTCAATTGCCGATTCGATTGTCTTGGGGATCTCGTAGGCATCGTCGGAGAGTATCTCTTGGAAACTCCATCCAGCTAAGTCAGCCAGGTCGAGGGAGATGGTTCTCTGGTCATCGTCCATGTTGTGCACCGCCACAACTACGGTGCCATTTAATCCGCAGCGATGCCCTATAACATGCTGGTCACCTGTCTCTACGATTTGCCACTCCCCTGTTCCGAATTCCGGATTCTCGCGCCGAGCGCGAATCATTTGCTCGGTAACTTTTAGCAGAGAGTCGGCATCTCGTTGCTGCTCGGCAACGTTCACCTGTTGATAGCGGAATTTGCCACGGCTGATCGGAGGGCGGATGCATTTGTCCCGGTTGGCCGTCGAGAAGCCACCGTTACTATCACCGCTCCATTGCATCGGCGTACGCGTGCTGTTTCGCTCGGGCAAGGAAAGGTCCTCCCCCATGCCGATTTCCTCCCCGTAGCGTATCACCGGCGTACCAGGGAGTGTTAACAGCAAGCTGTGCGCGAGCTTCAGTTTTTTCTCATTGCCTTCCAGCATCGGCGGCAGACGGCGGCGAATGCCGCGGTCGTAAATACGCATCGACTCCTCGGGGGCCCAAGCTTCGTAGATCTCTTCCTGCTGACTCTTGCTTAAACGCCCGACGGGAAACTCATCATGGTTGCGAAGAAAGTTGGCCCACTGGCACTTGTTGGGTATGGTCGGTGGCTTATACAGGCCTTCTCTTATTGCCAAAGCGTGGCCCTTTAGAATCGAATACATGACATGTTGATTCAACACGAAGTTGAACATCATGTGCAGCTTGTCACCACTCCCAAAGTAGTCTGGCGCTTCTCGCATATTGATATTCGCCTCAGCCAGCAGAATTGCGTCTCCGCGTTGCCACGATAGATAGTTGCGGAACTCTGTCAGGTATTCGTAGGGCTCGTCTACCTCGGCGCCGTCCAGCGACTTGAGTTCTATGAGAAAGGGCGCCGCATCCACACGAAATCCTGACACACCCAGCCTTAGCCAAAACGCCATGACTTGACGGATCTCATTTCGCACGGCGGGGTTGGCGATGTTTAGCTCTGCTTGATGCTCGTAGAAGCGATGGAAGTAGTACTCCTTGGCCTTTCGATCGTATGTCCAGCTGGTTTCTTGAAATCCCGGAAACACGAGGAATTCGTCGGCGTCTTCCGGTTTGTCTTTCTTCCACACGTAGTAGTCGCGATAAGGTGAACTCGGAGACTCGCGAGCCGCCTGGAACCAGGGATGCTCAATCGAGGTGTGATTGATCACCAAATCGATGATCACACGAATTCCTCGATTTTCAGCAGCCTCGACGAAGTCGACGAAATCGCCAAGGTCCCCGAGTCGTGGATCGACTGCGAAATAGTCCTTTACATCGTACCCATTATCACGGTTTGGCGTCGGGTAGAATGGCATCAGCCACACGCAGGTCACCCCGAGTCCGGACAAGTAGTCGAGCCGGGAGTTCAGCCCACGAAAGTCGCCAATACCATCACCGTTCGAATCTTGGAATGTTTCGACGTCTAGGCAATACAAGATCGCATTCTTATACCAAAGTTGTTGCAAGGCTCTTTGCTCCCTTCGCTATTGGAACCCGTGAGTGATCATCCGCCACCTTCAGAGAAGCCAGGATACAGCGTCATTCCGCCATCGATAAATAGCGTGGTCCCATGAACATAGTCCGATTCGTCTGAAGCCAACCACACTGCGGCCTTAGCCACATCTTGTGGATCGCCAATTCTTCCCTTTGGTATCAATCTCAACATCCCAGCACGACCCTCGGGTTGGCTCCACACCGATTGATTGATAGGCGTGCGAATCGCGCCTGGGGCAATGCTGTTGATACGAACCGACTGGTCAGCGACTTCCTGAGCGGTCGATTGCATTAGCAGATTGAGGCCACCCTTGCTTGCCGCGTAGTTTACATGTCCTGCCCACGGAATGATCTCATGCACACTGCTCATGCAGATGATCTTACCTGCGGAGCGGGAGACCTTTTGTCGAACCCCCTGTCGGAGGAACTGCTTCACCGCCTCGCGAATACACAAGAACTGTCCAGTTAAGTTCACAGCCAACACACGATTCCACTGCTCCAAAGACATCTCCACCAGAGCAGCGTCTTGCTGGATACCTGCGTTAGCAACTACGATATCCACGCGATCAAAGCGGTCGATGGTTTCGGAGAACAGCCGCTTTACCTCCGACTCATTGCTCACATCGGCATCAATGGCGAGAGACTGCCCACCTGTTGCAATGATCTCGTCGCACACCTCGCTAGCGGCAGTGCCATCGCGATAGTGATCCACAGTCACTGATGCCCCTGCTTTGGCCATGGCAAGCGCGATCGCCCGCCCGATTCCTGAAGATGCCCCGGTAACGATGGCGACCTGTTGAGAGAGCGAGATAGACATGAAAAAGAGTTGCTTTCTCGGGGAGCAGTGGAGTCGGCTCGAGCGGTGTGTTGCCTCGGTGCGTGCATGTAGACTCGACACAGATGGTGCAAACTCCGTTCCATGTTCGGGGCACCAGAGATATTAGGCTCGATTCTAATCTTGCGAAAGCAACATGCGCCAAATCAATGGTTGAAAAGCTACCACGTAGACGTGCGGGCCACCAACAAGCAGACCGCTACTTGACCTAGATTCTAGTGGCGATTGCGCCGTTAGACTTCAAACGCGTCCACTGCGACCGACTGACCATGGTGCGTAGCTACTCGAAGTGCCGAAGCAAGGTTACACGCTAAGCTCTGAAGCACATAGGCATGGTGAGTGGTTCCAGCAGGCGGCGATGTAACCACATTGGTTGCATCGTTGCTTACTGGTAGGACTCACCCAGTCCAAGGTCGACGGGCAATTGCGCGTCGGCTGCGCTGGCCAGTGAGCTCCAGACAGTAGCAGAATTGGGCCCAATAGTCGTCCGTCGCCCCTGCATTTGCACCGGTGCGGCACAAGACTTGCCTTTCATGCGCGCAATCGATGCAACGGTCGAGGTCGCTGAACTCGCCATTCTCTCAACATCTGGAACTGTGATTAACGAACTGATTGTTGAATTGCTCAAGAGACTGCACGCTAGTGAGCAGATTGCGGTGTTGGCCTATGACTCCGCCGCAGCGAATGCCAGTACTTCGGCGGAATCGGACAGATTGAGAACCGTGAGGGAACGGCATTGGCAGAGCCATGTTGAGTTAGAAGCTCGTATCAATTTGCTCGGTGGCATACCAGCTTCCTGTGTGCATGATGAATTGGCTGTAGTGGAGGTGATGGATTCAGATCGTTTCACTCAGCGGTCATTATCGGAGTCGCTGATAGAAATCGAGGAGCACTTACTTTATGCTTATCTAGCTGCTCTCACTGCGGAGTCTATGGACCCTACCTGCCAAGAGTTCCTTCAGTCGCAAATCGATATCACCCGACGACATCTCAACGCGCTGCGGTGGACGCTGTTTTGCGAGGCACACGCGAGGGAACCAATGCCCGCAACAAATTTGCCTGCAGTGACGACCCGCTAGCTGGATGATTCGCGTAATGTTCAGTAAGTCTCCGCATCGTCATGGCTCCAGTACGGGCTCACTGACTGCTCTGAACAATTAGGACCTATTCCGCATTGTTGCATTGGCTGTTGCGGCGACTGCTCCCACTGCCAAATCCGCCACCAACGCCCGACCTTTTGTCAACCAGGCTGCTGAGAATGCCCACACTGCTACCCACTCACCCCAGAGTAAGATATGGTATTCATCCAAATGCGCCCTTTGTGACGGACTAAGCAAGAATAGGTACGCGCTCATCACGAGGAGACTGAAGAGTATGACAATACCACTGGCACGGTATACGGAGTTTCGGACCAAGTCGTTTTCGTCACCAAGTGGTGTATTTGAACGCGGGAAGTGGACGAGCGAATAGAACGCCAAAGTTAGAAAAAACACCCCACCGCACATAGTGTGCGCGTACCCTACCCAAGAACGTTGCAATAGTGGATCACTGTGGGGATCGAGAGGCAGCAGTGCTAAGCCCATGGCTGCGGCACAACCAACGTTGGCGGTCCAGTTTTCCGCCCAATCGTGTCCTCTGTAGCAGAATAGGAATACGCCGATAGCGAACAAAGTTCCTACGAACACATCCCGAAGCGGGGTGTGGTAGTAACTGCTGAGATTGTCCTGGATAGGTATTCCAAACACCCACCATCCGATCGGCCCGAGAGCAATGGGCAGCAAGAGCCCACTCATGCCGATTGCACGACGCAATCCGAAGTAGGATACAACGAGTGGTTGCGTCTGGATTGGAAGATGTGGGAACACGCTTGCCTGTTAGGCTCGATCTTTGAGTACTGTTGCACCGGAACGCTCGGCGCAGTGATCACAGCAAAAGTACCGCTGGCTGCTTTGTAGCCCGTGTCCAATGATCCTCGTTCCACATGCTCCGCATGTAGGATCGAGCTTTGCAATCGCGCATTCAAAAGAATCAAATGTGTAAGTCTGCCCTTTCTTCACAACGCCAAAAGTGGCATCGTATTCATTGCCGCAGGTTAAGCATTTACCCAACTTTCATCTCCTGGTTTCTACCGTGCTGATCCAGGGAGGCAAGTAACCAACCACACCTATCTGATGAAGAATGTCTTAACCTTGGATGGGTCAAAGTGGTGATGGTCGACCTCGCAACGAATCATGGGTGCAGGTTTCTAGATGTGCATGACGTTAATGTGCCGAACTTGAGCAAATCCTGGGCCATCGATTCCCTGCCGCCGCTCCCGCACTACTACAACGGTGACCGCCCAGCCTGCGCGAAATAGCTTCGCGGCCATCTGTAGTGATCAGCTGGCCGCCAGACGGCCATGATGGGCTGCAGTTGCTCACCTAGTGCGAAGAGAAAGGTAGCTTTCAGCACGTCGGATGACAGCGGTCACGCTTCGCTGGCAGGACGTTCACTTGCCTGCCGGGCTCGTTACCTGCAGGGCGAACCGTCTCTCAATTCGGTGCGGTACCCTCAGTAGATAGTTAAACATAGATAGATGAACTGCGGTCTGTCGGTGGAATCCGGTTCGTCGTTGCCGGTCGGGAATGCCCAAGTTAATACAAATCGGTTCTCACACAATTTGACTCTATGGCATTCAGGTTGCGTGGTTGAACTGGCGTCAAACATCAAAAATTTTGATATCACCCGACCAGAGTTTACCCATGAACAAGATATCCCTTCTCCAAGCCACCTTTGGCGTGACCGTGCTAACCGTAGCGTTCGCGTTTTTCTCCGCCATCGCCTCGAGTCAACAAATAAACTCCGATTCAGCCCAGTCGTCCGAGAGCACTCAAGCGATCCCCGGCGCCGACCAACTGCGCGAGCTGAAGCTGGACGCCCCCGAATAAGTAAGGGTTGGGGAAACTTACGACATCTCCGTCACGCTTCTGAACAAGAGGCGTGAGTTTGACATGTCGAGATCGAACTCGAGGCAAAACTCACAGGTCCGATTGAGATTCGAGCCACCAGCCTGACGGAGCCAGAACAATCGAAAAGTAGTAGTCAGTCTTTCGGTCAAAGTGGGAAGTCAGACGAGCAGTATTCGCCGCCAACTGGTTCTGAGGAGAAGTCGTGGACCATCGACAAGCTTCCAGCTGGAAAATCACTTCAGCTGACGATGACAGCAGTTGGAGACGAGCAGAAAGAAGCGGAATGCCGTCTCAGCGTCTAAAACGTTTCGCATTGTACCAAAGAATGTATCTCTCTCGGCCGCCACCAGCTTCATTCAACCCGACCTTGAAATTACTAAGCAAGCTCCGGACATGGCAAGCCTGTGCGACCCGTGTCGAACATCCGAGGGAGAGGAAGCTCTCACTTCGAGTGAGGCGAACGCCCAAACCACAATCGTTGCAGTACCAGCACTACGTGTATCGGTGGTCGACCAACAAGATCCGATACGGGGTGGAGACCAGGTCGTATATAAGATTGTCGTTTTCAACCAAGGGAAGGCTCCCGACAAGAATGTGCAAGTTTCCGCGGAACTGCCTGGCAATCTCGAGTTCCAGCAGGCTAGTGGCGAAACGTCTGCCAGTGCCGACGGGCGGCAAGTTAGTTTTGAGGCGGTCGAACAAGTCATGCCGGGAGAGAAACTCGAATGGAAGCTGATCGCTGCCGCCGAGGGTTCTGGAGAAGCCCTCATCAAAGTTAATGTAAGTAGCGACAGCCTCGAAGGAACTGTGCAGAGCCAAGAGCCCACTTATCTGCTAGGAGAGAGCTCTAATGGCTCTTCTGGCAACTAGTAACTCTCTAGAATCCGTATTGGAGAATTCCACTTATGTTACGCAAGCTATTCTCTCACTCGATTATCACTCTTTCCCTATGCATACCTTTGGCTGGTTGCGAAACAGAGACGGAGGAGACAATCGCCCCAGCTGCCGAATCCAGCGCTCCCCCGGTTTCGGCAGACCCATCGGGGGCCGACCCGGGCGAAACGGACGAGGATGAGATCGACCACGAAGATGTAACGGAGATTGAATAACGGTGCCCTAACGACAGTCAACGGCCGACCGCGTGGTGCAGGGACCAAGTCCTGGTCGCTCAAGGAGGCACTACGGACGTTTGGAATCAAGTGTCTCTCGCCGAATTGTGAGCCTGCCACAAGGTTGGTTGACTCGATCCGAACATCGATACTCCGCACAGCATGCATAAAGCGTATAAAGGCGGAGGGAGAAGTGGTTGCGAATCTCTCCTCGCTGTGCGAAGGTGAACCTCGTGCCCGAATAGCCAGATATGTGACAAGCGGAGATTGGATTGTGGCCAAACCTTCAGATCTCGATGACACGGACGACTACCTTACGGATGACAGGTTTGCGGATTTCTTCTTTGCTCCAGCTGGAACTCAGCTATGGTATGAGTTCGGCGCGGCGTCACATCCTGGTCATGTCCGGCCGAACAACGAGGATCACTACGCTGTAGTAAAACGACGCCGGTCGAGCGAACTGTTGATGACCAACTTGGAAAGGGAAGGTTGTGAGTTGAGCGACGACAGCGTCTACGCACTGATTGTTGCCGATGGCATGGGTGGTGAACGGTTCGGAGAGTTTGCCAGTCGATTGGCGCTGGAGACCATGTTCGACCTCGCCAAACAGGCTACGAGTTGGGTGATGAATTTCACAGACTTTGAAGCCCAACAAATCCGTCAGCGCGTAAGTGCCTACGTCGACAAAATGCAGTCGACTCTTCGAGAATACATAAAGGCCGACCCAGCTCTGGCCGGCATGGGAACCACATGGACCTCTGCGCTATGCCTTGGTCATGATGTACTGGTGATCCATGTCGGCGACTCTCGTGCCTATACATTGCGGCAAGAGGAGTTGAGGCAAATCACTCGAGATGAGACGGTAGCACAAGCCTTGGTGGATGCGGGCAAAGCCCCACCCAGCGTCAAGCAATTCCGCCATTTGCTGCTCAACAATTTGGGCGGTGAACAGGAACATATCTCGGCGCAAATTCACCACGTACGCGTCGACGCAGGCGATCGACTGTTGCTTTGCTCGGACGGACTAACAGATATGGTGAGTGACGCCGAGATTTCTCAGACCTTGCAACGATTTGGTAGACCTCAAGAAGCGGTCGACGAGCTAATTGAATGCGCTCTTCGAGTAGGTGGTAAAGACAACATTACTGTCTTAGTCGCAGCGATAAGCTGAGTGAGTGGTTTCAGGTGTGTCGCCGCGGTGCAACGAGAAACTGAGCGACGGACAAAGCGAATCGGCTGCCGAGATAGAACAGAGTACTGTGGATGAGGAGTCTTGAAAAGGACGGCCTACTTGGATTTGATTTTGTTTTGCGAATAAACCTCAATTCCAGGAGTAAGCCACCGTGGCTGAGAGTACCAGTGCCACGATCGAGTCTCCAGTGAGCCGCCTGGCAATCATGAAAAACTCATCCCCAGTTACTGCAATACGTCATCGGTGCATCGAGTGTGGCTGTGGTGAATACTTAAGCAAACCAATCGACAATGACCCGCACTTGTTGTGCGTTCGACGTCTGACCTACTCCGCACCTTCGCAGTAGAGTTTCTGCATATCGAGTCCTTCTTGCCCGTGATCGGGTGGTATTGCTTACGTCTTGACCAACTTTTAGGTTTCTCGTGAGGTCACAGCATTCGTGCTTTCAGGTATTGCAGTGGCCATAAGTTTGACTTGTCCTCGGAGTATAAGGGCCAGCTTGTCTTGTTGAGCTTAGGTGGGTCACTCTGCTGCATTCAGTGGATGGGGATGCATCTCGTTGTTCCTTCGGGCGGCTTCGTCGCTAAGATGAGTGATCCAGGAAGGAGACCATGAAGATTGGCTTTCGTAACCGCGAGCCGGTTGGACGCCATTGCCCCCCATGACCGGCAGCAAGGCGTCTATCTGCGCTAGCGCAAAACGGGTCGCATTGGGGAGAGCCAATTGGAGCACGACGCCGAGGTTCGCTATGCCGCGGATAACAACTTCCCCGGCGCCGTCTTGGCACGCTTGAATTATCTGATCTGCGGCCACCTCAGCATTCATGCTGACCAGCGGAAGCGAATCGCCAATGCTAAACCAGGTGTATTCTTCGCGGTGGCGTCCCTTGAAGATCGCATTGCGAGGACTGCCGGTCCGCATCAAGCTGGGGCAAGCTGTCGTCACATAGATGCCGTCTTTCAGCAGTTCGGTTCGCAAACCATTGCTTAGGCCTACTTGAGCGAACTTGCTGGCGCTGTAGGGAAGCATGTGTGGGACGGCTCGTTTGCCTCCGAGTGATGCGACATTGACGATCCGTCCCCAGCGTCGCTTTCGCATCGCCGGCAGCACAGCCCACACCGTGTGCAGGACTCCCCAACAGTGAGTTTCCATAGCCTGACGAAAGTCGTCCATGGTCATTGCGTCGAGCGGCCCGACTTGAATGATACCGGCTACATTGAACAGCAATTCGACGGGACCGAAGCGATCGCTGACCAGTTCGACCATCGCATCGACGTCGTCTTTGTTGCGAACATCACATTTTACGGCTAGGATCTCGCCCCCCATCGCCACGAGTTCGGCTTCGGCCGCGTCCAGGTCGACACGGGTGCGGGCGCAAATCGCAACTTTCGCTCCCCGCTTGACCAGTTCACGTGCAAGGATGAGCCCCAAGCCTCTTGCCCCGCCTGTTACTAGCGCGGTACGGCCTTCAAAATCGAAGTGTCGCGTTCTCTGAACAGCTTTCTTGGCGAGATGCACTCCCGCCAATCCGCCTGCTACGATCATCGCGAGTTTTGTCAATCTCATGATTAGCTCTCCAGCTTTCGACTAGGGGGCGAAGTTCGCGGTGCTGGCGACGCACATGGCGCGCCATTTGCGAAACTAAGTAAGCAAAATCACTAACCGTTACTTCTCCTTGGGTCCTCAAGACAACCATGGAAAGATCAAATCTTCGCACCGGAGTCGGCATACTGTCGACCATTGGCCGAACACCTCTGGTCGAGTTAACTCGCTACTGCCCACTAAGTGGTGGTCACCTGTACGCCAAGCTGGAAGCGTTTAATCCAGGGGGTAGCGCCAAAGATCGCCCGGCGAGGTCGATGCTTGAGGCCGCTATGGCGGCGGGGTTGGTGACAAAAGGGACAACGATCATTGAGTCCACCTCTGGGAACATGGGCATTGGCTTGGCGCAGGTATGCCGCTACCACAAGTTACCATTGATCTGTGTCGTTGACCCACGCACGCAGTCGCAGAACCTGGCGATGTTGAGAGCTTATGGAGCCCAGGTTGACGTGGTGACGACGCCCATTCGAGGTGACTTTCTCCACGCCCGGCTGGCGCGTGTATGCTACCTGCTCGAAACAACTCCTAACAGCTTCTGGCCAAATCAATATGCGAACCCCGCCAATCCTCGCGCCCATTGCACGGGCACAATTTCCGAGATAGACGATCAGTTGCAGGGCGCCTACGACTATGTCTTTGTGGCGGTCAGCAGCACTGGCACACTCCAGGGCTGTCAAGAATTGCTTAAATCGCGAGGGCGCCGCGCCAAACTGATCGCGGTGGACGCTTTCGGCAGCGTACTGTTTGGCGGGAGCGCCGGGCGTCGGTTAATTCCAGGGCTCGGAGCAGGTCGAATTCCGCCACTCGCGCGGGAGAGTCGGAATACCGAGGTGCGACGGGTTTCCGATCTCGACTGCGTGATCGAGTGCCGCCGTCTGGCTCACCGTGAGGCGATTCTGGCGGGCGGTTCGGGAGGCGGCGTGCTGTCAGCCATCCGCTCGATGTGGAACCAGCTTGACGGCAAGACTGTTGTCGCCGTATTGCACGACTCTGGGACACGTTATCTGAACACCATTTTCGATGACGCGTGGGTCGAAGCCAACTTAGGGGTGTCCGCCGGGGAACTAGCTTCTCTCGTTCACTCCGATGAGCCGATTTCGATGGAAGCGAGGCAACCATGAGTGCACTTGACCGACGTGGGACGGCCGTAGCAAGCACGCTTGATCGACCGCTCACCCCACTTCGAGTTGCTGTTATTGGTTGCGGCCCCAAGGGGCTTTTCTGCATCCAACAACTGGCGACTCTATTAGAGAAAGGAAATTTCGGACGGCCATTGCAGGTTGCAATTTTCGAACCCGCCGAGTTCCCAGGCGCCGGAGTCGTCTACGACTCACGCCAGCCCCACTATCTGCGGATGAACTTCGCCGCCGAGCACATCCACGTGCGGAAAAGCGAGGCCGATGGATCAAGTCTGCTGCAGTGGCTGCGACAGGAGCACCCCGAGTTTGCCGCCGCGGGCCAATTCGTGCCGCGAGCGATCGTCGGCGAATACTTGCACGACAGCTACCTAACGACGATGAATCGACTTTCAAAGCATGGAACCGTCGACCGGATCAAGGAGCAGGTCCTCGACCTGGTTGACACAGACATCGGATGGCGAGTCACTACCGACAACGGGCGAGGCTATCACGGTTTTGATGAAGTCTTACTCGCGGTAGGACACGAGGGATGGCGTGGCACGGCTACCGACGGGCGACAGATGGGGTCGTTCGACATCTCTCATGTCTACCCAACCGATGTTCAACTCTCCTTGGCAATGGCGCCAGCCCGGAGCTACGTCGCTCTACGCGGTATCGGATTAACCGCTATCGACGCGATCCTCGCTCTTACCGAGGGCCGTGGCGGGGTGTTCCGACCGGGCCAGAAGGCTTGGCATTATCAGACTTCTGGGAATGAACCTGCGCGAATCTACCCGTACTCGCGCAGCGGACGTCCGATGCTCTCCAAGCCGATGGCTCGTCAGATGTCCGTGTCGAACCTGGAAGAAATGTGGGAGTATCACTCAGGCAGACTAGCCGCGCTAGCACATCTTCGTCCCCTTGGTTTTAGCGATGAGATCTGGCCCCTAGTCGAAGCTGCCGCCGAGGCCGCGTTGCAGGCCGTCGGCGGATCGGGGGCGGCGGAGTGGTTCAAGTCATGGCTGCATTGCTGTCCCAGTGGCGATGAACTCCGTAATCAGATTTCTGCCTCGGTCGAGGTCGCCACCGGAAAGAAAGAACCCGACGCTGCGTGGGCGATGGGCGAGGCTTGGCGTCGTTTGTACCCGACGCTGGTCGGCTTAATCAGCCATGACGGCCTGACGAAAGGCTCGTGGCCTCACTTTCGCACCTTGGCCGCCGAGATGGAACGCATTGCGTTCGGTCCGCCGGTAGAGAACTGCCGCAAGTTTCTATCACTCGTCGATTGCGGATTGGTAGATCTGGAATTTTTGCAAGGGAACGTAGCTTCCCACGAGTCGGGATTTAGAGAACTACGGACCAACTGTGGATGCCGAATCGTGAGAATCGATCGCCATATTAACGCCGTTCTGCCCAGTCCCGCGTCGTCAAATCCCCACGGACCGCTTCGTTCGCTCGCACAGCGCGGTAAGCTCGTGCCCCACGCTAGCGGCTGCGGCTACCGGATAGACCGCCTGGGACGCCCCGTTACCGCCACAGGCCAAACCCTGTGCGGCGTGACGCTCGTCGGGCGACCTACGGAAGGCGCAGTCTTAGGCAACGACACATTGAATTCCGAGCTGCACGATGGACCCAGCCGTTGGGCGAGTAACATTGTCGAGCAGTTGCAACGGGTTGAGAGGAGTACGCTGTGAGCGTAAAGATTGCCCTTCCGCAGGAGAATGCACCTGAACTCAACACCGAAGAGCCGCGCGATGGTTGCTGTGGCGTCGTGCCGCTTCCAGGACGCATCGCCGATTGGATGCGGATCCTCCTGCAAGACGAAAGCCTGCACCCATTGGTGGATCAGTACGGTTCGCCACTGAATGTCGTAAACATCACGCCCTTCCTTACCCATGCTGCAGCGCTCTCGCGAGTCGCCGCCGAGCGAAGCGTGCAATTTCGCCCATTCTTCGCTAGGAAAGCCAATAAATGCCTCGCATTCGTGGATGCCGCAGTCGATGCCCGACTCGGACTCGACTGTGCGAGCAGCCAAGAGATTCAGCAGTCGCTGTCACGCGGAGCGAGTCCAGGCGACATTATTTGCACGGCCGCGGTCAAAGGTGCCGATCTGCTGAAGCTTTGCGTTTCAGCGGGCGTAACGATCGCTATCGACAACTTCCAGGAACTAACGGCGGTCGACTCTCTGCTCAGGGAAGAGAACTCAACTGCTGAGCTGGCACTGCGCATCAGCGGATTCAGCCACCAGGGAGAGAAACTCCATTCGCGGTTTGGCTTCGACATTGATCAAATCGACGAGTTGCTGAGCTTCCTCCAAGAACGTCGGTCGAGCCGGCGAAGCATCGCCGGGCTGCATTTTCATTTGGATGGCTATTGTGCTTCGGAGCGCGTATCGGCGATCCGACAGTCGCTTCCGCTTGTTGATTCGTTGCGACGTGCCGGCGAATCTGTCTCGTTTCTTGACATCGGCGGCGGACTTCCTGTCTGCTATCTCGCCAACGAGGCTGACTGGGCCCAATTTTGGCAGGAGCATGAACGCGCGATCACGGCGAAACGCGGGGAGGTTACATATCGCAACGATCCCTTGGGCCGCTTCGTCCACGGCGACCATGTGCTGGGGGAGCCGCGTATCTACCCGTTCTACCAGCAGCCCACGCGAGAAGCTTGGCTCGCCGCGATTCTCGACACTGAAATCGATGGTACATGCATCGCTCGGCAAGTGAAGTCACGCGGCCTTGAATTGCGGTGCCAGCCGGGACGGAGTTTACTGGACGACGCCGGGCTGACCGTTGCCCGGGTGGAAGGCGTCAAGCCACTCTGGGGCGGCGACATTGCGGTGCTGCTGGCCATGAATAGTACGCAGTGCCGTACATCGAGCGTCGACTTCTGCGTCGATCCGGTGTTGGTCGAACACAGAGGCAAAGGTCGCCATCTCACTCAGCCTGGCCACCAAACCGGTTACCTGTTTGGCGCTTACTGCACCGAATCGGACCTGATTATCAAGCGGAGATTGCTTTTCCCGCGGGGGATAGGAGTTGGCGATTTAGTCGTGCTGCCTAACACCGCCGGCTACTTCATGCACTTCTTCGAGAGCCGCTCGCATCAGTTCCCGTTGGCAAAGAATGTCATCTACGACCCAGAGTTCCCCGAGATGCTCGGTCTCGACAAGATCGACGAACTACCAAGCGAAGCCACTCAATGATTGTCAAACCTTGCGAAGAAGGGTGGATTGTGATCTTCCAGCCGGCTCACGGATTGCTGGCGGCGAAGGTAGCTAGCGAGTCTACCGAGGAGCGTCGCTTCCCGTACTGGTTCGAGATGATCATCAATCTGATTTCAGGGGTATTGACTGTTGTATGGGACCGGGCGGCACAGGTTTTGCTTTGTAGTTGCTCGCCCACCGTCGCGTCGTCATGGTGACTTTAACCATTCCCTTAGGAGAGCCCGGATGCCGCACTCTTGCAGAGAAGGCGAGAGAGTGAAATGGAAGTGGAGAAACGATTTTGGACATGGGAGCGTGAAAAGTCGTTTCAACTTGAGGGTCGCCCGCAAGGTTGACGGCAGCGATATCACTCGGGACGGCTCAGAAGAGAATCCGGCCTGCTACGTCGATGGCGACGATGGTGGAAGCGTGCTCAAATTGAAAAGCGAGCTGGAATCGGCGTATGGCTGACTCAAAGCGAAAAAATAGAGAGGTTGCATACTCCGGTCGGTACACCGTCGTAGACCGAGTTCTTTGGAGGGCAACCAATCCCGCGTAATCGTTGAACGAGCGAAACTTGCTGGTCCGTGAGCTAATGGCCGCGCGTCGGGCGGTGAAGGCAGTGTTAACTGCGATTGGGCTTCGGTTCGTCCGGTAGCGTGTCCATGCAGCGAAGGTACAGTTGGAAGAGCGGGGACCATTGTGGTGGGAAGACGGACAGCCCGATTGGATCAGGTAAAAATCGCTCTACTCGCCATACGCCCGGCTGCACCGGCGATCCATGCCCGCCGATCCGAGCGAAGGCGTGATAGAAGTTCTGAAAACTTGACGATCGAGGAGAGGTCATGATGGCTGAAGAAGTGAAACTTGTTGATCCGCGAACACGATACGCTCAGCCTCCGTACGATCAGCAACAGCTTATCGACATGCCCGGTCATACTGGCGAGATGAACCCGCGTCCAGATCATGGGGAGGAATCGTACCGAGGCGCCGGGCTGCTGACTGGACTCACGGCCGTGGTAACGGGAGCCGACAGCGGAATTGGCCGCGCCGTGGCCCTGGCCTACGCCCGCGAGGGGGCGAGCGTCGTCATTGGTTATCTCTCGGAAGACACAGACGCTGATATTACTCGCAAGCTCGTGGAAGCAGCTGGAGGCAAGGCTTTGTGCATTGCTGGCGACCTCACCAGCGAATCATTCTGCGAGAAGCTGATTGGCGATGCCGTACAGCACTTCGGCAAACTCGACATCCTCGTCAATAACGCTGCATACCAGGTGACGCGGGAGGAGATCGACGGTTTCTCGACGGAAGTGTTCGATCGGATTCTCAAGACCAATGTGTACGCCCCGTTTTGGTTGTCGCGAGGCGCTCTTCCTAAGCTGTCTTGCGGGGGCAGCATCATCAACACCGTATCCATTCAGGGTTACGATCCCTCTCCGGAGTTGCTTCCCTATGCCGTGACAAAGTCGGCCTTAATCGGCATGACGAAGGGGCTGGCGAAGCTGGCGATTGATCGCGGGGTCCGTGTCAACGCTGTGGCGCCAGGGCCGGTTTGGACGCCACTGATTCCGGGCTCGGTAGACGAGGAGAAAGTTCGGCAATTTGGCTCCAACACTGTCTTTGGCCGCGCAGCGCAACCCGCAGAACTGGCTCCACTCTACGTTTGGCTCGCGTCCCCCTCGGCGAGTTATGTCACCGGGGAGGTTTTTGGCGCGACCGGGGGGCGGACCCCCGTTTAACTGCTTTTGTGCGCGGCAGAGGATGCGCATGAACACACCGCTGCTAGCCTTGAGTGCTCCAGATGGACTGAGAATCATTCTAGTGTTCTGTCAGTCTTGATCTGAAGGATGAATTCTGTTCAGATTCCGGTGAGATTCTAACATCCCGGCAAGGAGGCTGACGATGGCAAAAAAGTATCGCGTGACTTTGGAGCTAGCGGAACGTGATGAATTGGAGGCCTTGCTGCGTCGCGGCAAGGCCGATGTTCGTCGACTCAATCATGCCCGAATTCTCCTGAAAGCAGATGAGTCGAAGTGGGGATCGTTCGCGCTGCGGCGCTGCGGAGTAGTGCCTTGAGTTTGGCGAAGGCCAGCGCGATCGGGTTGAGGTCGGGGATGTAGAGCGGTAGATATTACAGTCTCGCGCCAACCACTTCAATCGCTTCTCGAACCCCGCTCGCTTGTGACTGGAGAGATTGTCGAGAATGTCGGTGTCGCCGGGACGAAGGGTCGGTACCAAGTGCTGACGCACGTAGGCCAGGAATACGTCTCCGTTCATCGGGCCATCCACGACCAGCGGGGCTGTGATGCCGGTGGCCCGCAACGCCCCAACGAAGGTGGTGGTCTTCCAATGGCCGTGAGGAACCTTTGCCACGACACGCTGTCCGCGAAAAGCTGTATTAAGCACTACATCACCTGCCTGGAAAAACGCCATGAGCTGGCCAAAGACGCTTAACTCTCCTTGGCCCTAGCCGGCGTATCGACAGATGCCCAGATCCAAAACGGCGCCACACGAAAGGGAGAAAATGGCGGCAATTCTTGCTATTGGGAAGCCCAGGCTCGTTTTCTGATGCATGTGTTGTGGATATGCCTGCTGATTCGCCGGCGTACACGCGTGGGGTTAGAACGTCGCATTGTGATGCCTCCTTGCTGAGGATAGGGTTGTGCAAATACCATCCGAGCAAGCGAGGCCTTCTTTGGCGACATCACTTTGAAACTAATGCGTGGCATGCAGTACTGCGATAGCGAAGCTAGGCATCTAGCTGCAAAGAGGTTGTGCGTTTCTACGTGCCATTCGTTGCATCGTCCGACACGGTTTGCGGATTCTGCAAATTGCGGGAAGTGTCTTCGCCACAAACCGACCGCTGCAGCTACGGTACCCAGACTGGAGGTCGCCCATTCGCTGCAATTCAAAGCACCTCTATGGAGACTGGTCAATCCGCTGGTATTAGTCCAGCCGATAGATCAGTGGCGACAGTGAGTCAGGGGCGTCGCCGCCACTACCGCGATCCGCTTTCTGGAAGTCGCCGTTGCGGAGCACTTCCATTCGATTGCTGTCGCCCATGCTGATGATGGGAAACGTCTCAGAGACGTCGCTACTGAATTTCGCTCCAAAACCCTGGTCCGTGCCATCTTCGAAGTCGAAAAGAAGAGTTTGTGCATTAGCGGTGGCAGCAAATATTGCAATCACTGCGTACGTCGCCAGCATCATTTGTGTTCTGCACATCGTTTCATCACTCCCAACAAAGAGACCGCTCGGCAGCAGAGGAACTCGTCGATGCACTGGATGCCGTCAATATGACATTTTTGGATTCGGTGTCACTTACTACAAGCACGGAAAGCGACTTATGTACGCCTAAGGTGCATTGCCTACCGCCAGCCCCAAACCTCCGCGAGAGCCACGTCCACGGCTGCTTCGTGCTTTGACTTGATAGCGGTACTACCTGTCCAGGTTCGGGTAGTGCTTGCTGTCGCTATCTTCCTCACCTCAGGTTTGGACTGCACGGCGGGCATCTCGGTGCCGAACCAATTGTTTGGGAGCACGACGGACGTTTCTTCTTTCCATTCCATGTTGCTATGGTCGACGATCTTCAATCCAGGGTTCACCTGGAACGAAGCGCCCGCGCTCAGGCAGAAGTAGATGCGGGTAAAGTCGGTGAGGGTGTGATACCAACCGTAGGGGTTGTAGAGCCTCACGCCGATGATGTTGTCATCGCCGTCCTTCAGAACGCTGTCCACCATATAAATGTGTTGACCACGACGGAACGTGCTTTGATTGCCGTCAACATTGGGGTCGTCGAGCTGAAGCGGCGTGTTGTCGCTGACTCCTGAACGGGCGCCAGTGTAGACCGCCTGACCTTCGGCGAGTTGATTGTCCATCCACTGCAACAGGCTGAGAGCGCCTGCCTCGACGGCATCGGCAAACGGTCCCGCAGGTGAACCGTTGGTGTGCCAATCGATCACTTGTTGAGCATCTACGCCGTCCTCGACCTTGTAGCTCATCTTTGCCAGATTCAAGTGATCCTGGACGGTTCCGTTGCCGGAAGCGATCGACGCGTACGTCCCTTGCATTTTGCGGAAGAAGCAGTATGCCTTTTCCACAATGGCAACCCACATCGCGTTGTCATTGCCAAGCTTGGCGTACCGCAGGGTGCCGTTATCGGTGACATACAGATCGGCGTCGACACGGACGTACACCTCCTGTCCGCTGTCATAGAACCGGACTGCATAGGTGCCATCGCCCAAGTCAACCACCATCTGCTCGATATACTCTGGTTTCGCACGAGCAATGGCCGACAGTGTGGTCATGAAGTAGCAGTCGCCGACCGATCCCTGCTTTACGTCGTCATTTCTCGGACCGCCTTCAGCGAACAGCGGGTTTGAAGAGAAGTTCTCTAGATGCAACGGAACATACTTATCAGGATCGGAACTGTAGATGGCAAGCGGATCGGTGAGATTGCCACCATTCAGCTGTTTCCCGACGGGCGCGGATGTATCACCACCATCAAAGCTGTAGCCCATAAACTGGTCGATGGTGTGGATATTTCCAGCGTCGATTTCGGTGCTCGAAGCGTCGCTCACCACCTCACTAGTATCAATCCAGTAGCCATCGGTACCGGTTCCGCCCGCGAGGATGGCCAGACCGCCGCCGATGCTCACCAGGACATCGTTGTCGCTGCCACCGTGGAGGCTGTCGCTGCCCGCTCCGGCGTAGAGTGCGTCGTCACCCGACCCGCCGTTCAGGCTATTGTTACCGCCATTGCCCCAAAGCCTGTCGTTACCGGCATTGCCGTTCAGCGTGTCGTTGCCACCGCCGCCGGACAACAGGTCATTGCCCGCGCCGCCGTTTGCCGTCATGGGGATGTTGGTGTGGTTATAGACTTCATCATCTCCTCCGTACCCCCAGACGTAAATGGCCGCCGGACTACCCGGTATTACTTGAGTTTCGGTGACCACGAAGGTTCGCTCACCTTCGACCATCTCATAATGGCCAAGCGATACCATGGTCAGAACCACGGGCGGAGTATTGAGGTCCACCTGGGAAACGCTCTGGGAGACTTCCACCTTGTCATCTGCCTCACTCCCATAGATGTTCAGTGCCCCGTTCTGTTGATCATAGCCAATTCCCGTTGCCACTTGCGCATGGGGCGCATGATAACTCGTATCGTCGTTCGTGGTCGGGAGGGACGTGGCGGTGGCCGCAAATGCCAGTCGTTGTTCCAGGTCCTCAAAGCCGTGTTGGAGAGTACGTCCGGCGCACGGTCGATGCTTGCGATTCTTCATCATTTTCTCCTATCGCTGTACGAGACCGCCCTCGACATATCGCATTTCCGACTCGACAAAAGGGGAATGCGATAAATCGGGCGATGAAGGGCAAGAGTCCCTGCCTCGGTGCTACCTGCTGGCAGCACGGCGTTATGATTTCGCCGGAATCACTTACGCTGTACTCGTCCGTCTGTTACAGCGACGGGTCGGCTGAAAGAAAAACTTTCGCCCAAGGCAGACCACGGCGTTGCGGCCGACAGGAAGGGCTACGGGTATTGTCCAGCCAAAACGACTTTTCCGGAGCCAAATCTCGACGAGGCGAGGTACACCGACGCGTCTTGCGCGGTTTTCTTCCTGGACGCGGATGCATCGTCGGCCAGCTCGAAGGAATCGGCGTTCGGCGCAGCGGTGGTGGTCACCGACTGCAGATCAGGGGCAAGCAAGAGCGTACTCAAATGGATGACGCCCGCCGAGCCGTGACAGACCAGGAAACTGACCCATGTGGAACCGCAGATTGGTCCGTGCGCAAGTAGAGGCACTCACAGGGTACCAAGGCATTTCGCTAAGTCGCATAGGCGCCCGTTCTCGGAGAGCAGAGCGTCTCGCCCCGAGAACAACGGTGGGCGATCAACCGTGCGACGGCGGCCCGGCAAGAAGGGTCTGCGCAAAGCAACTGGCCAAGAAAGACCCGCAGAGTTACCAGCGGAGTGTAGATGCGATCCTTCCGAACGCTATCGATTGCTTTCAGTGCTGGCGCTATCGTCCCCAGGGAAAGTACCTCCGCAAACGGCAGATCACCGACTTGCAGAAACTGACGTCTCCGAAAATTGATCTGTTGTCGGATCGATCCATGGTTACCATCCCGCATCGTAAAGCCTCCTTGCCGTGATGGGTTGTGACAAGAACCATCTGAGCAAGCGAGGCCTTTTTCGCCTATCTCTCTTCAGGCAAACAATTTAGCTAAATCTAAGTGCCATTCGTCTCGCCACCTCTGCAACTATCTTAGTTCATCGTACTCTCCGGTCTGCGGCGTTCTGCAAGTTCACCCGCTATCGAAGGATAGGCACTGTCCCCGGACTGCAGTCTAAACATCAACTGCACGCTTTCGGCATCGCGAACTGAGCAAGCCCAAGCTCATCATACCGAGCAACACAATCGAAGCAGGTTCGGGAACATACGTGTACCTGACTGTGACAAGACTTGGACTCTCCCACAATCCGTCCGGAGCCACAGACAAGTCGTCGACAAATTCATTCAGCACTAATGTCAGGATTCCTTCAGGGGCAGTGAACGATAGATCGAAAGTATCTTCTGTCCCAGGGATTGGGATCATCGTGATGTCTTCGATGCCGCCACTGGAATACGAAGCAGTGCCGGAGAAATCATCGCCGCCAAACATGGGGAAACCAGCGGGGTTGACGATGTATGAAGAATGAAAATCTATCGAAGCGTGGGACAACCAACTCGGATCGTCGGCCGTAATTGTGACGTCCCAACCTACTCCGATGATCACCGCGTCTTGTCCGCCAGTTCCCAGATCGATCATCAAGACTTCGTCGTCGAGAGGGTCAGCGCCACCTGTGGGCAAACCACTGATATCGATGTCCCTAGTGCCCGTCAAATGCGCTTGCGCCACGCCGGTGATTGCCAGAAAAAGAAGTGTAGTCCTACTTACAGTGGTGGTAGTATGATGTAATTCCATCTCGACTTTCCATTTTTGAAGTACGTGGATGCGAGGTAAGTAGCTACACTTTGTCCCAATCAATATGGTCGCTAGGGCTACTGTATAAGCGTTGATTTGCAGGGCGAGCACACCACCGACTCTGGACGAACCCAATCTTTCCGGTTTTCGATCTGTGAAGATTGTCTGAGGGGCCTTATCAGAAGCGTTTGGCTTTCCCGTGGCGAATTGCGGAAGTCCCTGCGGCAAGACCAATGCACAGCAAAACGCCACTGCAGGGCTCAGGAACGGGTGCAAACGTGAACTCAGTAATGATTCCGCCGAACTCGAGCACTGCGGTAGTCCCTTCTGCTGGACCAGCAATCCATTTCGTCGTCAAAGTCGGATCGGGCACCGCGACGTTGTCCGCCGGGAGTTCCGAAGCCGAAGAGATTATGAAATCCAGTAGCAGATTTCCTTGACTTGGATCGTATAAAAATGGGTTCGTCAGCTCAGAGATGATTGTGAATTCCATGGGCCCGCCAGGAGGCCCAACAACTGGGTACTCGATCGACATCGGATCGTCGTTCTGTGCCACTACTTGTTCGTCTGGACCGACATTCTCATCGAACGTCGAGCTCATGTTGCCAACCGTCTTCTCGGTTGTCGACAATCTGAACAGCACGCTCTCGGAAGAAACTATGAACGACTCGGATTGGCTACCATTTGGCCGCCACGCGAACTGCGTAATCAGGTGCGGTCCCGCGAGTGAAAAAAAATCGGAGGCCTCGTAGAGGATTTGCCCGCGAAATGAGCCTTCCGACCCAGGGATGGTGGGTAGGTCATTTTGTGACTCCATGTCAGCGAATTGGCTGGGAGAGACGAGTTGGATCTGCTCACTTAGGGCGCATTTCGGTCCCACAAAGAATGCAACCAAAGCGGTAAGAAATCTAAAGCCGTACAGATGATTCGAACATGCCATTTTTCTAAGCCTTTCTGAAATGGAGGAGCGGTACATTCGAAAGTGCCAGCTGTGAGGCGTCGTTCGTGATGTTGAGCCGCCATGCGACTGACAGGGCCGCACAGTGTATAATGCGACGTTGCAGATGACGGTGTCCGAAGAAAGTCGGAAGATCCTAAATATGTCTGAAGCACGTAAATCTAAGAGAACTGATCTAACCCAGTTGCTACTGCAGGCGGAAGAAGGAGACCCCCTAGCTGCGGAGCAACTGTTGCCGACCGTTTACGACGAACTTCGGTTCTTGGCGAGCAGTCGAATTAGGAAGGAACTGCCGGGACAAACGTTAGCTGCAACTGACCTGGTCCACGAAGCCTATTTGCGGCTCATTGGCGGTGGTCAATCCTGGGAGAACCGCTCACACTTTTTCGCCGCTGCTGGTGAAGCGATGCGACGCATCCTCGTCGAACGCGCTCGGAGAAAGCAGAGGATCAAGCATGGCGGGCAAGTGCAACGCGTACCTATGAATGATGACCTGCTCAAGTCTGGGCAGTCTCCCGACGACCTGATTGCTGTTGATGATCTATTGGATCAGTTTGCTGAAAAACACCCCACGGAAGCCCAGATCGTCAAACTCCATTTCTTCTCCGGGTTCAGTATCGCAGACTGTGCTAAGGCGTTAGGGATCGCCCGCAGCACAGCACACGAGCGTTGGAGGTTTGCACGAGCATGGCTACATCGCGAGCTGCAACGCTGAGTCCGCCAAGCCTGCCCACCCGGTTTATCCCTGCATTTTTAAAGCATGAATATCGCCCGTGATTTTTTCTGGATTCAAGCCTCGAAAAAAACGCATTAGATATAGCTGCGCAATAGTGCAGAAAATCCAAGGCACTTTTTGTAATCTCTGAAGTCTTCTCAATGTCCGACTTAAAAGAATTCGAAAAGGCCATTTTTCGTGTCGCGCTTTCCTTAGACGACGCGGAACAGCGGGAGCAATTCCTAAACAACGTTTGTCGCGACAATGACCTGCTTAGACGTGAAATCGAATCTCTGCTGGCTGAAGACGCCCGTGCCGAAGGCTTCATGGCGATGGGAGTAGACCCCCTCGGGGAAAGCATCGATGTGACAGAAGATTGGCACGAACAGTCAACAAGCGAATCCATTGGCCGCTACAAATTGCTACAAAAAATTGGGGAAGGCGGTTTTGGCGATGTCTACATGGCTGAACAAACCGAACCGATAGTCCGTAGAGTTGCCTTGAAGGTCATTAAGCTGGGCATGGACACCCGGCAAGTGATTGCTCGCTTTGAGGCGGAGCGACAAGCTCTCGCCATGATGGATCACCCGAACATCGCCAAGGTGTTTGATGCGGGGGCAACCAGTCAGGGGCGTCCCTTCTTTGTGATGGAATTGGTCCATGGCCAACCTGTCACAGAATTCTGTGATAAAAATCGCCTTAGTACGGAACAAAGACTTCGGCTCTTCGCGAACATTTGCAATGCGGTGCAGCACGCACACCAAAAAGGAATTATCCACCGCGACCTGAAACCGTCTAATGTACTCGTCTCGCAGTCGGACGAAGGGCCGATACCCAAGATCATCGACTTCGGCATCGTCAAAGCAACTCAGCATCGCTTGACAGACAAGACCCTATTTACACGGTTCGAACAGTTCATCGGCACACCGTACTACATGAGCCCGGAACAGGCCGACCCGAGCCGCTCGGATATCGACACGCGTAGCGACGTCTATTCTCTCGGAGTTCTGCTCTATGAACTACTGACAGGCAAAACGCCGCTTGACCAGAATGCGATCCGCGGCGTCGGTTTCGATGAAATACGACGCCACATTTGTGAGGATGACACTCCAGCTCCCTCCACACGGCTCGCAGTATTGAGCCAAGCGGAAAAGACGACGGTCGCAGCGAATCGGGACGCCGATCCAAGATTCTTGGACTGTATCTTGCGCCAGGAATTGGATTGGGTGGTCCTGAAGGCGCTAGAGAAGGATCGCACACGCCGTTACCAGTCAGCGTCCGAATTGGAGGACGACGTCAAAGGATATTTAAAGGGAGCGCCCGTGGCTGCGGTTCCTCCGACGACGATGTACATCTTACAAAAATTTGCCCGTCGGCACCGCGCACTTTTGACTATGGCAGCAGCGATCTCCATGATCCTGATCCTGGCAACCCTGGTGAGTACGTGGCAAGCGGTTCGCGCGACCAACGCGCTTCAGATCTCAAGACGGGCTCGCGCCGAGCTGGCACTGGACAAGGGGCAGATGCTTGGCGACCAAGGCGATGCCAATCGCGCACTGTTGTGGATGGCAAGGAGTTTAGAACTTGTTCCTGAACGTGCGCCAGAATTGGAAAGGGTGATTCGCGTAAATCTTGGAAGCTGGCAGGACCGCGTCAACCGTGTTCTTCAGTTGTTAGCTCCGTCTGGTCGCGTCGATGCAGTTGCTTTTGCGCCGGATGGCAACACGGTTATCACGGCGGCCCGTCAGGAGAACAATGGCGTTCTCATTCAACAGTGGAATCGTGAAAACGGCCATTGCAAGGAGACGATCGAACACCTTGACGGTCGAGTTCTGGCGCTGGATCTTTGCGACGACGCGAGCATGTTGGCAGTTGGTTATGCAGATGGACGAGTCGAGCTATTTAATACCAAATCGAGAGAGGCCACTCCCCTTAGTAGACAGCGAGGGTTCATCACCAAGGTGCTCTTTAGCCCCGGCGGCTCGCGGCTCTTGGTGGCTAGCGGCCGTCAAGTAATAACGGAACTAGAAGGGGCAAACGAACACACACAAGCCTTGCAAGGCAAGGGATTCGTCCAGCTTTTCGACACCGCTACGCACCACCAGGAATTAGCCGATCCTCTCGCAATGGGAAATCTTGTCTGGGCTGCTGACTTCGCCAAGGACGGGACCTGGTTCGCCGTGCATGCCGGTCCGTATGCCATGCCAACAAAAGGAAACATCAGCTTTTTCAAGATGAGCGGTGAGGCTTACCGGCCGTCACTTCAGATTCCCGTCTCAGCAATGAGCATAGCCATCAGTGGCAACGGCAAATACTTGCTTACTGGTGATTCCACTCAATGCGCCCGCCGCTGGGATTTAGATACAGGCGAAATCATTGATGAATTTTCCAGCGATGGTCCCATCTCCGTTGTCGCCTTTAGCCCCGTCGACGAGGATATAGTCTTATCGGGATCTTTTGACGGATCGGTGCGGCTCTGGAATGTACGTGATGGCCGTCAACTCGGCCCATCAATTAGAAACAAAACTTTAATTCGCTGTGCCGGCTTTAGTGAGGATGGGAAAGTTCTCTATTCTGGATCAATGAATGCCGTTCAGCTTGTGGCCCCTGCCGATGCATCAGGCACTCTAACTAGCCCCTCCTATGCCCCAAAATACCCGCTTGCGTTCGATTTCCCGCGAAATGCAATCCTCGTACGAGATCAGTTCCGCCTTCAATTAAGAACGGCACTTACAGGACAAGCCATCGGAGAGTCCCTGCCATGGAAAGGTCCGGTTATTCAAGCAGCGTGTGACACGGAGTCTGCACGTGCAGTCATTATCGGGAGTACTGGAGTCGCCACCTTGTGCAATTTGGAGTCGGGCCAACCGATCGCCAAGCTTCTTCGCCAAAGAGAACCTGCGTTTTCCACAGCAATTAGTGCTCAGGGGCTCGTTGCAGTTGGCTATTTCGATGGTGTAGTTAAGCTGTTCGACGCGCAAACAGGAACTCCGCTGGATCAAGAGTTTGCGCATCGTTCCCATACAGGACCGGTGTTCTCTATCGATTTCCACGGAGATCTGATGCTAACGGGCGGAGCGGATGGATTTGCGCGGCTATGGAACGTGAAGACCGGCCAAGCCATTAATAAGTTTCTCCATCCTACTTTTTGCATCGCAGTGTTTAGTCCAGATGGGTCGCGCATCGCGACCTCGGGTTCTGACCAAACCACAAGAATTTGGTCCTCGACAGGGAATTTGATCTCTGCGCCGCTACGTCATCCCTCCCAAGCAACTAGGCCCGCATTCTTTGCGGATGGTGAGTTATTGGTCACCGGGTGCTTAGACGGTAAGGCTCGCTTCTGGGACGTCGCAACCTCGCGTCAATTGGGACCAGCCATTGTTCACACTAAAGACATTGACAAAGGCCCGTTTGTCTGCGTCGCATTTTGGCCAGACAACCACAGTATGGTCACCTCAACTGGACTAGGCTACATAGTCTTACCAAGTCAAGCAACGCCCGCCATCTATCACCGGATTCCAACCCCATTGAAGGGAAATGTGAACGATGTAGCGCTTTGGGCAGAAACGATCACTGGCATGACACTTGACGAAAACGGCATCGCAGATGTTCTAAGCGTTAATGACTGGCGGCAGCGCCGCGAGCAATTGACGCAGCGCGGTTTTCTCTCGCGCCAGTCGGCCGAATGAAGTCCAAAAGTCGCTGAAGTAGTAAGGCATCGATGGACGGTATTCTAATCTACCTCGTGTCATCATCAATGAGGTGCAACACTTTCATCCGTTCATCTTGCCTGGAACTTGCCAATGTGGATCGCTAACAAGAGGACTGATGAACCGGCATTACTTCAAGTGGTTCTGTGGTCTTGCCTCGGCACGTTGATCGCACAGATTCGGCAAAACGGCAGTCTATTCTTTCCTTGGCCGCGGCTCGGTGAAGGTCAACTTGGAACGACGCTACCAGTGCTGGAGCGGCTTCGACAACAGTCGCATTGTGTCGTACCATGATGATCAACATCCCGCTGATCAAAAAGCTGGCACTCCGGCGAACTGACCGAGGTGGCAAATCTAGGACGCGACCGCTGCACGTTAGCGTCCGGCGCAACTCCGGTCGGCTGGTCCATCCGCTGTAGCTCGGATGTCGCGTTTGAGTTAGCTCGTTCACTAGCCGGAAAATGGAAGCCGACGCGTCGTAGCACGCCCGCGGCAGAGCTGAGCCGCCGAACCCCGTGCGATTGCAAATTCGGGGATGCGCACAAATCGCCATGCCTTTGTAGTTTGGAAACGTGCGACTTCAACAGCGGAAGGAGTTTGAACTGAGCTGGCTGACAGAATGTGTCGGAAGTTTCAGAAATTGGAGTCGTAGTGTGCGCAAAGACGAGGAAAACGCTTCGCATCCCGCTGATGAACTTTGTGAACAGTGGTCTGCTTCAGGCCCCCAAGAAGAGTGGCTGTGCCCCGCGATGAAGCTGGCAAAGGCAAACTTAACTTGTGGACTTTGCGGTGATTTTCAAAGAGTCTTTTTTTATTAATTCCGGAGTTAGCTTATTGCTTTGCCTCACTAGCAACGCTATAGAAAGAATTGGGGGCGACAGGCGGTCGACTTCTCAAGCCAAAAATTGCAACCGCTCCCAGCTCATTCCATCTCGCCTTGCGGGGCTTCTGTTCGTGACAGGGGGTTGTCATGGGACGCATCTCTACGCGTCGTCGGCTGCGGAAATCGGTACGCAAGTATTCTGACCGAAAGCGAGGCGTTCGTCCTCGGCGACTTGCCTGCGAGTCGCTTGAAGATCGCCGCTTACTTGCGACCTACGACTTTACATTCACTGGCGTCACGGAGATCGTAAACGATGCCGTTTTCACCAATGACGAAATCGTTTCTGCAGCTGGAAGTGGAAACATTCACTCGTTTGTGCGCATCCAAAACACGGGTACCGAGCAAGGCTACAATACAGATCGTGGTGGCGATTTCGGAACGGCGATTCCGGCTCAGTACGATGAAGGTGCATCAGCGACCTTCAATCGTGCCCTTCAATTGTCGAGCATTCCAGTTGCAGTGATTGATGGCGTAGCCTATCGCGAGTTTCTCCTGGACATTAATCAAACGAACGCCAATCCCCTTCTGTCGCTAAACGAAGTTGAGGTCTACACATCGAGTGTTCCACTCAGCGAGCACATATTTACCGATGCCTCAGGGCCAACGGGTACTTTAATATACGACCTGGACTTTGATGAAGACAACACCATCGCTCTCAACTATGAGCTCGAAGCAGGAAGCGGTCGCACCGATCTTTTCGTGTACGTACCGAATAACCTTTTCGGCGATGACACTGAGTTTGTGACTTTGTACAGCAAGTTCGGCGAACCACAGCCAACGAACGACGGGTATGAAGAATGGGCGGTGCGTGCACCGGGAGCTTTGCACAGTGTTGCTGGTACGAAGTTTCTCGACATAGGTGGTCTAGCAGCAGATGGCATTTGGGATCCCGATGGAGCAGATGACGTATTGGGGAACGCCGACGACGAAGTGGGACTAGAAGGCTGGACAATTTATATCGATGAAAACGGGAACGGCACGTTCGACGTAGGCGAAATATCCACGACCACGGATGCGGACGGAAACTACACGTTCAACAACCTAATCCCAGGAATCACTTATACGATTCGAGAAGACAGCGATAATCTACCAGCTCCGCCAGAGAATTTCTTCTGGTCGCAGACTTTCCCGATGGAGGGCGACAACTACGAACATGTGGTAACCATAGGCGAGACGGACGTAACAGACTTGAACTTCGGCAACACTCTGATTCAACTCGTAACCTTTGGGTCCTTTGTCGTTGAAAAATACCATGACTTGAACGCCGATGGCGACTATGAAGACGGCGCTGACCCGGGACTGGATGGCTGGAATGTCGAGCTTTACGTCGACACGAACGAGAATGGTGTCCTGGACGCGGATGAGTTCTCCGAAGGTCCTGTTGAATCTCGAACAACGGAAAGTGGCGGTTTTGCCGACTTCCTCAACATCCAAGAGGATCGGTCCTACATCCTCGTGGAAGAAATGCAGGATGGCTGGCTCGAGAGCCCTGACCAGAACACCACGGTGGTGAACCCGAACGATTACGGCGGATACGGTCGTTACGGATACGCTTTCTACTTCGATGCTCCATCGTCAGCTGCCAACATACGGTTCGGCAACTACCAGGTAGCGACAAAGAGTGGCTACAAGTACCAGGACACGGACGCCAGTGGCGATCTGTCGGCCGGTGACGTCGGCCTGGAGAACTGGGAGATCACCCTCAG
>NZ_JAMXLR010000073.1 GCF_024054565.1 Aeoliella straminimaris
GTGAATTCCAGCACCCGCGACAAAGCGGCATTGTCCTCGGCGACCAGGATTTTGTGCGGACTAATGCTCATCGATACAAATCGGGGTACTCTGGCACGCGGACGGCGCGCAATCTGTGCACAAGACTTGTTGGGTTTCATCGGCCCTTAGCGGCCTGCAACTTCGTGGCAACTGCGAAACTAGTTGCGAGCAGCAAGTATCCGGCAGGATATCGGATTGCCAGATTTCCTAAAGCGACGAACGAATGCCAACAATGGGTGATGTGCGGCCGCTGGAAGCGCGGACGGATTCAACGGGTCGCGGTTGCTGCAGGTCGTGCTAGCAGTTCTGGTGGTCGGACAACGACCAAATCTCAAAAAAACCACTAGCGGCAAACGACAATGGTCAGGTCGTCCGCCTTCGAAGGCTGGCCATCGACTGGCGTGTCCATTCTCGCGCGGGCGGTGCTTCGCAGTTTCTCGCACGCCTTGTGGACCGGGCCCTTGCGAGCCAGCTCCACAATCTCCGCCAGGTGCAGGTTGTCGAACAGGCCGTCGCTTGCCAGCAGCAAGGTATCGCGAGCGGCCAGTTTGCGTTCCGGGCCGATTTCGATTCGCAGGTCGGGCGTGCCGACCACGTTGGACACGACGTGCCGATCTTCATGGTGCATAGCGTCGCTCTCGTCGATCAAGCCGGCCTCGACGCCATAACCCACGGGGGAGTGAGCCGTGGTCTGGAGTTTCATCTTGCCACGCCCGCCAAAGGCGAGGATGCCGGAGTCGCCCACGTGATAGGGGCGAATAGTCGATCCGGACAGCTCCACCACGGCCAGCGTGGTGGCGGCGCCGCGGCCGAGGTCGATCACATCGCGGTTGGCTGCCTCGATGCCATTGAGAATGGCCGAGCGAAGCATCGCAAAGGCAGGGTCGGCCTGTTGCAGGCTCAAGCGAATGCGGCGCACTGCCAGGGCCGAGGCCTGCTCGCCCAGGGCCTGGCCGCCAAGTCCGTCGGCCACCACCAGAACGGCCGCGTTGTCGCCCCAGGGAATAACGGCGGCCGAGTCCTCGTTGGCGGTCTCTTTGCCAGGCGAACGTTGCGACACGACTGCCACCCGGCGACCGGCGACAAGCACCTCGTCCGGCGCATCCATGTCGGCGGCCGTGTAAAGTTTTGCGCGTTGGAGCGATTTGTCGACAGTGGCGCCCGTGGTTAACGGACTGTCTTGAGCGCCTTGCTGCACCATGGGCAGTAACTCCAGTAATCACCCGCCACGCCCCAGCCACAACGCTGGCAACTCTGTTTCGATCCGTGCAATTGCCACCGCCGCCTGACTTTGGTCTGGCACCATGGGCAATATCGCATAAACGGCATCAGCACTTTGCGATCGCAACTGCGATTGGTGCATTTGGCCGTGTAACGCTTGTCGGAGTATTGTCGCTCACTTTCGGGAACAAAACCAGCGCCATAGCACCAAGGGCAGTAAACCCAGTCGAGTTTCATGCCTCGGTAACAGCGTGGGCAGCATTGCGGAAACTTGGTGTCGTCGGGGTGTTTGGTGCGTTTCTTGCCACACCAGGGGCAAGCAATCATCGCTTCGGACACGGGACCTTCGCAGTGGTGACACTCGTAGTTGGTCTCGAGTTCCCCACCAAACAGGCGCTGAAATTGTTTGCGTTGCACGGCCCGCCAATCGCGCATCCGCTGTGTCTTGGTGGCGGACGTGGTCTTGCCGTTTACTTTCAAAGCGCGGCCCCGCACCGCGTCGTAAGCGGCTTCCATCTGCACCGCGTCGCGGAATCGCTTGCGAGCGTCGAACTCCATGGCTCGCCGCAACAGGGTGATGAAGTCGGGATGCAGCTTGCCCCGCAAACGGTCGAAACCCGTGGGGGGCCATTCGTAAGGAAAGCTGGGGAGCCGGCCGGTGAGCATGCGATAGAACGTGATGCCCAGCGAGAAGACGTCGCTGCGGGGCGAAACATGCCCCATCGCTTGCTCGGGCGCTACGTAGCCCAGGGTGCCCGCACCCGAGCCTTGCAGCGTGTGCAGGGCTACGCGAGCGATGCCGAAGTCGGTGAGCCGAACACGATCGCCGCGGAACAACAGGAAGTTATCGGGCTTAATGTCGCAATGGACGATTCGCTGGCTGTGGGCGTAGGAGACAGCCGAAACCATCTGATCGGCATAATCGAGCGCCAGCTTGGGCGATAGCCGCCGCTGCAACCGGTCGTCGAGGCTCATCTGCCCCAGTGGTTGGATGATGACGAATTTGCCGTCGATGTAGTCGGCGTACTTCAGCGGCAGGATGTTGGGGTGATCCAGCTTGGCAACCAGGCGGACTTCCTGCCTAAATTCTTCCAGCGTCTCCTTGTTCAGCAAATGCGCATACGGCATTTTCAGCGCAACACGGATCCCCTCGATGGTGTCCCGAGCCTGGTAGACCACTGCAAAACCACCTTCGGCGATCTTGCGTTCGATGATGTATTTACCAAATCGCTGACGAGCGCGAAACATACTGTTGATAAGGGGATAGGCGGCAGGGGGAAGAGGTGAACTGGCCAGCGCTCGGGCTTGCCACGCACTTTTCCACCTTTGAATTATACCATTGGTTCGGGGTGCCCGGCTTGTTTCCGGGAGTGCCCGCCTTGCAGCAACCGGAAACCGATATCGGAACGGATAAATCCGAATAGGCTGGCTACGATCACCACCAGCACCCCGAAGGCCAGCGGCTTATTATAGTCGATGGCTTCGAAAACGGCGCCCTGACCCACCTCGACCAGTTCCCGCTGGTCGGCCATGGGGGCAACTGGCAGGCCAAACCGCTCGGCCAGATCGACGATATTGATAATATTGATTACCGGTATGCCCTGACGGCTGAGGCGAGGCATCACGCCGTCCAGTTCGGGTGGCATCCGCAGCGGGGGCCGCATATTAAGCCCCTCGTCAAACATCTTCTTGCCCACGCTAGTGCCGGCCGAAACGGCCCCACCGCCGACGTTGACATAGCACTTCAGGCCCTGGGGGCCGGCTGCATCTCGCATTAGCTTCATCCGCAGGTCGACCGCCTGCTTGAACGTTTCGGAGGGCAACGGATCAAATCCGCACCGGACCAGGCCGTTCTGCACCTCGATCCGTCCTTCGGGAGAAAGGTTCTCGCCGCGATCCTCCTCGCCACCAATCGAGGCCGCAATGCTGCGATGCTCGAGGATGCCCTGTTCGTAGAGCAGTTTCTCCATGTCGACCCACATCAGTTTGGGCAGGTTCGCGCCCCACTGCGAGGCGGCACCGCTGCTGATGGGGATGGGTTCGGCCCCCAGCGATTCAATGGCCACTAGCGTGCAGATGTTCAGTGCCGGGAAAGAGCCTGACAGGCCAACGCCCACCTTGTCGCCTTCCTTCACACCGGCCCGTTTCAGCATGTCGACCATCACGGCGGCGAAGTTGGGGTTCACCGAGGTTTGCTTCGAGGGCAGCACGCCATGCACACTGGTGATGCTCGAACGCACGACGCCAATCAGGCCGGTCTCCAACGGATCGAACTCGGGCACAATCTCCTCAATCCCCATCCGCGCATCGTAGACCACCTTAAATGCCCGTTCGGCCATCTGGGCAGCTTCGATCTTCTCCTGATGGTAGGCTTGCTGGCGATCGACGCGAAACTGTTCGACCATCAGCATGCCGACGGCCGACAACAGGGCGATCAGCCCCAGTGCGGGACGCGAAACTGCCTTGGGACGCCAGATGACTTTTTTCATGAGATTTGACTCGTCGCGGAAGAAGGCTTCTGCGGATGGTTTGTGTAGAAGGGTAATTCTGAAGTTGAATCTTGGGGGCCGGAGCCTCGGGTTTTCTTAGCGTCAACCTCCGGGCCGCCCGGCGCTAGCGCGGTCGGCTCACCAGGGATCGAGCTTGGACGATGCTAGTACATATTCAGTTGTACGCCGTACAGCAAAATAAGAATCAAGCGAATGGCCACGGCGGCCGTTAGCAGGGCGCAGAGCGTTTCGAGCCAGCCCTGGCGGTCGAACCAAATGGCGATCAGGCCCGGGATGATGTAACCGATCACCTGAAATTGGGTTTGCTCGCTGGCGTAGCGTTCCACCGAGGTAATAAAGTCCATCGGAATGTAGTTGAACAGCATGCGGACCAGGTAGCCCACCAGAATCATCAGCACCGTACGGCGGCGGCCGTACACGATGATGAAGGTGCTCATCAGGTACACGATCATGTAGGTGGCCAGGGCCGCCAGAATCGTGAGAGCGACGTCGATGGGGCGACTCAAAGCCAGGGCAAAATACCCTGGCACGACCATGCCGCCCGCCGCCAGGCCGAACAGCTCGGAGAACAACAAACTGACCGCCAGGCCAATGCCGATGGCGACGCTGAGCATTTCAACCATGTTACTTGAAGACTGTTTGAGTACTGCGATTAGCAAAGTAGCGAACCACGTCGAGGCCGACGCCGCCGATGTTGGCCATGCCCATGGCCAGGGACGACCGCCCCGATAGTTCGATAATCGTCTCGAAAATCTCTTCGGTGCGGCGGTTCTCGGCCATCACCAATTTGAGCGGGTCGAGCCCGGCGTCGGTGGCCGCCTTGCCGAAGATGTAGGTGCCGCTGCCGATCAATACGTAGTAGTCGGCCGGTGCCCAGTCGGCGATGATGCGTCCCAGTTGGTGCGAACGGTCGGGGCGGTCGACCCGGCAGTTGAACACGGCAATCCGTCGCTCGACGTCCGCATAGCGTTCCAGGGCCATGTTCCAGATCCGCTCGGTCGACTCGGGATCGTTGGCCGCAAAGCCGTTGACGAAGTTGATGCGACGGCCGAAAAAGTCCATTTCGTGCGCGGTCATCGCACCCGGATCGGGCTTGGCATTCCACATGCCCTGCAGCGCCACGCCGCGCTCGATGCCCAAGTCGTCGCACACTCGCAGGGCCAGGGCCACGTTCTCGGCATGCTCGACGTAGGGGAAGTTAACCAGGTCGAGCGGCGTAATCTTGGCCACATCTTCCTCGGTAATGGGAATCAGTTTGGTGCCGCGCTCGTCGCAAACCTTCTCGAAGACGCCCAGGTGATCGCGCTCGGCCGTGAACAGCTTGCCATTGATCGGAATCATGCCGGCCAGCGCCTTGGCCACGTCCACTTCCGTGGGGCCCATTACATCGAGGTGGTCTTCGCGGGCGTTGGTGATCACCGCGTGCGTGGCGCGGACAATGCGGTTTTCGCACAGCCACTGCAGGTAGGGAATTAACGCCATGCACTCGATTACCAGCGCCTCGGCTCCGGCTTCGACCGTGGCTTCGACGATGCGAAGCTGTTCGATCACATTGGCTCTCGCCGGGCGGAACACCGGGTACTCGGTGCCGTCGGGCAGGATCATGCGTGGCAGGGTGCCGGTGGTCTTGCAGCAGGTGCGGACCTGCCCGGCGCGCATGCCGGCGGCAATCAGCCGCGCGACGCTCGACTTGCCCCGGGTCCCGTTCACATGGACCCGGGTCGGAATCTGCGTCAGTCGACGGCGATGGGATAGCGATTCCACCAGGCCCCCCGCGGCGAGCAAGCCAGTGGTGGCCAACAGAATGGCAGCTGCAGACATGGAGGAGCGTTACCCTGCGAGGGGGGGACCCGCCACTGCTCGCTCCCGGATGGGGCCGAGCGGTGACCGAAAAATGGGGGATGGAAGCCGCAGCCGCTTAATCGCCTGGCCGCAATGCTGTCCGGAACTTTGCGCAGAATGTATCGGCCAGAAACCTTGCTGACAAGCGGCAGTTTCTGCCGTTTCGGGCAACCAGGGGAAATAGTTGGCTGGCGAGCGTGCGACCGGCTGTCTGCCAGCCTACTTCCGAGCAAATAAAATACCGACGCGACCGCTATCAGTCGCCCGGTATTGGGCTTGTTCGCACACCAGCAGCGGGGCTATAAGCTCGCTCGGCAAACCAACCCGTCACGCGTTGCGTATCGAGTGTTATGAACTTCTGGCGAACCCATCTGCTGAGAGTATGCCTGGTGTGGGCTACCGCGCTGGGGCTGTCGCTTTCGGTATTCGCCACCCGCCCGCCTTGTGCTTGCTCGCTCGAGCGTCCCCAGCCCGAGGTGCCCGCGTGCCCTCATTGCGCCCAGGCCAGCCACAACGCCCCGGCCAGCCCGGATAGCTGCTGTCAGCAGGGCTGCCATAGCTACGACGACTGCGAGTGCCCCTGCTGCAATTCGACGCCCGCCGATCAGCCGCTTCGGCTCGATTCGGCCAGCGAGCCGCAGTTAGTGCCGTTGAGCACGTCGTTCTTTACCGGCGCAGTGCAACAGCACCTGCTGCTTGCGAACCCGATTGCTGCGGCCGCCAGTTGGCGGTCGGGGCAATTTGTCGGTTACGAACCACCTCGTCTGGCGAAGCTCTGTCGCTGGATCATTTGAATCGCCCCCCGCGTGCGTCAAGCACCACCGTGCTACCGGTGCGCGCGTTCATGGATGATATGCGATTTACACTGTTTCCAGAAACTAACGAACGAGGAATTTGATGAAAGCAATGTTTTTAATCGCCGCGGTTGCTGCCGTGGCTTCGACCGGCGCCTTCGCCCTGCAGGGCGATTCGCCCGACACCACGGACGGCGCCAAGCCGTGTTGCAGCGAGAGCGGCTGTTGCCAGCAAGGCGACGCGACCAAGGCTTGCTGCGAGAAGTGCGGAGACGATTGCAAGTGCGATCCCTGTAAATGCTCGGATTCGGACGCGACCGCCGTGTCGGCCACCTGCCCTGTGAGCGGTTGCTGCGGAGAGAACTGCCCAGCCGGCCCGTGCGCCGAAGGTCAGTGCGCGGATGCCAAGTGCCTGAAGTCGGATGTGTCTGCCGTGTCGGCTACTTGCGAGAAGTGCGGCGCCGCCTGCAAGTGTGCTCCCTGCAAGTGCCCAAAGGGTGAAGCAACCGTGGCGCTCGCCAGCTGCCCAGTTGGTGGTTGCTGCGACGGCGCAAAGTGTACCGAAGGCCAATGCCCTGGCTGTCAGTGCCCGGCGTCGGACAAAGCTGCCGTGTCGGCCCCTTGCGAAAAGTGCGGCGACGCCTGCAAGTGTGCTCCCTGCAAGTGCCCAAAGGGTGAAGCAACCGTGGCGCTCGCCAGCTGCCCAGTTGGTGGTTGCTGCGACGGTGCAAAGTGTGCCGAAGGCCAATGCCCTGGCTGTCAGTGCCCGGCGTCGGACAAAGTTGCCGTGTCGGCCACTTGCGAGAAGTGCGGCGACGCCTGCAAGTGCGATCCCTGCAAGTGCCCAAAGGGCGAAGCGGTCGCCGCTCAGGCCACTTGTCCCAGCGACGGGTGTGGAACAGAGAGCTGCGCCGACTGCAAATGCAGCGATTGCCAGTGCCCCACTTGCGAATGCAGCCAGTGTGACGAAGCTTGTCCTTGCGACAACTGCGATTGCTCGGACTGCAAGAGCGGTGATGAAGAGGCCGCTGTGGCCACGACCGAAGCCAGCTAAACGCTGCGGCTAACTTGGAAACCTACGACCCCTCGCGCCCCTCTTGGCGGTGCGAGGGGTTTTTTTGTGTTGGCCGACGAGAGTGAAGAGGATTCACAACCGGTCCTGGAGTGGGGCGGGGCGTCAGAACCTCGCCGCCGCTAGTCGCTCGCTTCCTGGGCATCTTCCAGTCCCTCTTCGACCATCTGTTCGGCATCTTCGGCATCGTTGCCCTCGGGGTCAGGCTCAGTGGGCTCGTTGCCGTTGAGCGAAAATTCGGCCACAAACGCCAAGTGGTCCGAACCGGGGGGATGAAATCGCTCGACTCGCACGATCTTTGCGCTGTCGGGCAGGAATACGTGGTCGATCGGAAATCGAATCACTGGATTTTTGGCGTGGTACGTGCTCAACAACCCACGCCCGATTCGCGGATCCTTCAGGCCGCTCAAGCGTTTGAACAGCCTCGTGGTGTGGCTCCAGGCCACGTCGTTGAAGTCGCCGGTGACAATCCAATCGTCGTCGGGATGGTCGGTCACGTGGTCTGCGACCAACATCAGCTCGGCGTCGCGAATGCGGCTGTCGTGTCGGCCTTCGCCCTCACGCTTTTCGAGCCCAGGCGGCGTGGGATGCACACCAATAAAGTGCACCTGGCGACCGTTGGTCAGTTCGACTTCGGCAAAGATCGAAGGCCGAGCGTCAGAAACCAAGTAACGAATCTCGGAATCGATCAGCGGCAGCCTGCTCCACAGCATCAGGCCCAGGCCTTTCTCTTCGACCACGCCCTGGCGGTGGGGGAACTCGCCCTTCAGCGGTTGCAACGCGTCTTGCCAGGCCCGGTTGTATTCGATCAGGAGCAGCAGATCGGCGTCTTGCTGGCGGAGGATGGGCAGGGCGTCCTCCTTCTCGGGATTGTCGTACTGCAGGTTGACCACTGCCACGGTGATCGCGTGTTCAGCATCGCCGTCGGCCGACTGGATCTCCAGCGGCCAGAGTGGTGTGTAGGGAACCATGTGACTTGCCTGCCAGCAGGCGACGCCCGCCCCCGCCACGCACCAGGCCAACAGGGAGTTCGACCAACCGCCTTGCCACAGGCAAAGCACTAGTGCGGCCAGCGCAAGTGCGGTCAGGGCAGCGATTTGCAGTCGCGGGAAATCGCACAGCCGCACGATCCAGGCGCCCACCGGCAAAAGTGGCAGTACCGAGGCTACCAGCATCAGACCTATCACAACGCGGGCGACAATTGAAACTATGAACATGCGAGTGGCAGCGTAGAGGGCAGGATGGTTTATGGATGACCCAAGCTTAACGCAACTGGGATGCCAAGCGAACTGCCGGGTGGATGTCCGTAGTCAACTTGCGGCCACCGCCGAACAAGCAGCGAAGATATTCTCCGTCCCGACAGCGCATAGGACAGCCCGCCGGCGGGGCGAGGGAAAAGCACCCCACCGACGGGCTTCCACGCTTTTTCAATGGTGGGCGACGGGCAGTGGACGGCCACTTGGGCCCGCCACCTGCCAGTCGTCCCGGAGCGGTTACCTCCAGTCGAGTACGCGGAATACTCCTTCGTGTTGCCGGACTTTTTGCGGCAGGGCCAACAAGCGGTCGCGGTAAATGCTCAGCAGCACCGCGGCCGCGAAGAACGCCCCGCCACCGATCATCATGTACACCGCCGCACTTTGCAGTTCGGGCAGGTCAACCAGTGCCACCAGGCTAACAACCCAGGCGGTCAGCGAGCCGGCGCCCACCAGCGTTGTGACCCGCACGCGGCACAGTACGCCAGCGCCCAACAGCAATAGTCCGACCAGCAGGGCACCCAGCTCGTTCAGCACGGCCATCGCTTCCCAAGCCGGGGCGTACTCGGTGAATCGTTGGGCCAGCAAGCCCAACACCAGGGGGCCAGCGGACAGCAAGCTGCCGGCGAACAGTTGCAGGTCGACCGTGGGGTCGCGCCGTTCGCCTTCGCGACGCCAGCGAACATGGCCCGCGGCCAGCAACAGCAGGCCCGAGGCTACCGCGACCAATTCGGTACGTTCCCACACCGAAAGCGGCGCCATCACGTTGGCCACCAACACGCCCGCCAGTACATGCAGTCCGGCCAGGGTGCGTGAAGTCGTCTTCCAGTCGCGGGAAGTGCTGATGAGCGAGCTCAACAGCGCGGCCAGTCCTTGCCCCGCCGCCAAGGCGATCAGCGGCAGTTCTTCGTTGCCGGCCAGCAGTCGGCCCATGGTCATCAACAATCCGCCCAGCGAGCCAAACAGTACAATCACGGCCCCCACCGTGGCCAGACGATCGACCGGGTCGCCTTCGGTACGGTCCTTGCGGCGGGCGATGGCCATGGTGGCCAGGCCCACGGTGCTGGCTGCCAACAGCGGCGCGTACTCGGCCAATCCGGCTGCGGCCAAAAGTTGCCAAACCGCTGCACAAGCACTGATGCCAGCGGCAACCAGCGGCACCGATTGACGGCTCCGCATCGAGCCCACGCCCAACAATCCCGCTGCAGCGGCATAAAAGATGGTCAGTGCCAAGTGCTCCTTGGCCACCAACACGGCGGGAGCAGCGGCGAAGCCTGTCACCACGCCCACCGACAACCCCAACAGCAGCAACGTAGCAGCTACCGCCGGACGGTGGAGCGTATCGGTCCAGTCTTCACGGCCCAACACGCGAGCCGTAACCGCCAAGGCGACCGGAGCGATCATCGCCAGTGGCAATACCAACGCCAGCGAGCTAACTCCCAACGAAACCACCAGGGCCACTGCAGCACCCACCAGCGGTAGCCCCGCGGCGTATTGCAGCACATCGGCGGTGCGGGTGTGCCCGCGAAGCTGCGACATCCGGCCACCCACCACACAGCCCGCCGCGGCGATGACCATGCCGGCCATGTAGAGTAGATCGAGCGGGAAAGAGGCAATCGAGCCGGCCGGCACGAACAGGCCACGCAACAGGGCCACGGCGCCCCAGGCGACGGCCAGCCCGGTGCATCCGGTGCCCACGCTGCCGAACACCCGACTGAGTTGCTCGACCGCTTCGCCCCCCTTTCGCCAGAACCCCGAGGCCACCGCAGCAATCAACCCTGTGGAGGCCAGCACCAACAACCACAACCCTTCGGTGGTGGGTACGTTTAGCAAGTTCAGCAGGATCACTTCGCTCCACAGTAGCGAGAAAACCGACAGGTAGGCGTAGCGTTTCTCGCGCGTCGCGGTGGCCACCTGCGAGTAGGCATAAGTGTAAGTGGCCAGCAGCGTCAACAGCAGCGAGATCAACTTGGCGCTTTGCGCGACCGTCACGCTCGGCTCGGTGAACGAAACCCAATTAGCGAACACCGGCTCGTAGAAGTCGCCTACCAAACGTCCGGCGAGTAGCACCATCAGGCCAACGGCCATCACGACATGCCCTGCCAGGAAGAAGGCCCGACCGAAATTTTCGCGGTTGAACGGACCTTCTCCCGTATGGAATAGACGTTCGACGTGCACGCACGCCGCCCCCAGCACGACCATGAACACGGACGGACCGAGGATCTCCCAGAACCGATCGATCGATTGATCGGCCAGGAACAACAGGCCCGTCATGGTGACGCCCGCCACTAGCGTATAGACGAACATCGAGTCTTTGAGCAGTCTTGCCACGCCGGCGTAGACGGCACAACAGATCAAGGCCGGCACCCAGAGATGGCCGCCGTCCTTAATGGTGATCAAACCTTGCGCGTCGTAAAACCACAAGTTCAGTGGCAGTACCAGGCACGCCAGCAGGGTAATGGCTCGTCCCGCTGTCTGGTAACGCGAGTAACGAACCATTGAGGCCCCGGCCGCCAGCAGCCCCAGGTTTGCGCCGCCCAGGCAGAAGGCAACCGTCATAGGATTGTCGAACACCCCGATCGACCATAGCCAGATCGCCAGGCCCAGCATCAGTAGCGCCCCGCCGGTGGCCATCAAGGCTTGCAGGCTCCGCGGGTCGAGCAGGTACTCGACTAGCGATCGGCCCTTGGGGGCCTCGCCGGTGTCGGGCGTGAGTTGGATCTCCGAAAGCGACTCCTCACCATTCACATCTTCTAGCTTGGACTCCACGGCTTGGCGGCGCGTGGCAATCTGGGAGGCCATGGTTTCGACTTGGGCCGGGGTGATTCGCTGTTGCGAACCTTGGCGGCGAATCTCCTGCTCGATGAAAAGTAGACGCCGCCGCTCGACTTCCAACGGTTTTTGCGAATCCGCCACTGCCCGCGGTGAGGGCAGCACGCTGGTGTAGTCGAGCGACGGGTCAAGCTCCGCCCCCCATTTGCTGTACAGTAACTCGATTCGGGCATGCTGCGGCTGCGAAACAACGCCGGTCTGCTGCCACGTGGCGAACTGCCTCTTCAGTTCTTCGAGTGCCACAAGTAGTTCCTGATACGACTCGGTCATCTTTTTCCCCTTTTCCCTTTGTTAAGCGTGGAGGACCTGATGCCGACAGAGTCAGCGGATCCGAACGCCAACCCCTTAAGCAACGCCGGTGCCAGCACCGCAAAGAAATTTGTAAGTGCTGTTTTAGAAGCAACTTAAGGTGATTGTGCCGCGAAAGAGCGTGCTGGAGGATGGCCGCTGGTGTACATTGGGTGTATGCGTCGATGTGCGCTGATTGTCCACTCCCGATGGCGTAGTCCGGCTCAAAATGTCCGATTCGATCCCCCGCGAGCACCGAGCATTCCTCCAGTCGCTTGCCGACCTGGCCTACTGCAACCCGTTCAGTCCCCAGCGGTTGGTGCTGGAACAGCAGGCCCTGGGGCGGGATGCGACGAGCGTGACCGAAGAGGTCTGGAGCCGCACCCAGGAGACCGACCACACCGAGCGGCCGAGCGTACTAGCGATCAACGACCAGGCGGAGAATTTGGTCGAGCATCTCTGCGAGAAGTTCGCCAAGCGACGAACCCTCGATGCTCGCACGCGGGAGTTGTACGACGACCTGGTGACCTACGTGCTCTACTATCGGCACCTGGCACATCGAACCATCGAGCAGTTGTTTGCTCCCCCACGAGGCAGCGCGGGGCAGATTGCGTGGCGGAAGTTTGCCAGCGACTACGAGCGGTTGTTCGGTTCCCCGGCGTTTGACGACTACGATACCGATACGGCCGCCCATCTGTACGCCTGCCTCTGTCAGGTGCGCCGGGCGTTCAAACACATCTTCGATTGCATTCTGGGCGAGTCCGCGCCGGCGGGTCGGCTTCGCGAAGCGGTGTGGCAGTCGATCTTCACCCACGACATGCGCCGCTACCGCCGTTCGTTGTACCGCTCGCTCCGCGAGTTGCCCACGCTCATCTCGGGTCCGTCGGGTACCGGTAAAGAGCTCGTGGCCCGGGCGATTGCCTGCTCGCAGTACCTCGATTTCGACCCTGATCGCGAACGGTTTATCGACGACCCCGCGGTGGCCTTCACACCGATCAACCTCTCGGCGCTGTCGCCGACGTTGATCGAGTCCGAACTGTTCGGCCATCGCCGCGGCTCGTTTACCGGTGCGGATGCGGATCGCATTGGGTGGTTCGAAGTTTGCCGGCCGCATGGCGCGGTGTTCCTCGACGAAATTGGCGAGCTCGATATGGGCATTCAGGTGAAGCTGTTGCGGGTGATGCAGCAGCGAACCTACACGCGACTCGGCGATTCCGAGGAGCGAGTATTTGCCGGCAAGATCATCGCCGCCACGAATCGCGACCTGGCCGCCGAGATCGACGCGGGCCGATTTCGTCACGACCTGTACTACCGCCTGTGCGCCGACCGCATCGAGACACCAAGCCTCAGCCAGCAGTTGGTCGAACGACCACAAGCGCTCGAGGGGCTGGTGCACTTCATCGCCGAACGCGTGGCACCGGGCGAGTCGCAAGCCGTGGCGGCCGAGACGCTCGATTGGATCGCCGGCAACCTGCCGCGCAGCTACAGTTGGCCAGGCAATATTCGCGAATTGGAGCAGTGCGTCCGCAACATCCTGGTCCGCCGCGAGTACATCCCTCGCACCGAAGCTGCCACACAACGCACGGGTTGGCTCACCGCCGCGGAGGCGGGCGAGCTCACCGCCGAAGAGCTGCTGTCGGCCTACACCACCTGGGTCCACTCGCAACTCGGTACTTACGAAGCCACGGCCACGAAGCTGGGTTTGGATCGGCGTACGGTAAAGAGTAAGATTGATGCGAAGTGGCTGAAGAGCTTGAGGGAATGATGGCTCAGTAACCTAAAAGCAACACATGAAGGATCTTCGACCATTTTCGCGTTTCTATAACCCTTTGCGGTGGACTGCGCTGACATGGTTCGCAGTGATTGTCTGGTGCTTTGCCGCGATTCCGCTGAATCTGCCCCCAACGGAGTCGTATCGAATCGACCCCATCACAGGAGAGCTGGGCGCTCAGCGAACTGGTCGTTGCTGGTGGACAACTGACGCAATCGTTGCTCGGGTCGCAGACGGCGGGGTAGGGGGGCCGCACGGCAGGGTGGCTTCGCTCGCCGCGGCCGGATCCTCTGCCTGCTCGACTTCGTCCTTGATGGCAACTCACACCATAGACATTGGAAACGCAAAACGGAGTTAAGATGGACATTCTCGAACACAATCGCAAGGCTTGGGACAAGGCGGTGCAAGAGCAGGATCAGTGGACGTGTCCTGTCGATACCCAGGCGATTGAACGGGCGAAAGCAGGGGAGCTCGATATCGTGCTGACCCCCACTAAGTCGGTGCCGATGAGTTGGTTTCCCCCGTTGCCACAGTTGCCAACCTTGTGCCTGGCGTCGGGCGGTGGGCAGCAAGGGCCGTTGCTGGCCGCGGCGGGTTGCGATGTCGTAGTGTTCGACAACTCGCCGCAACAGCTGGGACAAGACCGGTTGGTTGCCGAGCGCGATGGCCTGCAACTGCGGACCGTGGAGGGTGACATGGCCGACCTGTCGACCTTCGACGACGACAGCTTTGGCCTGATCGTTCACCCTTGCGCGAACTGCTTCGTACCGGACGTGCTACCGGTCTGGCGCGAGTGCCATCGGGTGCTGAAGAAGGGAGGCATCCTGATGGCAGGCTTCTGCAATCCCGTGCGATACATCTTCGAAGACAGTCGCTACGAGAACGGGGTGCTGCAGGTCCGCTATCCCATTCCCCATTCCGACGCCGCTGAATTGGGGGATGCCCAACTCAAGCATCGCATTCTCGACAAACTCGAACCCATGGAGTTTGGGCATACGCTCTCCGACCAGATCGGGGGGCAACTGGAAGCGGGATTCGTGATCACCGGTTTCTATGAGGACCGATTCGGAGGACCGGAACCCGACCCTATCTCCAACTACCTCGACACCTTCATCGCCACCCGCGCCGTCAAACCGTAGCCAACCACCGCCGCGACCCTCGGCACCGAGTTTTGCTACAACTTCCACCATTCGCATTCATGGGCCCAAAACTCCCGGTGTGTCGGCCCCCGAATTCTTGCCAAACCCCTTGTTTTTGCGAGGATTCTTGCCGTTCGCCGGCTCAATCCCCCAGGAGTAGTTCCCCAACTATTCAGCGAGGTGGACCAAAACTCCCAAGTGGGCCCAAAACTCTGGAAAGGTTCAAATCCTGGATCAGCTCCCGCCACCCACGGCTGGCGCCATCGGCTCACTTACTCACTTACTCACTTACTCTCCTACTCACTTACTCACCTAGCCCTCTCACCAAGGCCCCAACGCCCCCCGTTTGCCGAGTGTGCACACCACCCTGCAGCACCATTGGAGCACACCCCCATTCGATTTCTACGGTAACTTTTTTACACGCGGCAGATTCACGTGCTTTGGGGGGCATCGAGAGCGTTTGAGAACCAAGCCGGAAACGGCGCTGGGCGAGGTAGTCGGGGCGGGTTCTGAGCTTCTCGAATCTATTAAGGAGAGCGGCGCCGACGCGGTTTCGGAAGTTTTGTAGCTGAAAGCGGTTGTGACAACCTCAGCGAGTTCAAGGACAACCATATTGCGGTAGGGATGTACACCGAGGAGGATTGTACAGGTATACTGAGAGCCGCCCAGAACGATGGCGCCCGGGTCTGTGCTGATTGTAGTACGACGTCCTCGCTGACAGCCCTGTTTCGTCACTCCTGACATTGATAGAGTTCAAGCTCGTGGAGAAAAAGAATCCTCTTCGACTTAGTGACTCCCTGGTTTTTCTGTTGTTCGGGTCATTCTTGGCGTGTGTGTCCATCGTAATGGTGGATTTCTGTGGCCAATGGTGCTACTCAGAATATCAGTTTTCTCTGGATAGCATTGAAGGCAAAGGAACGGTCATTGACGTTGAGGAGGAAAGCGTAAGGGCAAGTCTGCGTCGGCGAACAAGAGTCACCTTTTATAATTTGGTAGTTGAGAGCGAACATGGAGAGTTGAGAATCGGGGCAACGGAATCGGTACCGATAGGTTCAACAGTACACTACGAATTCTCGCCAACGCAACAGACAGCTAGGTTTCATGGCGAATCGATGTTCTGGGAGACCATGCTGGGTACAATGCTGTTCGTAGCTATTGGAATCTTCTCGCTATTTCTATTGGTTTTGGCTTACCTCTGCTCTGGCGGGAAGCGTGCCGTCGACGAAGAGAATACCCAGCAGCCCATTCCATAGTTTTCGGTGTCTGCATTGCAGTGAACAACTACGGTTAAGGCTGAGCTCAAACTCGGAGAGCAGTTTCACCCTATCTAAGAACGCGGGCCGGTGCAGCTCACTTCGGTCAATATGCTGGTCGCCAATTTGCCCGAGGTGTGCCCAACCTCAGCGGTTTCGCAAGCTCCGGATCTGACAGCGGTTGTGACAACCGACCGCAGATAGGTCACCCCGCTAGCCGCTGCGGTGATGTACACCGCGGGGAGTTGCGGGTTGGCCCGCAGGACTTGCACCGCGGCTTGAGCCGATGTCGCTTCAGAGGAGAGACCCCTGCAAGCCCGCGCCGAGCGCAACCTTCTGGTTTTCCAGCCGAAGTAGGTGCGAACTACGCGTAGGGAATGCCGGTGTTCCCATTGCCGATAGTCAGTGGCCCGCTAGATGATTGGATCGCATGGCCAGCGTGGTGGTGTTACACTCATGGAAATCACGCTGCGACAGCTCTTGGGATTTCTATCTGTCCCCATTCGTTTGTACGGGCGAGGAGAAAATATGGGTTCAAGCACACGCCGCGGGCTTCGTCTGTCGCTTCGCAAAGTACTTCTTTTGGTTACCATCGTCGGCTTGGTCTGCGGATTATGGGCGCAAAGTCAGCAGCATCAAACGGTGTTGGCCGAGCTGGAAGAGCGGCATCAAAGAGATTTGGCCGAGCTACGAGCCGAGTTGTTTAGGAACGAAGCACATGCGTACATGGAGCGCTCCTCCCTTTTTTACAAATGGGCTAATCAGATCGCCATCAACCGCGCGCAGTTCGACGCGACCGAAGTGGCCGGAAAGACCATTGGCGAATGGGGAGTTGGCTTCTCATTCCCCAATAGTTCTGATCCAAGTAGTGGTATCGGTATACTATCGTATGAAGAGTCACCGATATTAGATCCCGAATGCGTCGTTTTGATTAATGAGCCCGATACACCGCCCGCTGTCGTACGGGCGGCTGTGGTCTTCGCCGTGTCCCAGGTGTTTCCGTGGGCGAGCAACCTCGAGAATGATGCCGATCTGGTCGTGGAACACTACGAGGATCCTCAAGGGCAGAGCACGCGAAAGCTGCTGTGCGGTGACGGCAGTTTTTTAGTTGACATGCAGCCCAGAGACAGTAAGCAGATGCTTATTCAAGTGCGGACAGTAAATCGTAAATCGCTGGACAAACTATTGGAAGGGAAGGGATTCGGCATTCCGGATGTGAACGGTAAAAACCTCTTGCAGTGGTGGACGGTCGAAGAGATCGATCAACTGCACGGACCCATTACTCGACCATCGGAATGATGAACCTGGCCGAAGTCACTTCGCCATCACTTCAACCTTCGGCGATTGCCTTGGTCACGCACCGTACCGGCAACCTTTGGCACGTCGGTCTTGGCAACCTCTGTGGCTAGCTGATCGCCGTTCATGGGCACGATGAGCCGTTTCCAAGGCTTCCCCGCGCGTCGGTGCAGCTCCCCTCTTATAGCTCGCTGGTCGCCGAATTGCATGAGGAGTGCCCAACCTCAGCAGATTTCAACGGTCTCGAATCCGCAGCGGTTGTGACATCCGACGCGGGTTGGATGAGTGTGCAATTGCGTCAGGAGAGCCGTGTCGGCGGTAGCTGGAGGAAGTTTCGCAACGTACGTCGAGGGCCCCTTTCGCTGGCAACGCGTTCAATTCTGTATATCTCGCCGATTCTCTCCCCGTCGAGTTCGCAAACCTTGCAGTCGGGTGGAGTTGCGCCGACAATGGAGCCGACTGCTTAATGGGTTAGGCAGACTTGTTTCTGTCCATTTATTGTTCGCATGCTGAAGGCGACTCGTGACATTCCAGCGTCCAACCTGTACATGCAATGACGCTTGGCATCAACGCGGACGCGAAGTCAAGCTTCATCACGAAATGCAAGATGAGAACTCTGACGGCTGGAAACGCCTGCTTGATCTGATAAGCGACGCTGCAGCGCGTAACATCGAAGAATGGACGCCGGGCTCGCTCATGCCACCGGAGGAATGGCACAGCATCGTCACGTTGCCGCCACAGATCGGAACCCTCAAATCGGTGCGCAAGCTGTGCCTGTACGGAAGCTCGCTCGTACGCATACCGCCCGAAATCGGCGAAATGTCCGCACTGCAAGAATTCGATCCGTACACGTCGTACCGCTTGCACTGGTTTCCCTATGAAATCACGCGATGTTCGCAACTAACCGACAGCCGTATCAGCACGCGGGCGCTCTACGGGAACTTCAAGAATCGGAATCCGTTTCCTGATTTGCGACGTGAAACCGATTTTCTTGACTCGATACGCCCAATGACGTGCAGCATTTGCAATACTCAGCTCGACGATACGTACACAACCCGATGGATTTCGCTGAACATCGCGACCGATGTCGTTCCGCTGCTCGTTTTTGCCTGCTCACACTCCTGTATTGATTCATTGCCGTCTCCACCTGACAATCATGTGTCGAAACCGCATCGCGGCGGACGTTCAGTCGAGCAACCACCTCGATGGTGACGCAACGCATGCGAACCATCGCATGCACGAGAGCGGCGGTGGCAAGCGGAAATTTGAAATCAACGTCGACTCCCGCCGCCCCGTGATGCGGGTCGTTATCCGACAAGAGAGCCAAATGGAAAACTCGATCCTCGAGAAGATTGAGACTTGGCTCGCAGCAAATAGGCCGGACTATCACTCGCTACTGAACCCTCCCGCTCAACACTACCTGTTCAGCGCCCTCCGCTCAGCGGTCGGCATCACTTTGCCCGTGGGCTTGCGATCGTTTTACCTTTGGCACGATGGCCAGAATTCGGATTCGTTTGAGCCACTGCTTGAGAATCTGACGTTCATGACCCTCACCGAGATTGCGGCGACACATCAAACACACTCAGACGTTGCTATCTTCGATCAATGGGATGATGATTTCTGGAGATCTTGCTGGATTCCTTTTTTATCCAATGGGGGAGGCGACTATTTGTGCGTCGCTTCCGAAACCACTGGAAAAGTACCGATTGGCTCTGTCTTGTGGTATGATCACGAGACTTCCGATAGGGTAATCGTGCATCGACATTTCGATGATTTCCTGAATGATCTCTACGATCGAATGGTCAATGATCGCCTCGACGTCGGATAACAAAAAATGCACCCGAGTCGCGAAGTTGGGCGTTTTGTCAATCGAGAATCTCTCGTCGCGACTGGGTGATCCTGACCGTGATGTTGCTGATCGTACACGCACGCAGCGCGTTGAAAGGGCCCTCCAATGACCAAGAATCCAATCGCGATAGGAGCCATGACGTTCGTCGTGGCATTTCTCGCAGGTGCCGTCTCCAGCCAACTATTACGCGGCGACCCCAACCTGATTCCGTCGCTCGTGACCGCCGCCGCAATGGGCATTACCTTCGGCGCGTTCACGCAATGGCAAAACAGCAAGAAATCCAAATCCGGATCCGATGATTCGCAATGACTACCACCAATTCGCTGCGCCGTTGATGCTTCGCCCACAGTTCTACGGAACCAAAAGTTGCGCGGATAAAGACTTGCGCAGAAGAAGACTTGCTCGGTCGCGTGGGGGGCAAAAAGAGGTGCGGTCGGCAACGCGTGATTCAACGTCAGCCGTAAAATGCAACATAACAAAGCCGTGCACGCGGAGCACGGCTTGCGAGGTTTTACAAGTGGAAGGTCGTCGGTCCGTGCCCGGTGACGGCTGCCGTTCGTCTCAAAGGTATTTGCTGCAGAGTAACCACGAGTCGCAAATTGAGATCTTCCATCCCAATGACCCACTTTCTATCTAATCGCGAATCTGCATTTCTGAAGCTAGCTGGCTTGGTGCGTCTGTCGCTCTTTCTGATGGTCTGCCCTCCGGCCCAGGCAGCCGTGACAGCCTACCCCTCACCGCCCAACGCGGTGAAGAGTTCCGTGTTTTCCGTGTTGATCGACGGCACGGCGGTGCCCGTCGTGAAGCATATGAACTACCACTATGCGCACTTCGCCTTTTCAGGCACCGTTGACGTGGCGGTTCGTTCACCGAAATCCGTGAGCTCGCACAGGATCAGCCCCGCGAGCCTGGGGATTCAGGGGAATGCATCGGGAAACGAGTTGAAGTTTTCCATGACGCAGGCTGGGGACGAGGATAGCACTCCCCGCTACCTCGTTGTGCAGATTGACGACCTCGAGAAATTGGTGCTTCTCGGAGACCCCCCGCAGTCCAATGTTCCGCCCCCGTCCGGAGAGGGCGTCTTCAATGTTGTGAGTGATTTTGGTGCCGACCCCACCGGCGCGACCTACACGCAACCAGCCATCCAAGCGGCGATCGATGCCGCCAGCGCTTTCGGTTCGCCATCCAAACCGGGGGTGGTTTATGTGCCGCCCGGTCATTTCCGCGTTCGCGCCGGCCTGAAGGTCAAAGACAACGTCGATCTGTACCTCGCACCCGGAGCCATCTTGAAGGCGGATGACGACATCAGCAACTACAGGACGCCCCGCAGCGGAACGATCGCCCCAGTGCTGATGATCGATCGCGCGGCGAATGTCACCATTCGGGGACGCGGGGAAGTTGATGCAAGTGGAGTTGCCCTGATGGGTTTGCTCAGTCAGAAGCCGCCCGTCTTTCTCACCCAGAGCAGGACCAACCCACGCAGGCGGGCGATTCAATCCAGCGAGCAGGGAGCCACGCGCAATCTAAGGATCTCGGGTATCATCGTAAAAGACGCCACCGGGTGGTCCTTGGAACTGGTCAAGGTCAAAGGTGTCGTCGTTCAGAACGTGAAAATTCTTAACCACACGGACATCCATTGGAAGATCCAAAACGATGGAATCAACGCGACCTCGTCATCGGATGTGCTGGTCAATCAGTGTTTCGTGATGACGATCGATGACGCCATGTGCTCCAAGGCCCGCTACAAGTCGGTGGGATCGATGGACAATGTGGTGTTCGCCAACAACGTCCTCTGGACATGGGCGGCGGGCGTCAAGGCCGGCATGCAGAATGACCATCCCATGAACGGGGTCGTTTTTCGAAACATCGACATCGTTCATTGCCGGCGTGCCATCGCCGTGGACACCAAAACGTCAAAGGACAGAGGTGAGGAGATTCCCATCGCGGGCGTCAAGTTTCAGGATATCAGGGTGGACGAGATTCAAGGACACTGGAAAATTTCGAAGCACGACGCGGTGGAGTTCCAGCTCGAAGACGCTCCCGCCCTCGATATCGAAATCAGGAACCTTACGCTCCCCATGAATCGACCCCTTCGCTGCCGAAACAACTATCCGGCCAAGGGTGTAAGGTTTTCCAATCTTGTCATGGCAGGGGAACTCATCACGGACGTGTCTCAGGTGACACTAGCGGGGAACCAGGCGATTGAAAACTTGACCTTCGCTACGGATGGTTCTGGCTCCGATTCCGCAGACCGGCGCGATCCAGCCGAATAGATATCGACTACCAAGGCGCTGCGAGTGGCGGGTACGTTGACCTGCACGCCGAGCGTTTCAAACCCGCAAATTGGCCGCCGAACCATGCGATGAACCGAGGTCGCGGAGCAGTCGTTTTGACAATGGAAAATCAATCGCCGCGACTCGGTTATCGCAGTCGTTCTGTCGCTCAATCTTTATTGGATCGTTCAATCGAAATAGCAGACGACACTTCGCGGCGAAAGCCTTCGACGGCGTATTTGATTGTATTGAACGCGCTGGTGTTTCTTGCACTACTTCTCCCCGGTCTGAATCCAATCGGCTGGATCCTCGCTATTCCGGCAACCATCATTTTTGTCGCATTGTCTGGCGTATGGCAGGGAATATGGTTGCATCTCGACCGTCGATTCCGATTCTATAACGTCGTTCGTTGTGTCGGGTTTGTGCTCCCTGCAACGGCGCTCGTTGCATTCCCGTATCTCGGTTTCGAACCAACTCGGCCAATCAACAAACAAAAGCCTGCGTCAAGCGAAACTGGGGAGTATCTGGCTTACGTACTTGCCAAACCCGGCGGATGGACCGTAAAAATCCGAGATCAAGCGGGCAAAACACTTCACGATGAAAAAACCGAATTCGTCCCGCACTTGACCGTCTACTGGATCTGGGGTCCGAATGACATCTTGTGGCTTTACAACAGTGATGACGGTCGCGTTCACTGTTGGTATGCTAAATTGGACGGTACGTGGCAACATGTTCCGTGGGGCTATGGCCATACTCAGGAAACAGACGTCGAGGTAGGTGGCCCGCCCGAAAATTTGTACCCGGACTACGCACGCTAACCCGCGACAGAACAAAGCCGTGAACCGGAGCGGCGAAGTCGGGCGTTTCGGAAACGGACAATCTCTCGTCGCGGCTGGGTGGTTTCAGACGTTAGTCAGCAACAATGAACGCACCTGAAAGTGCTGTCGAGCGTTCTCCACTGGTGCCAACATCGTACGTGGTCCGTACGACCTGCTGGATCGTCGCCCCAATCGCATTGGTAAGTCTGATGATCGGCGCATGCGCCGGATTCATCCCGCCGTGGCCAGTTGTGATGTCACTTTCAGTCGGCTTTACTGCGGCCATCGCATTTGTTGTCGCAAAGAAACCCGCGATTGGCGTTGCCGTTGCTCTTATCGCACTTTCTTTCTCCGGCTGGTTTCTTCGATCCGTCGTCGATGTTCGCGCCGCCACAGCAACCGACCGCATTTACGAACGATACTTCGGCATTGATTCATACGAAGAAGATGTCGCTGTCACATACAGAAACATTGCTGTCGCAACTGGGACATTTACACTTGGCACATGGATGTCGGCGTCGCTGTACCATGTTAACGGCGGCAACGTTCAGGAAATCAACGCATTCACGGTTGGCCGAAGTCCGAATCGAATCGGTGCCCCGCACTGGGTCGACATGAAACTTACACTGGCATTGGGTGATCGCGACACTCCCGCAGGACGCGTCACTCAACTTGGCGCCGCTGGCCACTCGCGGGGTGGCGGTCGCGGTGGCGAAATGACACATGACGTTGTCGCAAGTTCAACAGAATCATTGCCGGCAAGGTTTACGTCCGGTACAAAACGTATCGTCTACGTCGAAGGTGACAACGGATTCAACGTCGGCTCCACGATGACACTTGCCGAATTCGCACGTCGGAACAAGGGCAATTACTTGGTCGTCGAGCTGGAACTTCATTGAGCGCGTACTTCGCAAATGCTGACCAACAAACCGTTGCACACGGAGCCGTGGGCCGCGCGGTTTCTGAAATCAACGTCGTTCGCCGCGGCCCGGTGAACTTGGCCGTTCCCCGACTAATGCGCAATACAGGTGCCACCATGAAGAAATGTCTGCTCGCCCTCTTGTTGTTCGTTTTCGCGCCTTACAACTACGCAGATGATGCGACTACGCAAAATCCGTCAACTGTTGACAAGGACTTCAGTGAGACAGATTTTGAGTATGACGGGGTTTGGAAGCCGAAAGGAGCGATGCTGCGGGGTACGCTGTTACCTCCGTCGGCGCTTCAGGCGATTACACTCACAATTAAAAACGGAACCTACGAGGTCACCGTTACTGGCGAGGATCACTCCGACAAGGGGAGCTTCATGCTCGACGAAACTGTCACGCCCAAACGGATGGCAATTCAGAGCATGTCCGGCCCCAATCAGGGAAAGATAATCCTCGCGATTTATGAGATTAAAGGCGAAAACGCGATGCGGGTCTGTTACGACCTGTCGGGCGACGCATTCCCAACGGCGTTCAAAGCACCAAAGGGTTCTCATTTGTACCTTGCTGGTTACCGGCGACAGCAAACAGAGGATTCTGACGACAAGCAGATTCGTCCGAAACCGGATTGCACATCAGACGCAGAATGAACTCCGAGAAGTTGGCGAACCAGGCGTTGCATGCGAGCGGGGGGCAGCGTCGGTTTTGAGATCAACATCAAACGCTCCCGCCGCGTGATCGCGGTCGTTCGGAAACCGCAGGCGACGCCGCTGAGGTCGACACACCGCTGCAAGTTTCCTCGTTCGCCAACTCGCCGGAGCTGGACCATCCGACCGCTGGAGGGGCTCGGGGCTATCTGCGGAGGTGTCCTCGGATCAGCGACACCTCCCGCAGTTGCGCAAACCGCAGGTTCGGTCGAGTTGGCCTATCCGAAACGCCCCGCGGTGTGCATCCCCTCAGCAAGCGAGAGAAACGAAATCGTCTCTCCGCTTCCTCGTCCCGCAGGCCTGCTATGCGCTGTCCACGCCACGCGACTGGGGCGATTTTCCTCGCTGTGGATAAGCTCAAAGTTGCTGCAGTTTGTTGCACGCATTGCTGCTTGCGTGAGCAATGTTTCGCGGTGACTGCCGGACGCGCTGCCGCAAATGCCGCAAATCGGCGGAGGCCGAACAACCGCCGTTGAAAACGAGCGCAGGTTTGATCTAATGGGCGGCTGGAACTGAGTGTCTAAGGTGAGCAAGTACGCAGCGGGCGGTCGGCCGTGTTGCTCACCAGGCGTCGTCGGGTGCATGCCCGAACCCTGAAAACCGACCGGTCTCAACGTTTTGGTCCTGCAAGTGCTGTCTACGCTTGCGGTGACAAAACCAGCCACCGCTCTCGGCGACTTGCGCGATGCGGTCGTCAGACGGCCAGCGGCTTTCAGAATTCGGCAAATGATCCGTGACGAATCGCAGTTCCGCGCCATAATACAGATAGACCCTCCCGCCTCTACCTCCCTCCCCCCATTCCCTCCCATGAAAGTTGTAATTGTCGGCGGTGGCTTTGGTGGCCTGAATGCGGCCATCGGGTTGCGGTCGGCCGACTGCGAAGTCACGCTGATCGACCGCGAAAACTACCATCTGTTTCAGCCGCTGTTGTACCAGGTGGCGACGGGCAGCCTGTCGCCGGCCAACATTTGTGCACCGCTGCGCAACGTGCTGAGGCGACAGAAGAACGCTACGGTGCTGCAAGGCGACGTGGTCGACTTCGACTTCGAGCAGCGGGAAATCGTGCTGAAGGATCGGCGCGTGCCGTTCGACAAACTGATCGTCGCGGCCGGCATGACGCACAGCTACTTTGGCCGCAATGCCTGGCAGCAGCTGGCACCGGGGCTGAAGTCGATTTCCGAGGCCACCGAGATTCGCGCTCGGGTGCTCAGCGCGTTCGAGCAAGCCGAGTGGGAGCAGGACGAAGTCGAGCGGCGGCGGCTGATGACCTTTGTGGTGGTGGGCGGAGGTCCAACCGGGGTGGAACTGGCTGGCACGCTGGCCGACCTGGCCCATCATACGCTGGCCAAGGAGTTCCGCCATATCCATCCGCAGACCACTCGCGTGGTGCTGGTGGACGCTGAATCGCACGTGCTGACACAGTTTCCCGAGTCGCTGTCGGTCAAGGCTGGCGAAGCCCTGGAAAAGCTCGGCGTGGAGGTTCGCACGGGGCTGCGCGTTTCGGACATTGATGAGGCCGGCGTGACGCTGGGCGACGAGCGAATCGACGCCGGCACGGTGCTGTGGGCCGCTGGTGTGACCGCCTCGCCGCTGGGCGAAAAGCTGGCCACCGCGGCAGGTGTCGAAACCGACCGAGCGGGACGCACCCTGGTTCAGCCCGATTTGTCCTTGGCTGGCCATCCCGATGTGTTCGTGATCGGCGACCTGGCGCACCTGGAGGACGAAGAGGGGAAGCTGATTCCCGGCGTGGCGCCTGCGGCCATTCAGGAAGGCAAGTACGTGGCGAAGCTGATTCGCAAACGGCTGAAGGGACGGGAGGTTTCGCCGTTTCGCTATCGCGATCTCGGCTCGCTGGCCACCATTGGTCGAGCGGAAGCCGTGGCGCGACTCGGACGCCTGCAGTTCACCGGTCACCTGGCTTGGCTGTTGTGGTTGTTCATCCACCTGATGCAGCTCGTGGCGTTCGAGAACCGCCTGCTGGTGCTGTTGCAGTGGACGTGGAGCTACATCACACGAGGTCGCTCGGCGCGGCTGATTACCACGCATCCGCACCGGCCCAAGTCGGCAGCATCTTCGGAGCCACGGCCCACCCCGCGAGAGCATCGGCCAACTCGCCCGATTGCTTCGGAGCCGCAGTTAGTCCAAAGCCAGTGCGAGTGAGCCGAGGATGCCAGCTTTGTCGCCGAGTCCCGGGGTGACGATGAACGAGTCGATGTGATCCAGGATGGCGGGAGACTGCACGTAGTTGTTCAGCAGCTTGAGCGTCCGCTCGCGGATCATCGGCAGCAGGAACTGCTGATGCATGACGCCGCCGCCCAGGATGACGCGTTGCGGCGAAAGCGTGCAAACCAGGTTCACCACGGCTAGCGACAGGTAGTCGGCCTGCAGTTGCCATGCCTGGTGGTCCTCGCCAAGCTGCTTGGCCGAGGTGCCCCAGCGCTTCTCGATGGCGGGCCCGCTGGCCAACCCTTCGAGGCAGTCGCCATGGAACGGACATGCCCCCGCGAAGGGGTCGACTTCTGCATTGCGCGGCAGGCGCATGTGGCCCATCTCGGGATGGATGAGGCCGTGCATTAACCGTCCGCCGATCATGCCGCCACCACCGATGCCGGTGCCAATGGTCATGTAGATGAACGTGTCGAGTCCTTGCGCGGCGCCCCAGCGATGCTCGCCCACCGCGGCGGCGTTTACGTCGGTGTCGAACGCCACGGGGACGTCGAGCGCCTGGCGCAGGGGGCCTACCAGGTCGGTGTTCGACCACCCCGCCTTGGGGGTGGCGGTAATGTAGCCAAAGGTGGGCGACTGCGGATCGAGGTCCACCGGGCCAAAGGAACCCACGCCCACGCCCCGCAGCTTGCCGTGCTGGGCTTCGGCCTGGCGGAAGAAGTCGACCACCTGGGGGATCACCACCTCGGGGGTAGCTGTATCGAAGCGGGCTTGTTCGGCGATGTGATCGGGCCCGGAAGCCACCATGGTGATAAACTTGGTGCCTCCAGCTTCCACTGCTCCATAGAGCGAACCACTCATACGGCGTTCTCCAACTCCTCAGCTTTGGACTCGTCGACCAGATCGGCAGCGGGGCCGAGCAATCGGTAATGATGCAATCCCTCGATGATGCCTTCGGCGTAACAGCCTTCGGCGAAGTAAATTCGATCGTTCTTCGTCAATTTCAGGTTCGCCAGTTCGGCGTCGTGGTTGCCTACCACCACGCCGGCAGTACGTCCTTGCAGCATATCGCGGTCGTTCCCGGAGTCGCCCGCCGTGGCCACGCGTTCGATGGGGATGTCCCACTTGCGGGCGAGGAAGCGAACGGCCTTACCCTTCGAAGCGCGGTGGGGCAGCACGTCGACGAACGCCCCATGCGACAGGATCAGCGAGTAAGCCGACTCGGTGCTGTCGAGCGCCTCGTGCAGCAGGGGCTCGGCTTCTTCGGCGGTGATGTCGCCCACCAGGTCGTAGCTGACCTTGAACTCGCGCTGGGCATAGTCGCGATCTTGATAGTGCAGGAAGTCGAGTTCGTCGAGCACGGCGCGAATGCGTTCGGGTTTCCACTTCGATCGCAGCTGATTGGACCAGCCACGGTCCGGCGCCAACTCCGGCCCGTAGTAAATCTCCGAGCCGACCGACGAGATAATCACATCGATGTCCTTGATGCCGTGTTCGTCCAGGGCTTCCTGCACGAGTTCGAGCGATCGACCGGAGGCGATGCCGAATCCCATGTGCTCGCGATTTTCCTGCAGCAGCTTGATCAGCCGTTCGCACGCGGCGTCATCGCCGATCAAGGTGTTGTCGATGTCGGTGATCAAAATGCGGTCGAGAGCCGCCAGGCGTTGCCGGACCGGAGCATTGGTGCTGCTGGTATTGACGACCGTGGGTTGCGACTCCAGCTTGCTGATGGCGTCGACGTAGTGACGGACGTGCGTCTCCCAGGTGTAATGCTCGCGAACCCGGTTCACGCCATTGGACGAGCAGGTGTCCCACTTTTGGCGATCGGTCAGCAGCTCGATCATGGCGCTGGTCAGCTGCTCCTGGTCGTTTACGTTGACCAGCAGACCGCTTTCGCAGTTCTCGTAGATGTCTTGCGGACCGCCATTCTCGGTTACCACAAACGGCAACCCCGTAGCAGACGACTCGATGGCCGTCAGGCCGAACAACTCGACAAACGCCGTGTTGACGAACACCCCGCCGCTGGCGGCTGCCAGGCGGTAGAGCTCGGGCACTTCGTACTCCGAGTCGTGATTTTTGGGAATCGCCAGCTTGCCATACAGGTTGAACCGATCCATCGCCAGCAGCATGTCGGTTAGCACTCGCTGCTCGTTTTCAGGCATCGATTCGATGTCGTCGCGAATGCCGGCGAAGATCGCCAGATTGGCAATGGCCTGCAGTTCCTTACTTGCGCCAAAGGCTTGGACCAGGGCGCCAATGTTCTTGCGGCGATCGGGTCGACAGAGGGCCAGGATCAGCGGTTTCGCCGGATCCTTATAGAACCGACTCAGGTCGGCCTGCAGTCGGATGCGGGCCTGCTTGAACTGCTCGTCGATATCGACGGTTGGCATCTCGTAGTCGTAGTAAGGAAAGAAGCGATCGAGATCGGTTCCCGGGGGAATGATGTGGAACGGCAGTTCGTCGCTCTTGTGATACTTGCCGTACTGCTGATCGCGTTCGTGGCGGGTGCTGGTGATTACCGCATCGGCTGCCACCAGGCATTCCTGCTCCACGGCAATGCGATGCTCGATGGTCAGTTCCTTGTTGGCCTGCTCGATGCTCCAGCCTTCCTCTTCCAGATAGTCGAGCTTTGGCTTACCCAGCGAATGGCCGGTGAAAACGAAGGGCACGCCATAGGCGCAGGCCACTTCCTTGGCCACATAACCGGCATCGGCGTAGTGACCATGCACCACCGTAGGGGTACGGCCTTCGCGGGTGGTGAAGGCGATCATCGCGTCGATGTAGTCGTCCAGAAACGGCCAGAGCTTCTCCTTGCGAATGTACCGACCGCCGCCGCAGGGCAGTCGCACGATGCGGCAGTCGTCCGACAGTTCTTCGATGTCCTGACCGTAGTCGGACGACACCCGTTTGTCGCGGATGCGTCGGGTAAACAGGTCGACCGCATCGACGGCCGGGTGTTTGGCTAGGGTCTTGGCAAGTTCCAAGACATAACGTATTTGACCACCAGTGTCCGCATCGGCTCCCATCTCGACATTCCGGCCACGGACCAGACCATGAATGCTTACCAATTGGATGTACATAATTGTTCTTGTTGGCCTCCAACCTTTGAACGAACTACGCCTGTAGTTCTCCTATTGCGTCATCGACTGCGTACGAGGGCGATACACCGTGTGGTAGAGCGTATGGATGTAGCGATCCAAGGCAGGTCGATTCATGACGTCGGTGTGGTTCCAATAGCTATAAACATTGGCCAGGCTAAGCAGCCGCGAGGCATGACGCCGCCAGGTGTAGGCTTCGGCCACGCGCTGGATGCCCCCCTCATGATACCGTTGCCACAGTTCTTCGTTGCCAATTACTCTCAGCAGCAACTCGGCGAAGTGGTGTTGGTCGTTGGGGTCGGCAATGTCGCCGCACTCGCCCGGCAAAATGATCTCCGAAGGACCGCCAAAGCAGGTTGCCACGACGGGGCAACCGCAGGCCATGGCCTCGATGACTGTCAAACCGAAGGTTTCCATGAACGCCGGTTGGGCGAACACACCCCGGCGATCGGCGATCAGGCGATAAATCTCGCCGGTCTCGGTCTTGTCGAGTCGAGCGGCACACCAACGGATATGGCCGTCGAGTTCGTACTTGTGGATGAACTCGTAGGTGCGATTGACCTCTTCGATTTCCTCGGGGTCGCTCGACGCCTCGACGGTGTTCAGGCTGGTTACCAGCAGCAGGTTGGCCTGCTCGCGAAGGGTCTCGTGCTTGCCGAACATCTCGACCAGTCCCGATAGGTTCTTCACCTTGTCCATCCGCGCCATGGCGAATATGGGCGGCCGGTTGGGGTCGTCCAGGTGGCCGACGTTGCCTTCGCTGGGCTCGGCCGTCAGGAATCGCTCGGCCAGTGACTTGGCGATCTGCGGTACGCGCCGCGAGTGGTCCTCGTTCGGGTAGAAAAACTCCTCGCTGGCGCCAGGCGGAACAATGTTGTGGCGAGCTAGCCGTGGGTTGAATCCCGACTGCACGCGATACAGTCCCGGCATGCTGAACAGGTCGTACGATTCGATCATGCCCATCTCGTCGCGGGTGCCGGCAATCTCGCGAAAGCTGCTGGACACGATGAAGTCGGCCGAATTGTAGGCCAACAGGTCCGCTGTGAAGTGCATGCTGAAGCGGTACTGGTCTTCCAGGTCGGCCCAGTGAGCGGCGCTCAACAGGTACTTGGTTTTCTCCAGCGCGTGCACACATGCGCAATGCGTTGTGCCGAGACGATCGGCCAGCAGATGGGCAACCAGGTTGCCATCGGTGTAGTGCCCGATGATGAAATCGGGCTTGCCCATCAACTCGGTCACTACGACGCTTCGCGCCTCTTCGGCGAAGTTTTCGACGTAGGGCCATAGTTGGAATCGCGAGATCCAGTGCGGCAACACTTCGCCCGACTGGTCGCGGAAGGGCACGCGCACGATCCAGGCATTCTCGGAGCCATAGATCTTCTCGCGGGGAACATTGCAGGTGGTGCCATCGGCTTCAGGGATCAGTCGTGTGAGGACGATCACCTTAGCGCAGACATTCAAACCACTCAGCACGATGCGTTCGTTGATTTCGTGTTCGAGCGCCCGAGCCTGGTCGAGCACGTAAGTCACCTGACCACCGGTATCGGGTCGGCCAAGCACCCCTTCCTGAGCGAACCAACCGTGTGGCGATACCATCAGTACGCTGTGCACCAGTGGCAACCGTGCGAGCAGTTCCTCGAACCGCACTGCATCGGCGGAGTTGAGCACTTGCTCCAGCAGGTGCAGGGTGTTGGCGATTCGCTCCACGGTGGCGCCCCAGCCCGCTTCGAACCCGTGGGATCGCATCTCGTGCGCCACTTCGGGTTCGTATGGCGTCGTGCCGTCGTAGTCGTCAAGCAGCGAGCGAACGTTCGAAAGCTCCGCGGCGAACTCCTCGACGGTACGGATCTGCTCGTTGAGCAGAATGTTGTGGCTGTTAAGGTGGGTTTCTTTCAGGAAGTCGACCAGGGCTTTGCGGAACCGCTCGGGGTTCTGGTACATCTGCGCCGACAGGTGCCGGTTGAGGATGGAGATGCCGCTGCCCATCTCGCCGGGATCGGTCACCAGGGGCAAGTCGCGAAAATAAGGCCGGAAATCAATCACCAGGCCCTGCTTGTCGGCCTCTTCCACGCCCTGAATCTGGGCGTCCTTGAGCTGCAGGTAGTCGCCCCGCGAAACGCTCTCGAAGTCGTGGGCCGCGGGGTGCAGGCGGACCAATTGCTTGGTGCCCACCGAAGGACGAAGCACGATGTAAGTGAGATCGCCGTCGATCATCACTTCGGGGCATCCCCGCAACATCTTCTTCAGCTTTCGCGCCACGGGCTTAGAAGGGGCGTGGGGTTGGGCGAGGAACTCGTCGAGCCGCGCGGCCAGCGTATGTCCCAAGAACAGCTTGTCGCCTGAGGCTTTCAGGCCGGCAAAGAACCGCTTCGCGGCATCCACGACGGGGGGATCGGTGGGATCGGAAATGATGGCTTCTGCGCCATTTCCATTCTGCGCCGTGGTCGCAGCAGCGTTGTTCGAATCCATGGGCGCAAACGTCTTGTGTTGAGTCAGGGTCGAGCTATCGGTGGGCATAATCCTTTAGGGGGTTGAGGTTTGGACTCGGCGCAGCAAACGGCGTGAGCAACGATCGATCCGTTACCTCTGATAGTTTTGCATTGTACAACGCTGCGCGCGCCGTGGGCAGTCGCTCATTCGCTACTGAACTGCGTCAAACCAGAGTTTTTCCGTAAATATCCGCGCCAGCCTAACCTGGAGCAACTTGCGCGCCATAAATGTCAGCGCTGCATTGCGGCGGTTTTACCGCACCGCCTTCGTTACCACCTGGTACACATTTGGTGGGTCGGCTGCCACGTCGGCTGCCCGGCACTCAGGGGCATCCTACCGCAACGATCGAGTTTGCGGCCCGCATCGCTGCCACGGTATAATCCCGTCGCCTACCCCCTCAGGTTCATCGAACCTTCTCGTTGCGTGCCGACTATTGGTGGAGCTTCCATGAATCGAGTGTGTGCTGCCCTGGTGCTGTTGATGCTCGCTTCGACAGCAAGTCGCTCGACTGCGAACGATCTGCCAAGCCAAGTCGATTTGCGCCCGCGCTTCGAGTCGCTGGACCTCGCGCCGCGTCATCAGGGCACGCGCAACACTTGCTCGCTGTTCGCCGTTACGGCTTGTGCCAACTACGCCTGGAGTGCGGCAGGGCAACCGAAGTCGCCAGTGTTCTCCGAAGAGTTTCTGGTGTGGGCCGCCAACGAGGCGACCGGCCGGCGAGGAGATCAGGCCATGTTTTACGAGGCCGTGCAAGGGCTCAACCAACTCGGTATCCCCGGCGAAGCGAGCTGCCTGTACCACGCCACGGGCGAGACCGAGCGACCGGCCGACTCCACCATCTCCGCAGCCGGCGAGAACAGCGGCCGCTGGCGGGCTCATTGGATCAAGCTGTGGTCGACCAAGTCGGGTCTCACCAACGAGCAACTGATCGCAATCAAGCAGACGTTGGCCGCCGGCCGACCTGTGGCCTGTGGCTTGCGCTGGCCCCGCTCGAAAATGCCAGCAGAACTGTTGACGGTGCCCCCGACCACGGCCGTGCAAGATGGTCACAGCATTGTGTTCGTCGGCTACCAGGACGACGACGGCGTAGCGGGGGGCGGCTACTTCGTGCTCCGTAACAGCTACGGTCCCGGGTGGGAGGATTCAGGCTACGGCCGCATGGCCTACGCCTACGCTGGCACGTACGCCAACGATGCGCTGTGGATCGAGTTGGGGCCGCCGCGCTCTGAGGTTCCGACCCACCGCATCGAGGCCGAATCGCTCGCGCTGGTGGAACAGACCGGCTGCCGGACGCAGAACGCTTCGATGCGACGTTACGGTAGCGGGATGTGGAGCGGTGGGCATCAACTGCAGGTGGCTGCTGAACCCGAAGCCACAGGCGTGTGGCAGTTCACGGTTCCACAGTCGGGCCCGTATCGCGTGCGGCTGGTTACCACGGCCGCTCCAGGCTATGGCATAATCACCGCCCAGTTGGACGATCAGTTGCCCACCCAGCCCATGGATCTCTACGCCGGCAGGACGTGCCCTGGTGCGTCGTTGGAACTGGGAACCCACCGACTGGAGGCCGGCGAACATCGGTTGAGGGTAACCGTGGTGGGCAAGAATGAGTTGTCGGCCGACTTTAGCTTTGGGCTCGATGCCCTTGACTTGTTGCCCGCACCGCCAACGGCCTCGAAGCAGGAAGCGAGTACCACCGAGCAACCGGCAGCTCTCGTCACACCGAACACTTCGGGTGGCATTCGCAAAGCGTCGCCGCAGTTTGGACAACATGGTCCAGGATTGCCACCCGAAAAGATTCGTGTGCTGCGGTACCAGTGACTCAGCGCACCGCTGAGTCACTGGCACCACCGCCAGTCGAAGGACTACTCGGCCGGTTCGGCAGGAGTCTCATCGGTCGTTTCGCCTTCCACGGCATCTTTCATCTCGTCAACAGCCTTCTCGGCGTTCTCGACGGTGTCCTCGGCAGCGCTTTCCGCGGCGTCGCCAGTGGCTTCCACTGCATCGCCAGCCTTGTCCATGGTTTCCTGCGAACAACCGAGTCCGCAGCCCAAAGCCGCCATCACCGCCAGGCAAAAACCAAACTTACGCATCTCAATAGCTCCTGAAGAAAGGAAAACAAAGTCCACAGATTTCCATAATAGCCACAATTGCAGGCGAGTTCCTAGACACGGGGGCATTTTGGGTGCAGCTACCGCACAAAAAGCCCGTTCCGCCATACCAGGTACATACTTGCCACGGCCACTACATTCCATGCCACTAGCACGTAGGCCAGATGACGGGGGGCGATAGTGCGGCCGCCACGCAGCCAGCCATCGCCGGCAAATCCCACCCCGGCCAGCAGTAAGAAACCCGCCGCCAGTCGCCCCATGGCGGTTTGGCTAAAGTAGGCGAAAAGTAAGGTCGACTCAGCCAGTAAAATCAGGGCCACCACCAGCTTGGTCCGCCCGCCACCGATGGCGACGGCCGTCGTTCGCCGACCGGCCGCACGATCGGGCTCGATGTCGGTGATTTCTGCTAGTAGATGCGAGTGTATGGCGAACAGCAAACCAAACAGAAACACCGGCCACGGCAACTGGGGGACATTGTTCACCCAACTGGCCAGCACGAACACCAGCAGGTATCCACTTTGACTCAGCGCGTCCAGCAGCGGCCGGCCCTTGAAGTTGATCGCCGGCGAATTGTAGCAGGCATTCACCGCCACGGCCGCCGCGATCCAAAGCAGGAACTTGGCTCCGATGAGCAGCGTAAACGCCACAAAAAACGGAATCTGCACGACCGCAATCATCCACGGCAATCGCTTGAGTGCCTCGGCCGGCAGTCGGGCCCCAAACAGCAGATTGCCTTTGCGGGGATTAAGCCGATCGGTCTCGTAATCGGCCCAGTCGTTCCAGCCGTAGAGCAATAGCCCCAGTGGGAACATCACGTACACCGCGCCCAACCAGAACCCCACGGTGTCGAGCAACCGATGCCCACCCAGTGGAAGCAAATAGAACCACAGTTGCGTCGACCATAATCCCGGGCGAGCGACCTGAATAAGTTGGCGAGCGGTAATGGTCGGCTCCGGGTAAGAAAACGAAGGGTTCGAGAAATCGCTTGCAATCCGGCGGCGGCTCGGTAACATGGGGTAAATGAACTGGCGTACACTATCCGTCCCGAGCTCGAGCAGCCCACCATGACCGCCACGGTTACCGAGAACAGTGCGATGGCGATTCCCCGTGAAGCGACCAGAATACTCCAGGAGGTCTTCGGGTTCGAGGACCTGCGTGCCGGCCAGGGGGAGGTAATCTCGGGATTGCTCGCAGGGCGGTCGTCGCTCGCCATTTTTCCCACGGGCAGCGGCAAGAGCCTCTGCTACCAGTTGCCGGCTCTGGTGCTGGATGGCGTGACTTTGGTGGTTTCGCCGCTGATCGCGTTGATGAAGGACCAACTCGACTTTCTCATCGAGCGGGGCGTGGCGGCCGCGCGGCTCGATTCGAGCCTGTCGCGCGAAGAGAACTTCAAGGTGTTCGACGACCTGCATGCCGGGCGGACACGACTGCTGTACGTGTCGCCCGAGCGGTTCGGGAACGAACGTTTTCTGAAGACGCTCGAGCAGATTAACATCTCGATGCTGGCTATCGACGAAGCGCACTGCATCAGCCAGTGGGGGCACAACTTTCGGCCCGACTACCTGCGCATCGCCTCGCTGGCCGCGAAGTTGGAGATTCCCCGGGTGCTGGCGCTCACCGCCACGGCGACGCCCGAGGTCGCCACCGACATTGCCGAGGCGTTTTCCATCGAGCCGGCTGACGTGGTGCAGACGGGTTTCTATCGTCCCAACTTGCACTTGCACGCTTCGCCGTGTGGGAGCGATCAGCAGCGTATCGACTTGCTGATCCGCCGACTGAAGGAGCGTCCCGTCGGGCCAGCGATCGTGTATGTCACCCTGCAAAAGACGGCCGAGCAAGTGGCCTCGCTGCTGGAAGGGCAGGGCATTCGCGCACGGGCTTACCATGCCGGGTTGGGCTCGGAGAAACGGAGCGAGATTCAGGACGCCTTTATGGCAGCCGACGACATGGTGGTGGTAGCGACCATTGCCTTTGGCATGGGCATCGACAAGGCGAACATCCGCGCGGTGTACCACTTCAACCTGCCCAAGGGGCTCGAGAGCTACATGCAGGAAATCGGCCGTGCCGGCCGCGATGGTCAGCCCGCCCATTGCGAATTGCTGGGCTGCTCCGACGATGTGATCACGCTGGAGAACTTCAGTTACGGCGACACCCCCACCCGCAGCGCCATCGCCAGCATCGTCGAGGAAGTGCTCGGCACCGACAACGACGAAATCGAGTTGTCCCTCTACGAACTCGCCCACAAGCACGACGCCCGCGACCTGGTGGTGCGGACCTTGCTCACGTACCTGGAACTCGAAGGCGTGGTTAAGCCCACAGGGGCCATCTATACCCAGTATCGCTTCAAACCACAGCGCAGCTCGGCCGATATCCTCGCCCGATTCGATGCCGAGCGAGCCAAGTTCATCGCCAGTGTCTTCAAACACTCCAAGGCAGGCAGAACCTGGTTCACCATCGACGTCGCCAAGGCGTCGGACGAACTGCAGGAGCCTCGCCAGCGAATCATTGCGGCCCTCGACTATCTCGACCAACAGGGCGATCTGGTGCTCGAAGCCTCTGGCGTGCGGCACGGCTATCGGATTACCAAGCGCGTCGACGATCGGCAGGCGCTGGTCGATTTGCTGGTCGAGCAGTTCATGACCCGAGAACAGAACGACATCGCCCGCATCCACAACGTCATCGAGTTGGCCGAGTCGCCCGACTGTTTGACGCAGACGCTACTGTCGTACTTTGGCGAAGACCGTGGGACGTGCGGCCACTGCGACCGCTGCCAGGGGGCGAAGCCGAAGCCGTTGGCCGGGGTGCCTCCTGCGATTGCCGACGACGACCGCTCCGCCATCGGCCGCGTGATTGCCGAGCAGAAGCCGGCGCTCGCCTCGGCGCGTCAGCTAGCCCGCTTCCTGTGCGGCGTCACGTCTCCGGCGGCGTCCCGCGCTAAACTGCGCGGGCATCCCAGTTTTGGCCGGCTGGGTCATGTACCGTTTGCCGAGGTGTTGTCCGCTTGCGAAGAATTGGGGCTGTCCGACTGATCGGACTCGGTCTGGGCGTATTTGGCATATGCGCCGGCAATGTCGGCGTCCGTGTGGTCGCCCTTGTGAATCAGAATGCGGTGTCGCAGGACGATCGGCTCGCCCTCTTCACGTTCCAGGCCACCAGTAGCTTGCCCCTTGGTGTAGTCGGCTGCGCCAATCGGGTTGGCAGCGAACAACCCATACTCGCGGACGTGCCAGCGTGGTTCGGGCTGCAGGCTCGAGGGGTGCGCCATGATGGCGATGCCCACGGTCTCTCCCTCGACCGGGCCGTTGTAGTCGACCCAAGCGGCCGGCTTGCCCCAGGCGGCCCCGTTTTCGTCGCCATTGCTGGAGATGTACTTGCCACCCATCTTGGCGGTGTTTTTCATCGTCCCGGCCACGCGTACGGCGAAGGCACCTTCTTTCGTGTCGCCGATCTTCAAGGGGCCTGTGGGCGACCAAAGTTTAATCGTGACATCAATCCAACGCGTATCGCCATCGGTGCCGAATCGATAGATGCGTTCATCCTGCGCTACGACCTCGCCGTGGAAATCGACGTAATCGTCTTCCGTGACCAGCAGCACGGTGTCGCCGTCGAGTTCCATCTTCTTGAAGTTCTTATGAACCTGCCGGCCAAATCGGCCTTGGAGATTGTCCGGGTCTTTGGGCTCCGCCCAGAAGTCGGCGCCGTTGATTCCCTCGTAGCCAAACCAGATGGAACGGTGGTGCGGGTGGTCGTCCCTTTCGTGCGGGCCGGCGGGCTGCATGGGGTAGTCGCGGGTGACCGGTTTGCCTGTCGGGCCGATCACGGGGTACAGGATCGGCTTGGTGCCGGACGACTTCACGTAGCGGGTGAATATCTCGCCATCGATGGTGATGGTCACGCCATCGTCGTCCATCGACATTCCCATTTCGGCGTCCGTTGCGGCGCTCGAAAGGGAGGCCACAGCCAGGCAGGCGGCGCACAGCCAGCAGTATGGTCGGTAGGCGAATGCAAACATGGGGCTAACCTGGCGAGAAGGAAGGGGCTTACCGTTCAACGTCCGGCGATGAACTCTTGGAAGTTGTCGTGAAGCAGCAGTTTTGCGTCTCGGCGAATGACCTCGTCGCTGATGGGCCAGCCGGCACGGCTTACCTCAGCGTACTTGTCGGCGAGTACCTTGGCAATGATTTCACGGCTGTGTGCCCACTTGTAGACGATTTGTTCCAGAACTCTGGCGTCGGAGTGCTGGGGAGCAAATGACGTCCCCAGCAGTTCCATCCTCATGCGAGTCATCTCTTCGATGAGCGACGGATTATTGAGAAACCACCAGCAGCCAAACGGCATCAGGTTGTCGAACTTTCTGGCCGCCACGGTAAACTCGTGCTGATTCTCCCGCGAGAGCAGCGTGACCATAAAGCGGTTCTGCGGGAAATCGGTGCACAGGCGGCAAATGCTCGAAACGTCCGCCTTCTCCACGCCATCGCCGGCGATCGACAGTCGCGGATTCACCCCCCGCACGACACCAATCATCAGGGCCATAGCCAGGTTTCGTTCCGCCAGCGTTGGCAGCACCGCTTCGCGGAAAATCACGCTGCTCAGTTGGGTGTCTTCTGGTCCTTCGAAACGGAACGTGGGAGGCAGGCTGACCGCACAATAGATGGCGCCGGTGCGATCGATCCATTCTCGCAGGAATCGTTGCACTTCTGCAATGCAATCGGGCGATGGCGTTTCACTGGTACGGTACCCCCAGTCGGCCAGTTGCCGTGCGGCCGCGGGCCAGTCGCAAAGCAAGGCGTCGAACCGCAGGACGGGGGCGAATCGCGAATCGCCACCCACGGTTGGATCGGCCAACCAGCGTTGCCGCTCGTTGTCGTCGAACACGTCGTTGGTCATCGTGATCCGGCAGACGCCCGCCGCTTGCATCACGCGATCGATGTGATCGTCCGGTTCCTGTTGGGCGAACCACTTGCGATACCCATCCAGATCCTTATCTGCCGGGTCCAGGCCAAGGCGTTGGAGTGTGGTCAGCACTCCTCGGCACGCTTCGCTGATGGGCGATCGTTCCAGAAACAGGTGCTGCCAGATGTGGTCGGCCTGCTCTCGCTTGCTCATTTGCCAGAAGTCGGCGTAGGGCAACACCCGGGAGGGCACCACGCGAAACACCTCGGCCACCAGGTAATGGTAGGTCAGCAGTTCGTCGATACCCCACAGCATCAGACCGTTCGCATCGGCCGCGCTCTGGCCCGTGCCCGACAGGGGGGTGCCGAACGTGGGAGGATACAGGTGGGTGTGAAGGTCCCAGGCGGGCGTTTCGTCGAGAATTCCGCGGACCTGGTTGGTGAGTCCTGTTTGGTAGCTGTCGGTCGTCGCTGGAATGGTAGTGGTGGACATGTTGCTCTGGATGGCAGAAAGCAGCAGGATTGCGCCGGACCTTTTGTTGTCCAGCGAAAAGATTCGTTTCGCGCAATATCGTCGCGGCCCCTAGTCTAGACGATCATTGCATGGCAATCGACCCGTTCGCATTGGTGGCGGGCTCCCTCACTGCCAGCATCAGAGTTCGGTACAATCCATATTTGTCCCTTTTCAACTACCTGTTTGACCAGAATAAACGCTTGGAATCTCGTAGTATGATCGACGTTAGCTCCTCTCCCATTCGCCCTGCGGATTTGCTCCCCCAGATCGATCGCATGTGGTCTGCCTCGGCCGATCGCCTCGATCGCATTGAAACGCGTTGGAAAATTGGAACTCCCAGCCCGGTTTTTACGGTGGAAGGGAACTATCAAGCGCAAGGTTGGACCGAATGGACGCAAGGTTTTCAGTTCGGCAGCCTGATTTTGCAGTTCGACGCGACCGGCGAAGAGCGATTTCTCGAACTTGGACGCCAACGCACCGTCGACATGATGGCGCCGCACGTCACCCACATCGGGGTGCACGACCATGGGTTCAACAACGTCAGCACGTATGGAGCGCTGCTGCGGTTGATGAATGAGGGGCGGATCGCGGAGGATGCCTGGCAACGCCATTTCTATGAGATCGCCATGAAGGCCTCCGGCGCCGTGCAGGCCGCGCGGTGGTCGACCACGCGCGATCACGGCGGCTACATGTATTCGTTCAACGGGCCACAGTCGCTGTTCGTCGACACCATTCGATCGTGCCGTGCGCTGTCGCTCGCGCATCAATTGGGCCATGTGTTGATGGGCGAGCGGGACGAGCCGATCAGTCTGCTGGAGCGGGTCATCGACCACGCCACGGCCACCGCAACCTACAACATCTGGTACGGCGAGGATCGCGACACCTACGACATTCGCGGACGCACCGCACACGAGTCGCTGTTCAACGTCAACAACGGCGACTATCGCGCGCCCTCCACGCAGCAAGGCTACTCTCCGTTCACCACCTGGACGCGGGGATTGGCCTGGGCCATGGTTGGTTATCCCGAGCAACTCGAATGGCTCGCCACACTCGAGGACAACGAACTCGAGGCGATGGGGGGACGGGAAGCGATTGAGCAGATGTTCCTGAAGGCGGCCACCGCTACGTGCGACTTCTACATCGAGTACACCCCCACCTGTGGCGTTCCCTACTGGGATACCGGCGCGCCAGGCCTCGCGCAACTGGGCGACTATCTCGATAAGCCGGCCAATCCATTCAACGACATCGAGCCGGTGGATAGCTCGGCCGCCGCCATTGCCTGCCAGGGATTGTTGCGACTGGGCCACTACCTCGAATCGCGCGATTCGGACGCCGCGACGCGATATACGCAGGCCGGCTTGAAGGTACTGCAGACGCTGCTCGACGAACCCTACCTGTCGACCGACGGGAAACACGAAGGGCTGCTGCTGCACACGGTTTACCATCAGCCGAATGGTTGGGATCATGTGCCCACCGGCCGTAAGGTGCCCGTTGGCGAGGCCTGCATGTGGGGCGACTATCACCTCCGCGAAGCGGCCTTGTATGCCGCACGGCTGGCCAAAGACGAAACCTACTACACGTTCTTCGGCCCTGCCCAGCAGCAAGCCTGACAATCGCGGCCATCAGCACTCCTCTAACCTCCCCATAGTAGCGATATGAGCAACCCACAGCGGCGAGTGGCTTTGGTGACCGGTGGCAGCCGGGGAATTGGTCTGGGCGTGGCCAGTGCGCTGGCGTCCGCGGGCTTCGATCTGGTGATTAACGGCCGTCGCGAGGCGAGCGACGTGGCCGAAGCGCTCGCTTCGCTCGAATCGTTGGGCGCGGCAACCTTGTACTGCCAAGCCGATATCAGCAACCTGGAAGACCATGCCAACATGCTGTCGCAAATCTGCGACCGGTTTGGGCGACTTGACGTGTTGGTTAACAACGCCGGCGTGGCGCCCGACGTCCGTGCCGACCTGCTCGATGCCACGCCCGAAAGTTTTGACCGGTTGATACGGATCAATCTTCGCGGTCCGTATTTTCTTACGCAGGCCGCCGCCAAGTGGATGATCGAGCAGCGCCAGGTCGACAGCGATTTCGCGGCCGCCATCATCAACGTGTCGAGTGTCAGCGCTACCGAGGCTTCCGTCAACCGCGGCGACTACTGCATCTCGAAGGCCGGCGTGGCGATGGCCACGCAGCTTTGGGCCGCCCGTCTCGGCGAGTTCGACATTCCCGTCTTTGAAGTTCGCCCCGGCATCATCCGCACCGATATGACGGCCGGTGTAACCGACAAGTACGACAAGATGTTGGCCGAAGGCCTGACTGTCGAACCTCGCTGGGGCGTGCCCGACGACATTGGCCGCGCCGTCACCGTGTTGGCCACTGGCCAACTGACTTACGCCACCGGCGCTGTGTTGCCTATCGACGGCGGAATGACGGTCCGCCGTCTGTGACGTTCCTCAAAACTCTTACACGACAACTCCGATGAAACGCTTTGCCAAACTGTGCTGCCTTCCTTTTCTGTTGACAACGCTCTCGTTGTTCGCCACACCAGTGCGTGGGACGGACGATGTCCGCGGTGGCCAATTCTTTACGCTCACCGGTTCGCCGGGTGTTCCCAACGGCGGGTGGTGTTGGTACCAGGACGAGCGGGCCGTGGTCGATACGCAGGGCCCTGATGGTCCGCTGCTGCTGGCGAGCAGCGTATCGGCGGGCGAGTCGCCCGAGCATGGCGACATCGATTTGTTGTGGCGCAATCTGCAAACCGGCGAGCAGGGCGAGTTCGAACTCGACGACCAGCTCGAACAAGACGACCACAACGCGGCCGCACTCTACATCCGCCCCGACGGTCGCTACTTAGCTGTATGGGCACGGCACAATAGCGATGGTTTCACCCGCTGGCGGATCTCAGCGAATCCTCACGATCCAGCGCGGTGGGGGCCCATCCAGAAACTCGACAACAAGGCGGGCGCTACCTACAACAACGTGTACTTCCTGCCGGACGACCGAGACGGACAAGGCCGCCTGTACAATTTTACGCGGGGTCGGAACTTCGATCCCAACGTGCAGGTTTCGCACGACCAGGGCCGCAGTTGGAAATACGCCGGCAAACTACTGACCGAAGGCGGCCCAGGCGACCGTCCGTACGTTCGCTACGCCTCGGACGGTAAGCGAATCCACCTGATCACGACCGATCGCCACCCCCGCAACTACGCCAACAGCATCTACCATGGTTACGTCCAGGACGGCATGCTTTTCGATTCCGCGGGCGAGGTGGTGGACGATTCGATCCTCGATGCCGAGGGTAAGGCACCTGCGGCGTTGACTACCGTGTTCCGAAACGGATCGGAGCATGGGGGCGTCGAGATGAACCGGGCGTGGACGGTCGATCTGGAACTCGATGCCGAAGGCAACCCGGTGGGCATCTTCTCGGCCCGCGTGGAGGATAGCAATCGGGACCACCGCTTTTTCTACGCTCGCTACGATGGTGAGAACTGGCACGTGCACGAAATGGCCCAAGCGGGCGGGTACCTGTACCGCCGCGAAGACGACTACACGGGGCTCGCGGCCATCAATCCGGTTGATACCAACGAAGTCTTTATTTCGTCGAACATCGATCCGCGAACGGGCGATGCCACCGAGAAGTACGAGATTTACCGGGGAGCAACCAGCGACGAAGGGCAAACCTGGCAATGGCAGGCGATCACGGAAGACTCGACGATGGACAACCTGCGGCCGTTGGTGCCGAAGTGGGACAGCGAGAAGACCGTGCTGCTATGGCTGCGCGGCGAGTTCCGAACTTATACCGATTACGATACCCAGGTGGTGGGTGTTGTGTTGTCGGGCGACAAGCCCGCGGCAACTTCCGCAACGGAGAGATAAACCATGAGCCATGCGATCTACGAATCACTTGCCGAGCACCGATTGGTGCCTGTCATTGCCCTGGACGATGTTGCCCAGGCCAGCCCCCTGGCCGATGCGCTGGTGGCCGGTGGGTTGCCGGTGGCCGAAGTGACTTTTCGCACGCCGGCCGCGCTGGAGTCGATCCGCACGATGGCCCAGCGCGGCGACCTGTTGGTGGGTGCCGGTACGGTGCTCACCACCACACAAGTCAGCCAGGCCCAGGCGGCGGGGGCGAAGTTCCTGGTGTCGCCGGGGTTTAATCCGCGCGTGGTGTCGCACGCCCTATCGATCGGCATGCCCATCTGCCCCGGAGTCTGCACCCCCAGCGATGTGGAGCAAGCCATCGAGCATGGTCTGGAAGTGGTGAAGTTCTTCCCGGCCGAGGCGTTCGGCGGCCTCTCGACACTCAAAGCCATCGCCGCGCCGTATCGGCAAATGCGATTTATCCCCACCGGCGGCATCGGCCCGGGGAACGTCATGGATTATTTGGCGTTCGATCGCGTCGTAGCGTGCGGCGGCAGCTGGATGGTGAAGCCTTCGCTCTACGCGGATGGCGACTTCAGCGGCGTCGAAACCGCAGTCCGCGAAGCAGTGCAGCTGGTGGGGAAGTAACCGCGGAAAGACAACTCGTACCCAATAGCCGACGAGCTACGCCTCGTCGCGAAAACCAGGCAAACAAACCATGAGCAAACTCGAAATCAAAGCGGCAGATGCGTGTGCGTACGACCAAATGTCGTTAGGCGAAGTGATGTTGCGACTCGATCCAGGCGAAGGACGCATCCGCACCACTCGGCAATTTCGTGCGTGGGAAGGGGGCGGTGAGTACAATGTCGCTCGCGGCCTGCGGCGATGCTTCGGCCTGCGGACGGCCATCGTCACGGCGCTGGCCGACAACGAAGTGGGCCGCCTGGTGGAAGATTTGATGCTGCAAGGCGGTGTCGACCTGTCACATGTTCGCTGGGTTCCCTACGATGGCATCGGCCGCACGGTGCGGAATGGGCTAAACTTCACCGAAAGGGGTTTCGGCGTCCGCGGCGCGGTAGGCTGCAGCGATCGAGGGCTCACGGCCGCCTCGCAACTGAAAGCGGGCGACATCGATTGGCAAACGATCTTCGGTGCCCAGGGGGTCCGCTGGTTCCACACCGGCGGCATCTTCGCGGCATTGTCCGACACCACGCCCGACGTTGTGGAGGAAGCCCTGACCGTTGCCAAGCAGCATGGCGTCGTGACTTCGTACGATTTGAACTATCGCCCGTCGCTGTGGAAGTCGATCGGCGGCCAGGCCCGCGCCCAGGAAGTCAATCGCCGTATCGCCAAGCTGGTCGACGTGATGATCGGCAACGAAGAAGACTTCACCGCTTGCCTGGGCCTCGAGGTCGCCGGCGTCGACGAGAACCTGAGCGAACTGCCGCTAGAGGCGTACAAGCGAATGATCGAGCGGGCGGTTGAAGAGTACCCCAACTTCCGCGCCACGGCCACCACGCTTCGCACCGTGAAGACGGCCAGCGTGAACGATTGGGGCGCGCTGGCCTGGTACGATGGAAAATTCTACGAAGCCACCCACCGCGAGAACCTCGAGATCCTCGACCGCGTCGGCGGCGGCGACAGCTTCGCCTCGGGCTTTATCTACGGCATGATCACCACCGGCGATCCTCAAACCGCCGTCGAATACGGCGCGGCCCACGGCGCGCTCGCCATGACCACCCCGGGCGACACCACCATGGCGACGCTCAAGGAAGTGGAGAAGCTGGCCGGGGGAGGTTCGGCGCGGGTGGATCGGTAGACGGAGCTTTGCCCAATTCGGCTCGCTTCAGCTTGATGCGCGGCGTATAATAGGATTGCAGGAAAATTAGCATGACTGTCGAATCCATACAAACTGCCATCGAATCCCTATCTGCGGAAGAGCTTGCTCGGTTTCGCGCTTGGTTTGAACAGCGCGATTGGCAACAGTGGGATGATCAGATTGAAGCCGATAGTGCAGCGGGTAAGTTGGACTTTCTGGTGCAAGAAGCGAAGCGTGCCGTCAGCAACGATGAGTTGCAGGACTTGTAATCCAGCGCACCGCTTATGCATCGCACCACTCCCGAGTTCTGGAAGCGATTCGACGCTCTCCCAAAACAAGTCCAGCAAGTCGCCAGGAACAATTTTGCACTTCTGAAGGACAATTCCGCGCACCCTTCGCTGCATTTCAAGAAAGTTGGTCAGTTCTGGTCTGCGCGTGTAGGGCAACACTATCGTGCGCTGGCCGTGAAGGGCGAGCAAGGATACATCTGGGTGTGGATTGGTAGTCACGCCGACTATGACAAGATTGTCGGCTAAGCTTTGCGGCACGGGTAGATCGGTGATGGTTGACGGGGTGGTGTTCGCGTGTATACTTTCAGCGTTGTGTGGTGAGCTGGAGTAATCCCCATCCTTAAAGGAGCGCGCGATGTCCTACGCCCAAATGATTTTACCCGAGTTCGACCAGGAGATGGCTAACACCCGTAAGGTACTGGCGCTCGTGCCGGACGACAAACTCGATTGGAAAGCCACCGAGACGGCGCACACCATTGGCTGGAATGCGAGCCACCTGGCCAATCTGCTTACCTGGACGGTGATGACGCTGGAGAACGATTCGTTCGATGTCCAACCCGAAGGAGGCGAGCAGTATCAGACTCCAATTCTTAAAAGTAATGGGGAGATTCTGGCGTCGTTCGATGAGAACGTCGCCGCCGCTCGGGCGGCAATCGAAAAGGTGAGCGACGAGGACATCATGAAACCGTGGTCGCTGCTCAAGCAAGGCCAGGTGATGTTCACGATGCCCCGCGCGGTGGTAATTCGTTCGTTCGTCCTGAACCACACGATCCACCATCGGGCGATCCTGCTGACTTACCTGCGGCTGAATAAAATTGCCATCCCAGGAATGTACGGCCCAGGCGACGAGGCGGCAGGTTAGTTTGCCCCCAGCAAGGTGCTATGGAGCACGCCCGACATGTGGACGGAGAACGTCACCAGCCTGGCGGCGGAGCGGTGTCAGAGGATTGAGTTGACCGGCGATGGTCAACCGGTCACGGTTCGCGATTTTTACGAAGCGCTCGCGACCCATGAAACGCACCGTCGCAGCTTCTCAAACCTCGTGACATCGTTTGGCTATCGGGCTCTCAGGTGGGAGACGCCACCGCTGGATCCATCTTCGGCTGACCAACCGTTTGAATGCGTGGTGCTTGATAGTCCCGGCCTGGATCGCCCCGCATCGAGGTCGGCCTTCAAGGAGCACTTCACCCAATCGTGGCCCGACGATGTGGCCGTGTTCAAGAATCTGAGCGGCGATGCTACGTTAATTGTGCCTTGCCCCATGGGGAGTGACTCGGCGTACTGCCACCTTGCGAGTTTCCTCCGCGAGGCTCCCGCCCAGCAAACGGATGCCATGTGGCGGGCGGTGGCCATGGCCGTGCTCGATGGGTTATCGGACCGACGGATGTGGGTGAATACGGCGGGTGGCGGAGTGCCGTGGCTGCACGTGCGGCTCGACTCGCGGCCCAAGTACTATCGTCACGCAGCGTATCGGGCGATGGCTTAACCCAGAATGGCCAGTTCCTGGCCGTTGGCAACTTGCTGCCCCGGTTGCACCATCACTTCTTTGACTACGCCGTCGCAGGGCGACGCGACGGGCACTTCCATCTTCATTGCTTCGAGGATGAACAGCGCCTGGCCAGACGAAACACGGTCGCCGGGATTCACCTTGGCTTTCAGGAGCACGCCCGGCATCTGTGCCTTGACGCTAGTCGTGGCGCCCGAGGTGGCAGGGGCTGCGGTTTCGCTCGAGTCGCCCGACCGCGGGGCGAGCGACACCTGAAAGACGTTTCCGTCGACCACGACGTTGTTGCCGTTGAAAGCCAGGAAATAGTCTTTGCCATCGACAGTGACCGTGTACTCGGCGGGTTGGCCGGGGGCCGGTGGCGTGGCGACTCCGGCAGCCGAGGCGGCTTCCGCCGGCTTGTCGACCTTTCTCACCCCGAATTCTGCCTTGCCTTGGAGGAAGGCCAGGCCTTTGTCCTTGCACGTGGCGACGATGAACAGGTTCTCGTCGGTCTCGGGAAGGTTGTTTTCCTTGAGCTTCTTGCGGGCCGCTTCGAGTCCCTTGTTGGGATCGGCGTCGTTACGCTCCAGCGGAGGGTCGGTGGTCGGTTCGAGCTCCAATTGCTTGGAGGCCAATTCCACGATCTTCGGATCGGGCGGCACGGGGGTTTTGCCAAAGTAGCCGAGCACCATTTGGCCGTACGGCTCGGCAATCTTTTCCCACGGGCCGAACATCACGTTGTTGAAGGCCTGCTGGAAGTAGAACTGCGAAACAGGCGTGACAGACGTGCCGTAACCGCCGAGGCGAACCACCTCGCTCATGGCTCGGATCATATCCGGGTATTTTTCCATGATGCCGTTGTCGCGCAGCATCTGGGTGTTGGCCGTTAGCGCGCCGCCGGGCATGGGGCTCCAGGGAATCAGCGGCTCGACCGCCACCGCTTCGGGCGGCAGGAAGTAATCGGCCATGCACTCCTTGAAGATCTCCTCCGCCTCGCGAACCTTGTCGATGTCGACGTCCAGTTCGTACTCGCTGCCACGCAGGGCGTGCCACATTACCAACACATCGGGCTGGCAAGTTCCGCCAGAGCAGGGGGCCAGCGACAGGTCGATGGCGTTGGCGCCCGCGTCGAGGGCCGCCTTGTTGGCCAGCACGCTGACGCCGGCCGTTTCGTGCGTGTGGAAATGAATGTAAGCGTCCGCCGGCAGCATCTTCCGCGCCCGCTTGATGGTTTCGTACACCTTCGATGGCACCGCCGTGCCAGAGGCATCCTTGAAGCAGACCGCGTCGTAGGGAATATCGGCATCGAGAATCTGCTGCAGCGTGTCAGCGTAGAAGTCGGCGTCGTGCGCGCCTTCGCAGCCGGGTGGCAGTTCCATCATGGTCACCACCACCTGATGCAACAGTCCGGCATCGGCGATGCACTGGCCGCTGTAAATCAGATTGTTGACGTCGTTCAGGGCGTCGAAGTTGCGGATGGTGGTGATGCCGTGTTTGTGGAACAACTCGGCATGCATCTTGATCACGTCGCTCGACTGCGACTCCAGCCCGACCACGTTCACGCCGCGGGCCAAGGTCTGCAAGTTGGCATCGGGCCCGGCCGTCTGGCGGAAGGCGTCCATCATGTCGAAGGCGTCTTCCTGGCAGTAAAAGTACAGCGACTGGAACCGCGCACCCCCGCCCGCCTCGAAATAGTCGATCCCTGCATCCCGCGCTGCCTCGAGCGCGGGCAGGAAGTCCTTGGTCTGCACGCGAGCTCCGTAGGCGGACTGAAATCCGTCACGGAACGCGGTGCACATGAAGTCAACTCTTTTTTTGGTCACAGTGATACTCAGCTCGGTACGTTTTAGGGACTGGCAGCATCCAGTGGAAGCTCAGGTGAGTAAGTGAGTAGGTGAGTATGTAGTCATCTCGTCTCAGGTGGAGTTCCTTGTTTCGACCGTCGAAGGTAAGAAATGTAGCTATTGATGCGGGCAATTACTAAGTCGGCTTCGCTTTTCAGGTGTTCAACAAATGGCGTTTCACCATACTCTTCGTCAAGACATACATTGAAATCATCGATAAGTTCCTCTACCGACCCTCTCGAGATTCGACAAAACCGAATGCTCTCCTGGTAGTACCATCGGCCATGACCTTCGGCAATGTTGTTCGAGACAGATACGGCCGCTCGCCTCATCTGGTTTGCTAGGCAGTATTTTTCCTCTGTGGGAAGTTGCCGAATCAGTTGATACACCTTCTTGCGGAAATTTCGGCACGCGTTGTATAGCTCGAAGTCGTCCAGTCGAAAGTTGCTCTCATACGCCATCCGGTCACCTACTCACCTACTTACGCACTCACCTCAATTACCCAGCACGCTCCACAGCACACCGGCAGCTACGGCCGAGCCGATTACGCCCGCCACATTGGGGGCCATGGCGTGCATCAGCAGGAAGTTGTGCGGGTCCTCTTTCTGTCCGACCATCTGCACCACCCGCGCTGAGTCGGGCACGGCCGATACGCCGGCCGCACCAACCAGCGGGTTGATCTTGTGGGTGAGGAACAGGTTCATGAACTTGGCGAATAGCACGCCGCTGGCGGTGGCGATGGCGAATGATAGCGCACCGAGGCCGAAGATCATCAGCGAGTCGCGGGTGAGAAATCGGCTGGCATCGGTGCTGGCGCCCACCGAAAAGCCAAGCAGGATGGTCACGATGTCGATCATCGCGGTGCGGGCACTGTTGGCCAGTCGCTCGGTCACGGTGCTTTCCTTCAGCAGGTTGCCGAGAAACAGCATGCCGATCAGCACGATGGAGCCGGGTGCGATCATGGTGCAGATCAGGAACGCGGCGATCGGGAAAATGATCTTCTCGCGACGGGTAACGTGCCGCGGCGGTTTCATGTGGATGAGCCGTTCCTCGCGGGTGGTGAGCAGCTTCATGATGGGTGGTTGGATTACCGGCACCAGCGCCATGTAGGAGTAGGCGGCGATAGCGATGGCCCCCAGCAGATTTGGTGCCAACTTCGAGGCCAGGAAGATAGCCGTCGGCCCATCCGCTCCACCGATGATGCCAATGGCGCCGGCTTGGGCTGCATCGAAGCCAAGGTAAAGCGCGCCGAGTAGTGTGAGAAAAATGCCCATCTGCGCCGCGGCACCGAGCAGCACGAGCTTTGGATTCGAAAGCATCGTGGAGAAATCGGTCATCGCTCCGATGCCCAGGAAGATGAGCGGTGGAAAGATGCCCTGGCTCACACCGAAATAGATGTAACGGAGGACGCTGCCCTCGTCGTAAACGCCGAGGGCCATGTCTTCGGTAGTGGGGATGTTGCCGATGAGAATGCCGAATCCGATTGGCACCAGCAGCAATGGTTCATAGTCCTTGATGATGGCCAAGGAAATGAACACCAGCCCGATGAGAATCATGCCGGCGTTGCCCCACGTCATGTTGGCGAAGCCGGTGGTCTGGAGAAACTGCTGGAGGATATCCATCTGGTCGGGCGTACTGGGTGCAAGGGGGAAGCGGTGGAGGAGCAGGGTGCGCGTGGCAGGTCACTTGGACTGGCTGAGCGTCTTCTGGAACTCGGTATGCAACACCATACCTATCGCTGCGACGACTCTTTCCTGGTCCAGCGGTGACTGTTCGTCGGGCGTGGGCGGCGCGTGGTGACTGTGGCCTTTGGGCAGGATGGGATCGAGCCACGCGAGGAGGCTGGGCACCATCGCAATGAATACGGTGATCAGAACCAATGCTACGAAGACGATGGTCATCCCCATCAGGGAGATAGCGATGCCATTGCCTTCCACTACTGCCTGCCAGCCGCGCGACGGTTCGTCGGCAGCCTGCGCTAGCACGGCGCCGGCTGCGAAGATCATAGGTTGGATTGCCGCCACTTGGTCGATCCTGTTGAAAAGGTAGTTACCGCGTGCGAACCGAGTGTCTGGATCATCAAGGGAAGTACGTCGAATGATTCATTCGACAAAGCACTAGGATAGTCGCCCGGTGCGCGGATTTGAATCCGGGCCTGGGGGCGATTATTGAAAATCGACAACTACCCCACCGTATAGTTGCTGGATGCCGCCGGAGGTCTGGATGCACAGCGCGCCGTCGTCGGCAAGGCCTTCGCAGCGCCCCTCGATCATCTGACGCGGCGTTTCTACGCGAATCTGCCGGCCGGTTAGCAGCGAGCGGCTTCGCCAGTCGCTGGCGAGCGAGGGGTCGCCGTTTTCAAATCGCGCAAGCTGTTCTTCCATCTGCGACAGGCACGCCACCAGTACGGCGGTCCGATCGAGCTGCAGCCCGCTGGTGGGCAACGCATCGCACATCGCAATCGCGGATTCACGCAGTTCGGCGGGGGCATTGCGTGTGGAATTGTTCACGTTCAGTCCCACACCAACGACCAGCCGGGGAGGCGTGCTGGCTGGTAGCTCGATGAGGATACCCGCTGCCTTGCGGTGGTTCAGGAAGACATCGTTGGGCCACTTAAGGGAGACGTCGCCTTCGACAAATTGTTCGACCGCTTCGCAGATGGCCAGCCCCATGGTTAGCGAAACCTGGGGAAGATGGGCCGGGGGAACCGTGAGAGGTCGCGTGAGTACCGACCAGGTGAGTGAGCCATCGTCGGACCACCAGCGATTCTGCCCCCGACCGCGTCCGCCGGTCTGCTGTTGGGCGACAAATAGCTCGTTGAGTGGTTCGCTGGACCCAGCGGCGTGGGCCAGCGCCTGGGTGTTGGTCGAGTCGGTCTGGTCGAAGTAGTGAACACGTTCGATGCCCGTCTCCTGCGTGACGAGCGCCAGGTCGAGCGGGTCGCAATCGGGATCGGGCATCGTGGCAACGTGGGATTGGTGGGCTAGGAGCGAACAGCAGTTCGCAGAATCTTAGCTGTTCTAACGGGCGGTTCGCAAGTTGGCGAAGCGCTGCTGCGTTTCGCTCCACGCGTCGCCACCAGTGGGCTCGAACGAGTCGATGCCAAACGAGTTCCGCACCACGCGGCGCAACGAAACCAGATCGTCGAGTTGCCCGAGCGCCGTGGCCTGGATTAGCACGTTGCCAATGGCGGTCGCTTCGACCGGTCCGGCCAGCACCGTGCGGCCCGTAGCGTCGGCGGCAAACTGGTTGAGCAGCTTGCTTTGGCTGCCACCTCCCACGATATGCAGTCGACGGATCTGGCGGCCGGTGAGCGACTCGAGGGTCCCGAGCATTTGGCCGTACATCAGCGCGAGACTTTCCAGAATGCAGCGGGTGAACTGTCCTGGTGTTTCCGGTACCGATTGGCCCGTCTGCTGGCAGTAGCTGGTGATGGCCGTCGGCATGTGCTCGGGCTGCAAGAAACGCGGATCGTTGGGGTTGATGATCGAGCGGAACGGCTCGGACTCGGCGGCCAGGTCGGTCAGTTCGGCGTAGTCCAAGGTTTGCCCTTCGCGCTGCCACGCCCGGCGGCACTCCTGCAGCAGCCACAAACCAATGATATTCTTGAGGAAGCGTATGGTGCCGCCGTATCCGACCTCGTTGGTGAAGTTTTCTTCGCGAGCCGTATCGTTAATCAGCGGCTCGGGTAGTTCCACGCCGATCAAAGACCAGGTGCCCGAGCTGAGGTAAGCCCAATCGTCTCCTTCGGCCGGCACCGCGGCCACCGCGGCGCCGGTATCGTGCGAGCAACTGGCGATCACTTGGGCGTCGCTGAGCCCTGTTTCATCCTGCAGTTCAGCCGAAAGTGCGCCGAGCTTGGTGCCGGAGGGCACGATCTCGGGAAAGGCATCGCGGCGGAGGCCACAGGCTTCGATGAGCGGTGTGGACCAGTCGCCCGACACCGGATTGTACATCTGCGTGGTGCTGGCCAGGCTCGCCTCGCTACGGCCGACGCCACTGAACAGATAGTTCAGGTAGTCGGCGATGTTGAGGAACTGCGTAGCGAGTTGCAGGACCGCGGGGCTTTGCTGCACGTCGGCCAACAGCTGATACATCGTGTTGAGCGGCATGAACTGGATGCCGGTCTCGGCGAAGATGGTCTGCCGCCCGATCGACTCCAGTGCCGACTTGTACGTGGCATTGGTGCGCGGATCGCGGTAGTGGTACGGCAGCGTGAGCATCGGTTGGCCATCGCCCATCCAGACATAGTCGACGCCCCACGAGTCGACACTTACGCCCGCGGGCTGAATGCCGCGCTCGGCTATCTTCCGCAAGCCTTCTTTCAATTGCTCGAAGATGCCGAGGATATTCCACCGCATGGTGCCGGCGACACGGACCGCGTGGTTAGGAAACCGATGGATTTCGTCGAGCGACAGCTTGTCGCCGGCGAGCGTGCCAAGAATCACACGGCCACTCTCGGCGCCCAGGTCGCAAGCGATGTAGTGATGCGTCATGGGAAACAGTATTGACTCGGTTCGGCCGTGCAGGGCCGCCGCTCTTCAACGGAGAATAGATGCTGGGAAATTAGATTTCGACTTCGGCGTCGTCGACTTGTGGCGTGCGATCCATCCACAGGGGAGTGGTCGCGAACCAACACACGGTGCCGATGATCGCCATCCACAGTACCACATCGTGGGAGAGTACCCCACCCAAGTACAGCAAACTGGGGACGATCGTGACCGCCAGGGCTGCCAAAGAAACGATTTTCAGAGGATTCATGTTCGATTCTCCGCTCAGTTGTTCGCTAATTGATCGTAACTCGGCACCGGACGCTGGAGCACCTTCGACAGTACCAGGTACAGCAGGCCACAGACTATCCAGCAGGGGATCACAAGATAAGCGGCGAACACGCCTTGCCAGAAGATCAGGTAGAGTCCTACGGCTACCGGTAGTACCCAGGCCAGCAGTACGGCAATGTTGAACGAAGACTTCGCGTGTGTTGAGTATTCGTCGGCCAAGCCAAATTTACGCATCAGGTAGAAGTCGACGAAAATCACCGCCCCCATCGGCCCCAGTACCGTGCCGTAGGTGCCGACGAAGTCGAGCAGTTTGGCGGAGAGGTTCGGAAATGCTCCGGCAATGGTGGCAACCAGTCCGGCCACGAGCGTCATGGCAATGCGGGAACTTTTGGGAAAGATCCCCTGGAACGCCAGTCCCGCGCGGTAGATCGTCGGGTTGGCTGTGGTCCAGCCGGCGATGATTACGCACAGGATGCCAGTCCACCCGACAGCCTCCGCTGCCAGCCAGCCTGGGTTGGCAACGACTTTTCCCTCGCTGTTCAGCAGCGCTTCGAAGTTGCCCGATTGCTGACTGAGCTTGATGGCAGCAGCGAGCATCAAAGCGGCCGCAATCCATGCCATGTAATGCCCCAGAAACATTCCAATTGCTGGCGCCCAGCCGGAGGATTTGTCGCGAGCGAAGCGGAAGATCGAAAGATCCGACATACCAAAATGCATCGCTCCGTTGCAGAGCCAGGCAAAGATGACGATCTGTGTGAAGGAAAAACTCTGCGGGTCCCGTTCCTGAACAAATGCCACGGCCGAGTCCCAATTGGCGATCAACGACGTCCAACTGGAGACATCCATCTGGGCCATCGAAACTAACCCGCAGGCGGCAAAAATGGCAATCATCCACGGAGCCGCGATGTTAGCCACACGGGCAACCATTTCGTACCCGGCGGCTGCAATCACCGCAATGACTGCGCCTACAATTACTACTAGCAGCGTAAACGACGGTTGGCCCAGCCCGAACAGTTCCTCGGGCACAGCGAATTCAACGCCCAGCGGCACGCCCACGGCGGTGGCCGACACGGTAATCATTGCACCCGCCAGGAAGCAGAACAGCACGCCATTCACCACGTTGTAGAGCTTCACCATCGAACCACCCGCGATCCGCTCGAGTTGATAGTAGAGCGTCATCCGCTTGGCCATGGCGATCGGCACCACCAGGAACCGCCAGGTGAGCACCGCCAGGATGTTCCCCAGCAGCAAGCCCAGGATCAAGTCCTGCAGGCTGGCTCCCGCACCTAGAAACAGGGGGCCAATCATGAACTCCGTACCTGCGGCGTGCTCGCCGGCGTACATGCCCCAGAATTTCCCCGGTCCCTTGAGCGCCGAATCCGGTACCGGCTCGCGTTCGAATTCGCCGCCTGTCGATTGCTCGTCCGCCATGCAAATCTCCCTGCAAGACTACAGCACGGCCGGGGTACCCGACCTGTTGATAAGAGTTGACCGCTCGTACTGGCGTACCTGGTCCAGCCAATCCATACCGACCGGCACGCCCGCTTGCAGACAATAGTAATCCCAAACCGGGCCGAGTGGCAGGGTTTTTATTTCCTCCATCAGGGCCAGCCGGGCGGTAAAGTCGCCTTGTTCCTCAAACTCGCGCAGTTTGGCCGTTGGCTCCAACAGCGCCGCGAGCAGCGCCTTGATCATGTTGCGTGTGCCGATTGCCCAGGCGGCGATGCGGTTGATGCTGGCGTCGAAGAAGTCGAGGCCGATGTGCGTCCGCTCGAGATAGCCACCGCGGACCAGTTCGGCGGCGATTTCGTAGAGCTCTTGGTTGTAAGTCACCACGTGATCGCTATCCCAGCGAACCCCCCGGCTGACGTGCAGCAGCAACTCCGGCACGTAGGTCAAGACCGACGAAATCTTGTCGGAGATGACCTCGGTGGGATGAAAATGCCCTGCGTCGAGGCACAGCAGCTTCTGTCGCGAAATCGCGTAGCCCAGATAAAACTCGTGAGAGCCTACCACGTAGCTTTCCGAGCCGATACCGAACAACTTGCATTCCACCGCGTCGAGATTCTGTGCCGGATCGATTGGTTCGGCGAATACCGCATCGAGCGAATCGGCCAAGCGTTCGCGCGGTGCCTTGCGATCGGCCGGAGTGTCTTTCATGCCATCGGGAATCCAAGAGTTGGTTACCGCTGGCGTGCCGAGCGCTGCGCCCATCGTGGCACCGATCTGCCGGCAAGCCTGGCCGTGCTCGATCCAGAAGTTCCGCATCTTGGCATCGGGGTGCGAGAGCGTCATGCCGTCGGCGGCCAGAGGATGGGCAAAGTAAGTGGGGTTGAAGTCGAGCCCCAGCTGTTGCTCCTTGGCCCAATCGATCCAGCCGGTGAAATGCTCGGGGCCAATCTCGTTGCGATCGGGTACGTGATCGCCGAACTCGCCGTAGATGGCGTGCAGGTTCAGGCGGTGGTTGCCCGGAATCAGCGAATAGGCCTGCTGGAGGTCCATCCGCAGCTCGTCAGGGGTGCTGGCCTTGCCGGGGTAGTTGCCGGTGACTGCCAGGCCGCCCCCCAGCTCGTCGCCCGACTGCTCGAAGCCGACGACATCGTCGCCCTGCCAGCAGTGCAACGAGATAGGGATCTGCCGCAGTCGCGACATCGCCTGCTCGGCATCCACGCCCAGGGACGCGTAAAGGTCACGGGCCAGTTCGTACGCTTGCTCGACACGCTGATCGCTAGAAGGCATGGGAGAGTCCGCCTGCATGCTGAAGTTGGGAAGAGGTACCGCTGTTACCGAAGGCAGATTCTAACCGACGCAGGAGGGCAAAACCTTGACGATCGTGACGTCTACTAGCACAATGGTGCCAGGCTGGTCGCCTTCCGCGATTGGCTGAGGTCTTTTCGCAACTCTTTGCAGCAAAACAGTTTGCTGCATGCAATGCCGTGGGCATTCCGCAATGGCGGCCGGATGATTCGCACTCTCAAGAAAGACGACTGGTTTCATTCCGATGGATTTCCCATTGTCATCGAGCGACGTGACCCCCAGGAGCCATTCGGGCTGCACGCCCACGAGTTCTCCGAAGTGGTGCTGATCACCGGGGGGCGGGGACTGCACGTTACGGGTGAAGATTCGTGGCAGCTTTCGGCCGGCGACGTCTTTGCCATTGGCGGCGAACGGCCGCACGACTACTTGAACATGGATCGCTTGCAACTGGTGAATATCATGTTCGACCAGAACAGCCTGTCGATAGAGCCGATGGACCTCAGTTCGCTGCCTGGCTATCACGCCTTGTTCCGGCTGGAGCCAGCCTGGCGGAAACGCCACCAGTTTCAAAGTCGCCTGCGGCTCTCATCCGCCGAACTGGCGGTGGCCATGGGGTACGTCGATCAACTGGAAGACGAACTGCAGCGGCGATCGCCCGGTTTCCGCTGCATCGCGATGGCCTGCTTCATGCAACTGGTTGGATACCTGTCGCGTTGCTACGGACAGGCCAAGAGTTCCGACTCCAGGGCGCTATTGCGAATCGCCGAGTGCATTACGCACCTGCAAACGCATTTCGCCGATGCGATTCAGCTCGAACAGTTGTGCCAGATGGCCGGCATGTCTCGGCGGAGCTTTCTGCGGGCGTTCGAGGCGGCGACCGGCTGCACGCCGATTGCCTACCTGATTCAACTGCGCGTTACCCACGCGGCCCGGCGGTTGCGGCAGTCGCCGGACAGCGTGACCGACATCGCCTATGCGGTGGGGTTCAATGATAGTAACTACTTCTCTCGCCAGTTCCGCAAGCACTACGGCACCTCGCCCCGCGCCTATCGACAGTCGACGTGAGGCCTGCGCGATCGACTCGGGGCGGTGCTGGTCATAGGGCGACCAATGGCCGAATTCTTTCACATGGTATCTAGTCCGTTGGTCGCCAACTGCGAGAATAGGGCGTCGGGCATTCTGGGTTGAGTGGCCACGTTTACGTTTCAAGGAGCGGCGTCGATGGAGCTATGGGAAACACTGCGGTTCGGTGCGCGAGCCCTGCACTTGAAGTCGATGTCGACGGCTTCGCCCGAGAAGATTGCCGATAAGCAGCTTTCCCGTCTGCGGCGTCTGGTGGCACACGCCAAGGAGAACTCGCCGTACCTGGCGGAGAAGTATGCTGACGTGAATCCGGAGACCTGTGAGCTCGCGGACCTGCCCGTCAGTGACAAGTCAGAGGTGATGGAGAACTTCGATCGTTGGCTGACCGTCGACGACGTGAAGCAGAACGAAGTGGAGGCGTTTTTTGACGACGAATCCAACCTCGGCAAGCTGTTCAAAGAGCGGTACGTGCTCAGCCACACCTCTGGTAGCACCGGACAGCCGTTGTTGTTGGTCAAGGCGCCCATCGACTTCGAGTTGATGTTCGCTCTACAGGCCGCCCGCGGGCATCGGACCTCGCTGGACCTGAAGGAGATGTTTACCCGCCTCACCGAGCCGGTCCGTTTGGCAGCGGTGACCCTGAAGCCGGGATTCTACCCGTCGGGTTCGGCGTTTCAGTACATGCCCGACGGCGTCAAGAACTTTATCGACGTACTGCAACTGAGCTTGAACGACGAGAATCTGCTGGCGCGACTGGCAGAGTTCAAGCCAACGCACCTGACTACCTACGCCAGCATCCTGCACGAACTGGCCCGTGCGGTGGAAGCAGGCGAGCTCGATTTTGGCGATCACCTGGAGCAAGTGGTTAACATCAGCGAGAAGCTGATGGCCGGCCCCCGCAAGCGATACGAGAAGCTGTTCGGCGCGCCGGTGCTGGACGACTACGGTATGGGCGAGTGCCTGTTCCTGACCAGCGGCTGCATGACGAGCCAGGGCATGCACGTCAATTCCGACTGGGCCATCCTCGAGGTGGTGGACGACGACAACCAGCCCGTTCCCGCCGGCGAGCGGGGTGCCAAGGTGTTGCTCACCAACCTTGCCAACCAGATCCAACCGTTCATTCGCTACGAAGTGGGCGACGTGGTTGTGATGGCCAGCAAAAACTGCGACTGCGATGTCACGCTGCCACTGATCGCCGAAATCGAAGGACGCAACTCGGAGATTTTCTACACGCAGGTCAATGGCAACTTGAGACCAGTGCACCCCGCGATTGTCGAGCAAGCCATCGGACAAACCACCGAGGTTCGCGAGTATCAGATCGTGCAGGACGGTCCAAAGTTTTTGCAGATAAGCGTCGAGCCCATTGGTTCGGCAAGCATCGATGCCCAGCAAGTGCGGCAGCAGGTACTCGAGCGGCTGGCGGACGAGGGCGTTACCGAACTCGAGGTGCAGGTCGAAGTGGTCGATCGGCTGGTGCCCTCCGACCAGGGCAGCAAGTTCCAACGGGTGATCACCAACTTCGAACCCGAGCAGTGACTCCGAGGTTTCAGCCGGCGAGCACGTTCGCCGCGTGTGCTACCAGTTGGCTGCCGGTGTCGAAGCACTTCTGCCGCCAGTTGGGCCGCTTGGGGGCGAAGGCCTCGGACAATCGCACGCGCGACCAATGGGTGGCCGGCAAGTTCTCTTGCCATTGGGTCCAGCGGTTCTCGTCCGCCAGGCAGCGAACCACCTGCAGGGCCGCGTAAGTGCCAAACTCGGCCGTGGCGTAGTGGTATCGGCAGTCGGGAAACAGCGACTGCAGCCAGGGACCAAAGCTGCCGCGGACCTGGTAGCGGCTAATCTGATCCGACTCGACCACTTGAAACGCGGAGAAGTTGTCGTGCCACCACGCAGCGCCATCCGACGATTCGCTTTCGGAGAGCAGCAGTTCGCAATTGGCCCACCGCCCCAGCCCCGTGTGAAAGTCGAGGTGAATCACCTCTTCGGCGGCGGGCAGCAGTTTCGGTAGCGAAGCGCCCAGCAACTCGCCCGACTGCGCGAGCCGCTGGCCGCCATAGAAAATCCAATCGGGGTGATCGTACTGTCCGACGGGCAGGGTCTCCCAGAACGATCGCTTGCCGTGCCTGGCGGCCAAGTAGCCCATCCGCAGCGTGGAGGTAGCGATGCGGAGTGGCCTGGTGGGCGGCCCCAGTACCTTGCGGAACTTGCCGGCGAGTGGTGGTGCGCCGTGGTACGGCTGGTCGGGCAGCAGGAAGTTGCGATTCAGATCGACGTTCTGCTCGTTAAACCGCCGACGCATGGCAAAGCCATAAGGATTCACCGCGTGGATCAACACGAGCGACTGCCCGTCCTTCGGCAATGTCATCGCGCGCAGATTCTCGAGCACGGCGAGCTGCAAGGCCGAACCGAGGGGCGCCTCGACGCCATGCACACCGCTGGAGAGTGCAACCCATCGCGTCGCTTGGGATGACCCGATCACGGCAATATCAATCGACAGTGGTTGCTCGAAGTGGTCGTCGAGTGCCAGCTCCAGGGCATGATGTTCCCCCCCCGCTGCTTCGCAGGCCGCAACAAAGCGTTGCCGAGCCTCGAAGTAATCGCTGGAGAAAAAATCGATTGCGGAACTGGTGCTAGCCACATCTCCACCAATGAGTGTGTTGGACGGACTAACCCATTATGCGCTATTTTTCTCGCGCATCGAACCGATCAACTCGAGAGAGGACGTGCTCAAACCTTCGTTTCCACCGGCTGTTTTTCGTGTTGGGCCCAGAAGGTGATGAACTTGCGGTGGTCTTTCTGGAACGAGGGGCTGAAGACGCAACTAATCAGTTCTTCCTTCTGCTCGACAAAGCGGGTAACGTCCTTTGGCTGGTCCGGCGCGAAGATGGGAGCCGCGCGGTCGTACACGATCGTAGCTCCGTTGGCCCCGTCGTTGTGATATTGCGATAGGCCCACGACGCGGTCGCTAACAAACAAGGCTTCGTTCAACTCGTGCGTGACGATGATCACCGTGTAGGGGGGCACGCGGTCTTCCTCGCGGGCTCGCACGTTTTCGGCGTACAGCTTCAGCAGCATCAACTGCAGTTCTTCCCGCGTTGCTTCGTCCAGAGCGCCGAACGGTTCGTCCAGCAGCAGAATGCGTGGCTCCATGATCAATGCTTGCGCGATGGCCACCCGCTGCCGCATGCCGCCCGACATCTCGCTGGGGTACAAATCACGGGCGGCGTGGAGGCCCACCTTTTTAAGGAACTCGTCGGCTTGCTCCAAATGTTGCTTGCGCAACTTCCGCCACGAGAAGTATTGAAACACGCGATAGGGCGTGGAAGTCTGGTCCAGCAGCAGGCCAAACGCCACGTTCTGCCGGGCGGTGAGGAACTCGTACAGGCTGTAGTGCTGGTACACGATGCCGACATCGCGCGTGGGACGTTCGACCTGATTGCCACCAACCAGCACCTGCCCCTCGGTGGGCGGGTGGGTGCCGAGCACGGCCCGCAGCAGGGTCGATTTGCCGCAGCCACTGGGGCCCACGAGCGCGACGACTTGCCCCGCGCCGACGCGGAGATTCACCTCGTTGAGCACCTTCTTGGGCCCGTAGCTGTGCGAAACGTTCTCGATAATCAGGTTTGACATAAACAGTCGCGACCAGGGATTCGGGGCAGGTGTTTACCAATCTTTCGTCTCACTGAACGAATTATCGGCACACACGCTATCTCAAACCAGTGGGCCAAGCGGTATACTGCTACCATGGACTATCAGTTCGATCCTTCGACCCCCGTGGAAGCGGCGGCAACGCCGCCTGCGTCGTGGTATACCGATCCGGCGGTGCTGGCCGCCGAGAAACGTCAGGTGTTCGAGAAGATGTGGATCGCGGTGGGACGCAGCGACCAGGTGGCCAGCGCCGGCAGCTATTTTACTGGCGACCTGGTTGGCAATCCTTATATTGTGCTTCGCGACGAATCGGGTGAACTCCGCGCGATGCACAATGTATGTCGCCATCATGCGGCAGTGGTGGCCCAGGAGTGCGGCCGCGCCACGGAGCTAGTGTGCCCTTACCACGGCTGGACTTACCATTTGGACGGCCGGCTGAAGCGTGCCCCGCGGATGGGCAAGATGACGGACTTCAACTTGGACGACTTCTGCCTGCCGACTATCGCCGTGGAAGAGTGGGGGCCGTTCGTATTGGTCGATCTCGATGGTTCGCTCGGCGGGCCAGACAATCCGCGCGACCTGATGGCCGACGTGAAACCGTTGGTGCCGCCGCTGCAGGAGCTTGGCTTCGAATCGATGCGGTGGGTCGAGCGGCGGGTATATGAGATTCGCTGTAACTGGAAGGTGTTTGTCGACAACTCGCTCGACGGCGGATACCACGTGGCCTACGCTCATGAAGGGCTGGCCGAGGGGCTCGAGTTCGGCGGGTACGAGACGCACATCTACGATCGTACCAGCATCCAGATCTGCGACGCCAGCGGCAAAGACGACCGCCTCGGCTCGAAGGTGATCTACGCCTGGCTGTATCCGAATTTTTTCATCAATCGGTACGGCCGGATGATGGATACCAACCTGGTGCTGCCGCTGACCGAGAACACGTGCCAGGTGGTGTTCGATTTTTACGTCGACTACGAGGATATTGAAGACTGGAATGCCAAGCGTACCATACGCAAGTCGGTGAGCCAAAGCCACGTGATCCAGCAGGAAGACATCGAGATTTGCGAGTCGACTCAGATCGGACTGAAGTCGATGTCGTTCAACCGTGGGCGGTATTCGTCCAAGCTCGAACGCTCGGTCCACGCTTTCCACACCATTCTCTGGAACGATATCAAGGACGATTTGCCACCATGAGTCAGACGCACGATTTCTTCACACGCTTCGCCCGACTACTCAACTCCGGCCAGGCCCGCAGTGTGATCCTGTGTGGCAACATTTACGATCTGCTGTGGGATGGCGAGGCGTACGTGCCGCTGAACTCGTTCCTGCTCAAGAAAACGGCCGCACCCGGGTTGTTACAGTTAGTGTACGAGCTGAACGGGCCAGTTCGGATGGACGACACCACCCGCGACAAACTGCGTGGCGCGTGGGTGGAATGGAAGTCGGGGGTCGATGCCAACACGCTGGCCCTGCGCGAGCTGCACCAGCGTGGCTCGAAGCTCGAGATGTACCAGGAAGAGTTCGACCGCAACATTCGCGACGCGACGGGCAATCCGACACTCGCCCTGGAGCTTCTGCGGCAACTGACTATTTGTTCGCGGGCTGCGCTGCGAGAGAATCTGATCATCATCGTCGAAGCAGCCGACATGCTGCTGCCGGAGCAGGGCAACCTGGCGGCGCTCAACGATCGGCAGATGCATCGCATCAGCATCGTGCACGACTGGTTTGGCGATCCCGAATTTGCCGAAGGGGCCGACTCGGTCTGCTTGCTCGCTGAGTCGCGGGCGCTAATCCACAACCGCGTGGCACGGATGCCGCAGGTGTTGAGCGTAGAAGTGCCCGCACCGTCCCTGGAGCACCGTGTTGCATTCATCGAAAACTACACGGAGCGGACCACCCCCAAGCCAAAACTGTGGTCGACCCCGGAGGTGCTGGGCAAATGTACGGCCGGGCTGTCGCTGCAGGCACTGCGGCAGATGCTGGCCGGTGCGGCGTACACCGGCGAAGAGCTGACGGCCGATACGGTGTTTGAGAAGGTGGAGGAGTTTATCCGCACCCAGTTGGGTGACGACGTGGTTGACTTCAAGAAGCCCACACACGACCTGGACGACGTGGTGGGCTTTACGCAGCTCAAGGAGTTCTTGAGTCGCGAGTTGATTCCCCGTTTCAAGGCCGAAGGACCCAAGGCTCTGCCCGGTGCCGCGGTGGCCGGGGCGATTGGCAGTGGCAAGACGTTCATCTTCGAAGCCGTGGCCGCCGAGCTGGATCTGCCCGTGCTGGTGCTGAAGAATATTCGCAGCCAGTGGTTTGGACAGACGGACGTGGTATTCGAACGCTTGCGCCGCGTGCTCGATGCGCTCGACAAGGTGGTGATCTTTGTCGACGAAGCCGACACCCAGTTCGGCCGCGTGGACGCCAACGCACACGAAACTGAGCGCCGGCTTACCGGTAAGATCCAGGGCATGATGAGCGATCCGCAGCTTCGCGGCCATGTGCTGTGGCTGTTGATGACCGCTCGCATTCATCTGCTGTCGCCCGACATTCGGCGGCCTGGTCGCGTAGGCGACCTGATCATTCCGGTGCTCGATCCCGTGGGGGACGATCGCCTGGCGTTCATTCGCTGGCTGCTCGACTCGGTGAAATTTGCGGGCGATGCCGATTCGACCCAAGACGACTTGGTCCGGGAGCTCGACGAAGACTTGTTGCCCACCGAGTACTCTGCCGCGTCGTTTGCTTCGCTTCGCTCGCTGCTGTTGGCGCTGGAACCAGAAACGTGGGAAGACGTCCGCGCGGCGGTCCACGACCAGATCTCGCCCGACATCGGGGCCACGCGCGAGTACCAGACTCTGCAAGCACTGCTGAACTGTACGCGACGTTCGCTGCTGCCGAATCCTGACTTCACGGTCGAAGATCGCCAAAACTGGGAACGCCGCATCCGCGAACTAGAATTGGACGGCATTGGGTAGTTGGGGCTGTGGCCTGAGCGCGGTAAGTTGCACCTAGCAGCTTGATGGCAATTTCTGCACCAATATTGGGCGATTCTTTGCGAATACGCTTTCAAATCCACTCATGGGGAGGTTTTGATGCACATTCAACGTCTATCTTACGTCATGGCCCTGTTGTTGCTGGTGGCAACGCCTGTTGGCGCCCAGCAGCTTTTTTCCAGTTTGACCGGCCCGCTTAGTGTCGAGCCGGTGGAAGACGGCGCCGTTACCAACGTGCCCTACATCACCTGGGGCGGCGACGTGGCCACGTTCTTGGCCAACGGCGGGCTGGAGACCAAGCCCGATTCCATCTACGGCAAGAGCGGACTGAAGCTGAAGCTCACGCCGGGCGACGACTTCGTGCAGCAGGTGAAAGACTACATGGGCGGCAAATCGCCCTACCTGCGGGGCACCTTCCGCATGCTGGGGCAAGCCAGCGAAGTGATTGGCAGCGACCCCCGCACCAAGCCAGTGATTATCCTGCAGCTTTCGTGGAGCGGTGGCGACCACGTCGTGGCGCGTAAAGACTTGCGAACCCTGAACGACCTGAAACGCGATGGCAAGAAGGTCCGCATCGCTTGCCAGCAAGGCGGTCCGCATGTGGGTCTGCTGTTCGACGCCCTGGCGGCAGCCCAGTTGACCAACGAGGATGTCGAGATCGTGTTCGTCGACGACCTCACCGGTCCGAACGGCGCGGCGGAGAAGTTTCGCAACGACAAGACAATCGACGCTTGCTGCGTGATCACTCCCGACATGATTGGTCTGACCGGTGGGCTCGACTCTACCGGCACCGGCGCCGAGGGCACCGTGGAAGGCGCGCACGTATTGGTCTCGACGCAGAACATGTCGCGTTCGATCGCCGACGTCTACGCCGTGCGGAGCGACTGGTATAAGACGCATCGTGAGGAAGTCGAGAAGTTCGTGGCCGGCTACCTGCAGGCGACGGGCGAGGTGACCAAGATGCGCGACGACTTCGAAAAGACACAGCGGATGTCCAACGACTACCGCCAGTTGCTGACCATGAGCCAGCAGATCTTCGGCGAGGACGTGTTGCCCACCCTGGAAGTGGACGCCCATGGATTGCTGCTCGATTGCCGGTTTGTGGGCCTGCCCGGTCAGATTGCCTTCTTCCAGCAGTCGGGTAACCTGAGCGGATTCGAGCCCAAGTTGACGGCCGCTCTGGACCTGGCCACCACCTGGGGGTACGCCAAGAGTCGCAAGGGTTTCGAACCCGCCAACTTCGACTACCGGCAGCTTGCCAACATGGCGGGCGTGAAGTACAGCGAGCCCAAGCGCGTGGTGAAGGCGGAAGGTCTGACCGAGTTCCCCGACGACGATCTCGACGCCGGCACCATCGTTAGCTTCACCATTTCGTTTGAACCGAACCAGACCGACTTCTCGGTCGATCGCTACGGAGCTGAGTTCGACCGTGCCCTGCAGTCGGCCAGCACGTTTGGTGGGGCAGCGGTGGTGATTCGCGGTCACTCCGACCCAACTAAGACCCTGGTGCAGCTCATCAAGAGCGGCATGCAGAAGGGACTCATCCGCCGCTCGGGTCAGAAGGGCAACTACCGCTATTTCCTCAACGCTCAGGGCGGCAATAAGGAACTCGACCTCAGCCAGACCGAAACGATCGTCCAACTGATCGAGTCGGGTGCGTTCGAAGGCGCTGCCGACAGCCCCCTGCAAACCATGCAAGCCGCACTGAACCTGTCGCAGGCTCGCGCCGAGCAGGTGAAGCAGGCCATTATCGATTACGCCGAACAGCGTGGGGTGAACGTGAACCTCTCGCAACTTCAGCCGCTGGGGGCCGGTATCTCCGATCCGATGATCTCGAAGCCCTCCAACATGGCTGAAGCGAAGCAAAACATGCGAGTGGAGTTCCGCATCGTGAAAGTGAACCCTGAAGACCTGTCCGAAGAGGACTTCGACTTCTAGCGTGACCTGGCGTTTGTCTCGGTAATATGATTCGCTGGCGGGTCACGACCCGTCGGAAAGACGCTCCCACAGGAAGGACGAAACCGATGTTGCGAAGCCTGATGATACTTTGTGTCATGGTCGCAGCGATTCTGATCGCCACGCCGGTACGAGCGGCGAGCGATTTGAATCTGGTCGTGATCCTGGACAACTCGGGATCGATGGATCAACGCATGCCCGGTGGCGGCACACGCATCGCCGCGGCCAAGCAGGCGCTGCTGAAGGTGCTGGACCAAACGCCGCCGGACGCCGAGGTAGGTGTGCTGCTGCTTAACGCTGGTCGCAACGGTCGGTGGCTCATCCCACTGGGGCCGCTCGACAAAAAAGCGATGGCTCAGTCGGTCAGAGGTCTGTCGGCCGAAGGGGGCACGCCTTTGGGCGAGACCATGAAGATGGCCGCCGATGCGTTGCTGGAGCTGCGTGAGAAGCAGTGCTATGGAACCTATAAGATGCTGATCGTCTCCGATGGCGAGGCCACCTATCCCAGGGTCGTTGAAAAGTACCTTCCCGAGATACAAGCTCGCGGTATTTTGATCGACGTGATCGGCGTCTCGATGGCCCAACAGCATAGCCTGGCAACGCGAGTGGCTACGTACCGCCGCGCGGACGACCCCGCTTCGCTGGAGCAGGCCATCTCCGAGGTGGTGCTGGGGGAGAGTACCAGCGACGCTGCGGGCGATGCCGGCGAGAGCGACTTCGAAGTAATCGCGCCTATCCCTAACGAGATGGCCGCCGCATCGCTTGCCGCACTTACTCGGCCGCAGAACGTGGCCGTGGGCGAAGGCGATTTCACTCCACCGTCGGCGGTAGCCTCGCCGGCAACCGGCCAAGCGATGCCCGCTCAGCAAGTGCAGCAGCCTCAGCCGCCCAACGATCGTCGTGGGCGTGGCGGACTGTCCTTCACGACTATCATTATCGCTGGAATCGTCCTGATATTCTTCCTGCGTATTTTCGCCTCGATTGGCAATCGCTAGCCACCAAGGCACAATAGTGGCATGAAGCCATTGATGGTCTGTTTTTCGAGCCTGGCCGCCCTGCGTGCGGCAGTCGCCCGGTGTATCGGAGGAGCTTGAAGTGTCCAAGGGCAAGTTACTTGCCGTGAGTATCGTGTGGCTGCTGATTCTTGCAGTTGGCGTCGGTGTATGGAAGATCGTCTTCGCTCCGGCCGTGGAACTGTCGAAAGAAGAACAACAGCGCCGGGCCGCTGAACAAGCGCAGCAAGAGCGTGATGCGGCCCTGCGTAAAGGTGGCTCCGACAGTCGCTACCGCACGCAGGTGAACATTGCCCTGGATGGATTCAGCGGCTACGCCGTACTCCGTTCGCCCGAATTTGCCGAAGAGCTGCGCAGTCAAGGTATCAAGCTCGAGCTGATTGACGACGGTGCCGACTATGAGGAGCGGCTCAACTCGCTCAAACAGGGCGATACCGACATGGCGGTGTTCACCGTGGATGCATTGGTGAAGACTTCCGCCAAGCTGAATGCACTTCCGGCCACGATTGTGGCCCTGGTAGACGAGACGGTGGGCGCCGATGCCATCGTGGCCTACAAGGAGACGTTTCCCAACGTCGCCGCGCTGAACGACCCCGACACAAAATTTATCCTGACGCCCGACTCGCCCAGCGAGACGTTGGCCCGGGTGGTGATGTCGCGATTCGACCTGGATCGGCTCGGTAGTGAGCCGTTTATCAAAGTGAACGATGCCGCGCAGGTTTTGGAGCGATACAAAGCGGCCCGTCCTGGCGATAAGTTCGCTTACGTGTTGTGGGAACCGTACGTTACGCAGATGCTGCAGAACGACCGCGTGCACGTGGTGGTCGATAGCTCGCGGTTTCCGTCGGCCATCGTCGACGTACTGGTTGCCAGCGACGACTACATCGCCAAGAACCGCGAGACGGTGGTCGCGGTGGTAAAGGCCTACCTCAAGGTCAACTACCAATACCGCAGCGATGCTGCCCGCACCAAGCTGGTGATCGCCGATGCCAAGGCCAGTGGCACCGCGCTCAGCGAGGCCGAAGCCAAGAGGTTGGTCGAGGGAGTGTGGTGGAAGAATACGCAGGAAAACCTCGCCCACATGGGGGTCCGCACCGGCACTCGGCTGCCCCATCTGGAGGACATGATTGCCGGCGTGGTGGCGGTGCTGCTGGAGTCGGATTCCATCGCCAGCGATCCCACCGATGGCCACCCCAACTACTTGTATAACGACTCGGTCATGAACGACCTGGCGGCATTTCATCCAGGCGTGGACTCAGAGCAAATTCGCGGCACCGAGATGCCCAAACTCAGCGACAGCCAGTGGAACTCGCTGGTCGAGGTGGGCACCGCACGGGCGCCTACGCTGGTATTTGCCCGCGGCACGGCCCGCCTGACTGAGCGAAGTCGCTCGCTGCTCGACGAACTGGCTGGCACACTGCAGTCAACACGTTACTATGTAATTGTCCGCGGCAACGCATCGCGGCGGGGTAACCTGGAGGCAAACAAGAAGCTTGCCGAGCAACGGGCACATGAAGTAGAGCAGTATTTGACCAGCCAGGGGGTCGACGCCGATCGAATTCGTGCGATTGGAGTCGAGCCGAGCGGCAGTACCTCCGTGACGTTCCTGCTGGGCGAACTGCCGTACTGACACTTGGTCAAGCCGAAGAGATTCGTTTGACGAATTGTGAACACCCAGCCCGGCAAAATGCACATCACGGTTTATGGACGACGTCAAAAAGAAGGTCTTGCTCGATCTGTTCGTCTCGCCGTGGACGGTGGTGCCGATCGTGGGGGGACTTAGCGCCTTTTTGCTGTCTTGGGGAATGGATGGGAGCACCGCGCTGAACCTCGTCGGACTGGCGGGAGTGCTGGCGGGTTTAGGCATCCAGGCCTCGCGGTTGATCTTCGGCATCGAGGAGCTAACTGAGAAGGCGCACGGGTACCTGACCGAACAGGAGCGGCGCGAACAAGAACTACGGCTGGATGCGCTGGCCGAGCGATTGGGCCAAGATGACGACCCGCGGAGCGAAGAGTGTTTGAGGCGTTTGCGAAAACTGTACGCCTCGCTGGAGACGTTGCCGCCCACGGGTTCGACGGCCACGTTGTTCCGCGAAAAAGTCGACAAGTTATTCCGTGCCGCGGTTCGGCAACTGGAAAAATCGCTCGAGCTATGGGAAAAAGCAAATAGACTGCCCGGCCAGACGGGGCGGCCCCTGTTGGCCGAGCGGAAGAATGCCATCGACGAGGTAGTACTCACCGTGAATCACCTGGCCCGCACCGTCGAGCAATTCCATGCCTTTCAACTGCAAGATAGCGACGACGAACTGGCAAAACTTCGCGAGGAACTCGATCGAACCATCGAAGTGGCTCGCAAGGCCGACGAATACATCGACGCCATCGACACCCCCAGCATGTATGACGAGTCGGAATACGAGAACCTGAACTGACATCATTCTCAGCCGGCGCGTGCGCCGCATCGATAATAACGGAATCAACTGTATCAATCACGAGGGTCTAGATGTTCAAAGCACTGGGTAAATACGTTCGAGCCGTGTGGTATCTGGTCACATTTCGCATCGACAAGGCGAGCGAAACGCTCCGCATGAATCCCGGCGTGGTGTCCGCCAATTACGACCGCATCATCGACGAGAAGCGAAGCCGCATCAATCAATACAAGGATGCGATCAGCGCGATGATCGCGCAGGAAGAGACCAAGAAGAGCAAGATCAAGGGGCTGAGCGACGAGATCGAGAAGCTCGAGAAGCTCAAGGCCGGCGCGGCTGCCAAGGCCCGGCAGGTGGCCGAGAAGTTTGGCGGCGATGCCGAAGCGACCCGCAATGATCCGGAGTACCTGAAGTGTCAAACCGCTTTTAAAGATTTCAGCAACACCCTGAGCGAGAAGCAGGCTCGCGTGGCGGAACTCGAAGGCGATGTCGAGCAGTTGATGGAGAACATCAACCGCCACAAGCTGCAGATCCAAACGCAGATGCGCGAGCTCGAGAAGCTGGGCGAGGAGAAGCACGACGCCGTGGCCAGCATCCTGTCGGCCAAGGAAGAACAGCAAATCGCCGACCTGATGACCGGACTGTCCGAGGATCGCACCAGCGAGGAACTGCGAGAGCTTCGCGAACTGCGCCAGAAGGCGTCGGCCAACGCACGCGTCAGCCGCGAACTGGCCGGGCTCGATACCAAGCAGGCCGAAGCGGAGTTCATGGACTACGCTTCGGCGAGTCAGGCGAACGACGAGTTCGATGCGCTGATTGGTCTGACAAACAAGTCGCCGGAAGCGGAATCCGGTCCCGATGCGGCAAGAATTCCCGAATCATGACGAATGAGTGGCAGGCCATGACTTCCAAAACCAATGGCACAACACTCCAACCCAATGGAAGGAACACTGATGACACGATTACAGCTTGCGACTTGTACCCTGCTAGTGGCCGCCTGCATGGTGGGCTGCAACAACAAGAGATCAACAACCACAGGCGGCGGCGGCCCAGGCGGCGAAACCCCTGTGATGAGTCTCGCCTGGAGCGAGTACCCCAGTTGGTCGGTGTTTGGCGTGGCTCACGAGAAGGGCCTGTTGAACAAGGACGAAGGCGCCCAGGGCGAACTTGAGAAGAAGTGGGGTGTCGACATCGTGCTGGTACAGGCCGACTACGATACCTGCCTGAGCGAATACGGTAACTCGACGGTCGATGCGGTTTGCATGACCAATATGGATAGCCTTGCACCTTCACTTGGCCGCGATTCGGTCGCGATCATCCCCACCTCCACCAGCGTTGGCGCCGATGCCTGCATCACAGTGGGGGTCGACTCGCTCGAAGCCCTGAAGGACGTGCCCACGTACGGCCTGGAGAAGTCGGTATCGCAATATGCCTTTGAGCGTTGCCTGGAAATTGAAGGGGCGAACCCCGATGACTACGAATTCAAGAACATGGATCCCGCTGTCGCCGCGCAGGGCATGCAAACCGGGGATGCCAACGTCAAGTCGATCATGGTCTGGAATCCGTTTGTGATGCAAACCTTGCGGGACCGGGAGGGAGCCAAGCGGATGTTCGACTCCAGCAAGATCCCCGAAGAGATCATCGACATGGTGGTCGTCAGCAAGTCGAAGCTGGCCGAACCGGGTGGCGAAAAGTGTGCCTGCGCCATCCTCGATGCCTTCTACCAGGTGAACGCCATGCTGGCCGACGACGCCGAGCGTGACGATACCCTCAAAGCTTTGGGCGAGAAGTTTTCGAGCCTGGGTGTCGAAGATATGGAGGTTGTGGTGAAGGAGACGCAGATGTACGCCACGCCTAAGGATGGAATTGAGCTGTTCGAGAAAACTGAGTTCAAGGACAAGACCATGCCGATGGTGGTCGACTTCTGTTCCGCTCACGACATGCTGGACGAGAAACCGTCGGTGGGCTTTGGTGATGCCGACGCCCAGTTGAACTTCGACGCCTCGTACATGCAGAAGGTGCAGGAAGGGGAGTAGCCGTTTTCTCCCCACAGATTTGATACTACGATGACGAGGGTACAGAGCGGAGGCTTTGTGCCCTCGTCGTTTTTGTTAGTGCTCCCCCTGTTCATAGGATGCCCCGATGATTCGTAAGCCGATTCCCCGCCTGCATCGTATCGTGCTGGGCATCGTGGGCTTTGTGATACTGCTGGCAGGCTACTCGTGGGTATCGCATCGGGCGCACGTCGAGAATCCTCGCAACAAGACGCTGCCCAACTTCTCGCAGTTTCAGGAAGGGTGGCACCGCATCGCCACCGGCGAAGGGGGCATCGAGTTTTGGGCCGATGTCACCGCGTCGGCGAGTCGCCTGGCGATTGGCGTAGGTGCGGGCGTGTTGCTGGCCTTCATCATCGGCTTGGCCATGGGCTGCTTTCCGGTCATCGAGTCGTTGCTGATGCCACCCCTCGCGTTCTTTGCCAAGATACCGCCAACGGCCATGTTGGCTGTGTACTTTGTGTTCTTTGGCGTGACCGGGATCAAGATCTTCATCGCGCTGATTGCGTTTGGTATCTTCCCCACGCTTGCCCAGGCGATTACGCAAGCGGCTCAGAAAGACGTGGATGAACACACCTTGTACAAGTCGTACACGTTGGGAGCTTCCAACTTCGAAGTGGTGTGGGAGGTGGTGCTCAAGCAGATCCTGCCCCGCATCATCGAAAACGCCCGTTTGCAGATTGGTCCCGCCATGGTGTTTCTGATCGCGGCCGAGTTCGCCCTGGCCGACCAGGGCTTTGGCTACACGCTACGCATGCAGTCGCGACTGCAGAACATGAACATCGTGTACACCTACCTGGTAGTGCTAGGTGTCTTTGGACTGGTCATCGACTGGCTGCTGATCCTGCTGCGCCGCCTGATGTGCCCCTGGTTCGGCGATTGAACAGAGCGGCCATCGCGGGCGATCACTCCTCATCCAGCCATGGAAAATACGACACTCGGAGCTTCGTAGCGCCGAACGGTACCAGGCGGACGCGCTCGGTCGGTTGTGCCGACTGCACGGGGCTGGCCGGCGGCTCCTGGGCATCCGAGGAGCCGGACAAGTTGGTAACGCCAACGTAGTAACCGTGGTACTTGTCGAGGCCATCGGCCAGTTCGCCGACGCGGAACAACAGCCCTGCGTTTCCGCCCGGCTCGACCTTCAGCGTGGTTTCCAGCGCGAATTGCTGGCCGACCTGCGTATCGCGCAGAACGGCTTTGGCGCCACGGTGCTTGCCAACGGTCATTTGGCCGTCGACTGGGGCCCAACGCCCGCCATACGACTTCCATTTAGACAGGTCGCCGGCAAAATCGTCCAGCACGCGACCATTGAGTTTGAAGTCGTCGAACTGGGTCGCCGCTTCGTAGGTACGCAAGCCGACCATTCCCTGCTGGGCTCGGCCATCGCGGCCCTCGAGCACCGAGCGGCGTGAGTCGTTCAGGTAGACGCGATACTCGCCGCCGTTCATCTTAATCCGCAGACGGTAGGGCTGTTCGCCCTCGATTTCCACGGCAGCTTCCGCCATGGGGTGCCATGCACCGTTGGCGTAACCGATTTCCACCTTGGCCATTCGCGGACCCAGTTGCCACTCGGGTAATTTGCGGGCGGTGGCGGTCAGCACGACCGGCGCGGACTCCAGTGCCCACGGCACATCGCCCACGGTTTGAGTTGCGACTTCGATCGAACGTTCGGGATGACTCGGATCGATCTCGAGGGCATAGTTCCATGGCGATCCCGGGGTGATGGTGTACTCGTCGAAGGGACCATCGTAGTCGGCGTTTTTGTGCCACTGCTCATTGATCTCCAGGCCATACGTCAGGGGCCCACGCTCGATGCCCAGCGAGTTGTTCGCCCAGCGACTGGTTCGAACGGTCATGGGAAACGTCAGCTCGACGGTGTCGCCGGTCTTCCAGGTGCGCTTTACTCGGTGGAACACCCCCGACTTCGGGGCCGGTTGCTCTTCGCCGTTGATCCGTAGTTGAGGCTCATCGCACCACACCGGGATACGGAGCAGCAGCGGAAACTCGCTGGCTTGAGAGACATCCACGGCCAGGCGAATCACTTCGTCGAATGGGTACTCGGTTGTCTCGCGGATTGTGACGGACGTTCCCCCAGCGATGGTGGTGTGCACCTTGCAGGGGCCATACGCCACGGCCGCCAGGCCGCCATCGCTGGTGGCCGCCCACATGTTCTCGACGAACTTCGGCCACCCCATGTGCCAGTTGTAGCAGCAGCAAGGGAAGCCGCTGTACGGACCCGGCACGATGCTGTTGTGATAGTCCTGCTCGAACCCGTGTGGTGTGTAGACGCAGTTCACCTGGTTGAGTAGTTGGTAGTAGGTCATGCCGGTCATTTGGCTGGTGGTGTGCGCCGGCAGGGAGTTGTAGGCCACTTTTTCCATCGAATCGCCAATCGTGGCGGTGCCAAGAACGCGAATCGCTACGCCATCGGAGACGATCCGCTCGACGTCGGCACACAACTCCACGCCATCGGTGCTGCGGAGGCCGGAGAGCATTTCGGTACCGCTAATCTGGCCGTCGATGCGACCGTACTGTCGCCGCAGATGCTCCAGCCCCTGGGCGTGGGCCGCCTTGTCGGCTGATTGGTGGGTAAGTTGCCACACGACCGGCGGGAACTTCATCGCCTGGCTGACGTTCACGATGTGATGAGGATGAAACTCCTCGAACGTGCCATAGAACTGGTTCTTCGCGTAGATGTCCGACCATGGATAGGCTTGCCGGCGGAGCAGCTCGGCAAGCTCGAGCAGCCACTCGTCGCCCGTTTGGTTGTACACCCACAGTACGATCTCGATATTATCGGCCGCACGGGCTTTGCCCCAATCGCGCAGCGGCCTACCAGGAAGCTCCGCGAGCTGGTAGCGAAAGTAACGCGTAAGAAACGGTAGCACCCGCGAATCGCCCGTGGCTTCGTAGTAGTCGCGGAGGTAATAGAGCACGATCATCCGCGGCCACCAGTCGTCGTTGCTGGTGGGACCAAACGAGCCGTCTTCCTGCTGGCTGACGAAGACCCACTCAATCCACTTCTGCGCCCGCTGCTGAAGCTGCTTGTCGTCCAGCGTGTAGGCCAGGGCGACGATTCCCTTCACGTAGTAGGGGGCTTTCTCCCAACCATCGCCCTGGCCGCCCAGCCAACCGGAGTTGGCGGCCGCGGCATCGTACAGCTGTTCGGCCGCGCCGGTCAGGCCCTGCTTTTGCAGCGTCAACTGGCGTGCGAGCCAACCGTCCGGTTGCACGCTACCGATGGGCAATCGCAGCAGCGGAGTTCTCTCCAAAGGAGCGCGGTTTTCGACCACCGAGCGATGAGCGGCGACAGTTGGAGAATTCTCTGCGGCGTGGGAGGTCAGGCCGCAAGCGACTACTAGCAGGCAAGCAAAGGGGCAAAAATTGGTATTCATGCCCTCCAGTATTGGAAGCGAAACTGCCGCCTTCAAGTGCCAAATGCCATCGCGCAGAGTTTGCCCGCTTCGCATACCCATCTGGGAGTCTAGCTATGTTAGAATGCGACCGACATGTGACCAGAGCTTGCCGGGGGATCAATCCCGCAAGCGACAGGCGGAAGTACCCTTTTTTCGAACTGGCACCCCACCATGATGAATTACCTGCGACAGACAATTGTGTTGGCAGCCGCGCTTTTCCTGACATGCTTGTCCTGCAAGTCAACGTTGGCAGCGGAGCCTGCGGGAGCTCCCGAGCCTTACGGCCCAACGCCCAGCGAGCGGCAACTGAAGTGGCATGACATGGAGTTCTACGGCTTCCTTCATTTCACGACCAACACATTTACCGACAAAGAGTGGGGCTACGGCGACGAAAGTCCCGACGTGTTCAACCCCACCGACTTCGACGCCGAGCAGATCGTCGGCGTGGCGAAGTCAGCCGGCATGAAGGGGCTGATCCTCACCTGCAAACATCACGATGGTTTCTGTCTCTGGCCGAGCAAGTACACCGAGCACTCGGTGCGAAACAGCACCTGGCAGGATGGTCAAGGCGACGTGGTGCGAGCGATTTCCGATGCCTGCAAGGCGCAAGGCATCGCCTTCGGCGTCTACTTGTCGCCCTGGGACCGTAACCACGCCGCGTATGGCAAGCCCGAGTACGTGGAGTACTATCGCAATCAATTGGAGGAACTGCTGACCGAGTACGGTCCCGTGTTCGAGTTCTGGCTCGATGGTGCCAACGGGGGCGACGGGTACTACGGCGGGGCGCGAGAGACTCGCAAGATCGACCGCTCCACCTACTACGACTGGGACAACACCATCGACATCGTGCGCCGCTTGCAGCCCGAGGCGATGATCTTCTCCGACGCTGGTCCCGATGTACGCTGGATTGGCAACGAACGCGGCATCGCTGGCGACCCCTGCTGGGCGACTTATACACCGCATGCCAACGAAGGCGAGAAGAAACCGGCGCCCGGCACGACGAAGTCTCGCGAAGGAACCACGGGCCATGCCGACGGCGAACTCTGGTTACCAGGCGAGGCCGATGTGTCGATTCGCCCTGGCTGGTTCTACCATGCTTCGCAGGACGACCAGGTTCGCTCGCCCGACAACTTGATGGATCTCTACTTTGTGTCGGTCGGACGCGGCGCTTCGCTGCTGTTGAACCTGCCACCCGATCGCCGCGGTCAGATTCATGAAAACGATCAGGCGTCGCTGACCGAGTTTCGCAAGCGACTCGATGCACTGTTTGACACGAACCTGGCGGAGCAGGGCACCCTCACCGCCTCGAACACCCGGGGCGAGAGCCAAGACTTTGCTGCACAGAACCTGGTGGACGGCAACCGGGATACCTATTGGGCGACCGACGACAACGCGAGCGAGGCGAGCTTCACGGTCGAGTTTCCCTCGGCGGTGCGTTTGAATGTGGTCGATTTGCGGGAATACCTGCCGCTGGGGCAGCGCGTACGATCGTGGGCCATCGATCGTTGGGACGACGGGTCCTGGCAGGAATTCGCCAAAGGCGAGTCGATTGGCAGCCGGCGACTATGGCGGGGTGACGACATCGAAACCACGAAGGTCCGCGTCCGTCTCAGCGGACCCATTTGTCCGGCCATCAGCGAATTCGGTCTGTACCGCGAAGCAAAAAACGACGCCGGTTCCGAATAGCCGTTACGCGTTCAGCCCGGCTAGTGCCGCAGTAGAAGCGAAGTCGCCCACCGCGGTCGTGGCGCCCAACGCCGTGACGCACCGCGCGCCGCAGGCGGCGGCCAGCCGACCTGCCTCGGCAAGTGGCATCTCACGCAGCAGACCGCACAGTAGCCCACCGATGAACGAGTCGCCCGCACCGGTGGTGTCGACCACAGGCCCGGGCGGTGGGACCGGCGGTACTTCGATCAAGCGTCCATCGGCGTCGCTGACCAGTGCTCCCTGCGCGCCGAGTTTCACACCGACAACACCGGGCGCGCCGGCCGAACGAAACTTCGCAATCATCTCCGCCGGGTCGGAGAGTCCGGTTTGGTGGCTCGCTTCCTTATAGCTGGGGACGTACACGTCCACTTGGGGCAGGACGGGCGACAGTTCGTCGAAAGTGCCTCCGGTCCCCGCGGCATCGAGAGCCGTCATGCACCCCACGGCGCGAATGGCGGCCAGCACTTCGGGCAGGTCGTCGTGCAGATTGGGCAGCAGCGAGAAGTAGCCCAGCAGCATAAAGCGACTTTGCGCGAAGTAGTCCAACTGCGACAGGAACACCTGCTTGTCGAGCAACTTCGGCGCACCCACGGCATGCAGGAAGCTCCGCTCGCCGGCCGGGTCAATCAACACGGCCGTGGTGCTGGTGGGAGCACTGGGGTGAGCCATCAGGTGGCTGGTGTCGATGCCCTCGGCCTGGTATCGCGCTTGAATGACATCGGCCCACTCATCGTTGCCACGGTAAGTAAACGCCGCGGTACGCATTCCCAAACGCGCAAGCGTGATGCCGGCGTTCGACACGATGCCACCGGTCGTCAGCCGTAGCGGCTCGGTGCGGACTAACTGTCCGCCACCGATCGGAACGTCGAGCGCCACGGGCCGCACCAACACGTCGACCACGCACGAACCACAGGCGATAACGTCTAGTGTTTTTTCCATAAGACAACCTCCAGCGCGAGAAGTGCGGCGACGTCATGTAGTTGATGGTATCAATACATGCCTGTACGGATTGTAATAATGATGTTGGTTGGCAAGCGAATTGGTGTTTTTCTTCTGGCGGTACGGCGACCGCGGATTATAGTGAAACTTGGTGCGGTGCATGGCGCTCAACGAGCGCCGGCGTCCAGCCAGATTTTTCAGTAGGAGAACCGGACGGAACTAATGAACCAAATCTCACGCGACTGACGACGGCGTGCGCCGCTCGTTCGGATGCATTGGTTCATCCTTCTTTCCGTTACTGATTCTTTACCGGTTCTACCATGTTCCTACATCGCTTCGGCGGGTGGTGGCGTGCGTGTGCGTGGTTCATCACCTGTGCCACGTGCGTGTCGTCCACCTCGGCCGCTACTATAACATCTTCCGGCAACAGCATGCTGTCGGGTTGGGTTTACATCGATCGCAACAACGATGGCTTGCTGGCCTTTGATGACGAACCCGATCCCGAGTGGATTATTGCTGGCGCCGAAGTCCAACTGTTTGAACTTTCCTCGTCAGGCGAGTCGCTCGTGGCGATCACTCAGACCGACGAGCACGGACGTTACGTGTTCAGCAACTTGGCCGCGGGCGATTATTCCCTGCGCCAGGTGCAGCCCGTGGAGTTTGTGGACGGGCTCGATACGCTTGGCGCGCTGACCACCTTCCAGGGGCAGCCCGTCTCCCAAGGGGTCGACCCGGGCGTGGTGGCCGCTGATGCGTTCGAGGGTATTCGCATCACCGACAACGTGATGGGCAATTACTACAACTTTGGCGAGCGGGGTTTGCTTCCGGAGTACGTGTCAAAACGATACCTGTTTGGCACCGCACCGCCCATGCAACCGGCGCAGCGAGTTCCCGAACCGTCGGCCGTTGTAATGGCACTGCTGGCGGGCTGGGGGGGATTGATAATTAGCCGGCGCCAGCAGCGCTGAACAGGTCCGCCAGGCGGACGCATCGCTAGTACGTGAATTCCAGGCCTAGGTCGATGCCGTGGGCGACCAGTGTCGAGCCGCGCAAACCGGGAAACTCCGGTTCCGGACCACCTCCCGCTTGAACGGGCGGCAGGTTCCGTGGATCGACTTCCAACCCAGGCGGCAGGTGATGGGCGGCCATCACAACGTCGTCCCACACAATCACGTTGTAGCCAAAGTGTCCACTCACGCGCTGCGTCAACTGACAACCCAGGGCGAGTCGGAAGTTCGGGATCACCGCGGCCCGTGTATCGCTGTAGTGGCCGATGTTCGTCACCTCGGAGGTCAGCAGCCCGCCGGCTGCGGTAGAAGTGCCCACCGCCGGTACGGTGTTGGTCGTGGAACCGTTGACCGAGACGCTGCGATGATGGCCACCTACGGCCACGGCGGCCAGCCCCTCGAGCCAGACGTACGATTGCGTGAGGCGTCCCTTCAGGCCGATCTCGCCGCCGTGGAATTCGTTGCGCGAGCGGAAGCCATCGCTCAGATCAATGGTCGTGCCCGGCACTAGTGGGGTGCTAGTTCCTGGTAGCACGGTCAGGTCCTCGGTAATCGCCAGTTGCGAGTTGTATTGGTAGTAGCGATAGCCGCCCACCAAGTCGAGATTCCAACTGGGACCACAACAGGGATCGCAGCAGCGGCGCAGGCATCGTTGTAGCCCTAAGTAGGCACCGCGAAACTCATCCGACGCCGAGACACGAACATCTCCATCGAGCTCACCATCCAAGTACACCAACTCGGTATCCTCGGTATCCAGCTCGGTATTGTAGAACGGCCGCGTGATGATCAGGGTGGGATCGGAACCCTGGGCGAAGCGATAGTCGTCGCTGCCGACGTCGAAGTACTCGCCGGTAATGGCCCACGTCTGGCAGGCATCCAGCCAATAACCGCCTTGCAGGCGGAATCCGCTCCGCCAACCATTGTTTACCTCGGCGTTGCCCGAGAGGATCTGTGTGGTGGGATCGCCCAGCACACCAGCGTTCGATACGGGCGTGCCCGCCGGGCTGGCGGTAACCAGCGGTGGCAGGTCGGTTCCGCTGAGTTGCCAAGACAAGTAGTCGGCGTTGAGCCACAGTCGGCCCTGTCCGGCCCAACCCGTCAGCGACGACTCGCCGATGATCGGTGCGCAGCAGTCTTCCTGGTCGCTGATGTAGACAAAATCTTGACTGCTTGCGCTGCAGGCAATGCTCAGAAACAGCACCGGCAACAATCCCCCAAGGACGGTCCAGCCATGCTGGCCGCCTGCAAAATCCCCCCTCATTTCCCCCTCCACGATTCAAAAGCAGTCGAGCAGTCAGCCTCCGTGTTCCGGCCGCCGCTTAACTCTATGGAATAGCCACGGTTAACTTAATCGTCACAACCGGCTCCGGCGAATGAGTCGCATTTCTTGAATCAAAAGAATGGATTCCGTCTAAGTTCGTCTGGAATGGTTTGCTTGTCATGCGGGCTATCAGCAAGTCGCCGTGACTCAACCGGAGGGCTCCTTAACAGCTATAGAGTTGGTGGAGAATGCGCTACACCGTGCAAGCACAAGCGCAGGAAATAGACAGCGAGGTGCGGATTCTGGTATTGCCAAATCGAGGTTGGCTAAATTACTTTTGTCTCCAGTGATTGCGCCATCGCTGTTTGTGCGGACAAGAGGTCCGACAACTTTTCTGCCGTATTTCGAGACGGATCTTAACGCGATCGACGGCTTCCCAAGCCACTCGATCTGAATGCGATAGCGATTCGCGTTTTTTCGATAGCTCGTTGAGACCAAAGGGCATTTTGAAGTATAACGATCGTTCGTCCGATTCGGCTGGATGACACGCGGGCGGGCTTGGTAAATGTAACTACGCATGTGGGGCAAGTTTACCAAGAGGGGTAGGGAAGCCGAGACTTCTGCAAGGAAACGAGTCGGGCACACCAGTGGAGGCCATGGCGAGGGAACGCTCATGGCCTCCGCACCTTGAGGTTATCCAACGCCCAATCCGCTTCCTTCGTCGCTCGCTTGGCCGATCTTCTCGCCCAAGCTACCGTCAACGTCCATGGCGGTTTCATTCGCGCGGCCGATTGCGGTGAGCATGTCGCGCACTTGGTTTTCCAGATCGGCCGTCACCGAGGCAGTCGTCGCGCGGCGGTCGGCGGAGTAGTCGTCCCAGCGATCGGCCAGATTCACGGAATCGCCCACGCGCACCATCGCCTTGCGCGGACCCCATACCCGGCGGATGCCGAGTACCTCGTACTCCAGCAGCGCCAGGATGTCCATGAACCGTTCGACCGTCAGCGATTCGGTCACGTAGCCATCGTACACGGCCACGAATTTCAACAGCCGCCACAGTTCGTCGTAGGTCGCCCGAGCCATGCGGACCCGCTCGGTGTGCAGTTGCTGTTCGTAGGTCGAGGTGGGCGGCTCGTCGAGCACAATGCGGTCCACGGCGTTGAACAACGTGCGAATCCGGTCGAGCGGCATCTGTTTCATTTGCGGATTGATGTCGAACTGGTATTCCAGCTTCTCGATCGTCTGCTGCTTGATGTGTTGAATCCGATCGTCCATGGTGCTGTCGGCAGGCGGTTTGACGCCCCGTGCCTTCTCGTTGGCCGCGAGCACCGCCTCGCAGACGCGCCGCAGCCGGGCGTGAAGATCCGCGGGGCAGCCGTCGTCGCCGAGCGACAACCGCTGTTCGACGCGCGTCAGCGATTGTTTCATCTCGCTGGTCATGTCCTGCTCGTAGATGTACTTGATGGCGATCGGTACGCAGTACAATTCCGCCTGGGGATTGGTTTCTCGAGCGTCGTCCAGTCCCTTGAAAGCAAGCTGAAAGACTCCCTGCTGAAACGGCACCAACATGCCGTTCTGCCCCACGGCTTCGCCTTCGGGGAAGATGACCAGCCACCGCTTGCCCTCGGCCAGGATCTTCCGCGTCATGCTGAACGAAGCACGATCGACGGTGCCGCGGAGAATCGAATAGCAACCCAGGCGGGGCATCACCCAACGGTTCACCGCCGACTGCTCGAACACTTCGAGCGCCGCGACGAAGTAGAAGTAGTCGTCCAGCATGGTCGACAAGCACATCATGATGTGAGGTTCCCAGCCGCCTGAATGGCTGGGCGTCAGCAGGCAGCGTTTGCCTTGCAGTCCCTTGAGCCTGGCGAGGTCGTCGTCCGAGATTTCCACGTGCGTGACTCGCAGTTTGCGTCGGATGCTGCCACTAATCCCGCGCTGCACCAGACCGATGACCAGCGAGTTCGGATTCGGTGCATAGAACGACCGCGGCTTCGGCCGGGCATGAGGATCGGTCTTCTTGGAACTGTTGGAATCCATGGACTCGGATAGACGGGGGGAACCTGGGAAATCGGATGAGTACGTGGCGGCGAGTTTTGTCGCAGGCGAGAGTTTTGCCGCAGCAACGCGGCGAAACGATTCACTGCGGCAAAACTCCCTCCCGGCCAGGGCGTGCAGTGGGCGTCTCAGGCTGTGTTTTACGAGCTTTTTTCATCTCGCGGCACCCTCAGCGGAAGGAGTTGTTGCGCACGGTTTGCCGCAGGTGCGACAAAACCCCCATCGGTGATTCTGCCTGCAGCCCACCGCGCACGGCTCGCCAAGTGACATTAGATCAAATCGCCGGGCGATAGCTACAGCGAAATTTTTACAACTCGTGCAGCGACCATCTCGGCCTGAGAGCATGACCGACCATCATGCTCATCCATTCTCGATGCCGCAGGAAATGCTCCTGTCGCGATGGTAGTCCGTGTCGCCACGTGTGCTCGCTGCTTGTTGCACCCCCGCCGCTGTGCTACGCTCGCCTGCGGTTTTTCATGTATTTGGACAAGGGGGATAGCTTTGGCCGAGACAGCGAAGAAGCGACGCGCCGAGCGGTCCTCCATGCATGGGGGACTCGAAGGAAAGCTGGACATCGCCGCCTGGGGGCTGCTCGTACTGGGCAGCGCTGCCGGCTTTGTGGTCCTGCAGGACCGTGAACGCGGGTTCGTCAATACGGTGAGTATTGTTATCGAGGCGATTATTGCTTGGCTGTTGTTCCGCAGCCTGGCCGAGATCATTCGTCTGCTCAAGCACCAGGCGAGGTTGCCATATGGCGGCAAGGTAAGCGGTGTGACTGAAACGGTCGCCTGGGAGTGTTCTGCGTGCGGAGCTACCCTATACGATCCCGGGATCTGCGACCGCTGTGGTTGCGAGATCGTCGGGACGGAGGAGTCTGCATAGGTTTGGGCTTCGTTTCGCGGGGATCCAACGGCTACAAATCCATCCCCCGCAGCGTTTGCTTGGCCATCAGCTTCTCTTCCTGTTGCTCCATGTCGAGTAACTGCAGGAACAGCTCTTGCAGCCAGGCCGGTTCGGCGCGGCGGGATAGCTCCTCGTACACCTCGATCACCTGGTTGGCGATATCGAGGCCCTTTTCAACGAGTTCGTCGCACGACGCGTACGCGTTATGCGCCTCGTCCCAGTCCATCTGATCGATCAAATGGGCCACGGGTACCGTAGTGGTGACCCAGGTGCTGAGCACCTTCTCGCTGGCGCCAGCCTCCGCCTGAAGGATGGCGTCCGCCAGGTGTCGCTCGTGTCCCGCGAGGTAATCGAGCAACATTTTCGCCCGCTGTTGTTTGCACCGCATTGCCAGGTGGGCAAAGTACCTGGCAGCACGTTCGTGAATGCTACGGGTGCCTTTTAACACATATCTCACTTGTTCGCTGGCCATGACCGTTGCTCCTTTCTGTAAGGAGATGTGTCAGGCTACAGCGTGCAAATCGAGTGCCGCGCGCTTTTCGCGCGTAAGTCGAGATTCGACGCTCCGGCAGTGTGCCGGAACGCACAAATCCGTGCGAAATATTCGCCGCGGTGGGCGATTTACGAAGTCGGTTCGACGATTCGTAGCGCTCTTAGGGAGTGGCCGAGTCGTACCATTCGATCAGGTCTTCGCGCAGCTTCTTCGCCGCGGGGTCCAGAATGTACATCATGTGTCCCGCTTCGTACTTTTCGACCTGGACACGATCCAGGTACTCGGGAACCAGCATCAGATGGTCCTTCGTGTAGCGGAACGCGAACTGCGGCGTAGCCAGATCGTAATAGCCACAGGCGACGAACAGTTTGAGGTGCGGGTTCTTGCTCATCTCCGAACGGAGCGTTTCACTGGCGTCGACGTAGCGATTCTCGAAGCTGCCGTAGTTCCAACGTCGGACCCCACCACCCAGGATATACTTCCGCTCGTCTTCGTACTTCAGCACGCGGCGCAGGTAGTCGTTCATGCCGGCGCCAAACACACCGGTAATGGCCGCGTCGGCGGCATCGTAATCGTAACGCTCGCTGACGTTATCGCGATCGACGCCTTTGAAGCGACTGTCGAACCGGCCCACGGTGTAGCCTTCGTCGCGCAACAACTCGCGACCAAACCGCCACATCGGCACCCGCAGGTTCGAGTTGCGGACGTACTTTTCGTCCAGACTCGTGAGTTCCGCAAAACGCTTCACCGCTTTGTCCATCTGCTTCTTGGGCAGTGAGCTCCCCATGAGCATGGCCCGGGAGTAGAGTCCGTAGGCGAACTTTTCCGACTCGGCGACCACTTCCTCGAGCGACTTTTCCTGCAACTCCTTGCTGAGCTTGCCGTGGTACCAGGCCGTGGCCGTATAGCTGGGCAGGAACAACACGTATGGCAGATCGTTGTTGTCCGCAAAACGAATGGTCGAGAAGTCGACCACCGGCGAGATCATCACGATGCCGTTGAGATACATGCTGTAGTGATCCTGCAGCGTACCGCTGAGACCAGCGGAGCGGACACCGCCGTAGCTCTCGCCCAGCACGAACTTGGGCGACGTCCAACGCTCGTGCTTGGTGACAAAGTCGTGGATGAACTGGCCCACGCTCTTGAGGTCTTCCTCGTAGCCATGGAACTGCTTGGTGTCCTCCCCTTCGGCGGGGCGGCTATAGCCGGTGCTCACCGGGTCGATGAACACCAGGTCGGTCACATCCAGCAGCGAGTAGGGGTTGTGCTCGGTGGTGTAAGGGGGCACCGGCGTCGAGGCATCGTCCGGCACACGCACCCGCTGCGGGCCTAGCATGCCCATGTGCAACCACACGCTGGCCGAACCGGGGCCGCCATTGAAGCAGAAGGTGATTGGCCGCTTGGCAACGTCGGTGTCGTTGCGGGTGTAGGCGATCGAGAAGATCTCGGCCTTGACCTTGCCGCTGTCGTCCTTCATCTGCATCTTGCCGGCCGTGGCCGTGTACTTGAAGGTCTCGCCGCCAATGGTGGTCTCGTGCTCGGTCACGACGGGAGGCTGCGGCTTATCGTCCTCTTTTTTACCCTCTTTTTCATCCGCAGCGCGGGCAAGGGGGGCGGCCAACAGGCAGCAAGCCAACAGCAACAGGTGGAGATGGCGCGGTAGGGTCATGATGGTGAATCTCGGGGGGAGAAAGAAGGCGGATGGCGCTAAGCCGCGACCTTGGTGGGCAGTCGAGTCGCGACGGTGGGTCGAGTGCCGATTGTAATCGCCCGGCCGGCGAAACTCCAGCAACGCCAGACCGGGTGGCGATTTCCGCATCGGTGTAGCATTCCCCAGGGATTCGGGTGATAATGAGGAATTGGGCACGGACTCGCGCGTGGGATTTTGATCGACGTGTACGCATATTTGACGCTGCTTTCCGGTGAAAAGGCCGGTACGAACTACCCTCTCGATGCCGCGCACGAGACGCTCTTGGGGCGGGGGACCGACTGCCAGGTGGCACTGGTCGACGCCCTTTGTTCGCGCGTCCACGCGCGGCTGGTGTGGTGCGAGGATGGTTGGCTGCTACGCGACGCGCAGAGCCGCAACGGCACCTTCGTGAACGGGCAAAAGGTTGACGAGGCGATTCTGGCCTCCGGCAACATCGTGCGACTGGGTGATTCGGAACTCGAGTTTCAGGTCTCGGAGGATCCACCAACGGCGGGCTCGGAGACCGGCACTTCGTTCCGCCAGACCATCGTGCAGGACATTAACATCGAGGCGCAGGCGCACAACCGGGATTCGCTCGCCGGACTGCCCGACGCCGAGCAGGTCAAGGAACTGATGCTGCTCTACCAACTGTGCATCAAGCTGCTGGGGTGCAGCGATCCCAATCGAGTGGTCGACACCTCGCTGGAGCTGTTGCGTTCGCGCACCAAGGCGTCGGTCGTCGGCTTCTTATGGATGAGCGACGACGGCACGCTGAAGCCCAAATCGGTGCTGCCGGCCGATGCGGCCGAGCAGGTCACGCTCAGTCCCAATCTCACCCAACTGGTCAGCAATCGCGGGCACGCCGTGTGGGTGGCCAATCAGGCGGACGAGGATTCGAGCGTCGACCACTTTGCCGATGCTATCTGTGCTCCCTTGATCAAACGGCAGGAAGGCAAAGAGCGAAACATTCTGGGGGCCGTGCACGTATACCTCGAAGATGGCCGTTTCCGGCAGTCCGATTTCGACTTCATTATTACGGTTGCCAACCTGGTAGCTATTGCTCTAGTGCGTGCACGCGAATTAATCAGTCTGCAGAAGGATTACCAGCGCTTGTTCGAAAGGTCTGCTGGTACCGAGGAACTCCTGGGCGACAGCAAACCCATGCTGACGCTGAAGAACAAGATCCAGCGCGTGAGCCGCGCCGGCGGTTGTGTGCTGGTGCGTGGCGAAAGCGGTGCTGGCAAGGAATTGGTAGCCCGCGCCATCCATCGCGCCAGCAGCCGCGCCGATCAGCCGATGGTCAGCGTCAACTGCGCGGCAATTCCCGCCGACCTGATGGAGAGCCAGCTCTTCGGTCACAAGGCGGGGGCCTTCACCGGTGCCGACCGCGACCATCAGGGCTTCTTTCAACAGGCCGACCTCGGCACCCTGTTCCTGGACGAAGTGGGCGAACTGACGCTCGAGGGCCAGGCCAAGTTGCTGCGAATTCTCGAAGGCCATCCATTCCTGCCGGTTGGCGCTACCAAGGAGGTGACCGTCGACGTACGCGTCGTGGCGGCCACGAATCGCGATTTGCAGACCTACGTGGGTGAAGGCAAGTTTCGTGAAGACCTGTTCTACCGCCTCAGCGTGTTCGAGCTCTACCTGCCGCCACTGCGCGACCGCGAAGGTGACATCCAGCTGCTGACTAATCACTTCCTGGCCCATTTCCGCCGCGAACATGGACGGCCGGGACTCGAATTGAGCGAAGCGGCGCTCAACAAGTTGCTTGCCTATCGGTGGCCGGGCAATGTCCGGCAGCTTCGCAATGTGATGGACAGCGCCGTGGTCATGGCCGAGGGGGACGCGATCGAGCCTTCCGACTTGGCGCTCCGCGACACCGGTGGCGACAGTCTCGATACGCTGGCCATCGACCAATGGGAGCGCAAACTGATTATCGAGGCGCTGCAGCGGACCGGCGACAACGTACCCGATGCCGCCAAGTTGCTTGGCATTGGCCGCGCAACCCTGTATCGTAAGATCGAGCAGTACAAGATCGAGCGGTAACTCAGCGGTACTCTGTTGGCGGCGGCAAATTGCCATCCGTCCACGACTCGCTTGCCAGGGAGAGCAGAACCCCATGCATCACGCCCTAGCCTTATTCCTCGCCATCGTGTGTGTTACGCCGGCGATGGCCGACGAGTGGACACGCTTCCGTGGACCCAACGGCGCGGGCATCGCCCCGCCGCTCGATGTCCCGGATAGTTGGACCGAGGACGACTTCGCGTGGCGGGCCAACTTGCCCGGCGTGGGACACGGTTCGCCCGTCGTGTGGCGAGATCATGTCTATCTGACCAGTGGCGACACCCAGTTGGGCGAACTGTACCTCCACGCGTTGGACGTCGCCACGGGCCAACGGGTTTGGAGCAAAACGCACGACGTTGCGTCCTACGATATGCACACGCTGAATACGATCGCCTCGACGACACCGGCCGTCGACGAGCGGCACGTCTACGTGACGTTCTACCAGCCCGGCAACGTTACCTTGGTGGCTTACACCCACCAGGGCGACAAAGCGTGGCGCGCCGATCTGGGCGAGTTTACTAGCCACCATGGTTTCGCGGCCTCGCCCATCGTGGTCGATGGGCTGGTCTGCCTGCAGGGCGACAACCCGAAGTCGGGCTACGTCGTGGCGCTCGATGCTGAGACCGGCGACGAGCGGTGGCGAGCCACCCGCGATGCTTCGGGCAGCGAAGCCTACTCGACGCCGACCACCCTTCCGCTGGCCGACGATCGCAAGGCCGTCGTGTTCAGCAGCACCAGCGGCGGTGTGACGGCTGTCGACGCGGCCAACGGAGAAACGTTGTGGCAACAGGCCGACACCCTGCCGGCGCGGACGGTCAGTTCGCCCATCGTGGCGGGCGACCTGGTGCTCGCCGCGTGTGGCAGCGGAGGCAACGGTAAACAGATGGTCGCGCTGCGTGCGACCGACGACGGGCAGGTGCAGCCGGCTTACACGCTGACAAAAAATGTCCCTTACGTCCCAACCGGCATTGTCGCGGGCGATTTGTTATTCTTGGTTCACGACCGGGGGACGATCAGCTGCGTGGAGCTTGCCACCGGTAAACCGCTGTGGACCAAGCGACTGGGGGCCAGATACTATTGCTCGCCCATCCTGCTTGGCGACCGCCTGTTGTGCGTCTCGATGGATGGCGAAGCCATCATGTTGTCGGCCGGCCGCGAGTTCGAGGTCCTCGGCCGCACCGATCTGGGCGAAGGTACCCAGGCCACCCCGGCGGTGGCCGATGGGCGTTTGTTTATTCGCACGGCGTCGCAATTGTTTTGCTTGGCAGAATAAAAGCGAGGCGGCAGGACGCTTGCCTCGGAGCACAACAGCAAATCAGGTTTCATGACGACTCCCAGTTCTATCACGACCCCCGAACAGCGTCGCCAACTCGAATCGCTCGATCGCCCGGCCCTCGAAGCGTTCCAACTCGACCGGTTCAACGCGCTGCTCCAGCGCATCCTGCCCGCCAACGAGTTCTACGCCCAGAAACTGGCCGGCTCGCCCCAGCAGTTGGAGAGCCTGGCAGAACTCGCGCAGCTTCCCTTCACCGTGAAGGACGAACTGCTTCCCACCAGCGAGCAACCACCCCAGCCAAAGAATCTCACCTACCCGCTAGAGGCCTACGTTCGATTCCACCAAACTTCCGGCACGCGGGGGCGGCCGCTGCCGGTGTTCGACACGGCCGAAGACTGGGAGTGGTGGCTCGAAGGTTGGCAGTACGTGCTCGACTCGGCTGGGATCACCGCCGACGATCGGGCGATGCTGGCCTTCTCGTTCGGACCGTTCATCGGCTTCTGGACGGCGTTCGATTCGCTGGTCGCCCGTGGCACGCTCGTCGCCCCCGGCGGTGGAATGAGTACGCTGCAGCGGATCGACGTGATGGAGCGGCTGCAAACGACGGCCCTGTTCTGCACGCCCACTTACGCACTGCACCTGGCCGAGGTGGCCGAGAAGAATCAGATCGACCTCAAGCATCTGCCGGTCAAAAAGATCGTGGTCGCCGGTGAGCCGGGCGGTTCGATACCTTCGATTCGAGACCGCATCGAAAGCACCTGGCACGCCAAGTTGACCGACCACTCGGGCGCGAGCGAGATCGGCGCCTGGGGGTACGGCGACCTTGCAGCCCGTGGATTGCATATCACCGAGAACTTGTGCATTGCCGAATTCATCAGTGTCGACACGGGCGAGCCGGCCGTCGACGGCGAACTGTCGCACCTGATTCTCACCACCTTGGGCCGCGTCGGCGCGCCGCTCATACGCTATCGTACTGGCGACCTGGTGCGGCCGCGGTGGAACGTCAGCGGGGGGAACAACTTTGTGCTGCTCGAAGGGGGCGTGCTCGGCCGCAACGACGACATGATGGTCATCCGCGGTGTGAACATTTACCCCACCAGCATCGAGCAGATCCTGCGCAGCTTCCCCGAAGTGGTCGAGTACCGCCTCACGGCCCGCAAACGGGGCCAGATGGACAGCGTGCTGATCGAAGTGGAAGACCGCCTGGAAGAAACCGACCGCATCGCCGCCGAACTGCAAAAGCAGCTAGGCCTGTCGATCGAAGTCAAGCTGGTCGAGCCGATGTCGCTCCCCAGGTTCGAAGGCAAAGGCCGCCGATTTATCGACGAGCGGTGAGGATTAGCGACGAAGGATTCAGTGAGCCCTTTGTGTCATCCTGAGGGAGCCTAAGCGACCGAAAGATCTACGCTGCGATTCATTGCGAGTTGACCAACCAAACCTACCCCTAAGGGGTTCCGACATCGTAGCCCAGGGTTGCGTGCGGGCGAGGTACGAGCCCAAACGCTACCCTGGATTTTCTGGTGAATGAACAAGACGGAGATTCGGCTTGCGTTACCGTTTACGAACTCTGGTCTTCGTCGTTCCGTTGGTTGTGGCGATTGTGTTTAGCCTCATTGTGCGGGAGATTCTCCACGATCATGCAGTCCGGAATCTGGAGTACGCCATGACCCGCGAGCAAGTGCTCGAGCTGTGTGGTCCGCCTCAAGAAAGGCCAAACGGCGATGAATGGACCTGGACCTATGACATCTGGTGGGCACAGGGCTGGGCGAATGTCTATTTTGATGACCAGGACCAGGTGCACGGAATCGACATCGAATCGCCCTTCGATGGACTGTAAACCTCTATCGGGTAAAGCACGGCCCGGTTGCGGTCTCGGTCACACGCCGGCTGGTGGATTGCTTCTCTCTCGACCACTACCAAATACTCGCGTCAACCTGGGGCGGCACTTGGCTCGTACCTCGCCGGCGCTTGCCCCAGGCTATCATATTTCGCCCCTTCGGGGCTGCTCTCATTCGTTGCTTTTCTTCAAAAATCCGTGCCCATCAGTGTTCATCCATGGCTGAAAAGCTGCCGTAACTGCGCGGAGCTTGTTACGGCCTACGAACTCCGCGTTCTCAGTGCGCTCTGTGGTTGATAGTTAAATCACCACCTCATCAATCGACTCCGCCCCCACGGCCAGCATCAACAGGCGGTCGAAGCCCAGGGCCACGCCAGCGCAGGGAGGCATGCCGGGGTCGGTCATTGCGGCCAGCAGCATTTCGGGCAGCGGCAGGGTAGGGCGGCCGAACTCGGTGCGGCCTTCGTTGGCGATGGCCAGCCGTTCGCGCAGTTCCACCGGGTCGGTGAGTTCGTGGTAGCCGTTCGCCAGTTCGACACCCCCGTGGTACAGCTCGAACCGCTCGGCTACTTGCACGGCCTGCTCGTCGATTGTCGTCGCGGCCAGCGCCGATTGGCTGGCGGGGTAGTGATAAAGCAGCTCGGGCGCGCCCGAGCCCAACGCCGGTTCCACGTGCCTGGCCAGCAGCAGATTCAGCAGCTCGTCGCGATCGTCGAGCACTTCGCCAGCTTTCTTTTGCAATTGTTCGAGCGGAGCAGTGTGGGGATCGATGCCCACGCTGCGCTGGAACGCTTCGCGGTACGAAGTGCGTGTTGCGGTTGGTGTCCCGAGCATTTGCTGCAGCAGCTCGTCCAGCAGGCCCATGCCCGCCTGCATGTCGTCGCCGGGGCGGTACCATTCGATCATGGTGAACTCGGGCCGGTGCAGCTTGCCGCGCTCGCCCCGGCGGAAGCATTGGGCGATTTCGAAGATCGGCCCGCTCCCCGCACACAGCAGCCGCTTCATGTGCATCTCGGGCGAAGCTTGCAGGTAGCCCAACCCCGGGGCCTCGAAAGGGTCGATGTGCAGTTCGGGAATGATCTCCACGTCGACGCGCGGTGTGGCGACTTCGGTGAAGCCTCGGTCGCTGAAAAACTGCCGCACGTTGGCCAGCAGTTCGGCGCGTCGCTTCAATATCGCGCTGGTCATGCGTCCTTCGCTCCCCAGAACGCGGGGGCGGGGTTCACCGGCTGGCCAGCGATCAACGGTGGTACCGGACAGTCGAGCAAATCGGCAATGCCGCGGAGCAACTCGGCCTCGGCCACCTTCACTTCGCCGTCGGCGCAGATCACTTCGGCGCTGGCGTCGAGCACCAGGCCGCGCTGCCGTTCGGCAACGCGCGAAAGGGTGTCGAGGGCGTCCTTCAACTTGGCAAGGCTGCACTGATTGCGGGGCAGCCAGGTGAGCTTCACGTTGGGCAGCATCGGCTCGGCCGTGCGAAACGCCTGCTCGGCTTGCTGGTCGTTGTGACCCACGTGGGCGAGCGTGGCCAGCAGCATCGAGCATTCGTCGCCCAGACGCTGCAAGCCATAGTACAGCGTGACCACGCGACGCTGACTGCGGTACTCTGGCTCGAGGTGCCGCTCGATGATGCGGCCGAGTGTCCACTCGAACAGCCCCAGGTTTTCATCGGCGGCCACCAGCGCGTGCACGCACTTGGTGAATACGTCGAATTGCGAAGCTGACATCGAGCGCAGGGCCGGAATGCACATGTCCACAAGTGGCAGCCTGCCACGGGGCTCGATATTGGCGACATCGCGCTGCAACTTGCTGGCGGCGTGCAGTACCGCAGGATCGGCCGTTTGTCGCAGTGCGGCGATCTGCTTCTCCCGCACTTCGCGGCGGCTGTCGAGCAGCAGGCAGTACACCACGGCGCGGGCTTCGTGGGGTTCGCGGGCCGCGTCGCGGACGGCCGCGGGCAGTTCGGCGATGACCTTGGCCGCGTGCTGGCGATGAATTTCCTGAGGTTCGCCCACCTGTTCGACGGCATCGTCCACAATGCCCAGGTCGACGATATCGCTGGTGTCCGCCGTTACGGCCGGAGTATCACCCGCCAGCGAAGAGACGCCCGCCACGCCGGCGCTCGAGGCCGCGGCGCCGCTTGCTGCCACGCTGGCGATCGGTTCGGGGTACTTTCCATCCCAGGTGGGTTCGATCGCCAGGATGCGTTTGGGCAGCGGCGGGTGGGTGGCCATCAGGCCGCTGAATCCCTCGAACACGCCTTGGGCGAAGAACATGTGGCTGGCTTCGTTGGCGGCTGGTGTCTTGAGTTTCGAACCGTTCGCCGCGGCGCCAATGCGCTTCAGTGCGCCACCAATACCATCCGGATTGCGGGTAAACTGCACCGCCGAGGCGTCGGCCAGGTACTCGCGCTGACGCGAGACGGCCGCCTTCATCAGGCCGCCGATAAATGTGCCGATGAACCCCAGCACCATCAGCGCCAGGCCAATGGCCAGTACCACCAATACGGCGCTTCCTTTGCCGCGGTCGCTTCTACTGCGGCCGCTGAAGAACGTTGACCGCAGGAGCAATTGTCCAGTGAGCCCCAGCAGCAGAATGCCATGCAGGATGCCGATGAGGCGGATGCTCATCTTCATGTCGCCGTTGAGGATGTGGCTGAACTCGTGGGCGATCACGCCTTGCAGTTGTTCGCGCGAGAGTTGCTCGATGGCCCCACGGGTTACCCCCACCACGGCGTCGCTCGGTGTGTAGCCGGCGGCAAAGGCGTTGATACCGGGCTCCTCCATCAGGAATACTGGCGGCACCGGCACGCCCGAGGCGATGGCCATTTCCTCCACCACGTTCAGCAGCTTTCGCTCGGCGAGGCCCGACTCGTTGGGGTGAAGCCGACGGCCACCCAGCCGGCTGGCGACACCTGAGCCACCGCCGCTGCGAAGTTCAAAAACCTTGAACAGCGTACCGCCCACCACCATAACGAGTGCTCCGCCGGCAGCCAGCAGCGGAATCTCGTACCCGCGTTGCTGGCCGTGGCCATCCAGCGCGCCACCGTACGAATCGTACCCTTCCATGGCGAACAGGGTGACAAAGAACGTGGCAACAACGATGCCCAAGGTTGCCAGCAGGAACATGCCGATCAGCCAAACCGTGTTGCGACGCGCCGCGGATTGCCGTTCGAAGAAGTCAGTTGCCATTACCAACCATTTGTGGAATGGATGCGTAGGGTGCGAGCTGGAGCGCTAGTCTGTCCAATGTCCGGCTCGACCGGAAATCAGTCGAACGAGACGGACGGTGCCTCGGCGATGGCGGCCGAGTCGAACTGCAGCAGTTCGGCGTTCATCGTGTGGCCGAACATGCTGGCGAACACCACCGGCGGGAACGACTCGCGGTAGGTGTTGTACTCGGTAACCGAGTCGTTGTAATGCTGCCGGGCGAAGCTCACCTTGTTTTCGGTGGCGGTCAGTTCCTCGGTCAGCTGCATCATGTTCTGGTTCGCTTTCAGGTCGGGGTAGGCCTCGGCCACGGCGAACAGTCGGCCCAACACGCCGCTCAGCCCCTTCTCGGCACTGGCCAGGTCGGCCATCGCGCCGGCCGCCCCAGGATGCTCGGCCGCTGCTTTCAAACTGCCCAAGGCCTGGTTACGAGCCGAGATCACCGCCTCGAGGGTTTCGCGTTCGTGCTTCATGTAGCCCTTGGCGGTCTCGACCAGGTTGGGAATCAGGTCGTACCGTCGCTGCAGTTGCACTTCGATTTGCGAGAACGCGTTCTCGTAGCGGTTCTCCAGCGTGACCAGGCGGTTATAGATGCCGATGCCGTACATCAGTGCAATGACGCCGAACGCAATGACGACGCCCACAATGATCAGCAGAATGGTTCCAGATCCCATGCGTGTATTCCTGTTGGTTGAGGTCGGTTGACGCTAGGTGGTATTCGCCGCTGGCGCTGGAATCTTGATTCGTGGCCGTTTGCTCCGCAAACGAGCAATAGGGCCCTGCCGACGAGCAGAGCTAAATTCTAGCATTATTCCGGCGCGTTGGTCCGCTCGATGTACTCGAAAGTGCGGGTGTCGACGCGGAGCCAGTCGCCCGTGTTGATGAACGCGGGGGCCTGGATTTCGGCGCCGGTTTCCAGCTTCACCGGCTTCGAAACATTGGTAGCCGTGTTGCCCTTAGCGGCGGGCTCGGCGTACTCGACTTGCAGGATGACGTGGTTGGGGGGCGTCACGCCGATCGGCTGGTTGTTGAAGGTAATGATCTGGCAGTCGAGGCCCTCTTTGAGAAACCCGGCGAAGTCGCCCACCTGCTCGGCGCTCAGTTCGTATTGCTCGTAGTCGATGTTGTTCATGAATACGAACGCATCGGCCTGGCGGTACAGGTACTGGGCGGTGAATTCCATGACGTCGGCCGCTTCGAGCGTTTGACCCGCGCGGTAGGTGCGGTCGACCACGGTGTTGCGAATGAGGTTCTTCAGCTTGCATTCATACAGCGCGGTGCCCTTGCCCGGCTTGCGGAAGTTCATTTCCACCATCAGAAATGGTACGCCATCGATCTGGACCTTCAGGCCCTTGCGAAAGTCGCTGGTGTTGTACGTGCTTGGCACTGCTTCGGTTCCGTTTTCAAGTTGATCGAATTTAGTGTATTGTACGAGGTCAGCCTCCATTTCCGGCGAGTCGCAGCTCGTCGGCTGGGGCTTCTGGCGAGACCGATCCCCGTTAAGCCTACCTTAGGGAATCCACCATTTTAGCGACCACCAGCCAATCTGTCCGCCCCACTCCGGATGCCCAAAACCCCAAAGATTGGCGGGATGCCCTGCGCAGTGCGTTCCGCACGCCCGACGAGCTGTGCGACTACCTGGGCCTGCCGCGCGAGGTGGCGGCCGCGGCCCGCGATTTCCCCATGCTGGTGCCGCGGAGCTATGCCGGCCGTATGCGGCATGGCGACGCCGCCGACCCACTGCTCAGGCAGGTGCTGCCGGTCGATGCCGAGCACCTGCCGCTGCCCGGATTCACCACCGACCCGGTGGGGGATCGCCAAGCCGAGTCGGGCCGGGGACTGCTACATAAGTACCATGGGCGGGTGCTGCTGGTGCTCACGGGGGCCTGCGCCGTGAACTGCCGCTACTGCTTCCGCCGCCACTATCCGTACAACACAGCCTCGGCCGGCCCGAAAGAATGGAAGGCGGCACTCGAAGCGATTGCGGCGGACGACTCGGTGGAGGAGGTCATCCTGTCGGGGGGCGACCCGCTGATGCTGGCCGATGCGCTGCTGGCGGAACTCGCCGAGGCTATTGAGCAGATCTCGCACGTCCGTCGGCTCCGCATCCATACCCGGCTGCCGATCGTGATGCCCGAGCGGGTGACCGACCAATGGACCCAATGGCTCGCGGCCGGGCGGCTTACGAAGGTGGTCGTGGTGCACGCCAATCATGCGAATGAGCTCGACCGGCAGGTGGGCAGTTCGCTGGCGCGATTGCGGGCCACCGGCGCAACCCTGCTCAATCAGGCGGTGTTGCTGCGGGGCGTGAACGACTCGACCGCCGCTCAGCGCGAACTGTGCGAGCGGCTGGTCGAACAGGGCGTCACGCCGTACTATTTGCATCAACTCGACCGCGTGGCCGGCGCTGGGCACTTCGAGGTGCCGGTGCCCGAAGGCTTGGAGATTATTCGCCAACTGCGCGCGACGCTGCCCGGTTACATGGTGCCGCGGTACGTGCAGGAGATTGCCGGCGAGCCGAACAAGCGAGTGCTGGCATGAGCGACCTGCCCATCCTCCAGAACGTTTCTCTTTACGACGCCGCTGCCGTGGAATCGCTGCGGCGCGCGCTGGCGCTCGATCCCCACCTGGTGCATCGCCTGCGAACGGTGCTATGGAAGAAGTTCGCTGGCCGCGAGGCGGCGCTCCACGAACTGCCGCCGGCCGCTCGGGAGGTATTCGCCCAGCACGTGGAGTTTCACCCGCTCACACTCGACGTCAGGCTCGACTCGGCCGAAGACGGCGCCACCAAGCTGGTGTTTCGCACGGCCGGCGATCAGCGGATCGAATCGGTGCTGCTGCGGGCCGGGACGGGGCGGACCGCGCTGTGCATTTCGAGCCAGGTAGGCTGTGCGGCCAATTGCGATTTTTGCGCCACCGGCAAAATGGGCTTCTTCGCCAACCTGTCGGCCGGCGAGATGCTCGATCAGATTGTACAAGCCAACGAGCAGATCAAGGACGAGGGCCGCACCGTACGAAACATCGTGCTGATGGGCATGGGCGAGCCGTTTCACAACGAGCCGGCCGTGTACGAGGTGCTCGATACGCTCACGGATGGCCGCGGCTTCAACCACCCGGCCAGCCGCATTTTGATTTCCACCGTGGGCATCCCCGACGCCATGCTGCGTTGCGGGCGGCGTTATCCCAGCGTGAACCTGGCGCTCAGCCTGCACTCGGTCCGTCAGGAGGTCCGCGAGCGGATTATCCCGCTGGCCAGGAAGCACCCGCTCGACGAGCTTCGCCAGGCCATCGTGGAGCTCAACGCCATTCAGCCGTCGACCGTGATGATCGAGTACCTGATGCTCGCGGGCGTGAACGATTCGTTGGAGGACGCCGCGGAGCTGGTCCGCTACCTCGACGGCCTGCGCGTGCACGTGAACCTGATCCCGTACAACCCGATCGAAGGCGCTCCCGAACTGAAGAGTTCGCCGCGCGAGGTTAGCGACCTCTTTGCCGACCATCTAAAGGCGGCCGGGCTGACCACGACCATCCGCTACTCGATGGGCGCGGATATCGAAGCCGCCTGCGGGCAGTTGGTGCAGCAGCTGGAACGCAAGCGGAGAACCACTGCCACTCAGTGAAGGAATTCGTCGCGGATTTGCGCGGATTGGGCCGGATTACCGCGGATGAAAGGTAATCAGGCGGGCCGTCGAGAAAGAAGGCTTGTTCGATTCTCGCGAGATGTTCTTAACCACAACGGCACAACAAACAGGACGTAAGAGAGACGCCTGCATTCCGCTACGATCCAAATCCGCCGTTGTGATCGTTGTGCCGTCGTGGATGATCTGGATCAGCTCTCCGAAACATCTGCGTGCATCCGCCTAGATCCGCGCAAATCCGCGACTGATCTCGCTTGAGTGGGCTTCTACTTCAGGTTCCACTCCGGCTCATACCGCTTCGTGAGATCGACCTTCAGCGGGGCGCGATACTCGCTGCTTGGCAGTTCGTCTTCCAGGATCACCGCGAAACCGGTGACCTTCGACTTGGTGCCGGGGGCGATTACGTGCGTGGCGATCCTGGCGCCCAGGTCGAGTGCTTCACCCACGAACAGGGGCGTGCGGCCCTTGCCCGTCAGCAAGTACACGCCCGCCTGCCCATCAAACTTTGCAGCGGTGCGGACGGTCGGCTTGCGGATGCTGGGGAAGTCGCGAGTGGCGAAGACGTAGTCGTACGCTTTGGCTTCTTCGGCCAGGGCGTGGCGGCTCTTGCGGAAGTCGATGGCCGCCCAGCGGTAGTTGGCCGCGTCGAATCCCGGCGCAAACCGCGCCGCCTGGCGATCGAACCAGGCGGCTTGCTCGGGCGAGATGAAGATTTCGTCGATCGACTCGATGCCGAACTTCTCGCTGGTCAGCTGCCAGGCAATTTCGGCGGCAAACTGGTACTGGTCGAGCTCGGCGGCCGTGACCGGTGTGGTCTTCGCCCGCGGCTGCTTTGGCAACTTGCCCGACTTGCGGAGCCGCACCAGCTCGTGATTCCAGATCTCGCCATTGCCCAACAGGCCCGACTGTTGGCACTGTTCGTGGAACGCCGCCTGCAGTTCGGGGCTGGCCAGCAGGCGGTCGACCGATTGCCCACTGGACGCGGCGAGGAACGCCTTGCCCACGGCGGTTCGCTGGATCTTGCGCAGGTTGATCTTCACGGGGCCCGTGGGGGCAGGTGGTTCCTCGGGGGCGGGCTCTGCGGCAGGGGACACCTCCGCGACCGTCGCCTGTGGCTCGACTGGTTCCGGCTCCTCGGGCAGTTGTTCGGGCGCCGGCTCAGGAGGCGTGAAGTCCGCATTCTGGAACGTGGGCAGCAGCGGCTGACCTTTCAGCCGCCGACCGTTGGCCGTGTTCGGTGCGCTGGCAATGGCGTCGGCCGGTCCGTCGAGTGTATCGTGCTCTTTCACCGACTCGAGTCGCTCGCTGGCGTAGCGGACATACTCTTCGGAAAGCTCGGTGCCGCTGAACTTGCGGCCCAGCTTCTTGGCCACCGCTAGCGTGGTGCCGCTGCCGGTAAAGGGGTCGAATACCATGTCGCCCGGGTTCGAGCTCACGCGGATGATGCGGCCCAACAGCTGTTCGGGCATCTGGCAGCCGTGGAAGCCTTGTCGTTCCTTGAACGTGCCGGCCACGCGGGCAAAGTACCAGGTGTCGTCCATGGCGTCGAAGCCGTAGCGGTCCGACTGAAAATCTTGCGGCCGCAGGATCCAGGTGTCGTCGGGCAATCGACCGTTGGGGTTGGCTCGCTTGTCGCCGTACACCAGGGCGCGGGCCGAGGGGATCCGCACGGCCGGATCATCGGCATTGAACGTGAAGCGATCGGGGTCTTTCACAAAGTGGAAGATGTGCACATGCGAGCGGCTGAACTTACGCTTGCAGTTCACTCCGAACGTGTAGTACCACACCACCCAGCTGCGAGTGGAGAAACCGATTTGCCGATCGGCAATCACCTTCAGGTCGGCCGCATACTCGTCGCCAATCGCCAGCCAGAAGGAACCTTCGGGTGTCAGCAGACGATGGATCTCTTCCATCCACTGCCGCGACCAGGTGAGGTACTCGTCGTCTTCCTGCTCGTCATGATACGTGTCGTATTCGTAGCCGATATTGAACGGCGGATCGGCAAACGCCAGGTCAATCGAACCAGCAGGCATCTCGCGCATCAGCTGGATGCAATCTCCTTGGCGAATCGCGGTATCGACGGCGGGCATGGACGGTTCCTGCGGCATGCGAAAGAGGACAATTGACCTTACAAGCTAACTCAGCTAGCACGCCGCTTCAAGCGGTTGGACTCTACTTAGTCAACCTTACGACGTTCTACCGGTGTGCCTCACCCGCAAGACGCGTACAGTTTGTCCGACAACCTCGAATACAATCCGGTGCGTAGTACTGCCACCCAGCCCAAACAGCATTTGCCGCAGTTCCTCTTCTTTCAACTCCGGCTCGTCGCACAAAGAAAATCTTTCGGGCATCTCCGAAAGCGTATCCAATACCCTGAGGATCTCGCGATACCATCGACCTGCCTGTTCAGGTGAGCGATTCTGAGCCCGCCAGAGATAGGCCTCGTCCATGTCGGACTCGGCCAACGGTGTGATCTCGACCTGGAAGCTCACCGCGCGGAGTCCATGTCTACGTCCATGTCTATGGAGTGTCGCTCGCGAAACTCCCTATCAAATTCCTCCAATGGCCTAACCTTACCGGCTCTAGCCTCTTCAAGACCTTGGAGGATGGCAAGTCGCTCGCGATCTCGTTCGATCAGCTGGACCACGTACTCTTCGACCCGATCGAAACCGGCCATCGAAGCTTGCTGTTTGACGAGATCGCTATTCAGAAATTCGGCTTGCATGGTTCCTCAAGTCCTCCTTCCCAAAGTATACTCCGCCGGTAAGTGGACTGTCAAAATTGCGGTCGCGCCGAGGTTTCCTGTGACGGTCGCGATTCAGCCATCACTAAATGGACTTCTTCATGTCAGATACGCAGTGGTCATTCGACCAACCCAGGAACTCTGCGGTCATCACCCTAAGGTCGATTTTGAGCGGAGACGATGCGATTCTGTATGTCACTCACGATGCCGAAGATCATGGATGGCAATTTCTGCACGGAGGCGAGGTTAATCCTGACAATGCAGCGGTCGTAGGTCTCGGAGAGGTTGTCGAATACGATCCATCTGTGCTCGAAGTCGTAGATTTGCCACCCGGTTGGTACGCGACACGGTCGTCGCCATCATCGGGTTGGCAACGGGCGCAGCACGTATCGACTCGGTCATGAGGCGAATCTAATTACCTGCCCGACCTTTACCCCGGTATCCGTTCGTGACGGATCAAGTCGTCCAGCGATTGACGCTCGCGAATCAGGTGAGGGGAGCCATCGGAGATCAGCACTTCGGCCGTAAGAGGCTTCGAGTTGTAGTTGCTGGCCATCGTGTGGCCGTAGGCCCCGGCGCAGCCAATCACCACGTAGTCGCCTACGTGGGCCTCGGGTAGCGAGCGGCTCGAGACGAAGCCGCCATCTTCTTGCGTGAAGATGTCGCCCGACTCGCACAGTGGGCCGCCGACAACCACCTGTTGATGTGCCCGCTCCGTGTCGCCATTGGCCGGGCAGACGGCCATCGGGTGATACGAACCGTACATGATGGGGCGGGCCAGGTTGTTGAAGCCCGCGTCGAGCAGGTAGTAGCGATTGCCGCCCATCTGCTTGACGGCTCGCACCTCGGCCACCAGGTAGCCGCTCTCTGCCGCCAGGTAGCGGCCCGGCTCGATCTCGAGCGAAACGTGGTGGCCGAACTCTTTGGCCAGGCGTCCGCGGGTGGCGTCCCATTGTTCGTAGTAGGCGGCCGTGTCGACCAGGTCGTCGCCATCGCGGTAGGGCGTGGGCAGCCCGCCGCCGGCGCTGATCGAAGTGATGCTCGAACCAACGACCAATGCCGCCTGCTCCATGGCCGAGCTTACCTGGCTCAGATGCTCCATGTCGGTGCCCGAGCCGATGTGCATGTGCAGTCCCGCGATGGTGAGGCCATGCTCGTTGGCGCGTTCGATGCAGTCTTCGATTTGCTCGTGCCAGATGCCATGCTTCGATTGCTCGCCGCCGGTGTTGGTCTTCTGGCTGTGCCCGTGACCAAAGCCGGGGTTGATGCGGAGCGTGATCGAATTGCCGGGGGCCCGTTGGCCGTACTGCGAGATCATGTCGGGCGAGCCGCAGTTCACGGGCACGCCCAACTCAACGACCATGTCGAGCGTCTGATGGTCGAAGATGTCGGCCGTGTAGACGATTTCGGGCGGGTCGTTGAAGCCCGGCTTGTACCCGGCTGCCATGGCGCGATGGATTTCGCCGGCGCTCACCGCGTCGACCAGCACGTTGTTCTTCCGCACCAGATCGAGGATGGCAATATTCGAGCAGGCCTTTTGGGCATACCGCACCACGTCGAAGGCCGCGAGGTGACCAATTCGTTCGAGAATGGTCCGAGCGTCATATACATACAGCGGGGTGCCGAACTGTTGGGCGAGTTCGGGAATGGCCAGGCCGGCGATCTCGTGAACGAGCGGTGTCATGGGGCGTAGGCGGTTGGGGACCTGCGGAAGGGGGGAGACGCACCACGGCAGCACGTCTATCGCCAACCGTAAACTAGCGCCGTCAGTGCCACCAGGGGCCGCGCATGAAAAAGCGGCGCCGGAAGGACTCCGGCGCCGCTGGAAAGGTTCGATTTTCTCGTCTGCGGAGGGCGACTAGAAGCCGGCGCCCGCACCCTGGCGACGGGCTTCCATCACGGCAGCACCAATGGCGTGCAGGACGCCTTTTTCCAGCTCGAGCCGGGTACGCAGCTTGCCATCGGTGTTGATGGCCGTAATGTGCACCGAGTCCATGCCCTCGCTTTTGGTCACCACGGCATTCAGCATGGCGTCAGCGGCGGGGTTCGGCTCGACTTTAGCGATCAACTCCAGGATGGGGGTCAGTGCCAGCGAGAACTGGACCGGAGTGATCGGCGTGGCCGAGCTACCCGAGGTGTCCATGGCCTCCTTCAGCATGCTGACGGCACCGGGGCCAGCGGTCACGTAGAACTGCTCGGGGCCAATACCGACGGCCACTTCCAGGCTCTCGCCAAACAGTGCCTGCTCATCTGGATTGTTGATCGGAATCAACAGCGTGTGAATCTTCGCGTCGCCGTGCGAATCAGCGTTCCACTGAACTTCGGGGCCATCGCTCAACAAGGCCGAGAGCTTCTTCAGCGAGGCTTCCACCTTGCCGGGCTCCTTGGTGTAGCCACCAGTCACGGCGGTCAGCTTGCCATCTTGAACGGCGACGTGACCGGCCATGTCCATCTTGCCCGACATGGCAGTCGCTTCCAGGGCGTCCAGCAGATCGTTGACGGCCTCTTTCAAGGTTGCGCGTGCTTCTTCGTTCAGGTCGCCCAGCTTCTGGTCGATGCCATTCATGGCCTGCTGACGCATCGAAGCCATCTGGCCTTCCATCTGAGCCTTGTAGTCGTCGAGCAGGTCGGCCGGCGTGGTGACCGAAGCATTGAACGTGACGGCCGCACCATCTTTCAGGCAGCCGGCAAACAACGTCTTGGCGTCCTTGTACACTTCAATGCCCTGCGCCAGCTGGGTGTCCGGCACGGCGCTGTAGGTGAAGTCGAGAATCACGTTGCCTTTATCGGCATCGGTGTTGAAGCCTACCGTCAGTTCGTCCAGGTCGTTGATGAACTGTTCGATCTGATCGATGCTGGCCTCGGTCGACTCGCGACGGGCCTGGTAGGCTTCGTCCGACTCGCCCGGATTCTGCTGCAGGCCCTGTTCGGCCCCAGCACGAAGCTGCTGGATGGCGATCATGCGGAACATCTCGGGCACGTTCTGCACCATCACTTGAGCTGCAATGTCGTAGTCGGTCGTCATCTTGTCGAACATGTCGCCAGGATCCGCCGGGGCATTTTCCAGCATCTCGGGCTTGGCCGAGGCGAAGGCCCAATTGCCGGACTTCTTGACGTACATGCTCTGGTTGGGCATCTCGATTTCGGTGATGCCATCGCCCATTTCCGAAGTGGTCATGCCGAAGCCCTCGACCAGGCCGAGCACGGCATCCAGGTCGGTAACCGGCAGACAGACCACAGCGCCGTCGACGTGCACGATGACGCCCCAGGCCTTGGTCTTGTCGACGCCTTGCAGGCCTTTACCTTGGGTGAAAAGCTGCAGCATGTTGTCGAGTTGCTTGCCGGCGCCGACCTGGCCGCCAAACTGACCCAGATAGTCGATATCGCTCACCAGAGCGTCGTATCCGGTCACGCCCACGATGGCCACTGGCTTGGCGGCATCGGATTGGGCTTGGGCAGCGGGGGCCAGCAGCGGGGCCGTCGCCACGGCGACGGCACAAGCCAGCATTCGAAATGCGGTGCTCGAAAGCAGGAAGTTAGGCACGGTGGTGCTCCTGTGGTTTGAAAAATATCGGCCACGACGCCGGGTTCATCACGACGGTCGCCGCTCTGAGGGACGTTCCCAAGTCTACGCCATGTAAGACGTTGTAGTTCGCAGGTCGAACTTTGAACGGCCGAGAATACTTACCCCCGGCGTCAGCCGGTGGTTTGGGAATTTTGCGGGATTATAGCGATTCTGCACAACTCTGGGCACCCAACCGACAGAGGTGTCTCGATTGGCGAATTCCGACCTCCGCCAAATGGACACTGTTGGACACTATGGCGCAGCGGAGCAGGCGGCAGGCGACCCAGAGGGGGCCACACGCGTAGATAGCGATCTGGCGGCAAGCGCGCTCTTAGCGCTCGCGGTAGGTGATGCGGCCTTTGGTCAAATCGTACGGCGAAAGCTCAACACGAACTCGATCGCCCGGTACAATACGGATAAAGTGCTTGCGCATGCGACCAGCGACGTGGGCTGTGACCAAGTGTCCGCCTTCGATCTCGACGCGAAATCGCGTATTTGCCAGTGCTTGCGTGACGGTGCCCTCTACCTCCAGGGCCTCTTCCTTTTGCTTCGACATATAGACTTGCTGTTCCCCTGGCAGTGCGGGGATCTCCGTTGAGCGTTGGTGAAATCTGGATCCAACCGACGTTTGGCGTGGACCGCTATCACCGGAAAAATACAATCTTTAATAGTATCGCCGATTCCTCGGCCAAGTCCAGTGAGTTAGTGCCTAGAGCCTTGTTGGACTGTTCCGAAGGTGCCGAAAATGCCGATTGACCGCTTTGGGGCCCGAATTCCACGACCTAAGTTGCGCCACATGCTCGCCGCAACTGCAAGCTTGCGATTACATTTAATAGTCTGTGAGCACTGAATATTCCAACGCGCCCCGTTCCAGTGAGTCGTCCGTGTCGGTCGATCCGGAAGATGTACAACGTGCCAAACGCGAGATTCAGTCGATCGTTCAGCAGATAGCAGAGCTATCGCGGACAGATGCCTCGATCGAGCAGTATTACGACGAGTTCCTCAACAAAGTGGTCCAAGCTCTCGCGGCGGCCGGCGGTGCCGTCTGGTCCCTGTCTCCCACCGGGCTGCAGCTCACTTACCAGATCAATCTGCGGAACACCGGCCTGGTCGAGAATCCCATCGGGCAGGAACAGCATGGACGGTTGCTGCAGCGATCGCTTACCTCGGAAGAGGGGTTGCTGGTCGCTCCGCACTCCGGCTCGGCCATGGGCACCGACGATGGCGACGAGCACGCCGCGGCGAATCCCACCGATTTCTTGCTGGTGATGGTGCCCGTGCACAACGACCAGGGCCCCCAGGGCATTGTCGAGGTGTTCCAACGCCCCGGCGCCCGCCCCGCCACGCAGCGCGGTTACCTGCGGTTCCTGCAGCAGACCTGCGACCTGGCGGGCGAGTTTCTCCGCGGTCGCCGGTTGCGGCACCTGGCGGAAAAGCAAAGCCTGTGGGAGCAACTCGAATCGTTCACCCGCTCGGCGCACGAAACGCTGGATGTCCGCGAGGCGGCCTATACCATTGCCAACGAAGGTCGCCGGTTGATTGGTTGCGACCGAGTGAGTGTCGCCATCCAGCGCGGCAGCAAGTGCATCGTCGAGGCCGTTAGTGGCCAGGACACGTTCGATAAACGTTCGAACGTGGTGTCGCTGCTCAATCGCGTGGCCCGCGCCGTCACCAAGACTGCCGAAGACGTGTGGTACACGGGCGACACCTCGGACCTGGCGCCGCAGGTCGAAAGGACGCTGGACGCTTACGTCGACGAATCGCATACCAAGAGCATGGCGATCCTGCCGCTGTTCCGCCCCGAGCGGGACGTGCAGGAAGGTCAGCCCAACGAAAAGAAACGCCGCGACGTGATTGGCGCGTTGATCGTCGAGCAGATGGTCGACACCACGCCCAGCGAAGGTTATACGCAACGCGTCGACGTGGTGCGGACCCATAGCGCCACGGCGCTGGCCAACGCCCTGGAGCACAACAGCCTGTTCCTGATGCCCGTGTGGAAGACACTGGGCAAGGCCACCTCGCTGTTCCGTGGGCAGACCAAATGGAAAACACTGGGCATCACCGCCCTGGTGTTGGGGGTGATTGCGGGGGCCGTATTCTACAAGACCGACTTCAACTTGGAGGGCGACGGCAGCCTGCGGCCCACAACGCTGCAGGGCGTTTACGCCCGGGCCGATGGCGAGATCAGCAAAGTACTCGTTGAGTACAACGAGGAAGTCTCGGCCGATCAGCCGCTGGTCGTGATGTCGAGTCTCGATCTGGACAAGGAAATGGCCACCCTGCAAGGCAAGCTTGACGAGATCATTGCCGAAATATCCCAGGCCAGGGGGGCCGGCCGAAGTGGCAGTCGCCAGGACAGTGACAATGTGGAACTGGCTTCGAAGCTGAACAACTTGCGAATTCAAAAGAAGAGCATCGAGGGGCAGATCGACAAAGTGATGGAGCAGATCAATCGGCTCCAGATCAACAGCCCCATCGCCGGCCGCGTGATTACCGGCAAGAGCCAGATCGAACAGTTGGACAATCGGCCCATTGGCCGCGGGCAAATGCTGCTGGAAGTGGCCGACCTGACGGGCGATTGGTACCTGGAAGTACTGATGCCCGAGACCCGGATGCGACACATTGCCGACGCGGCCCGCGAGGCGAAGAATGAGGACAAGAAGCTGGAGGTCACCTTCTACCTGGCCACGCAGCCCAACGAACTGTTGCACGGGCATGTCGATTTTATCGAAACGACGGCCGAGGCCCGCGGCGAGGAAGGTAACACGGTATTGATGCGTGTGAACTTTGACGAGGGCGAGCTAACGCGGCTTCGCGAAATCCTGCACGGCGCCGACCCCAAGGTGGGGACCGAGGCCATTGCCAAAGTTCACTGCGGCGAGAAGTCGATTGGATACGTTTACCTACACGACGCGATCGACTTCTTCGTCAAGTCGTCGTTCAAATTGTGGTAGCACTGCACGCAGGCCGGAGCGGCAGACTGACTGCTGTTCGTTCATTACTACCAGCAACCTAGGCGCCGCCCCTGGGCGTCGCCCCTTCGCATGAAAGCGAGGCAGACATGAAAACTACCGCCCTGGCCCTCCTGATCGGATTGTCGGCGTCGACGTTGCTAGCCCAGTCGGCCGACAGCGGTAACCCGGTGATCGAAGACTGCCAACTGTCGTTGCTGCCCGAGAACGAGATTGAGATCTCCGCCATCAAGGCGGGCATGCTCGAGCAGCTGAACGTGCACGAAGGCTCCATCGCCGAAGAGGGAGAGGTGATCGCCAAGCTGGACGACATCGAAGCCAGAATGCAGCTTCGCGTGGCCCAACAGAAGCAACAAGCGGCTGCCGATCGAGCGACGGACAAAGTGGAAGAGGAATACGCCGAGGCCGCGGCCGATGCCGCCGAGGCCGATCTGATCGACTTTCGCGCGGCCAACAACGCCGGTGTCGAAGGGGTCGTGGCCCCCACCGAATTGCGGGCCAAGGAACTCGAGCTGACGCGCGCCAAGCTGCAGATCAAGAAGGCCTTCAAGGACCGCCAACTGGCCATCAGCGACTGGCGGGTCGCCAAGGTCGAGACCGAAGCCGCCGACCTGGAAATCACGCGCCGCCGGGTGACCGCTCCGTTCAGCGGTCAGGTGGTCGAGTTGTTTCGCAAGCAGGGCGAGTGGGTCGACCCCGGCGAGCCAATTCTGAAGTTTGTTCGCTACGACGTTCTGCAGTGCGATGGCTACGTGAACCTGGAGAAGTACGATCCCCGCGAAGTCGACGGCTGCGAAGTCACTATCGAGGTCCATGTGGGCCATGGACGCTTGGAGCAGGCCAAGGGCCGCATTACTTATGTCGAGCAGCAGGCCCGCAACGAAGGCTACTTCACCTATCGCGTGGTCGCCAAGGTGCCCAACCATGTCGACCGCGGACGCTGGGCCCTGTATCCCGGTCTCAAGGCCACGATGACCATCCATCTGGGCACCGCCAACCAGGCCATGACCAGCCGCATCGAAGGACTCCCCAGCGTGGAACGCCGGGCGATGAACGAAGGACGATGAGCGGAGAGAACGTGCTAATGGATTTGGCGTTCATCGCTGCTCGCTGCTCGTCGTAGCCCATCGCGGCGATTCGCGATGGATAGGAATGCTATCCCGATAACACATTTTCCCACCTCCCGTGCCTTCCACAACGCTTGCCGATAGCCTGGTTTCGAGTTCGTCCAGGCCGCTCCCCATTCGGGCGCGGCCCGATCTCGAAGCGCGCAAGCAGCGCTACCAGGGACGCATCTATTGGGTGGTGAAAGACCCGGTGGGCCTGCAGTACTTCCGCTTCGAGGAAGAAGAGTTCGCCATCCTGCAGATGCTGGACGGCCAGGCCAGCCTCGACGAGATTGCCGAGCGGTTCGAAGCCGAATTCCCACCGCAGACCATTCGTACCGAGGAACTGCAGCAGTTCATCGGCATGCTGCATCGCAGCGGCCTGGTGATTACCAGCTCGGGCGGGCAGGGGGTGCAGCTCAAGAAGATTCGCGACGAGAAGGTGGGCAAGCAGCGGATTGCCAGCCTCAGCAACATCCTGGCCATTCGCTTCAAGGGGATCGACCCCGATCGCATCCTGAACGTCCTGCACAGCTACTTCTGGTGGTTCTGGACCAAGCAGATGCTGGTGTTGAACCTGTTGTTGATCACGTCGGCCGCGCTGTTGATTCTAGTGCAGTTCGACGTGTTTCAATCGAAGCTTCCCTCGTTCGAGGCATTCTTCTCCGCCCAAAACTGGCTACTGATGGCCGCCGTGCTGGCCTGCACCAAGATTCTGCACGAGTTCGGGCATGGGCTCAGTTGCAAGTATTTCGGCGGTGAGTGCCACGAAATCGGCGTCATGTTCCTGGTGCTCACGCCCTGTTTGTATTGCAACGTTTCCGACTCGTGGATGCTGCCCAACCGCTGGCATCGCGCGGCCATTGGCGCTGCCGGTATGTACGTAGAGCTCGTGCTGGCCTCGATCTGTACGTTCATCTGGTGGTTCAGCGAGCCGGGCCTGTTGAATTACATCTGTTTGAATGTGATGTTCGTCAGCTCTGTCAGCACCATCCTGTTCAATGCCAACCCGCTGCTGCGTTACGACGGCTACTACATTCTGAGTGACATCATCGAGATTCCGAATCTCCGCCAGAAAGCTACGTCGATCCTCAGCCGCAAGCTCGGCCAATGGTGCCTGGGCATCGAGCCGCCGGACGATCCGTTCCTGCCGCAACGCAACCAGGCCTTCTTCGCCCTGTACAGCGTGGCGGCGGCCCTTTATCGCTGGGTGGTGCTGCTCTCGATTCTGTATTTTCTCAACAAGATCTTCGAGCCCTACGGACTCAAGATCCTGGGGCAGGCCATCGCCCTGATGTCCATCTACGGACTGGTGGTCATGCCGATCTGGAAGCTGTACAAGTATTTCAAGGTGCCTGGGAGGTTAGGGAAAGTGAAACGCTGGCGACTGGCAGTATCGACGGCGGTGGTAATCGTGGCGATCGTGGGCGTGATGAGCATTCCACTGCCGGCCTATGTCTATTCCGACCTGGTGGTGCAGCCGCTCGACTTCGAGAGCGTTATGGTCCGTGTCGATGGCGTGCTGGAGGAGGTGCCCGAAGGCATCGAGCCTGGTGCACATGTGGAGAAGGGCCAGGTGCTGGCCAAGCTGTCGAACCTCGAACTCGAAGTGGCCGTGCTGGAACTCGAGGGCCAACTGGAGATGAGCAAGGCGCGGCTCAACTCGCTCCGCACGCTCCGCAGTGTCGCCAACAGCAAAGACCGCCAGGGCCTGGAGAGCGAAATCTCCTCCACCGCCAAACGCATCGATACCATCCAGTCGCAGCTCGAGCTGCAGCACGAAAACCTCGACCGCTTGACGATTCGCGCGCCTCGCTCGGGTGTGATCATTCCGCCGGAACTGGTGCCCGAGCCCAAGCAAACCGAAGGCCAGCTGAAAACCTGGTGGGGTACACCGCTCGACAAACGAAACATTGGCGCCACGCTCGAAACGGGCACCAAGTTCTGCAGTATCGGTGACCCGTCGGTGCTGGAAGCGCGCATGCTGATCGAGCAGGACTTTTCCTCCGAGGTAACCGTGGGCCAGACCGTATACGTGCTGCTGAACCAGTCGACGGCCGACAACCTGATGAAGATCGAGTACTACACCAGCCAGATTCGCGACGTGGAGAAAGGCAAGGAGGTGCCGGTCGCTCCCAGCCGACTGTCGAGCCTGAACGGCGGCCCGCTTCCCGCTCAGATGGACGCCCAGGGCGTGCCGCGTCCGCTGACGCCGCACTACTTCGCCTACGCCCTGTTGCCGCAGGACCAGGATCGCCTGCGGGTGGGCCTGGTGGGCATGGCCAAGATCGCCATCCCCGACCGCACCCTCTGGGAGCGGCTGTACCGCTACGCCGCGCGGACGTTTAACTTCGATCTGTAATTGGGATGGCAGACCACCAGGTTGCACCCGAGATCGGTCAAAACCCCATGTGCTCGGTACGGGCGATGATCTCCTCCTGCAGTTCTTCCGACAGGTCACAGAAGTAGTCGCTGTAGCCGGCCACGCGAACGATCAGATCTCGGTGCGCCGCGGGGTTCGCCTGGGCGCGGCGCAGGGTCTCGGCTTGCACGACGTTCAGCTGCACGTGGTGCCCGTCCATTTTGAAGTAACCCCGCACCAGGCTGGCCACGGCGTTGATGCCGGTCTCGTCTTGCAGCAGGCTGGGTGTGAACTTCATGTTCAAGAGCGTGCCGCCCGTCTTGATGTGGTCCATCTTGGCAGCCGAACGCACCACGGCCGTGGGCCCGTGGCGATCGGCCCCCTGCACGGGCGAGATGCCCTCGGACAGCGGCAGCCCCGCCTGGCGGCCATCGGCGGTGGCTCCCACGACCGAGCCAAAGTACACGTGGCATGTCGTCGGCAGCATCTCGATCTGGTAGCGACCCCCCTTGGTGTTGGGTCGGCCATCCACGCGATCGAACACCGCCTGAAATGCGCGGCGCATTAGCGTGTCGGCGTAGTCGTCGTCGTTGCCATACTTCGGCGTGCGATGCAGCAACTGCTGCCGCAGCGGCTCATGCCCAGCGAAATCGGTATCAAGCACGCCGCAAAGCTCCTCTAGCGACAATTGCTGCTTGTCGAACACCAACTGCTGGATCGCCGCGAGGCTGTCGGTCAGACTGCCGATGCCAACGAACTGAATGAACGTGTGGTTGTACCGCGCACCCCCCGCGTTGTAGTCCTTGCCCTTCTTGATGCAGTCGTCTGTGATCACCGACAGGAATGGCGCTGGCATCAACTGGGCGTACATCTGTTCGATAATCTGGTTGCCGCGAATCTTGATCTCCAGGAAGTGCTCCAACTGGCGGCAGAAAGCGTCGAACAGTTCGTCGAACGAACCCAAGGTATCCACCGACCCCGTTTGTGGTCCCAGTTGCTTGCCGCTTCGCGGGTCGACACCATTGTGCAGCGTGAGTTCCAGCACCTTCACCAGGTTGAAGTAACCCGTGAGAATGTAAGCCTCCTTGCCGAACGCCCCCGTCTCGACGCAGCCACTGCACCCGCCGGCGCGGGCGTCCTCGAGCGACTTGCCTTGGCGGACCTGCTCTTCCACCACCGCGTCCGCGTTGAAGATGGAAGGAAAGCCGTACCCTTTGCGGAGCACCCGCAGGGCGTGCTTCAGCACGGCGTCGGGCGTCTTGCGCGATAGTTGCACGTTGTTGCTGGGTTGCAGCAGGTGCATCTCGTCGATCACTTCGAGCAGCAGGTGCGTCAAGTCGTTCGAGCCATCCGAACCATCCGGTAGCAACCCTGCCAGGTTGATGTTGGCGAAGTCCGTATAAGTACCGCTCTCGGCCGCGGTGACACCCACCTTAGGCGGCGCGGTGTGGTTATTGAACTTGACGAAGAACGCCTCGAGCAGTTCGCGGGCCGTGTCGCGGGTGAGCGAGCCATCGGCGAGACCCTGCTGATAGAATGGCCACAGGTGCTGATCCAGATGACCCGGGCTGAAAGCGTCCCAGCCGTTGAGCTCGGTGATCACCGCCAGATGGCAGAACCAATACGCCTGCAGGGCTTCGTGAAAATCACGCGGCGGGTGGGCCGGCACATGGCGACAAACATCGGCGATCTTCGCCAGTTCCGCCCGCCGCTGTGCATCCGCTTCGCCTCGGGCCAACTCGTCGGCCAGTTCGGCGTGCCGCTCGGCAAATCGGATCACTGCGTCGCAGGTAATGTCCATCGCCCGCAGTTGTTCGCGCTTCTGGTAAAAGTTGCCATCGCTTGTGGCGTCGAGGGCCTCTAGAGCTTGGGCAATGTCGCGTTGAAAGTCGCGCATCCCTTTGCGATAGATCTTGTCGTCCAGCACGGTGTGCCCCGGCGCCCGCTGCTCCATGAACTCGGTGTAGAGACCCGCCTCGTAGGCATCGCACCATTCGGGCGACAGAGCAGCGAAGATCTTGTCACGCATCGTCCGCTCGCGCCAGTACGGAATGACCTCGTGCTCGTAGGTGTCGAGGCACTCCTGATCGACCGAGTACTGCGTCTTCGGCCGGCTATTGAGTGTCCGCAGATCGTCCAGCGAGTGGCACGTCAGTTCGGGGTAAGTCGACACGGCCTTTGGTCGCGGACCACGTTCGCCGACGATCAGCTCGTCCGGCCCCAGGTAGATTGTCTTCTGCTGACAGAGGTTCAGGAACGACTTGGCCCGCATCACCGGTACCGAGTGCTTGCCGTCCTGTTCGCGGTAGAACTCGGTGATCAGCCGGGCTCGTTCGGCAGAGATGGCAGGAGAGACGTCCAAGCTGGACTGACGCAGACGCGTGGTTCGTTCGTTCATGACAGAAAAGGGTCGGCTACGTTACGTACACTTCGTTGATCCCAAACGATTGGAAGAGCTCTGCGGCGTGCTGCATGGTTTCGTTAGTGGGGGCGGTGGCCGTGTGCGAAGAGCTCGATTTGCCAATCCGCTCGTGCTTGTGGCTGCCAAGCGGATGGTACGAGAGTAAGTCTACTCTTTGGATGCCATGGATCGTAGAGACAAATTGTGCCATCGCCTCGAGTTCAGCGGTCGAATCGTTCACGCCGGTTACCACCGGAATGCGAATCCAGACGTTCGTGTGAACGCGGCCTAAGGCGACAAGGTTGTCCAGTATTCGCACGTTCGATACGCCAGTGTGCTCGCGATGCACCGCGTCGTCCATCGCCTTCAAGTCGTAAAGGAACAGATCGGTAACGGGTGCAATCGATATCAGTGCCTGCTGGTCGCAATAACCGCAGGTATCGACCGCGGTGGGAATGGCTTGCTCGCGGCAGGCTAAGAGCAGCGCATGGACGAAGTCGGTTTGCATCAACGGCTCGCCGCCGGACACCGTGACCCCTCCGCCCGACTCCTCGAAGAACAATCGGTCTTTGGCGACTTCCGCCATCACCTCGGCCACAGATTGGCGATCGCCCAGCAGGTTCCGCCCACCGGTGGGGCACACCTCGACGCACTCGCCGCACACTGTGCAATGTTCCCTGTCGTTCAGCGGCCCGGGGCATTCTGCGAGGGGCGAGTTGTGCGGACAGGCCGACCAGCACTTGCCGCACGACACGCACACGGCCGGATTGATGGCCAGCTCTGTGCCCTTGGCTTGGCTCTCGGGATTGTGGCACCACCAACACCGCAGCGGGCAGCCCTTCAGGAAGACGGTGGTCCGGATGCCGGGCCCGTCTTTCACCGAATACCGCTGGATGTTGAACACATTGCCGTAGATGTTGGGCATAGTCGAATCTCGTACCGCAGCGAGTGACGGTTCCATTCTAACTGCGAACCGTGGCTTGGCGTAGAGATGCGTCCGCCTCTGGAGGGACGAACACTTCGTGCAATTCGGGCGCGATTCGTCTACATTGGGCAACGTTGCAGGCGTAACCTACTGCAATCAAGGTTCTGTATGCAAAGCAAACTCTTCCACGGTTCGCTGGCGACCCGCGGCTTCGCACTTGCCATCGCCCTCTTGCTCAGTCCAGCGGCCTGCGCGACGCCCACCGATCAACAGGCGTCCGATGGCAAAGGACTGTTCCTGCCCGAGAAGATCGGCCGCGTCCCGGACGACAACGACTTCGACGATCCCGAAAGCGACTATTGCTTCGACCGGATGGTCCAGGGGCCGAACGTCGCCATCTTCTGGCACAAGGAGTATGGCGAAGATCCGATGGCCAACCCCAACGAGCGGCGGCGGTTCGACGTTCAGAAGATGCTCAGCGAATGCGAGCGGTTCTACGACTACTACGTCGACGAACTGGAAGTCGTGAAGAAGGGCGATTCGATCAGCGACGACTACAAGCTGCTGATCTTCGTGTTCGGCGGCGACGAGGGTACCGCCTACGGCGGCGGCATCGAAGGCAAGGTCGGCGCCCTGTGGACGCCGGCCGTGCGGGTGAATCGCGAGCCGTATGGCGTGCTGGCTCACGAAATGGGTCACAGCTTCCAGTTCATGTCCCGCGTCGATGCGGGCACCGGAGCTGGCGGACCGATTGCCGAGATGTCGGCCCAGTACCTGTTGTGGCAGGTCTATCCCGACTGGATGACGTTCGAGAACTACCACCTGGTCGACTTCATGAAGAAGACGCACTTTGCGCTGTTCCACGCCACGAACATGTACCATTCGCCCTACGTGCTGGAGTACTGGGCCGGCAAGCATGGCAAGACCTTCTACGGCGAACTGAACCGCCAAACACGCCGCGGCGAAGACGTGGTGACCACCTACAAGCGGATGAACGACCTGACGCAGGAGGAGTTCAACGACGAGATGTTCGACGCCTCGCGGCGGTTCATCACCTGGGATCTGCCACGCGTGGAAGAGGTGGCCCGCCGGTATGCCAATCAGCACCAGTGTGCCCTCCAACCGGCGGAAGACGGTTGGTACCGCATCTCGCCTGATCGCTCGCCGCAGGATTACGGCTACAACGGCATCCAGCTCAATGTGCCGGACGAAGGCACCACAGTCGAGCTGGAGTTCAAGGGCCTCACCGTCGCCGCAGGTGCCGACTCGGAGAACGCGGAGAAGGCTGGCTGGCGGTACGGCTTCGTGGCCTACCTGAAGGACGACAGCCGCGTCTACGGCGACGTCTACCGAGATGCCGACGGTAAGGCGACGTTCGAGGTGCCGGCGGAAACCGAGCACTTATGGCTGGTGGTGATGGGTGCACCCACCGAGCATTCGCCTCCCGTGATGCGCCGCGGCCGTCGCCGGCCCGGGCAGAACGTGCCCGAGGCCGAGTGGCCGTATCAGATCAAGCTGACCGGTACGATGCTCGACGAGTCGTGCGTGTCCATTCCCAAGGAATAATGCTCAACGAGATCGTTCGAAGGAGAATCTGCGATGCAATCAAAGGCGGCGGTTTCATTGGCACTGTTCGTTAGCGCCCTGGCCACGATCCTCCTGGTTGGCCACGCACAGGCACAACCGAATCGCGGCGGCTTTGGCGGTCGCAATCAACCGCCGCCCCCGTCGTGGATCGAACCGGGGTACAACGATCACCAGCACATGCTCGATCAGCTCGGCATCAATAAGCTCCGCCCCGGCAAGAACGGTGGCAACCAGTCGGGGCCCGGGTTCGACGAAGCGACCGCCAACGAGTGGATGCCCACGCTGCCCGACGCCCTCACCATGAACGATGGCACCAAGGTCACCAGTCCCGAGCAGTGGCCGCAGCGTCGGGCAGAGATTGTGGAGGACTTCGAGCGCGAAATCTACGGCCGCATCCCCGACAATGTGCCTGCGGTCAAATGGGAAGTCACCGAAACCACCGAGGGCACCGTGGGAGAGTTTCCCATCCTCACCAAGACTCTGGTAGGCCACGTCGATAGCAGCGCGTTTCCCGAGATCACCGTCGACATCCAAGCCAGCTTCACCGTTCCGGCCAATGCGGACGGGCCGGTGCCCATGTTCATGCAGTTCGGTGGATGGTTCGGCGGTTTTGGTAGGGGCGACGGCCGGCTGAATACCAATGGCGTTGCGTACCAGGCGCTTAGCCATGGCTGGGGATACGGCACGATTAATCCCAACAGCATCCAGCCCGATCGCGGCGGCAACGCCCTGCGACAAGGCATTATTGGCCTCGCGAACAAGGGGCAGCCACGCAAGCCCGACGACTGGGGCGCCCTGCGCGCCTGGGGTTGGGGGGTAAGCCAACTGATCGACTACTTCGAGGCCCACCCCGACGCCAAGGTCGATCCCAAGAAGGTGGCCATAGAGGGCGTCTCGCGCTATGGCAAGGCGGCCCTGGTCACCCAGGCGTTCGACCAGCGCGTTGCTGCAGCGCTAGTAGCTTCCTCCGGAGAAGGCGGCGCCAAGCTGCACCGGCACGACTTTGGCGAAGCGGTGGAGAACCTCACAAGTTCCGGCGAGTACCACTGGATGGCCGGCAACTTCATCAAGTACGGCGCCGCCGACATCAACGGCCGCTCGATGGACGCTTCGGATCTGCCGGTCGATTCGCACCAACTGATCGCCCTGTGTGCCCCCCGTCCCTGCTTTATCAGCTACGGCGTAGAGCCCGGCGATCCCAAGTGGGTCGACACCCCCGGCAGCTACCGCGCCGGCATCCTGGCCTCGCACGTCTACGAGCTCTTGGGCAAAGAAGGATACGGAACCGAAGTCAAAGATTGGGTGCACGAACCACTGCCCGAAGTCGGCACGCTCAAAGGTGGCGACTTGGCTTTCCGTCAACATGAGGGAGGGCACACCTCGGCGCCGAACATTCCGCACTTCTTTGAGTGGGTGGGGGAGTATGTGGAGTCGCCGGTGAGGGTAGGTGAGTAGGTGAGTAGGTGGAGGTTTGGGGGCCGCTGCTGGTTTATCGGCTGTTGCTTAAGTTGCAGGTGTTGAAAGGGGCCAAAGGTGACTTGTTGCCATCGGCATGCAGTAAGCCAGCAGCGTCACCCGTTTTTCAGAAACACGTCGTGTAAAAACTTCGCCGTAGAATTCGCCCGGCCATCGGATCTAATGGAACTGCCGCCAGGAGCCGGGCTGGTTCTTTGACAATTTGGTTGGCAGCAGGGGTGAGTGTGCCGTCTGTTCTCCCGGAAGCCTGCCCGCTGCGACGAGTTTTGGTCCACCTGCGGTTAACCAGGGGACAAAACTCGCTGGGCCTGGTGCTTTGACGACGTCGTAACTTGTTGTGGTAGAAGGAGTTACGAAAACGAGTGTGTCGAGAGCTGCCGGGGTTTTGTCCCTAGGAATCGCTGGAGGGGGCGATCGGGGTTGGGGGAAACGGCAACTTTTTACTGACAAACAACTTAGGGCAAGGCGTTTTGGCCCGGTGGGGACAACCGTCGCGTGATAATCTGGGCGCAGGAAGGCTTGCCGGACGCTAGCTGTCGCCGGTGGGGGGGCTCCTTTCGCTCTCGCCTCGCGGGCGGGTGGCCGCTAGACTTCGCCCTTTGCGAGAATCGATTTTGGCATATCAGTGGCGAGGCGACGCAATGTTGTTTGCAATGGCCGGCCGATGGCTGAGCGCGCGCGCTCAGACCGGGGGCGCGAAACGCAAGTTGTTGGTGGTTTTGGTGGCAGTCGTGGCACTGGTGCTCTTTGCGCCAACCATTGCGCTGTATTCGCCGCTGCGCCAGCAGATACTCACCACCGCGGTACCGCCGAGTGTGGGTGCGCTGAGTGTGGGCAACCTGAGCATCGGCTGGATCACGCCGCTGTCGGCGACGAACGTCACGCTGCTGGACCCCGAGGGGAATCGTCTGGCACAGATCGAGCGGTTGACGATCGACCGCACGGTAATCGGATTTGCCGTGGACTCCTCCGACCTGGGCACCATCCGCCTGGAGAACGCGACTATCTACGCCCTGGCCCGAGGCGATGGCAGCAACATCGAAGACGCCATCGCCCGCGCGGTGCTGGCGGCGTCGGATAAGCCGAGCGACCTGGGCAGCGAAAGCCGTGGTCCCGACTACAAGCTGGAGATCGTCGGTGGGCAGATCCTGTCGCGCGACGCGGCAACGGGCGAGACCTGGTCGGTGGAATCGCTGGCCGCCACGGTAACGCATCCGGCGCGAGGGCCGATGCAGGTGGAGGCCACCGGATTGGTGCGACCTGCTCCGGCGGCTGTGGGCGGGGCGTCCGCTCCCGCGGGAACGACCAACGCCGGGCGGTTCGAACTGCATTGGGGCGCGGGCCCCGTACAAGACACCGACGGCGCACGACTGGTGTGCCAGGACCTGCCGATGGCGGCGCTGGCTCCCTGGTTGCGACGCATCGATTCGCAGATGGCGCTGACCGGCGTGTTGACCGGCGACATGGCGGTCACCTACCCCAAAGAAAAGTACGACTCGCTATCGGGCGAAACCACGGGACGCATCTCACTGGCTAACTTCGCGGTGACCAGCACGGCGCTAGCTGGCGATACGCTGTCCGTGGAGGATACGAAGCTGGCCTGGAAGTGCACCGCTAGCGGCGGACGCGTATCGGTCGAGAACCTATCGCTGGCCAGCGACGTCGCCATGTTCGACCTCCTCGGTACGTTCGACGAACGCCTGGTGCGGGGCGTGGCCGCAGGCAAGAATCACTGGCACGATCTGGCCACCGGCGGCGATCTGCAGGTCGAAGGCAAGGTGAACCTGGCCCGGCTGGCGCAGCGATTGCCAAACTTGTTCAAGGTTCGCGAAGGAACCACGATTACCTCGGGGCAGATTCAGTTCACCGCCCGCACCATGGCCCAAGACACCGGGCATCAGGTGACCGCGTCGCTGAACACGACTCCGCTGGCCGGGACGACGCGCGGGCGGGCCATCGAATGGGACGCGCCGCTGGACATCGACCTGGTGGCTCGCCACACGCACGACGGATGGCGTTTCGACAACCTGACTTGCCGGTCGGAGTTCCTGCAAGTATCGGGTTCGGGCGATGCCCGGCGGATGGATGTAACCGGGCAGGTCGACCTGGATGAACTGACCAGCCGGCTGGATCAGTTTGTCGACCTGACCGACTGGCAACTGGCCGGCCGTGGCGAGGTGACCGCCCGCTGCAGCCGCGACACCACTGGCGAGTTCGTGGCCGACGCCTCGGGCAAGTTGAACGACTTTGTGATTGCCTACCGTGGCGGACAGATAATCGTCGAGCCACAGCTCGAGTGGAAGCTCAAGGCGATGGGCGCCTCGGCCTCGAACGCCATCTGGCCGAATCGCCTGAGCGGGGCTCAGCTGATTCTCTCCGGCGCGGGCGACAAGCTCGACCTGAAGCTGACGCAGCCCACCTTGCTCGAAGAAACGTGGGTCGCCACCGATTGGCCAGTGAGCATCACCTCCAGTGGACGCCTGGACGGCTGGGCCCGCAGGCTGCGGCCCTGGATCGACCTGTCGGCCTGGAACACGGCCGGACAACTGGAATTATCCGCCCGCGGACGCGTCCGCGCGACGCCCCTGGTGGTGAGCATCGCCGAGTCGAGCGCCACGATCGTAGGACTGCGGGCCGCTTCAACAGAGTGGTTAGTCGACGAGCCAAAGGTCCAGTGGTCGGGCGACATCGCCTGGGACAGCACCACCAGCACGCTGGTGAGCCAAAGCGGTCAGTTGGTATCGAGCACCGTATCGGCTAGCTTTCGCGACTGGTTCTGGACCGCCGATCCCCAGCAGACCAACCGCGTTGGCGGATTGGCCGCCGTGCGAATGAACCTGGGACGGCTGGCCCGCGCGCAACGCTTGCCAGCCGGCGAGCAGCGCCGCATACAGCCGCTGGGCGAGATCAGCGGCAACGTGAAGCTCGCCGCTCAGAGTGGGCAGGTGGTGGCCGCAGTCGACCTGGGTGGTCAGAACATCGAAGTACAGAAACCTCAACCGGCCTTGCCCGGTGCTCCCCCCACGATGCAGACCATCTGGCGCGAGCCGACGTTGCGGGTGGTGGGCACCGTGAGCTACGCCCCGCAGCAAGACCGCGTGAAGTTCGATGGATTGCAAACACAGTCGTCCACGCTGACCATCGCGGCCAGCGGTAGTATCGATGGAGTCAGCACCAGCCAGATGGTGAATCTGGCCGGCACGGTCGACTACGACCTGGCGAGCCTGTCGCCGATCTTGGCTCAATACGTAGGCGAGGGACTGAGCGTCGTCGGCCGCGAACAAGCGAAGTTTGAATTCAAAGGACCACTTGCCCAGGTTGCCAGCGGTCAGGCACTGGCCGTGCAGCCCAGCGGCACGGGCGGAGCATCACCAGCTACCATCACCCAGGTATCCGCCGTGTCCGGCGGCGTGGCCTCGTGGTACGGGCGGGTGTTGGCACCATGGCAAAGTGCGTCGTTCTACGGACTGCCGATAGGGCAGGGGCGTATCTCCGCCGAGCTGAAGTCAGGGCAAGTGATCATCGAGCCGCTTGATCTGGCCGTATCGGGAGGACGCCTCACGTTTGCTCCCTCCATCCGACTGGTCCCCGCGCCGGGCGAAGTGACGCTGCCGGCCGGGCCGCTGCTGACAAACATCCACATCACACCGGACGTCAGCAATCGGATGCTCAAATACATCGTGCCGTACATTGCCAGCGCCACGCAAACCGAGGGAATGTTCTCGCTTACGTTAACCGGTGGGCGGGTGCCACTGGGAAGTCCCGACAAGAGCGACATTGCCGGGCGGCTGGACGTGAAATCGGTCCGTGTGGTGCCAGGCCCGTCGATTGCCGAGTTGGGAGCCCTGGCCAGCGAGATTGAACGGGTGGTGAAGGGGCGCGGCCTGCTGGGTGCCGTGGGCGGAGGAGGCCAGAGCGAGCCGTTTACGCTGCTTTCGGTAAGTGATCGCAGCCTCGATTTTCGCATGGTCGACGGCCGCATCTACCACCAGGGGCTAGAATTCCAGATAGGGAAGCTGGTGCTTCGCTCACGCGGCTCGGTGGGCCTGGACGAGACCGTTTCGGCTATGCTCGAAGTGGAAATCCCTTCCGAAGGGCGACTGCGGAACATCGGAATTACCAAGATCGAGGTGCCCGTCACCGGGACTCTGGGTAGTATAAGAATTGACAAGTCAGCAGCCGTGCAGAGTCTGGTGCAGCAACTCGGTGGGCAATTTTTGAATGAAGAATCGATCGGCAACGCACTCGACAAGCTCTTCGGCGGTGATCGCTAGCGTCGTAGGCGGCTTCGCTCTGCTGATGCTGCTCGTCGGGGACTGCGACCGTTGCAACGCACAAACTACCGCAGCCTTGCGACAACGGGCCCTCCAGCAGTGGGGGCCACCGCGGGACATCAATCGCTCGAAGCTCGCCCGCCAGGGATTCCGCGTGCTGGACGGTCGCCACGTGACGCTGGTGACCGATCTACCGTCGGCGCCGGCCGTGGACGAACTGCCGGCCGTGGTCGATGCGGCGGTGCCGCTGCTGACCGAGCGGTTTGGCATCGCCCCGGAGCGGCTCCGCGATTGGCACGTCCTGGCAATGCTGATAGTCGACCGGCAGAAGTTTGCCGCCGCGGGCCTGATGCCCGCCGAGAAGCACCAGGATTTTCCTAACGGTCTGTCGATAGGCTACGAGCTGTGGGTGGCCAATCAAACGAGCGACTACTACCGTCGCCACTTGCTGCTGCACGAACTGGTGCATAGCTTCATGGCCACGCAACTGGGAGCATGCGGCCCCGGTTGGTACATGGAGGGCATGGCCGAACTGTTGGGCACACATACCTGGAACTCCCAGACTGGCAAGCTGGTGCTCGGCGTGATGCCCGAGGGACGTGACGAGTTCGAAATGTGGGGCCGAACCAAAGCGATCCGCGACGCGGCCGACGCAAGTCGCGTGCTGCCCATCGAGGCGGTCATGAAGATCGACAATAGCCGCATCATGGAGGTCGAGTCGTACGCCTGGGCGTGGGCCCTGGCCAAGTTCCTGGACACGCATCCCCGCTATCGCGAGCGATTTGTAAGCTTGCAGGGCGAGACGCTCGATGCCGATTTCGATGAGCATTTCCGCGAGCTCTACGCCAAGGACTGGGCCGACCTCCAGACCGAATGGCGATTGTTCACCTCCACACTGTCGTACGATCACGACATCGCAGGCGAGGCGATTGAGTTCCCCCAGCGGATGGCCGACCTCAAGCGGGTGAGTACGTCCGCGCGACTATCGGTTGCCGCCGACCGCGGATGGCAATGCACCGGCCTGGTGCTGGAAGCGGGGAAAACCTACGAAATTAAGGCTAGCGGGCGATTCGTCGTCGGTGCCGAGCCGGATGGCGTTCCCTGGATTGCCGAGCCCGGCGGTATCACGCTGGAGTACAACGCGGGCGAACCGCTCGGCAAGCTGCTGGGGGTGATCGATCCGCGACCACCCGCCGATGCCAGCACCACGCGGGGGGTGACCAGTGCGTTTCTCGAGCCAGTGGCCGTGGGGACCCAAGGGGAGCTGACCCCCACGCAACCGGGCATTCTGTTCCTGCGGTTGAACGATTCGCCAGGCAGCTTGCACGACAATCGAGGGGAAGCGTCGGTTGGCGTGCGGCGTTTGCCTTGAGGCATTTCTGCCAGCCGCTACCGATTGTGCTGCATCGGTGGAGTTTTCCACCTGATTGACATCCCCCGGTTACGCCTCGACAATGGTACTTTGGACCGTTTTTCCGCGTTTTGACCATTCTGAGCGTACTGCCCCGTATGAACTTTATCGAATCTCAAGACCCACAGTTGTGGGCCGCCATGTCTGGCGAAATCGAGCGCCAACAAGATGGCCTGGAGATGATCGCCAGCGAGAACTACACGAGCCCCGCCGTGATGCAAGCGGTGGGTAGCGTGCTGACGAACAAGTATGCCGAGGGCTACCCTGGGCGGCGGTATTACGGCGGCTGCGAGTTCGTGGACGTCGTAGAGGATCTGGCCCGCGACCGTGCCAAGGAGCTGTTCGGCGCCGAGTTTGCCAACGTGCAGCCTCACTCCGGTTCGCAAGCCAACGCGGCCGTTTACCTTGCGCTGTTGGAGCCGGGCGACACCGTGCTGGGGCTCGATCTGGCCCACGGCGGGCACCTCACCCACGGCATGCACCTGAACATCTCGGGCATGCTGTACAACTTCATCAGCTACGGAGTGCGGAAGGACGACCACCGGCTCGACTTCGATCAAATTGCCAGCCTGGCGCGGGAGCACAAACCGAAGCTGATCGTGGCCGGTGCGAGTGCTTACCCGCGCGAGATTCCGCACGACAAGTTTGCCGAAATCGCCCAAGAAGTTGGCGCCAAGCTGATGGTCGACATGGCTCACTATGCGGGCCTCGTGGCGGCGGGACTGCACAACAGTCCTGTGCCGGTGGCCGACGTAGTGACCACCACCACCCACAAGACGCTCCGCGGACCGCGAGCCGGTTTGATTCTCGCCAAAAAAGAGTACGCCAAGGTTCTCAACAGCCGGGTCTTCCCGGGCACGCAGGGTGGACCACTGATGCACGTTATCGCCGGCAAGGCGGTGTGCTTCCGTGAGGCGCTCGAGCCCGATTTCAAGCAGTACGGTCAACAGGTGATCGACAATGCCCAAACCTTGGCCACGGTGCTGCTGGATGGCGGATTGAACCTGGTGAGCGGCGGCACCGACAATCACCTGGTGCTGGTGGACGTCACGCCGCTGGGAATCGGCGGCAAAACGGCCGAGGAAGTGCTCGACCGCTGCGGCATCACGGTTAACAAGAACATGATTCCTTACGACGAGCGGAAGCCAGTCGATCCGTCAGGCATCCGTATCGGGACGCCGGCCTTGACTACCCGCGGCATGGGTCCCGAGGAAATGCGGACGATCGGCCACTGGATGCTCGAAGCCTTGCGTTCGGCCGACGACGAATCGGTGCACGAGCGCATTCGGGGTCAGATTCGCGAAATGTGTGTCGATTATCCCGTTCCCGCCGCGGCGCTGGAAGCTAGCGTGTGAACCCACCGCGGGTGTGGGTCCGTAGTAGAGGACTCCGCGGCGAGTGGCGACCGGTTTTGAACCCTAGGCCCCGGCGGAATGATTCCGCCTGAGGAAGACAAATGTCCGAAAAAAACCGCATTTTAATTGCCGACGACAACGAGCCGAATGTCGAGCTGCTCGAGGCCTACCTGGCGAACCTCGACGTGGACGTGGAAATCGCCGTCGACGGTCAGGATACGCTGGACAAAGTGGAGAGTTTCAAGCCGCACGTCATCCTGCTGGACGTGATGATGCCAAAAATGAGCGGTTTTGAGGTGTGTAAGAAACTCAAAAGCGATCCGGCTACCCGTGGTATTATGATTTTAATGGTGACGGCACTGAATGAGCTGGGCGACATCGAACGGGCCGTGGAAGCGGGTACCGACGATTTCCTGTCCAAGCCAGTGAACAAGGTGGAACTCACCAAGCGGGTGGAGAACATGTTGCGGTTGTTTTCCGTGAGCGACGAAGTGGAGCGGTTGCGTCGCTATATCGAACAGATGGAGCAGCGGACGGCCACGGCATAGTGCTGGCGGCCGCGCGATCCGATCCTAGAGATTTTAGGTGAACTAGCGATGGCGAATTCCCCACGCAGCTTGGTTCGATTGCTCACCGTGTGTTTCGTGAGCATGACGGCGATGGTCGCTGCGACCGCCGATACCGGTGGCACCGCCGACGCACCGATGCCTCGCGCCACGGCCTCGCACGAGCCGCAACCATTTCCCGACAGTCGCCGCGTGGCGACGCTGATCAACCAGCTGGGCAGCCGCCGGTTTGTCGCCCGCCGCGAGGCCGAGCGGCAGTTGCTGGAGATCGGCATGAGGGCGTTCGACCAGATCGACGCCGCGGTGCATCACCCCGATCCCGAGATCTCGGCCAGTTGTCGTTACCTGATTAGCGAGCTGACCGTTCGCTGGACCCGCCGGGACGATCCGCCCCAGGTGAAGTCGCTGTTGGATGGCTACGCCCACATGGATGAAATGGAAAGGCTCAGCATTGTCTACAAGCTGGGAGCGCGGCCCGAAGCATGGGCCGTGGCACCGCTGTGCCGCATCTGTCGCTACGACTCTTCGCCCATGGTTTCTCGTCAAGCCGCCATCGAGTTGATGCGGGCCGACAAGTACGAAACCGGTTACGATGTGGCCGTGGCCCGACTTTTGCGAGACCAGATTGGTTCCAGCGTCCGTCCATCGTCCGAATGGGTCCGTTTGTTGGCCCTGCAACTGGAGGATCCTCAACGAGCTGTCCAGCTCTGGCCAGCCGCCATCGACCGCGCCGCCAAGGAGTCGGACGACACACTGGAGGAGCAACTCATCGCGACGCAGCAGGCCGATCTGCTGCGAAACCTGGCCCGCGTGGAATTGCAGATCGAAGACCGCGAGGGATTCCTTGCGGTGATTGATCGCATCATGGCTAGCTCGGACCGTGCCTCGATCTACGAACTGCAGCGGCTGTTTGAATGGGACCAGGTGGCCGCCGACACCCAACTGGTCGACTTGCTTCTGGCCCGTCACCAGCAGTCGCTCTCCGAATCCAAGTCCGGGCTCTACCTGATGGCCCGCATTCGAGCTGACCAGAATCAGATCGAGGTGGCCAACGAGTTGGCCGATCAGGCATTCTCCAAGGCATCGGCCATGGGGGCGGGCGCCGAAGGGCGCGTGGCCACCGGCGCCGACTTGATGGACGAGGGCTTCCTGGAATGGGGACGACGAGAGCTGTTCGCCGCCATCGACGAAGTTCCAGCCGGCAGCGACGTGCATGTCGAGGCCGCTGAGATGCTAGGCAAATCGCTGCACGACGAGCTGCGAGACAAAGAGGCCACCGAGGTGATGACCAAACTCACCACGGCCCTGAAGAGCGATGCCGACCTGCTGAAAGACTACGGCCGCCGCGTTCGCACCAACGGCCGTGGCGTTCGTCTGTCGCTCAAGCCGATAGGCGAACTCGAGTCGTGGCAGTATTACTTTCAGGCCTGCCATCTGAAGACCACTGGCGACAAAGAAGGGCAATGGCAGGCGCTCGAGCGGGCGGCCAACCTGGATGAAGGCAACGCCGATATCCTGATCGCCATGTACCACGCCTCGGACGACAATCCCGAGCGGCGCAAGATGGTGATGGACAAGATTCACGAGCGTTGCCGCGCCGTGGAACAGTCCATCAACGATCTAGCCAACTCCGGTCACAATAAACTCGAGTGGAGCAACGCCTACAACGAATGGGCCTGGCTGGTCAGCAACACCGAAGGCGACTACGACAAGGCGGTGCGATACTCGCACAAGTCGATCGAAATCTTCCATCAGTTCATCGCCGAAGAGTCGCTGGTGACCAAAGAGGACACGGCCGGATTGCTCGACACGTTGGGGCGATGCTATTTCTCGGCCGGGGATATCGACTCGGCCATCAAGTACCAATCTCTGGCCGTGGAGTACGAGCCTCACATGCAAGTGCTCCGCCGGCAACTCGAAGAGTTCGAGGCTGCCAAGGCGAACAAGACGGCTCACGGCGGTTAGGTGCCGGAGTGTACCTGGCTCGAACGGACAACGCCGACTAGTATCTCGTTAAGCTGAACTCTTCGGGTAGCGATCGCTTCACTCCCCGCGGATGTTGCAGGCGATGGCCCGTAGCGATTGCAAAGCAGAGATGTTAGACGCAGCACCGACTTTTGCGTAACACCACGACCTGACTATGAATGTCCAACTACACGCGGTAGATCAAGGCGCCGGGCCACCAGTACTGCTGGTTCATGGATTTCCGATGGATCACACGATGTGGCGGTTCCAGATCGAGGCTCTGGCCCAGAACTACCGGGTGATTGCCCCCGATCTGCGCGGGTTCGGGCAGTCGCCCATCGAGTCGATTGCCGCCAAGACCGGCATCTCCATGGCCGATTACGCGGACGACCTGGCCCAGTTGCTCGATCGCTTGGCGGTGGGCGAACCGGTGACACTGGTTGGTTTTTCGATGGGGGGGTACATCGGCTGGCAGTTTTGCAAGCGGCACCGCCAGCGATTGCGGGCGCTGGTGCAGTGCGATACCAAAGCGGCTGGTGACACGCCCCAGGCGCAAGAGACGCGGTTCAAGATGGCCGAGCACGTCGAAGGTTGGGGCGCAGCGCATGTGGCGGCCCTGATGGTGCCCAAGTTGCTGGCGCCCAGCACGCTGCAGGGGAATCCAAAGCTGGCAGAAGAAGTCGGTGGCATGATTTCGCGCACCGACCCTGTGGCCATCGCCGCGGCGCAGCGTGGCATGGCGCACCGTGACGATAGCACACCGCTGTTGGCAACGCTCGACCTGCCGGTGCTGTACATCGTTGGCCAGGACGATCAAATCAGCACCCCGGACGAGATGCAATCGATGGCCGACGCCACGCCCCAAGGACGGTTGGCAACCGTGGCCAAGGCCGGACATTTGAGCCCGCTAGAGAATCCCACCGACGTGACCGGCGCCATGCAGGAGTTCTTGGGTTCTCTATCGACGTAGAACGGAATGAGTTCCGTTTTGCGAAACCTATGAAGCGTCGGGCAGGATGAACCGCGATTGGCTCTTGAGAATCACACCATCTTCGGGAAAGGTGTGCAGCGCCTGAATGCGGAGCGATTTGGCCCGCGATTCGAAGTGGATGTAGCTGAACGCTCCCAAGCCAATCCGGCCGCCCGACTCGAATTGGAACAGCACGCTGTGCGTTTCGCCAGCCAGGGCGAGTTCCTGCTGGTAGCCGCGGATCGTGGCGTTGTCGGCCGACTCGATGGCCAGTTGCGTTTCGTAAATCAGCCCGCCGGCGCATTCAATGCGATCTTCGTGTTCGCCCCGCACGCGGTGCGACATGAGCCGTCGCTTGATGGGCAGGTCGTGCAGGGCCGAGGTGGCGACTTCGGTGAGCAGCAACCCTTCGGGTTGATGCCAGCAGATCGCGTGTCCGGTGCTGGTGATCTTGATCGTGGCGTTGTAGGTCGACCGCTCGATCTTGCGCTCACGCTTCACTTCGAACAGCTCAGGGTGTAGAGACCGCCCATAAAACTGAAACACCAAGTCGGCGATTTTGGGGCGGGCGGATAACACGGTCGGAACAATGGTTCTAAGTTGCAAAGCGAAACGATATAGTAACGGCACTCGGTGCTGTCACTGATGGCAACCGAGCGAAGCTCGGAGCGAGGCAGGTGATTGCTTTCACCCACTCACTCACTGAATTATAGCTTCGGAGTCGATCGGCCACAAAGGTCGATTCAAACGGCGCGAAAAAACAGTTGTTTCGCACTTGACTATTTCTCAATAGCTATTCCGGCTACTCGATGCCACGACGCCCTCCGCCGCTGCTGGATCTGTACGAAGAGATGTATGCGGCGTTCGGTCCGCAGCACTGGTGGCCGGGTGATTCGCCATTGGAAGTGGTGATTGGTGCAGTGCTGGTGCAGAACACCGCGTGGCGCAACGTGGAACGCGCCATCGCCAACCTAAAACAACACAATCTGATCGACGTCGATCGGTTGTACGCCGTGGAAGTGGGGCGGCTGGAGGAACTGGTGCAGCCAGCTGGTTACTTTCGCGTCAAGGCACGGCGGCTGCGCAACCTGCTCGAGTTCGTGATCGACCGGCATGAAGGTTCGCTCGACCGACTGTTTGAGTTGCCCATGGAAGAAGCCCGCCGCCAGTTGCTGGAGGTTAACGGTGTGGGACCCGAGACGGCCGACTCAATCTTGTTGTATGCTGGCGAGCAGCCAAAGTTCGTGGTGGACGCCTACACTCGACGTGTCCTGCTGCGGCATGGTTGGTTGGCTCCGCCGGCCACGTACGAAGCGATGCAGAAGTTCTTCGAGCGACGCTTGCCTGCCGAAGTGCCGCTCTACAATGAATATCATGCGTTGATTGTTCGCATCGGCAACCAGTACTGTCGTTCGCAACCCAAGTGCGAAGAGTGCCCGCTGAAAGGCCGCCTGCCCCGCGGTGGCCCCATCGAACTATAGCGAGTGACAGTACACCAACTGCCCCGCCCATCACCTATAACTTCCCCGCCACCCCTCACCTGGTGCATTAATGTCCGACCTGTTTGCGAAAGCCGAAGAGGGCAACCTGAAACGTGTCGCACCCTTACCGGCACGGATGAGGCCGCGGACCATCAAAGAGTTCACCGGTCAGCAACACCTGGTGGGCGAGGGGCAATTGCTGTGGCGACTGCTCAAGGCCCAGAAGCTCGGTTCGGTGATCTTCTATGGTCCCCCCGGTACGGGCAAAACCACCCTGGCGCGGTTGCTTGCGCAGCATCTGTCGTACAACTTTCGGCAACTCAGTGCGGTGACCAGCGGAGTGAAGGACCTGCGCGAAGTACTCGAAGCAGCCCGCGACAACGTGGCCACCGGAGGCCGGCCTACGCTGTTGTTTCTGGATGAAATTCACCGCTTTAACCGCGCGCAACAGGACGCCCTGCTGCCCGACGTGGAGGATGGCGTGGTGATTCTGGTGGGCGCGACGACCTCGAACCCGTTCTTTGCGGTGAATAGCGCCCTGGTGAGCCGCAGTCGGGTGTTCGAGTTTCAGCCGCTCGCACCAGCCGACATTCGGACGTTGCTGCAGCAAGCCATCGCCGATCCCCAGCGGGGGCTGGGACAATACAAGATTTCCGCCGCCGACGAGGCGCTCGACTTCCTGGCCGACATCTGCGATGGCGACGCCCGTCAGGCGCTTTCGACGCTGGAGATCGCCGTGCTATCGAGCGATCCCGATTCTGGCCCCGTTACGCTCACCAAGGACCTGGTGGCGTCGGCCGTGCAGCGACGGGCCGTCAGTTACGACACCAGCGGCGACGAGCACTACGACTGCGCCAGTGCGCTGATCAAGAGCATCCGCGGCAGCGACCCGGATGCGGCCCTTTATTGGCTGGCCCGGATGCTGGAAGGGGGCGAGGACGTGCGGTTCGTCTGCCGGCGTTTGGTGATCCTGGCCAGCGAGGACATTGGCAACGCCGACCCGCAGGCGCTGCCGCTGGCCGTGGCGGCCATGCAGGCGACCGAGTTCGTCGGCCTGCCCGAGTGCCAACTGACGCTATCGCAGGCCGTGACTTATCTGGCGTGTGCCCCCAAGTCGAACGCCGCGACGGTGGCCATCTCGGTGGCACGGACCGACATTCGCGAAGGCCGTACGGTGCCAGTGCCACGCCACCTGCGCGATCGTCACTACAGCGGCGCGAAACGCCTGGGCCACGGCGAAGGTTACGAATACAGCCACAACGCCGCGGATGGCGTGGCCGCGCAGGATTATTTAGGTGTCGACCGCGAGTACTACCAGCCGACGGACCGAGGTTTTGAGAGGGAGTTGCAGGACCGTTTGGCTAAGATTCGCGAGAAATTGCGCAGTGCGAAGCGAGCAGAAGGGGCCGAATAGCGACGCCACTCGTCGACTTTCTGCCATTGGCTGCGGCATGGATGCGTTTGCTGTTCTCACGATGCCGATCGGTAGCAGCCGCCCGATGCTAGCATCGCTAGCCTGTTGGCGGGATTGGTGTAGCGTTGATTGCCGGGTTTGCCTACGATCCCGCGCCTGTACTTATTGCACAGGCGCTGGAGGGTCGGATTACATCCCTGCGAGAGCCACGACGATAGCGGTGATGCCCAACACCCCCAGCACGATCCACCACAACGGTTTACCTTGCCACACACTGTTATGAGAGGTGATGTACTCGCCGCAGATGGGACACCGCACCGCGTCTTCGGCAATCATGGCGCCACAAGCGGGGCAGGGGACTTCCTCCCAACTGTCGGAGTCGTCCCAATCCGCCTCGTCGGGATACTCGTCCAGCAGATCATCCTCATAGTCATCGTCGTACATACATTTGCCACACAAAGTACCAAGTAGCTTGACCCCCGCACATCACGTCTGATGTGCATCGTAAGCGAAACCATAAACGCCTGCCCAGCCGACTGGGTGATTGTTCAACACAACTTGTTCGGCAGTCGCATTGGCTGGCTGCCAATGGTCATGGAGGACCAAAACGATGAGTGCCATTCGTCCGCTAGCCACCATCGCTATGCTGATGGTTTTAGGAGTCTTCCTATGGAAGCAGATCAATACGCCAGATCTCAAGGAAGAGACCGAAGGCTCGCTGGCTGCGATCAATGCCCCAGCGTTGGAAGCCGACTTGGGAGCGGGAGCCGATACGATGGACACCGCCCCTCCACCGTTTGGCCCTGCCGAACAGACCGAAGAAGGCGAAGAGGAGTTGCCGGAATTCGATTTTGGCCCGGCCCCGCTGGCCGAGGACGATAGCAGCATCGCACCGCTGGCCGAGGAAGATACCGCGGCCATGCCCGAGTTGCCCCCGCTGCCTGCTCAGGTGCCCACGGCCAACTATGCCGATGCCGCTGAAGAACCTGCCGGCGCTGATGCACTCGCGGAAACGGAGAATGTCGAGATGGAAGCGGGGGCTGACCCCCCTTTTGCAGGCGGTGCACTGGCTGGCGCGGGCGAAACCGCCCCGTTGGATGGCGGCACTGCCGGTATGCCTGGCGACATGAATACCACCGCGAATTCGCAGGTGGCCAACGAGTTTGCTGGAGCAGCGTCGGCCTTTGCATCCGCCCGACCGGCAATTCAGGCGGCCCTGGCGCGTGGCGAGTTGGAAGAAGCGCACCTCAAGCTCAGTATCTGGTATGGCGACAGGAGCCTACCGCTCGAGGAACAAGAAGAGATCGAGAATCTGCTGAGCCAATTGGCCGGCACGGTGGTTTACAGCACCGAACACCGCCTTGAAGCCCCTCACCGGGTGCAGGCGAGTGAAACCCTGGAGACCATCGCCCAGCAGTACAATGTGCCCTGGCAACTGCTCGCGAAAATCAACAATATTGCCGAGCCCTCGGCCGTCACTCCGGGGCAAGAACTGAAGGTGATCCGCGGACCGTTCTTGGCAGTGGTCGACGTCGAGCGGCAGCAACTCGCCCTGATGGTGGCCAAACGCTACGCCGGGCAGTTTGGCGTGAAGGTCGAAGGGGCCGCCACCAACGAAGGCGAGTGGGTCGTCACTCAGAAGCAAGTGCCCGATGGCGATTCGAAACGCCTGGTCCTGGAGACCTCCGGCGCCTTGCCCGGGGGACCGCAGGTGGTGCTCGGTCCCGCCTCGGATACCGCTCCGGCCACCGCTGGCGCGATTCGCGTCGCCCCGACCGACCAGGACGACCTGTTCGACATCCTGTCGATTGGTTCGCGGGTGCTGATTCGCAAGTGACTCTTGCTTGTTGGCCTCCGTTCGGCGAAGGTAACGGACGAAATCCAACAGGTTCGGCATGCTTAAAGCCGAATCGTCCGCGCTATCCGGGAGCCGCAAGATGTACGACCGTGAGAAACTAAAGGAACTGATTCGCCAGCACGCATTGAAGTTTGGCGAATTCACGCTGGCCAGTGGCAAGAAGGCCAGCTACTACCTCGATTGCCGACAGGTCACGCTCCGCGCCGAGGCGCTCCCCACGATTGCCGCCGGAATGCTACAGTTGATGAAGCAGAACCCGCCGGAACTGGTGGGTGGCATGGTGATCGGTGCCGACCCGATCACGGCGGCCATCGTCACCTTGGCCGGCCTGCAGGATAAACCGCTGCGCGGCATTATGGTCCGCAAAGAGCCGAAGGGCCACGGCACCAAGAAGTTTGTCGAGGGGCCTTACAACGAGGGCGAGCGCATTGTGATCGTCGAAGACGTCGTCACCACCGGCGGGTCGAGCCTCAAGGCGATCGAGTACTGCGAAGCAGTCGGCCTGAAGGTCGAACGCGTGTTGGCCATCGTCGACCGCTTGGAAGGCGGCAAAGAGGCGTTCGCCGAAAAGGGTTACAAGCTCGACACACTGTTCACCGTGGAAGATTTTGGAATCAACGTAGACGGCGGTCAGTAGGCCCCCGTCAGCAGGCACCGACGCGACTTGTGGCGAAGCCTGCAACCGCTCGGGGCCCACTGCAAACCGACCGCGAAGTATGGAAACTTCACTCCACCAACAACTCAAGTCGCTGTATGCCGGCGAGTCGGGCGAGACGGAAGTCCGATTGGGGGACTATCGCATCGACGCGGTGGTCAAAGGGGAGTTGGTCGAGATTCAGCACGGCGCGCTTGGGGCAATCCGCGACAAAATTCGCGACCTGCTCGATAGCCATAAGGTCCGGGTGGTGAAGCCGATTGTTGCTCGCAAGCTGCTGGTGAAGCGCGATTCGCAGGGCGGCAAGATCGTCTCGCGTCGGCAAAGCCCCAAACGGGGGACGCTGCTCGACATCTTCGACGACCTGGTGCACTTCACCCGCGTCTTTCCGCACCGGCGGCTGACGCTCGAGGTGCTGATGGTCGACATCGAGGAGTATCGCTACCCGGGGCACGGTCGTCGGCGGCGTTGGCGGCAGAACGATCACCAGCGAGAGGACCAGCATCTGGTCGAGGTGCACGAGAAACACACTTTTCGCACTGCCCGTGACCTGTGGCAGCTGGCACCCACCGGTTTACCGCGACCTTTCCACACAGGGCACCTGGCCGAAGGCCTGGGCGTCCAGCGTTGGATCGCCCAGCGGATGGCCTACTGTTTTCGCGAGATGCAAGCGGTCCGGCAAGTGGGTAAGCAGGGCAATGCCCTATTGTACGAGCCGGTGGTTCGACGCCGCCGTTCGGCCTAAGTTGGGACCACGAAAGTGGTTCCCGGGGTTGCCCAGTTTGACCCCAAGTCGTACGCTGCGGTGATACTTTCGAATCGACATCCTTTGCATTTGCGAAAGGAAAGACAGTTGGGCGAGACCAGGGAACCGGGCATCGGGTTACGCCGACCGCCACTGAGGCATTTGACCGGTGTGCAGATCATTGGCACCGGCAGCTATGTGCCCGACAATGTCGTGACGAACGAGGACCTCGCGTCGCTGGGCTGCGATAGCGACTGGATTATTCAGCGGACCGGCATCCGCGAACGCCGACATGCCCCGCCTGGCATGTGCACCAGCGACCTGGCCACTCAGGCTGCCGAACGGGCCATCGAGGCGGCCGGTATCGATCGCAGCGAGATCGATCTGTGCCTGCTGGGCACCTTTTCGCCCGACCAGCCCATCCCGCAGACCGCCACTACTGTGCAGGACAACCTGGGACTCAACTGCCCGGCCACCGACCTGTCGGCCGCGTGCGCAGGTTTTGCCTACTCGCTGGTGTTCGCCGCGCAGTTCGTATCCACCGGGTGCAGCAAGTACGCCTTGGTGATCGGTGCGGACACCAACAGCCGCATCCTCGACCCCACCGACGTGAAGACCTTTCCGTTGTTCGGCGACGGGGCCGGCGCGGTGATCCTGACCCGTGGTTCCGACGAACAGGGCATGCTGGCCTACACGCTAGGTGCCGATGGTAAGGGCTCGCAACTGCTGGTCCGCGAAATGGGTGGCAGCAAGGAGCCGTTCGTGCAGGACACGCCCCAGGGCCAGGCCCCTTGGCTGGTTAAAATGGAAGGCCGGCCGATCTTCAAATGGGCAGTGCGACTGCTGGAAGACAGCTTTGCCCAAGTGCTCGATGGCGGTGGCGTGGCCAAAGAAGACGTCAAGCTGTGGCTCCTGCACCAGGCCAACCAACGCATCATCGATGCGGCTGTGAGCACCTGCGGCATCGACCCGGGGCGCGTGCCAGTGCACCTCGACCGCTACGGCAACACCTCCGGTGGTAGCATCCCGCTGGCCCTGGACGAGTGCTACCGCGACGGTCAGATTTCCGCTGGCGACCTGTTGATGTTCTGCGGCTTCGGCGCGGGACTTTCGTGGGGCACGATTCTCTGGCGTTGGTAGGTGCCGGCTGGCTCGTTTCTACTGCAACTCGCTGCTTTCTTGTCGTGCGGCTTGTTCTCTACAGCTCTCCGTTGTAGCGTGGTGGTAATGTCTTGGTGGTGCGTTAGCACAGGGCGATGTTTCGTCGCCCGCGGCCAAATGCTTGGCCGTGAGAGTCAGCGACAATTATTGCGGCGCAAGCTTGAATAATTGTCGTAGCAAGGCATCAGGGCGGAGCGTGGGCTCCGCCCTACCTTTTCGCATACGGAGCGGGACAGGAATTCCATGCTGGACTGGCTTCTAACGATCATCGGCCTGAACCGTGGGGCCGGGACTGCCGAGCTTGCTCGGCGATTAGACTTGCCCGAAAAGTCGCTTCGGGAATTCGCACCTGAGTATCGAGAGTTCACGGTGCCGAAGCGTTCGGGAGGCAAGCGACAAATTACTGCCCCCACACCGGAATTGAAACTGTTGCAGCGCAGGATTTTGCGGCGGGTGCTTGCCAAGTTGCACGCACATTCGGCTGTTACGGGCTTCGAATCCCGAGAGTCCTTCGTGACAAACGCGGCCCGTCATTGCGGCAAGCAGATTGTCATCCATTTTGACATCAAGGACTTCTTTCCATCGATCGACAGCCAGCGAGTCTATGGTTATTTTCGCTACGTCGGTTGGAACCGTGCCGCATCTCGACTGTTGGCCAAGCTCGTCACTTGGCAGAATAGCCTGCCACAGGGCGCGCCAACGAGCCCACGCCTGAGCAACCTGGTCAACTATCGTCTCGATGCCAGAATAGCGGGGTTGGCTCGCCGGTATCACGCGACATACTCTCGCTACGCCGATGATATCACAGTTTCGCTGGATGACGAGTCATTCGACCTGCGCCCGCTTATTGGGTCTGTGTTTTCGATACTTCGCCACGAAGGGTATGATCCACACCGGGGGCGGAAACTCAGTGTCCGTCGCCAACACCACCAGCAACGAGTCACTGGTCTGGTGGTCAACAAGCGGGTGAATCTGCCACGCAAGACTCGCCGCTGGCTTCGGGCGGCCGAGCATCGTGCAGCAGCCAACGAGCGCTCGATCACGTCGCCCGATTGGCAGCCATCAAAGCGATGTACGCTTACCCCCGAGCAACTTGCAGGATGGCGAGGCGTCGTCGCCATGATCGACCGCCTGCAGAAGAGCTAACTCTCTCCGCGGTCAGCCGACCCGCCGTGAACGCGACTCAGCCTAGCCCCAACTCGGTCGCCCTGGTATCCTGCGCACACCCTGACCCCCGAACCCTGAATCCCGACCCCTTCCATATATGGCCACCAAGAAGCTCCCGCTCCGCAGCAAAGTCAAAACCGCCGACACCTGGGACCTCTCGACGCTGTTCGCCTCGGACGAGGAGTGGGAAACCGCGTTTACGAAGTGGCAGAAGCAGATCCAGAAGTACGAGAAGTTCCGGGGCACCCTCGGCGACGGGCCTGCGCAGTTAGCCAAGCTGCTGAAATTCGATAGCAAGTTCGATCAAGAGGGCGAGCGGATCGGCACCTACGCGCACCTCAAGACAACCGAGGACTCCACCAACAGCACTTACCAGCGGATGCTGGGGCGGTTTATGAACGCCGCCAGCAACGCCGGACAGGCAGCTAGCTTCATCCGCCCCGAGATCCTTTCGCTGTCGGCCGCCAAGCTCAAAAAATATCTGGCGGCGAAGGAACTCGCCCACTTCAAGCTGAGTCTCGAGCGATTGGTACGGTACAAGCCGCACACGCTGACCGACAACGAAGAGAAGCTGCTCGCCATGCAGGCCGAGATGGCTCAGGCCGCCGGGCAGGCGTTCCGTCAGTTGACCGACGCCGACATGAAGTTCGGCGACTTAAAAAATGAGAAGGGCGAGACAATCGAGCTCGGCCATTCGTCGTTCTCGGCGTTCTTGAATTCGCCGAAGCGGGACGTTCGCAAAAAGGCGTTTCACCAGTTCTACGCCGAATTCGCCGACCACGAAAACACGCTGGCCGCGACGCTCTCCGGCTCCATTCAACGCGATGTCTACAATGCCCGCGTGCGTAATTTTACCAGCGCCCGCGAGGCCTCGCTGTTCGTGGACGATGTGCCGGTGTCGGTATATGACAATCTGATCAATGCGGTTCACAGCAAATTGCCGGCTGTATATAAGTACTTCGATGTTCGCCGGCGGAAGATGAAACTCAAGGACATTCATCACTACGACACCTACGTGCCGATCCTCAGCGAACTGAATGTCACGCACACCTGGAATCAGGCGGTGAAGAAGGTAGTCGAATCGCTCGCGCCGCTGGGCGACGAGTACTGCAGCGTGCTGGCCGACGGTCTAAAGAGTGCACGCTGGTGCGATCGCTATCCCAACAAGGGCAAGCGAAGCGGGGCGTTCAGCTCCGGCAGCTTCGACGGCGCACCGTACATCCTGATGAATTACCAGCCCGACGTGCTGAACCACGTGTTCACGCTCACACACGAGGCGGGGCACTCGATGCACACTTACTATTCCAAGAATCACCAACCCTACGAGTATTACGACTACACCATTTTTGTCGCCGAAGTGGCCAGCACGTTCAACGAGGAACTGCTGGGCAAGTACCTGTTGGATCGAGCCCAGAGCGACAAGGAGCGGGCCTACCTGGTGAACCGGGCCATCGACGACATCCGCGGCACCATTATTCGCCAGACGATGTTCGCTGAGTTCGAAAAAGTGACCCACGCCTTGGCCGAGGCGGGCGAGCCACTGACGCTGGAGTGCCTGAAGCAGGAATACCATAAGTTGCTGGCACTGTACTTCGGTCCCGACTTCGCGCTCGATCCGGAACTCGACCTGGAGTGCCTGCGGATTCCCCACTTCTACTCAGCGTTCTACGTCTACAAGTACGCCACCGGCATGTCGGCCGCCATCGCCCTGTCGAAGCGGGTGCTCGAAGGAGGGCAGCAGGAGCTGGACGACTACCTCACATTCCTCAAGGGCGGCTGCTCGAAGTACCCGCTCGAACTGCTTCGCGACGCCGGTGTCGACATGGAGAAGCCCGACCCGGTGCAGACCGCGCTCGAGCACTTCGAGTCGCTGGTCGATCAACTGGACGAGCTGCTGTAGACCGAAGGGCTGACGCCAACGTCCTGAAGGTGGGGTGGCTCGCAGAGTTCGAACTCCGCCAACCGACGCGGTGGAGCCTATTTCTTTTCGACTTCGTACACCAGATCATTTTGGTCGGAGTCGACATCGATGGTGTACGGAGAGAGATCGGGGTCGCCGTACTCCTCCTTGAGCAGCGATTCGCCCCCCATTGGATTCTCGAGCACGGAGAACACCACGACGTATTGCCCCTTGATCACCCCGTCGCCGGGCTTCTGGGTGTACATCTCGAAGGTGCCATCGTCTTGGATGTAGCCCGAAGCGGCCTTTCGGATTTCGGCCGTCGTGTCTGGGGCGGGGACCAAACGTACGACCTTCGCCGGCGCCACGATCGGCGAGCCATCTTTGTACTTCACGGTACCACTGACCTGGGCGGTTGGCCGGCCGCCACATCCTGTCGCCACCAGCAAAGCAACAGCGGCAATCAAGGTCAGACTATATCGATAATGTTGGAACAATCTCAAGCACCTCGCAGAGACGGATGAATGCAGAACAGGCTTTGGAGCACGTGGATTACTATCGGCTGAAGCCAGATCTTCCAGAGTCGCCACCGTCCTTAGCCGCGATCATATGATCCCACGGCGTGCAGCAACCACCGAACAAACCACTGGTCTCGATATCGTTGGTCGTAAATTGGACGCTGCCGTCGCACATGGCGAGAAACACGCCGCCGACGTGTTGGCTGCGGGCGGTCGCTTGGTCGAACGAGGCGCCTGCCCCGCCGTAACAAGGCATGCCAACGTCCATCAGGTACGGCTGCAACTGGGAGCAACTGAATCCGCCCGTGCGTCCTGCGGAGGCTCCACCAATGTCATCGGCGTTTTCGAAAATTGCATTCGGGCCGTTATCGTCGCCACCCGATCCGTAGAAGGCGAGCAGGTTTCCGCCGGCATGACCGAAGGCCCATGTGCCGCGGGGATCCTCCGCTTGAACTCCGGCGCGAATCTCGCCCAGCATGATGGTATTGCTGGTTCCATCGGTGATCTGAGCAACCTTGGTGGTTGCGTTGACGCCCATCACACCACGGTACCGATTGGGATTGTTGGACGAATTGCCAGCGCCCGACCAGGCGGAGGAGTTTGGCCCCAGTATTTGTTGCTGAGAGGGGCCAGCGGGATGCAATGCCCCATTGCCGACATTGGCTGCGTAGTTGCCGCGAGCCCAGTTACCTCCGTGGCCGATGTACATCACGCTGTTGTTCTCGGCATCGGAGGGGCACAGCAGGACGGGGACTTCGGTGCCGCGAGCCGGGCTGTTTACGGCGTCTTGAATGGCCACGGGATTGCCGTTGGCATCCTCGAATACGAACGCATCGTACAGGGCCTGATTTTCCAGATACGGCAGCACGGCGACCTGCCAGTTCATGCCGAAGTCGGTACGAGAATTGATTCCGGGGACAATACCGTTGGAGATCTCCGGAAACACCGTCCCTTCAGGAAACTTCTTCCTGGACGATTCATAATTCAGTACGGCCAGCGCCGCATTCTTCATATTGCTCTGGCACTGCGCGCGGCGGGCTGCTTCGCGAGCGGCTTGAACGGCGGGTAGCAGCAAAGCGACAAGAATGCCGATGATCGCAATGACCACTAGCAGTTCGACGAGCGTGAAGGCTCTACGACTTGCGGCCGAAATTCGATCGAGAACGTTCCGTGAGCGGTGGATTGTATATTGCATTGAAACTACTCCCCATTCCCCTTTTCTGAGTGGCCCGAACAACGCCAAACTCCCCCGCCAACTTCAAGGATTGGATGATACGGCACCCACGAAGGGTGAAGGGAGGTCGACGGGGTCTCTATCGTATCGCCTGATAAGCAGGTCTATGGTACCTGATCGCAGGTGGGGTACTCACTGCGTATATGCGCCAGTTTTTCGCTTCTTTGCGCAAAACACGGCGCTCTGCTACCTGCGAGGTGCGTGGAACCACCACAGGGGCCCCACTTGTGGGGTGTGGGGTTGGGAGGTTCAGTGGGGCTGCAGAGAACGCGCGTGCGTTGCCGAAGCTAAGTTCGCCGCCGCCGTTTTTGTTTCCGCTTCGGAGCGGGCAGGGTGACAAACGCCGTGAGGACGCCACCCAGCAGCAGTCCGCACAGCAAGACCCCCATCAAGAACTGCGGGCCGACCTGATGCGACATGTCTTCAAGCGGGTTGTTGAGATTCATTCCGAAGATGCCCGCCAGCGTGGCGAGCGGGAAGAAGAAGGCCACCAGCAGATTCAGGCGGTGGGCCGACGTGGCCATCTGCCGGCTATGCTCGGCCTGTTCTTCGGCACGCAGGGCGATACGGTATTCGAGTCCATGCCGGGTGTCGGCGGCCAGCAGGTCCACGCGGCGGGCCATGGCGTAGGCCGCGTCACGCTGCAGGATCAACTGGCGATCGTCCGGCGCCGCGTCGCGGGCCTTCTGCAGCGTGGTGTGCACGTTGTTGGCCGCGCGAACCAATGGGTTCAGGTCGCGGAGAATGTCGAAGTACTCCTCGGCCGAGTTGGCCCGCTGTTCGCGATCGTCCAGCTTGTCGATCACCTGCTCGTACTCGGCCAGTAACTCGCCCAGCGAGTGATCGCCATGCCGCAGCGCCTTGGGCATCCAGTTGCCACTCGGGTCGCGCCAAAACAACCGTCCGACGCGGGCATCGTCTGCGGAGTCGGGCGGCTCGTGCAGCACGATGAGCAAATGCCCCTCGGACTCCATGATTCGTTGCCGGCCGGGCGAGCTACCTAGGCGGTCGCGAAACTTTTGGGGAACCTTCCACCCCGAGGGCAGAAGCGACTGATTCTGAGGAGCAGGTGTAGGTGCCATTTGCGCGGTTATTCGTCGGCAAATCGAAAATCTTGGAACTTGACATTAGCGCTGGCGAAATAGCAGTCTCCCCGGGGCTCCCAAGCCCAGTCGCTTGCCCACGGTGAGGGCCCGAGAACTCGATTCGCTGTCACCGAGAAATCCAGTAAAACGGGGTGCCCGCTTCGTCTACTTTCAATTCGCCACGCAGGCGGGCCTGGAACAGTAGTTTGTCGGCCACCCGCTTGAGGTAGGTTTGCTGGAGAGCCAGTTTCACGTCGATTTCGCTGGGAACGATCTTCTTCGCCCGCAGCGTAGCGTGGTCCCAGAAGACAGGTAATCCCAACCGTGGTGCAATGGAGTCCATGGCCTCTTGCAACGTAAAGCCCTCCACCTGGGCGTTGAGGTTCTCCATCATTTTGGGTGCAAGCTGGCTGGGGGCCCTGCGCGGCTTCCAGCCCACGGGCCAGACGTCGCCTTCGATGTCCGCGGCTCTGGCAATACGGTGCACGACTTCTTCACCGCGTTCCTTGGTGGGGACCAGCACTAGGCCGTCGCGTTTCAAGAGTAGCGCTAGTGCGGTGCCGGTGGTGAGCATCTGTACGTCGTCGTCCACGGGCTTCGCTTCGCGGACAATCTTCCATGCCGAATCGTCCATGTTTAGCCGCAAGCCAGTTACCTTGTCGGCATCCTTCAGCACGTCGGGCAGTGGGCGGCCCTTGGTTTCGACGCCTAGCATCTTGGTGAGATCGTCGCGGACCACGTGCGTTTGTTTTTCGGTCAGGCCGAACTTGCCCCGTGGCGCGGTTACGCCTTCCGCTCCGTCGGCCCCCAGGCGATCGAAGTAGTCCTGCAGTTGCGAGCGACTGCGTGCGTTGAACTTTCCACCCGGCAACGTCAGGTTGCCCCGCGCGTCGAGCACGCCGATCAGCGCGTAACGAGGACGCTCGTCGGTGCCCGTGGTTCGCAGTTCCACCTTGTCGCCCGCCTGGTGCCCCCGCAGCCGGACATTGTCGGCACCCGCATTGGTAAGCGTCTCGATCAACTCTCGCTGCGCGGTAGGTTGGACTCCCTGGGCAGTGACTACCTCAATCGAGATCCAGGCGTCGCTCGCCTTCGCGGTTGCACCACCTAGCGCGAGGAAGGAGACAAAAAGTGCCATTTTCGTCGTGTGGTAATTCATGTGGGAAGTATAGCACTTTAGGGGGAGGGAAAATGCCGATGGAAAAGAGGCCGCTAACATGGGTGAACCACCTCCACACACAAACACAAGTGAAATATGGGGGATTCGGGAATTCAGGGCCGACTTTGCGGCCCGGCGCTATTTCGGATAAACTGGTCAGTCAGGTCATGCCGATTCCCAACTAACAGCGTTTACGTTCTCTGGACTTCGGATTCTTCCATGCTCCGCACTGCCGGCAACCTGAAGCAGATCGTCGCCGTGGTGGCGATATTGCTATCGTTGTCGACGCTGGCTCAGAACTGTGGGCTGTATTGCATCTTGGGAGCATGTCGGGCGCAGGCCGCACGCAGCACTGCCGACTTGGAACGGGCCTGCACTCACTGCGCGTGTCATCACCATGACCAGCAGCCAGCCGATTCGAGCGAAGAGCCGACCGAACATCGTCATGATTCGTGTCCCTGCCCGGAAGATTGCTGGTGCCATCTGCCGCCGCAACCTTTCGAACTTCCCAAGACCGTAGACGCTCCGCTGGAACTGGCTTTCCTCGATAGCATGGCCATTTGCGATGACCTGGGTGTCTGCAACACGGCCGATCAGCCCGATTCGCTGAGGTGGTCGCCGCCGCACGTGCTAGACGACGAATCCGCTGTCTACCGCTGCGCGAAGCTGTGCCGGTTCTTAATTTGAGTCAACTCATTCACCAGGCCTTCTGCCTGAACGAATAGCCCGACCGGTCGCTTGTAGCTGGCCGCACAGTCCGGGCGATTATTGACGCAACGCGATGCAATCGTACCGAGCGCAACGGCATGCGCTGCAGCATCGTGCTCAGGCTTAACCTGTCCTGCACTCAAGGAGGCGATATGCGCTCTCGAATTCTGTCACTGACGGCTACCACCCTCACGCTTGTCCTGCTGTCGACATCGGCTTTTGGACAGCAACCGGCATCTCCACCCCCCGCGGGGCAGGTGCAGATCACAGCAAAGGACATGTGCTGCAAAGGTTGCGCGCAGAAGGTGGCGGGCCAGCTTTATACCATCAAGGGTGTCAAGTCGGTGGGCGTCGATCTTCCGACGCGCACCGTGACCGTTTCGCTCGGCCAGCAAGATCCCGCCACGCTGGGCGCCCTATGGCACGCTGCACAACGGGCCAACGGCGGACCGACCCAAATCGCAACAGAGACAGCTTCGTACACCTTGGTACTGCCGAAGACCAGCGAAGAAGCTGAGCAGATCCGCAAGCTGGGAACCACCCAACAAGTAGTGGTGGGCAAGCTCGATAGCCAGCAGACTGCTCAGCAGATTGCTTCCAGACTTTATGAGTTGAAAGGCGTGGCCAAGGTCCGCGTCGACTTGCAGCACAGCGCGCTAGTGCTGGAAACCAAACCCAATACGCCTGTCTCGGCTTGGCTCGTCATCGACGCAGTCGCCAAGGCCGGGCATCAGGTGAGTGCCGTGAGCGGTAACTTCGGAACACTTTCGATCGAATACGCCGGCGATCCGGCGCACGAATACAACCAAGCCTCTCAACCCCGAAATGGAGCGGTTCAAAGATGAAATCCATTTTAGCCCTATCATTGTTCGCCATGGCTGTTTGTCTCGGCCTGGTTGGCTGCAACGGCAATGCCAACTCGCCTGGCGATAGCCCGGCTGCTGCCAACGTGGACGGAAGTCGCTACATGCTGAGCGAAGAGCCCGACGGAGCGGTTGGCGTGATCGCCGCTCGCGAGTCTGCCGAGGACGGTAAGCCCATCGTACTGGTGGGACGTATCGGTGGCGCCTCCAATCCGTGGATCGATGGACGGGCGGCCTTCATGCTGATCGATCCCTCCGTCACGGTAGTGGCCGATGGCACAAAGATGGAGGACGGGGAAGTCTGCATGGACGACTGCTGCGCGGGCGAGCGGGCCGGGTGCACCACCTTGGTGAAGTTTGTCGACGATCAAGGGCAAGTGGTGCCGGTCGACTCGCGCAAGCTGCTGGGGGTTAACGAGGCCGACATGGTGGTCGTCGAAGGGACCGCCAAGAAGGATGCACAAGGTAATTTTTCGATGCTCGCAACCGGTTTGTTTGTGAGAATGTAACGAGCGAGGTGGCGGAAGAATCCATGTTAGGTAAACGGCTATTGCCCTGGGACTATGGCGTGCGGAACCTCTTCCGCCGGCCCACACGTAGTGCGCTGACATTCGGCGGGCTGACCATCGTGGTGCTGCTGGTCCTGGTAGTGGTAGGTTTCATCCGAGGATTGGAGAAATCGTTGACCGCCACCGGCAGTCCCGATGTGGTGCTGGTGTATTCGCTGTCGTCTGCAGCGGATATCGAGAACTCGTCGATTCCGGGCCGGACCGCAGCGCTGTTATCGGCCAGCGTCGATGGAATACGACGTACGCATGGCGTGGAGTGCACTTCGCCCGAGTTGTACCTCGGCACGCGAGTCGCCACAGCCAGTCTCGAGCAACCAGGCATGGGCGTCGTACGCGGTGTAACCACATCGGCCCCGCTGGTGCGTGACCGGGTGCAATTGGTCGAAGGCTCATGGCCCGAGAGTGGCCAGGTGATGGTCGGCCGGCTGGCCCACTCCAAACTCGGCGCCTCCGAGAAAGACCTGGTGGTTGGCCAGCAGGTCGAGTTCGACGGGAAGACATGGACCATCAGCGGACGTTTTACGGCGGCTGGATCGGCCTTTGAGTCGGAGATCTGGGCACCACTTGCCGACCTGCAGACCACGCTGAAACGCCAGGACCTGAGTCTGGTGGCGGCCAAGATGGATTCTCCCGACCGGGTGGCAGACGTCGACATATTTTGCCGCGAACGCGTTGACCTGGAACTCAAGGCCGTTGCCGAAAGCGCGTACTACGCATCGCTGCAGAAACACTACAAGCCCGTGCGGATGCTGGGCTGGGTAGTTGTTGCGCTGGTCGCGGGATCGGGCGTATTCGCCGGGTTGAACACCATGTATGGAGCGGTCGCCGGGCGGATTCGCGAACTGGCGACACTGCAGGCCATCGGCTATCGCCGCCGTGCGATCCTGCTCACGTTGGTTCAGGAGGCAACGCTGCTGGCATGTGCCGGCGCGCTGGCGGCCTGCGTGATCGGACTGTTACTGGTCGACGGGTTGGCGGTGCGATTTACGATGGGCGCCTTCATGCTGAGAGTCGACAGCGTGGGGATCGCCGTGGCCTGTGGCGTGGCCGCGTTGTTGGGCGTGGCCGGGGCATTACCGCCCGCCGCGAAGGCGATGCGGCTGCCAGTGGTCGAAGCAATCAAAGCGATTTAGTGAATTCAAACGGCATGTCTCAAGATCCCTCACAACTCGACCTGAGCCAACTGGCCGTGGACCGCACTCCAGCGACACCAAGCCGCCCACGGGTTCGCCGCGCCTGGCTGACACGCTACGTGTTGCCGGTTGCCATCCTGTGCGGGTTCGCAGCACTGTTTGGCTGGGCCACCCGAGACAGCTTTCTGCCGGCCCAGCCGGTGACCATCACGCCGGTGGTGGTCAGTCGCGCCGAGGTCAAGCAGGAAGGAACACCATTGTTTCAGGCGGCTGGTTGGGTCGAGCCTCGCCCCACGCCCGTGCTGGCGTCGTCGCTTGCACCCGGCGTAATCGAAGAATTGCTGGTGGTAGAAGGAGACCTGGTCAAGAAAGGGCAGCCGGTCGCGACCCTCATCGACGCCGACGCCCGCATCGCCCTGGCCGAAGCGAAGTCGCTTCACGCGCTGCAGAAGGCCGAACTGCGTCGCGCCGAGGCGATCCTGGCCGCTGCGAAGACCAATCTGGAACAACCGGTGGTATTGCAAGCGACGCTGGCCGACTCCGAGGCGCTGCTGGCCGAGCTCGAGCGAGAGCTCAACAACCTGCCCTATGCGATCGAAGCAGCCAAAACCAAGCGGGAACTGGCCGAGGTGAATGTCCGCCGCAAGGAACAGGCGGGCGACGCCATCCTGGGGAGGATCTTGCGCGAGGCCCGCGCCGACCTAGCGACGGCCGAGAACACACTCCAGGAACTTATCGCTCGCGAGCCGACCCTGAAACAACAACAGCAGTCGCTGCGGCAGAAACGCGATGCCGTCGCCGCGCAACTGCAACTACTTACCGAAGAGAAGCGGGCGTTGGCCGAAGCGGAAGCGAACCTGTCGATCGTTGAGGCCCGTGTCGACCAAGCTCGTCTGGCTGTCGATACCGCGGAGCTGCGGCTGGAACGAATGACGGTTCGCGCTCCGATCAACGGTTGTGTCCTTAGTCTCGAAGCCCGTCCTGGACAGTGGCTCTCGGGCGTGGGGGCGTCGGCTCCCGCCGGCGCAAGCGCTGTGGTGGGGCTGTACGATCCCAAGAGCTTGCAGGTGCGGGTCGATGTGCGCTTGGAAGACGTGCCCCAGGTACTGATCGATCAACCCACGCAAATCGAAACAGCCGCCCTGGCCGGGCCGATAGCAGGCCGAGTGATTTCGGTAACGACCCAAGCCGACATCCAGAAGAACACCTTGCAGGTGAAGGTAGCGGTGCTCGATCCACCAGCGGTGATCAAGCCCGAGATGCTGGCGAAGGTTACGTTCCTGGCACCACCATCACCCGCGGTCGAGGGCCAGGAAGCGAAACGCCCGCTGCGGTTGTTCGTTCCCCGGACGTTGGTAACGTCGGCCGATGGAGGGGACACCGTCTGGATCGCCGACCTGACCGCGGGAGTCGCCATCCGCCGGCCGATTGAAGTGGGCCGCGGAGTTGCAGAAGGCGGGCTCGTGGAGGTCCTCAGCGGGCTCTCGCCAACTGACAAACTGATTGTTGGTGGCCGCGAATCGCTTTCCGAAGGCGAGCGCGTGCGGGTCGCTGGTGAGGAGCGAGATGCTGCCGGCAGTATGCGGTCGTTTCCCGTGAGCATCGAATCGGCCCAGCGTACCGCTCAGTTGGCGGATAAAGCAAGTTAATTGAATACACAGAAAGCGAGATCGACAATGTCATTGGTAGATGTCCTCAACGTGACGAAGGAATATGCCAACGGCGACGAAACCATTCGCCCCCTGGACGGTGTGAGCCTCTCGATTCACGAGGGAGACTACGTCTCGCTGATGGGCGCCAGTGGTTCGGGCAAGAGCACGCTCTTGAACCTGATTGCGGGTATCGATCAGGTGGCTTCGGGCGAGATTGTTGTCGCCGGTACCGACATCACCAAGCTGTCCCGCGGCAAGCTCGCCGATTGGCGAGCGGCCCATATTGGCTACGTGTTTCAGACGCATAACCTGATCCCGGTTTTGACGGCTTATGAAAACGTGGAACTGCCCCTGCTGTTGCTGCCGATGTCCGCCGCGGAACGGCGCAAGCGCGTCGAGATTGCCTTGGAGGCCGTCGATCTGACGCCGCGCGCCTCGCACTACCCACGTCAAATGTCGGGCGGCCAGGAGCAACGCGTCGGCATTGCTCGGGCGATTGTTGCCAGTCCCACGATCATCGTCGCAGACGAGCCGACTGGCAGCCTCGACGACGAAACGACCGAACAAATCCTGTCGCTTCTCAGCCGGGTGAACGACGAACTGGGCATGACATTGCTGATGGTCACCCACGACGCCGATGCTGGCGCCAGGGCCCGGCGGCAAGTTCGCCTGGAGCGAGGGCGACTGATGGAGAACGGCAAAGAAACCAAAGCGACCACGCTGAGGACCGCCTGATCGTGCTGAAGTTCATTCCCTACGTACTGAAGAGCCTGTGGCGCCACCGCGCCCGTACTTTGCTTACGGTTAGCGGTACCGCGATCGCGCTGTCGGTGTTTTGCTTCATCGGTTCAGTGCAGCAGGGGCTGCTTGCGCTCACGTCCGGCGCCAACGCCGAACGGACATTGATTGTCTTTCAGGAGAATCGATTCTGCCCACAAAGCAGCAAATTACCGCAGGACTACGAGCGCACCATCGCCAAGATGCCCGGCGTGCAGGAGGTGGTTCCCATCAAGGTCTTCACCAACAACTGCCGCGCCAGTCTCGATGCGATCGTATTTCAAGGGATGCCGGCGGAACAGCTGAAGTCCGCACGCCAGTTGGAGCTCGCTTCTGGCAATTGGAACGCCTTCGATCAGCAAGACGACGCCGCCCTGGTGGGACAGGACATCGCCGCCAGGCGAGGGCTGGCGGCGGGCGACAAGTTTACCATTGGCGATGTATCGGTGGTCGTCCGCGGAGTGTTTCGCTCGCCGGTCGCAGCGGAGAATAGCCTGATCTATACGCACCTCGACTTCTTGCAGCGTGCCCGCGGTGCGAACGAGGTGGGAATCGTCACGCAACTGGAAGTGCACCTCGCCGACACGGCCGACCCGGACACCGTGTCGAAGCAGATCGACGGAGCGTTCCGTGCCGGACCGGTCGCCACCACCACCCGTACCAAAGGCATGTTCCAGACGGACACGCTCGGCGACTTGGCCGAGCTGATCGGCTTTGTGCACTGGTTGGGTTACGCTTGCGTGGGCCTGGTGCTGTCGCTGGTGGCAACGACCACCGTGATGTCGGTACAGGACCGCATCAAGGAACACGCCGTGCTGCAGACGCTTGGAGTGCGACCGTTGCGGGTGTTTCGGTTGGTGCTCATCGAAAGCCTGGTGCTCAGCGCGATCGGTGGGCTGTTGGGCGTGTTGGCGAGTACCGCCATTCTCTCGACCACCGGCATGTCGATTGCCGCTGAAGGCGTAACCATCGCCTTTGAGCCATCGCTCGTACTCGCGACGCAAGGGCTTGTCGTGGCGATCGCCGTGGGCATATTGGCCGGACTGGTTCCGGGATGGCAGGCCTCGCGTACAGAAATTGTGCCGGCACTACGGCACGCCTAGTCGGCCGCTGTGCAGCCGAAAGAGGACCCAAAACGCTGGTTCTCACCTTGAGGTCTTCGCGGGGACGCCCAGCCTGGCATGCGAGACATCTTTGCGCAACCCGTTTCACCCGCATGGAGAAAGCACCTGCGGTGGAACTGCCTAAACGCCTGCAAAACGTGTAGGATGTAGGCCAACCGTGAGCACTCGTCTCACGCAGTTAAAAGGCCAGCAACCTACAGCCGCTACCAGGCAGGGGCTTCGCCCGCTTTTCCGGTAGCTACATCCAACCGTCAACCGTCAACCGACAACGAATCGAGGATCCACACATGTCTCGTCCCGTCACGCTTTTCACCGGCCAGTGGGCCGACCTGTCTTGCGAAGAAATGTGCCAGAAGGCTCGCGACTTTGGTTACAACGGCTTGGAACTCGCCTGCTGGGGCGACCACTTCGAGGTCGACAAGGCGATGAGTGATCCCAACTACGTCGCCGCCAAGCGTGACTGTCTGGACAAGTACGATCTGGAGTGCCATGCGATCAGTGCCCACCTGGTGGGGCAGGCGGTGTGCGACCCCATCGACGAGCGGCACAAGAGCATCCTGCCCGAGTACGTGTGGGGCGATGGCAACCCGGCCGGCGTAAACGAGCGTGCCATCGAGGAACTGAAGCAAACGGCCCGCGCCGCGCAGAAGTTTGGCGTCGAAGTCGTGAATGGTTTTACCGGCTCCAGCATCTGGCACCTGCTGTATTCGTTCCCGCCGGTGCCCGAGTCGATGATCGAGGCCGGCTTCGAATTGTTCGCCGAGCGTTTCAACCCAATCCTCGACGTGTTCGCCGAGTGTGGCGTGAAGTTCGCCCTGGAAGTGCATCCCACGGAGATTGCCTTCGATATCTACACGGCCGAGCGGGCGCTCGAGATTCTCGAGTTTCGACCCGAATTTGGCTTCAACTTCGATCCCAGTCACTTGCACTGGCAGGGTGTCGATCCCGTGGAATTCATCCGCGCGTTCCCCGATCGCATTTACAATGTGCATATCAAAGACGCCATCGTGACGCTCAACGGCAAGACCGGCATCCTGGCCAGCCACCTGAATTTTGGCGACGCTCGCCGCGGGTGGGACTTCCGCTCGCCGGGACGCGGGGGCGTGAACTTCGAAGAAATGATGCGGGCGCTCAACGCCATAGGTTACACGGGGCCGCTGAGTGTCGAGTGGGAAGACATGGGCATGGACCGCGACCACGGCGCCCGCGAAGCAGCGGAATTCGTACACCGCATCGACTTCACCCCCTCAACCGTGCAATTCGACGCAGCGTTCGGCGACGAATAGAGTTCAAAGCTCTAGACACGATTTACGGGATCGACGGGATGATTCGATGACATCTGCCGACTGGGATCACGGTGAGTTAACCGAAAGATTCATCGGTTCTGCGTACGCAGTGTACAATGAACTAGGTTTTGGTTTTTTGGAGTCCGTGTATGAGAAGTCGCTCGCTTTGTGGCTGCTAGAGCATGGCCTTGAAGCACGGATGCAAGTTCCAGTCGACGTGTTTTTTCGCGGGCAGCAGGTTGGTGAATTTCGTGCCGACTTGCTTGTGAACGATACGGTGATCGTCGAGATCAAATCGGCCCGCAGCTTGCAAGAAGTGCACGAGGTCCAGTTAGTTAACTACTTGGTGGCGACACGAAACCGGTCGGTTTGTTGACCCGCTTCGGGCCTGCGGGAGTAGAGGTGAAACGCAAGGTCCGCACGTTACCGAATAGCTAGGTGGAGAATAGTTCCTCAACTTGTTCCTTAGGCAGAATTGACCGAGGCAATTGAATCTTAAGATCTTGTCGATCCTGTAAATCCCGTCTCTGATCAACAAGAGGTGCAGCCGTCCTTTCAATTGGGAAGCGTCGTGTCAGCCGAAGTAGTGCATACGATGTGTGACTGCATTCCTTACAGCCGTCAAATCCCGTCTGATCGGGCCGCTGGCGTGAATTAGAATAGTGGTAGCCGTTCCATCCATGTAACAGAACTGCCCCTGCTACCACCTGTACAGTCCACTCCGTGTATGAATCGATTTTTCGCCACAACTTGTCTCTTGCTCGCCGCGGCAATCCCGCCCTTGGCGATAGGGCAGGGGGTGGAGGAGATTCGCGCCGAGTGGCAGAAGCTTCGCTCGTATCCCACGCTGGAGTGTGGGCAGTACGTGCTGCTGGCGCCGGATGACTACAGCTACACCGAGTCGACCCGGCCAGCCGATCCAGAACTCGCTGCCAAGTTGTCGGAGCTTGCCCATCGCGCCGCTGATCTCGGCGAAGCGGCCCTGGCGATACGTTTGGCGACCGAAGCCGTGGTGGCGGATCCCGACTGCGAGCCGGCACGGCTGGCCCTGGGCTACGAAAAACACGACGGGCGTTGGCTTACCTCGTACGGCGCGCGGATGGCAGGCCGCGGGCTGGAGTGGAACTCAAGCTACGGTTGGATCGATCCGGAGGACCTCCCACGCTACGAGGCGGGCGAGCGACCTTACCGCCGCCGTTGGGTGAGCAAGGAGATCGACGCCGAGAAGCACTCGAACATCGCCCAAGGGTGGCAAATTCGCACTGACCACTTCAATGTCACCACGAACCACAGTCTGGAAGCGGGCGTGGCGCTGGCCGGCAAGCTGGAGCAACTGCACCAGGTGTGGCTGTCGCTGTTCGCCGACTTTGCCATCGACGATGGCGAACTTCGCAACCGCTTCGAGAAGCATCGAGTACCGGGCGTCCGCTCGCGGCCCTATCAGGTGGTCTACCATCGCACGCAGGACGAGTACAACCAGGAACTGGTTGCTCGCCAGCCGCGGATTGCCGAGACCATCGGCATCTACTTCGACTTCCAACGCGAGGCTCACTTCTTTTTCTCCGAGGAGTACGCCACCGATCCGACGCTGTATCACGAGTCGGTGCATCAGTTGTTTCAGGAGTCGGATGGTGCCCGGCGCGATCCGGGCCTGAAAGACAACTTCTGGGCGGTCGAGGGCGTGGCCACCATGTTCGAGTCGCTTCGGCAACGCCGCAGCGACGATGGCGTGGTGTACTTCACGATCGGCACCCCCGAGGCTGGCCGGCTCGCGTCGGCCCGCCGGCGATTACTGGAAGAAGGATATCGAGTGCCGTTGGGCGACCTGGTCACCCTGGGCAAGCGCGATCTGCAGGGCCGCAGTGATCTGGTGCCGCTGTACAGTCAGATGGCGGGCTTGGCCACGTTTTGCATGCAGTCGCCCGATCACCGGCCACATTTTGTGGAGTATCTGCAGCAGATTTACGCCCATCGGGCCGAACCCGCTACGCTTTCGACGCTCATGGGCCGCACCTACGCCGATTTGGACGGCCAGTACCGCGAATTTCTGCTGCAGCTTGCCGAATAGTTGCTGCCACAGGGCATTAGGGGTGTCCCTCGCTGATCGTCTGGCAAAAATGGCTATAATCGGGTAATACTATCCGTTCGAATTTCCGAACCATCAAACTAACGGAAGGGTCTCTCCCCTATGTTGTACCTAGCCCATATGACGCACGTCGAATCGCCCACCCTCGCCCTGGCGTACCTCGGGGGCCTGGCCACCGGCATCGTCGCAACCTTGCTTTTGACCCGCTGGCGAGCCCGTTAGCGGCTTGCCCAATCGAACCCATCCAAGGTACGATTGGGGCTTCCCAGCGGCGGACCGGCGACCCAATCCGGGTCCAAGGTGCCAGGTCGTTGGTCATTTTTCGCGGTGGCTGTAGCTCAGTTGGTTAGAGCGTCGGATTGTGATTCCGAAGGTCGGGGGTTCGAGACCCCTCAGCCACCCTTTCTGATTCTCGACAATCGTCGAGTTTTCCAGGGCCGAAACGCTCTTCTGCGGATTTTCGCTCCCTTGCCCAGTTGTCAGCAGTTGCCCCCGATTTGCTCTGTTTGTCAGGCTTAACAGTAAGCATTCCGGTAAGCGTAACCGCGGCCTCGCTCCGGTGGTGGTCGGTTCCGGTTGCCTTGGCCCGTTGAAGATGTGGTGATCCGGCGCTCAAGGGCAGGGCGGGGAGCGACTCCACTGCAGCCGCCACGTCGAGCACTCGGGGGTCGGTGTAGACGTTCATCGTCAGGTTGATGTTGCTGTGCCTCATCGCCGCCTGGGCGGTCCGTGGCGCCACTCCGCCGGCCGACAGCAGCGAGCCGTAGGTGTGCCGCAGGGCGTGCACATCCACCGTCCGCCCGCGATCATCGGCCTTGGCGATTCCTGCAGCGGCCAGATCGCGATCGAACACCTTGATCAACTCCTGCGAGATTGCCGGAAACAGGGGGGCGTCCGCGGGCAGGGCGGGGCGGTTGGCATCCTCGATGCTCA
>NZ_JAMXLR010000074.1 GCF_024054565.1 Aeoliella straminimaris
GTGAGACTCAATCTCAGCGAGGTCGATGCACCTTCAGCGGATCGGCCACCGTCGATGCTACGCCTTTTCAGCCATACGCATAAGCCGAATGGAAGTCTGATACCCCAGTAGGTTGTCCGTGAGCCAGCGGTTTTCAGGACAGAAGTCGCTTACCGTTTGAAAAAAAGCCCCCAACGAGCAGGCCCAGCGCGAACAGGACCGATGTCGCGGGTTCGGGGACGAACGAACCGTCGCTCAGTGACACAAGCTGAATGTCACCGTTGACAGCCGCGACATCGTAGTCGAATCCAGGCGCGAGATTGGCAATCTCATATTCCACGCCGCTGAGATCGGTTGTTCCGTCAACTTCCAAGAAACTGAAGCGATCGTCTAGGCTTGGTGCAAAACCGTCAATGAACTTAAAGACAACCGTGCCGACGATGGAGGCGTCGCCAGTGATGGTCAGCACATCGTACTCGCTCCCCGCTGTATAGCCGCCGATCTCGATTTCGAGGACGCCGGTCTCCTCCTGGATGTAGTCGCCGTCGATGGTGAGGGCGCCGGGCGAAGCGCCGGCGGCGAGAAGGCCGCTGTTGAAGAAGCCACCGTTGTTAGCGACCTGGGTGCCAACGGCGACGACGCCCCCATTCCCATCGACGCGGCCGTTCGGGCCGAGAACGAGTCGGTCGGCGGTAACTCGGCCGAAGGCGTCGACTGTAAGGTTGCCGACGACACCAATCTCGCCGCCGTCCAGCGTGGGATCGGCGGCCGGGCCGAGGGACAGGTCGGCGTCGGCTTCGAGGTGCGAACCGCGGCCCTGAACGACGACCGATGCGTCGGCACCCACGAACAGGCGGGCCGTCTCGATCCGCCCGCCACCAGTGACGTGCGTGACCCCCGGGCGCAGGTCGAGGTACTCGCCCCGAACTGTGATCTTTCCTCCGTCGGCCACGATCAGGTTGGCCTCGTCTTCGGCCAGGTCGGACTCGATGATGAGACCGAAGTTGGACGTGACGTGCGAGTCCATGCCAGTAACTTGAAGCTTGCCGGTCATTTGTAGCAAGCCGGTCGTGAACGTAGAGCCGCCTGCGACCTCGAGGTAGCCCCGGTTACCGACGGACGTGGTTGCGGGGGCGTCCTCGTCGTCGACGACGACGGCCGCGCCATCGGAGAGGTACATCTCGCCGACACCGAACCCGAAGCCGCCGCCGAGCGCCAGCGCAAAACTGACGTTCGCCTGACTGCCTTCGCCGGCGATACGTACGGTTCCGACGCTGTCGGCGAACCGGCCGGCACGGAGGGTGGTGGTGTTGAGCACGGCCCCGTCGGCGATGTTCAGCTCACCCTCGTTGGTGCGACCGATCTCGTGGGTGCCGCCTGTGAGCGTGGTGCCCATGCCGGCGACGTTGACGACGCCGAGGTTGTTGCCGACGGTGCCGAAGCTGGGCGCCGAACCGACGAGCAGGTCCGCCACGACCGTCGCGCCGTCGTTGATGTCAAGCTGGCCGAAGCCGTCGTCGCCGACGTGGATGTTGGCAAAGGCGACGTTAGCCGGCATGAGCTTCGTGTCAGGCCCGGTGACCGAGGCGAACCCGCGCGAGGCGTCGTCGCGGCCGAGGGTGAGGTTGTCGACCTTGAAGACAGCCCCCTGGTCGACGGTTAGCCGGCCACGGTGCTCGGCGCCAACGGTGATCTGCGACGACAGGAACTGGCTCGGCGTCGGCGTGCCGTTGTCGTCGCCGACGCCCGAGACGGTGAGCCGGCTCTCCTGGACCACCGAGGCAGAATCGACAGTGGCTATGAGGACTGGACCGGGGCCAACGTCGGGGCTGGTGATCGTGCCGCCGTCGAGGACGCTGACGTGGCCCTGCGACGACTCGCCAACCTTGAGGGTGATGGCCTGCCACATCGACCCTGGGCCGGTGACGGTGGCGGTGGCGACGCCTGTCCCGTCGTCGGCGTTGGGGCCGTCCACTTTGGCTGCAGGAGTGGCGAGGGCGCCGCCGCCCTGGACGGTGAGGCCCTCGAGGGCCTGGAGGTCGGTGAGGAGCTGGTTCTCCTCGGGGCTGTCAGGGGGGAAGTCGACGTGGCCGACGAAGAGCTGGCCGATGGTGGTGTTAGCGAGGGCGCCGCCAGGACCGACGGTGATCGAGTCGGCGACGAGGCCGTGTTCTCTGGAGACGACGGGGGTGTCGGAGCGGACGTCGAGACGGGCGGCGCCGCCGTTAGGGGCGGCGACGAGAAGTTCGGCGACCTTGAGCAGATTAAGGTCGTAGTTGAGGTCGACGTCGCCGTTTTCGACGGTCATATTGCCGACCTGTGTGTCCTGTTGGAGGTCGACCGTGTAGGTGTTGGGCAAGTCGAAGCGAACGTCGTCGCTCATGGTGGGGGCGTCGTCGTCGGACCAGTTGTCGGCGATGTTGAAGTCGCCGCCGGCAGGCTCGTCCCAGGTCGGTGTCACAGGATCGGGCGCGGCGAACGAGGCGAGGAAGAAGTAATCGAGAGTGAAGGGCGAGGCATCGTAGGTGGCGTGGGCGCCGAAATCAATCCGGATGTCGTACTGGCCGGGCTGGAGCAGTTGGGTAAAGGTGCTGCCCTCGTTTCTCCATCTGATGTCGTAATCGCTGCCGGGACCGTCGAAGTCAACCCAGGCTTGGCGGCCGGCAAAAAGACCGGATGGCGTGCGGAAGTAATCGGTCTCCATGAGTTCATTCATCGCGAAATTGAAGACAGTGGGGGAATCAACGTCGAAGAATGCCTCGAACAGCGCGGTGGCGCTGGTCTTGCCGAGGATTGGCGAGCTCGCGCTCAGCGTGCCGCCGCCAAAGAAGCCTGTCAGGTTGGACTGGTCGTCGAACGTCGGCTGAGCCGTGATGGTCGCGTCAGCGGTCTGCAAGCGATCGTATTCTACATTACCGAATTCTTCACTGATGAGCTCGGTCGACGCGGTCAGGCTTTTTGGCTCTAGACCGACGTATAGTTTCCTATCGTCGAACGAGGGACGTTGCCGGATACCCGTCTTCACCTCCTGCTCGCGATATGTCAGGGTGACTTCGGCCGACGCCGGGCCTGAGACGACCACGACGAGAACAGCGGCCACCGTGCAGGTCGCGCGCTTAATTGTCAATATTCGTTGTCCCATGGCCCTACCTCACAAAGTCAGGTCATCTTTCCGCGAGTACGAGGAAACCCTATGGCACCAGTATTGTAAGGGCCCCGACTTGGTTTCGAAACCTTCGACTTCGCTTCGCAAAAACACGCGACGGGCGGCTCGTTTTACCCTCTGTAAGTTGAGTCTGAACCCGAACTTTTCGAGATCGAGCAGGTGCGTCGGTCAGTCGAGGCCCGGGTCGTCGTTACGGCCCCACAGCCCAATAGACTAGTCGCTAAGAGAGGACCTGCATGGTTGCTTTCTTCGTCGCCGCCCCATTTTCTGCGTGAGCGGCCTCCCCTATCTGTCGCTCGTCGGCCAGACATTAGAGCCCGCCAAGCTCCAGAAACCGTATCCGCCCCCATATCGTTTCTTGCCCCAACCGCTGAAGTGCTCATCACCTCGTCCAGATTCGACGCCAGCCAAGTCGCGTCGGCTGGACCAGCTTCAGCAAGTTAGCGGCTTGGCTGATCTGCAGCGGTCACTCAGAAACAAGAACACCTCTCGCAGTTGCGCAAACCGCAGGTTGGGTCCAGTGGGCCTATCCGCAACTCCCCGCGGTGTACATCACCTCGGCAACTTAGCGGCCGCCATTTAGGGTACTTCAGTGCCGCAGCGTGACACGCCGAGCGCACCCAACCGCACCGCCGAGCCTGTGCGGCTGCGATGCGAGCCTCTGCCGCGTTCGCCTGCGATTCCAAGAGGCCTCGTGTAAACAAATCGCCGTTGAAATCACAAGCCTGTGTGATCCAATAGAGTTGCGGCAGTTTGTGGCCGTTCGCTCCGCGAATGAGCGTTGGTAACGTAGGCTGATTCGCGGGAGCGAATCGCCACCAACGGAGTTTTGGGACAACTCGGGTGGCCCAAAACACATGCGGGGAACAACGCGCGGGGTTTTGTCGCACCCCCTACATGGTTTGGTCGAGAAAAATAGAGGTTTTTGCAACCGAGGGCGACCAAAACTCGGGGAGTCTTGGGCCCATGAATGTAGTTCCCCAAGGTTGTCCCAAAACTCGTCCGCCGTCTGGCGACGGCAGCTACCGAACGGCCGTACGATTTCCGAGAGGTTTTTGCGTTGTGTCGAGCTTCGGTCCCACAACCGGCAGCGCGCGGGTGTCGCGCTCGAGGGCATAATTCATCGAGCGTGGTTGCTTGAGGAATGTCGCGCCGATAGCGCTGCTGCATCCGGGATCGCAGTCGCAGGGACCGGCGCCGGCTCGTTGTCGGCACCAGTACGGCGTGTAGTGCCGGGGGCCACAAGTCAGGTCCGGCGGCAGCGGACCACACACTCGCGGTTCGGGTTTACGGCAGTAGCTCGGGCAGCACCACCGGCAGATGCAGTCGGGCACCTCGTTGTCGCACAGTTTCGACCACAGCGATTCCTCTGCCGCAGCGGATGTCGCAATGGTCGCCGCAAACACCAGGGACATCGTGCCAAGCAGTTTCCGGAACATGGTCGTCTCTCGTACCTTAAAGGGGGTTGGGCAGCTTGCACGTGGCCATCAGGAAGCGACGTCCGCCTGGGGGACTGGCGCCGGCTCGATGGCTTCGATGGGCTCGGTAGGGTCGATCATCTCGGCTGTTACCGGTGCCTCGCTGCCGGCTCCGAAGCGAATTTGCCAACCACCACCCAAGGCGCGATAGATTTGGATCAAACCCAGCGCGATGTCGCCTTGCGCGGTCGCGTAGACCTGCTGTTGTTGAACGAGGATATCTTGAACGGTGAACACCCGGTTGTAGCCGATGGCCCCTTGCTTGTACTGAATCATCAGCAACTCGGACGATCGCTCCGCCGCGGCGACGCTATCCTTCAAGTGCAGCGTTGCGTTGTGACTGTTCAGGAAGTCGGTGATGCCATCTTCCGCCTCGCGATTGGCGCGAAGCACCGTATCCTGGTACGCCAGCGCGGCCTGCTGCATTCGCGCCTGATGCACCCGCACGTTGTTCTTCAGCCGCCCGTAGTTCAGCACGTCCCAGTTAATCGTGGGGGCAATCACACCGACATTGCTGGCGGGCACGAACAGCCGATCGAGCTGTGCCGATTGATAACCGATGCTACCGTTGAGGCTGAAGCTGGGGTACAGTTCGGCCACGGCCACGCCAATCCGGGCACTCTGGGCGGCAACCTCGCGCTCGGCCCGCCGGACGTCAGGACGTCGCCGCAACATCTCGGCCGGAACCCCCAGTGCCACATTGACCGGGGCCTTGGGAATGGGTGCATCCCCCAGCCCCGGCAACAGGTCGGTGGTGGGTATTCCCAGCAGCACGCAAAGCTGGTTGTTCTCCTTGCGGATGCCGGCATTGAGCTGTGGAATGAGCGCCTCGGTGCGCGACAGCACGAGCTTGGCCTGCTCGACATCCACCTGCGTCACGGCGCCGTTGACGTACCTCGACTCGGCAATCTTCAGGCTTCCCCGCTGCAGCTCGACGCTTTGCTTGGCGTATGCGAGTTTCTGCTGCAGGGTCCGAATGCGCACGTACGTGCTGGCCACCTCGGCAACGAGCGACGTGAGCACGTCGTCGTATTCTTCCACCGACGCATCCAAGCGGGCCTCGGCGGCTTCGATCGAACGGCGGAAGCGGCCCCAGAAATCGAGCTCCCACGAAAGATTGCCACTCACGGACCAGTCGTTGAAGTCGCGAGAGAAATCGGGCAGCGCGGTGGAGAGGTCGTTGGCGATGCTTCCGCTGAGCTGCGTGCGGGAGAACTGGGCGTCGAGGCTCTGTGCCTGCGGGAACAGTCCACCGACGGCGATTCCTCGCTGTGCCCGAACTTCCAGCACCCGCATACCCGCTTCGCGGAGCGAGATATTCTGGCGATAGGCCGACTGCACCAGGCCGTTGAGCAAGGGATCGTCGAACTGGTTCCACCAGTCCGCTACGGCTGGGAACCCGTCGGTAACGCGCTGGTCGTCGGCATCGATCCACTGCGGAGACATCGGCGCGGCGGGCTCGCAGTACTCGGGCCCGACCTTGAAACCTTGCCGCCACCACTCGGAGAATGAGGTGCCAGGAATACCCTTACATCCGGTACAGCTTAACAGCACCGCCATGGTGAGGCCGGCGTACCAAGGACGCAGGCGTTTCGGTCGTAGCCGGCACGATGTCACGAATTCTCTCCACTGGGTGTTTTGCCAGCTCGCTGACACACCTCGCCCAGAGACACGAAGTGCCTCGTGCAAGGTATTCATCCTGGAGTATCGTAATGATCCGTACGACCTGTTGCACTGCTTGTGCAGACTAGAAGCTTTTTACTGTCGGTGGGGACCGTGCATCAGGACTAACCGGCACAGCTTGCCATTATTGGTCGTGCGAATGCTTGCCGCCCCACAGCTCCTGCATTACCAGGAAGGCAAAGGAGGCCGTCCAGGCAATCAGTACCAGGCCGGTGATTGCTTCCACGGCAGCAATCGCACGCAGCGAGCCTTGCGGGGCGACGTCGCCAAAACCGAGCGACGTGTAGGCCAAGGCGGAGAAGTAGAAATAGTCGCCGAACGTGGGATGG
>NZ_JAMXLR010000075.1 GCF_024054565.1 Aeoliella straminimaris
GTGGAACCGTTCGAATTCTCCGTGGCCGTCGCCGTCACGGTTAGCACAAATTCGCCATCAGAATGGAGCGGAGGCGTAATTGTCAGATTGGCCAAGTTCCAAGCGGTCACATCTACCGAATCGCTGCCTGCGGTGCCAGTAAAACTCGAGGTGCCGTCGGAAAGCGTGGCTCCAATAGGCACACCGTTGATTGCGAGCGTGAGCGTTTCCGAACCGTCTTGGTCAACCAGTGCAACAGCGACATCCAGCGTAACTGCAGTATCTTCACTGTCCGCTGCATTCGTGACGGACAGCGTTGGTGCATCGGCGACGGCTACAACGTCGATGGTCATCGCATAGCTAGCCAGCGAGAACTCTTCGCCATCGCTCACTCGGAACGCAAAACTGTCGTAGGGCGTACCACTTCCATGTGTCGCCGGCTGGAACTTAAGATAACCAGCGTCAATGTCGGCGGCCTCGATCACATCCAAGGCGGAGACTATTATGGCGTCTGAGAGCGAGCCACCGTTAGTATCCAAGAGCAATGTCCCGGCTGAGGGAAGCGTGGTGATCTCGACGGCCGCAAGCGTGTCGCCCGCATCGGGATCGCTGAAGTTAAAATCGCCGACAGTGTACGTGTAGGTGGTATCTTCCAGAGTGCCCACGTTGCCATCGGTTGCCGCGGGAGGATTATTGAGATCGACCGACACGTCGAAGCTGTCAATGGCATAGCCACCGTCGTCATCACTAACTCGCACATTGACGGTAAAGACACCTTCGGTGGTGTAGGTGTGCGATATATCGAATGAGCGGCCATCGGGATTCAAAGCGACTAGTTCGTCGTAAATGCCATCGCCATCCCAGTCAACTTCTACGGTGTGTACGTCAAGCGTGCCAGGATCAGTAAACGTAATGCCAGCGCGAGAGAATTGTCCTTCGTCTGGTGGGAGCAGCGTTGCGTCCAGGCCTACATCGAGATCATCTGGGGCAACGTTGTTGACCGTAACAGTGAACTCGAACATCACCAGTTCACGAACTTCGTAGACCCTGTCGGTAAAGTCATCAAGAAAAAACAGGCTATTCCCCACTCGGTCGTCGGAACGTGGGCCAAAATCTAGATCGGTTAGGCCGCGACTAGAAGATGTAGATGCGGGGGCTTCGTTGCCGTTGCCGATATTATCGACGAAAATCGTACTCGTGGCTGTAGGTCCGACGTTACCAGGCGCAAACGCTATCCGTGTGGAACCGTAGCCTTGGTTCATTGTGCTGTAATAGACATCCCCATTATTTGGATCGATTGCCCCGATTGAATGTACGTAATTAAGACCCAACTGGTAATTGTGAGTACTGGATAAATGTCGAATAGGATACGTGGTGCCAGGAATATGGCCAGCCGTATCGAGTTCAAAAACGGGATTATTGGTCTCGAAGTTATTCGCATCTGGGTAGACCACATAATCTCCGTCGGGCTGTATACCAAACCGATCGCCGTGTTCACGACCTAGCAGAATCTGATTGTCACCCAGAACAGTTCCCCCTGATCCAGGGTTAACGCGGAAGAATCTATTGGGAACTGATTCACGCATCAGAATTAGATTACCGCTAGAATCAAAGTCCAGTCCGTAGCGATTCAAGCTTCCCCAGGGGCCTCCTGAGTTGTAGAGGCTGAGGGATCCTGTCGTGGGGTCGATCGCGAAGATTCTTCCAGATATTCGATCGGCTGTGTAGATGCGACCATCGGGGCCAAACTCGAGTTCTGGGCCCTCAACATAAGTGATGCTGTAACTACGCACAAAAGAAACGGATCCCAAGGGTGTGATGCGATACAAATCGAAGAAACCGTATGTTCCTGCGGTCCCACTACCTGTCGCCACATAGACGTTGCCTGTTGTAGGATCTGTCGCAATTCCCTTCAAATTGCGTCCGCTGAGGTTAATTGGACCTGACTGATTGACTATTCTGATTTCATGGGTTTGCGGAACAATCGGCAATCCACCGCCACCGCCCTGTACCCCATCCGAAGCCGCAAGAAGGTCAGCGGCGCCGCCGTCATCGTCCGTGAAGCTGATGATCGAAACGGTATAGTCATCCGACTCGGATCCGTTGCCCGGCGATAAACCGTCATCGAGATACTGATGTTGCACGACGAAGGAAGTGGCTCCCTGAGGGATGTTATAGGTCTGTGGCGAGCCTTCTCCCCAGTCGACCACGATCGTGTAACTGTCATTACCCGGATCGATGATGTCGCCCGTTAGGGTGGCGAATTGATTCTCGTCGATTTCGGATGTAATCGCCAAACTCTCGAGTTTGGGTGCGGCGTTCTCTGCTGTGATGGAAACCGTCGATACGGAAGTCGCCACGTCGTTGTTTGACGATTCCGTGGCGGTGGCCACCACCTGCAACGTGAACGAATCGTTGTCTGGCAAAGTAATCGCCAAGCCAGGCAATTGGAGGGCGGGGTCGTTCAGCGTCAGCACACCGCCCACCGGCGTTAGTACATCACCGTTGGTGTTGCTAAACGTTGCGTCTGCCGGGATGTTCGACAATTCGACGGCCAGTGTTTCCGACCCGTCCGTGTCTTGCAGCGAGGCGCTTAGATCAAGCGAAATCGCCGTACCTTCTGAACCCGTTCGACTTGCGGGAGCTGTCAGGCTTGGCGCGTCCGCGTCCGCGATCACAGTAATGTCAATCGTACCGCTGTCGCTCAGACCATTGGACAGCTGACTGAACCGGAAGTGGGTCAGCCAGAAATTATTGTCGGAAGATGGAGCGAATCCGCTACGGCCATCAAGCAACGTGACATCGCCTAGATTTGACGCCTGCGATCCATTGCCCCACGACATGAAATGAAAAGGACTAGCGAAATTGGAGCCGCCGTCAGTTCGGCGGAAATTCACGTAGTATTGCTGACCGGCCTGGAAGGTGAAGTTCAGCGGAACTTGGTTCCAACCAAACGATCCACCACCGCTAAATCCCTGGTTACCGACGGCGAGCAGTGACCCCAAAGGAGCGGATTCGCCTTGGCCACGATAGATGGCGACTTCATATTGCCCCGATGAGGCGAGGCGTCCGTACCAATCGATTGCATTCACAGAAAAGGTGCTATTGGCACGAAGATATACACCGCGACCGTCAAATGTTGTCGATGAAGGCGACGTCGTACCCCAATTATACCCAGACGGCGTCAGGTCGAGTTGTGATGTCGTTGACTCCCATACGTCGACATCCAAATCGTCGGGGCCGTGCAAATTCGTCTCGCTCACATAGCTCAACGACGCCAATGCCGCATTCAGATCTCCGATCGCTCCGCTAAACTGCAGTGCGGAGGTTCCGTTGGCTGTGCCATTGACAAATGTGACTCCGGTAACAGTCCCAAGAGTGAGCGACCCGCTCGGCACAACAAGACGCACCGTCAGGTCAGACGAGTCGTCGTTTGCTATCGATATGCCCGATATAGCCTGAGCGACATCCTCCGTCGGCGTTTGGGCGTTGGGAAGGGTCAGTTGCGGCGCGTCATTCCAACCATTAATGGTGATGTCGACTGTTGCCGTACTAGTCAGTTCCCCATCGCTGATCGTATAAGTGAACGAATCGGAGTCCGTTTCGCCCGCTGCTAAACCGTCGAACGCATCGCGTGGATCATACACAAACGAGCCGTCCGCCTGAAGTGTCAGCATAGCACCAGAGGGAAGCGTAATCTGAGTGCCAACATTCGCTGCGACTCCATTGATGGCCGTGACAATGAGCGAGTCGTCTTCAGGATCGAGGTCGTTCACCAAGATCTGTACCGCGGCGGACGGATCTAATAGAGATTCTTCAGATACTGTATAGCCATCGTTGTTGGCTGTTGGAGCTTCGTTGACGTCTTCGATGGAAATTGTGAACTGACGTTCGACCGACAAGAAGCCAGAATCAGTAGAACGGACTCGAATCTCGTAACTTTCCTTCGACTCGAAATCTGGAATCACGGCCAGCTTAAGTTGATCGCCGTCAATCGTGAAAGCAGCATTGTCCGTCGACCCCGCACCAGCGACCAGGGTGTAAATATGCGAATCCGTAGTATCCGGATCGGTGGTACTGAAGGAGCCAACGACCGCGCCGATACTTAAGTTTTCATCGATGGACGTAGAAGAGAGCCCAATTGTCGTCGGAGCTTCGTTGACGTCATTGATGGACACCGTGTAAGAACGTTCCACCCAATTGCCTGTGCTATCCGTAGATCGCACTCGGACAGAATAGCTGCTCTTAGTTTCGAAGTCCGGAGAGAAGACAGACTTGAGTTGGTCGCCGCTAATCGCAAATGCGGCATTATCTGTGTCGCCGCTTCCTGAAACCAGCGTGTAGATGAACGAGTCGCCCACGTCAGGATCGGTCGTAGAAAGCGTCCCGACAGTCGAGCCGCTTGGAGTGTTCTCATTGAGTGACGAATTGGAGAGATTCACCTGCGTTGGAGAATCTGGAGTGTTGTTGACTGTAATCGATACGGTAGCGATGCTGAATCCGCCATCGGGATCGGTGACTCTGAATTGGAAGCTGTCCGATCCGGCGAAATTCAAAAATGGTGTGTACGTGCGATTGGCCCCGGAACCGCTCAAACTGCCATGCGACGGGTTGGATTCGATCGAAAACGCAATGGGATCGCCGTCGATGTCGCTGCCGGTCAGCGTGATCCCGACTGAGGTCTCTTCATTCGTGACGACCGCTTGATTATCTGCTGTAGGGAAATTGTTTGTCGACAGCGTTGTCAGAACAATGTCGTTACCGGTGCCTCCCTGGTAGGTAATGCCAAAGATATTGCCGCCGTATTCGACCAAGCCGCCCTCGGGGAGACCATTGAAAATTCCTGTGATTGGTTCCGTGCCATCATTGTCGAGAATGGTAAACGTTTCACCTGGTGTGGTGAAACTGGAACCAAGGGTCACGTCCAAATCGCCAGCGATCTCTACGGTGCCGTTGACCTTCAGCTGATCGTGGCCGCTACCAGCTGTGGTGCCGTTGAGTTGAACTGAGAGTCGGGGATTATAGGCGCCTTCGAATCCTACGTCGTCCAAAGTTAGGATGCCGGTCGTGGATCCACTGCCCGGATCAATCGTGCCACGAACCAAGGCAGGGGACGCACTCGCCCAATCGAACGTGCCGAGTCCTGCGAGAGTGCTGTTACTATTTTGAAGATAAGGCCGTGAATTCGAACTGAGAATCCCGTTGACTTCAGCTGTGCCAGAAACGACATATAAGTAACTCACGTAGTTGGACAAACTGTTGAAGGCGACCGTGCCATTGTAGATGTAAAACGTGCTAGGTACGTCAACATTGCCATCCAACTGCAAACTGCCGGAGTACACATAAAGACGCACGTACGAACCAGTCTCAACATCGCCCTCCCAGGCGTTGCTACCATAGCTTCGAACGTTGAAGTAAGTACCTGACTGAGAAGTAAGCAACTCGTTACCGACAGTGACGTTGTTCTCTAGCTGGAGATAGGCGTTAGCTGCAGTGACAATAGTCCCAGTTGCCGCAGTGTTGTCGGCTGCCCCCAGGGCGTTGTCATGACGGACCGATAGAGTGCCACCACCGATGGTGGTCGTACCGGTGTAGG
>NZ_JAMXLR010000076.1 GCF_024054565.1 Aeoliella straminimaris
GTGGCACTCGGCGACGGCCGCGAAATCGAGTTCATGGGTGGCGGCAACCGAGACGAGGAAACGCCGTCTATCGGTGCTGTGATTCATCACGCCATTACCGGCTCGGATCGGTTCATTGATGGCAAGATGGCTGCGGCTTTGGTGCCCGGTGGCAGCGACTCCAAAGGCTTCCTACTGTCCGAGCGGCTCGGCAATCAGGTTTATGACCTAGCCCGAGCCAAGAGTGTTGTAAGCCGTGCTGGTGCTGTTACCGTGCCTATCACCGATGGCCGGACTCTGACGCTGGCGAGCGTGGCTAGCGACCCCACGAGCTATTGGCGGCATGAAAGCGTGCCCGTCACAGCATCCGAGGTTACATTCTCGGCCAAGAACATGCAGCTGCGAACGTTGGCGGTACTAATTCCGTTGACGGTGGAGCTAGTCGAAGATGCCCCCAACATTGTGGACATCATCGAAAGCACCATCGCGGCATCGCTGGCACTGAAGATGGACCAAGCTGCACTGACCGGTACCGCTTCCAGTGGCGAGCCCGGTGGCATTCTCAACGAAACCGGCGTCAATGAGGAATCGAGCGTTGGCACCCCGGCGAACTACGTCGAAGTGTCGGCCGCCATCGAAGATATTCTCACTGCCAACTATCCCGGCGAAGATGCAACCGGTTTGGCTTGGATTGCCAACCCTCGAGACTTCGCCACCTACGATGGTTTGACCGACACGACAAACCAACCGCTGATGCCAACGCCGTGGGCATCGCAGTTGCGACGGATGAGCACCACCAGCCTGGAAGCATCGGCAGGTGCAACCAGCATGATTGTGGGCGACTTCACGCAAGCCATCATGGGCGTGAAGCCTGGCGGTATGCGGTTTGAAATTCTTCGCCAAGGTTCGGCCGTTGATTCGGAAAGCACCGAATACAACGCCGTGTCTCAAATGCTGGTGTGGGTGCGGGCTTACATCCGCATGGACACCGCATTCATCAAGCCGCAATTCTTCACGAAACTCACTGGCGTGACGGCAAGCTAACTCTAGTCGGCGTTCCTAGCGTTCGCCTTGTGCAGCCCGCCGGCAGACTTCCTCCGGTTGCCGGCGGCTGCACTATTTGAAAGTCATTCCATGCGTGACGCCCGACAAACCGAGAACTGGTTGAGCTATGGCGGGAACACCGGACCCGACGCCCGAGGAAATACGGGCAGCGTGCGAACGGATTCAAGCCACGTGGAGCAAGCACGACTGGCGAAATCGAGCGGTAACGAACGCACGGAAGTGGAAGCTCCCCAGCTATTCAACCAGCAAGCATGCCGACGGCAGCGACGGTTTGGAAGTTGAGCGGGACTAGTAAGGGTGGGCAGACGGGCACCTCGCCGGGACGCTATGATGGGCGTGTACCGGAAACCGTATTGAGGTGTTCTCATGGCTAAGAATCGAGTAGAGATTGATGAGACACTAGCAGCCGAGGTTATGTTTGCCTCTGATCACACCTGTTGTATATGCCGACGTGAAAAAAGAGTGCAAATTCACCACATCGATGAGAACCCCTCCAATAATGACTTCGACAACCTGGCTGTGACTTGCCTGCTTTGCCACAGCGACGCACACTCGAAGGGGGGGTTCGTTCGTCGTTATTCGGCAGAAGAAATACGCCTCTACAACCGCTCGTGGCGAGAGATTGCGGAGTCTAGATTGGTCTTAATGAAGGATATGCCAGTCAAAGAGTCTAAGAAACTTGAAACACTTGAATTGGCAAGAGAGGCTTTGCTGAGCATTCAACTTTCATGCATTGTCTTTCGAGGATCACTGGTAGCGACTGGTAAGGTACACGCCGTAGATGACGAAGATGGTTGGACTCGAATTATTCGTCAGCTGCCGGTTTACACCAGAAGTAACTACGAAGACTGGCAGCCCGTATTCGTCGACTCAATTGAGACCGTACTAAGAGACATTGAACAAATAGAAACGCTGTACGGCGACGTTCTGCCACTTTCAACACGTCTTTTGATAGTACGCTCGAAACGACAATTGCTTGGCGAGGTGTCCGGCTATCAGTTGATACCGAAGATGCTGGATGGAGGGCATCTAGACAGTGATAGTGCAGCCAAATTCTTTGGTTTCCGTGTGCGTGGGTGCATGGAAACAATGAAGTCGCTTGAAGCGGACTTGGCGACTACTTCTAACGAGTTGACCAAGAGCCTAGTTGATGACAGTGGACCGGATGAATCCCACAAGGCGTAGCTCGTGATAAAGTGGCTCCGATACTTTCTGCACCGCCTGTTGGCTCTTGCGTTCCCGAATCGGGATGAGCGGTTCCAGTCTGCTTGTGAAAAGCGTGACACCGATGGTCGCCTCGAAGGTGACTGGTGCCCGAATTGTGACGGGCGTGGCTGGACTCAATCGGTCGAACAACGCCAGAATCGGGAAAAGTGGAAGTGTGGGGGAGTTGCCTTGGTGACCGAAATAGAGACTCTAAGATGCGTCCATCAATTGAGCATGTATCTCGGACCAGTCCGTGGAGACAAGCGCGGCAAGGCTAAAGAATTGTGCAGCCTTCATTGAGTAGTAGCGGATTCGACGCGAGTTGAACGTCTGGTTGAACATGGCAAGTTTTGGCCTCCAATCGGACTGTGAACTTATGTCAATAATTGATACGCGTTCCAGTTGGCTATTCTTGGATAGTCCCTCATGAAGCAAACGCAACATAAAAGGATCTGTGGCTGGAAAGCTGTAGCCGACAATCCATAGCTCCCGTGCTCGTGTAAACGCATCGACTGCAGCCTGCCATTGAAAAAGGACAGCCTTGTCAGGTGACATTTTACTGAGAGCAGGTGGTACTATGAGCGGCTCGTTGAATGGGCCATTTTCTATCAGACGGGATCGTGGAACACGATGCATTGCCAATTCGAGAGTTGGCTTTCTTGTTTCTGGGTCGACCGATTCTGTACACCATGCTACTGTGTTCTTGCCATCTCGTTCCCAGTTTACTGAACCATGTAGCTTGATGACTGGGACGTATTCCTTCCTTAGCTGCAGCTCGAGTGCGTTGTCTGAGCCAGTAAATGAAACGCGTTGATTGGGGCTTGGCCGGAAACCAGGATAGGCGAATCGCTCGACATTCCCATTGCCGCCAAGCAGCCCTTGCTCTATTCCAAGGTCATAGTTAGTAGTGATGAATATTGGCTTCAATTTAGAATTTCTTACGCGATTCAAAATGACGTTTGAATTATGCATTGTCTTAGAAAGCACTTTGCCGCGTGGCGCTCGGTAGACATCCCAAATTGCCCATGCAAGTTCTTTGCAGAGATTCTGCTTCTTGGTCATTCCTTTTTTTGTTGCGGTGGCTACAGCTTTCTGCAGATCTGCTTGCGTGTATAACTCCTCTAGGTTATTCCAGTCTCGCTCAAGAGCCCAAGTAGATGCCTGGCACTCTGCATGAAACGACAATAAGCTTCCAAGGCTGTCCCACTCAAGTTTTCGACTCGGTTCATCAGCGTATTCGTCGAAATACCGCCTCCTGGCTTCGTCTAGAAACTGGACCATCACCGGCAAGCCCAAGTGGACCGACGCCCCGGCGCCGAGAAGGAACACCGCACAGTCTGATTTCTGCAAATTCTCTGCCACGTGGTCGCCCCCTGCTGTCTGCTGAATTGGGGTAGATTACCCCATAACCCCTAATAACCCCTGCTAATTCTCGACAGTTCTTGCCAACCGTCTACCCTGCGGGTAAGATTAGCTACCGTTAGCAAGTTGTGTTGCTTGTTGGCAGTGCGAGGAGTTGTGGAACGGGCTGGCAGCCAAAAGGTCAGCGGTTCGAGCCCGCTATCCTCCACTTACTGTCCCGTCGCATGCCGTTGGCTGCGACGGGGATTCTTTGACGGGCAATTCAGCGTTTGTACGCGTAGTTCGACCGGCCGTGAGCGAACCAGTTTCCCCGCCGCCGGTTGTTGATCCACCTCTCAGCCCCGCTGCGGAATCTGCCACAGCCAGTGAGATCGATTTTTGGTTGTTGGTCCGACTTTCGTCGGTAATGTTCCTGCAATTCGTACCGCCCGGACTGTGGACGGTCACGCTCAGTAGCTATATCGGTGCGAATACGGGCACCGAGGGCTCTGGAATGTTCGATTCCTCCTTCGTCGGCATTGCCGGCATCTCAGGAGCAATCGGCGCGTTGGTGTCGCCCCTGCTGTTCGGCGCGCTGGCCGATAGTTGGTTTCGTACCGAGCGAATGATCGCTTTGATGAACCTCACCTGTGCGGGGCTTTTGGCGCTGCTCTGCTCGGCCAATAGCCAGGGCTGGTTTCTAGTGGTGATGATTGCGTACTACCAGTTTTCGGTTCCCGCGATCACGCTCAACTACAGCATTGCACTCCGTCACCTGGCGGGACAGCGACAATACTTTCCTGCAATTCGCGTGAGTGGCACTGTCGGTTGGATTGTCGCCATGTGGATAGTTGGGAGTATCATTCCCTGGTGGTGGCAGCAGAGTTCTGAAAGTGTCGAAACTTCTACGTGGCCGATGAAGTTTGCCATCGTGGCCCACCTGATTGTGGCTCTATACGCATTGACGCTCCCCAAAACGCCGCCACTGGGAACGGCCACTTCCTGGCGCCGATTATTAGACGGATGTTTGCAGTTGTTGAGTGGTCATCCGCGATTGGTGCGGTTCCTGCTCGTGTCGTTCTGCGCCACTGTGCCGGCACAGTTCTACAACTTGTTTGCCAATCTCTATCTGAACAAGCTCCAGATTCCGCATGCAGCCACCAAGCTATCGGGAGGTCAGGTCGTCGAGATCTTCTGCATGTTGGCTTTGCCCATGCTGCTCTACCGATGGGGGCCCAAACGCGTTTTCGTTATCGGCATTCTGGCGTGGATTGTGCGCTACGTCAGTCTGGCTTTTGGCGACGCCTCGGGGTGGCCTATGCTACTGGTGTGGATAGGCATCCTGTTGCATGGCGTGTGTTACGTTTTTGTGTACATAACGGGCTTCATTTACGTCGATCATGCGGCTACACCCCAAACGCAGAGTGCCGCGCAGGGGCTGTTGGCGTTGGTCACAACCGGTCTGGGGCACCTAGTGGGCGCACTTGTAACGGGTTGGCTGCAAGCCCGCTACCTGACACCTCCAGGAAGTGTCGTACCGCCGTACGACTGGCAGGCGTTCTTTCTGACTGGGGCCTTCGGTAGCTTGCTGTCGCTGGGGCTGTTCTGGCTGCTGATGGGCTTCAAGCGGGAAGTGTTGCCCGGCGAGATCGAGCCGGACGAAGCCGTGTAATCCGCAGCTGAGAGTTGTAGCACCAAAGCTTCATCTCGATTCGTCTGTCGGGGCCTCAAGTAACCTGGGGTCCGAGTTCTGCGATGCGTAATCGCTGCAGGTGCGGCTTGTCGAGTATCTCAAACGGCGTAGCAAGTTCCTGCCACGATTCGCCCCGTTGTTCAATCAGTTCGTCTTGTAGTGGGCCCATTCGCCTCACGGCCAAGCGGAGATATTCCACCTTCGTTGGATCGAGTCCAATGATGCGGGCGGCCGTGGCATCGACGGAAGCCAGACTGCTGCCGACCAAAACGATGCCCAATTGCTTGGACGTGCCAAGAATCGGTCCGTCACCTTCCATGCACTCGATGCCATCGACAATTGAGATGGTCTTAGGAAGTGTGGCGTTGATGTCTGCGACCGTCTGAGGAATGCCGGCGTGGTGCAGCACGTTCTTCGGCCAGCCATACTTGATGCCGGGTAATACACCGTAGAAGTTCTTCATGCTGCAAGTGATGCCCACCCAGTGGTGTGTTTTCAATTTGGGCATCGAAACCACCAGGTCCGCCTCGACCACGCTTTGCGGCAGCCAGAACCCACGCAGCGGGCTTCGCCGACCGCGGTTAGGTCGCCACGCCACGTCTTGATAGTTGAGGTCGGCAAACTCGAGTCCGCCATCGCCCAGCGCTTCGCCGACTCCTGACTCAATGAGTGCCATTTCCGTATCGCGAACATGTCCGGGAGCCTCGCCCACGATGACGGACGCTCCCCAGCCGCGGAATACTTCGGCCGCAGCCACGATCATGGCCGGGTTGGTGGTCATTTGAGGACGATCCCGGCACGGTTCCACCAGGTTCGGTTTAAGCAGCACCCTTCGTCCAGCAAGCCACTTCGGGTCGAGACCTGTGGCCAAGAGACCATCTCGAATGGTTGCTACCAGAGGGCCATCATATCTTTGATTGCGAGCGACAAACACGCTGGATTGGGGGTGCAACCAGCGGTAAATCGCCGGACCGCCCAGGCATGCAGCCGCACCAGCGAGACTCGCGCCCAAGAGCGTACGACGATCGACGTTATTCGCTGTATTCGGATTGTGGTCGGTTCGGGCCATCTCTGGAAACCTTGCTCAGGTACTAGCTGCCAGTTGGGGGGTGCCAGCAAAAGTCGGCTCTTCACGGGATGCCAATGCCAGCAGGGCCAGTTTGTAGGGACTCTGCCGTGTGGTGGTACGTTCCAGGGCTTCGGTTAGGAGGTGCTCGGCGTTTTCGGGCCGACGATTCCACGCGGTCAACGCGATCAGCGCGAATGCCAGCGAGCTGCAGCCCGTGGGACGCTGCAGCATGCGTTCCATGAGTCCCAGGGATTTTTCGATTCTCGGATCGGCTACAGTTTCAGGAGCGAGCGACCACAGGACCACGGCACTGGGTTGCAGATGGGGGAGCAGAACCTGCCCAAGTACCTCTGTGTTTCCGTAGTTGCAGCCCCCTTCGGGTAGTAATCGATCGACCAGCAGCTTGACGGCTTCACGCATTCGAGCATGCTCCTGATAGCCGGCCGTGCGGAGTGCCATGGTGGCGAATGCGGTGGGCTCGAGCCAAGAGTGGGTTCCAGGATTCCAACTCCATCCCAACAGCGTGGTGTCGTGACCCATATTCGGATCGCGTGGCATGGTGTGGCCCTCACTGGCCAATAACCACGTGGCGGCTTGCTCGATGTGTGATTGGTACTTCTTGGCATCCACCAGGTGCCAAGCGAGGATCGCCAGACTCGTCGTCCAGTAGGGACCGTCTTGTGTGTTGCAGGCAGGTACCGAACCGTCGTGTCGCTGTTGCTGGACGAGCCACTGGGCGGCCTGATCCGCAGCATCGATGCGACCGGCCTGAACGAGGACCAGCGCGGACCAGGCAACGGGTTCTGAAGCCGGCGGTCCGGCCATCGCGTAGCCACCGGGAGTCTGTTTCTGGATGTGGTCAATCAAAGAGTGCATTATTGTTTAATACTTCCAAGTTCCGCAAAGCCCAATCAAACGTAGGTTACCTGTAAGCTTAGCAAGCCGCTTTTTGCGTCACCTTCCGCCCCGATTGCTGAGAGAAATAACCAGCGCCGTTCGCTAGTTTCAGGGCTATTTCGTTGAAGTTCGAAAAAAAAGCTCAAGCCGTTTGACTTCGAGTGAAGCTGACATAGGTTTCAAGTGTTCGACGAGCGTGCAACACACAACGCACCGCGAAGCCGAATGCGGAACTTATCGTGAAGGACTCATCAGAAACGTATTTTTACGCACAATTCGATTCACCTCGGTGGATTGTTTTTTGGCCGACTTAGAGCCTGTTGCGTCATCATTCTCGACAAAGGCAAACCAGTCGTGAGGCTGGGACGCAAAGCCACGGACCAACTTGTCTAATCGACAGTTGGCAGCCAGGCTGCCGAAGGACGATGGCGGGCCGCCGAAAGGCGACCGCTAGCATGAAGCGATTGACGACAAATGGTACGCAAACGCTAATTGTTTTTTGGCCCGTTGGTAGTACACCCAGGCTCGCCCTATTGTCCAAAGCAATAGGGGTACTACCTCGAGGTCGTCAACCGGGAGCTACACCGCTCCTGACAACTTTAGGGTGCTGGCCCGACGGTCAGCATCAACCCGGAGGATGCTATGAAGAAGTTCGCCCAGAAAGTACAACAGTTCCTCAAGTCGGAAGATGGCCCCACCGCTGTTGAGTACGCGGTGATGCTGGCTCTGATCGTGATCGTCTGCTTGACAGCGATTCGTTCGATCGGAACCAATGCCAACAGCACCTTCCAATCGGTGGCCACCGAACTAGGTTCCGCCAGCTAGTGATTGGCCCCCGGGCTTGCACCCTAAGGTGACCCATGTATCGCGCATCCCCCTCATCGGTATTCCGGTGAGGGGGATTTTTTATTGGGCGGCTCACCGCAACGTTGGGACAACCCAGAATATTTCCACTCATTTGGCCGACAACCGAAGGTAGACACCAAATTCGTGAGCTATGTTTTCGCGTGTGGCCCCCAGGCGGAGCCACGCCAAGTGCGTTATCGGTACTGAAAACGGCACTTGGCACAGCACTAGAAGCAATGACCACGAATTTCGCGAGACTCTCCCATGTTCGATTTGGCTGTATGGCAAGACGCTTTGGCAACCCACTGGCACGTCTGGTTGGTCACGGTCACGATCATCGTGATGGCCGTGATTGATGGCATTCAATTGCGAGTTCCCAACGCGCTGACCTATCCCATGATTGTGCTCGGTTGGGTTTACAGCTTTACCCTCAGTGCCTATCCGGGCTGGGAAGGTTTGGGCTACAGCTTGATGGGTACCGTGGTTGGGTTGGCAACCCTGCTGCCGGCTTACGCCATTGGCGGTATGGGAGCTGGTGATGTGAAGATGATGGCCGGGATCGGTGCATGGATGTGGGTAGAAGTAACTCTCTACTCCTTCGCCGTGGCGGCCGTGGTTGGCGGCATCCTGGCCGTGGTCATGGTGCTGATGAGTGGTGCCTGGAACAAACATTATGCTCAGTTCTGGAGTATCTGGAACGAGATCATGGTGGTGCGTGATCCCGAAAAGTTGGCGGAGATTGCAGCCGAGCGGAAGCCCCGCATGAAGCTGCTCCCCTATGGCATTCCGATCGCTATCGGCACCATCATGTACTTTGGCTGGGCCGGACTATTGGTTTAACCACAGCTAGCACCCCACATTAGACATTTTCCTGGACCGGATCGAATGATCCTGCCGAAGAAAGCGACAAGGTTCCCATGCCGCGACCGTGCGCGGATGGTGGTCGTGCCGCCACAATTGAACCTGGCTTGACGTCGCTCGCACGGCGTCTCGCCCCAAAAACCGTAAGGGGATCCGATGCGACCTAAGTCACTTCTATTACTTGCGCTTGCACTCGGCTGCGGCCTGGTTGCGTCGATTGGTATAAGCCAGGTGATGGACAAGAGCGGCGAGAAAGTGGTCTCCTATGAGACCGAGTCGATCTATGTCGCTACGGTAAATATTAACCTCAACGATCCCATTGATGAGTCGATGGTATCGTTGCAGGATTGGCCCAAAGACAAGGTTCCGCAGGGAGCCATCCAGTCGTTCGACGAGCTCGAGAATCGTCGTCCTCGTACGACGATTATCCAAGGAGAGCCCATTCTGGAAGGCAAGCTTTTGGCCGAAGGCGAGGTTTACGACCCGATTGGCCATATTCCGCCCGGAATGCGGTTGAAAACAATTTCTGTCGACGCCGAAAAAAGTGCTGCGGGCTTGTTGAGCCCCGGCGACCGAGTCGACCTGCAATTGTTTGTTGCCCGTAACCCTGCGCAAGGATTCCCTACTGCCCGAACTCGCGTGATCTTGCAGAACATTCGCATTTTCGCGGTCGACCAGACCGTTCAGCGGGCTGCTGACGGAGGCGAAGGACGAAGCATTGCGAAGACGGTTTCGTTGCTGCTGACCCCCGAGCAAGCCAACAAGGTTGCTTTGGCGGAGCAGGTTGGCGAACTGAATCTGATTCCGCGAAGTCCTGGCGACGAAACGGTGACGCAGGATATCGAGACTGACATCGGTGAACTGTTTGGCGAATCGAGTTCGCACAATTCTCGTAAACTCGAGCAGGGACCGCGGATTGGTGAGGACAATTCGGAAAGCGGGTTCTTTGGCGGCTTGTTCGCCCAAGTCAAGAAAGCAACCGAAGAGCGACCGCCATTCGTGATGACCATCCTCGAAGCCGATCAGGTCCGCGAGATGGAGTTCGATCCGTTTACCGGAAAGCCAGTTCGCGATGGCAAGGATAACCAGCCGTTGATGGGCGGGGCGCATGCGCCCACAAATCCGGCCAGCAATTCGGTTAGCAAGCCTAGGCAGGGGGAAGTTTCTCCTGCGGAGGAATTGCAGGAAGAGTTTGGGGCAGCGTTCCCCATAAATTTTTGAGTTAAGGCAAACTACCGGCGATCACTTCGATCGCCCATGTCGGTGGCAATCGCCAGGGATTCGGTGATTAGTAGCGGGCATGTGAACGGGGGTGAGTCGCCCAGTTGTAGCTGGGGGACTCGAGTCGCCTGCTGGCGGCCAGAAAATAAGGAAGTACAGGGATGTACGAACATATTCAGCCGTGTTTCGGTCGCATTGCTCTTTCATGGATTGCAGGCGTGATGGCCTGTGCGTGGGCCGTTACGGCCACGCATTTGGCGCAAGGCCAGGAGCATTCAGCGGCTTCCGCTGAATTCACCACGCCTAACATCATCCGGCATATCAGCCGCGAGAGCGAGCGGCTAGAGATGACTGCTAATGCCAGTCGCATTCTGACGCTGGACATGAAAATCCCTCGGGTTCAGGTCAATAATCCAGAGTTGGTGACGGTCACGCCGTTGTCAGCCACGCAGATTCAGGTGTCCGCCAAGAAGCCGGGCGTTACTCAGATCAATCTGTGGGATCAGAACAATTCCCTCCACTCGCTAGACGTGATCATCTATGGCGACGTAAAGGAACTGGAACACGCCCTAAGGGCGCAGTTCCCCAACTCCTCAGTGGGAGTTCGAAAATATAGCCAGAGCCTAATGCTCACTGGTTTTGTCGATAGTCCCGACCACGTAGGTCCGATCATGCGACTTGCTGAGGACTACGCTCCAAAGGTGATCAACGCCTTGGACGTTGGTGGCGTGCAGCAGGTATTGCTGAAGGTGAAGGTCTTCGAGGTCTCTCGGACGAAGTTGCGTCGACTCGGCGTTGACTGGGCTGCTTTCGGCAGTGGCGGCGACTTTGCGGTCAATAGCATTAGTGGCCTCGTGGGGACTTTCGATAGCGCAGAGCGGGCGGTTACTTCGACCGGTGAGACATTCGCCTTCGGTCTGGTTAACGGCGGGGATTCGTTCTTTGGGTTCCTCGATGCACTACAACAGAACAACCTGGCTACGATTCTTGCTGAGCCGAACATTGTCTCGGTGAGCGGTCGGCCAGCACAATTTCTCGAAGGTGGTGAAATCCCGATCCTGGTGCCGCAGAGTTTGGGCACGAGCAGTATCGAGTTCAAGCCGTTTGGTACGCAGGTCGACTTTCTGCCAATTGTACTGGGGAATGGTAACATTCGCCTGGAGGTTCGTCCTCGCGTGAGTGCCATTGACGACAGTATTGGCATCGTCCTGCAGAACCAAGCCATTCCTGGCTTCCGCGTCCGCCAGGCCGACACGGCCGTTGAGATGCGTGCTGGACAAACCTTTGCCCTCGCGGGATTGATCCAACGTAAGAAAGAAGCCGTACACCGCGGCCTGCCATTTGTGTCGGATATCCCCGTGCTTGGGGTTCCATTCCGCAAAGTGGAAGAGGAAGTCAACGAGATCGAATTGCTGATTCTCGTCACGCCAGAATTCGTCGACGCGATGGACCCGCACGAAGTGCCGCCATGTGGACCTGGTATGGGATCTATGTCGCCGGACAATTGCACCCTGTATTGGGGCGGCCACTTGGAAGTGCCCAATGCCTATGGACCTTGTGCACAGGGATGTCAGGGGGGATGCAACACTGGCGCGGATTGTAACGATGGAACTTTTGGCCAGCCAGGCAGCTACTCCGGTTCGATGTTGCCAGGCGAGCAGATCATGACTCCCGAGCCAATGCCTTACGGCGGGGAAAGCACTCCGACTCCAGCCGACGCTCCCATGCACGGCGAACTGCGGATGCCGGATACTGGCGCTCTAATCCCTGCAGGCGGCGATCGGCTCAGAAAGGCCGCTCTGCCTGGCGAGATTCCGGGCGGTTACAACACGCCTCGTACGGCGAACTACCGCCGTGCGGCAGGCCCGTCGACACCACCTGCCGTTCCATCCCCCACCTCTTCCGATTCTGCCGGAAGTGGCGGATTGATAGGTCCTGTGGGATATGACGTGGAGTAGTAGCGGGTTGCTGTCGGTCCCAATGGAGTGACATGATAAATGGTCTTGAATTTGCCATTGGGAAGTACATTACGGCGCATGTGAGCTACGCTTCTGACGACGGAACGAATCCGTCCGTGTTCACTACGCCATAGATTCGCCGCACATCGTCGGGCCAACAAACAATAGTCAGCTTCCCATGAGTAACGTCCTACGTATCGCGATCGTCGATCCTGACGACACCTCACGCGGTGCACTGAAATCGACGCTGCTTGGTTTGGACACCGTTTGGCTGGAGGCGGAGTGTTCCCGCTACGCCTTCTTCTCGGACGTTGCAACACAGACTAATCCGGACGTTGGGCTCGTGAATCTCGACGGCGATCCCGAAGCTGGCGTCCAGCTGGTTGAATCGCTGACGCAGACGCACCCTGAGATGGCCGTGCTGGTCTCTAGCAGTTCTACCGACGGAAGCCTGATTCTGCGAACCATGCGGGCAGGAGCGAAGGAGTTCCTTACTCACCCCGTGAGGCCAGAGGAACTGGCCGCAGCGTTACATCGCATCGCTCGCGGCAAATTTGGATCCAGCATTAGTGGTGGTAGCGGAGGATGCAAGGTTATCGCCGTTGCCGGCGCCACCGGTGGTGTCGGCTCCACGAGCCTGGCGGTAAACTTGGGATGTGCTCTGGCAAGCAATCCGGAGAACAGCGTCGTACTGGTGGATTTAGATCTGGCGGTTGGCGATGCTGATGTCTTTCTCGATACGATTCCGGAGTACACATTAAGCGACGTAGCACAGAATGTGTCGCGTCTCGACTTTACCCTGCTCAAACGATCGCTCACCAAGCATAGTTCGGGCCTGTACCTGCTTCCCCGCCCGGTCGCCCTGGAGGATGGACGCCATATTTCGACCGACGACATGCAGCGCATGTTCGGATTGTTGAAGGCCACCTTCACGCACCTGATCATCGACACTTCGAAGTCGTTTACCAGGCTCGATATGTTTGCCATGGAGATGGCGACCGATATCTTGATGGTGACTCAGCTCGATCTGCCGTGTCTGCGAAATGTGGTGCGGTTGATGATGGCCTTTGGCGAAACCGAAGGTCTCAAGGAAAAGCTGCGGGTGGTGGTAAATCGGGTTGGGCATGGAGCCGGTCAGATCAGCATTCGCAAGGCACAGGACACCTTGGGACATGAGGTCTACTGGCAGTTGCCGAACGACTATCGTGTGATGGTCGAGGTTCGCAACAATGGGGTGCCGCTCATTGAGCAGGCTCCCAAGGCGATGATCACTCAGTCTATAGCTCAGCTGGCTGCAGCTCTGAGCGGCGATGACGCCTTGGCTTCGGAGCAAGAGATGCCTTCCAAGAAGACGAGTTGGCTAGGGCTTTGGCCAGGCGGTAAGTCGAGTAAATCGGGAGATGTAGCCACCGCCGACTGACCCCAAACGGACTTCATCATACATATAAAAAGCGGGGGCAAACCGATTGGTTTGCCCCCGCTTTACGCTTGTATGAATGTGCTCAGCTGGTTGATCCGCAGCCTCGATCAAATTGATTTAGCTTCGCTTCAAACCACGAGTGATGGCCAAGCCAGCCACGCTGCACATTCCGATTAGCAGCAGCGAGGAAGGCTCGGGAACGCGCTCCGAGGAAATTACGCCGGTGCCGTTGCCAACATAGCTGGTAAGGTAAGTACCGTCATTGGTGGGCGTGGCAGTCTGTTGCACGTTGAACGTGAGCGACACAGGTTCGCCGATCTGCACACCAAACGGCAGGTCTTGTGAGGAAATGGCGCCTACAGTTCCGACAAACATGAAGCGGATGTCGAAGAAGCTGCTATTCACTCGAGAGTAAACGACATTCACGCTCTCCAGGTCCAAAGCCAGGGCAGACGATCCATCCACCAGCAACTCGAACGATCCGCCGGCGGGCGCGGTGACAGCCGTGGTGCCATTGGGACCAGGCAGTTCGATCGAAGGAATGTCTGTGACTTCGAGGTCGTAGGCCAAGCTCGGCGCGGGGTCAACCAAGACACCCAGCGTGTTGGAGTCTTCGACCACGGTTAAGCTGCTCAAAGCATCGGTGGGAGTACCTGAGTCCGTGAGACTTCCCGAGCCAGCGCCATCGGGAGTCGGATCAGAATAAGTAAGACTCGTGCCGGCCATGCTGATTTCAATCATGCCAGCGCGAACTGTCGCAGGTAGAACGATGACTGCGACGACCGCAACAAGGGCGGTCAGGTATTGACGGGTCATTAGACTCCCAGCCTTTCGAAAGCCGTTCCAAGGTGTGTTACTACGTTTTTGAGGCCCTGAAGGGGGACCTCGGCCAGAAGCCGCAGGTGCGCGACCCCGCCTCTTGAGTTCTAGTGTAGTGAGGCGTTGGGAGAGTCGCAACGATTTTTTGCGTTAAGATTCGGAGGTTTAATCGACGCGGGCCAAGTAGAGTGATCCCCTCTTAGGAGGGGTGTTTCTTTCAGCGGAGGATAAGTTGGGAATGCTCGGAAACCCGAGAAAATGGGCCTACTTCTTACGATCGGCACGAATAACCCACCCTCTCTACTAAGCACCAGGGGTCTGTTATCCCCAATCTCAACCGCTCCACCTGCACGGTGCTGCTTTTGAGCTACGCTTAGACAGAAAGCCTCCCAGTGGGTGCTGGGATCCCCATTTCAGCTCGTACTTTGCCAATCTACCTCTATTGACCAAATTCCTATGAGCGCTTCAGCAGGTGGCTCGTCCATGCTGTCCCAACAGGACCGTGAGGCCGAGTTTGAGAACATCAAGCGACGTATCCACACCAAGCTGGTCGACAAGCTCGACCTATCTCGGGTCGGCGAACTCGAGGGCGACGTGTTGCGTCGAGAAATTCGCTTGGTGGTCGAGCACCTCTGCGACACCGAAGACACCTTTCTGAATCGCAACGAACGCGACCGACTGGTCGAAGAGGTTCTGGACGAGACATTCGGTCTGGGGCCGATGGAGCTTTTGCTCAAAGACCCGACGATCAGCGAAATCATGGTCAATGGGCCGAAGAATGTCTATGTCGAAAAGAGCGGGAAGCTGGTCAAGACGTCGACTGTCTTCCGCGACAACAAACACTTGTTGCAAATTATTGACCGTATTGTCTCACGAGTTGGACGGCGTGTGGATGAAGTCTGCCCCATGGTCGACGCTCGTCTGCCGGACGGTTCGCGTGTGAACGCGATCATCCCGCCGCTTGCTTTGGACGGGGCAAGCGTGACAATTCGTCGATTTGGTTCCAACCCCCTGAAGCTCGAGGACTTGCTGAACTACAAAAGCCTGACGCCTGAAATGGTAATGTTGCTCGAAGGAGCGATGAAGGCAAAACTGAATATTCTGATTTCCGGTGGTACTGGTTCGGGTAAGACGACGCTACTGAACACGCTTTCGAGCTTCATTTCGAATGACGATCGAATTGTCACCATCGAGGATGCGGCGGAGCTTCAACTGCAGCAAGATCATGTCGTGCGGTTGGAAACGCGTCCTCCAAACATCGAAGGAAAGGGTCGAATCAGCGCGACCGACCTGGTGAAGAACTCGCTGCGTATGCGTCCCGACCGGATCATCATTGGTGAGTGCCGTGGTGGTGAGACGCTTGACATGCTGCAAGCGATGAACACGGGCCATGATGGTTCGCTGACTACGTGCCACGCCAATACGCCTCGCGATGCCATTGCCCGTCTGGAAACGATGATCATGATGGCGGGCTTTGAGATGCCGATGAAGGCCATGCGATCGCAGATCGCCAGCGCCGTGAATCTGATCGTGCAGAGCAACCGCTTGCAAGGTGGCCCTCGTAAGGTGACGCACATCACCGAAATTATCGGTATGGAACAAGATACAATCGTGATGCAGGACATCTTCAAATTCGTCAAGGACGGAGTTGACGAGAACGGCCGCTGCATCGGGCATTTTGTCTCGACTGGAATACGTCCGACGTTCATGGACCGTCTGGAGTCCGCCGGAGTGCGACTGCCTGCAAGCACCTTCCGCGAACGCGTGATGTTGCGAGACTGAGTCGAGCCATTCAATCCTAGAAACCCCCAACCCAGAAGCTCCCATGTCAGTCTGGATAGTATACATTTGCGTCTTTGCCGGTGTCGCGGCATTGGTGGCGGGTATTGCAGCAGTGTATCGCGGCGACCGCGAGGATGAGGTTGCCCAGCGACTCAGTGCACTGACCGTTGGCTCGAAGGATGACGACAGCAAGAAGGCTTCTATCACCAGCGAGATACTGAACGCCTCGCGCGAAGGCACACAGAGTGCCTTCGAGCAGATGATCAGCAACTACCTGAACCTCAATCTGCTATTTGAACAGGCAGATGTGAACATGACGGTTGGCAAATTTCTTGCCATCGTTGCCGGTGCCGGTGCGGTTGGTATCGCATTGCCCACGGCCGCCGGGATGCCCATGAAGTTTGCGCCAATCGTGGCGGTGGTACTTTGCTTCATGCCCTTCATGTGGCTGATCATGAAACGTAAACGGCGACTGAACAAGTTTGCTGCGCAGCTTCCCGAGGCACTGGAGCTAATCTCGCGTGCTCTCCGAGCCGGTCACAGTCTGGCGGCGGGGTTCAATCTGGTTGGCCAGGAAATGTCGGCTCCCATTGCGGTTGAGTTTAATCGAGCCTTTGAAGAGCAGAACCTGGGCATGCCGTTGGAAGAAGCACTCGGCAACCTGACAGAACGAATTCCCAACTTGGACCTGAAGTTCTTCGCCACCGCCGTGGTATTGCAGCGTCAAACGGGTGGTGATCTAGCCGAGATCCTGGACAAGATCGGTAGCCTGATTCGCGAACGGTTCAAGATTTGGGGGCAAGTCCAAGCTCTCACTGGCGAAGGGCGGTTGAGCGGTATCGTGCTTTTGGCACTTCCGCCCGCGCTATTCGTCGCAGTGTATCGCATGAATCCCGATTACCTGATGCTGTTGTTCACCGACGACCTGGGCAAGAAGATGCTTGTCGGCGGTTTGGTGATGCAGCTATTGGGTGCCATCGTGATTCGTAAGATTGTGAACATCCGTGTGTAAGGATCGAGATTCCAGGGGTGTGGGACGAGTGATCCCCGAAAGCCCCAGTCCTCCGTCCGCTAGCCCCTCGACTCAACTATGATCGCCTTCATCAGTAGCACACTTTTGACTCAGCTTGCCATTTTCGGGTGTGTGGCCGCCGGTGTGTGGGCTGCCATGGAATTCCTCGGAGCTGGTGGACGTTCACGGGCCGAAGAACGGTTGGACGAGTTCAAGGACTCCCGCGGAAACATCCGTCAAGGCAATGCTCAGAAGTCCGATCCAATTTCGAAGCTTATTGCCAAGGCTTCGCCGAAGTTGTCGGCGCCGTTGCAGCCGAAGACAAAGGAAGAGGCCGGCAAGCTCAAACAGAAATTGCAGCACGCGGGTTATCGCGGCGAAAATGCCGCTACCATCTTCCTGGGCGCTAAGTTCTTGTGCCTCCTGTTCGGTTTCTTCGTCAGCGGCGGCACGATGCTCTACCTGAAGGGAATCAGTGCCCAGTCGTTGATGTACACAGTGGGCGTGTCGGGAATCATGTTCTATCTCCCCGATGCAGTGACCTGGATCCGGAAAAAGGGCCGTCAGGACTGTATCTTTTTTGGTTTGCCTGATGCCTTGGACCTGATGGTCGTGTGCGTTGAGGCTGGTTTGGGTCTCGATCAGGCCATGCGTAAAGTGGCCGAGGAAATGCAGAAGAGCTACGCGGTGCTGAGCGAAGAGTTCCGCCTGTCGAATCTTCAACTGCAGATGGGTGCCGCTCGGAACGACGTGCTGCACGAATTGGGGCAACGCACCGGTGTCGACGATCTGAAGGCTCTGGCAGCCATTTTGATTCAGGCCGACAAGTTCGGCTCGAGCGTGGCGCAGGCTCTGCGTGTGCAAAGCGATTCCATGCGAACTCGCCGACGTCAGATGGCCGAGGAGAAGGCCGCCAAAACAGCGGTGAAGCTGATTTTCCCGCTGGTGATCTTCATTTTCCCGGCCATTTTCGTGGTCCTGGTTGGCCCTGCGGCCATCACGATGATCAACGAAATGTTCCCAGCGATGCAGGCGGGCAGTCAATAAATCGACTTTCGCAGTTGGTCCGGGTTTGCTAGGGCCATGTCACGCAACGGTTGATCCATCGGTCATCCGTCATGCGGCCTGCCAACGTGTCGCCTCTTCACGGCGGGGTATTCTACCCACTATATTCATCACTACCCGCGCAGGACTCTACCTGCGCGGAGTAGCAATCGCTGTGACCATCCCGGGCGAAGAGAGTTGGACTGCGAATGGAACGACTAGCAGAACTCCACACCAAGCTAGTAGAGATTACCGACACGATTGTTAGCCTCGCTTGGGGACCGCCGCTGGTCGTGCTGCTAGTGGGTGGAGGACTCTTCCTCACAATCTACTCCCGTGGGATTCCATTTCTCCGCATCCGTCACGCGGTCGATGTTCTCCGCGGCAAATTCGACGACCCGGACGACCCAGGCGAAATCACTCATTTGCAGGCGCTGGCCACAGCGCTGGCGTCGACTGTTGGGGTGGGCAACATTGGTGGCGTGGCCATCGCCATTTCCCAGGGAGGTGCGGGGGCGGTGTTTTGGATGTGGGTAGCGGCCTTTGTCGGCATGGCAACCAAGTTTTTCACCTGTACCCTGGCTTGTATGTATCGAAAGGTCGACGAGTCCAGCATTCCGCAGGGTGGCCCGATGTACTTCATCGAGGTCGGGCTCGGACCCAAGTTCAAGCCACTCGCTATTATGTTCTCCGTCTGTGGACTGGTCGGCTGCTTAGCAATGCTGCAGGCCAACCAATTGACGGTGGTCTTGGAGCCGATCTGGTCAGCTATCGGAGTTGGCGGGCCTGAGCAACCGCTCGACGGCAAGCAAGTTCCCGGCCAGCAAATTCCCATAGCAAGCTACTTCTCAGCGGTGCTCATTGCGGCGGTGGTTGCAGTTGTGGTGTTTGGCGGTCTTAGACGGTTAGTCAAGTTTAGCGAGAAGCTGGTTCCCACCATGTGTGGCATCTATGTGCTAGGAGCGTTGGCGGTGCTGGCGATGCGATTCGATAGACTGCCAGGCGTCTTACTTTCCATCGTGCAGGAGGCGCTCTCTCCGGAAGCTATTTGGGGCGGGGCTGCCGGCTCGGTGATCATCATCGGAGTCAAACGTGCAGCGTTTTCCAATGAGGCTGGCGTTGGCACGGCCGCCATGGCCCACGGAGCAGCCAAGACCGACGAGCCGGTTCGTGAAGGTTTGGTGGCGATGCTGGGGCCGTTGATCGACACCCTGATCGTCTGCTCTATGACCGCATTGGTCATCCTGGCCAGCGATTTGGATGTGGGGCAACGCAACAACTTGGAGGGCGTAGCTCTCACTTCGGCGGCGTTCGAGTCGGTACTCGGAGCAACAGGTGCGTGGTTGGTGACCATTGCTGTGATCTTGTTCTCCGTTACCACGATGTTTGGCTATTCCTACTATGGACGCAAATGCATGACTTACCTGGTCGGCCATCATCGAGGGCACCTGTACAACTACATCTACATTGCGTCCCTAGCCGTCGGAGCCATTGTTTCGGTGACCATCGTGGTGAACGTTATCGACGCGGCCTACGCCATGATGGCCATTCCCACCATGACCGGCGCACTGCTGCTCTCGCCGCGGGTCATGAAAGCCGCACGTGATTACTTTGCAAGATTCGACGCTGGTCAGTAGCGTTTCAGCAGCGCGAGGAGCGTCATTCCCAGCAGCTGAAGCGTCGCCGGTTCGGGGACCGGTGTTACCTTGTGGGAAGCACTCGCTCCTGGTGACATGGCTCCAAAATTGGTCTTCCAGAGCAGGTAGTCAGCTACGTCAACGATGTTGTCACCAGTTCCATTGCCCGATAGAGTAACGAGGTCTTCGGTCGCTCCCAGTCGGTTTCGCCAGACCGTGAAGTCGGTCAGATCGACGAAGCCATCTCCATTGAAATCGCCCTCCAGGCGTTGTCTTACAGCGAGCGATCCATCGACGCTCAGATTGGACACATCCCACCGAAGCCCCGCGCTCAATGGCGGCAACTCAAAGGCATCGAATGCGCCCTCGACCGAATTGAAAGCGAGTAGGTCGTAGACGTCCCCCGATTGCGGGGCGGGAGCGCCCGCCGACAGTTCGACTTGAAGGGTTCCCGCCAGGCTCGCGTTTCCGGTCACCAGCAAGCGGTCGTGCACTTCGGCGCCAGCCACATCCAGAGAGAGGATGGCGTTCGAGGTCTGAGTATAATTGCCATCAATCGTCATCGTGGCTTGGCCCGTGTACTCAGAACCACTGCTGATACTCAGCCCATCGTACCAGGTGCGGTCGTCGCCATCGTTGGTGCCGGTGTCGTCGACAAATACATGGATTTGTCCTTCGGCATCGGCCACCAGCTCACCCAGCGGGGCACCCCACATCAACCGATTGCCTTCGGCCGTCAGCGGGGGGGACTCGTAGTTGAGCGTTGCCGGGGCAATGCCGTCGGTGGCTCCAGCGACATTGTCGAGTGGCGAGCCGAACAACGTGAGGTCGCCCGATTCGGCTCCCGCCAGGATTCGCCAGGTCGAACCGGTTGGATCCCAATAGTTAACATACACGGTGTAGCTTCTGCCCGGTTCCAGTCCGGAGAGGGTGGTCCGGAGCTCAGGTGCGGTGTTGGGATCGCCGCTATCGCCCTGAAAGATGTCGCCACCATTGGCGTACCCCGTTCTCCTCAGCCAATTGGGATTGCCAGGAGGGTTGAAAGTCGTGCCATCGCTCAGCGTGGTATTTCCCATTACTCCAGTGGAGGCGTCGACGTAGCGGAATTGCTGTTCGACGACGATACCTTCGCTTCCGACCTGAATAGTGGAACCTGAGCTGGCTGTGAGGTCGCCAACCACTTGCCCGCTGCCTTGGATATTCGAGTTGCTTGCCGTCAGATTGCCAAGTAGCTGCCCTTCAAGGCGTATCGTCTGACCGTTTGCGGCATATTGGCCGTTTGAAGCATCGCTGACATCGAGAACACCATCGGCAGCGATGGCGATTTGCGAAGTGCCAGCAAGTTGGGCATCGCCGGAGAGGGCGAGGGTTCCGCGAATGACGGACGTTGTTCCCGTGTAGGGATTTGCTCCATTGGCAAGCACAACTCTGCCACCGCCGAGCACACGAAGATTCCCAGGGCCCGCAATGCCAGCTCCAGTGAGAGTGTATTCCTCGACGGTGTTGTTAAAGGCCACTCCCATCGGGGCCACCGGTCCAGCAAGGTGGACGGCGTAGGTGCTCGCCGAGTCGTCAAAGGCAACCTCGTCGCCATCGTGATAGAGGTCGCTGGTGCCGCCGCTGTCCCAGTTCGAGGAGACGCCCACGTCCCAGGTGTTGGGACTTGTGCCGCCACCTTGCCATAACAGCGATTTGGGGTCGCTGGCTGCGAAGGTGAGCCCGACGACTTCGGTGTCCCAGTTGGTGTAGGAATTGTAATTGCCTCGCAACCAGGTGATCGCCGTGTTCTGACCATTCCATTCCGGCACTACGGGGCGAATATTGTCTATCGTGGAGTTCTCGGTGATGGGGCTCCATGTCCAAGACGCGCCGAAGTCGGTGGTGACACCTTTATAGAGTTCGTATTTACTCGTAGCAGAGTCGTCGCGCGGATCGATGTCTGACGACATGTACACCACGTTGGGATTGTTCGGGTCGATCGACGCTAGTCCGGTGTAGTCGTCTTCCGCCGCATATAAATAAGCCCCCGCCTGTGCCATCTCGTTGACATGCCAGTGTTGGCCGTCGTAGCGTGCGTAAAGGAAACGGTGGTCTTGATTGCTGTCGTTGACGCGCGCAGTGAGGACTCCCACCGGGTTGCCGGTATTGTCGATCTCCAGATTGATGGTCCAGGCACGGTTCATGGTCAAACCACCCAGTTGCGAACTATTTTCGAAGACTGGCGTCAGGGCAGAGGGCTGGACGCCGTTGGAGTCGAAAAGGTTGTCGTCGATAGTGGTGCCATCGGTGTTGTAGAGCACGCCGTCCTGGATGTAGCCGTGGTAAACACTGTTCTGGAAATTGCGTGGATGACGATCGGTTGCGATGAAGTGAATCTTCTTGCCATCCGAGGCGTATCGTACGTAAGGGCGATCGCCACCGCCTCCCTCGGTCAGTAGTTTGCCTGCGTTGGCCCAAGTAGTGCCATCGTCGTCTGATACTTGAACATTGGGATCGTAGTTAGCCGTCCGCGTGAAGTTGTAAGTGCGGCCAGCTCCACCGTTGTCGGCTGGCAGGTAGTAGATGTTGTTGTAGGTGGTTCCTGCACCATTGTTGAGCGTTTGCTCCGGGCCCCAGCTTGTCGGATCATGAGGATTCGTAGAAATTCGCCACCGGGTGAATGCATCGGAACCGTGCTCGGCGTACATGGCTAGATATCGGCCATCGGGGCGTAAGTAGAGCCCTGCCGAGTCGTGATCGTCCTGTTGCAGTTGATTGTGTAGCTCGTACTCACCTTGCGCGCCGGTTGTCAAGTTTCGCCACAGCAAGTCGATGTCGCCATTCTCAGGGAATGCACCTGCCGAAACCGAGCTGACCAGCAGTAGTGGGTTGTCCGGGTTGCTATTGTCGACAATAGCCCTCTCATCTTCGAACCAACTCCACGCCCCGTTGGGTGCGCTACCCGTATTGGTGAGCGTGAACAGATCACCAGCAACATCGTCGACGGCCAAGGCGGGAGAAGCCCACAACAGTGTGGCGGTCCAAGCCCAAATGAGCCAGCCAGGTCGGAGTCGCAACAAATTGGAGTGTCCAATGAAGTCGCGATTGATCGAGTCGAACGGTGAGTTGTCGCTTCGTATCATGATGCTCATCAGTCCGCCTGAAGCTGCGCGATGGAAGTAGCTCAATCGAGGAGCCGATTGACCAAGAAAAGGAACGCCTGCAGCATGCCGACGGGCATGCTGCAGGCAGAGCAGCCATACTTTGCTTAACGAAGTTTCCGATAACCGAGCATAGTCAAAGCGCCGCAGAGCATCATGATCGACGATGGCTCGGGAACGACGCTTAGTGAGCCGGTGGCCGTTTCAAAGGCGTAAGTGGCGCCGTTGGCCGATGAGGTCCAAATGCCCGGGCCGGCTTCGGTGAAACCAGCGATGCTGAAGGTCGACCCATAGGCGGCGCTGCTGGCAGTCACCAAACCCCAGTTGTCTCCCAGGTTGGTGCTGGCCCCACTCAAATCGATTACAAAGTCGCCGTCCAGGGCCGTTTGAGGACCGCCCCCGGAGATTGAGTTATTGACGCCGCTGGCGCCAACCACAAAATTCATGACCGCGTCATCCGCCAGAGCGAAGCGTCCCTCGTTGACGATGCTTCCCGTGAAGGTGTTACCCGAGGATGCGAGAGTGACGGTCCGGCCATCACCGTCGCTACCTGGATTGGTAATCGTGGCGGATCCACTGATGGGCGAGAGAATATTGATTGGCCCCTGCTTGGCGTAAATGATGCTGTCGGAGACGACGTCGATTGTGCCACCCAGATTGAAGATATCTTCTACGCCACTGATGTGATTGATCGAGCCACCGTTGAGGATTAGATTGTCGACGGTAATCGTGCCGGTGTTCCCAGTCCCTTTATACGACAGGCCAGCGATGTTCAGGTCGCCGCCAGATCCGACAGCAGTGATTTCCAGGCTGTCGCCCGCAAAGGTGTAACTACTGCCATCGGCAGGTGTCCGCACGCGATCCTCGTCATCGACAATGTAATCGTTGCCGGCCGACGGGGCCGACGCGTCGCTCCAAATGCCAGCAGAATTGAACGAAGATGCGCCGAAGCCATCCCTGCCGGTTGTAGTGACTGTTGCCGCCTCAGACTTCACCATAGTCAGGCTCGTCGCGACAAGGGTGACGCAGCAAAAAGAGTAGAACCACGCGTTACATCTCATCAGTAGCTACCTCTCGGAAAATGGCCCCCAGGGCCAAGCAAGCAATTAGTGGGCACTCCTCAGTCGACGCGACTTCGCAGTGTCTTCCACCGGGAAAAGTGTCAAGGCTGCCAATCTTGCGGGCACTCGGTCGATATCGCATTGGTGCAAGTTTGGATCTTCATGTAATTCGGTTTCGTGCCCAGTATTACTCGTTGGGGCAAGGGGCGGACTAGCGCGGAAATATCGAAAAAGGAAGAAAAAAAGATGACGCCATGGGATCGCCGCATGCTTGCCTGTGCTCTGGCAGCGGTTCACCAATGGACGATCCCTGCAAAGTGGTCCACCCTGGATGATCGGCAAGACGGAATCATCTGTGGAGGTTCGGGTGCGACGATAGTTCCAGTGTTACCTCATTCAACTCGCCGGCTTTGACGTCGATGGTGAGCCCCGAGTTAGCAGTCGATAAGTATCGCTGTGGTACGAGTGGCTTCGCGGCCGCCTCTGGATTGCCAGGGTCGGAGGACGAATAGGCCTTGACGGCTACGTGGTGCAATCCGGGCTGCGCTCCTTCACCAAGCTTGCCCGACGAAAGTGTGAATCGCCCTTGGGTGTCTATCGCGCCGCGGGCCCCGCGCCCGTCGTCGGTCGATGTTACCACTGTTCCGCTAGTTAGCGCTTGCCCATCGAGTGTTACCTGGCCTTTTACTGTTGCCAGTGAGGGAGAATCCTTGCTGCAACCGGTAACTGCAACTGCAGTCATGGCCAGCAGGTAGCATAGAGCACTGTGGGCAGTCAGCTGCGTCATGGCGTACCACTCCACTTCTTCTACTTCGACTGGGTTACTCAATAGTGCGAAGACGTCTACCGCCGTCCTCCGCCGCCACCACCTTCGTTGGCCGTAGCAGAAGCCGGATTCTGCGTGTCGTCATTGCCGCGTGTTGCCAGGGCCTTCAGTACATTCAGCTCCATGTCATCGGATTCGAAATGCACGGAGGCATCTGCCAGCAGCAGGTGAGCACCCGATGTGTGGTTGCTGCCGATGCTGCCATCGTTATTGCCGTACCCGCTGCTACCATTGGAGTCGCCCGGTTCTTCACGGAAAGCGACGTGCATGGGCTTGAAGACGTTCTCGGCGTTGTAGATGAAGCCTCCCGAAATACCTACAATCCAGGTCCGCGAGGGGCCGACGCTTTCTCCATCGATACCACCTGACCACGATTGTTCGGCAACCATCATCGTATTTGACGTACCATCGGTGATCCGCTTGAACTTGACACCTTTGTCGAGCACAAAACAGCCGTTAGTTGCGATACCACCTGTAACGTCGGAACAGTTCTCGATCGTGTATCCCGAGTCAGGCCAAGAGGTGGTTTCCTGCAGTGGGCAGATTTCCGACTTGGCCCCCATCACCGCGAAGTAATGGGCCCGCAGCGGCGACTGGTCGATGAATGATGTGCTGTTGCCAACTCCGCCGGTGAAGGCGCTCAGTTCCCGTCCGGTCGAGGGACACTGAAAGGCGGGCACAGGTGTAGATTCGGCAAGGTCGTTGGCCACGTCGTACCAGTAGGCGGTATCGTCAATGAGGTTATGGAGATTGGCCTGTTCCATGAAAGGTAGTATTTGACCCAGATAGCTCATCTCGGTGTCATGCGCCGCTACGGTTGGCAGATGTCCGAACGTGTCGTGGAAGTTGTGGCAGGCGATCCCAATTTGTCGCAACTGATTGCCGCATTGGATGCGCCGAGCGGCTTCTCGAGCGGACTGTACTGCTGGAAGCAGCAAGGCAACGAGGATCCCAATGATCGCGATGACGACCAACAGTTCGACCAGGGTAAAGGCTTTGCGTCTCATCTATTTATCTTCCATGCGAGGTAATGGCCGCCGATTGTCGAGGGCGGCGTTGGACTGGTTCAGGCACCTCTCAACCTGGCGTCCTAGGCGTGCGAGAATTCCTGCCGGAAATCGTACGGCTTATATGCCGGCTCCAGACAGCGAAACCGGAGTTTCGCCGCCAGGAACCGGGCTGCCCAGCACTTCTATATTCTTCAGGTCAACGATCTGTGGTGAAACGCTCTTGGCCCCGGCGGCGGAGAGCCAAAGCTCCGCAGCCGACGATGCCCGCCAGCAGCACCACGGAACTTGGTTCGGGGACGTTGCCAGAGGCGATTCCGCTGACCGCGCCGGACATGGCGCCAAAGTTCGATTTCCACAACGAGTAGTCGCCAGCATCGACGATGCCGGAGTTGTTACCGGTGCCTGAGGCCAGCGCCGCTTCGTCACCACCAAGGTTGTTACGCCACACGGTGTAGTCGGCCAGGTCGACCATGCCGTCGCCGTTGAAGTCGCCCTGCAGTCCCGCCGCGAAAGTCAAAACCAAATCGGTCAGGGCTTCGTTGTACGAGGCAGTGAATCCTTCTGGCAGTCCTGCACCAAAGTCGAGGCTGACCAGCGGCGTCGTGATTCCACTTGCTGCCGACAGCAGAGTGTACTGCGTGCCATTGGCGGGTGAGTCGCCGAAGTAGCTCACATCAATCGTTCCATCCAGCAGGGCGGTGCCCGTAATGTCGAGAGAGTCGGAACCGGCCGCCCCCAGATCGAGCTCCAAAGTACTGCCGGAGTTCAGGCTCAAGTCGCCGTTGATGGTGAGAGTTTCCCCTCCGCCAAATACATTCGTCTGACCGCTGTTGTAGCTCAACCCATCGTAGAAAGTGCGGTCGTCTCCATCTTCGGTTCCCGCGTCGTCCACGTACACAACCAGATTACCACTGGCATCGGTCGTAAACTCTCCCAGCGGTGCACTGAACAGCGTGCGATTGCCGGAGGCCGTGCTGAGTTCGGTGGTGTGGGGAAGCGACGTGGTGAGCACCGAATCCGTGGCCCCAGCGACGGCGTCATTGGGGTTGCCGTAGAGCGTCAAGTTGCCCGACGTGTCTCCAGCCTGGATTCTCCAACTCGATCCGTCGGCATCCCAGAAGTTTGCATACACGGTATAAGTGGTGTTTGCTGACAAACCTGAGATGGTCGTGCGAATCTCTGGCGCCGTGGTGGGATCAGCAGCATCGGCTTCGTAAATCGTATCCGAGTTGCCTCCGATACCGGTGCGAACTTCCCAAATGTCGGCTGCCGGAACTAAAGCACCTCCACCCGACAGAGTCGTGTTGCTGTTGTGGTCGGCGTCGACGTACGTGAACTCTGGCAGAGCCGAGAGTGGCGTTGAACCGACGGCGAGAGTGCCGTTGACGATGATGGAACCAGTGGAGGCCGTATCAATTTCCAGTGCTGCTCCACTGGCTACCGTGGTGGTGCCTACGTAGTTGGTGCCAGCGTTCTGAAACTTGACCGTACCGGCGTTCACGTTCACGGGGCCGTAGCCGGTGATGCCGCCAGAGCCGGTGAAAGTGTAGGTGCTAGCCGAGCTAAAAGTGGTGCTCCCCGGGGTAACATTCGAATCGACAACGACATTCTTCGCACCACTGCTGCCAAAGGTGACCGTGTCGAGATCGCGGAACTGATTGCTGCTCGACCAGTTGGTGCTGGTGGCGACGTCCCACGTGCTGTTCCCGGTGGAGCCGGCCCAAGTCAAGTTCGACTGGGTGCCATTGACCTGCAAGCGAACCTGGCTGCTGGTCGAATTGACCTGCAAGGTTTGTCGAGGATTGAGTGTTTCACCCAGGTTGTTCACTACTTCTGCATTGAAGGCCGCGACGTCGGCGGCGGTGCCAGTGCCGTGGTTGATCAGCGTGTAATTGGCGCCGCTGCCTTGCAGCGTGCCGCCCACAGGCGTGACCTGTACTGTGATTGCTGGAGCGTCCGTCGTTGTGAAGTTGCCATCAATCTGAACTCGATCTCCTACGGCCGTAGTGCTGCCGAGAGCGACGTTCAATGCCCCGCCACCGAAGCCGCCGGTGAGAGTAGCATTGCCCGTGACCGTGAGCGTGCCATTGGGAGAGAGAGTATTGTCATCGTAGATGTCCAGTCGCTGCACTTGGACCGTTCCGCCACCGGCGAGTTCATCGCCTTCGCCCAGGTCGTAGTCGGCAAAGGAACTCACGTTGAGAGTGGCGCCTGCTTGCACGGTGGTAACATTGCTAAACAGCTCGTTATCGCTGGCCGCGTTAGCCGTGAGCACCAGGGTGCCTTCTTCCACGGTGGTGTTGCCGAACCAGTAGTCGTCGTCCACGTTGGTGCCAACGGTCAGAGTACCGCTGCCACGCTTGAAGACGTGGACGTTGGCCTCTCCACCGGCGCCGCCTGTGGGGTTGCCATCGGCGTCGGCCACACCATCGGTCAGCCGACCGGTGAGGTTGAAGTTGCCGTCGCCGGAGAAAACGAAATTGCGGACGCCCGTGTCGGGCGCGGAGATGACACCTCCCAGCGAGAGTGTGCCGGAAGTTGATTCAAAGTTGTATTGCGTACCCCCGATGGTGCCGAGGACGTTGCCGTTCCAGGTGTTGTTGCCGGCACTGGTGACGCTCACCGCGTCAAAGGCGGCGCCTTCCCGGGCGCTGACTTCCAGTACCTCGCTGGCGACGGTGATGTTGCCAGAAAGAGCCAGGGTGCCAGTGTTGGCGTTGCCGGAAGTAATCGTCCGGCTTGCGGCCGTGCCGCCGGTGCCAAGAGCCGCGGCGTTGTTGATGGTCAGCGTACCACCGTTGACGGTCGTCAGGCCGCCGTAAGTGTTCGAGCCCGAGACAACCACGGTGGAGCCGGAGTTCACGGCCAGCTGCCCGTCGCCACTGATGACGCCGGTGAAGGCGACCTCGGCCCCATCGTTCACCTCGACGACGCTGGTGCCGTCGATGGAAACATTGCCGCTGACCGATCCGGAGGTGTAGCCAGTTCCATGGGTGTCGCCGAAGAACCCGTTGTCGGTTCCCCAGAAACGCAAAGCGGCTGCATTCTGTAGCGTGATGTTCGAACCGGTTGGAATCGCACCGGCATCCACCACGGAAGTATTCGTGTCGTCGATGGAAAGGCCGCCGGTGAACGTATTGGCCGCATCGAGCACGAGTTCGCCACTGCCAGAAAGATTGAGTCCCGACGCGCCTGCCACGCCGGCCCGCAGCCAGTGTCGACCAGTGGTGTTAATCTCGGCCGCGCCGGTCATGGTGATGGTCTGGTTGGAATCGGCGGTGAGGAAGTAGTCGCCATCTCCATCGTTAGCGAAGAAGATGGTGTTCGACGTAACGCTAGCATCGAGCGTCACGACTCTGTCTTGGGTGATTACGTCGCCGAAGAGTATGTCGTCTCCAGGAGCCGGTGCCTCGCCGCCGACCCAATTGGTGCCGACCGAGAAACTGCCGTCCGCATCCACCGCCCATTGCGTGAAGTCGACGCCGCCGACCGATAAAACACCGGTCGATGTATTGAAGGTGTAGGTGCCGTTGGTCCAGAAAGGACCTGTCTTGTCGAAATCGGCAACGCTGAACGTGGCGCCGTAGGTCTGCGTGGCCGCGTCGGTAATCTGCCAGCTATCGCTGGCGCCAGTGCTGGCGCCAGAGAGGTCGAAGTTGAAGACGCCATCAAACACGGTGGCTGCACCGCTGCCCGTGACCGAGTTGTTCACTCCGCTCGACCCGACAACGAAATTCAGCGCGGCCCCATCTGCCAGTGTGAAACGTCCATTGTTGACGATACTGCCGGTGAAGGTGTTATCTGCCGACAGGAAGCTGAGCACCGAACCGGTACCGTCGGAGCCCGGGTTCGTAATGGTGCCAGTACCGCTAATGTCGGATAGTACGTTGATCGGCCCCTGCTTGGCGTAGATAACCGAGTCGGAAACCACGCTGATCGAGCCATCCAGATTAAAGATATCGCCCGATCCATTGAGGTGATTCACCGATCCGCCATTCAAAATCAGGTTGTCAACCGTGATGGTGCCTGCGTCGCCGGTACCTTTGTAGCTGAAACCGAAGAGATTTCCGTCGGTCAAGGCCACGTTGTTGTTGATCGTTAACGAGTCTCCTTCAAAGGTGTAGCTCTCACCATCGGCCGGGGTGCGTAGGCGGAAATCGCCAGTGAAGTAGTCATTGCCCGTCGAGGGGGCTGATGCATTGCTCCAAGCACCTGCGGAGTTGAAGGACGAAGTGCCGAACCCATCGCTGGCCGTTAGGGTTATATCCGCCCCTAGGGACGACGCTGCCGTACCCGCCAGTAGTATCCAACTGCCAAGAATCAAACGCAACTTACACATAGTGAATCCACCTCCAATGGAGCAAAAGTATTTTGCTAAGAGCTTGCCCTGTTCCTCTAAGCGACCTGCAATCTGCGACTCGGTCTGGCCCGCGTACTGTGATGTTAACCGATGATGTAGGAAGACTTTTTCCATGACTCCCGAAGTTCGACTGTGGCGACCGACGTTGCCAGAAATTGTCCGATCCACCAGTACCACAGTCGTATGCCTGATGGCGTCACCTGGGCCAATGCCGACGACGCACAAACACTCCGCGGCAGCCCGATCGTGGGGGCCTGTTGGGAGATTATTCGAGTTTCAATGAGATACTGTTCCTGCAAACCTGAGTTCCGCCTAATGAGGTTTGTTGGGGCGAAATGGCCCAGATAAGTGAATGCCAGTCCGCTACTGTTATCTCTGCTGAGGTCAGCGGATTTTTGCGAGGAAAACCGCCATTTTTCCGCGGCTGTTGAGGGCGCGTGCCCTAAGCTGTTTCCTCGTAAGTACTTGCGTCTCTTTCGGCTAGCCGTTGGGTCCCTCGTAAGTTGCAGGTATCGATGGTGGAATCGGGCGAGGGCGTTACACGCCAAGCCGGGGCGATCGGCTTGCTTGCTCGTGTGTCGCCGAATATCACTTAAACGATGCGCTAGTTGCAACTCTTCTAGACGGTGAAAAGACCATGAAGCGAATACGACTGTTACCGGCACTGGCCGTAATTGCGCTGCTCGTCGGCTTGGGGGGCGGAGCCTCGGCCGTTCCTCCTGCCAAGCCCTATCACCAGTGGGCCGAGACGCCGCCCTTGGGTTGGAACAGTTGGGACATCTTCGGTACGACGGTTACCGAGCAGCAAGTCAGGCAACAGGCTGACGCCATGGCCGCGAAGCTGTTGCCTGCTGGATACGACATCCTGACCGTCGACATTCAGTGGTACGAGCCCGACTCGCAGGCGCATGTCTATAAGCCGGGTGCGCGTCTGCAGATGGACGAGTACGGACGCCTGCTGCCAGCGGTCAAGAAGTTCCCTTCGGCCGGCGAAGGCCGGGGCTTCAAGCCGCTGGCCGACTATGTTCACTCCCAGGGGTTGCGATTCGGCATCCACATTATGCGGGGCATTCCACGGCAGGCGGTCGAGCAAAACACGTCTGTGCTGGGTACGGATTTGCGTGCTCGCGACATTGCCCTTACTGGATCTACGTGTCCATGGAATCCCGACATGTACGGTGTTGATGCCACCACGCCGGCGGGCCAGGCCTACTACGATTCGATTATTCAACTCTATGCTTCATGGGGTGTCGACTACATCAAGTGCGACGACATCTCTCGCCCTTACGACGACGTGCAGAAGGCCGAGATCGAGGCCCTCCGCAAGGCGATCGACAACAGCGGGCGGGCGATTGTCCTGAGCCTTTCGCCGGGTGCGACGCCCTTGAGCGCCGGGCCGCATGTGTCGCAGCACGCCAATCTGTGGCGGATCACCGACGACTTCTGGGATCGCTGGGGCTTGCTGCACGCCATGTTCGAACGCCTGCATGCGTGGGAGCCGTATCGCCGGGCAGGCGCGTGGCCCGACGCTGACATGTTGCCGATCGGCGTCATCCAGTTCGGTCGCAAAACCGGCTTTAGCCCGGACGAACAGCGCACGCTGATGAGCCTGTGGGCGATTGGTCGCTCGCCGTTGATTTTCGGTGGCGACATGACCAAGCTCGACGACTTTACGCTGCACATGCTGACGAATCCGGAGATGCTGGAGGTCAACCAACACAGTACCAACAATCGCCAGGTATCGCGCAAGGACAACCTGATAGTTTGGACTGCCGATGTGCCGGACAGCCCAGACAAGTATGTGGCCTTGTTCAATGCGCAGAGCATGGGGCAGAACCTCGACTTTACTTCGGCCAACTACACCAGCCCCGTGATTGCCGGCGAAGGGAAGTCGCAGGAAATGGACATCTCGGTAAAGGACGGAAAACAATTGGTGCTATTCGTAACCGATGGCGACGATGGCTTTTCGCACGACCATGCCGTGTGGGTAGACCCCAAGCTGCATGGGCCAGCGGGAGAGTTGAGCCTCACTAAGCTCGAATGGCAGCACGCCACAGCTGGGTGGGGCGGTGTGCATGTCAATCGGACCTGCGAGGATCGACCGCTGGTGGTGGATGGAAAACCAGTAGCAGGAATCGGCACCCACGCCAACTCGACCATCATCTACGAATTGCCGGAGGGGTACGACACCTTCACGGCCAAAGGCGTCTTGTCCAGTACAGGCTCCGTTCAGTTTGGGGTGCTCGTTAGCAAAGGCGATCAGGCCGTGCGTGAAGTGAGCGAAGTAGGTGTTGACTTTGCCGCCATCGGTATACCAGGCAAAGCCGCCGTGCGAGATCTATGGTCGCACCAGGATCTTGGCGAGTTCAGCGATTCCTTCAGTCGCGAAATTCCTCTGCACGGCGCCGGTCTCTATCGCCTGAAGCCACTGCCCTGATGGTGGTGCGGAACGGTCAAGTAGATGATCGCGCTCGCCAATTTCACAAAGCGAGTGCCCAAATTCATTAGTGGCGGGCGAAGAAAAGCAGAAAATCTCGAAGCCACCAACATCGACTAGCCCGCTTTACCGCAACTGCCCAAGCGGTGCCACATCGACTGATACGTTCAGCGTGTTGTCGCCGCCGCCGACGAAGACACCTTGGATGGGACAGACATCGGCGTAGTCGCGCCCCAGGGCAATAGTGACATGATCGGTGCCGGGGATTACGTTGTTGGTCGGATCGAATTCTATCCAGCCGGCCGCACCGCAGTAGACCGACAGCCAGGCGTGCGAGGCATCGGCACCGACCAGTCGTGGCTTGCCCGGTGGCGGGAGCGTCCGCAAATAGCCGCTCACGTACCGCGCGGCCAGCCCCAGCGAGCGGAGGCAGGCGATCTGCAGGTGGGCGAAATCCTGGCACACTCCGGCACGATGAGCGAACACCTCCGACACCTGCGATTTCACATGCGTCGCACCAGGTGTGTACTTGAAGTCTTCATACACGCGCCGCGTCAGGTCGTTGACCGCCTCGCCAATCGGCCGCTTGGGCGTCAGCGACACTCGAGCGTACTCAGCCAGCTCGTCACTTGCTCTCGCGTAGTCCGAATCATAGGCAAACAGGCAGTTGTTCACGTCCGTCTGCGGAGGTCGGGCTCGCAGTGCAGCGGCTATTGCTTCCCAAGACGGGGTCGCTTCCAACTCGAGGGCGAAATCGACGGGTTTCACGTCCACTTCGCTGGTCGCCGTGACGGTCAATCCGCGGTGCGTGTCGACCAGAGAGAAGTACTCGACCGTATTGCCAAAGTAGTCGAGGTGCGTATCGACCAGCACCGGCTCGGGGTGAACGATCAGGCTGTACGAAGTGCAACTCTGACGGCGGCTGTTCCGCGGGCGCAGATGCACCTTGTTCTGACAAACCGGTACCGGTTCGGAGTAGGCGTACTTGGTGGTGTGGCTGATCCTGTATTTCATGACCACCAATCGTTGGTTAAGACACCCGCTTCTCGGCCGTGCTCGACATCCGACGTGCTGGCCCCGCATGAACCAGATATCGAAGCGATAACTCGCGCGATAGATTCTGCAAATCCTGATCGAGCGTTTCGAGCAATTCGGCAAGTCGCTGCTGCTCGCCAACGCTGTACGCTTCGCATGTTCCCATGACGTCGACCATGCGAACGGCGTGAACCATCGAAAGGATCAGCCGCTCGTGGGGCAGGTAACCGGCTGGGTAGTCCTCACCCGGTAGTTGTTTGCTGACCTTCTCCACGGTAAGGAGCTGGTAGGCGATACTGCGGGGATTCGATTCGTCGGTAAGCAACAAGTCGACCACGGCCGACAATTGCAGATTCGCTCGATACCGTGAGCGATAGGTCATCACGCTGTCGGCGATCTCGAGCAAAGCGTCTAACACCTCGCTGGAGGGTGGCGGCGAGTCGATCAGGCAGCTCTGCAGCAGTCCCACGGTCTGTAAAGCCCGTTCCAGGCGTCGACCTAGTTCGAGGAACCGGAATACGTGCGAACGAGTCATGCTCTCCAGGCACATGCCCTCGATGGCAGCTAGCTGAACCACCAGACGGTTGAGCATGCTTAGCAGATCGGTCAGGTCGAGCGGTCCGTCTTTGGGCACGCAGAAGGTCTGGTCGATGCGAACCAGGACCCGCCAGGAGTCGGTGGAAAGACGGTCTCGGACCAACGATGCGGTGCGGAACATGTTGTTTAGCACCGAACGGATGGAACCGACCTGCTCGCGATCAAACACCAAGTCGGGCAGGGCCTCCTCGAGCTGCGGCATGTGATGGCGAATATCTTCCAAGGCAAAATCGGGCTCGATTTGCCCCTGCGACGCCAAAGCTCGCAGCAAACCGGTCGGTACGGCGGTCGGCCCGACGGCCATCTCGCTGGTCAGCCGCAGCACAAATGTGCGGAGTTGCCGGGCCGAGGCGTCGGCTCGCTCGATCTGTCGTCCCAGCCAAAAGATGTTGTCCGCCACGCGGCTGGGAAGTTCGGTCGCCGTGCGACGAATCTCGATCGCTTCTTCCTTGGTGGAGAGTAGCGTAACGTGGTCCACAGGTTGCGAACTGAGCACCCAGGCGTCCTTGCTTCCCTTCGAGGCCGGAATCGCCAGCGGAGGGGGAGAGCTGGCATCGCTGGTGCGGGCCAGACCTCCGGGCAGCACGCTGTACGAGTCGCCCGTCGCCACGGCAAACGAACGCAGCACCATATGGGCCGTGCCCGCGGTACCCTGATCCCAGGTGGGCACCGTGGAAAGCTTCAAACGCTCCTGCGCGACAAAGCGGGTTGGATGCGAACGAATCCGATCGGCCAATTCGCTCGGTAGTACGGAGTTGAGCTGTTTGTCGGCGTCGTAGCCGGTACCGCGGGATCGGTAGGCCTGCGAGACCACCAACTGTTGCGGATTGCTCAGCACTCGATCGAGCGATGGAGCTTCGCCACACCACCAGGTGGCCACCCCCGGCAGGATTGGGTCCTGGTTCAAGAAGAATCGGCACAACCGTGGCAGGAAAGCCATGAACGCAGGCGATTCGACCAGTCCGCTGCCAAGCGGGTTGATGACGGAGACTTCGCCGTCCCGCGACGAGTTCAGGAGTCCTGCCACGCCTAGGGTTGACTCGTCACTGAACTCCAGCGGATCGCATGCCTCGCTGTTGGGCCGGCGGACCAGCACATGGATGGGCAGCAACCCGTCGAGCGTCTTCAGCCACACGCGGTTCTCGCGAATGGCCAGGTCGTCGCCCTCTACCAGGGTGTAACCGAGGTAGCGGGCGAGGTAGGCATCTTCGAAGTAATTCTCGTGTTTGGGACCACGGGTGTAGATGGCAATTCGCGGATTCTCTTCACCGTGTGGCGACAGCTCCCGCACTTTTTCCTTGAACTGGATGAAGAATGGAGCCAGCCTTTGCACGTTCATACTGCGAAACACGTCGGGCAGCATCCGCGAGATGACCACCCGGTTCTCCAAAGCAAACCCAATGCCCGAGGGGGCTTCGGTGCGGTCGGCCAAAACCCACCAGCGACCGTCGGGCGAACGTCCCAGGTCCGCTGCGTAGAACGGAAGATACGATCCGCCGGGCGGTGTCTGGCTGTGAAACGGCAATCGGAACCCCGGATGCCCAAACAGCAATTCGGCAGGCAGCACACCGTCCTTGATCAGACGTTGCGGTCCCAGCAAGTCGCCGAGTGTCAACTGCAGCACCTCGGCCCGCTGTGCGATGCCTGCGGAAACGTGTTTCCATTCCGCCTCGTCGATCAACATCGGCAGGGCGTCGAGGTCCCACGGCCGGGCATTGTCCTCCGGATCGCCGTACGCGCTGTACGAAACACCGTTTTCATAGATCAGATGTTGCGAATGCTCCCACCGGCGGGTGAACTCGCTGGCGCCCATGGTGTTAAGCAGTTGGGAGAACTTGTCCCAACCGGGGCGCCGCCGGCCATCGGGGGAGGTCAACTCGTCAAATCGCCCCGCTTCTGCCTGGTAGCCGGCAAACAGATTGTCCGTGCCCGTCGGTGGCGCTACCGACGGGCCGGTCGGAGGTCCCACCGTGGACTGCTGTTGGCTTTGCATTGCTGCTCACTGATCAGTGCTGGCCGCGCCGGAGATCGAGTGTCAGCGGAAACTCGCGGCTAGGTATCTCTGGAGCAATTGTACCACCCACCGGCGTGTGGCCAAAGCCGAAGAACCGGGTGGCCCTTCGGCTCTCCGCTTCGAGGGCGTTGACTGGGAAGGTGGAAGGGTTTAATCCGCCTGGATGGCCGGTGTGGTACTGACAACCGCCAATCGAGCGACCCAACCACTCGTCGAACAGGTCGAACACCAGCGGGCCGTGGACGGGAATCGTCGGGTGCAAGCAATTGGGGGGCTGCCAGGCGCGGAAGCGGATGCCCGCCACAAACTCACCTTCCACACCCGTAGGATGCAGCGGCACGCGGCGACTGTTACAACTCAAGATGTAACGAGGATCGGTCAGACCCTGCACCAGCACTTGCATTCGCTCGAGAGACGAATCGACGTAGCGAGCGGTGTAGCCACCGCCGGGTTCTTCGCCCAGTACGTACCACGGTTCCATTGCCCGGCGGAGTTCCACTTTCACGCCACGTTGCGTGAAGTTGCCAATGAACGGGTAACGGAACTCGTGATGGGCAGCAAACCACTCAGACTCTATTGGAAATCCTGCTTTCTGGGTCTCTTCGATCACGTCCTCGAAGTCCTGCCAGATAAAGTGAGGCAGCATCCAGCGATCGTGAATCGTGGTATTCCAGCTAACCAGTTCCTCTTCGTACGGCTTTTCCCAGAATCGGGCTACCAGGGCACGAATAAGCAACTGTTGAGTGAGGCTCATCCGGGCATGCGGAGGCATCTCGAACGCACGGAACTCCACCAGGCCCAAACGGCCGGAAGTCGAGTCGGGCGAGAACAGTTTGTCGATGCAGAACTCGGAGCGGTGCGTGTTGCCGGTGCCATCGACCAAAAGGTGGCGGAAAATGCGGTCCACCAACCAAGGCTGTACCGTTTGTCCCGACTTAATTTGTTCGAAGGCAATGTTCAGTTCATAGATCGAGTCGCTGCGGGTTTCGTCCACCCGTGGCGCCTGGCTCGTCGGACCGATGAACTTGCCCGAGAACATGTACGAGAGCGAAGGGTGGTTCAACCAGTAGCCAACAAAGCTCTTGAGCAAATCGGGACGACGCAGCCAGGGGCTGTCCGCCGGGGTCGATCCTCCCAGTACGACGTGGTTGCCGCCCCCGGTACCGGTGTGTGAACCGTCGAGGTCGAATTTCTCGGTGCCCAGGCGAGTTTGCCGAGCGTCTTCGTACACACCGGTCGTGATATCAACCAACTCGCTCCAGTCGTGTGCGGGATGCACGTTAACTTCGATAACACCCGGATCGGGAGTGACCTTGATGTGTTGGATGCGCGGATCGTGCGGGGGCAAGTAGCCTTCGACCACCACCGGCAGGTCGAGCGACTGAGCGGTATCTTCCACAGCCGTAATTAGGTCGAGGAACACCTCGACCCGATCGATTGGCGGCATGAAGATGTGCAGTTTTCCTTCGCGGGGCTCGATGCACATGGCGGTGCGGACAACGTCGGCCGGATCGTCGTATTGGGTGTCGACCGCAAACAGCGGAGCGTCACCGGCGTCGGGAGATGAGGAGTCGCCGCTCTCGTGCCAACCATTTTGACCAGGACCACCGCGATCGCCACTGTGGCCGCCGGGCGTGCCCTCACCACCCACGCCGGCGTATTGCTGCACGGGGGTGGCGCGACGCGCAATGCGGGCTCGTTCGCGAATCACCGAAGTGCCGCTGCTGAACCAGTCTTCGCGGTTGCGAAATTGCTTATGACTGGGCAGGTCGGCGAGTGCGACCATCGGGTCTTGTTCGAAGAAATCGATCGGATATTCGGGCGCGCTTTCGTATAGCAATGACTGCAGCGGCAGCCGGAAACCCATCGGCGAGTCGCCGGGAATCAGCAGCAGCTCGTCGCTGCGGACAACCCAGTGGCCGCTCTGCCAGCAGGGCGTTGGTTCCCACCAGCGATACTGCAGGGGCAGGACCATCCCAACCGGGCTGGTGATTCCCTGTTCAAACACTCGTGCCACGCGCTCGCGTTCTTCGATGTCTTCGAGCTTCGAATCGTGCACGTCGACGTTCGGCGGTAATCGCCGTTCGCGCCAGGTGTAGTACATGGCGTCCTCGAACCCGTGGATCGCGTGCTCGGGATTGACCTGCAGTCGTTCGGCCAGGGCGCGGGCGAACTTTTGGGCGTGCTCGACGGTGTGGCCGTAATCGGTGTTTACGTCGGCCAACAGCGCCTGATTCTGCCAGATCGGTTGGCCGTCCTTGCGCCAGTAGCAATGCATGGCCCAGCGTGGCAGCGACTCGCCTGGGTACCACTTTCCTTGTCCAAAGTGCAGCAAGCCAAACGGGGCAAAGCGGTCACGCAGTTTGAGCAGCAGGCTGCTAGCCAGGCGTTTTTTGTTGGGACCAACGGCAGCGGTTTGCCATTCCTCGCCGTCCATGTCGTCGATCGATACAAAGGTAGGCTCGCCCCCCATCGTCAGTCGAACGTCGTCCTCGTGCAGATGGCGATCAATCTCGTGCCCGAGCGCCTCGATCTTAGCCCATTGTTCTTCAGTGTAGGGCTTGGTGACGCGGGGGTCTTCGTGGATTCGCTCCACCGACATTTCGAAGTCGAATGTCACCTTGCATTCGTCAAGCGCGCCGGTGATGGGGGCGGCCGAAATGGGGTGTGGCGTACAGGCCAGCGGAATGTGGCCTTCGCCCGTCAGCAGACCAGAGGTCGGATCGAGCCCCACCCAACCGGCGCCCGGCAAGTAGACCTCGGTCCAGGCATGCAGGTCGGTAAAGTCGGCCTGCGGACCTTCGGGACCTTCGAGTGGCTTTTGGTCGGCCACCAGTTGGATCAGATACCCGGACACAAACCGGGACGCGAAACCGAGGTGCCGTAACGCCTGGGTCAGCAGCCACGCCGAATCGCGGCACGAACCGCTACCTAGTTCGAGCGTTTGCTCGGGCGTCTGGACGCCTGGCTCCATGCGGACCAGGTAGGCGATGTCGTTCTGCAGGCGTTGGTTCAGGTCGACCAGGAAGTCGATTGTCTTCCGCGGTGTGCGGTCGATCGAAGCCAGCAGGGCGTAAAAATTTGGGCCCGCAGGACCCGTGGCGAAGTACGGCTTGAGGTCGTCCAGCACGTCGGCCGAGTACTTGAACGGGTATTCTTCGGCGTCGGGTTCCAGGAAGAAATCGAACGGATTAATGGACGACAGGTTGGCCACCAGGTCGACTTCGACCGAAAGGTTCTCTACCGAGTTGGGGAATACGCAGCGGGCCAGGTAGTTGCCAAACGGGTCCTGTTGCCAGTTGAAGAAGTGGTCGTCCGGTTCTACCTTCAGCGAGTAACTCTCGATAGGAGTGCGGCTGTGTACGGCAGGCCGCAGACGGATTACCTGCGGACCAAGCGAGATACGCCGGTCGTAGTGGTAAACGGTTTTGTGATGTAGGGCGACTCGGATACTCATGGTGAGATTTGCTCAAGAAGAAGCGGACGATCCGTCGCCTAGGAACTGGATTGTGTTTGCGATTGAGACGCCTCGGTAGTATTTGTCGGCAATCGAAAGAAATCGTTGTGGATCGCTATTCCCAATTCGTTCAAATGTAATTGGAACTGGTCGATATATTCGTGCATTCCCTGCCGAATGATATCTTCGATACTGGTGTAGTCGAGCTCCATCCGCTGACGCCCCATCAGTTGCTCGCAGCGGCACTTGAAGGTGCCTTGGGCGGAGCCGGTGATGTGGCACAGGGAGTCCTGGGCACGCACGATGCAGAAATGGACCGCTCGGGGAAAATCGCGATCCAACACCAGGAATCGGGCAACGTTGTTGGGGGTGATGGGCCCATGCACGCGGCGGTACATGGTCAGGGCGCTGGCCGAGCGTAGCAGGGCGGACCAGCGGACCACGTCGAGGCTGGAGCCGACGTCCTTGGCCGAGGGCAGCAGGAGATAGTACTGCACGTCCACAATTCGCGAGGTCTTGTCGGCCCGTTCCATTAACCGCCCCATCCGCGCGAAGTGCCAGGCCTCGCCGTGCGACATCGTGGCGTAGGTCTGTCCCAGGATGGTGTGGCTGGCCTGCTTCACGGCGTCGCAGAACTCGTTGGGCTCGGTCAGCGGTTGTCCCTGGCGAGCCGCTGCGGTGACCATCAGGTAAAAGGTGTTGATCTGCTGCCACATCGGCACCGTGATGGTTTCGCGCACACTGCGGGCGTTTTCGCGAGCATTGGCTACGCACGACAGGATCGAATTCGGATTGCGCTTGTCGTATGCCAGGAATTGCAGCACTGTTTCCCGCGTGGGTTCGCCGTAGAGTTCCTGGAACAGGGACTCGTCGCCTGTCGTGTAGACCAGCGGCGCCCATTGGTGTCCCAGGGTGGATCCCTCGCCAAGCGTTAAGTTGTAGTTGACGTCGATAAAACGAGCGACGTTTTCCGCCCGCTCGATGTACCTCGCCAACCAATAAACCGCTTCCGCCACCCGACTAAGCATTGCTGGACCCATTCTCCACATGCGCGTTGTGATTGCCGACGGAGTGAGGCCCGTCCGATCTCAAAACCCAAGTATCCTTGCTGCCGCCGCCCTGCGACGAGTTGACCACCATCGAACCACGGCGCAGGGCCACCCGGGTCAGCCCGCCTGGCATGACATAGATGTCCTTGCCACAGAGCACGAATGGTCGGAGGTCGACATGGCGGGGTTCCAGTTTGTCTTCCACCAGCGTCGGCACGGTAGAAAGTTGCAGCATCGGCTGGGCAATGTAGTTGCGCGGATTCGCCTTGATCAACTCGACGTACTCGTCTCGCTCGGCTTGCGATGCCTGGGGGCCCATCAGGATGCCGTACCCACCCGATTCGTTCGTGGGTTTGACCACCAACTCGTCGAGGTGGTGGATCACGTAGTCCCGCTGAGATTCGTCCGAACAGATGTAGGTCGGCACATTCGACAGAATGGCATCCTCGCCCAGGTAGTACTTGATGATTTGCGGCACGTACGCATAAACAGCCTTGTCGTCGGCCACACCGGTACCGGGAGCGTTGGCCAGCGTCACGTTACCACGGCGATAAGCGTCGATCAGTCCCGCCACGCCCAGGCACGAATCCTCACGGAAGCACTTGGGATCGAGAAAGTCGTCGTCGATGCGGCGATAGATCACATCGACGCGCTGCACGCCCTTGGTGGTCCGCATGTAGACGTAACCATTGTCCACAATCAGGTCGCTGCCTTGCACCAGTTCGACGCCCATCTGTTGAGCGAGGAACGTGTGCTCGAAGTAGGCCGAGTTGTAGATGCCCGGCGTCAGCACCACGGCCGTCGGGTCGGAAACATGCGGCGGGGCACACTCCAGCATGGTTTGCAGCAGTTGCTCGGGGTACTCTTCCACCGGAACCACCGACATACCCTCGAACACCTTGGCAAAGGCTCGCTTCATTACCTCGCGGTTCTCCAGCACATAGGAGACTCCCGACGGGCAACGAAGATTGTCCTCCAGCACGTAAATGGTGCCGTCCGCGTGGCGAATCAGGTCGACACCGCTGATGTGGCACCACACGCCCTGCGGTGGTTTGAAACCGGCCATCTGTTCGCGGTAAGTCTTCGCCGATTGCAGCAATTCCCTCGGTACGATGCCATCGCGAAGGATGTGCTGTTCGTTGTAGATATCGGACACGAACAGGTTGAGCGCGTGGATTCGCTGCTTTAGGCCTTGTTCCACCCGTTGCCATTCGTCCGAATCGATGATGCGAGGCAACAGGTCAAAGGGCCAGACCTTCTCGGTGCCGTCCTCGTGCCCATAGACGTTGAAGGTGATTCCCATGTTGTGCAGATTTAACTCAGCCGCCTGTTGGCGATTGCGAAGTTCTGCGTCCGGAATTTCCTGCAACCTCGTGACGAAAGGTTCACAGGCCGTTCGGGGCGCACCCTCTGCGGAGAACATCTCGTCGTAGCCGACAGATTCATAGATCATGCTGGTTTCCGCTGGTGGCCGATTCCCTGTTTCTTGCCCGCCGCTCTGCCTAACAAGCGCGCACAAGAAGTCCACATTTCGAGCAGCGTTGCTCGCAGCATCCGAAAATTAGTCCCGCCGATAGCATCGACTGCATTTTCACGGTCGGTCCTTTTATACAAGCAAGTAACATACCACGATCGTCAAGCGGAGGCCAATCTTGCGGTCTCGCGAGCCTGGCCATGTGGCGTTGGTCGGGGAACTGGCAGGTAAGCTGGCTGTTTTTAACCCAATCAGTGGATGATGGTGGCAATCGACGTTGCCCATTCCTGCGAATTTGGGTAGCTTTCGACTTGCCGTCCCCGGTCTCGGTTGGGCGGCGAAGACCTACCCCACCGGCGGCGACCCCGACGCCTCACTGCCGCCTATCCCGCATGGAAGCAAGGGAAAACCTGGCGATGAAACTTCAGCACCTCGCCCTGGGAGCCATAAATGGCGCCACGGCTCAAGCTACGCTCAACCTCTCCGAAGGACTCAATGCCGTATCGGTACTCGACTCGGTCACTGGTGAGCAGTTGTTCGATCTGGTCGGACATTTGGTGTACGGTGCCCGTATCGTCCGCGGCATCGACCCAGGCTCGGCTCGAACCGGTTACGTTGACATTGCCAGCTCGTTGGGACGCTTCCGCCTGGAGCGGCACGCCGAACAAGTCGACCGAGGCAGCTTCGTTGAACCTCGCTTGTCAGTGGCCGCGCTGGACGGCCATGCAGCTCGCGCCGAAACAACCCGCGAGCTACTCGCTGGCATCTCGCCCGAGGTGGCGGCTCGATTGTTCGTCATGCGCAGTTCCAGCGATGCGCAGCTCAATTGGTTGCTGTCGGAAGAACTGGCGGCCGAACTGCATGAGCTCGAGAATCGATCGCCCTATGAGAAGTCTTCGGCGGCGCCCTACCAGGTTGGCGACGACCTGTTCGCCGAACGGGACGCCCTGACGCACCAGATCGAAATGCTGCTATCCGATAAACGCCGGAGCAGCGAGGCCATGGAATCGGCGCTTCACGAACTTGATCGCGACTCGCGCGAGGCTGAGAATCAACTGGCCGAACAACGCCGGGAACTGGATCGAGTGCTGGCTGAGTTGGCCGAGTTGGAAACACAGTTTCGCTACCGTGAACTGAGCGACTTCGTCGAGCGGGAAACCGACGAAGCCCATCATGCCGAACAACAGCCGGCGTTGCTCGAACTGGACGAACAAATCTCCAAGTGGCGACGAACACTGGCCGAACTGGAAGCCCGCGACGCTGCGGTTCGGCATCGCCTGTCGCAACTGCATCCCGACGACTCGTCGCCACTGTTGCCACTGGCCGACCAGCGGGCCTGCGTGAGTATTGCGCAGCGGTTGGTGGCCGATCTCGACAGCGAAGTGGCTCGCTACGCCCGTCCCACCGACTCGCAGGCGTGCCTGTGCCAGCACACCCACGCCCGGCTGCATCCGTTGGTCGACACGCTGGGGCAGCAGGTGGCCAAGCTCTCGCACCTGGTCGAGCAATATGAAGCGGCCGTGGAAGTGGAGCAACTGAAGAGCGAAGCCGAGCACCTGGCGAGATCGCAAACCGCCCTCCGCGGTACGATCGATCAACTGTTGGACCGTCGGCAATCGCGGCTGCGGACTTCGCGAGTTCGACGCACCGACAGCGAGGCGTCCCAATTGCCTGAAGATATGCAAGGACTGCTGGCTGGGCTGGAGCGACGTCGTGGCGAACTCAACGGCAAGGTTGTCGAAGCAGAGCGGCACCTTGCCGATCTGGCGACGCGACGCGATCGGGTACGTCGCGATCGGGCCGAACTGCTGAATGATTCGTCGCTCACTCAATTGCGCGAACGACTCGAATCCGTCAATCGCCGACTCGAAGGAGGCAACGAGCACTCGGCAAGAAGCGTTCGCAGCGTCGCGCCGTGGCGAGCCTCGGACATCTTGGCCAAGTTGAGCGATGGTCGCCTTCGGGAGATTCGCCTCAGCGAGCACGGCCGAAGCACCACCGTGGTCAATCGTCAGGGCAATGTCGTTCGCCAATGCGATCTTAACGACGTCGACCGCCGTCTGGTGTGCATTAGCCTGCAATTGGCGGCCGTCGCTGGCACCGCCGAGTGGGGACTCGAACTGCCGCTGGTGGTAGCCGATCCGTTTGCGGAGCTGCCCGCCGCCGAAGCCTCGATTCTGACGCTGGTGCTTCACGACTGGGCACGTTCCGGCCACCAAGTGTTCTTGGTCACGGCTTCGCGGATGGTTATCGATCGGCTGCGGTCACTGGGACAGCCAATCCTGGGACTGGAAACAGCGACGCAACGCCCCGAAGTGGTGCAGCCGGTTCAACGGGACGAGCCCAAGTTAACGCTTCACGACGCCGATATGTTCGCCCTGGATTTGCAGGATTCCATCGGACGTTTCCGGGTTCTAGGCGACGACACGTCCGCGCTGTTCGCCGAAATCGGCATCGATACGTTAGCCGACTTGCTGGCCGCGGATGCCGAACAAGTATCGCACTCGCTCGATCGCACCGGCATCTCGGCCGAAGTGGTCGACCTGTGGCAGACTCACGTAGCGATGATGGTGTACGTTCCCAACCTATCGTTGGGCGAAGTGCAACTGCTGACCGGTGGCGGCATCCAGAACCTTGCCCAGCTTGCCGAGGCGGATGCCGACGAGCTGTACGCGGCGATTGATCAGTATCTCGAAACGCCCCGCGGAGTGCGGCACCGTGGGCTGCGGCCGTATCTGAGCCTCGATGCGGTGCAGACTTGGATTTCCGACGCCCAGCGGTATCGTCATCGCTGGGAGGGAACGCCGTTCGCCCTGCGAACGACTCGTCGCGCGGCCGCAAATGGATCTTCCTCCCACCGTACCCGCCTGAACGGTCGTAATGGTCCGTCGCGCCGCAACGGTCGTAGCCCCGCGAATGGCAAGCCACATAAGAAACGTACTCGCCCGCTCAAGTTCCGCCTGTCGCGAACAAGTCCCGTGGTCGACGCTCCGAGCGTTGGACCTAAGACGGCCAAGCGACTAGGGAAGCTTGGTATCCGCACCGTGGCCGATCTGTTGGAGGCCGACCCCGCGGCGACTGCCGAGGCTCTGGAGGTCAGGCACATCACGGCCGAGAAGATTGTGGCCTGGCAGCACCAGGCACAGCTAATGTGTCGCGTGCCGGAGTTGCTGGTTCGCGATGCCCTGGTCTTAGTCGGCTGTGGTTTCACCACCCCCGAAGGCATCGCTTCGGCCGACGCGGCCGATTTGTACGAGTTTGCCAAAACCTACACGGCCACGCCCGAAGGAACACGTGCCCTGCGTGGCGGTGATCCGCCCGATCTGGAGCGGGCGAACAAGTGGATCTACTGGGCCGAACATCGGCGCGCTTTGGAGGCGGCCTAGGCTCCGCACTGAGCGAGGCTCACAGCGCGCCTTCCATCTCCAACAGTCGCCGCTTGGTGTTTAGTCCGCCTGGGGCCGAGAAGCCGCCCAGGTGGCCGCTGGTGCCAACGACGCGGTGGCAGGGCACCACCAGCGGATATCGATTGTTGGCCATCACGTTGCCCACGGCTCGCGCCGCGGCAGGCCGACCTGCCAGGCGGGCAAGTTCCGTGTAAGTAACGACCCGGCCCCAAGGAAGTTTGCGGCACTCGCCGATCACTCGTGTGGCAAACGGGGTGAGATGGCTGGTGGAGACCGGAACGCTGTCGAACGTCTGTGGCTCGCCGTCGGCCAGACGCTGCAGCCTGTCGCAGAGGTCGTTTACCCAGCGGGGGCAATCGGAAAGCTGCCGCGCGGGTTCCAGCTCAAAGGGTTTCAAGGCCTTGGCCAGCGAAGCGAACTGTGGGTGTCCGAACAAAATACGACCGAGCTTTTGGTCATTGTATGCCACGGCCATCCAGCCAAGATTCGACTCGAAACACACGCTTTCCGACTTTGCAGGCGGGCTGGCCGCGGATTTGGCTAGAGTAGCGGGCATGGGGCGCTCCTTCTTGGGGGTGGAAACCGATGCTTTGACAGTCGCTCGCCTCGCATTCTATACTCGGATGAGCGACCCGTCAGCCACCCGCTTGTGGGCAGACGTTCAGGCCTGGCAACGATTGCCGCACCACGCTGTGCGCCGAGCAACAAGGAGTTTTCGCCATGTTTTCCTACCCTTCTCTGGCCGATGATCACTACTCGACGCTAACGCTGAGCACGGAAATGGAGTTGGCCGGCACTCGTGATTCGGTGCTGTTTTACGTCGAGCAGATGCAGAAGAAGTATCCCGATATGCGGAATTTCTATGCTCGGAACAAACGAGATTTTGTGCTGGAAGGCGACAAGGACAATGGACAGTATCGTTGGAGTGCCGTCGAACCGCGTCGTGTGAGTTCGGGATGTGTGAACTTCGAATCCTATGCCGATGCGATCGATCAGCACCATTCAGCGCTTGAGTTGGCACCTCACGCCTTGTCCGTCAGCCCGCTGGATTGCGAAGCCATCGATCTGTTGGCCGGATTCGACTTCACATACCGGGGCAATCATAACGAATTGGTGAACGAGGCCCTGGGGTTGTGTCCCGCTTTCGAACGCCTGGCCGCCATGCCGGGGACGTCGTTTATCAACAACGAACCTAACATCACGATTGCCATGGACGACGATTGCCGCGTGCAGTGTCGAGTGAGCATCGAGACACGCACCTCGCCGTATCACGTCCGGACGGGAGAATTCCAGGAGGACCAGCTAAGCGTCTATGTCACGGCACGCCGCTATGGCAGCCTCGATCCTGGCAAGACCTTTGGTGATGCGTTGGACGAACTCGACCGAATCTGTCGTGAGATCATCGAGGACCACGTGGCACCCAGCGTGCTGGAACCGCTGGCACGCACCATTGCGATGGGGTGAGGCCCGATTGCCGCCCAGAGCAGTCGGCCCAGATCAGTCCGCTAAGACAGCAGTCGATCGACGCTGGCCATCAGGCGGTCCATCGGGAACGGCTTGCGGATGTAGTCGTCCACGCCCAGCATCTCGGCATAGGCCTTGTGGCGGCTGCCCTCGTTGGCCGTGATCATGATGATGCGCGGCGGATTTTCGCGGGTGCGGCGGAGCTTCTCGAGCACCAGGAAGCCGCTGCGCTTCGGCATCATCATGTCCAGGATCACCAAGTCCGGGTTTTCCCGCTCGGTAATCGCCAGTCCCTGGTTGCCATCGCGGGCGACGAGCACCGATAGGCCCTTCGCCTCAAGGGCGAGCCGGAGCGACTCGATGATTTCCGCATCGTCATCTACCAGAAGCACTTGCTTGGACTTTTTGGCTGTGGAACTCGACTCTTTGGCCATGACAATTCAAACCATTACAGCAGCAGTGGATAGCTAGGCGTACCGCCTGATTGGCGTGCCCGGTGGGTAGCCCCTATGTATAGCGGGTGGCGGGCGGTTTGGGAACGGCCCGCGGACCGCTCGACTGGGGGGATTGCGGAATCCCAGGGACATTCCCCGCCCACCTACTGGACGGCCGTATCGTCGGCCGTGTCGTCGCCCTGGATGTAAGTCGAGCCACGGTAGAATTGCGACCAAATGACGTACACCACGGCGGTTACCAGCATGATGCCAGTGAAGAACCAATAATAGGTGGCACCGGGCAGTTTCGAGCTGCCGTCCGAGTTTTGGATTACCAAGTTGACCACGGCCGTAAACAGATTGCCGACGAAGACCGATAGCAGGCAGAACGCCATGATCAACGACTTCATCCGCTTAGGGGCTTGCGTATAGAAAAATTCGAGCATGGTGATGGAGACCATAATTTCGGCACAGGTTAAGACCAAGTAGGCAAGCACCTGCCACATGATATGGGGCGCCTGTCCCTCGTCGATTTGCGACTGAATCCACGCTGAGATTGAAAAGGCCAGTACTGTCACAAACATGCCGATCCCGATCTTCCGAAGCGGTGTGACCTCGAACACCTTGCCCATCCTTGGATAAACCAGGTATGAGAAGATGGGAATCAGCAACATGACGAACAAGGGATTCACCGCTTGAAGCTGAGAGGGCAGCAGCGTGAAGTCGATTGTCAAAAATCCGAGGTTAATCGGACCGAAATGTCGATTCATCTCATCGGCTTGGATCACCCAGGCGGATGCGGTCTGATCAAAGAGCGACCAGAACATGGCGACCAGCAGCAGTAGGGGCGTCAGGTTGAGCATGGCGCGAATGCCATCTTGACCGAACGTTTCGGAGAAAAAGCGGTTGCCACCGGGGGGCACGTGGACGAAACGATTTCGTCCCAGCCAGAACACAAACGTCGCCAAGGCCATCAGAATACCTGGTACGCCAAACGCCCAGCCGGGGCCGTACCTGACGAGTAGGATCGGCGTGAGCATCGTCGACACCATCGAACCGAAATTAATTGAGAAGTAGAACCAACTATAAACGCGGGACAAAAGGTGTTGATTGCGGGCGCCGAACTGGTCGCCGACGTGGGCCGACACGCACGGTTTGATGCCACCACCGCCGAGCGCGATCAGAAGCAAACCCAAGAAGAGGATATAGCGCGGCGCCACGCTTTCTTGAGGAAATTCCATCATGGCGAGTACACCATGACCGGCACAGTACACAATCGACAGATAGAGGATCGTACGGTACTTCCCCCAGAGCCAGTCGGAGATGATGGCTCCCAGGAAAGGCGTGAAGTAAACCGCCGCGCTAAATAGGTGAACACTCGCCTTGGCTTCTTCGGCGGTCATATAGTCTGCCTCGCCCGTAGCGCTCAGCAGATATTTGGTCATGAACACCGTCAGGATCGCCTTCATCCCGTAAAAGCTAAACCGTTCGGCAGCCTCATTCCCGATGATGTACGGGATGCCGGGGGGCATTGTGGCGATATCGAAAGGAACGGTCTGTTCGTCACCACCCTTTAGTTTTACTGCAGTGTCGGGGCGAGCTTCCGGGCTGGTATACGGAGAATCAGACATCGGGCGCGAATTGGTGTGGACAGGGCGGGCGAAGAATGGCGGGAGCCCACAGTGTAACCCATCGACCGCTCGTTGCCACAGGGCAGTCGGCGTCCACAACCCCCGCGTGCGGCTAAAGGGCGTTGCCGCCGCGGTCTTCCAGAGGGGTGCTGGTAGCCGTTTCCGGGGCGACCAGCGGTGTTTGCTCGAAGTCCGTTGGAGGTTGCTCGGGCTGCCAGAATAAGGCCATGGCCCCCACGCCCATCACCAACAACACCACCGGCGCGATCCAGGGGAGATGTTGCTCGACGAACGACGACCGCTTCGGTGTTGCGGGTATCAGTGTTGTCGCCAGGCCTGGCCGTACCACGCCGAGTTCGTCCGATACGCCCAATAGCGCCGTCATTAGATCGGCTGGAGTCTGGAACCGCTGCTCCGGAAGTTTGGCCAACATCCGGCTTACCACGGTCGCGAGCGATTCGGGCACCTCGGGTCGCAGGTTGGCCAGTACCGGAGGCTGATCCCCCTGATGGCTCAGCAACTTCTGCAGCGGGGTGCCCCCCGGGAAGGGCGGCCGGCCCGTCAGCATGTAGAACATCGTGCAACCCAGCGAGTAGATGTCGCTGCGGGCGTCGGCATTGCGCGGGTTGCGGGCCTGCTCGGGGGCGATGTAGTCGAAAGTACCGATGGTCATGCCGGTGGCCGTAAGGTCGCCTTCGCCTTCCGCCTCGGTTCGATGTTCCACTTCGTGCAGCCGCGCAAGCCCCATGTCGACCAATTTTGCCTGTCCATCCCCCGTGATCAGGATGTTCGATGGCTTGATGTCGCGGTGCACGACGTTGCGTTGCCAGGCATGGGTGAGGGCGTCGGTAATTTGGATGGAGTAGTTCAGCGTCTCGGCAATGCTCAATGGACCAACCTGTGCCACCAGGTCGCGAACGTTGATCCCCTCGATGTACTCGAAGATAATGTACTGCAGGCCGCGATCTTCCCCCACGTAGTACACCCGCGCGATGCAGGGGTGATCGAGGCGTGCCGCGGAGCGGGCCTCCATGCGAAACCGCTTGGCCGTTTCTTCGTCGCCCGCTTGATGGGTCGACAGAACCTTTACCGCCACATCTCGCTGCAATACGGTGTCGCGTCCCCGCAGCACGGCGCCCATGCCGCCGCCGCCGACGAATTCCTCCAGCACGACATCATCAATCTGATGCCCAACCAGCGCTCGCCCCAGGTCACGCGGCTGCAGCCCGGCGTAGGCACTGCGCATGTCGAGCGGCGGAGTGGCCGAGATGGTGGTGCGGTCTTCCTCCACCGTCTCCTCTCCGCCGTCAGCACTCCGCTGCGCAGCCGACCCCTCCTGTTCGCTCCTGCCGACGAACGTCGAGCCTGGTCTCGGGGTGGGGGTGTCGCTGGACATTCGGTGCGCGGTTTCGGGGAAAAATAACGGGACAGGTCGTGGGTGTCACTCCATTCTACACCACGCTCTGGAGGCCCATAACTACGGGCGATTACAAAAAAACGCGGACTCGAATCGCCGTAGACGATCCGAGCCCGCGTCAGGGTGGTAATTCCGGGGGGGAGCCGCTTACAGCCAGTCGCCGAAATCTTCCTCTAGGGCAACGGCGAAGGCTTCTTCGCCCGCATCGTCTCCGGAAGTGGCAAAGTCAGCGGTGAAGCCGTTGTCTTCGTCCTCCATCTCCAGGTCGAATGCCAAGTCGAGGGCACTGCTACCAGTGGCGTCGTTGGTCTCAGCATACGGGGTGGAGTCGTCCGCTTCGTCCGTCGAAGTACTAAACGAGGTGAGTCCGTCCGGTCCGGTGGTAATCGGTCCTGGTGGGAGGGCCGCCGCGAGTTCGGCCGGCTGCTCCTCTCTGCTGGAGGTGCTTGCCGCAATCGGAGACATGACGACCTGCACGGGTGCAACAGCTCCCAGGTTGTTTCGCCAGACGGTGAAGTCGGCGAGGTCGACGGAGCCACTGCCGTTGGCGTCCGCGCGGAGGTCGGTGGTGGAACCGAAGGTCGACTTCCAAAGCTGATAGTCCGTCTTGTCCACCACGCCACTGCCGTCGAAGTCGCCGGCGATGGGCTCGATGAAGGCGGTCGAGGGGTTGGCCGCGATTACGTAGTCTTCCACCTCACCCACCAGGGCCGACCCGCTAGGCTTGTTGAACTGGGCAAAACCGCCTTCGCCGTAGCGGAAGCGGGCAGCCAAGGCGTCCGACGCGACTTCACTGGGCACCGTGAAGGTCAGTTCGTTCAAGCCAGCGTCGAGGCGAAGTTGCTTCGAAACCATGCCGGAGTCGGTGCTGAAGGTCAGGTGTTCGCCAGCGTCGTTGAAGTCCCCATCGTTGTTAAAGTCGATCCAGCCTTGCAGGAACAACACATTAGTGCTTGCCGTGACGTTCAGGCTGACCGTCGAACCAGCGACGATCGGAGACAGAAATTCCACGCCATCATCGTCGGTGTCGAGATCACCATTCGTAGCGGGTTGTCCATCCGAGTCGACGGAGACCCCGGCTCCCAGATAGTAGTCGGCAACGTACCCGTGACTAGCGCCGCCCGCCGCCGCAGTGGTCCCGTAAGAATCTGGCAGATCGCCGTAGTCGCGTTCGGGGAGGTCTTCCAGGTCAGCGTTGTAGAAGCCAAAGTCGAGGTAGCCGCCGCCCTTGGCCTGACCTTCTGCCAACGTCACGTTGGGGTGGTAGCCCAGCACGGGGAAGGTATGGTTATCCGACGAGTATCCGGGAGGTGCCACGACCAGGATGTCGTAAGTTCCGGCGGCGAGATGCTCAAACAAATAGCTGCCATTGGCCCCGGTGACGACTGATAGGTCGCCGTCCGAGATCTCGCCATTCTCGTCCAAGTCGAGGAACACGGTGGCGCCAGCCAAACCTGCTTCCGAGGCATTTCGGACGCCATTTTGATTGACGTCGTTGAATACGTAGCCGGAGAGCGTGGCATTGCCAGCGTTTTGCTCCGGTGAGACGCCAAAGTTCAGGTTGGTGACCGTTTCGCCGGGGGTCACGTACCTGCGGTAGTAGGCCACCGCAGACGATGCATCGCTGTTGTACAGTACGTTGGCGAATTCGGGTTCGCTGACATCAGAATTGGTCGGCGTCCAACCCTCGACCGCATCGAGCATTACCGTGTAGTACTCAGCCCCCACGAAGCGATCGACCAAGAATAGCTGTTGGCCGAAGAATCCATCTTCCAGGTTGTCGTCCGTCGACATCGTGACGATGTAGGACCCGTCGGGACCAGTGATAGTCATCGGCTCCCTGGGGGTGTCGATGCCATTGTCGAAGACGTTATTGGCGTTCAAATCGTTGAAGTCGAACTTGCCGTTTTCGTTCAAATCGATGAACACCCGGAACTGCTCCACCGTCGACTCCGACGAGTCCTGGGCCGCATTCAGGTTAAAGTCTGCAAAGACATTCCCCTCAAACGTTACCTCTTGAGGTTCCAGCAAGAAGTGGGCGTCGATGTGGTTGCTGATCACCGGATCCTCGGTCTCGGGATCGCCATCGTCTTGAACGCCGACTGTGTATTGATATACATCGGTGCCCAGGTTGTTGTAACCTTCGGGCAATTCGAAACGAACGTCGTAGGTGGTGCCAGGCTGGTTGTAAGCCAGGTCGAAGTAAAAGTTGCCGTTAGCACCCGTGAGCATGTAGGGCTCGTTGGCGTCGCGCGTTTCGTTTTTGTTGAGGTCGACGTACACGGTCACCCCACGGATCCGAGGCTCGGGCAGCGACTCCAACGACGAAATCACGGGTGTTTCCGAGATCATGGCATCGAAGTTCTGCGAATCGACGGGATCGAGAATGGTGGCCGTGATGCCGGTGAAGTTGTATTCACCGTCCTGGTTGGTATCGAGTCCAATGGAGCCTTGAATCCGGCCACCAAGCTGTTGGCCGTTGAAGTCTTGCACCACGGGGGTCGGGGAGCCATAGAAACTGACATCAATGTTGTTGATTACCGCTTCACTGTCCGACCAGTTCTCAAACGCGATTTGCCAAACGCCCGCTACGATCTCTCCATTGGCACCGAGAATCGCATTGGGTTCGATCCGCTCTCCGGTTAGGGGATCGATTCGCCCAACCCCCTCGGAACGCTCACCCCAGTGACGCACTGTGGTAAAAGTATGTTGGATTTGTCCCGTGTCGGTTAGTGGTCCGATGCTACCATCCTGAATCCAGTTGGTTAGTTCCGATTGAGTTCCGTCCGGCGAAATGAGCGTCATCCGCAATTTGTCGCTGGCCTCCGCGGGGATCGTGATGTCGAGCGCAACCTCGATATCCTCAATCGAGAGGTTGGCGGGAATCGTGATATCAATGTTGCTACCACGGGTGTTACGTGGCAGCGGATCGGGCAATTCATCGGGTGGAGTCAACCAGAGGTCAAAGTAGTCGGCGAACCCCGCGCGGCCACCTGGCGCGCCCGGGATGACAGCGTCCGATTCCGTTGTTTCGGCGGCGGGAATGAGAATGGGCCCCGACAAACCGCCGCCAATCACCCGGATGTTCTGTTCGGTGGGTTGGTAGCTCGAAGTCGACTGAGTTCCGACGCCATGCCAATTGCTGGCCAACTGTACCGCGTATTCGACATCAATCGCACCGTGACCGTAACCGGTGGAACTCGTCGAGTCGTGAACGAAGAACCCTGCGGAGTTGGTGGAATTTACATACTGGGCGAACACATCGGTGACGAGTTCCCCCGTTTCGGGGTCGATCATCGTTGGAAGTGCAGTGACGCCTGGCCCCATCAGTTGCGTGAGTCCCACCGGGACGCCACCGACTTGCGCCGGATCGAAGAACAGGGGACGAAGGTCGGTCTGCCAGCCGCTGGATGTTTCATCGATCTTACGAGCGGATAGTGCGAGAATGTTCTTGACGTCCCGCAGGGAGAGTTCGATGCCATTCTCGCGAGCCGCGCTAAGAACCAAGCCCATAGCGCCAGCACCGATGGGCGAAGCGGCCGACGTGCCATTGAATCCATTGGTATAGTAGGGATTGTCCAATTCGCCAGTGGTGTGGCCGTCGTTATAGCCAGCGTCGCCTTCGACGCCCGTTTGTCCACCATAGACGTCCGTCGTGGTGACACCTTTGCCTGGAGGATTGGTGCCAGTCGGCGCGGCGACCCACACGCTGGCCCCGCCTTCTGCGTAGCCAACAGTGCCACCATCTGAGCTGAATCCTGTGACGCCAATGGTATATCGGCTGCTGGCAAAGCTATCGTGATCGGTTCGGTCAAGCCCTCCCGCCGAGTTGCCAGTGGCGTTCACCAAGAGGGAACCATAGCCCCCGCGCCCCAAGAATACGGCGTCAATCATTGATTGTGTTTCGACGGGCGACAGAGTCGTAATCGCCCGGCCATTGCTGCGCCCGAAACTATTATTGTAGATGTCGATTTCCTGATTCATATGAGTCAGAGCATTGTAGAAATCCAACTCATAATCATCTGCGGACTGCGCGCCGTAACCGATCAGGCGAATGCCCGCCAAGGTGGCGTCGTATGCCACGCCGGTGACACCTTCGCCGTTATCACCATCCGCCACCGCGAGCCCTGCGACAGCCGTGCCATGATGGTCGTCGTGATCAACGGCAGGGGCCGGATTGGGATCGTCGTCGACGTAGTCGAAGCTAAGGGAGGGATCGTAGTTGCCAATCAAGTCAGGATGGGCGTACATCAACGAGTCGTCGACAATGGCGATGGTGACGCCCTCGCCGGTGGTGTATTCCCATGCCCCTTCAGCGCGGATGTCCGCGCCCCAAGTCCCAAAGTCGTTTACCTCGTTGGGCAGGCTGATTTCCTGTCCGGTGTTATTCAGGTGCCATTGTCCGGCATACATGGGATCGTTCGGTACCGCGAAAGTCTCCCATCCACCCCCGATCTGTGGGTAAAAATGAACGATACCAGGATTGTCTTGCAGGTTGGCAATGATCTCACTGCTGCTGAGTGTACCGGCGGCTGCAAAGAACGTGTTCGAGAGCGGGGTAAATTGCGAAGTGGCAAACATCCCCGTCTCAGCACGGAAGTTGTTCGAGTTGATGCTGCCATTCGTCTGGACAACCCAACTCGTTGCTTGCTCGAGTTGACTGGCCGTGTATAGCGACAGATCGGAACTTCGTTGCCACGCGTCTTCGACGAGCTTGGCGTGCATGGCCTGCACCGAGACGTTTGCCGTGTCGATGGTATAGGCGGCAAGCACTTGTCGTGGCTCCAGTGGTTCCACCCCATTAAGGCGTCGCTGGCGATTAAGGTTGGTCTGGTTTCGTCGCTTGCCACCGAAGTGGTTCCGCCATGAACGCTTATTACGTCGCTTGCTCATCGTGTGAGTTCTCTCTAAAGTGCTTGCCGGCCGGTGTTGGCCTGCCAATTTCTGTTCCTGGTCGCTCAGCTCCTGATTTGCTGCCTGTGCGCAGTTCTAGGAGCGTTTCCCTGCCGACCGCCGTTGGCCTTGAAGGGCGAGAGGTGGGGTTCGGGGAGAGTTCCGTGCGGTTTTTCCGCTTAATCTGATACTAACAACGGGTAAAAATAGTGTCAAACTTCGGGTTGTAAATGATTTAACACCTATAGACGCCTTGCGACCGCTACAAATTCCACCATCAGTGTGATTTTTCTTGGGCACGTTTGCCCGCCGAGGCTCAAAAACTGGAAACTCCTTAGTTTTTCCACTCCGCCGGCTCCAAGACAGCCCTTCGGGAGTGGAAGAAGCCGGGGGGCTGGCACTTTCGGTGGGCCTGGCAATAGAGCCCCGGCTGGACGAGCGGGCGGGAGAATTTTGGAAAACCTTGACGGTTTTGCCGAGAAGTCTGCTTTTCCGGCTTCCTCCGGTCCGATAGTTCTTGCAGCCCTCGCTCACGGACACGAGTAGTCCATGGGCATGAGGGGCAGGGGCACGCGGGGGGCGAGCCCGGCATATGAATCAAACGCTTGGCCACTCATTCATCCGCACGGGCCAAGTTTCGAGGGGGGAAAACTTGATGATTTCGGCACCTATTCACGGACGTCGTATAGCCGCCTGGGCGGTCGCGGTCACACTGCTTGTGCCCGCCTTGGCCCAAGCCCAAGTGCGTCAGGCCTTGTATCAGCCGGGTGGTCAGCAGGGACAACCTGCCAGAAGGGCGAATCATTGGACATCGGGTGGCTCCGAATGGACCAACGCCTACGGAGAACCTGTAGTCATACCCGCCAGTTACTGCGGCGATGGCTGCACGCCCGGCGGAATGATGGGCTACAACGGGATGGGAGGTTGCTGCACGGGCGGCGCCGGTCCCTATCCTCACGGAGCACCCAACGGTGTGCAGATGCAGCAGCCAGCCGGCGGTTGGCCGGGGCAATTCTCGCCGTACGCACAGGAGTGTGAAGACCCCTGCGATGGGCGTCGCGGACTGCTGGGAAAATGCTGCTTCCTCGGACTCTTTGATGCCGGATTGATGCGGCCCATCGATCAATGTGGACCACACTATTTCGACTTCTCGGCCGAAGCCTTGTATTGGAAGCGCAACAAACCAGCCGATCCCGAGGTGATTTTCGCCACCATTGGCGTGACAGATGTCTCGGCTGGTGTTGATCCCGCTCTGGCACTGACGACCAACGACGTCGAAGGCGACTGGGAGCCAGGCTTGCGTCTGACCGGTCGCTACGACCTGGGCGCGCTGTCCTTCCTCGAGGTGTCCTACGCCGGCCTGTTCGAATGGGGCGCCGTCTCGACATTGGACGGGGCAGGCGACATCTTCACCGGCTACAGTAACTTCGGCCTTGGTGTCGACACCACTGGCGACGGAGTTCCCAACATTGGCGTGGATGGTGCCGGTCTGAGTTCGACCGAGTTGGCCAACTCCGCTCGCTTGGAACTGCTGAGCGAATTGCACAACAGTGAAATCAGCTACCGCCGCTACTGGGTTGGATTTAATCCGCGGGTAAGCGGTACCGTGATGGCCGGTGTTCGCTACACCCGGCTGAGCGAAGACTTGAATTTCTCCACGCTCGGCCCCGCCGGCAGCTCGTGGACGGCGGTACGGACCGAAAACGACCTGGTTGGCTTCCAAGCCGGCGGCGACATGTGGGTTACCGTTCGCCAAGGCTGCCGCATCGGCGGCTACGGCAAGGCGGGTATCTACAACAACCGTTGTGAGGTGGCCACTAGCGTTACCGGAAGTGCACTGCCAGGTGGCACGGCTTTGGAGAATGTCAAAGCAGACCACGTGTCGTTTATCGGCGAAGGTGGTGTGAGCATTGTGGCCGACATCCTGCCAAGCTGGTCGCTGCGTGCCGGTTACGATGTGCTGTTCATCAACACTGCCGCACTGGCAGCGAATAACTTCGACTTCTATCCCACGGTATTCCTGGGCGAAACTCGCAATCCGACGCTGTACGAAGAGAGCTCGGCGTTGTATCACGGTGCCAATCTGGGCCTGGAATTCGTGTGGTAAGTGACATATTTGGGGGGAGGGAAGCGCGAACCAACGGCGGCGAATCCGGTCTATTTACCGAATTCGCCGCCTCGCGCCCTGCCAATCGACTGTAGGCAGTGCAGCCAGGCGAGGTATAATAGAAGTGGTGCAGGGCGGGCGAGCATAACGTGGCTCGCGTAAAACGCCTGTTGTCACTTTTCCATATAGGAGCCCCGAACCAGTTGCCAACGGACATCGATCGCAAGCAGGGAGTCGACAGCGAAACCGCAGTCCTCGTGGGCGTCGAACTCCCCGGAACCTCTCGCTCTGAAGAACCTCTTGAAGAACTGTCGGGACTGGCCGAGACGGCCGGTGCCGAAGTGGTTGCTCGGCTGACGCAACGCCGCGATACGCCCGACAAGACCACGTACTTGGGTAAGGGTAAGCTCGATCAACTGACCCAGTTGGTCAAAGGCACCGAAGCCGACGTGGTGATCTTCGACAACGATTTGTCGCCCGCTCAGGTGCGAAATCTCGAGCAGTCGGTCGGGGTCAAGGTGCTTGATCGCACCGAGCTGATCCTCGACATCTTCAGCACCCGCGCCCAAACGCACGAAGCCCGCCTGGCGGTGGAGCTAGCACAGTTGGAGTACGCGCTGCCGCGGTTGAAACGCATGTGGACCCACCTGTCGCGTTTGAAGATGGGCGTCGGCATGCGTGGTCCAGGTGAAAAGCAACTCGAGACCGACCGCCGGTTGGTCGAAAAGCGAATTGTCGACTTGCGCCGCGACCTGGATAAAATCCACAAACGCCGTGAGCGCGAGGTCGAGGGTCGCCGCGATCACATGACCGTGTCGCTGGTTGGCTATACGAACGCCGGTAAGAGCACCCTGATGAATCGCATCACCGGTGCGGGGGTGCTGGCGCAGGACAAACTGTTCGCCACGCTCGACACCCGCACCCGCCGCTGGAGCCTGCCTGGCTGGGGGCCCGTGTTGCTTTCCGATACGGTCGGGTTCATTCGCGAATTGCCCCACCGCTTGATTGCCAGCTTCAAGGCGACCCTGGAAGAGGCGCATCAGGCGGACTTGTTGATGCACGTGGCCGATGCGAGTAACTCCGCGGTGCTCGACCAGATCTCGGCCGTGTACGGCGTGTTGGAGGAACTGGGCATCGAGCAGAAGGATACGCTGCTGGTGTTGAACAAGGTCGATCAGGTGGCCGGCGAGGCCGAACTCACCAAGCTGCTCGACCGATATCCAGCTGCCATACCGGTTAGCGCCGCGACCGGCGAAGGGCTCGATAAGTTGACCCGAGCGGTGAGCGATGCCCTGAGTATCAACTTCGTGGATGCCGATATCGACTTTGCCATCGAGAACGGCAGATTGGCGGCCTACATCGCCAAGCATGGCGAGATCCTTAGCCGCACGCACGATGGCAATCGGACGACGATCCATTGCCGCATGCCGCGCAAGTACCTGGGACGTATCAATCACCGCGAGGCCGAAATCCGGGAAAGATCGCCTTCGGTGGCCATGCCCGATGGCGACGCCGACCGCGACTCGCAACAGGTACGCACCACGGTCGACGAAGTCGCCTGATGGCACGGCGCGAACTGAAGGGATTGCGAGCTATTGTCACCGGCGCCTCGGCCGGCATTGGTCGTGCCATGGCCATCGAGATGGCTCGAGCGGGCGTGCGCTGCTTGTTGTTTGCCCGTCGCCAGGAACGGTTAGACGAGGTCCGCGAAGCGACGCGCCAAGCGGGCACCGAGGCCAGCGTCGTGGTGGGAGATGTCACCAACGCGGCAGATCGAGCTGCGTGCCTCGAGTTTGCTCAACGCGAGTTGGGTGGCCTGGATTTGCTAGTGAATAACGCCGGCATCAGTGCTGGCGGCGACTTTGCCGGCGAATCGCCCGACGTGTTGCGAAAGATCTTCGAAGTAAACTTCTTTGCCGCCACGGAGCTGACGCGCGAGGCCATCCCGCTGCTCCGCACAGGTCGCACGCCCATGGTAGTGAACGTGGGCTCGATTCTTGGCCACCGAGGTATCCCGTTCACGAGTGCCTACTGTGCCAGCAAGTTCGCCATTACCGGTTGGAGCCAATCGCTGCGGGCGGAGCTCTCGACGATGGGCATCGATGTACTACTGGTTTCGCCGGGCACCACCGAGTCCGAGTTGGCCGATCATCTGGTCGAGCAACGCGTCAAACTGCCTTGGGCCGGGATGAAGGGCGTTACGGCGGAGTACGTGGCGCGAGCTACCATCAAGGCCATCGCCCGCGGCAGCCACGAGATCGTGCCCAACTGGCGTGGCTGGTGGATGCTGGTGGCAAATCGCATGGCGCCGACGTTGCTCGACAAGGTCATGGCCAAGTTTGCTCGCAGGGCGGGTCGCTGAACGGGAGCAGCAAGGATGAACCAGCCTTTTACCGTTCTATACGACGATGGCCCCTGCCTGGTGGTCAACAAACCGGCCGGATTGCTAACGCAGGCGCCTCGCGGCATCGATAGCTTGGAGTTGGCGGTCAAGGACTTTTACCGCGAGCGAGAAGGCAAATCGCCCGGCGAAAACATCTACCTCGGCATCATCCATCGGCTTGATCGACCTGTCACCGGCGCGATCTCCTTCGCCAGGCATGTCCGCGCAGCGAAACGCATGGCCGACCAGTTTCAGAATCGCACGGTCAGCAAGACCTACTGGGCACTAGTCGAAGGTCTCGTCGAGCCGGACGAGGGCACTTGGGTCGACTACCTGCACAAGCGGCATGGCATGGCGCAGGCCATTGTGGTGCCGGAGGACGATCCGCGGGGTAAGAAAGCGATCCTGCACTACCGGGTGCGGGGCCATGTGCAGGGAGGTACTTGGCTCGAGATCGAACTTGAGACAGGGCGCACCCATCAAATTCGCGTGCAGAGTTCCTCGCGAGGGCATGCCGTGTTGGGCGATTCGCAGTATGGTTCCACGGCCAATTTCGGTCCCGTAGTGGAAGACCTCCGCGAGCAGGGCATCGCACTGCACGCGCGACTGCTTGGATTCCGCCACCCAATGCGAGACGAACAAGTCGTCGTCGAGGCTCCCTTGCCAGAGTACTGGCCGAAAATGGGCGAGTAAGCTCGAGCTATCGCTGGCCTTCCACAATCTTCTGGAAGCACTTCAGCGTTTCTTTGCTCACGTGGTGCTCGATTCCCTCGGCGTCGATACGGGCGGTTTCGTCGCTTACGCCGATGGTTTTCAGGAACTCGACCACTAGATCGTGCCGCCGCTGCGAATCGCGAGCCAGGCGACGACCGCGGGTGGTGAGCGTGATGGGGCCGTACGGACGGGTATCGACCAGGCCTTCGTCTTTAAGGCGCGCGATCGTCTTGGTGACGGTCACATGGCTCACGGCGAACAGGCGCGCCAGATCGGCGCCGCGGCACTCGCCGGCCTCATCCTCGATCTGGGCTACGGCCTCCACGTAGTCTTCGGCCGTCTCCGTGGCGTGATCGTGCCGGGTGCGGCGGAATTCGTTCGAAGCTCGTTTTTCCGATGGTGCCATAGTTGGCGAAGCATGCCTGGTGGTCACCCCCAAGGTGGGGTGTATCTGGAACGTTTTTCAGTTTATCTGCCGCGGCGCTGCTTGACCAGCAGTTTACCATTGGCTAAACTTTGGGCGAATTTAGCATAAGCTAAACCTCAGGCGAGCCCCAAGGAGATTGAATGGACCGGATACCTAACCGCGGCAGATTCGGCTTTACGCTCGTGGAACTCTTGGTGGTGATCGCCATCATGGGCATTCTGGTGGCATTGCTGCTGCCGGCGGTGCAGTCGGCTCGCGAGGCCGCGCGGCGTAACGCCTGCACGAATAACCTGAAGCAACTGGGACTGGCACTGCACAACTACGAGTCCGCCCAGCGCCGGTTGCCGCCCGGCTACAGTTCTGCATCGCTGACTACCCCTGCATCGCCGCTCCGCGACCCAGAAACCTGGGACGCCCCTCCCGGCTGGGGCTGGGCCGCTTATCTGCTCGACCACCTGGAGCAAAGTGGCATGGCCGAGTCGATTGACTTCGACGAGCCGATCTGGCATCCGCAACATGCGTCGATCATCCGCCAACAGCCCACGGTGCTGATTTGCCCTAGTTCCTCGGGCACTCGAGATCCGTTTTACGTAGCCGATGCTGCAGGCGAACCGCTCTCCATCGCGGGAACCGATGTCGAGCTTGGGCGCTCGCACTACGTGGCCAGCCATGGGCAGGAGTCGTGCTGGGGCGAGTGCGGGGCCAGCTCGTCCGGCACGGTATTCACCAACATCTATACCAGCGAGACCACCACCGTCGAAATCGATGGCGACGCCTCACGGGTGGCGGACGGACCTTTCTTCCGTAATTCGAAGACCGAGTTCCGGCACGTGACCGACGGTTTGTCTCATACCATCTTCCTGGGCGAGCACGGTTCGTCATTGAGCGACAAGACCTGGGTCGGTGTCGTCCCCGGTGCGTTGACGCATCCGCGATTTCAATCGCCCGAGAATGGTCCCGATGCAGCAGCTACCCTGGTGCTGGTACATGCGGGCCCCTCGGGAGGCGAACTCGATATCACGGGGTTCCCCATCATCCATCCAGTGAACTTCCCCACATATCACGTGGGCCAGATGTACGCCGAGCATCCCAGCGGGGGCAACGTCAGCTTGGGCGATGGCTCGGTGCGTTTTGTCGCCGAGGATGTCGACCTGATCCTGTGGGCCGAGTATTCGAGCATTGACGAAGGAGAGATCCCCCGGGGGCTATAATCATGATTCCTAGACGTTTGACTTCTTGTGGGTTGCCATTGCTCGTTATGCTGACGATCGTGCAGGGGTGTGGTTATGGCGAGGTCAGCCCTCAGGCCTATGAATATTCCAAGGCCCTGTATTCGATCACGAACCGCCAGGCGGAAGACAAGCTAGTCGAGGTGAAGCTGCAGATCGCCCAGGCCGTGGAGCGGGGCGAGATCACAGATGCCGAGGGCGACTTACTGCAAGCCATCGTCGATCAAGCCGCCGATGGGGACTGGAAAGCGGCCAATCGCGATGCCCGCGCGGTGATGGAAGCTCAGGTCGAAGGCAGGTAGCCGGCCCGGGGGGCTACTTCATTTTCACGGCCGCACGCCATCCAGTGGGCACCGGTAGCGGCGTCGGCAACAGCATGTTCGAGTCGCGGAGCGTATCGACCGCGTAGAACAGATGCGGGTCGACTCGCTGTGCCTCGGCTATCAGTGCCGCGGCTTTGCGCCGCTGAATGGGGACATACAGCAATCTAACGGACTGCCCGTTCCGAGAGCCATCGAATTCATAAACTCTCGTCACTTTGTCGCCCAGGGCGTCGGACAATTCGTCGCCCGCTCCTTCGGACATCAACCGCAGGATGACCATGCCCATGGCGAGCCATCGCTCGAGATAAATACCCGTGGCGTTACCCGCTGCGAAACCCGCTGCGTACGCTAGCAGCAGCCAGGCGTTGCTGCTGGCATGTTGGATAACGTTGGCCACGGTAGTAATCCATACCAGGACTTCCAGGAATCCGAGGCCTACGGACAGCCCAATCCGACCTTGTACGACGGCAATCGTCCGGCAGGTGCCGAGCGAGACATCGATGATCCGCAAACTGAAAATGAGGATCGCGACCAACCAAACTGGTAGCGAGAACATAGTTTCCATGCTGAGAGACGCCTGCCGAGTTCGACGCTAGAGCAAGCCAAAGTGTTCGAGGGCATTGTAGATCCAAGGTTGCTGCCAAGGATTCCAGGTGGGATAGCTTACCGAAACTAGCGACAAGCACAACAGGACCAAAGCCACTCCCCGTGCCCACAAGTTTCGGCTCATCCAGTCGACCGCCGGCAGCAATACCGCGAGCCAGAACGGGGCGATCCAGAACATCCAGCGGAAGCCGGACGTCATGCCTCCATAGTTGCGATCTTCCAGCGGGCGAAGTGCGATGAAGAACACAAAGCAGGTGAGCGTGAGGGCGAAAGCCATCAGCACGAGCTCCCGCTGCGTCCGCCCGCCGCGCACGGCCCAGATGCCCATGCCCACGAATGTCAGCAGCCAGACAGGTGTGAGCGAATAGACGCCGTGGTGACCCACCAATACGTGCAGGGCGTAGGTGAGCTTGCTCTCCTCCCCGCGATCGATGCCTTGCCGGTCGTGCCAGTAGCTTTCGATGGTGCGACCGTTTTTCTCGTAAGTGTAGAGGTACCAATTATCGCTCGCATCGGTCTCGCTGCGGTGCATGTAGGGGGGACGCAGGCTATCGTGGGCGATGTAGGTGGTGGTAAAGAAGGCAGCCGCCACGACCAGCACGCCGGGCACCCCCCACAGGAGCGTTCGTTTCCAATCATGAATCAACAGAATAAGGCCCAGCAGGGCGAGAAACGACAGGGCGGGCAGTTCGTTGGCAGCCGTGAACGCAGCCGCCAGGCCGCAGGCCAGGAAGTGCCACCCACGGGGCTTCTCGGAGCGGGCTATCTGCACAAAGAAGTAGATCGCCACGGCCGCGCTGGTTGCGCCCACAATGTGGTTGTTGAGCGTCGCGGCAAACGTGGTAAGCAGCGTGGCCAAGCACGCCGTAGCGACGACGAAGATGCGGCCCCAGTCGGTCGTGCCGAGTTGCTCTGCCAGGGCGGCGATAACCACAAACAACACAATCATGGCCGGCACATTGGTGAGCAGCAGCATCAGCCGGCCGACTTCGTAGGGATGGGTGCCAAGGTTCCAGCCCGTGAGTTTGGTGATCAGCCAGTACTTGGGTGCCAGCATCGTGGCCATTAGTGGTGGCTTACTGGAGTAGTAGTGCCGCTCGCCATCGCGCCCCAGATGGCTGACCATATCGATGGAGTCCCACCGCGGCTCGCGGAAGAAGTTGTCGACTTCGTAAGTGCCTTCTTCGACTAGCGAGCGAATGGTGAGCCAGCGACTGCGATCGTTGGCACTGAGGAACGGGCGCTCCAAGCCGAGTTTCTGCTGCAGCTCTTCTCGCTTCCGCTCGACGCGTTCTTCGATTGTTGCCTCATCAGCGCCAGCAGCTTCCTGCTCGGCGCGAAAATCGTCCAGCCGCTGGTTGATGCGCGATTGGCTGAGCCTGGCGTAGTTCTCAGAATTTACCGCCAGGATGCGGCCCGACATGTGCCCCACGGCAATGACGATGAGTATTGCGTAGATCGAGCGGCGTAGTCGAACGTTCGGATCGCCCGTTGTCACCTCGGGCTGTGTTTCAGTGGTCATGCGTTTCTTGCGCGGGGGGCACTGGCGGAGTTTGTGGGCCGCCGGTCCGGGGCACACGTTCCTCGGGCCCCGTGTAGGCGGAAACGGAGTACATATCCGCTTTGCGAATGAGGAAGGCGGTGATCATTTCGCCCAGCAGCCCAACTGAGAGGAACTGTCCACCAATCAAGAAGCTGGCCAGGGCATAATACAGGGCGGCCGTTTCGTGCAAATGCACGGGATCGATACTGGGCGAGATTCGCGATACGCACCACATCACGGCCAGGTAGCACAGTAGCACAAAGCCAAACAGGAACGCCACCAAGCCGGTGGCCCCCAGCAGGTGTTGTGGTCGCTGACCAAATCCCGTGATGAACTTGACCGTGAACAGGTCGAGCAGTCCTTTGACAATCCGCATCACCCCATACTTGGAGTGGCCGAACTCGCGCGGGCGGTGATTCACGGGCACTTCGCCCACCTTGAAACCGCGAGCCGCCGCCAGCACAGGAACAAAGCGATGCAGCTCGCCGTAAATGCGGACTTCGTCGAACACTTCGCGACGATATAGCTTGAATCCGCAGTTGTGATCGTGCAGCTTCACGCCGGTGAGCCAGCCGACAAGCTTATTGAATACCTTGGAGGGCAGCGTCTTGTGCCAGGGATCCTTGCGGTCGACTTTCCAGCCGCTGACCACGTCGTAGCCCTCGCTCAGCTTCTTCAGCAGCAGTGGCAACTCGGCGGGGTCGTCCTGCAGGTCGGCATCCATCGTGACGACGTAAGGGTCTTCGGCGACGTCGAACCCAGCAGTGAGGGCAGCGGCTTTGCCGAAGTTGCGGCGAAAGCGAATGCCGAGCACGTGGTCGTCTTCGGCCGCCAACTGCTCAACCACCTGCCAGGTGTTGTCTGTCGAACCATCGTCCACCACCACCATCCGCAAGCGGTAATCGTGGGCCGCTGCCACTTCGCGCAGTTGGCGGTGCAACTCGCTCAGGCTAGCTGCCTCGTCGAAAGCCGGGATAACAATGGTGATGGGAGTCATTCGAGACTGCTCTCGCTGCAATCCACGGATCGCGATCTCCGAGATCAAGGTGCGCCGCCTGAAGCACACACAACTAGCCAATCTTCGGATGTCGTTCTAGGTTGTATCGTCGGAGGTAGGCCGCTGGCGACGACACAGGCGGGAAGCTTCCAGTATACCACAAATGGCCCCTTCGGAGGAAACCGAAATCAGCCGCCAGAGGCCGGCGGCCAACAGGGCACTGGTTCCCTCCGGCAGTGCCGGTGCGAGCAACTCCACCTGCAGAAAGTCGCGAACGAACGCTCCACCCGGGATCAGCGACAGGAACCCCGCCACGACGGGCAAAGTAACGGCCTCGATCCATAATGCCAGTTGGGCGAACGGTCCGGCACCCGTCGTGCCCACCGACCGAACGGCCGCCCACAGGCTCAAGCCCAGCAGAGTCCAGGCGATCGTGCTGCAAGCCACTCCGGCGGCCGTCAAACGCCAGGTGATGCCAGCCAGCAACGAGGAAGTTGGTTGGTCACCTTCCGCCTGCTGTTTCGCGAGCACCCGGCCGGCTAGCTTGCGGGCAATGGGCGGAGTGATGGGCAGTCCCACCAGCAACGCCAACCCAGCAGAAAGCCACGCGTACTGTGCTGGAGCGTCGCCACTGGCCACCAGTAGTAGCGCGGCCAGCATGCCGCCGGTGGCCATGAACGAAAGGGTTTCGAGGAACACGCTGACCACAGTCGAACGAGGACGGCAACCCGATTGCACCAGTGCCCCGGTCCGCAGCACAGCCACCATGGCCTTGCCCGGCACGTACTTGCCCAAGTGGCCCAAGTAGTAGCCCCGCACCACGGCCAGCAGGGGGGGGCGCTCGCCCAAACTGCCGAGGGCGAGCCGCCAGTAAAAGGCCATCGGCGCCAGCCCCACGATGTACAGCCCAGCCGAAAGTGCCACCCAGGGCCAGGAAATGTCGATGTCGCTGGTTGATAGCTGCTGCCATCCCTGCCGCACCGTGCCACCGGCGAACCACAGCACCAAACCGACCACCAGTAAGGTAATGCACCAGCGAATCAGCCGGCGAATCGCTGGCGAACCGGTGAATCGATCGAAGGTACTTGGAGAACTCATCGCTCTATGCTAGCAGAACGCGAGCCATGACCAATGCCGAATTAAAGGTGACTTGTGGGCAGGGATTAGGAGTCCGTCGTTACGTTCCCCATTTACTGGTGTATTTCTCTAGGCCTACACCGCGGCATTCGCTAGAATCAGCGGTTGATAGCAAACGTTGCGTCGTCAGACTACGACCGATAGTGGTTGCTACAGGGAGTCTTGCTTGACGGAAGGATCCGGCGTGAGGCATGCCACCAGCGTGGTGCCTATTCTTCTTGGTGAGCGTTTCCTGGGGCGTGCGCGCGGGTTGTGGCACCGCTCGAATACCTGTTCCTCTTACCAGTTCCAATTCACAATGACTTCTCCTGCACTATTGCTGTTCGTTCCACTGCTGGGCGTGTCGTTCGGATACGAGCCCTCCAGCGACGCGGAAGTAGGCTACGACTACACCGTGCAGGTAGAGCCGGAGTTGCTGGAGCAAATGAAGGCAGGCGAAGCCGAAGCGATTGAGGCCAATATACCGCCTGAAGTCTCGCCGATACGAAGAATTCGCGTGGTGGTCGGCAACCAGCCCCTGGCCAAGAAGCTGCGCCCCGGCGCCGTCGCGCGTACCACCTACCGTCCTGAGGTGGGCGATGCGGCCTCGCCCAGCGTCGACCTCTTGGCTCAAACGGGACCGGCGGGCGGATTCGGTCGCAATGCCGACGGTTTCAATGGAGCCGCTACCAGGGCATCGTCGCAGCCGAATGCCACCCCGAACTCGATACCCAACACGGTGCCACCTGCTGGTACGCAGTACACGGGTGGCCAATATTCGGGCAGCCAGTACGCGGCACCGCCGACCAATCCCACCGCGGCGCGGACCACCAACCCTCCGACGGCAAACGGCTACGATACGCGGAACCAACTCGAAGCCGGTTTCGAGGCGGCCGAGAATGGTTTCAACAACACGCGAAACGCGGTGCGAAATTCATTCAGCGAGATGGGCGCGACCGGCGAGCGAGTCATTAACGACACTCGCCAGGCCGTAGGCGACTTGATTGCTCCGCCCGACACCCGTTCGGCTGCCTCTTCGAATAATACCGCGATGCCCAACCCCAACCTGTCGAATCCTGCGAACACGCCGCTGGCCCCGCTCTCCGGCGGCACGGGGCCCATGCCGGGCTTTGTTGCCCCCACGACAGCCGCCAGTAGCAATGGGCAGGGAATGGATCGTTACGGCAATCCCGTCGGCGGTGCGGGCGGCAATGTGAATTCGCAGCCCAGGGCTACAGTGCCTACGCCCGACTGGAACGCCGACAGTGGGTCGAATCCGCTACGTGTAAGCGAACGCTCGGTCTTGAGCAGTCACGGCAATTCCAATGCCACGGCCAACACGCCCATTGCCGAGACGCAAGAGCAATACTGGGCACGAGTCGAACGCGAACAGCGAGAACGTGAGTTGCAAACCCAGGCCGACCTGGCGGCCGTCCGCGGGCGGCAGCCGGCGCCTCCCGGCCAGGAGCAGTTCCCGGCGAAGGAAGTGGGGGGAGCGACGGCTCCACCATCACAAAACGGTACCCGCACGGGCGGGCCAAACATCGTGGCCCCCATGGTTTCGGACGGTGCGGGAATTGCCAATGCCCGCGGACCCGAATCGGCGGAAGGCCCTGCCATCACGGCTGCCAATAACCCGAACGGTCAATCTCCAGCAGCGGCAGGTGACAACAGCCAACTGCCCAGTCTGACGCCTACCTCGCAGACAGCGCAGCGGGCGAACTTTGACAGCGATTTTGGTGGAATTGCCGAGCGGGCCAGCTTTAGTGACACGGAGGACCGGGCAGAGGCTGACAACAACACGGGAGTGCCGCCAGCCATCTGGGCGTGGGGCGTTGCACTCGCGGCCGCACTGCTGAACGCCTGGCAATGGGTGAACATGGTTGACCTGCGAAATAAGTACCGCGTGGCCCTGCGTCGCAGCTCGCCGAACTTTGCTCGTTCGATGGCGGCTTGATCGTTCCTCAGGCTCTCGCCAGCGGCCATAGTGCGACGTCAATCGACTTGGCAAAGTGCAGCACCGGATCGACTTGCGGCACTCGCAGTCCGAGTGGCTCGAGCATCGAGTTCTCCTTGATGTCCGCCTCGGCTTCTTGCAGCGGCCACGGTTCATGGTGGATCTCGCCGCACCAGTAGTCGCCCGATTTGGATTGGGCGAACAGGCAATAACGCTCCGTGAGCCAGTGCTCCAGGCTACCATGCTGGGCGAGCGACACTGGCACCGAGGGACGATACTGAGCGGAAAACCTCGCCGGCCGCGGCCCTCGCCGGGCGCTCTGGTAGTGAATCGTGTCGCCGTCGGCTGCCACGCTCATGTCGGCGTGAAAGTAGGGCAGGTGAAAAAACTGCCGCGCTCCCCAGACGGCCAATCGGCTCGCCGCATCGAGGCTGAAGAACCACACGCCCGTCTTGTCGCCCAGTTTGACGTAGGTTCGTACGTTGAGTTCGGGAAAATAAGAAGCCGTAGGAATACCAGGCAGACCGCGGCGTTTGATCCGCATGGTAAACGGCACCACGCCAATCCACGCGGTACCCTGGTGGGTATCAACTTCCAGTTCTGCAGGAATCAGTCCTCGAAGCTCCGCGGCATCGATCGGCCAGTGAGCGAACAGCAGATCGTACCAGGCCTGCTGCCAGGTCCATGGCAGCTTGGGAACGGGCCAGGGGCGGTGCTCGACGGAAGTTAGGTCTGGTAGGTGCATAAAAATCGAAGCCGTACAGCAAGCTCCGCTGGACTTATGGGGTAGCCGGCTCTTTGTCGGCCAGTATCTTCTCCATCCACTTGGGGAACTGATCGGCGAAATCGGGCGGACGGTCGTGTTTCTCAACGCCGGGGTACAGCTTCAGCGTGCAGTCGGCTCCGAGCTTGCGCAGGTAGCCGTCATAGGCCTTGGTCAACTCCACAGTTCCTGGGTGTTCCATGGCGCCACAGCTGCTTACCACCACCAGTTTCTTGTGGTCGTCGCTTGGCTCGGCGGCGCCACGCGGTTCGCTGATGCAACCGGGCGAAAGTAGCAAAGCACCGCTGTATTGCTTGGGGAAAATGGTCACCAAGTCGCCGGCCACCACAGCGCCTTGCGAGAAGCCAAACAACGCTACGTTGTTCAAGTCGAGATCGTGCTGCTGGGCCAGGATTCGCAGTCGCCATTGGATATAGGCCTGATCGGCGATTGGCTCTTCAGACCACTGCTGGGTTCCATCTCCCAGATCGCATGTGCCGGGAAAGCCCACAATGGCTGCGCCAAGATCGTCGGCGTGCTTCTGGTAGACCTCCTTAGAGAGGTTCCGGGCGTAGCCATCGCTAGAATAGCCCCGATATCCATGCAGCCACACCGCCACGGGGAACGGACCCTCACCTCTGCTCGGCATAAACACAAAGGAGTCGGGCTTTTCGCCAAAGGCGGCCATTTGCCCGCCCAGCCAAACGGACAGAGCGACGGCTGCCAGGCACTGAACTCTGTGGCACAGCATTTCGCAGTTCCAATAGTTGTCGAGAGGATCGGGAGGTTTGGCTCCAGTCTAATGTTCCAAGTGCCCCACAGCTAGCATGCCAGGTGCGGCTGACCGCCGGCGCCGCTTTGCGTAGCGAGTGATGTTCTTTGCGTGCTCGCAAGCAGCTCCAAGCCAGCGAGCTGCCGCTCGAAAAAGCTAGCACCGCCGGCAATCTGAAGTTGGCCCCTTTCGCGAAACTGTGTAAGTTGTGACGAGTGGCAAGTGCCAAGTGGCGAGCGGACGGACGCTGGCGTCACTCGTTCACTTGCCACCCGCACCACCAACACTGACGCAGGGAGGCGTTATGCAGCGGCCTGAGATACGTCTCGTTCATTCAAGCGATTGGCATTTGGAAGCCCCCCTGGCCGGCCTGCCCACGCTATCGGACGATCTGCGCGAACTGGCTCGCGATGCGGCCTACATGGCGGCGCAACAAGTGGTCGAGACCACGCTAGTCGAAGGCGCCGACGCACTGCTTCTGTCGGGCGACATTGTGGACCTCTCTCGCAGCGGACCTCGCGCCATTGTGTTTCTGCAGGAGCAGTTCGAACGCCTTCACGCCCGCAACGTGGAAGTCTTCTGGGCCGGAGGTGTGGTCGATGGGCCGGACGAGTGGCCCGTTGTGGCGAAGCTGCCCGAAAACGTTCACCGCTTTGGTTGTGGTGAAGTAGAGAACATCGAACTGAAACGCGACGGCAAGACCATTGCCCGCATTCAAGGTGTCAGCGCCGAAGACGATGGTAGCGTCGAGGCGAGCGGATTTCATCGCGATGCCAACGGAGTGTTCACCGCTGGCGTGGCCTACAGCACCAACGATTCGCCAGGCCGTGAAGGCGACCGCGTCCACTACATGGCCCTGGGCGGCCGGCATCGTCGTGCCACGGTGGATACCGAACCTGGTATCGCCCACTACGCCGGCACGCCTCAAGGTCGATCGCCCGGCGAATCGGGGCCTTGTGGTTGCACGCTCGTGCATGTGGTCGATGGCAAGACGCAAACCAAGTTTGTCTCGACCGATATCATCCGCTGGGTCGACGAGTCGATCGAAGTGACGGCCAGCACCACGCTCGAGCAACTCGAAGACCGCATGGACGAGCGACTCGACAAGCTCCGTCAAAAGTCGCAAGGCACCGACCTGTTGGTCTCGTTCCACCTGCGTGGTACCGGGCCGCTGATTACGCAACTGCGCCCCGGTATGGAGGTCGACGCGTTGGTTGGCCGACTGCAGAAGCGAGCCGCGAAGCGTTCGCCGTTGTGCTGGACGGTCCGAGTCAACTGCCTGGCGCCTGCCACGGTGCCAGAAGAATGGTACGACCAGGAGACCATCCTTGGCGACTACCTGCGACAGCTGGCCGAATTTGAAGAGGACGGCCGCAAGTCGCTCGCGCTCGAAGAACTGTTGCCGGAGCCACTCGCCAGCGACTGGCTCAAATCGGCCGCCAAGTTCACGGATTCCGATCACCGTACCATGGTGCTGGAGAACGCCAAGAAGCTGGGCATCGATTTGCTCACGTCGCCCGAAGCCACCGGACAACTAGTCAATTCCGAATGAGGAAAGACCAACGAGCTTGAGAACTACATTCCGCGTGTGGTCATTCGAGCGTCACTAAAGTCGGCCGCCTCCCGATACCAGCGGCCTCGAACCTGCATCCTGCCACCGAACCTCGACCCCATCCCTCTCTCCCATGCGTATCACTGACATCTCCGTCGACGGCTTCGGCGTTTGGCACGACCTCGATTTGCGTCGATTGTCGCCCGAAGTCACCGTGTTTCACGGTTGGAACGAAGCGGGCAAGACCACGTTGATGCAGTTCTTGCGGAGCGTGCTATACGGCGTCTCCGACGATCGTCGGGCGGTGTACCTGCCGCCAGTCAGCGGAGGTCGTCCTGGCGGCTCGCTGGGCGTGGTGACCGACGATGGGCCGTTTCGCATCAACCGCTATGCCGACCGCAGCGACACCGACTGTGGACGCGTGACGATCGACATGCCCGAAGGCGAACAGCAGGGCGACCGCCTGTTGCGCGAGGCCATCGAGCACGTCGACGAAGCCACGTTCAATAACGTCTTCGCGCTGGGGCTCGATGAAATTCAGCATCTGGGCACGCTGGGAGGCAGCGCCGCGGCGCAGTGGATCTACCGCCTGACGTCCGGTCTCGATCGCATCATGCTGTACGACGTGATCGTCGGTCTGCGTTCGAGTCGCAAGAAGTTGCTGGACAATGCCGACAACAGTTCGAAGATCGCGACGCTATTGGCTGACAAGGAGCGTCTGGAGGCCGAGATCGCAGAGCTGGCGGGCCAGACCCGCACCTGGTGCCAGCGTGGTTTGGAAATCGACGAGATCGATCAGCAGGTGGCCACGCTGCGGGCCGAGGCTCGCGAGCGGGAACGCCGGGCCCGGCGGGTGGAAGTGGCGATGAACATCCGCCAGCAGTGGCTCAAGCGTTCAGAGACCGACACCCGCATCCAGTCGCTCGCCGGGCTGTACCCGTTGGAATCGACCGCTATTGCGGACCTGGACGAACTGAACGAACGCATCGAGGAACACCAGCGGCAGCGCGAGATTCACAAAGGCCAGCGGCACCAGCTTCGCCAGGAGGCCGAGGATCTGGGCATCAACGAAGTATTGGTGCGGAATTGTTGCCGAATCGAAGGCCTGGCCGAGCAGCAGGAGTGGCTCGAGTCGCTGGCTGCCCAGAGTGCAGAGTTCGAGGCCGAGGCCGACCAGCTGGCCGAGCGTTTCGAGAGCGAGACCAGCCGCCTGGCCCAGCAGTGGTTCGGCGACAGCGAGCGGCGTCTGGTGCTCACTAAGGAGCAGCTAGAGAAGCTCGCTCCGCAGCGGACCGCCATGGATGCCGCTGAGAAGCAATTGGAGATCGCGGAACAAGAGTACGAGGTCTATCGCAACGAGGAGGAGAAGGTCGCCGCGCAACTGGAGAGTGCTACTACCAGCAGCGAGCGACTCGGTCTGCCGACCAATCTGCAGGATGCCGGCGAGATGGTCGCCAAGCTGCGTCAGCGGCTCAATGTGGAACAGAAGATCGAACAGACTCGTCGTAGCGGTGTGGAACTCGAGCAGCAAGCTCGGGAATTGCTGGATGGACAGGTAATGCCCCTGCATCATTACGCGGCATGGGGTGCGTGCGTGTTCGGGGCGGTCGTACTGTTGTTCGCCTTTGCTTTTTCGCAGGGCCGCCCCGAACTCGGACAAGCTGGATTTCTGTTTCTGTTTGTCAGCGTCCTCGTACCTGTCTGGCGGTTCTTCAACAAAGAACGCATGGCCGAGGAACTCGATGGCGTTGAGCGGCAACTCGAAGACTTGAATCGGCAACTCGTGGCCGCCCGCACTGAGAAAGACGAGTTGGAAGAAGAGCTGCCCGTTGCGGATGGCTCAATTGTGCTTCGCCTGCAAACGGCCGAGAAGCACTTGGCCGAACTGGAAGACATGCTGCCGGTGGAGAGCGAACGTCGCCGCGCGACCGAAGCCAGCCGCAGTGCGAAGTCGGCCTACGATTCCGCCAAGGCGCGTGTCGAGACCACCCGCCGTGACTGGCGTGGCTCGCTCAAGGCCCTGGGACTGCCCGAGGCGCTCACGCCCAAGGAGCTCAACCTGCTGGCCGGCCAGTACGAGCAACTCGCCGCACTCGAACAGAAAGCGCTAAGCCGCGCCGACGACATGGCCCGTCGTCAGCGGGAGTTCGACCGCGTAGTGACTCGCATCGAGCGATTGGCCGAAGAGACTGGCCTGGTGATGGAGGATGCGGAGCCGCTGGATCAACTCGAGCACTTGTTGAGCGAAAGCCGCTTGCAGAAAGCCCATATCGAACATCGCGACAAGCTTCGCGAGCGGGCCAAAGAGCTAAAGGCCGAGGAGGCCCGTCATGCTCGCACCGCGATTGGCCTCACCCGTAAACGCGACGCCATGTTCCAGAAGGCGGGAGTCGAGCACGAAACCGCTTACCGGAAGCTGGCTGCCGACCTTGAGGAGCGGACTCGCTTGGAAGGGGAGCGGAAGTCGCTCACCCGCGAGATCGCTGCCGCGATTGGCAACTTGGGTAGTGAGGAAGAGTTCGCCGAGTTCTTCACACCCGAGGTGGTCGGCACGCTCGAGAAGCAATGGGAAGGTTTTACCAGCGCTCACGAGGCCACCGAGAAGGAGCTCGACACTCTGCTAAAAGAGCGAGCGCAATTGGCTGAGAAGCAGCGGACCCTGGCCGAAGATTCGACGTTGTCCGAGAAGCAGATCGAGCTGGGCATCGTCGAGGCGAATCTGCACCGCGCCATGGAAGCCTGGCGCGAGCGGGCCGTTGCGAGCCAGATGCTCGAACGCGTCCGGCACGAATACGAACTGCATCGCCAACCCGAAACTCTGCAGGAAGCCACAGGTTACTTCCGCGAGCTGACCGGCGGCTTGTACACGCGAGTGTGGACGCCGCTGGCGAACGACATCCTGTTCGTCGACCGCGAGGACGGCACATCGCTGGCGGTCGAGTCGCTGAGCCGCGGCACCCGCGAGCAGTTGTTCCTCAGCGTTCGGATGGCCTTGATCTCGATGTTTGCCCGCCGGGGGATCCAGCTGCCGATGATTCTGGACGACGTGCTCGTGAACTACGACGAACGCCGAGCCGCGGTGGCCGCCAAGGTGCTCACGGAGTTCGCCGCCGAGGGACATCAGCTGCTGGTGTTCACCTGCCACGAGCACATTCTGGCCATTTTCAAGAAACTGTCGGCCGACTGCCGCCGCCTGCCGAGTCGCTTTGGCGAGCACTTCCAAGAGGAAGTGGAAGAAGTGGTCGAGGAGGTCATAGAAGAGCCCGAGGTAGAAGAAGTCGCCGAGGAGGAAGTGGTTGAAGAGGAAGTGGTTGAAGAGGTGGCCGAGGAGCCGGAAGTCGAAGAGGTGGCCGAAGAGCCTGAACCGGAGCCCGACTATTACTACACAGCGACCATCGTCCCCCGTAAGAAGCTCAAGCCCGAACCGGCACCAGAACCACCGGTCGAGGTGGACTACGACTACGACATCGCTCCCCGCATCGAGCCGGTGGAGTACGACTGGGACCACGACAATCCCGATCACATCGAGCGGAGCGAAATCGACTCGCAGCCGATGGAAGAGCCGATGGTTTATACGCGGTGGGGATAGTTTGGTGAGCCGGGAGCGTCAGCGCCCGAAGAAGGTGAATCGCTCCAGAATCTTTCGCTACTCAGGCACTCCATAGGTTGAATTCAGTAACGCGGATTCAAGATTCGCTTTTATCTCGTCGGAAAGGTCCTCCGGGTAGATAGCCGTGAGTTGAGCACAGCCCTCGTCGGTTCCGTAGGCAACGATACAGAATTGTTGTGGAAAAGGAGCGTTGAGTCGGTTGCCTTTGACTAAGAGTGTCTCTCGACCATCCAGCTGCCGCACATCCTTCTCAACTAGTTCCATGTTCGCTGACAGCATTTGATCGGCGGAAAAGTCGTTGATCAAGAAATTGAGGGTCTGCTGTGGGGCATGAGCCATCAAGATGCTGGTGCGCAGCTGCTCGTTATGGAACAGCTTGTTCTGCTCATCCCATACGAAACCGTCTGGTGCAATGAAAGTGAATCGCGGCTCTTCGGAAGCTTCATCTATTCCAACTACTGTGTTCGACATCGCCTCTTCGGCTGAGTCATTCTTGCCACATCCGGCGCAAAGTGTCAAAGAGACAATCGCTACTAACAGTTTTATACGCATGGTGTTTCGCCTGATATTCAAACGTGAAAAATTCCACACCGAAGCTTCAGTGCTATGTGGCTGAGGCGAGATGCAAAGCATTAATTGCAGTCAACCACGAATTCGCGTGACGGACCTCACCCCTCGAGCGACTTGAGCGGCCCCACAGCTGCCGTGGCGTACTGCGAGAGCGGGTACTTGGCCAGCACCTGCATCACTTCGTCCAGCGTGACGCTACTCACCGCTTCCAGGTCGTCAGTCACGGCGCGGTACTCGCGACGTTGCAGCCAGTTGCCGCCGACGCTGAAAAGCCGGCTGCGGGGGCGTTCGTTGCCCAGCACCACGCGGGCCTTCACCTTGTTCTTGGCTTGTTCGAACTCTTCGGGCTTAAAGCCCGACTGCTCGGCTTCTTCAAAGAGCTTGTGCAGCCGCGCGAGGTTTGCGGCCGTGTCTTCCGGCTCGCACGCCACCCAAGTATAGAACATGCCCACGCCTTGGTACTCGTAGTGGCCCAGGCTGGCCGATTCCACCAGGCCGCTATCGACCAGGTCCCAGTACATGCGGCTGCCGGAGTCGTCGCCCATCATGGTGGTCAGCAGCTTCGCGGCGAACCGAGCATCATCGCCCGCTGCTGGTGCATCACGCAGCAGCAACACGTACTGCTGCGTGCAATTGGCGTTCGGTTTCACCTCGACTTGCGGCTGCATGGCGACCGGCGGCGTGGTCCGCTGGGGCTTGCTCGCTTCCCATGCGCCGCACAGTTCTTCGCACTGCTCGACCAGGGCGTCGAAGTCGACCTTGCCGGCCGCGGCGACGAACAGGTTATCGGACGAGTAACGATCGCGGTGGTATAGCAGCATCTGGTCGGGCGACAGCGCGGTGACGCTGGCCTCGCTGCCGATCACGCTGTTGGCGATCGGATGGTCGCCGAAGCAAATCTGCTTCAGCCGGTCGTCCATTCCGTAGGGCGGCTGGTCGAGGTACATCTGGATCTCCTCGACGATTACCTTCTTCTCCATCTCGAAGTCCGACTCGCGGAGACTGGGCCGCATGATGTCGGCCAGGATGTCGAGGGCCGCGCCCTGGTACTCGGGCAGCACCGAGGCGTAATACACGGTGCTCTCCTCGCTGGTAAAGGCGTTGTAGTGGGCGCCGATTTCGTCGAACTCGCGGTTCACGTCGTCCGCACTGCGGCGCGGCGTCCCCTTGAACACCATGTGCTCCAGGAAGTGACTGATGCCAGCCAGTTCGGGCGTTTCGTCCCGCGAACCGGTGCGGACAAAGAAGCCCAGGCCCATGGAGTGAGCTGCCGGATTGCACTCGGCCACGATCTCCAGGCCGTTGGCCAGGCGGTGCTTACGAAATTCCATTAGGAAGCTCCAATGGTTGCGGTCCGAGCGTCAAGCAGGTGAACGTCTCAGGTGGATTAGCTGCCAGATAGGCATTGATGCTCTCGGCCGTCAGGGCGTCGACCTTGGCGGCTACTTCTTCGATAGGTCGGATGCGCCCCAGATGGTACCAGTCGCGGGACAGCGAACCCGCGCGGGCCGAAGTCGACTCCTGTTGCATAATCAAGCTGCTCTTGATGCGGGCCTTAAGACGGGCGAGTTCCTCGGCCTGCACGCCCTCGCCCAACCGCACCAGTTCGCTGTGGGTCACGTCGAGTGTCTCCTGAGCTCGCTCGGCCGTGGTGCCGGCGTAGCAGAATACGGCCGCCCGTTCGCGCTGGGTATGAAGCGAGGCGTACACCGTGTAGCACAGGCCACGCTTCTCGCGGACCTCGCTGAACAGGCGGGAACTCATGCCGCCCGAAAGCACTCCGACCGCCGACCAGGCTTCGAAGTACTGCGGATGGCGATAGGGTATGGAGGGGAACGCCAAGCCGATATGCGACTGGTTCGAATCGTAGGTTAAATGGGTGTCCTTCGAGGGCGCCATCTCGGTGATGGGGCTGTAATCGGCCTGCACCTTCCAGTCTCCGAATAATTCGTCCGCAGCGTTGCAGACTTCCTGCCAGTCGAAGTTGCCGGCGATGCCCAGGATGGCGTCGCGTGGACCGTAGCGATTGGTGAAAAACTGTTGGACGTCTGCGGCGGTAAGCTTTGCCAGGTCATCTTGCTCGCCGTGGCTGGGGCGACCCCAGGGGTCGGGGTAGTGCCGACGGCGAAGTTCCATCATCAGCTTCTGACCGGGATCGTCTTCCACGCCGCGTAGCTCTTGAATGCATACGGCGCGGCCAGCTTCGAGTTGGTCTTCGGGCAGGTGGGGACGGCGGACGATATCGGCGTAGATCGAAAGGGCCGGAATCAAACTAGCGCTGATCGTGGCCCCGCTGAAGTTGGCCTGCGAGACGCCCACCGACTCGCTTCGCTCGACCCCCAGGTTCTCCAGGTCGCTAATGAGGTGTCGGCTATCGCGATCTCCGGCGCCGCGCAGCATCATCTCGCACGACAAGCTGGCCAGCCCCGCCTGTCCAGCCGGATCGTGGCGGCAGCCAGCGGAGATCAGCAACGAAAAAGCGGCGGACTGAAAAGCGTCGGACGGTTCGCCGAGTAATACCAGGCCGTTGTCGAGTTGGTGGACGTAGTCGGTAGGCACCGCGGATCTTGCTGGTTATGGGAAATCGAATGAGACCACAGGGGGAACCCGCTAATGTGGACCATTCCGCCCGCTCCGGCAAGTGCGGTCTGTTCCTGGGTTACAGGAATCTTTACGCTGGGCGGCCTCGCAGGAAACTGCGAATTTTGCAGGGACTCGGGCACCGTCAGCCGAAATTTTGAACTTGGCAAAACAATCGGGGCGTTTTTCGCCGAAGCCAGCTCGATTTGCGTTTCAACCACCGGTATGGGGCCGATCCACCACGCAAGACACGCGTGCCTCTATGCCCTAGCAGGGGTGCTCGCCCGGGGCGACTTTCTCCAGCAGTCGTAGGGCTGCCGCGAAGCCAACTTCGTAGCCCAGAGGCCCCGCCGACGCGACACCCAGCACGTCGAACACCCGCCGGCGACGTTGTTCGACTGTCCGCAGGCTGACCTGCTGCCGCGATGCAATCGACTTGTTTGGCTTGCCGGCGCACACGTCGTTCAGGACATCGCGTTGGGCGTCGCTCAAGCGAGAGACGGCTTTGGCGTACCTTGCCAGGTGCGTGCGGGCGAGTCGTTTGAGTCCATGAATCGCAATCGCGCTGTGGACCATGGTCAGCAACTCTGCCAAGTCGTTGGGGGGGCCGACTACTGCAATGGGGGCTTGGAGACCTTCGGGCAGGTTCAATGAGATCGTTTGGTGGTGCGTGCAAACGAATAGCGTGGCATCGCAATGGTCCATTAGCTCGAACAGACGCAACGCGCGGTTGACGAACTCGTCAGAACCTTCCATTAGAACGCAACCTGGTTGGTGCTCTGCGAGCGTCGCCGTGAATTGAGAGAGATCGGGGCAGGCAATCACCGGTTGCCGGCGCTCTTTCGCCAGAGTCGACAGCTCGTGGATGAAGCTGGTCGTCAGCGAACAAATCAGTAGGGGAGCATTCGGTGGGGCGAGGTGGGGCAGATCTGCCGCGTCGGGACCGTCAATCATCTTCGTATTGTCGTCCGTTGAGACTCGGGAGGCAGATAATTTGGTGGTTGGATAGAAGTACATACGATAGTTCTGGTCGAAAGGAAAGCTGAGTTATGGGCATTGAAAATCGGCGTTTCGGAATGCCGTATCGGTGTTCCGCATCCGATCTGCTGCCACTGCTGCGATCATTATCGGAGGTGGTGGTAAACACGGTCTATCGACTGCGGGTCGACAAATAAAAAAGGTTTCCGCAGATACGTCGACTATCACTCGACATGCACCGATCCCATGCTCGACAACGAAAACAGCATGTCGAAATCACCTCCGACGGCGTCACCACGGCTCATCAGAAATGGACGTCTACCAAACCTTGGTGTCGCTTCATTTCCGCGCAGAGAAGTGCCCTAAACGATGATGGCCAAGAGCGCCAATGTGGAAGGGAGCAGTGTGCAGAAGATAGGACCCACTGCCATGTCAGATTATCCAAACTGGTGGCGGCTCAAACGTGAGCCATCTCCACCGACTTGTAGATGGTCTTGGCGCGACGAAAGCCCAGGCGTTGGTAGAGTCGTACGGCGTTCTTGTTTTGCACCGTGACTTCCAGGCATGCGCGCGAAAGGCCCACCTGCTGGAACCCGAAGAGGGCGGCCGTGACCAAGGCCGATCCAAGCCCCTGACCGCGATGGTAAGGTACGACTCCCACGTTCTGTATCGACCCGAAGTGGTGGTCGAGATTCATGCCCTGAATTGTTGCGCAAGGTTCACTGCGACCTTGGGGATCGGTAAACTCGATCAGCCAGGTAGCCTCAGGTACGAATCCAGTGCCACTAGAGATGCCTTGCATGAGTCGTTGGCATCCATCGGGCGTGCCCAGGCTCGGAAAGATCTCGGCATCCAATTCACCGTGGAAGCTCAAATACTTCGTTTCGGCATGTATGTCGACGAGATCCTTAGACCACGCACGAAGCCGATACCCAGCGGGCAAACGTGGAGGCGCCACGGTCTGCCGGGTGAGGTCGACCTCCATGCGGTATCGTTTGATATAGGTAATGCTCATCGACGGATTCGTTTGCCGATCGCCAAAGACAAACGGCCAAAAACGGTAGCCTGAAGGAACGAACGAGGGGATCACGTGACATACTCCATTCTGGTGCTCTGCCAGGCAAACCTCTTGCGCTGGCATGGCAATCGTCCGCGGTCGCATCTGCAATGTACTGCCGGGGAAAATGGGCGTCAAACTTTCCGTTGGATGCTCGCGCAACGGAAATCGGCTTGCGGGTGGGGATGTAGCGATTGCGTTGGCGAACCGAATACCGGGCGGCTGCGATTCACCGCAAAAGCGGCCCACTCGCGGAATCCACTTGACCCAGCCGCTGCTGGACGACTAGATTTTGAGTATTCAAAACTTCCTGGTAGCCCGGGCGGGCGAAGGGTTTTCTCGTGAATTACACTCAGCAGCGGGCTTGGCAGAGGTGGGGCGTGACGGGCACGTTGCTCCTCTTGGCTTGCTGCGCCGGCTGCGACAAACCGGCAGGGCCTGGCGTGGACGACGCCACGGCGAGCGACTCCCACTCCCGCGAGTTCTCTGGTGAGCCCCCGCTATCGATTGTGTGCACCACTCAGCAAGTGGCCGACGCGGTACGAAACATTGTTGGGGAACATGCCGAGATTGAGTCGCTGATGGGACCCGGCGTCGATCCGCACATGTTTCGTACCAAGCCGTCTCACCTGCTGAAGCTGCAGCAGGCCGACATCGTGTTCTACAACGGCTTGCATCTCGAGGGACGCATTGCCGATTCGCTCGAGCAACTTGCCGATCGCAAGCCCGTGGTTCCCCTGACGGGCCGTTTGGTCGAGGAGCACGACAAACGTTTGATTTCGCCCGCCGGCTTTAGCGGAGTGCATGATCCTCACGTGTGGCATGACGTGTCGCTGTGGGCCGATTGCGTCGACTACGCCGCGGAGCGATTGTGTGAGTTCGACCCGGCGCGAGCCGACGACTACCGCGCCAATGCCGCGGCGTACCGAAAGCAACTCGACGAATTGAATGCGGAGGTGGGGGCCCAGCTTCGGTCGATTCCTGACGACCGACGACTACTGGTCACGGCGCATGATGCCTTCGGTTACTTTAGCGCCGCTTACGGATTGAAGACCATTGGACTGAAGGGAATCAGCACCGACGACGAGGCCGATTTTGCTCACCTGGATGCTGTGCGAAAGATTCTGGTCGAGAACCAGGTGCCAGCGGTATTTGTCGAATCTTCCACGTCGCCTCGGCTGGTCAATAAGCTGATCGAAGAGTGCCAGGCCGCGGGGCACCAGGTACGCGTCGGCAAAGAACTCTACTCCGATGCCATGGGCAGCGCCGGTTCCGGAGCCGAAACTTACGTCGGCATGATCAGGGCCAACGTGGCGGCCATCGTCAATGGTCTGGCAGGGGAGTAACCGCCATGCGTTCCCACCTTGCCGAAGCACAGCAGGCCGCTTCGACCGACCTGACCACCGCGCTCGAGGTCCACGACATGACCGTGGCCTACCGTCGCAAGCCAGTGCTGTGGGATATCGACCTCACGGTGCCCGAAGGGCAACTGGTGGGTATCGTTGGCCCCAATGGGGCTGGCAAATCGACCTTGATCAAAGCCATCCTGGGGCTGGTGCCACTGGCCAGTGGGAAGGTGGAAATCTATGGCAAGCCGTATCGCGCACAACGACGGATTGTTGGTTACGTGCCGCAGCGAGAAACGGTCGACTGGGACTTTCCCGTAACAGCGATTGATGTTGTGCAGATGGGAACTTACGGCCGGCTGGGGTGGTTTCGTCGTCCCGGTCATCGCGAGCGTGAGTTCGCCCGCCAGTGCCTGGACCAGGTCGAACTGGCCGACTTTGCCGACCGACAGATTCGCCAGCTCTCCGGCGGGCAGCAGCAGAGGGTTTTCCTGGCACGGGCGCTCGCTCAGGACGCCAAGGTGTATTTCATGGACGAACCGTTTGCCGGGGTCGATGCAGCGACGGAGGCCGCCATTTTGCGGATGCTGCAAAACCTGCGCTCCGCCGGCAAGACGGTATTCGTTGTGCATCATGACTTGCAGACCACCGAGGAATACTTCGACTGGGTGATCCTACTTAATATGCGACTGTTGGCGTGCGGGCCGATGGAATCGACTTTTACCACACAAAATCTGCAGAGGACCTACGGCGGCCGGCTCACGATTCTCGATCAAGCTGCAGAGGCCGTGCGGCGTCGATCACCGGAGTAGAGGCTGCTGGCGAGTAGCCCATTCAGCACTTCGCGAACGCCACTTTCCACCCGCTACCCTCGCTTATGCTTCCGAATTCCATCATCTGGAAAGTCATGCTCGGCGCGTCGCTGCTCGGCGCGGCAGCGGGCTTTGTGGGTACGTTCGCCGTACTCCGGCGGCGAGCATTGGTGGGCGACATGCTTTCTCACGCATCACTTCCGGGTATCGCCGCTGCCTACATGCTGTGGCAAACTCGCGACCTGCTCACGCTGTCCGTCGGTGCATTGGTGGCCGGGCTATTGGGCGTGGGCTGCGTCGCCATTATCGCGCGTTGGACCCGTACCAGCGAGGATGCAGCACTGGGCATTGTACTGAGCACCTTCTTTGGGCTTGGTGTGGTCTTACTCACGGTGTTGCAGGCCAATCCCGAGGGAGACAAGGCCGGGCTCGACTCGTTCCTGTTTGGCGAGATCGCCAGTTTGCGGTCCCGCGACCTGTGGGTGATCATCACCATGGCAGGCGGATTGTTGGTGTTTGTCCTGGCCATGTACAAGGAACTGCAGTTGCTGTCGTTCGACAGCGGATTCGCCGCCGCGCAGGGCTGGCCAACGTTTTGGCTCGACTTCATCGTGCTGGGTGCGGTGGCCGTGGTCACCGTGATTGGGCTGCCGATTTGCGGAGTGATTCTGATGGCGGCCATGCTCATCACGCCGGCGGCGGCTGCGAGATTCTGGACCAACCGCCTGGGGGCACTGCTGGCGATTTCGTCCGTTGTCGGAGCCCTGGCAGGCATCATCGGATGCTTGCTGGCGGCGCCGGGCGTGGTCGAACACATTGGCCTGGGAAAGACTGCGGCCGACACTCCTGTAGGACTGCCACCCGGACCATTGATCGTCCTGGCCGGCGGCGGGCTGCTCTTGTTGTCGATGCTTGTTGCCCCGCAGCGTGGGCTGGTCGCCCGAATTCTGAGCCATCGCAGACTACAACGCAAAGTGGCCCGAGATCACCTGTTGCGAGCGATCTATGAATTGAGTCCCGCGCCAGAGGCCGATCGACCGTGGATCGATTTCGAGCGTTTGGGAAGATACGGCGATTGGCAAGGAGCCACCCTGACCGCCCAGACCGCCAGAACACAACGAGAGGGGTTAATTGAACTTCGTGGTTCGCAACTGCGGTTTACGCCCAGGGGATTCGAACAGGCGTCGCATCTGGTGCGAGCTCACCGACTATGGGAAATGTACGTGGTCGAAGGGTGGGATCGATCTCCCGATGACGTGCACCACGACGCCGATGCCCTGGAGCACTTGCTGCCGCCCGAAGTGGTGCAGCACTTGGAGCAGGCCTTGCGTGCCGAAGGCCGGCTGCCAGCCGAGGCGGCGGGCGACGTGCCCCGTTCGCCGCACGTGATCGATCCGCAGCAAACCATCGAAGAAACGCCGGAGTAGTCGTTCAAACGAGATGATGATTCTTGCCGTCAACAACCTGCTGGATCCCGATACGCTGCCGATGGTGCTGCGCATCATGGTGATGGCGGTGTTGGTGAATCTTTCCTGCGCGCTAGTGGGTTCGTTCCTGGTGTTGCGACGAATGAGCCTGATGGGCGACGCCTTGTCGCACGCGGTGCTGCCAGGGCTGGTAGTGGCATTCTTGTTCTCCGGCAGTTTGAGCATCGTACCGATGTTCATTGGTGCCGTGCTGGCTGGTGTAGCGACCACTTTTCTGACGCAGACCTTGCACCACTATGGACGCTTGTCGACCGACGCGGCGATGGGCGTGGTGTTTACCTCGCTGTTCGCCTTAGGGGTCGTGCTCTTGAAGCTGTTTGGCTCGCGGGTGCATCTGGACGCAGCCTGCGTGTACGAAGGTTCCTTGATCATGGTCCTCGATACCATTCGAGTGGGCGGCCTGGAACTGCCTCGCCAGATATTGGTGGCGCTGCCGGTGCTGCTGGTCAATGTGCTGGTCGTCGCGGTGCTGTGGAAGGAACTGAAGATCACAACATTCGATTCCGCACTGGCCACGGCCATCGGCATCTCGGCGCCGGTCATGCACTACACCTTGATGACGTTGGTCGCGCTTACGGCCGTCGCTTCGTTTCAGGTGGTTGGGTCCATTCTGGTAGTTGCCATGCTGATCATTCCACCCGCCGCTGCGCAACTTTGTGTCGAGCGGTTAGGCCGCATGGTTTTGCTGTCATGTTTGATCGGGGCGTTGGTCGGAGTGCTTGGCACGCTGATCGCCGTGCGGTACGACCTTTCGCCGCCCGGGACGATGGCCGTGCTCGCGGGGAGCATCTACGCGTTAGCCGCCATTTTCTCGCCCACTGGTGGGTTGGCGGCTCGGGCTTGGTTTAACTATCAAACCTCCGCACGGATCGTGCGCGAAGACATCCTCGCCATGCTGTACCGAGTGGAAGAGTACGACCGCAGTCGCAAGATCGCCCGCGCCGACGCCATTGAAGCCGTAGGGGGAGGATTCACCGCCCGCCATGCGCTTCGTACCTTGGTCCGCCGGGGCGGTGTCACCAGGGACGAGGGTGGTCTGATGCTGACCGATTCGGGCCGAGCCCAAGCGGCACAGCTCGTTCGCACGCACCGATTGTGGGAGGCTTACCTGGTGGACGAACTCGGCTTGCCGGTCGACCACGTGCACGAGCCGGCCCATCGCGTCGAGCACTTTCTGGACGAAGAAATCCGCGAGCAACTGGCCGAACGCCTGCCCGAGGGGGCAGAAGACCCGCACGGGCGAGAGATTCCCGAATAGGGAAAGTAGTCGGAGGGTAGTTACGGGGTGCCTGGGGTCGAGCTCCGCGAGCCCCCAGCAGGGGAACGCTACCGATCCATTCCACCTACTCGGCCCAGATCGAGCCCGTCACGGCGTAGCCGACGAACACCAGATAGAGCGCAATCAGGAACAGTGCCTTGGCCCGCGTGAGTTGCCGCCTGTGCCACAATACGAGCAGCGTCACTGCGGTCAGCACCCACAGCAACAACCGTAGGCCCACGAGCCCTGGGATGGGTTTGCCGTCCTGTAGCATCGAGACCGGTTCCCAGCCTACCAGGTAGGAGTTCACCAGCAGGGGAATCGAAAGACAGACGCAGATATCGAAAATGTTCGAGCCGAAGGCATTGGAGATCGCGCCCGAGTCGTCTCCCCGCATGGCTGCCCCGATCGAGAGGAAGGTATCGGGAACGCTCGACACGGCGGCCGCCAGGATGACGGCCACAAAGAACGTGGGCACGCCCAGCAGTCCGGCCGTCTGGCGGGTCGTTTCTACGAGAAAGTAACATGCCCCGGCCGCCACCAGCGTGGTGACGATGATAATGGTCCAGGCGCTAACAGGACCTATTGGGACGTTGAACAACCCGAACAGACAGCTCGCCTCGGTGGGTAGCTCCTCTTCCTCCTCCTGATCCTCTCGGGCGAGTGCTTCGGCATCGAGTCGTTTGCGGTGAAGGTAGGTGCCTCGCACCAGCATCAGCAGGTACACGCCGTACATGCCGAGGAACACCAGGGCGTGCCACCACTGCATTTGCTCTTCGTAAAGAAAGACGATCAGCAGCATCTCGCACACGAGAAACCACACGCCGTCGCGCGCCAGCACAACGTTCTCGACTTCGACGTGCCGCTGCGTATGCCGGCGATAGGACACCACCAGGGCGACGGCGGCCGGAATCAAGATCATGTTGTACACGGCACTGCCAGCGCAGGTGGCGATCGTGGCGCCGTAGCCCTCGGCTCCGGCTTCGGATAAAGCGGAAGGATCGGCCGCCGAGACGGCCAGCACCACGAAGAAGATTCCGCTGAATAGCTCCGGCATGCTGCTGGCCACTGCGTCGAGCGTAGCGCCACGAACGGAGCCGGGGATGCGAAGCCGTCCGCCGATCCACTGGGCCGTTTCGGCAAACGGGTCACAAGCTTGCCAGATGACGATGGCAATCAGGGCGCCACCGCTCATCAACCATCCCAGCGTCCAGCCAGCAAACCAACAAACGCCCATGGCCACCAGCACCAACGCGGTGACCCATAGCCCCGTGCGATCGATCGTGCTCTCGTCGAATTCAGCTTCGGGAGCAGGACTGACGGAATCGGTCATGGAGATCCAACACTTGGAAACTACGAACTTCGACTAACGTCGATGAGGCGACAATACTCGCCAGAAACGAGCGCGTCAGGTCTCATCTTCCGCCACTACAATTAGACAATCGTTGGGTTCCAGGCGATAGCGGGTGTTCTTTTCCGGTATTAGCTTGACACCGAAATTCTCGTCCATGTGCGTCTCCTTGGCGGTAATCTTTACCCCAATGCACACCTCTTCTCGTTTCTGCGCGATGCCCATCATGTCCGCAAAGCTCACCTCGGCAGGAAATTCCGTAAAGTAGAGCGATGCGGGTTTGAGGTAGATTTCCGAGCCGTCTTCGGAAAAGAGGTCGTCGTACACACGTTTGATGTCCTGCTCCTCGCTCACCTGGGCCAGCATCATACTCACAAAGCGATTGGAGATAATGAAGTCGTTCACACCGGCGCGGGCGATGAGCTCCTGGTTGTTCGAGTCCATCACTTCGGTAATCAGCTTGGTGCGTATCGTTTCATTGCCGTTGCGGGTGAGTTCGGCGTCGAAAAGTTGCCGCAGCAATAGCAGCACCACGATGGTCTCCGAATCGGTGGTCTCGGGATCGGGATTGTCGATGCCACGGCTGAGAATGAGGATGTTGTCGTAGGTCCAGGGTTCCACCGACGTTAGCGACTCGGAACTGAGCGGGCTGGCGTCGACCAGACGAATCTCGATCTTGTCAAGTTCCGCATCCAGCCGTTCGAGCGTGGAGCGAATGTCATCTGGCGGCGAATCGATCATCACGTCGAACGTCGAACCTTCCAGCACGTAGTCGGCATACTCGCGCAGAATCGTTGGCAATTTCGGATTCCAGCCGATCAGAAGTTCCCTTTCGATCCGCATTTCGACCCGGCCACCAGCAAGCTCGATGTCTCTGGGCCGCGCCACCGGCTCTGCCTGGAACTCGATGGTCGAATCGTCCTCGGCCAGGATCAGAATGTCGTCTGACGAGGCCATGATGCGATCGGGGGGTGGGTTGATCAGCAAATCGCCTTTCTTAGTCCGCAGTCCGAGCGGCACGCCATCGGGGAAATGGAACTGCAATTCGCCGAAAACCAGTCCGCCCCAATCGTCGTTGTGAAAGTACATTTCGCAGCCATCGAACGACAATGCTTCGCCATAGACGACGCTCAGGCCAACCGAACGCGACGTTTGCACCAGGATCTTGGCCAATATTTCCTGGGCGTCCACCGTGGTGACGTCGCTGCTGATGTCTTCGGCGATTGTCCGCGAGCGCTCGGTGAACAGTTCGGCCACGATGTTCAGTTCAGCCCCTTCTTCTTTGCCAGCTCCCACCGCCAGGATGGTCTTGATCACGCGGATGTCGCTGGCCACCTTCACGGCTTCGCTGGCCGCGTCATCGCAATACGCCAGCACAACGACGCTCTTGCAGGTCGACAGCGAAGCGATGTCCAGGTTCACCACCGACGACACGGCGCCCGAACGCGTTACCACGCGGGTGTTCTGAGTATCGGGCATCAGCAAGCTTAGCTGATCGTCCATGTACTCTTTTTCTCTTTCCGACAGGATCACCACGCACGGGTTATCCTCACTCTCGTTGGCGATCACCAACTCGCGCAGAATTTCGGTGACGCGGCCGTTCCAGCCGAGGATAAGCGTATGGTCGGACTCGATGACTTTCGAGTGGCCTTTGCGCAGCTGCGTGAGCTTCTGGTCCAGGGCGGTGGTGATAAACGCGATGAGCATCGAAAGGATCACCACACCCGACATGCCTGCCAACATGGCCGGCACCTTGAACCAACTATGCGACAGCAGGTCGTGGTTCATGTTGCCCGGGTCGGTCATTCCGAGCCACACAATGTACATCTGCTCGCCCATCGTGTCGGCATCGGTGTACTGATTCTGTCCCGCACCCATGAAGAAGTAGATGGCGAGCCTGATCAGCGAGATCGAGACAAACAACACCAGAAAAAACAGCATCAAGCTGATGAAGATGCTGCTGCCACCACGGGCCATAAACGAATCGAACCGGTAGCGCAGACGCTGCCCCAGCGATGGCGAACTCATGCAATGATCCCCCGCGAGCAATCAGTAACAAACTACCGTCCTTGGCCACGAAGCATCAACGAGCCTCGACGCAGCCGATGTGATTCCTGTAGGAAACTGCCGCGGATGCTTGTGGAAGTCTAGCTTACTTTGAAACCAGGGAGCGTAAAATCCTTAGATTCACCACATCCAGATCTTCTCCCGAATCGCTCTCGCCTTTAGGGGTTTCCATGTACATCGGGACTTTGCGGAAGCGTCGATCATTCAAGAGGTGGCGGAAAGGCTCCAGGCCCATCTCGCCCTCGCCAATCGCAGCGTGGCGGTCGACTCGCGAGCCGAACGGCTTCAGGCTGTCGTTCAGATGAAAGGCCTTCACCAATTTGTAGCCGACCGTTTTGTCCAGTTCACGAATCGTGGCCAGGTACTCCTTCTTGGTTTCCATTGCGTAGCCGGCGGCGAAGGCATGGCACGTATCGATGCACACGCCCAGGCGATCGGGGTTGCGCGTTTTCTCAATGATTTCGGCCAGGTGTTCGAACTTCCAGCCGAGGTTCGAGCCTTGACCGGCCGTGTTCTCCAGCAGCACTTGCGACTCGATGCCCCCCGTCTGCTTGTGCACCTCGTTCAGCCCCTTGGCGATCCGCCGGATTCCAACCTTTTCGCTGGTGGTGGTGTACGCGCCCGGGTGGGCCACCACGTAGGGGATGCCCAGCTTGGCCGCCCGCTGGAGCTCGATCACCAGGGCGTCGACCGATTTTTTCCACAACTCGTCATCCGGGCTGCCGAGGTTGATCAGGTACGAATCGTGCGCAATCGGGTGCTTGATGCCGAGTTCTTTGAGCGACGCCTTAAACCGCTCGGCATCCTCGTCCGTAAGTTCCTTGGCCCGCCACTGGTTGTTATTCTTGGTAAACAGCTGGACGCAGTCGCATCCAGCTTTGCTGGCGGCTTCGACGGATTTGTAATATCCGCCGGCGATCGACATGTGGGCACCGAGTATTGGCATGGGGGCTCGTTAAGTGTTGATGAATTGGGGTGAGCCAAGGTGGGCCCAATGACCAATGACGAAGTACCCAATGACCAGTTTCTGCGGACATCCCGCCAGGATTGGTCATTGCAGCTTGATCATTCGTCATTCCCCTCCGGGGGCTGTTGAACGGATAATCTTCGCGGCGTAAAATCGCGGGTTTCCCACCCTACACCATTCCTATCCGAACGAGAACATCCCGCCATGGAGCGCACACTCATCCTTTTGAAGCCCGACTGTGTTCAACGCCGCCTGATGGGCCGCATCATTTCGCGGTTCGAGGATAAGGGACTCTCGTTTGTCGGTATGAAGCTGATGCAGGTCACGCCCGAGCTGGCCAAGCAGCACTACGCCGAGCACGTAGAGAAGGCCTGGTATCCGACGCTAGAGTCGTTCATCACCGGTGGCCCGATCATGGCGGCGGTGCTCGAGGGCCTCGAAGCGATCACCGTAGTCCGCGAGATGCTCGGCGCCACCAGCGGCCTCAAAGCTGCTCCCGGAACCATCCGCGGCGACTTCAGCAGCAGCCGGCAGATGAACCTGGTGCACGGCTCCGACGGCCCCGAAGCAGCCGAGCGCGAGATCGCCCTGTACTTCAAGCCCGAAGAACTGGTCGATCATTCGCCGACCATCGCCCCCTGGCTGCGTGCCGCGGATGAATAGGCCATGAACCCGTTCCATCTGGCAATGCCGGTCTCCGATCTGGTGGCGGCTCGGAAGTTCTACGGCGAACTGCTGGGCTGCGCGGAGGGGCGGAGCGCCGACACTTGGGTCGACTTCAATCTGTACGGCCACCAGTTTGTGGTGCATCAAGTGCCCGGCTACCAAGCCGCGCGGCACTACAACCCCGTGGATGGCGATCAGGTGCCGATTCCGCACTTTGGTGTGGTGCTTTCGCCGGACGAGTGGCGGACGTTGGCCGATCGCCTCGCGGCTGCGGGGGTGGAGTTTGTCATCGAGCCGCATACCCGCTTTGCCGGCGAGCCGGGCGAACAGTCGACCATGTTCTTCTATGATCCCAGCGGCAACGCCTTGGAGTTCAAAGCGTTTGCCGACATCGAGCGGCAGCTGTTCGCGAAGTAAACTCCAGGCATGGGGACCAATAACGGCTTTTTCGTGGCGAAGTAGACAGTAACGTCCTCGAAGCGAAGGAGTGGAACATGAGTTTTGTGTTTGCTGCCCGGTGGCCGGCCCTCCTACTGCTAGTTTTCCTTACTAGCGCCCCAACGCTTGCTGCCGACGAAATGGCAGCGCGTGTCCAACAACTCGCAAAGCCCTATATCGAGGGCGGTGGCCTGGTTGGCATGACGGTGGGTGTCGTCCACGACGATGAAACGCTGATTCTGGGCCTTGGCCGCGTGGCTCGCGATGTCGAGCAAACGCCCGATGGGAATACGATGTACGAGATCGGTTCGGTGTCGAAGGTCTTCACGGGGATCCTGTTGGCCGATGCTGTCCAGCAGGGCAGGGCGGCGCTCGACCAACCGGCGGGCGAGTTGCTGCCCGCAGGCGTGAAGATGCCCGCTCGTGGCGAGCATCCGATCCTGCTGTGTCATCTGGCGACTCACAGTTCGGGCTTACCGCGACTGCCGAGCAATCTCGCCCCCAAAGATGCCACTAATCCCTACGCCGACTATACCGTCGACAATCTATACGATTTCCTGGATGGTCACCGGCTGCGTCGCGAGCCGGGAGAGAAGGTGGAGTACTCGAACCTTGGTGTAGGGCTACTAGGGCACTTGCTGGCACTGGATGCCGAACAGTCGTACGAAGAGCTCATGCAAGAGCGAATTGCCGAGCCTCTGGGAATGACCGATACCTGCATTGCGTTGAGCGACGAGCAGCGTGCGAGGCTTGCCAAGCCGTACAACGTGGATGGCGATGCGGAGGCCAACTGGGACCTCCCCACCCTGGCCGGGGCGGGGGCACTGCGAAGTTCTATGAGCGACATGCTGAAGTTCGCCTCGGCCGCATTGTCGCCGCCACCCGGCGAGCTTGGCAAGGCCATCGAACTGTCGTGGCAGCAGCATCAGGATCCTCTGGCCGAGGGCGATTTCGCCATGGGGCTCGCTTGGCACATCGCTCGCGACGGCACCACACGCTGGCACAGTGGACAAACCGGTGGTTACCACAGCGTGATCTACGTCAATCGCCAAATAAATGCCGCGGTAGTCATTCTATCGAATACTGCTACCGGGGAGATCGACGTGCTGGGCGAGCAGATCGTCCGCATGCTTGCCGGTGCCGAAGTCGAGCCTCGAAATTTTGACGAGCCTCTAAAGGTCGATCAGGCGATGCTCGATCGGTATGTTGGCAAGTACCAGTTGGTGCCGGGTTTCGTGCTGGAAGTCACCACCACCGACGGCAAGCTGTACGTGCAAGCCACTGGCCAAGGGAAAGCTCGCGTGCACCCACGAAGTGATACCGAGTGGTTCTACAAGATCGTAGATGCCAAGCTGGTGTTTGAAGTGGACGACCAGGGGAAATGCACGTCGCTCACATTGCATCAAAACGGCATGAAATTGCCGGCCAAACGCCTCGACGAGTGAGAGGGCGAGCTATTTGGCCGTTTGCCGCCGATCCAACAGCTCGTACCGCTGAATCTTGCGGTCGAGCGTCGAACGCTCGATGCCCAGGATCGAGGCCGCCTTGCTCTTGTTCCAGCCTGTCGATTCGAGCGTCAGCAGGATGTGCTGCTGTTCCATCTCGGCCAGCGAGCAGGGGGTAAAATCCTCGCCCGAGTGGCTGGAAGACGTACCACCGGTTTCGGTATCGCCGGCGGTCTTCAGCGTGGATAGAATAAGGTCGTCGTGGTCGATAAACTCGCCACGCGCTAGCACGACGGCCCGCTCGATCACGTTCTTCATCTCGCGGACGTTACCGGGCCATCGGTATTGCTGCAGTTCTTCCAACGCACGTGGGGTGAAGTCGCGAATCTTGCGGCCGGTCTCCGCGTTGTAGCGGTGCAGGAAGTACTTGGCGAGCTCGGGAATGTCCTCGGGCCGTTTGCGGAGTGCCGGGACGATGATTTCCAGCACGTGCAACCGGAAATAAAGGTCGCGGCGGAACCGCCCCTCGGAAACTTCTTTTTCCAGATCGCGGTTCGTGGCGGCGATCACGCGGACGTCCGCCTTGATGGCCTCAGCGCCACCTACCCGCTCGAAGGGATGCCCTTCGAGCACTCGCAGGAACTTGGCCTGAATCGTGGGACTCATTTCGCCGATCTCGTCGAGCATCAGCGTCCCTTTGTTTGCCTGCTCGAACTTGCCGACCTTGCGATGCGTGGCACCGGTGAACGCCCCTTTTTCGTGACCGAACAGTTCGCTTTCCAGCAGCGTTTCGGATAGCGCCGCGCAGTTCAGGCAGACAAAGGGGCCTTTCTTGCGAGGGCTGGAGAAGTGCACGGCCCGGGCCACCAGCTCCTTGCCCACACCGCTTTCGCCACGGATCAGCACCGTTGCTCGGCTGGGGGCAGCACGGGCGATTTGCTGGGCCACGCGGTGCATCGCTTCGCTGCCGCCAACGATTTCGCTCTGCACGCCAAGCTGCTCGCGGAGCTGGACGTTCTCGTCCCGCATCAAGTTCAGGTTCTCGGCCAACTCCTGCCGGCGGTCGAGATTCTGGAGCGTCATCGACACCGTATCGGCCACGGCCAGCGAGAACTCGAGGTCGTCGGGATCGAGCGGTCGCGCCGCATCGGTGGAGTACAGATGCAGGATGCCGAGCACTTTGCCATCTTGGCGAATGGGAGCGCAGATCACGCTGGTGGCCAGGATGTCGCCGCTTGAGTCGCGTGCGCCCAGTTGGCTGTCGTCCATCACGTTGCGAGCCAGCACACCCTGGCCGTCGCGCATCACGGTCGAGGCCAGGAACTGGCTCACCCGGTGGTACTTGTGAGCCGACTCGCTCCGCGAGGCGATTACCTCCAGGGTCTCGAGCGTTCGCCCGCCCTGCGCGTCGCGGCCGCGCAGCAGCAGTCCGCCCGCGTCGATTTGGGTACTCTCGAACAGTGCTCCCAGCGCCGTGTTCGCCAATGATACGACGTCGGTGGTCTTGGCCAGTTCAAAAGCCAGGCGGCACAGTTTTGCCGCCGCGCGACCCACCTTGGGCGTGGCGACCTCTTCGCCTTCGCCGGGGGCTGGAGCCTCCAGGAACCGGCTTTGTCCGCGGCGGTGCGTGATTTGCGTGGGCTCGACCGGTTCGAACACGCTTTCGTCGTCGTCGGGGTCCAGCACGTCCTGGTCGGTATCCACGGGACGGGACGTTCGTAGCACACTGGTTGGATCGGGGAATGCGTGCGACAAGTTGTCCACGAACGCCAAATGCGAATTGCCGATGCGGATGATGTCGCCTGGCTCGAGATGGTAGTCGACCTTGATGGCCGATCCGTCCACCTGGGTACCGTTGCGACTATCCAGATCGCGAAGCGTCCACTGATGCTGGACCTGGAAAATCTCGGCGTGATTTCGGCTGCACCGCTCGTCTTTCACGACGATGGCATTGGTGGGAGCGCGCCCGATGGTGACCGACTCGCCTTCGACCAGACGAAAAACGTCGGTCCATTTGGAGCCTTCGCGAATAACCAAATAGGCGGTCATCGAATAATTGGGGTCCTGCAATACCTTACGATCGGGGGAAACGGGCTCGGGCCACCGCGCCACCCGGTCTGCTGCCCATACCCTCAGCCTATTCTTATCATACCCAGGTGAGCAAGCCTGAGGATGCGGAAATGGGCTGATAGTCAGAACTTACGAAGAATTGATGTTGCCCGCTTTGAGCATATAAGGGGACAATCGGCCGAGAAGCTGCAGAACTTGCCCCTCTGGGGCCGAAAGGAGCCGAGTGTCCACTTGGCGGTGAACGAAACTTATTGCGAGCTACCAACTTAGCAGTTATTGTAGATTGGCTGACGCGGCGGCGTACGACCAGTGTTTGCAGAGCACTGTCTACCGTGCCTGTTGCAGCGCCCTACATTGTACCCAAACCGGACTGCCGTACCCGCGGCCGCCTGTGAGAACCCGGGAGAGAACGAGATGCGATTCATGCCCCGTTTAAGCCTTTTGGCCTTAGCCATTGCCGCTGTGCTGGTGGCTCAGATCCAGCCCACTTATGCGGGTGGTTTTATCCGCAGTAACGCCGTGGGCGGCGTGAGCATCGATCCCGAAGGTGTGGTGTCCAATCCCGAAGTGGGCGATCCCGAACAGCTAGCCGCCGCCTGGAAGAGCGGGTTGGATGAAGTGCCAGGCGATATCGCCAAGAAAAGCAACTTGCGCTTTGTCTCATTGCGTGAGATGGAAGCCATCGTCGCCGAAAAACGCGAGGCTGGCCTGCCTGTGCCTGATGAGGTGATGCTGATGGCTGGCCTGCAGCGGGTGCAGTACGTGCTGGTCTATCCTGAGACTGGCGATATCGTGCTGGCCGGTCCTGCCGAGGGATGGCGAGTCGACAACCTGGGCAACGTGGTTGGTCAAACCACGGGTCGGCCCGTGGTGGCCCTGGACGACTTTATGGTGGCTCTGCGAGCTGCTATGGCCCAACCAGGGGCCGGCATGAGCTGCTCGATCGATCCCACGCCCGAGGGCCTGGCTAACGTGCAGAAGGTGTCGAAGCGATTCACGCCCAACACCGGTCCCGAGCGGGCTTCGAAGGCCATTGCCGACGCCATGGGCTATCAAACGATTTCCGTTACCGGCATCCCCGCCACTTCGCATTTCGCCCGCACCCTGGTGGCGGCCGACTTCCGCATGAAGCGGCTGGCCATGGGCTTCGAACCCTCGCCCGTCGAAGGCATGCCCAGCTACTTGGAGCTGTTGGGCAAGAAGCGCGGTCGCATCTCGCAGAATATGCTGCCCCGCTGGTGGCTGGCCGCCGACTATCAGCCCATGCTTCGCGACGAATCGGGGCTGGCCTGGGAGCTTCGCGGTCAGGGCGTCAAGTGCATGACCGAAGAGGATTACGTCAATTCGCAGGGCGAGAAGACTGGTTCGGGTAAGGCTAACGGCCCTGCTCAGCAGTGGGCCGACACATTCACCGACAAGTTCGAAGAGTTGGAAGCCCACGATTCGGCCTTCGGCCAACTTCGCAACGTGATGGACCTGGCCGTGGTCACCACATTGATCGTGCATGAAGGAATGGCCGAGCAAGTGGGGCTGCAGATGCCCTGGCTCGCCGGCAAGTTCGAAGTCGATCAGTTTTCGGCTCCCAAGCAGGTGGCTACCCAAACCACCTTTATCCGAGCCAGCGGCCGCTGGCTGATCAGTGCCTCGGGTGGTGTGCAAATCTTGCCTGGTGAGATTCTCTCGGCGAGTGAAAAAACCGAGAAGATCGCCGCCGCTTCCCAAGGAACCCGCGTCGCCAGCGAAAAGAGCTGGTGGTGGGACGCCAAGTAGGCCGCCAAGCTGTGGCGCGTGCGGAGGACGCATCGCCCTGCAAGTTGACCGCGTCCCAGCAGTCCCATTGCCGGATTTCGTTTGGGAGCACAACGCATGCACGCTGCCTCACAAGCTGTCGGCGGCAATCTGCTGAATCAGCCCGTCGAGTACACGTGGGACAAGCAGTCGCACGGCACTTGGCGGCGGTACATGTACACCGACGGCTCGATGTTTGCCGAGTACACCTCCGCCACGCAACTCGGCAGGCTGCCGCTGGTGCACATCACGTGGGGAAAGTGCCCTGAAACAGGCCGCCGCATTCACGCCGTGGGCGTCGTGGCGATTGGTCGTCGGGCAACCGGTGCGATTGCCATCGGGCAAATGGCGGTCGGGCTGATCGCGATCGGGCAACTCGCGCTTGGCGTTGGTTTGGGGTTGGGACAAGCATCCACCGGCCTGCTGGCCGTGGGCCAGGCTGTGATGGCGGGCATGTTTGGTTTGGGGCAGTTCGTCTACGGCGGTTACGCTGCCATCGCCCAGTTCGGCATGGCTCCGTACGTGCTCGCCCAATTCGGACTCGGTCAGCATGTGATGGACATGCGGGCCGTCGATCCAGTGGCCAGGGAGTTCTTTCTCAGTTGGATCGGTCAATAGCCCAACAGTTACGACTTGCTGTCGAGCAGATCATTCGACCGCGCTGGGTTTCCTTTAAAGCACGCACCACACTCGAAGCAGTCCGACTCCAAACGAGTTGTGTGCAGGGATTTGATGCTCAAAAGCCGTAACCCCGGCAAGATGATCTCAGCCAATTGGCCCGGCCGCATCTCGACGGGCGAAAAGAAGCCAACGCCTGTCCGCGAAATGTCTCGCGTGACAATGCCGTACAGGGTTTCTTCGTGCAGCAGGATGCAGCGAGTTTGCCAATCATAGCGGTCGAAGGTCCGCAGGGGGGCATGCACGTTCGAAAGCAGTTCTTGGTGGGCCTCGTGCAGGTCAAGCGATCTCGGCAGGCGAACGGTCGACTGCGCCTGCTTCCACAGGGCGTCGACAATGATCTTGGACGAAGGTTGCGCGCTCGACATCTGGCGTTCCAATGGCCAATGACTACAAAACCTCTGCCCGCTTCACGAACTCCTGAAGGGTTCACGTCAGTTGTTCTGCAATCAATTCGTCCATCTTGCGGTAAACTCTGTACTCATTCTGCCACTGAAGTTCTGGCTACTGGTTCGGGATGCACGGGTTGGTGGCAGCCTATCGACTAAGCGGGCCCGGGCCGTCGGCGAACCAAGCAGGTAGTGGTGTAAAAGGACCAATTTCAGAGTTCCCGGCCACCAACTGGATAGGCGGCCTTGGCTGGCAGCCACCTGGCCCGCGCCTGTCGCGGCGATTCTCTAGCCTCCCTCGCTTTGTGAACATCTGTGCGCTGAAAAATTCCGTTGCCACGCGGCTCCGCCAGGCGCTCAGGTTTTCGGCTGCCATGCTCCCTGGGGTACGCGAAACCGCAACGGTTTTCCACAGGACGTTTTTAGTGTAAAACTGCCAACTATGATCGAAGAACTCACAAATCGCGAACGGGAAGTTGTCCGGCTCATCAGCCTGGGCTGCAGTAATAAAGAAATCGCCCGCATCTTGGGCCTGGCGGTGTCGACCGTCGACACGCACCGCACGAACGCCATGAATAAAATGGGCGTTCGCAAGGTGGCGTTGCTGACGCGGGTGGCGATCAAGCATCGAATTACCAAGGCGACGGATACCCTCACACTGTCCGAAAAACGGAAGGCCCGCCGAAAAAAGGATGGGTGGAGTTAATCCGCTCGCCCGGATCTCCTGGTTGTACGGCTTCTTAACCAGCCGATTGCGGTGCTGCTTGGTTGTGAACACCGGCAAACGCCCTATACTTTTTGGGGGATTTGCAGGCGCGTTTTGCTGCCGTGACTTCTGTTTATCGTCAGCACATCTCTTGTCCCTCGGCCTGTCAGTTTCAGCCTACTATGAGGAGGTATCTTATGATTCGATTTCGTTTGTTGTGTGCGCTAGCTGCCAGCGTGATGGTGGCCAGTCTTGCCTCGGCTCAGGATAAACCCAACATCCTTGTCATCTTTGGCGACGACATCGGGCAGACCAATGTTTCGGCTTATACCATGGGCCTGGTTGGTTATCGCACGCCCAACATCGACCGCGTTGCCAAAGAGGGCATGATCTTCACCGACTATTACGCCGAGCAAAGCTGCACGGCCGGTCGGTCGACCTTTATCACCGGCCAGTGCACCTACCGTACCGGTCTGGCGAAGGTCGGTCTGCCAGGCGCCGATCTCGGCCTGCAGTCCGAGGATCCCACCATTGCCGAGTTGCTCAAGCCGCACGGCTACGCTACCGGCCAGTTTGGTAAGAATCACCTGGGCGACAAGGACGAGTTCCTGCCCACCGCGCATGGCTTCGACGAATTCTTTGGTAACCTCTACCACCTGAATGCTGAAGAAGAGCCCGAGAACCGCAACTATCCCACCGACCCCGAGTTCCGTAAGAAGTTCGGCCCGCGCGGTGTGATTCACAGCTACGCCGACGGCCGCATCGAAGACACCGGCCCGCTCACCAAGAAGCGTATGGAAACCGTCGACGACGAAACCTCCGACGCCGCGGTCGACTTCATCGAGCGCCAAGTGAAGGCCGAAAAGCCGTTCTTCTGCTGGATGAACACCACACGCATGCACTTTCGCACGCACGTTCGTAAAGAAAACCGCGACGAGCCCGGCCTCACGGCCCGTACAGAATACGCCGATGGCATGATCGAGCACGACAAGGTTGTTGGCAAACTGCTCGACAAACTCGACGAGTTGGGCATCGCCGAAAACACCATCGTGCTGTACTCCACCGACAATGGTCCCCACAAGAACACCTGGCCCGATGCCGGTTTGAGTCCCTTCCGCAACGAGAAGAACTCCAACTGGGAAGGGGCGTTCCGCGTGCCTTGCGCTATTCGCTGGCCCGGAAAGATTAAGGAGGGCAGCGTCTCCAACGGCATTGTCAGCGGTCTCGATTGGCTGCCGACCATCATGGCCGCTGTCGGCGAACCGGACATCAAGGAGAAACTCCTCGAGGGCCACGAGGCCGCCGGCAAGACCTTCAAGGTGCACCTCGACGGTTACAACCTGCTGCCCTACCTGACCGGCGATGCCGACGAGTCGCCACGTAAGGAATTTTTCTACTTCAACGATGATGGTCAGATCGTCGGCTTGCGGTTTGAAAACTGGAAGCTCGTCTTCCTCGAACAACGTGCTCGTGGCACGCTCAAAGTGTGGGCCGAGCCATTTACGCCGCTCCGTCTGCCGAAAATGTTCGACCTGCGGGCCGACCCCTACGAGCAAGCGGATATTACGTCCAACACGTACTACGACTGGCTGTTGGACCATGCCTTCCTGCTGGTTCCTGCCCAGCAGTACGTAGGCAATTTCCTCGAAACGTTCAAGGAATATCCGCCTCGTCAGAAGCCGGCAAGCTTCAACCTGGACGAAGTAATGAAGAATCTTCAGGAAGCACCGAACCACTAATTCGGCAGTTTCCTTCGGCGGCATCCATCGTTCTGACGCCGCTGATGCTGACAACCCCACTACACGTCGACCGTGTCCGGCTCTATGCTCGTCATAGTAGTGCCGGGCACGGTCGTTTGCAATTTGTGTTGAGGGAGTCGCATGCATATTTCCATCGATCTCGATGATTTTCGCGTCACGGGGGAGCAGAAGTTCAAGCTCGCGAAGCACGACACCAAGATCAAAGACATCTACAAAGACAAGGGCGACTACAAGGATCTGCTCGAGGAGTTCGCGGAAGAAATCAACGAACTGCAGCGGATGATGTACGCCCACGACCGGTACAGCATGCTGCTGGTGTTCCAGGCGATGGACGCCGCTGGCAAAGATGGCACCATTCGACACATCATGTCGGGCGTCAACGTGCATGGTGTTTCGGTGTTTGCGTTCAAACAACCCAGCCCCGAGGAACTCGACCACGACTTCCTCTGGCGGACCAACCTGCGCTTGCCTCAGCGCGGGCGCATCGGCATTTTCAATCGCTCCTACTACGAGGAAGTTCTGGTGGTGAAGGTCCACCCCGAGATCCTCCAAAATGCGCAGAAATTGCCGGCCGAATTCACCCAGGATATGGACAAGTTCTGGAAGCACCGATACGAGTCGATTCGCGACATGGAGAAGCATCTCGCACACTCGGGCACCAAGGTGCTCAAGTTCTTCCTGCATCTCTCTCGCGACGAACAACGCGACCGCTTCATTGCTCGCATCGACGAGCCGGAAAAGAACTGGAAGTTCAGCGAGGGCGACGTTGCCGAACGCAAGTATTGGGACGAGTACCAACAGGCCTACGAAGAAGCCATCAACGCCACGGCCACCAAGCATGCCCCCTGGTACGTCATTCCGGCCGACGACAAGAAAAACATGCGTTTGATCGTCTCCCAGATCGTGCTCGAAGAACTCCAGTCGCTCGACATGCACTACCCTCAGGTTTCCGACGCCCGCCGCGCGGAACTCGAGAAGTACCGCGAGATGCTGGAGAAAGATTGAGCGTGGCGGCCCTCGCCGCCGCTATCAGGTGTGCTACCCGAGCCTCCCACGCACGCGGTAGGAGTCTTGGGAGATTGTTATCCCGAATCACGTCCGTGGCCGCGATGCTCTCTGGTTCGGGCAATCTAAGCTGCTCACCGCACCCGCGCGGCGGAGCCAGAATGGTGGCAAGCAGGAGAGTCCGTGCCAACCGGCTGTCTTCATGTGGCGGTTTCGCATGAAGGACCGCCAGTCGCACATGCTACCGGATGAGCAGTAGTTGTGTCATAATGTCCGAGTCGCCGGGCGACTTCTGCTTGGCGTGGTTCGAAGGTGCTGAGATTTGTGGGTGCGCTAATGATTGACCACTGTAGAGTTGCTGTCTTGTTGTTGTCGCTGTTGGTAGGTGTGGTGCTGATGTCGCGTGCCGACTCGTCTCCTATCGACACTACCAGCGTTGGGTACACGTTTTCAGGCAGGCTGGGGCAAATTCCTCCGAGCCTCCAAGGCACGTTGCACCGAAATGAAACCATTGAGGGGATGGTCGTACTGGAAGACACTCCCTTTCAGGTGGCGAGTGGATTCGCGCGGTATCAGGTTTTAGAACTGGAGTTTCATGTCCGCGACGCTCTGCAATTCCATGTGCTGTCCGAGTACTCTGATATTTCCATCATCGACGACGCCATCGTCGATGTCGTCCAACTGCATGTCGAAGTCGACGGCGCAGGGAACACCGTGCTCGTGAATGGCCCACCGGCGGTGGATGACTTTCTGATTCGCCTGCTCTACCTTACCGAACCCTTGAACAGTACGGATCTGCAACAGGAGTTTGTCCGCCCCGCGGGGATTTTTGAGGGAATCTTGTCCTTCGAAGGCGAAAGCCAAAGCTTGCACTTCGAAGTGGATCAGTTTACGCAAGTGCCGGAACCAGGTGCCGCGTGGTTAGCTGGGGTGGGGCTGGCGCTAGTAGGCATGCGGCGACTGAGGGAGCGGGGGAAGTCTTCTTGAATCGTCCAATGGTGGGTGGCTACACCTGCCGCAGCGGTCCGTAAGGCACGAGATATCTCATCGGCTCCAGGATTGAGTTCTGATCGGCGGTCCGCCGGTGCGGGCGCGATGCTGTCGGTAAGTTTCGCCACGCCTTGCGGCTTGTAGTACAATGGACGACTTGTGGAACCCGCGTGAATCTTCACTGTCGCACCAAACGAGTCTGCCATGAGTCGATTTGCCCCTATCGCTCTTCTTTTCTGGTTGTTGACCGCCAACCTGTCGGCCCAGACGCCTGGAATCGAGGACGCCAAGGAGAAAGACGCGCCCGACAGCGGTGCCTCAGCCGGTTTCGGTTCCTTCGATTTGTTCGGCGGCAGCAACCTGACGGAGACCTCGGAGAACCTGGTTGAGGCTTCCGCATCAATGGAGCGGTTTGGAGATTCCCTCGAAGCGGTTTCGGCGACGCTGATCGATGGGCTGGCGCGAATGAGCAGCGGGTTCGATCCACTGGGGTATCAAGGTGCGTTTCGTACGATCGCTGAGCAGACGGAAGTGATCAAAGATCAGCAAGTTCTGATCTATGAGTTGCAGCAGCGCGAAATCGACCGGCTAAAGCAGGAGAACGAGCAGCTCCGCCGACGCTTGGCGAGGCACCGCCAGCAGAAGAGGGCAGAAAGTCGCAAGACTCCGCGGCGAGGGCGGGGCCGCTAGAGCGTTTTCCGACTTGCCTGCTGCGTATTTGCTTGTGTCCTCCTGCGGGAAGGTCTATACTGCCTCGCGCAGTCGCTGCTTATCTGCTCTCTTTTCTCTCGCTTCGGAGTTGTCCCGGCAGTCCATCTCCCCGCAGGAGTCGACTCATGTGCACCTGGCGATCTCGAGTTCCAGCTACGGCCCTGACGATTCTCCTTGTTACCGCGTCGAACTCGCACGCGGACACCATTTCCGATGGCGAGTTCTTCGACTCCGATTGGACGGTGGGCGGCTACACCACCGGCGTGGGCGCCGCTGCCGGCACGTTCTTCGGTGGCAATCGCAGCGCCGGTCCGGGCGACGACGGGGGAGAGATCACCGGCAACCCGGGGGCTTATCGCCACTTTGGCCAAGTTCACGGCGGTCGCCAGAATGGCACGATGACCATCCGCACGATGCACATCTACGAGCCCCACAGCTACGACCCCTCCCCGGGGCCCCTCGCCGACTTCGACATCGCGTTCGACGCCCTGGCGTTCAGTGTGAATGCCGATGGCGGCCAGAGCCATTCGCTGAATGTGGGGCCAGCCCTGCGACAGGAGAACAACTACTTTGTCTCTCTCTCGGGCGCCGCCGGCAACTTTACGGCCTTTGACCAGTGGGAGTCGTTCGAGTTCAACAATCTGGCCGCGGGCGTCTTCGCGTACATCGGTGGCGTGAACCCGGCCCCGCAACTCGATTTCTCGTCCACCGCCGAGCCGATTCACTTCGGCTACTATGCCTACAACGAGGGCAACTTCACGACCTACGGTCGCGGCGGCGTCGACAACTGGCAGCTTTCGATCTTGCGCGTGCCGGAGCCCAGTGCGTTGCTGTTAATGCTGGTGGGTGTGGGCCTGACGGCAGTCGTCTGGGGGAAGCGGCCCGGCTACTGCGACTAGTCCTCTTCCGTACGGTAGTGCGGCTTGGGGTCCTCCGGTTGCTGTGAGACCTCGACCAATAGCTGCGTAACCGCTTCGGTCAGCTGGCGGTCGACGCCGGTGGGTAGTTCGCCTGGCTGGGGCCACAGGATCGTCCGCGGTACGGCGCCGTTCAGCTCCATGTCCTCGCCGGTGCCGACGACGAACCAGCCGCGGAACGGCATTCGCATGCGGCCGACATCCGTCACGCCAACGCTCCCCGTCGAGATCACGCCACCCGCCGTGGGTACGCCGACCAGTTTGCCGCGATCGAGCGACTTGATGGCGTGGCTGAAGATCTCGGCGTTCGAGAAACTGTTCTGGTTACACAGCACGATAATCGGCTTATGCCACGAGGCGAACACCTGCCGGTCGTGCGGGTAACCTGCCTGGCCACCGCGCGGCACCGTGATGGCGTGGCGTGGCTGCGTGAGCGACGTCAACAGCAAGTCGGTGGTCCAACCGCCGCCGTTGTCGCGGACGTCGATCACCAAACCCTCCTTGCCATGCCCGGCCGCGTAGAGCTGCCGTTCAAACTCGTTGAAGCTGGGCATGTCCATGCTGCGTATGTGCAGGTAGCCCAAGGTGTTGCCGCTCAGGTGGTCGACGCGGTCGCGACTGTCTTCCAGCCACTTGCGATACAGCAGCGATCGAGCTCGTGAGTAGCTGGTGGGGCGCACCGTGGCGGTGAGCGTTTCGTCCGCGTCGGGCTTTTTGAATTTGAGCTCCACATCGCGATCGGGCCGGCCGTTCAGGGCTTTGGTCAGGTCCATCGCCGGATCGACGGCGACACCATCGATCTCGAGCACCGTATCGCCCGCGGCAATATCCACATCCTCGCGGTCGGCAGGTCCATCGGGCAGCACGTCGCGAACCACCAGGCCTGGGCCCTTGGAATCGGCTTCGAAACGCAGACCCAAGTGGGCGGTGCGGTCGGGGAAGTCCGGCGCGTCGTAGCGATCGGACTCGCTGGGGTAGAAGCCAAGGTGCGAGCCGTTCAACTCGCCCAGCATCAGTTGAATCACGGTACCGAACGTCTGCGCGTCCGTCGCACTGGTGGCCGCCTCGCGGTAGCGGCGGCGGATCTGGTCCCAGTTCTTACCGCCCGTGCGGGGATCGTACCAGCGGTCGCGCATGATACGCCACGCGGTGTCGAAACCGTTGGCGAAGCGGGCCGAACGGGAGTACTGCTGCACCGCCGAGAACGAATAGCGAGTGGCCTTGCCGCTGCCGTCGATCTTGGTGGGCGCGCCGCCCGAGTTCAGGAAGATGGCCTTCGCGCCCGGCGACCACACCGCCGCGCCGCCCGTTGTATCGCTGAAGAATTTTGGCGAAAGCTTCTCCGGCAGCTCAATGGTGTAGTAGCCGCGGCGGCCATCGATCTCCGCGGTGAACGCCAGTCGCTGCTTGTCGCCCCCCAGCCAAACCAACCCGTGCTCGTCCACACCCGGCAGACTCACGCGATGCAAGCGATCTTCGATGCCCTCGAGGTCGACCACAATCGGTTCGATCTCTTCGTCGTCCTTTTTCTTGTCGTCCTCGTCTTCTTTGTCTTTCTCATCCTCCTTGTTCTCTTCGTCCTTCTCGTCCTCTTTCCCGTCGTCCGCCTCTTTCTTCTCGTCGTCTGTCTTCTTCTCCTCGGGCTTATCTTTTTTGGCCTCCTTCTTGCGCTCCTTTTCCATTTTCTTCAGCGCTTCTTCGAGCTTTCGTTCGCGGGCGGTTTGCTCGTCGAGGCGGTTTTCGAGATAGACGTAGTAGATGTCCGACTCTTCCCCCAGTCGCAGGCCGGTGAACGCCAGCACCTTACCATCGGGCGAGAACCGGGGGTGCGTGTCGTTATCGGGGTGCCGCGAGATGTTGTACGGCGGCTCGGAGCCATCGATAGGCAGCAGATAGACCTCGCTGTTGAAGTCGCTGTCCTGCTGCGAATAGGCCAACCAGCGACCATCGGGCGAGATGTCGAAATCGGGCGAGTCGAAACCTTCGATCAACCGCCGCGCGTCGCCCGACTCCAACTCGCGAATCCACAGGTCGCCCAGGCCGCGGCAGTACAGCAGGTTTTTGCCGGTAGGATCCAGCCGCAAGTGGCTTTCCACTTCGTCGTCGTCGGTCACTTGCTTGGTGGTAAACTCGGTGTTCCGCCACCAGTACTTCTCTTCGTCGTCGCGGGTGGCGGTGTAGATGTCGACTCGCGGGCCGTCGGTCGACGTGAACCACAGCGATTTGCCATCCGGGCCCCAGACGACGTCCGACTCGAAGCCGGGCGTCTCGGTCACCTGCACCGGCTCGCGGAACTCGGTGTCCATCACCCACACATCGCCGCCGGCGACGAAGGCGATCTCCAGTCCATCGTCGCTGAAGGCGATGTCCGACGCCCGATCGAGACGACGCCGCACCAGGTCGTCGGGGATGGTCAGGTCGTCGCGGGTTTCGAGCTTGATCTGCTCGGCCGCGCCCGCCTCTTCGGCGTTCCATTGGTAGAGGTCGAACCCATGGCGGTACACCACCAGCGGCGCGTTGCGGGCCACGGTTGGCAATACGACCGAGTGCGTATCGACGTCCAGCACCTGATGCTTGGTAACCGGCTGGTCGGCTTCGCCCCCTTCGAGGACAGCCGGGGAGATTTCGGCCCGCCACAGGTCGAACCCTTCGCTGGGACCGGCCGCGTAGTAGAACGACTTGCCATCGGGCGCCCAGGTGGGCCAGTACGATTCGATGTCGTCGTGCAGCAGCTCGACCACTTTGTTCGATTCGAGATCGAGCATCCAGACCTGCGCGGACCGGGTGCCACGATATCCCTTCCGCCACCACCGCATGCCCTCGCGGTTGAACAAAATGCGCCGGCCATCGGGCGACAGCGAGGGTTCGTCAGCCGCCATGTCGGCCAGCACTTCGTCGCCGCGGCTGCCATCGATCCACACGCGGATCAGCCGCGTCTGGTCGCGCCAATGATGATCGCGACTGCCGGTGCACAGCAGCGACTTGCCATCGGGAAACCAGTCGTGCACCGCGTACCCTTCGGTGTGATGCGTCACCTGTTTGGGCTCACCCCCACCGGCCGGCATCACGTACACCTGGTCGGAGCCGGTGCGATTGCTGGTGAACGCCAGCCGCTTGCCATCGGGCGAGTAGACGGGATAACTCTCGCGGGCGTCGTGCGAGGTGAGCCGCCGCGGGAACCGCTGGCCGAGTCGCAACTGCCACAAATCACCATTCCAGGCAAACGCCATCCGCTCGCCATCGGGCGACAGGGCAGGGCGGCCGGGGAGTTGCATCGTGTGGTTGGCCCACGATTCAGTGGCCAACAGCAGAAGAACGAGCGCAGCAAGGTACCTGTGGAACATGGTTTCGAGCGATGCTAATCAAGGTGGGATGGTTGGAGGGAGGTGAGTACCGCAGTATAACAGCCGCCGCAATGGGTGGCCACATTTGCCATGGGGACGACTTATTTCACCCTCCCGCTTGCGGGAGGGTCGCGGTCTCAGCCGCGGGGAGGGCTGCGGCCAGAACGGCCGACGCCCGGCATGGAGCCCAATCTGGATAACCTTAGTGAAAACCACTGAGCTGCGTTGGCCGAGAAAGCCTGCGATCATGGTTGGCCATGGCAATCGCGGCGTGGTATCTTGCGGACGCAGCAGACGGAATTCGATTTTCCAAGCAGCGGACAGCATGGCTGGGGTCGAGTTCCGCGAGCCCCCAGCAACGCGGTTCGGTACTCTTCATCTGGTAGTCACACCGCCTAACGGTGAGCGACCTACGCCATACATCCCCCAGCCGGCGAGCCCAACCAATGTCCGATCCGCTGTCCTACGAAGTCGAAGACTGGCAGATCGTCTCCCTGGTGCCGGGCCTCCGCGTGGTGACCTTCACGCTGAGTGAGGGCCAGTGCGTACCGTGGCACATTCACACGGAGATCACCGACAAGTTCTTCTGCCTCGAAGGAACGCTGGAGGTCGAACACCCCAAGGGCATGCCCTCGGCCGAGCTAACCGTGGGCCAAACCTACGAAGTGCTTGCCGGCGTGCCCCACCGCGCGAAGGGCAAAGACGGCGGCCGCGTGCGGTTTCTAATCGTGCAGGGCGTGGGAACGTATAACTTTGTGCCGGTGGATGTTTGAGTTGGAACCAATGGCATCGGCACCAAACCAGGGATGACGGTTGTGACCTAGCCCTTTTAAGTGAGTCCACGCCCTGCCGGTAGGTCCGCCCCCAATTCAATAGCGGGCCATAGGCACTACCGGCTTGTTGAGGGAGGATTCACTGGAATTAGCCTGCAATCAAGAAGCTTTTGCTCACCATCCATTTCAACCTCGTAACACGGATGGTCGCCGTCCCAGAACACCAAGGTGCTAGCGCCTTCTAGTAAAACAGCTCCGCCACGATCAATCACGTCCAAATCCCATTCGAGCTCGTCTCGATTGACAATGGCATGCCCCAGGTGATCGAAAGGGCCGAGCTGTTCGTAGTGGAGTTCAAGAACCAGTTCGCCATTAGTATCAAGGTACCCGGATTTATCGGCTAAGTAGACTCCAGCCAGATCGTTCGAGAAACGTTCAACCCCATCAAATTGCAAGGGGAAAGCCTTGTCAATTAGGCTATCCACGAAGTACCAATCAGAGTTGGCTGTTTCCTGAACTGCGCCGTAGCCACAATGATGAGGTATCGCGGAATAGTACCAATCAGAGACGAAGCATTCATTTTCAATATCGTAGTACGAGTTAGATGCCGAATCGCTGTTGGTTGCATCACGATTGATTACGTACAAACCATCTGGAGATGGGTATATCCAATTGTAGTCTAAGTCAAGCAGCAGTTTATCTTCCCGGATGCTGTAAATACCACAACGGTGGCTAAGATGACCTATCGTTCTCTTTGCAATAATCCAATCGCCAACTAAGTCTACCCCGTCGATGTTGGCAAAAACAGAATCGGGCAACTTGCGATACCTTAGATCTGTTCCCAGCACAAACCATTCGATCTTTTGGTGAGCGTGCGTCTTTACAGTGGCATGTGGCATCGGTGAGCCGTTATTGTCCGTGAAGCCGATGAAACTTTCTTCGAATATGGACTTGTCATTGATGGTGAGGATATCTGCAAGGCTCGTGACATTGCCATTTGCATCGACCAAAGCGCTTTCGCCGGTTGCCATCGTGACGGCTGCGAATCCACAAGCGAAATAGTTCGCGTAAGAGAATTGCGGTTCTATGACCCAATCGCTGTCCCTGACGAATCCGTACCGTCCAGTTCTCTGATCACTTAGCGGATACATGCTTGTCTGATTCTGCAACTGATTAAGTGTTACCGAAGCTTTCAGTGCTCTTGTGCGATAGCCCGACGATTTTGGGCCGTTCATTGCTGCTTGATCCCGATTGGAGCGTGATTCTTTGGATACTCACCAAAACAGCGATAGTAAAGATCGGGATGTCCTGCCAAGGTACCTATCATATACTGCCGTTTTCAACGTCCGAGAATGCTGCATGCCTTTTCTCCGCCGCACCAATCTGTCGGCTCTTCAACTCTCCACCAATAATGCGCCCGAGTTCTTCGACCACGTGGCACTGTCATCGTGTATACCACTGATTTCGTAAGTGCGGGACAATGGGTGTGCGGATTGCACTTCATGATAGTGATGCCAGTATGTCGTCAGTATACACGAGTCTGTCAATCTCTCCCTTGTTTTCGAAGTGGCACCAGTGGCATTGCGGCGTTGCATGTCCAAACACGGGCCAAGCCCGTGGCACACGGATAAGAGGAGGCCAGGCAGTCGCGCCCGGCGCTTTGGCTATCGTATTTCGCTCCTGCGGAGCTGTACTTGTTTCACGCTGTGCTGTCCGGGGATCCGTGGCAATCCGTGGCTGAATACGATTGCCGTGCTTGTAGCCTATTGGCCCCGGGAGATCCTTCAGTCGCTTAGGCTCCTTCAGGATGACATGCAGGTGGGAGCTTCTGTGGCCCGCGTCGTCTGGTAGTGCTTCCCCTCCCCGGGCCTTAGAGCCCGACCCTCCCAAGGGAGGGTGAAGATCGTTCGGTTTGGCGTATCGCCTATAGCCTATAGCCAAAAGCCCACGCCCCACTTTTCGGTCGTTTTCTTACACGAACTGTGATAGAACAAAATCGGCGAATACTGTACGCGTGAATACGTTCTGTCAACCTGGTTTTTGGGAGGTGTGCGATGGCTCGGCCCTGTGTGTTGGACGAGGTTAAACAGCGGGAGATTTGTGTTTTGGTGACCGCGGGGATGAGCCTCACCAAGATTGCCGATTACGTGGGGTGCGATCGGCGGACCATCCAGCGGCTGCGGAAAACGGATGAGGATTTCGACCTGCGGATGCGGCGGGCGGCCATGGCTGAGGAACTCGCTCCCATCCAGACGCTGCGAAACGCGTCGAAGACGCACTGGAGGGCCGCGGCCTACATGCTGGAGCGGAAGGAACGCCGCGAAGCGGAGCAGCGGGCCGCCCGGGAGCGGGGCCGGATTGCGCCCAACCTCGAGCACTTGGCCCGCGCCGTGAAGCAGGCGATCGCCGAAAAGGTGAGCGATCCCGTGTCGGAGCTGATGCTGCAGCAGAAAATCGACGAGATCTTTTGCAATCCCGATGCGGCGACCAAGCCCTTGAAACGCGGCACCCGGCGGCAGCGGGGGCCAAGCTGTGCTGCGTCGCCACCATGGGAGGATGCTCGCCAGCAATCGGAGTCCGCCGTTTCGGAGAATGATATCGATGACGACTTGCTGGATGACGTCGATGATGAGATGAACGATGACCAGAGCGACGACAAAAGCTGCTACAACGTCAGCCCGGAGCGACTTGCCCAGATGGTCGCCGAGATTCGCGAGCAGGAGAAGGACTGGGCCAATGTGGGTTATGTCGCAGCTGCGGAGGCCCGCGCGCAACAACCACCCGACTGGCCCGTGGGCGATGCTGCGACGACCCCGACAAAAGCAGGCTCCAACGAGCGGCGGGGGGCAAAGTGAGCGCTGCGTTTTGTCGCAGTGAATCGTGTTGGCGTGATACTGCGACTTTACCAGGTGCGACAATACTGGCCGCGACGTTGCTGTTCGTGTGACTAGACCGCTGGTTCGATCTTATCAATCCGCCGCTGGTGCCGGCCGCCTTCAAAGGTGGCGCCCAGCCAGGCGTCGACGATCTGCGCGCCGAGCTCGAGCGTGACCATCCGCTCGCCGATGGCGATGCAGTTGGCGTTGTTGTGCTGTTTGGCCAGACGGCCCGATTCTTCATTCCAGCACACAGCACAACGAATGCCGTGGACCTTGTTGGCGACAATCGCTTCGCCGTTGCCGGAACCGCCGAGCACGATGGCCACGTCGGCCTGGCCGGCGGGCACCATCTCGGCCGTGGGGCGAATGAAGTCGGGATAGTCGCACGAAGCATCGCTATCGGTACCGCAGTCGATCACCTCGTAGCCGGCCGCGGTGAGGTGAGCGATCAGGTGCTGCTTCAGGTGAAATCCAGCATGGTCGGAGCCAATCGCAATACGCATACTTCGGAAGGCCTTGTTTTCGGACAAGAGGGGCAGGATAGCGACAATCAGCAGATGGTACCCCAAGCAGCCGCGGCTGCGAATCCCGCCCTCGCCAACTCCTACGGCAGCGGCATGTTCGGCGGCACCGCATCGGCCGGGCGGGGGTGCTCGGCATTGAACACCAGGAGCGCTTCGTACGGCTGAACGGCGACGAACGATTCGTCGACCGTGCCGTCGGCGAGCTGGAGCGGCTTGATGTCGAGTGAGAGGTGCTGGGCCAGGAACGGATAAGCGGCCTGCCGCTTGGAGTAGCCGTAGTCGTGCCCCTCGTCGGCGAAGTGGGCGTTCTCGACGAGGTCCGGCTTGCCGTAGAGTTCGTAGATGTATTTGACGTGCGGGTACTCGACCTCGGGCGTGTTGAGAGTCCAGTCGCCACCGTCGGAGACCATCAGTTGCGGCCGAGGTGCCGCCAGGGCGGCGATCTCTACGTTGTTGGTCTTGTGGGTATCGCTCCAGTGAATGGGCATACCGCTTTCGCAAACGCAGCCGCCGAAGAAGTGAGCCGATACCTGACAAACCGGCACGGAGACTTTCACCCGCGGATCGATGGCCGTGAGGACGAACGTTTGTGTACCACCACCGGAGCAGCCGGTCATGCCGATGCGCTCGGGGTCGACTCCGTCGAACGACAGCAAGTAGTCGAGCGCGCGGATGCTGTTCCAGGTTTGCAGCCGCAGCACTTCAGGAGTTGCCCGATGGTCCCAGCCGGCTTCCTGCCAGTCGCCGTAACCAACCATGTCGTACTGAAACACGATGGCGCCCATCCGCGCCAGCACGGCGCAGCGAATCTGGCGGTTGTCGCCAAACCGACCGCCATGCCCATGCGGGCTGAGGATGCCGGCGTAGGAGTCGTACTGCTTGGTGGGACGATAGAGTGTGCCAGTGACGTAGAAGCCGGGCGAGCTTTGAATAGCAACGTTCTCGATGGAGTAGCCATCGAACACCTCCTTGTGAGTAACGATGGGCTCGAGTGGTGTCTTCTCGGGCAAGGTTTCGAGCTTCGCACCGCGCTTGATTCCCGCGATGAGTTGCTCGCGCCGCTTCTGCCAGGCAGCGAGATCGGGCAACGCGTCGCGCAGCGCGGCGAGCTCGGCCGCTGCCTCGGGTTGAGTGTGCGCATGCCCCACTCGCAAGCGTGGCTCTTCCTCGCCGTGAGCCGTGACGGCGATCAGCAAACTGGCAACAACGTAGAACTTCACGGTGCTGGAGGAACGCATGAGAGTTCGCCTTTCAGAAACCGGGACGCGAATCAAAAGAGACGGATGGCTACAAAGATATCAGAAACCGTTGCGCCGGGCACCAGTTTTTGGTGCCACCCTCGGCAGGAGTCGTCGAGAAATGGGAAAAGATGTAGTATGCTGAGGGCCTACTATTCTACCGCTCACCTAACTACGAGGCTTTCATGGAGCCGCGCGAGGCGATACTAAAGATTTCCGATGCCATGAACGCTGCTGTTGTTGGGCAGCAGGACGTGGTAGAGCGCATGCTCGTGGCCCTGTTGGCCAACGGGCATGTGTTGATGGAGGGGCTACCCGGCACGGCGAAAACCCGCAGCGTGAAGACGCTGTCCCATCTGGTCGACAGCCAGTTCGGCCGGATCCAGTTCACGCCCGACCTGCTGCCATCGGATGTGACCGGCTCGGAGATTTACCGCGAGCAGACCGCCACGTTCGAGTTCCAACCGGGGCCGATCTTTGGCAACTTGATCCTGGCAGATGAGATCAATCGCGCGCCGGCCAAGGTGCAGTCTGCCCTGCTCGAAGCCATGGAAGAGCGGCAGGTAACAGTCGCTGGCGAGACGCACAAACTGCCCGAGTTGTTTCTGGTGCTGGCAACACAGAATCCAATTGAGCAGGAAGGCACCTATCCGCTGCCCGAAGCCCAGATGGACCGCTTCCTGTTATATGTCCGCGTCGACTATCCGGCCGGAGAGAACGAGGCCACGATTTTGCGTTTGGTGCGAGGTGAAAAGTCGGGGCACGCGGCCGACCCACTACCGAAGATCGAGCAGCAGGTGGTGTTCGATGCGCGGCGGGCCGTCAATGCCATTCATGTCGCCGAGGCCGCTGAACAATACATCGTCGACCTGGTACTCGGCACCCGAGAACCACAAAAGTACGAAGGCAACCTGCCGAAGTGGATTCGCCTGGGAGCCAGTCCTCGGGGTACCATCGCCCTGGACGCTGCGGCCCGGGCGCACGCCTGGTTGGCGGGACAGGATTTTGTGTCGCCCGACAACATCAGGGCCGTCGCTCCCGCTTGCCTGGCCCACCGGGTCCATCTGACCTACGAAGCCGAGGCCGCCGGCGTCACCCGCACGCAGGTGATTGAAGAATTGCTGAAGTGCGTGGTCCCCGTGTAGAGGTATTCAGATGGATGGACGCGTAACCACGACGCTCGAAGAGCTCATCCTGCTGAAAGCGGACGCCCGCGGCTTCTCGTTTTCGCCACGTCAACCCGTTGGCTCGCTGCTGTCGGGACGGCACGCCTCCCGGTTGCGGGGAAGGGGGTTGTCGTTTGAAGAGCTACGCCAGTATCGCGAGGGCGACGACATTCGCACGATGGATTGGAAAGCGACCGCCCGACTTCGATCGCCGCAGGTCCGCGTCTATACCGAGGAACGCGAACGACCGGTGCTGCTGGTGGTCGATCAGCGCCAGACCATGTTCTTTGGCAGTCAGCGGGCGATGAAATCGGTCGCCGCGGCGGAACTGGCCGCCTTGGGCGCCTGGCGAGCCTTGGACGCTGGCGATCGGGTAGGGGGACTCGTGCTCGGCGACAACGAAATCGTCGAAATCCGACCGCACCGAAGTCAGACCCGCGTGCTGCAACTATTGCACGAGGTGGTTCGCCTGAACGAACAGTTAGTCACGGCCCACTCGCACGACAACAGCGCGACGCTCAATCAAGCACTCACGCAAGCGTTTCAGGTCGCCAAGCACGACCACCTGGTCGTGCTCGTAAGCGACTTGGACGGGGCGGACGAAGAGACATCGCGACTCGCAGCGCGAATAGCGGCTCACAACGACATGCTGGTGGCCGCCGTCTATGACCCATTGGGGGCCTCGCTGGTTGGTTCGCCCGGCATGCTGGCGAGCGATCGCGGTCGGACGTGGGAAGTCGCCGGTGGCGGGAACTTCACGCAGGACTTCCGCAGTGCGTTCCAGCAACGATTGGACGAGTGGCGAGAGATCTTCCGCGCGCTGCGCGTGCCCGTGCTGCCGATCTCGGCGGCCCGCGCGGTACCCGAACAAATTCGCGCCCTGTTTGGCAATCGACCCCAAAAAGCATGAGTAGCGACCCTGCGAGCCTTGATCGCCTGCACGACGTCGTGGAGCCAGCCCCGGTTCCCTGGTGGCCGCCCGCGCCAGGTTGGTACGTGGTGATGGCCATCGCCGCGGTAGTGCTCGCTTGGCTGGGAGTGCGTCGCTGGCAACATTGGCGGGCCAACGCGTACCGCCGCGCTGCCCTCCGCGAATTGAACGACGCCACGACGCCGACCGACATTTCCGCCGTGCTGCGTCGGACGGCCCTGGTTGCCGCCCCGCGATCTACCGTCGCTTCACTCACCGGGGATCGCTGGGCGAGTTGGCTGGCGGAGAGCACGTCCGCGAATATGCCACCGCAGGTTCGAGAGTTGTTGGCGGCGGGCGTCTATCAACAGTCGGCCGGTAGCGGTAATGTCTCGCTGCTGAAAGAGTACGCCCAGAAGTGGATCGAACAGCACCCATCGAACGATAGAGTACCCCGTTAGCCTTCGCGATGCTTACCTTCAGCTATCCATGGTTGTTTCTGCTGTTGCCCCTACCGTGGGTGCTGCGCGCGATGTTGCCGGCGGCCGAGTCGCGGCAAGCTGCCGTGCGAGTTCCGTTCGGCGAGCGATTGGCTTCCGCGCTGGGGTCGGCGGGCGGTTCCCCGGCTGCCACTACCGAAGCACGACGACTGTTCCTACCGGTGCTGCTGTGGCTGCTGGTGCTGGTGGCCATGGCACGCCCGCAATGGATAGAACCGCCGATTACCAAGGAACTGCCGACGCGCGACCTGCTGCTGTTGGTCGACCTGTCGAGTTCGATGTTGCAGGAGGACTTCGAGAACCAACAGGGGAAGAAAATCGATCGGCTGACGGCAGTAAAGCAGGTGCTGGGCGACTTTCTCGACCGTCGACAGGGTGATCGCGTCGGGCTGGTGGTGTTTGGCGACGCACCTTACTTGCAGGCTCCCTTCTCCACGGACCTGGATCTCGTCCGCAAATTGCTCGACGAATGCCAGGTCGGGATGGCAGGGCCCCGGACAGCATTGGGCGATGCAATTGGCTTTGGTGTGGGCCTGTTCGACGAAAGCGACGCACCCGCCAAGACGATGATCGCTCTGACCGATGGCAACGATACCAAGAGCCTGGTTCCACCGGTGCAGGCCGCCCGCGTGGCCGCGCAGCGTGATATTCGCATCTACACCGTGGCCATCGGCGATCCAACGACCGCTGGTGAGGACAAGCTCGATGAGCAGGCGCTCCGCGACGTGGCGTCGGCCACAGGTGGTTCGTACTTCTTTGCCGCCGACCTGACGAGCTTGGAGGGCATCTACGACGAACTCGACAAGATCGAAACCCGCCAGGTGAAAACCGTGAGCCATCGGCCGCGGCGCGACCTCTTCTATTGGCCGCTGGCCGTGGCACTGGTGCTATCGGTGTGCCATCGAGCGTATACGTTGCTCGCGGATCGTCACCGAGCGCCCCAAAGGCATGACGGTCATGCTGTGCACGTCAATCCGGTCACGGGCAAACTGGAGTGGACGGCATGATCGAGCAGTTCTCCAATTTTCATTTCCTTCGCCCGTGGTGGCTGCTGATGTTGCCCGTGGCGGTGGTCGTCTGGTGGTTCTGGCAGCGACGTAGCGATGCCTTGAGTGGCTGGCGAAGTCAGATCGACCCAAAGTTGCTCGAGGCCCTGGTCGTCGGTCGAGAGTCGCACCGCGACTGGCGACCGTGGCTGCTGCTGGCGGCCTGGCTATTGGTGGTGCTTGCCGTGGCAGGGCCCACCTGGCGGTTGGAGCCGAATCCCTTCGCTGCCGACGCGCAGCCGCTGTTGATTCTGCTTAAGGCCGACGACAGCATGAACCAGACGCCTCCAGAGCCTTCGCGGATGGAACGCGCACATTTGAAGATCGAAGACCTGGCCGAGTTGCGGCAAGGACAGCCGCTTGGTCTGATCGCCTATGCGGGCTCGGCGCACCTGGTGCTGCCGCCAACACACGACACCGAAGTCGTTGCCAAGATGGCATCGCAAGTCAGCCCCGCGATCATGCCTAAGCCGGGCGACCGTTTGGATCTGGCGATCGAGCAAGCGACGAAGCTGCTGGCTCAACTGCAGCAAGGGGGATCGTTGCTGGTGGTGGCCGATACCGCGGAAATTGACACCCAGGCGGTCGCGGCACTGAGCAAGTTAGAGCCATCGTTTCCTATTCAGTTCCTTTCTCTGGGCGGCGACGACAGTCCAGAGGGGGTCAGTATTCAGCAGGCGGCCGGCAAGCTACACGCCGAAGTGCAGGCGCTGGCCGTGGATGACCAGGACCTAACGAGCGTGATCAGTTTTGCCGAACGGCGAGCCTTCCAAGGCCTGGCAGGTGAGAGCGACCGTTGGCAGGAGGCGGGCTACTGGCTCTCGCCTGTGATTGCCTTAATCGTGGCCCTTTCGTTCCGCCGTCGACGAGTCGTCACGCCGGAGGGGCAGTCATGAGCCGATACTTTTTAGTGCTAGCCATCACCTGGGCGGGCCTGTGGCTCACGCCCGACCAACAGGGCCAACGCCTCATGGAACGCAAGCAGTATGCCAAAGCTGCCAAAACGTTCGACGATCCCATGCGACAAGGGGTGGCCTGGTATCGAGCGGGTGAGTTCGAGCAAGCGGCGCAATCCTTTGCCCGCGTGCATACGCCGGACGCCCACTTCAATGAGGGCAACGCTTGGGTGATGCTCGGCAAATACCAGCAGGCCATCGTCAGCTACGACAAAGCCTTGAAGCAGCGTCCCGGCTGGCAGGCAGCTCAAGAGAATCGCGATTTGGCGGCGGCACGCGCGAAACGACTTGACACGCAAGGCGGAGATCTCGGCGATCAGGAGGAAGGTGCCGATGAGATCGTATTCGATAAAAACAAGCCTCCGGGGGGCGAGGAGACCGAAGTGGCGAGCGATCAGGCGGTGACCGACGCCGGGGTGCAGGCAATGTGGCTACGCAACGTGCAGACCAAGCCGGCCGACTTCTTGAAAGCCAAATTCGCCTTTCAGGACGCCGAAGCAGGCGAGGAGACGGATTGATGCCAGGACTCTGCCGAAAAGTGGTTGCTGCGATCGTCACCCTGATTGTGATGCATGCGTACGCGGCGTTGGCCGAGGTGAAACTTGTCACGATCGACGCTCCGAAGTCCGAGGCCTGGGTCGGGCAAAAGGTTGCTTTTTACGTCAAACTGCGGGGCAAAGGGCCGTTCGTAGGGGCCGCCTCGTTCTCGCTTCCGGCAGTGCCAAGGACCGTGATCCTCAAGGTGGGCAATCCCGTTGTGTCTAATGAGGAAATCGAGGACGAGTCGTGGTTCGTGCAGACTCACGAGTTTGTGTTGTTCTCACAAGCCGATGGTGCTTTAGAAGTCCCAGCGTTCGATGTTCGCTACGCCAGTCGCGATAGCTTCACGGGGCCGGCGAAAGATTATCGCGAACAGGTGCCAGCCATCCAGTTCCAGATCGAGCGGCCGCCAGAGAGCGATCCCGCGACGTTCCTGGTGACCACCGACTCGTTGAAGGTCACGGAGCAATGGGACCCCACTCCGGGCAAAACGCAGCAAGGCGCCGTGTTCCACCGCACCATCACGCAAAACGCCGAGCAGGTCACCGGTATGGCCCTGGCCCCACCACCGACCAAGGAGCCCGCGGGGGTGAGTGTTCACTTTGACGATCCGGTGATTACCGACGATACCGAGCGGGGAGCATTTGCAGGCAGTCGGTCGGATCGAATCACTTACGTTCTCGAGGAACCGGGCAACGCGACGTTACCAGCGATTCAGTACGTGTGGTGGAATCCTGACAAGCAAGAGTACGGCTCAACAACATTGCCTGCCGCCACGTTCGAAGTGACCGCAGTCGCCACTGCCGATGATTCGGCCCCGGCCAATGAGCGTGACCTCAGCTGGCTACTGTGGCTACTTGTCGTCCTGGCGGCAGGCGGGTTGTATTACTGGCAGCGCCGGCGGTTGCAAGAGTGCTTCTGCAGCCTGTGGGAGAAGCTCAATCCACTCGAGCGGCGCATCGCGCGCGAGTTGCTGCGAGCTTGTCGGCGGAGCGACGCCCCCGCTGCCGACGCAGCTTGGCTTGAGTGGCAGGCAACACTGTCACCTCCACAGAACGTCTCCCCACGCCTGGCCACCGCGGCCACGGAATTGCAGCGAACGCTCTACGGCTGTGGTGATCCCTCGACATGGAACGGCAGCGAGATGGCGGCCGCTTTCCGAGAAGCGACAGCGATGGACCACGAGAAGCGACCCGAAACCGGGGCGTTGCCTCGGCTGAATCCAACGCGCTAGCGAAGCTGCTCCAGCGCGTCGACAAGTGGCGCCGCTTGTTCGGGATTGACCATCCGCACGTAGGCGATCATGCCCTGCAGCCAGCCCTCGAAATCGGGATGATTCTCGCGGTTTTGCGCGGCCAGGCCGGTGCGTTTGGCGTTGTGCAGGATGGCCCGCAGCTTGCGAACGGTCTTCCTCGATACACCCGGGCGGTCGTTCACCACGATGCCAGTGACCGACTGCTGGGCGTTGCGTCGCTGAACGCGGGTCTTTTCGCGGTTTAGGTGAAAGCCTTCATCGTGAACGATATGGCGCAGGCGCGCGAGAAAATAGCCCACCTGCTGAGAGCACTCCCCTGATGAAGAAAAGGTCAGATCGTCAGCGTAGCGGGTGTAAGTCCAGCCGAGCTTATTGGCGATTCCCGTCAGTCGCTTGTCGAGTCGCCAGGCAATCGCGTTGGATAGTGCGGGACTCGTACACGCACCTTGCGGCAGCGACCGCGGGCCGGTGGCCACCCACAGTTCTCTGCCGGCGTAACGCACTTGCTGGCGGGGACACTCGGTAACTAGCAGGGCAAGAATCGTTGCCACGGCGCCAGAGTACCCCAGGCCGCGAAAGAAGCCTTCGACCCGCGGAAAGGTGATTGAGGGGAAAAAGTCCTTCAGGTCGGCGTTTACTACTGCCAGCTGTCCAACATGTGGCGCTGCATTGGTCACGGTGCCGCGGCCTACGACAAATCCATGCGCTGCGTCATGTACCGCTAGCTTCACCAATATGTGCTCCAGGATCCAGCTCTGAGCCTTCCGCAGCTTCTGATGTGGTGAAGACAGCACCCGCAGGCCACCGCTTTTTTTGCGGACCGAAAACTGCACGTAGTGAATGCGTTCGGCTGCCTCGGTGTGGTAGGCGAGCCAGCGAAGTTCACCGACCGAGAGCGACATGGCCGCAGCCAATTCGGCCGGTGTGTGGACGACGGGGAGTTCGCGTTCTGCTAGCTTTGCGATGTCCGACTTGCGATCCGCAAGACCGCGCGAAACTCCACGGCCCAGAAAAACGATATCGCTGCGGCGGCGCTCTGCCACGGCTGCGGCGTGCAGACGTTTCTTCTCAGCCGCTTCCGCTTTCTTCTCCGCTTTGCGCCGCTGCCGCTCTTCGCGATCGCGGGCCGCCGCTTGCTGGGCACGTTTTGCGGCGTGCAAAAGATCGGGCCGCAGTCGGTCCATCTCGGCGCCAACGGCGTGGATCTCGGCCAACTCATCCGGCGTGGTCAAACCTTCGGTGACCATCAGCCGATCGATTAGCAAGGTTCGCTGATCACTGCTAGGCGGGATCACATCGCGGCGTCCAAACCAGGGGTTAGTCCACAGCGGTCCGAGCGACTTGGCTTGCCGCTTGGCTTCGCTCGTGTCGAGCGGCGCAAACTGCGCCGCGTCGAGTCCCTCGAGCCGTTTTGATTCTGGCGGTTGGGGTTTGGGCCGGCGTGCCGGAGGGCTTTGCTGGCCAGGGGCGGTCGATGTCGCGGGGGGGCCGCCGCCGTTATGGCTCGAGTCGGGACCGCGTGAACTCGATCCGCCGAACAGATTGGATAGCCAGTCAAAAAGACCCATGTTGCCGTGTATGCGTTGCGAGAAATATCAAAACAGGGGTGGCCGGCTTCCCAACTTCGCAGCCGCGGACCAAGGTCGTTCACTCAAGCAGGTGTACGTTACCGTCGCACCGGTGAGTCGAAGGCTCGTCTTGGCCAGGTGCGACGGTAACGTACACCTGCAAACGAACAACGGCCTTGGGGAAGCAATGCTAACCAATTTCACCCACGGCGTATCGCCGCAGAAAAGTCTTGGAAAGCCGACGCACCCCACTTTGTGTTATCTATTGTGTTAATGTCCTGTATCTACAAATTCAGTTCTTCGACAATCGGAGCAGCCGGTTGTACCATTCCGTGGTCGACTTATCTTCCGGCGCCTGCCCGAGTGCCATGGCTCGCAGTGCCAGCAAGTGGCGGCAGGGACCACGGCGGATGCCAGCGCGACGATGGTGGCTGCAATCGCAGATGCCGCGTTTGATCGCCCCGTCGGCATCCAGCACTAGTTTCACGGATTTGCCATCCGCGTTGCCAACCACAATGTCCAAGCTGCTTGGCCCGATAGTTCGGCTGATGATGGCCGTATGGCGTTGCTGCAGGATTCTCCGCGAGGCGACCAGTTCGGGCGACTCGCTGCCGATCTCTGCCGGGCCCACTGGCATCGGCATCACTTGACGCCAGCGGTAGACGCCCGCCGCCAGGTCGTGAATCACCTGGCCCGACAGGGCGAGTTGGTTAAGCGTTGCCGCACAATCGCCCGGATTGCAGACCATCGCGGCCTGCAGGGCATCGAAGCTGAGCGCGCGATCTTTGCGCAGCAGGTTAGTCGCCGACTGTAAGCGCCCACTGCCTACCTCGCCGGGCGGCAACAGCGCTTCGAGCGCCGAACCGCTGCTCCAATCGTTCACGGTCCAGCCACTCAGCCCCAGGGTGAGCCGCATTTCGCCCATGCGTGCGACCCAGAAGCTCGGCATGCCGGTTCCCAGTAGATAGACGTCGCACGATTCCATTAGTGGTAGCAGTCTGGCCAGCGACAGTACGCGCCGTGCCCCCCAGATGCGGATCGGCTCGGTGGGGGAGCCATCGTAGGTGGTGCCGTAGGAGGTAAAGCGTTGCTGCCAAGGCTCGAGGATTACCTCCGGGGCCTGCCCTGGCGAGAGTGAAAATCGCATCGCCCGTGGACTCTTATGGGCTTTGTGTCGCTTGAGCCAGGCGAGGATTGAGTAAACCGCGTCGCGCGAAAGCGTAACGCGTCGCATCGGCAGCGTCATCGCGCTCTGCAATTGCATGAAGCCGCGGAGCCAGCCGTCCGGAAGATCGATCTTTTCTTCGCGGTGTTCGCCACCGCCCGTGGTGGTGGCCGCGACGCCATCGGGGTCGACCTTCAGTCGTGTCTCGCGATAGCTGCGTAGCGTTTGAAAGTGGTCGTACAGGGCCCACGAGTAGTCTACATTCGTGGTGCCCAATTGCAGGCTCGAACTACTACCAAATGCGTCGTCGCGATTCACCGTCAGGCAGCCGTAGCTGGACTGATCGGCCGAGAAACACTCGAAAAACACCACGTCGTCGGCCACCGTGACCACTGGGTCGCATGGCATCAGCAGCCGCCACATCTCGGGATTGCGACGCATCAGTTGCATGGAGTATTTTGATCTCAACTGCCAGTAGCGTCGCCGCAGTGCGTTATACTTCTTCTCGAATTCGGGAGCGATTTCCGGCTTGTTGTCCAGGATTTCCTTCTTCAAACGTTCGTACTCGGTACGCTGCACTTGCATTTCGCGAGACCGCTCAGCACGTTTCCAGGCATCGTAGGCTTCACGGTCGCGGGGCTTGAATCGCAGGTCGCTGATTACCACGTCGTGTAGCGCCGAGATGGCTTCGCGAAAACGCAGTGGCGTTCGCAGCGAGGCGTCGAAGGCCACCGCCTCGCGCTGCAGGTTGGCGGCCAGACGCAGCGATCGGGCTCCACCGGCGGCGGAGACCAGACCGCTATGTCCTTGGTAGGCGACGTCGAGGTTCATGCGGGCGCCTCCGCCGGAATAATTTCCAGCTCAGGTAGGTTCCGCGCGACTGCTCCGGCCAATTGAGGGTTGGTGGTCAGCGATGACACAATGGCCGCCACGCCTGCCCGGGCTTCGGGTTGTCGAACCGAGCGAACGGCCGCGGCCAGGACCGGCAGCAGATCATTCGCTCGCTCGGGATGGCGGATTAGCTCGTCGGCCAGCTGACGGGTCGCCTTGAGCTTCTGTCGGCCGCCACGATGCACGCCCAATAGGACCGATGTCCATACCGGAACGAGGCCGGGCCGGGCTTCGCCCGGTAGATTGCGTCTTTCCAGCAGATCGACCACTCGCAAGCGAAGGTCGTCGAACGGAGTTTCCAGCAAGCGACAGAACAACACCGGATCGTCTGCCCCAGGGCACTCGTCGCATTCAAGCCACGCCCAGGTACGGCGTCGCACGCCGGGCGAGAGGCTATCGAAAAAACGGGAGACATGGTCGCGGTCGTATTCCGCCCTGGAACCAACCAGGCCCAGCGCCCAGTCGGCCGCTTCTTCGGCGATCGCCACACACCGCACATCGGCGAGCCGTGCAACCAGTTCGTAGTCATCTTCAGACTGTATCGACTTGCTGCGCGACCAACGAAGGCCGAGCTGGGCGATCGAAGTTGGCTCGCGAAGGGCCAGCTCGACGCACTGCTGGAGCGACAGTCGCTCGGCGGATAGGTTGCTCTCGATCACTTCGCACACCGCTGGCAGGGCAGTGGGGGGAGCCTGATCGATCAGCTCGAGCCAAGCTTCGAGCGGGATATTGTGGAGGTGTGGGTTGTCCTTCAAGCACCGCGCGGCGAACTGCCAGAGATCTTCATCCTCGCTGGTGAGCAGTGCGAGCAATTTCGCAGCGGGCAGCGAGGCGATTCGTTCGCTGTGATCTTGCGCCAGGAGTTGCATCGCCCACACGCGAACCAGCCGACTTGGCGCATTGTCCATCAGTTCGATCAGTTGATCGAACGCCGCGGTGGTTTGCCAGAGTTTACGAAATCGCGGCGCCGCAGTGAGTTGGCCCAGCGAACCCCCTTCGGCCAGGCGGATCCGTTCGCGTCCGAAGCGGAGCGCGGGGTGCTCGCGGAACGCGAGCTGCAGCAAGGTCCAGCAGTCGAGGATCCGCTCGCCACGTTCGAAGTCGGCATCGCGATACTCACGCAGCAAGAGTACCGCAGCATCGACATACTGCTGAGGAGCGCGAAAGGCCAGGCGACGAAAATATCGCCAGGCCCGCCGCTGCAGGTAATAGCGTGTCCGATACGAGAAATAGATCGCGTCTTTGGGAGCCGGAGGCGGCGGCACATCGATGGGCTCGCCCGTGAAAGGGTTTCTGGCTTTTCTGGGCCGACTTCCATAGGGGAGTTTCGGGCTGGTTGTGGCGAGATAGTCCTCCGTCCAGCTTGTGCGACTTGGCCAGTGATATCGGTACCGAGTGCGTTTCACATGCCGCACCAGTCGGTCGAACAACGCGGCGCACGCGGCCACCACGGTGTGGTCACTGTCTTCCTCGGCTTGCTTGAACAGCCGCTTCACGACTGGCTGGTGCCCCACGCAGTTGGGCTCGCCCCGCAGGTATTCGACTTTCTGTGTTCGAGACCAGATCCGTTGGTCATGCTTCCAGCGGTCGGCAAACTGCGCCAGGCGATTCGAATCAGTGACCTTGCGCAAGGCTGGAATGAAACGACTGTCTTCGGCCGAGTAATACTCCTCGGCCAGCAGCAGGTCGTGCGCTGGGGCATCCTTGGCCATTTTCAGCTGCCGCGTTGTCGTAGTTAGCAGAAAACCATGTAGTCGCTCAACGAGCGCCATGCAGCACGTAATATCCGGCAGTCGACTGCCGATGTCAACTCTTTGCTTCGTAGACCGATATCACACCGGTCTCCGAAACAAGAGTGAAACGGTTGGTTTGTTCTGCGGGCAGGATTGCAATTGGCTTGCCGGTACTGTGGTTGGCTTCAGCGTAGCCTTGTTTGTCGCTGCGATAGGTTTTCAGCCCCCCCAGTTCATGCGATTGGATTGTGCCTTTGTCGGCCGCTATTAGAAAGCCACCCGAGTTCAGTAACGCCGTCGGCTTTTGAAGGTCCTGTGCCACGGTCCTGACGTATCCGTCGTAGCCGAGACGCACCACGGCAACGCCCGACTCCATGCAGGCCGCCAACACGGGTGCTGCGTAGGGGCTGCCACCAACCAGTTCGATCACGCGATCGGGTAGCACTTCCAATTGCTCCACCTGACCGTTCTTGACGCTGAGCAACTTGTAACCGACTGCGATTACCAGATGATCGCCCGTAGCATGCATGGGAATGGGGTGGGACACCAGGTCCCACGGTGCATCGACGGCGGCGAGCAGCGATTGGGTAGAGATTACCGCGCCCTCGGAGTCGACACATACCAGCGCGGGGTCGTCGCGGTTGGCGATGGCCCACGTGTGACCTGTCTTGCCCGCTGCGACGCCCCACACCACGTCCAGCCCGCGAGGAGTGCCGGCCGTAACGGCGCCGGTGCCCGAGCCAGTGATCGAGAAAACCTGCTTCTCAGGCAGCGCTGGTTCGCCGATCGAATAGACTCGCAGGGGCGACTGGCCGCCGTGCATGACAACCGCGGTGTCCGACGGAACCGCCATTCTCGGCCAGGCCGTCAGGCATTTCTCGACCTCGCCGTTGCCGTGCAGGCGGGCGAACACAACTCGCCCCTCCATGACTCCAGCAGCAATGATAAACTCGCCCAAGGAGATGGCCGACCGCCACACACCGTCCAGGCCGAGTTCGAAGCGGCGAACGAGTTGCAGCTGGTTCTTTTTTGTCCGAGCGAGGACAGGCTGCAACGGTTGTGAAGCATCGGAGCGCTTGTCGACGAATCTCCACCCATCGCGACGGAGCAAGCGATCACTCGGATCCAATCGCAAAAGCACGGTGACCAGTTGATCGGCCTCTGCGAGTCCGGCATGGCGCAGGCGATTGGCGATCAGGTTACGCGAAAGTCGCGCCGCCTCGCCCTGAACCTCGGACTCGGGGTAGTGCTCGAATACGTTGGCGAGCATCTCCGCAATATCCGCATAGCGGCCCAGCAACTCGGCGTCGGCGGAGAGCTCGGCGGTTCGCTGCTTGGCTTCGTCGTGCCAGCCGAGTCGACCCCGTAGGGCGAAGCTCGCGGCTGTGCAACGTTGAGCTTGCGAGGCACTTGGCCAACCGGCATCGAGCGTATCGAGCGCCAGCCGGCAATCGTTGAGCTTCTCTTCGTAGATCCGCGCGGCACCCAACAGGTCTTGGCGGCTCTTCAACTCGTCGGCTGCCAAGTGATAGGCGGCGGCCGCTTCTTCGTACTGTTCGATATGCGTCAGCAGGTCGCCCACCTTCTCGTGCCGCCCGAGTTGGCGGTACGCTTCGATGGCTTCGTTCCATAGTTCGCCGCGTTCCAGGCACTCCGCGGCGGCTGACGCATTGTTGAGTTTGTCCTTGTAGAGGACGGCCGCCTCGCGAAAGTGCCGTCCTTGTTCGAGCGTCGAGGCCGCGGAACGCAGGTCGCCCAGCAGTTCGGCGTAGATGTAGGCGGCGCGGCGGTGGCGTCCAAGGCGTGTCTCGCGGGCGGCAAGCTCTCGATACTTGGTGATGAGCCGCTGCTGATAATCGGGCGACATATTCCAAAAGTCGGCGGCCCCCCCACCGCCCAGACGGCCGAGGCTGAACTCGACGTTCCGCATCCCCAGCCGACCGCCAGGCGTTGCGAGCCCGCGATGCTGCCCACCCCCGCCAAAGGGGATGGCAAACTTCAGTCCCTGGTCGGGATCGCTCTCGAGCATATGCAGCAACCGGCCGATTTCCTTGTTCCGCTGTGCTTCGAGCGACTGCGAGATCTTGTTGAACAGTTCGTTGGCGAAATTGGACAGACCGCCCGAGCCACTGCGAGAGCCACCCGTCAGAGAAGGACCCGGACGTATACCACCAAGCGATGCGATGTTGCCAAGGGCCGACAGCATCCAGCCGACTCCCATGGCGGGTACCGCGGCCGCGCGCATCGCCGAACGCATGGCTGCGCCGGTGACGTTGGAGAGAGGTTCGTTAGGCGACTTCGGCAGATCCTTCAATTCGCCGGCTCGCTCGCCGATGTCGTCCCGGCCTTCGTCGATGACATCATCGAAGGAGGGAAGCGCGTCGGGCAGAATGGCGATGAGCCGATGAGCAAAGGCGATGCCGGGGACGGCCTGGCTCCAATCGACGCCCGCGCCCACGGGAAGCTCCATCAGGTCTGCCACACGGAGCATGTCAACGGACTCGGCGGCCGTAAGTCCCCGACCGGGTAGCCACACATAGACGTACTCGGCTGCCAGCAGTTCGACGACTTCGTCTCGCGGTAACGCGGGAAACAGTTCGGCATCGACTGGCAGGTAGAGGTTCTCACCCACCCGAGCGAGAGGGACGCACTTGCCGCTTGTAGCGAACTTCTTGTCGCCCGGAATCGCCACGGCGCCGGCGATTTCCGCGCCGCTCGATTCGCGGATCGCGATCAGGCGAATCGCCGCATGGGCGGTCGGCCACCGCGCGATCTCCTCCAGCCATTCGGCGGTATTGCCGCCGGGCAGGTACCAGGCGACGGCTTCCGGCGGGTCACTGCTGCGAGGTCGGATTGTCAGTTCAATCGTTGGCACGGATAGCCTCCACGAAGCGGCCGATCGTGTCCTCGTAGACCTTTCGTTGCGCCGACGCACTACGGGTGGGCGTCTTGTCGTCGGGCAAGAAGTACTCTTTGCCAAATGTTGTGCCGTTGTTGCACCAGCCGGTCATTTCACCCTCGGCCAGTACCAGGGTGACTTCGGGCAGCTCGGCGTCCACTGGTTGCAGATGCAATAGACCGCGCGAATCGAGCACGGCACGGTCACCACTCGGCCAGGTTGCCACCTGCAGACGATAGCGGAAGCCAACCTGTAGATCTGCTTCTGCAAAGTCCCGTTCGGCAGCGAACGGAGTAGCACGGGGGTGTTGGCGGAGGGTAGAGCCGCCACGGTACCGATCGAAAGCTACGACGCTCCTTGTTGCTCGCATCGCGAGCGATCCGTTCTTTGTGATGCCAATGGAACGGAAACGCTTGCGAAGCGATGCCGGGCGGGCAATCGCTGCGATGCGCTCGTCCGCCTCGTCGCTGTGCCAGGAGCGGAGATTTATTTCCGGAGTGAGGGTGAGCAGCAGTGTCTCGTGGGCCATTTGATTGCGATTGGTGAGCACCAGGCGGGTGCCGTCGTAAATCGCGGACAGTACTTCGAACCCAGCTAGCCGCGGCATGAATTGCAGCAACTTGTAGTCATCGGCTTGTGAAGTGAGTAGTTCGCCACGAATGGTTAGAGCCAGCGGTCCACTGAATCCAACGGCGTCCCAGACATGTATTACTTCGTCCCGTAATGTTCCGAAATGCGGTAGCGGATCAAGTGTGGCGGAGTGTCCGTCGTGGGATAGCGCCATCCAGGCTTGCCTTTTTCCATCCACAAAGTAGCGGCCGCCTACCCAGGTCAAGCTGGATGGCGTGGTTAATTGGCGGCCGGCCATTCCTGTGATGGGATTGATTTCCGTCACGCCAAAGGGTTGCAGGCAGAAGAGCACGCCGTTGTGGAACGTGACTCCCATTGCAACAGGACACTGAATGGGCGTGCCCCGCAGTTCGCGATTGGGGAGGTCCAAGTCGTAGAACACGAGTTTCTGGGAAGACCCGAAGACGAACTTGGTTGATCCTTGTATGCAATCGGGGCTGGCCCACCAGAGCTTGCCCTTGGGCATGCGGTCGTTGAGTTGCTCGCCACCTTTTTTGGGTTCTGTCCACCTCAGCAAGCGGCCGTCGCTGGAAACGGACAGCGCGCCCCAGTTGCCGATGGACCAACTGCTTTTGTTGTCCAGCTGAGCCGGCAACCGCAATGGAAAGCGCTCGACGCGGAAGATGGCCGGCAGTCGATCGAGTTCCTGGGTGTCCTTCACCTGAGAACTGTCCGACATCAATTGGTCGAGCGACAGTTTCGCGCGGCGAATCACTTTCTCGCCGCGCATGCCGCGTTCGCTTAGCTGGAATTCTCCTTGCCGATCGACGGTGGCCACATAAACTCGGGCGGCTACCAACGCGCGAAGCGATTGTTTGACGGCCGGATCGGCCAGTGCGTCGGCCGGCATGAGGACAATCGCCTCGACGGGGTCCTCCGACTTCTCGATGTGCGCGGCGAAGCCAGGGATTGCGTCGCCCAGGTGCGGGTCGGGCTCGAGCGCGGCGAGATGACCGATCAGTCCTTGGGTGGTGCAGAGGTCGACTTCCGAGAGATTCTCACCGGTGCCTCGCCACGCCCCAAACGTGGCACCTTTAGGTGTGTTAGCGGCCAGGGCCAGCGCCACTGACGCGGCGAATACTCGCTGCACGCCCCACGCCCGGACACCGGAGTCGATGAGCAACTCGCGTCGCAACCGGGGTATGCTGGGCGGCGTCTCGCGATGCAGGTACATGGCCTCGTTCATGGCCACGCGGACCGCCAGGGTCAGCCCGTCCTGGGCGAGTTCACTCAGTAGCAAGCGGTCAGGAGTGCCGCGGTTGGCGATATCGGAGTATCCGCCCATTTCGTGTTCTTGCGACTCCGACAATTTGCGTGGCAGCGTTGTGCTGGCGAGCAATTGCTTGGCCAATTTTGCCATGCCGGCGTGCTCGGGCGAGTCGAGCAGTTCCTGAATCACTGCCCGGGCCGATTCGCTGGGGGCGAGCTGTTGCTCCTCCTCTTCCTCCATTGGCACGGGGGCAGGCAACTCCGAGAGTCCCGTTTCCATCCGCAGGCGAACTGCTTCGGGGGTCACTCGATCGAGCCCGGACGCCAGATCGGCCAAGTCACGTAGCAGCAAAATAGGCCCGTAACCGCTCGACACGGCGTCGCTGGTCGACGAGATCAGGTTCAGCAAACCGGGGCGAATTGCATCGGCCACGAAGCGAGCATCCTTTGCCTCGACGGCGGGTTGGGTATCGCCGAAAACCAACGCTGCGATGGCGGCCTTGGCTTCCAGCGAGGCGCGAAGCTTGCTATCCAGGGCTCGCACCTTGTGCAGCCCTGTGAGCACTCGCTCGAGCAGCGTCATGCGCTTTTGGGCTGGCGTAAATGGCGACCTGGATGGCGCAGACTTTCCGCGTCGCAGGAGATTCACTACTTCGTCTTCTGCTTTATCTGTGGGATCTGGGGCCGACTGGATCATTCCGGTTAGCAGCCCCGCCTCGCTGCCGTCGACGGCCCAGTTTTTCCGTGTGGCCGCCATCAGCAGCAATAGTGCCCCGAGCCGTGGCAATCCGTTTGGCGCAAGTTGTTGGAGGCAATGCGTGATCTCTTCGTTAAAGGCGATGAGTTTGCCATCGGACCAGCCAATGGCATCGCCCGCTTTATCCCAACGCCAGAAGCCGTCGTCCGCTGCGCCGTAGTACTCGCGGATCAGGAGTTCACGGTGCTGCATGGCCGGCGCCCTCCGTCAGGCGGACTGCGGAACGCGTGGCGCCCACGAATTGGTCGCTGCGAATCACGCTACTTCCACCGTTCAACAGCAATAGCGCGATGTCTCCCTCGCCCAAGCCAAACAGTTCGCCCAGCACCGCGGCGTCGATTGCCGGCGCCCAACGCATGCCAACCGGGGCGGCGATGCCGTGGCGAATCCAGTAGAACTCGCCAGGCAGCGGGGGAAGGGGGTGCCCCATTACGACGGTTCGATTCGCACTGGTCGCGAACACCAACCGCTCGAGCCGCGCTAGCGGAGCCGTGCTGGCGTAAGCCAACCAATCGGACCGGGCTACCGAAAGCAGTGCGGCGGGCTGGAAGTTGCCGCTGCGAACGAGCGAGAGCGGGACAGAGTCCACGGCTCGCACGGCCATGCGTGATTTGGGCAGCGTGGTGGTCAGCCACTGTCGCAGCGACGTCCACGTGCCTTGCGGCTCGTACCCCAGCGGAACGGTGTGCCCTAGGGGAAAGAGTTGGCCATCGCCGTGTGGACGATAGAGTCGGCAGCCAAGAACCGATCGCAGGGTGTCGTGGGTCCGCAGGCCGAGACTCGTGCCACGCAGCCACACCTCGTGGCTTTCGGTGGCAAGCACTTCGACACCAGCCACCAGGCGGAGCGGACTCACACGGGCCACCCCCTCGGTCGGTAAGCAAGCGTACCACTGATATTTCAGGTCTGAGCGTCCAGGCTGCGCCATAGCTCGTTGGCTTTGTTCTCGAGGAAGTTCCGTTGCTGGGCATCGACCACCCACTGGCATCGGGCGGTAAGCAGCGTCAATCGATCGCGGAGCACGCTGCGATCACTCGCATCTGCGCTGGCGAGCATGGTAGCGGCGCGTGACAAATCGGCTTCGAGTTGCTCGACATCAGGAGCGTCCGACACCAGCGAGCGAGGGTGGCCCACGGCCCGCTCCTGATCGCTGGATGCGTCGAGCGCCTGTGACACCAGCGAGGCGAGCAGTTCCTGTTCGTCCTCCGTGTCCCAGATATAGCGGAGTACCCACATGTCGGTCAGGTTCGCCTCGAGCCGCCCGCATAAGAGCGCGCTGGCCGCCATCAGCCGCTGCAGCTTCACCGCCCGGCGATCGGATATGTTCACGCCTGCGCTCCGCAACTTTACCACGAGTTCCACATACTTGGGACGAATCGCCTCGAATGCCACTTGTGGCACCAGCCGCTGGAGCGCGCGCAGATCTTCGGCCGTGATGTCAGCCGGGTGAGCCTCGGATCGGCTATCCATTTTCCAGCCCGCCGCGAGCACCTCCCCCAGGCTCTCGTCGGAAACGTTGTTGCAGTTCACGCGGATGAGGAACCGATCGAACAGGGCTCCCAAGGCTTCGTCCTCGGGCAGGTGGTTGCTGGCGCCAACGACCATCAAGGTGGGCAGCGCGCGCGTCTCGCGTCCGCGGCGGAAGACACGTTCGTTGAGCACTAGCAGCAGACTGTTGAGGATCGCACTGTTGGCATTCAACAGCTCGTCCAGAAAGACAAAGTCGGCCTCGGGCAGCATCCCACTGGTGTTGGTCTCGAGTTCGCCTTCGCGGAGTTTGCGGATGTCGAATGGCCCGAAGATTTCGTTGGGCTCGGTAAAGCGGGTCAGAAGATAGTCGAACACTCGGCCATCGATTTGCCGCGCAAGCGCCTGAACCAGGGCGCTCTTGGCGGTGCCGGGAGGCCCGAGCATGAACAAGTTCTCCCGCGCCACCAAACAGAGGCCCAGAAGGTCGACGATTTCGTCCTTGCCAACGAAGCTGCTTTTGAGGGGCTCGAGCACCTCCGCGCGAAGTTGGTGCCCCAGCCGTTGGGTAGCTGGCTCGACGGGATCGGTTTCAGGATTTGACATAAGACGTTTACCGACGCTCATTTTTGCGTGAGTTTTCGAGCCAAGCGGGGGCTGAGCTCAGAATAGTCCCCAATGACTTGCCTGACCACCTCTGCGACGGCCGGATCGTCGAGTCGCGAATGGTTTTCTGCGGCGATCACCCGGTCGGCATAAAGACGCATCAGTGTTGGCGAGGTTCGCAGCGGTGTTACATCCACCTGTTGAACAGACTCCACGGCAACCGAAGAAAGGGGCCAGTCGGTCGCCCAGCGGAGGAGTCGATTCACTAGCGGATCGTCCGTGGCGGCCGACTTGGCGAGTTTCAGCAGGTCGGGCAGAAATCGCATCGTTAAGTCGACGGCGTAATGCGACTCAGCCTGAGTGCGATCGGGGGGAGCCGTGCCGAGCAGCTTTTCGATCGCGTCAGTCCCGGCGTCGCGATGGATCACCAGCGACGCCGCATAGTACATTGACTCGGCTGCCCACGACGCGGCCTGGATGTCGAGCGGCGGGGGATCACCAGGCAGACCAGTCCGGTAATCCCGCTCGAATTGAGCTATCACTGCTGCGGCGTCGCTGCGGTCCTCGCTGGACACGTGACGAGGGGTGCCAACGTGGACCTGCTTCCCGCCGAGGAGGTCATTCAGAAAATCCAACAGCACCCTTCATCTCCACGGCGAATTAATGCAAACACCCCTTCTCCCCATCACACTTTGGACAGCCAGCGTGGCGTAGTGGTTCGGCAACACCGAACCATGGTTGGGGAAGCACCAAGATAGCATGTTCCGGAGCCCGGCGGACCATGGCGAGAAACCCCCAACAGAACTTGGGAGTCGTGTTGCCGCAAATTGCCCAGAATCGCAGGGCTGCCGCTTTCAGGGCTGGCAGCCTGGAGTCGCTGCTCGAGTCGACTCCGGGGCTATTCAGGTGAGCCCAGATCAAATCGCTGCATTAAATAGTCGGAGACCTGCGCAACCTCCTCGTCAGGCAGCGCGCGGTTGAAAATCAGCAACTCGCCGACGTCGCCGTGAAATATCCCGTCTTGATTGTTAAAGATGGGGTGGCGTCCGATGATCTTACGCGACGTGATCGCGATGTGGTGTTCGGAGGATTCCGAAGCGGCCTTATCTCCATCAACGAAGAGCGTCATCCGACCCTCCTTATGGCTGTGGCGGAAACAAATGACCACGGGCTGCATCAGATTGACGCGATCGGATGCGATGGCTTCCGATACGATCGACTGCTGGCGATTGTCGGTAAACCCGGAAAACAGGTGACCCTTCACGTTGAATCGTCCGTCGTCGTTGTTGTTGTCGAGGAAGATTTGGAAGACAGCTGGATTGATCGTTCCACCCTGCGGGCCGGTAATACGTTGGGGAGGGCCGTTGTAGTTCAAGACTTGCTGGAAATGCGGTTCGGCAGCATTTAGCGTGCACACGACAAACGCGGTTTGCTCGTCCGTGGTATACAGTGGTGGCGTCAACAGGAAGTTGCCATTGCCACCGAAACGAACGGAAGGATGTCCGTTGATACCCTTTTGCGTCAGGTAGGGGCGGTACTCGGCCGCCGGTTGCAAGGCGTCCTCGGGGTAATTGTTCGTATCGACCAAAAGGTCTCGCCAGCATTCGACGCGTTGCTGGTCGTCGGTCTCCACAAATCGATCCGCGGCAAGCCACAAGACGAGATTATTGCGAATGGGCAGCGCCGGCACTTCGTTGGCCGAGAGAACGTCTCTACGTCGCCAAGCAAATTTCGCCTCATTGGCCTGAAACTGATCCAACGTTACTCCAGCCACCGAGTAACGGCACGCTTGATCCTTCGAAAGGACAATGGACTTCTTCTGCATGTCCCCCGGTCCAGTGGGCTGGAAAGCAACCTCCCCCTCGAATACGTGAACTTCGGAGTCGCCGGCGTCGTCCACGGACACTCCGAACGCGGTGCCCAGATCGATGACCACACCACTGGGCGTTATAACCTTAAACCCGAACGAGGCCTCGACAGAGACGTCGCCAAAGTTCAGGCGGAACGTGTTTTCATCTTCAATCTGCAACCGACACGGCCCCCGCAGGGACACTCGCGCCCCTTGGCCAAAGACCAGTTCGGCGCGGCCACTATCGAGCTGCACCTGCGATCCCACGGCCAGTTGGTCCCCTTCGTTCCGCTCGTTTGCCTGCCAGACACAGTTTGTCAGGCGTCCTACGTAGGCGACCACCGAATCTTCTTCAGCCCGCGGTGCTTGCGCTTCGGCCTGAGCGGGGGCGGCGGCAATCTGAACGTCGCCTGGGTTCGATGAGGTTCTTGCGTACCAGGCAACACCCGTGGCGATCAGCAGCAGACAAGCCACGATGGCGCTGATGGCCCAATACCGGGGATTGTTGGCTTTGTGCAGAGACGAACGCCGACGGTTCAAACCGGTGTGCGGACCTTGGCCTACCGAATCGAGCAGCCCTTCGCGGGAAAATACTTCCTGCATGTTGGCCAGCCGTTCCGAGTCGCGGAGCTGCGCTTGCCAGACAAACCACTCCGCAAACTGTTGGGCGTTCTCGTCGGAAGCGTAGAACCAAGCGACGATCGCATCGTAACCGTCCTGAGACAGCACACCGTCTGCGTAGTCCTCGAGATAGCCAAAGATGTCCTCAGGAATCTTCATCAGACTCGTCTTGTGTTACGTATGACCGCGCCTGGGTGGGGCAATGTCGTCTTATCGTGTGGCCAGCCGCCGCTGGACACACTTAGCCAGAACTTTCCGTACCCTGAATAGCTGGCCCTTCAACGCCGGGACGGAAACTCCCATCGACTCTGAAATCTGGACAAGGTTCATTTCACGACTGTATCGCATCTTAAGCAATGATCGTCGGTCCTGCGACAACGAGCGAAGGCATTCGAGCAGTGCCTCGCGGCGCTGGTCGTCGGACCGGCTGGGCATGGTTTCCAGGTGAGATGCCACGATTCGCATCATGTCTTCCCCAAAAGCAAGGCGATCTCGCTTTCGCTGCCGGTAGTACATCAACGCTTTGTTTCGAGCAATGCCCAGAGCCCACGCGACAAAGGAGTGTTCTCGATCATGCTTGTGAAAATTCTTGGCCACCGCGACGGCCACCTCTTGTAGCAGGTCTTCTGCGTCGTGGATGGTGCCAATCTCCGCCAATAAATAGGCAAAGATGGCGTCTCTGGCATTCTCCCACAGGGCAGCGAGTCCCACTTCTCCCGGCTTGAGACCGGGTTGCTCTTCCGTGTTGTCCTGCGACGCGCCTGTGTGATCCATCTCAATTCAAGTACTGGTTAGCCACGGTGCGGAACAGGAAATCACTGCACCCGAGCGATCGCGGGAAGCCGTGGCCAGTTCGCTGGAAGTTTCTTTTCCTCTTATGTAGTTGCCGTGGTCCCGCCGCGGTTGCGCTCTAACTGTGCGGAAACAGGAATTTCACCAAAAAAACATTTTGTGCGCAACCTTCGTCAAGTCGCGGCAACGAAGAGGGTGTGACGCCAGCAATTCAGAGTCCAAGGCGGACTTGTCCCAATCTTATCGTATTCGCTTCTCGCCGGAACCGAGTGGCCTTGCGTAATAGGACCGTCTGTCGCTGGGATTCTGCCGCATCCACCACACCTGCGCCTGGCCGTGCCTTTGGCGATTTAGCCGTCGCCTTGCGGAAAATCAGGCATCTCAAAGGAGTTCATCGATGACACGGAATCGGAGAAAAGGGAGCAAAGAGGGCAAATTGGAGTGCCCAGTCCGTCTTGTGCCGCAGAAGGCTTTTACCCTCGTCGAGCTTCTGGTGGTGATCGCCATCATCGGTATTCTGGTCGCCTTGTTGCTGCCGGCCGTGCAGGCCGCTCGAGAAGCGGCTCGCCGCACTTCATGCCAGAACAAGATTCGGCAGTTGGCTATCGCTACCCAAAACTATGAGAGTGCTCATGGCAGTCTGCCCGGCGAGCCCGGCGGTGGTTTGGATGGCCTGACTTTCTACATTCACATCCTGCCTTATATCGAAGCTTCAGTCCTGGCTGACTTGTATGACCCTTCGGTGCAACCGCGGAAGCAGTTGCGAAACGTCTTTAGTCAGCCCGACCCTACCATGCTGTGCCCGTCGGACCAGCCCGTACAGGTGCTCTACGCTAAGGGATTCGACGCCAATAACTCGGGTACTGGTGACACCGCGCACGACTATAAAGGCAATTACGGCATCAACTGGGGCACCGGTTACTACGACCAGTCCCGTCCCCTGTGGAACTTCGTGACCCAGAGCAACCAACCCGGTGAGCCGGGGCCCTTCCAGCCGGACAAAGAGATCGAGCTGCGTCGAATTACCGACGGCACCAGCAACACGCTGCTGTTGATCGAGATGCTGGCGGCACCAACGGGGGGACCCAGCGAAGGCAACGCGGGCATCGATCGACGCGGTCGGTTATGGATTCCTGCCACGGCGAGTCATCAAATCTCTACCCTACTGCTACCCAACAGCTCGCCATGCGACTCTGGCGGTGGCGGCCGGGGTGGCGGAAGCACGACACTCGATCCTCGCACCGGTTGCGGCAAAGACCGCGGTTTCTGTATCGATAGGCCCGATTTAGGGCTTCATTGCGATCGTGGTAGCGACGGTGCCGGCGAGGCCGCGGGTTACACGTTGGCCGGGCGAAGCAACCATTCTGGGGGCGTCAACGCGGCTCGCTGCGACGCGTCGGTGGAATTCGTCACCAGCGATATCGATTTGGCGGTTTGGCGCGCGTTGGGAAGTCGAGCTGGTAACGAGGTCATCACCGAATAACGAACAGCATCTTTAGAACTCATCACCTCTACAAATTCTTCTAGCGATCTCGTATCGCGATCGAACTAGCTTGTGCTCACCCTCCCTAGGGTGCAAATCAGACGGAGTAGAAACAACATGATCTTTCAACTGCGCGTGCAGAGACTACTTGCCGGTTTGGGTTTCTTGTTTGCCTTGGCAACGGCCCAGTGGGGCCACGCCGAAGCCCTCATTTGGAACGACGGGACAGGATCTTTCGTAGGTGGCGCCACCTGGTCGTATGACGATGGTGGCACCGTGGTGACCACGGACAACCCGTTCGACCTGGTCGGTGTCGAGGGCGGCCTCGGTGGCGAGAACCTCGTGATTATTGGCAACGGTGGCGACGTCACACTCAACTCCGCCGGCCAAGGTCCCTTTGCCGACAACTCACTATACGAGTTGAGGGTGGGTACTCTTGCGCCCGAAGCCGATCTATCGGGTTCCACCGGAGGTGCCGACTACCGCGGCGATGGTACGCTCACGGTCGACGGGGTTGGCTTAATTCTGTTTAACGATGGCGTAGGGAGTGGCAACCTGATTGTTGGTGGGGCGAACGGCATTTCCGGCACGCTCAACTGGAATTCTAGCCAGACGCTGGTCGCCAATAACCAGCTGCGTGTTGGCCAAGGTGGTGTCGGTACGTTCAACCAGAATGGCGGGGCGGTGGAGATCTCGACGGTTGCTGGCCCCTCGGAGTTCACTCGCGTGGGAACTGGCGGCGGCACCGGCACCTACAACCTCAACGAAGGTAGCCTGAACATCGGATCCGCCGACGGTGGAGAAGGCGGACTCGAGAAGGTCGTGCCCGTGGGCATCGGCATCGATGGCGGTTCCATGGGAACTTTCAACTTGGGCGACGGGACGGGGGGAGCGGGTTCGGCGACCTTCGAAACATGGAGCACATTGACCATCGGGAGTGGTGGCGGCACTGGCGTGCTGAACGTTTCCAGCGATGGCCAACTGGCGACCAACTACGCACCCGGCATTGCCAGTTCGTCTGGAATTCGCGTTGGTAACCAAGGCGGCTCCACCGGATCGCTGGTCCAGAGTGGTGGAAGCGTGTCCACCGACGGGTTGATGAGCATGGGCTTTAACACGGGCCAGGCCAGTTACACGCTGAACGGGTCGAATGGCTCCGCCAGCGTGAGGGCGTTCGAGGCCTTTCAGACTGCCGAGGTCAATTTTAATCTCGATGCAGGGGGAGCAACTACTATCGAGGTCGCGGGCAGCACGAACGCCGCGGGCGATGTTGATGCCGGCAACTCCATCACACTCAGCAGCCCCACGCTGAACATTGCGGGTTTGAACAATTACGCCTCGATGGCAGATATCATTCTGTTCGACCAACTCGATCCGTCTGCTTCCTTGACAGGGTCTTTCGGCAATTTGACCCAAGGTCAGGTGGTTGGCCAAAACGCTGGTGGCAACGATTTCTATCTCAACCTGTTTGGTGGCACCGGCAACGACATCGTCCTGCAAAGCACACTGCCCAGTAGTAGTACCATCGGGCTAGTGTGGAATGCTGCCGCGGCTAACTTCGACGCCGGCTGGGCGTCGGGCGATGGCATGTTTGGAGTTGCTACGATGGGGGTCGACCCCTTCAGTGGGCCTCAGAATCTCTATCTGGGCAACGGCGGAGTCGCCACGTTTGACGACACCACCGATACCAGTTCGGGAACGACCGTACAGAACATCTTCATCGGCACCAACAAGGCGGGGGCGGTCGTCGCTGGACGAAACGGTAACGGGACGCTCACCGTCAATGGGGCACAGGATCTCACCGTCGACGATTCCGGTGCGGCTGGCGCCGAAGGGTTCTTTACGGTGGGTGAGCAAGGATTCACGGGGACCGTGAATTGGAATAGCACCGGAACTTTGGATGCGCAAGGTCAGTTCCGCGTTGGCCGGGATGGCGGCACGGGTGTGTTCAACCAGACGGCTGGCGTCGTACAGGGTGGCACCACCGGAGGCGGAGGCAAGTATCTGGCCATTGGCGACGGCGCCGGCAGTACGGGCACCTATAACCTGGATGGCGGTACCTTGTACCCCGACGGCCAGGGGGCGGGATCGCCTCGACGGCAATTCCGAGTGGGGCATAACGGAGCGACCGGCACGCTGAATGTTGGTGATGGCATCGGTGCCGCCGAATCGGCCGTCGTCGAGTCAGAAGACGACCTGTGGCTCGGCTCGAGCAATGGTACCGGCACGCTCACCATCGAATCGGACGGCGCTGTCCGGTTGCTGACCAACGATGCACCTTTCTTTGTCGGCAACGCGTCAGGAGGTGACAACAATAACGGCCTTGTCGTGCAGAATGGTGGAGTACTCGTAACGGAAAGTGTGTTCTCCATCGGGCAGGGCTCCGGTTCTGTCGGCGAATATCAGTTCAATGGCGGCACCATCATGGCTGCCAACGACGGAGGGGGTGACATCCGTGTTGGTGGTGGCGGCGGAAATGGCACGCTGCGAATCTCGGGCACGGCAAGCCTGTCTTCCCAGGGCAACATGATCATCGCGGAAGCCGCTGGTCAGGCGACGACAGGCCTGCTGGAAATCTCCGGCAGCGAGGCCAGCGTGACGCTCAATCGTTTGGCGAACCCGCCTGGAATGAATGGCCCCGGCAATGGCAACGATGAAACAATTCGCTGGGTGGCCGACGTCAATGGCGTAACGCCCATCACTATCCTAGGGGCATCCGGCAGCAACGTGCTCCAACTGCAGGACCCGCTGGAAGTGGAAGCGAATACTGGCACCAATGGTATGGGCGATCTGATGGGCGACGGTACCGCGCTCGAGCTCGATCTCTCGGCCATTGCGGGCAGCCAGATGCTTACTCTCTTCGACAATCAAAGCACCGAGGACGTGATTGGCTTCTTCGAAAACGGTTCGACCATGGACCTGTATGAAGAGGGCGAGTCGATTCTCGGCACGGGCTATAGTGGCTTGGTCACTATCTCCTACGTAGGCGGTACCGGTAACGACGTGGTGTTGTCACTGGTTGCTTCGGGCGGCCTGCCCGGTGACTTCAACGGCGACAATATCGTCGACATTGCCGACTACACCGTGTGGCGCAACAACCTGGGAGCCGCCGACGAAACAGGCATCTCCGGCAACGGCGACGGCGGCGGCGTGACGGCCAGCGACTACCAGCTGTGGAAGGAGAACTTTGGACAGTCGGCCGGCAGTGTGTCGGGGATTACGGCCAGCGTGCCGGAGCCCCAGAGCCTGTTATTGTTTGGGGCTGCCATTTGCATGGGCGGCTTCGTTGTTCGTCGACGCCGCGTCCGCCGCTGAGCATTCATCGGAGTCATGAAACAACCGACGGTAGTATCTTTTCTTGTTCTTGTTTTGCAACTTTGGGAGGAATGTCTAATGAAGTGGGTTCAAACGAGTCTTGTCATCCTGGCGGCGACTTCGGTGGTCGCCATGGAGAGTGGCGCGACCACCATCTACGCCGTGAACGACGTTGGTTTTGTCAAGCGATACACTGGCATTGATGCTGGTACCAACCCAATTACCGGCGGTAATTTTGCCTCTGGTGCCGGAGTGCAGGTGGCGACAATCCCCGGATACGGTGAGTATCAAGGCATGACCTATGTTCCTGGCGGCAGCGTTTTGGGCGTAAACCCCAGTGGCGATGTGGTGCAGTGGAGCAACGTGAAGCAGTGGCTTGCCAATGCCACTCCGACAACCTTGGCGGCCGACGTATTCGCCGACAAGACAAACGGCAATGGCGCCGCCGGCGGTGGTGGTGCCGGCACCATTCATGGCCTTAGCTACGACGGTAACACGGGCGGCTTCTATGTCACGCTGGAAGCGGCCGACGACTCCGACGGCGATATCCGCGAGTACGCATCGCTGGCCGACCTGCTCACCGATACCGGCGTGTCGTCGGCTGCCAGCTATGGCGGAAATCTCCTCAACTTTTACTACCCTGACGAAGATGCTCCTGGAACGGCCGGCGCGCCCAATGACATTCCGGGAGCCAACTATTTCCAGATCGGCGGCAATGGAACCATCGAAGGTCACCAAACCCTCGCCGACTACATTGCCTCGCCAGGCAACCGCACCTTCGATCTGCAGCCCTTCGGTGCAGGTCTGCGGGTGGCATTTGCAGTTCCCGAACCCAGCAGTGTCGTCTTGTCGATTTTAGCCGTGGGTGGCTTGCTATTTGTACGCAAGCGAGCCTCGGTCTAGGGCAGCAATCGATAGAGACTTGAGCCGCCCTGTGTCCTGTGTGGATCAGGGCGGCTTACTTTGACGGACAACGAGAAGAGAAAGCATCCTACAACCATGGCCGACACCCAAGAACCAGCGTGCGCTTCGAGACAAGTATCACTAACCATTAAGCTGCTTGGCTTGATCCTGACGGTCGTGGGGTTTTACGGCACGGGCCACGCCCAGTCGCCTAACGTCATCGTTGTCAACATCGACGACATGGGGGCCGGCGATTCTTCCTCCTACGGCAGCCAGTACTCATCGACACCGAATATCGACCGGCTGGCACTCGAGGGGACGCGCTTCACGCAATTCTATGCAGGGGCGCCCATTTGCTCGCCATCGCGGGCGGCCTTGTTCACCGGCCAATACGCCGCGCGGTCAGGCATTAACTCGTTCCTCGATAATTCTAACAGTAACCTGAATCGCGACAACGCGAACAACCTGTCGCTGGAGGCCCCGTCGATGGCCAGAGCCTTCCAGGACGCGGGGTATGCTACGGGGCATTTCGGCAAGTGGCACCTTGGTGGTGGCCGCGATGTCGGATACATCGATAATCCTTCGCCATCGACCAATGTTTCCGTGCCTCGGGTGGACCAGTACGGCTACGATCGGGTGTGGACGCAATTTGAAGGCTTGGGCAACCGTATCATAAATGTTGTCGACTACGGCGGCGACGCCGCCGGAGTTACCACGCGGCCCAGCGACTTCTACAATGGACTCAATTCTCTCAGTCATGCATTGGGAACCGATGGGGGCAGGGACCAGTTCGTCTACCTCGAACGCGAGTTCAACGCGAACTTCATGGTCGATCGGGCGATGGAATTCATCGGAGATTCCAAGCAGGCCAATCCCGATCAGCCGGTGTTCATGAATATCTGGCTAGACGAGGTCCATACCCCTCACGACCCTCCGCCCGCCCTCCGCTCGAAGTACGATGCACTCTACCCCAACCTTCCAGCGGAATCTCGCAACTATCTGGCGGTGTTAGAGGCGACGGACGCCCAGATTGGTCGACTGGTGGACTACATCGATCAACAGGGCCTGGGCGAAGACACGCTGATTCTGGTGACTGCTGACAACGGTGCTACCGCTACCAATGTGAACAACATTGGTTCAGCGGGGCCTTCGCTCCGTGGCAGTAAGGGCGATCTGTTCGAAGGTGGGTTTCGCGAGCCCCTGATCGCCCGCTGGACGGGAAACGTTGCCGCCAATCGAGTGGATGACGAAACCGTGATGTGGCAGACCGACCTGTTTCCTTCGCTCACTGCTATCGCGGGAATCAGCCCGCCCGCCGGTGTTGCGTTCGACGGCGAAGACATGAGCACCGCGCTGATGGGCACCGCGTCGCAGACTCGCACGACGCCCATGTTTTGGAACATGAATCGCGGAACAGAGGGCCGCCACACCAATCCCGATAGCAACGGCGCCGGATCCAATGGTCAGGAAGTGCTGGCCATTCGCTCGGGCGATTGGAAGTTGCTGATCAACGCCCGCGGGACTGCCCCCGAGCTGTACGACATTGCCAACGACCCCGGTGAGACGAACAATCTGGCCACGCAGCAGACGACGGTTGCCTCCCAACTGGCCAGTCAGGCACTCGGCATTCGTTACTCCACTCCGTCGCGAACGCTTCCCGATGCCGTAACCGCGATTACCCAATTGAAGGCCGAGGACCTGGCGTCTCAAGGCGATGGCGCTTCGATCGACACTTGGAGCGATGCAGCGGCCGGCGACTCCTTCAATGCAACGGTATCGCAGCGCACTGCATCGGCTCAGCCAACTTTAAGGACGAACGTGCTTAACGGAAAGGCAGTGGTGGAGTTTGACGGTGACGACTCGTTGGTATCCAGTGCCACCAACTCACTCCCCTCTCCAGGGGCCGGCATCACCGTATTCGCCGTTGCCAAAGGGGACGGTTCCGGCGAAGTGGCAGAGCGCCTGGCCCAGTTGGGCGATAGCGGTGGCACGGCCGGCGAGGTAGTGGGCCTGGATGTATCGACGTCCTCCACCTCCGAAAATAACGGTGGCGGCGGCTTCCGTTTTAACAATGGTGCATCACTTTACGACACCGCGCTGGACGCCAGCAAATTTCATATCGTTGCCTGGCAGGTCGATCCGGGGAAAACCTATGCCGACGCCACGATGTACGTCGACGGTACTATGCCCGACAACATCTTCAGCGGTAGCAGCACCAACCCTTCGGGCTCTGTGGGCTTTTCAGGCTCGGATCTCGAATTGATCCTGGGCACGGGGCGCGCCGCGAATGGCGGGCTGTTCGGCAGCGACCAATACACGGGCCAACTGGCCGAACTCGTGGTGTTTAACGAGCAGCTTGACCTCGGTCAGATGAATCTGGTGGCGAGCTACCTCAGCTCCGAATATGGTCTGCCGTTTGCCTATCAGACCAATCTCGACATCTTCGCGGTCAACGGTCTGGCGTGGGTCGGGGCCAGTGACAACTTCGACGCAGAGTGGAACGAGGGGGACGGCTCGGGCGCAGCGGCGGCGAGCAACGTCAATCCGTTTGCAGCAGGCGATTCCAACCTGTACCTGGGCAACGGTGGTATAGCGAGGCTCGATGCAACGACCAACCAGTCGTTCGGCACCCGCATTAACTCATTGCATGTGGGCACTGCCAGTAGTGGATTGATCGTATCGGGTTCTGCGGGGGCTGGCACCTTGCTGGTCGAGGATAACCTGAACTTGACCATTGGTAGTGGTTCGGCTCCATCGGCAGACCCGGCCACGGGCGACTTGACTATTGGCGAAGACGGATTCGAAGGCACCGTCACCTGGAATAGCACCGGCACGCTGAAGGTGGAAGGAAAACTCCGCATCGGGCAGGGCGGAACCGGCCTGTTAGAGCAAAACGGTGGCACGATCACTGCGGGCGATGTCTCAGGGCCCCTGAAGTTTGTTGCCATCGGCAGCGGCCTAGGGAGCAACGGAACCTATCGATTGAATGAAGGCCAGTTTCTGCCCGGCGGCGGCCCCGCTGGCTCGCAGCTTCGCCATCTGCGCATCGGATACAATGGAGCAGAGGGCACCATGGACGTGGGCGATGGGGTCGGCGGATCCGAAAGTGCCTCGCTGGCCACGACGGACGATTTGTACGTCGGCCACGATGGTGGGAATGGTACGCTTCGAGTCCATTCGGATGGTAGCGTGCAGTTGGTGGGTAATCAGGCTCCCTTCTTCATCGGACAAAGTGCCGGCAGCCAGGGCACCGTGGTGCAAGACGGCGGCCTCTTTGCCAGCGATGCGGACGTTTCCATCGGCAATGGGGGGGGCAGCATCGGTTCGCTGGAAATCAGCGCCGGGTCGTTCACTACTGGCAACGATGGTGCGGCCACGGTCTCGGTTGGTCGCAACGGTGGCAACGGTACACTGCGAGTGTTGGCGACTGCCAACGTAGTTCATAACGACACCCTGGTACTGGCCAATGGCGGAGCGAGCACCATGGGGCGGATCGAACTGGTAGGTTCGTCTGCTCACTTTGAGGCCGCCCGTTTGGAGAACCTCGCGCAGGGCGGGAGTGAAACCATGCATTGGACCGCCGATGCCGCCGGCGTGACGCAGATCACCATCACGGGGACCAACAGCGCCAACGACGTACAACTACAGAACGCCAGCGAGGTTGCCAGCAACACGGGTATGAACGGCTCCGGCAACCTTATGGGCGACGGCACCGCACTCGAACTGAATCTCGCCCAGCTCAACGGCGCACAGCAGTTGACTCTGGTCGACAATCAAACGGCGGAGTCGATCCTCGGATTCTTCGAGCAGGGCACCACAGGCAACCTGTATGAAGAGGGAGAAGAGATTTTGGGGACGGGCTTTATTGGCTCCGTTACCATCTCGTACTTGGGCGGCGATGGCAACGACGTCGTACTGAACCTGACCGCTGGCCTGATGGGCGACTACAACGACAATGGAGTAGTCGACTTGGCAGACTACGTTGTGTGGCGTAACCACCTGGGCGGTCCGGCTGGTTCGCTCCCCAACCGTAGCCCCAGCCTGCAGGACAGCCCCATCGGCGCCGACGACTACGCCGTGTGGAAAAACAGCTACGGTCAGGTAGCTTCGCCGTCCGACAGCGTAGTAGGCGAACACGTGGCAGAACCTTCGTCCGTGTGCCTGGTATCGGTTGCAGTCGTCCTATGCGAGTTCGCCCGCCGGGCTCGCGGGGCGACGAAATAGCCATCCCAACTCGGCCGATGCCCTGGCTGCAATTTGTCAGACGGACTGCTTCTGCGCGCGGCGTTGCGCGATCGTGGCGGGCGGCTTAGCAGACAATCGTTAGCAGAGGTGGCAATCTTCGGCGTCCGGCAGGTCCAGTCATGCGAGGCGCATTCCGCCCAGCAAAAAGGCTGCATGCTCGCGAGCCCTATACGGTAGGGCAGATGCTGGTGTAGATATTAGCATGAGTTTGCCTTGGAATGCATCGTGCGTCGAGGTGTTCGGTTGTAGCTACAATCACACCAATCACACTCAGAACTGTCGACTAGAATTCAACTGGTCCTTCCCGCGCCGTAGTCAGCAAACATCAGACCTCGTGTAGTGAAACTCGAAGAGCGGTTTCTCCAAGGATTGACCCGAGCTTGCCGGGGGCAGGGCTTAAGTCAGCATTGCTCCGTACCAGCCGTCGAGGACACCTCTGGCATAGAAGCCTAGGGCCCGCACTTCCTTTCGGACGTGCTGTGGTCAGACGAGGGGTCGAATCTCGCGATCAAAATTGGCAACGGTAACGTCATATACCGCAGCCGATTCGCCCTTGGTCAGCCTGTCGTCGACGACTCCGCATGTGCCGGCAGCGGCTCGAAATCTCATTCATTAGGAAGAGTAATGGCCCGCTGAATCTATCTCTTGTTTGGGGCACGCCGTCGGCATGGACATCAAGTCACGTCACCGACCAGGCGCGTTTCGGTGGACACAAGTGTCGAACAGGATTCCGGAGCAAGGCCGCACGAAAAACCGCCCGCGAACTTGCGTTCGCGGGCGGAGAAGCTTTTCCAATTAAACGTCAATGCAACAGCGGTTTTCGCCCTTCGTACGGGATTCAGCTACCGGCCGACTGCTGGCTCTGGCGACGATCGATTTTGATGGTCTCGCCCTGGTGCGTCACCTTGCTTGCCATCACCGTGGGCCGCTTGTTGGCACGGACTGGCATACCGTGGGCGGTGATCTCCTGACCTTTGCTGAAGTTTTGCGACAGCTTGTCGGCAGGGCCCATGTCCACCAATACCTTCTTTTGCTTGTCTTTCACGTTCAGAACGGCAAGTTGGTGCTGCGTACCCCGCACGGACGCCTTCTTCAGGCTCTTGATCGTACCGGTAACTTTCGCCTTGTCGCGGTCGACGGACGCCTCATTCTGACCGATCTTCACCTTCTTGGCGAGCATCACTTGCTTGTCGCCCACCTGAGTAACGGGTCCGCGTGCGGCAAGTTGCGTACCTTCCGAGATGCTCCAGCCACTAGCCTTGTCTGCCGGACCAAGGTCCACGTTAAACGTTCCCTGATCGGCCTTTACGTGCGCGATCAGATTCTTGCCCTGGCGAACCTGCACCTTCTTCGTCTTTTGCACCTCGCCAGTTACTTGATACTCCTTCGAAGACTTTTCTCCCTGCGGTTGATCGGCCTGCTGTTGGGCCTTCTTGTCAGCAGACTTCGTTTTCGAATCGGCTTCTTCGAGATTTGCGAAGCTGTAGTAGTTATAGTCTTCGTACACTCCGTCGTTATCCCAGTCATAGTAGCTGGAGTAGGCATCGTATACGCCATCTCCGTCGTAGTCATAGTAGTTCGACGTATAAGCGTAGACGCCGTCGTCGTAGCCGGCGTCGTCGTAGACATGGCTATCATCATAGTAGTCGTAATACCAGTCGTCTGTGGCGTCGTAGTCGTCATAGGTGTCACCATAGTATCCATACCCGTCACCCCAGTCGTACTCGTACTCGATGCCTTTATCCATGTCGAACCAATCACTCGGGTCGTACCACTCTTCTTCGTGGTAACCCTCATCCGATTCCCATTCGATATCATCGTAGTACTCTTGGGCGAGCGACGTGGATGGTGCAACAATACCGATCACACCTCCCACCAGTAGCGTCAGCCCCGCGATCCACGTTGCTGTCATTTTGATTACGAAAGTCATTTGCAATTCCTCCTTTTGTCGTTACATAAATCGGGTACAACGCCTGGTTCGGTTTGACAGACGTTTCGAGATGAGCAAGCCGCGATAACGCACATGTACGTTCAGGCGACCGCGAATCATAGGCCACGTGCCGATTTCGCAGTTGCCCACCAAGCACAGTCGATAGGTTCGCAAGTGTTATGCCGAAAAGAGAAGTCGCCGCTTACCGCACAAGCGCGGCCAGTTGGTCACAAGGCTCGAGATAGCTGATCGCAATGTGCCCACCCTGCTGCACGCGCGTTGAGCGCCAAGGAGTTGCGGCAGTCAGGGTGATACCATTCCATGCAATTCGGTCGAAGAAGAACCAGGGCAACGAAGCTATCGAGCAAATCAATGCTCTCCTTGCAGTCCACGGGCTGTCCGAAGTACCAAACCTGACTTGCGCGCTATTGGTGCTGAACTCGGCAAGACGTGTGAAGAGAGGCTGATTTGCTTCGTTTTTCCACTGTCGCACCGGACACGAAACAACTACTTCATCGAAATTGCCTTTCCGAAAGCGGTCGCAGGGGCGGCGAGTACAGATGAAGCGTTACTAAATCTACTCCGCACGGCTGTTCATTGCCGCAGCGATGAATCTCCCATCCGCTACGAGAGAGGATTTCACCAGGGCCAAGTTCAAATCGCGCCGTCTCGCTGACTGTACTGCCGGCAACGGTGCAGTAGTCTCGGTTGGTGAGCGTGCCATCCAGGATGAGAACACAACAAGCCGTGCCGCGATGATCGTGCACGAAACTGTACTGACCGCTTCGCCAGCCGATGAGATTGATCTCGAAATGTGGCGACTCGTAAATGGTCTGAAAGCAGAACCGGTAGGGATTGAAGCGAAGGTGCTCTTGCCAATGATCGGGTGACAGTTGCAGCCGAAATGTGAACTCCAGAAGTTCCGGCGCCGTCAAAGGACGCTGGAACGTCTCCAGGGCCGAGCAGAGTTCGTCGATTGTGGTGACGGTATGGTGGCGGACGGCGGACTGCATGCGGACGGACCTCCTCAGTAGCCGGCGAGTTCAAGAAAAACTAGCACGGCAGCCAGGACAGGTGCTGCAAAAGCAATGAACATGCCCTGCGAAACGCCAATCAACTCCGGGAGCGTCAATTTGCCGCGTTTGCCCCAGCGGCTGAAAACGCCGCCGATGAATTTCGAGCTAAGTGCGTAGAAATACGAGCCGAGAATAAGCCCGACAACACCGACCAAAGCATCGAGATTGCCCTGCCCGATGGCTGCGGCGTTAGTTCCGGGGCAGTACGCCAACAGACCGAAGCCGACACCAAAGATCAATCCGCCAAAGATGTTAGCACCGTAGTTGGTCTCGTTGATCTGAAGTTGGACGATCCCCTTGCGCCGTAGTAGGTAGCTTCCCACCATTCCCACGATGATCGCTGATAGCATGACCTTGACGACGACAAAATTTTCTAGCAGCAGCACGCCAACCAGGATGTCCAACTTGGCGACGCCTCCCTTTTGTAACAGGAACCCGAACACTATTCCGAAGAACAGTCCCGTGGCAAGTTTGCCGACAGAAACTTCCAACCAGGGCCAGCGTCGTGGATCGTCTTGCACTAGATCCTTCGAGTGCGCCGGGGAAGAGTGCTGCGATCCCGTTTCGACTTTATCATCCGGGGTTGGCTCAGTATCAGTAGACGTGGTGTTCATGGTAGTAGCCTCTCAGGGGTCAAACGCGGTACATCAATATGGCTGCGGCAATCCCGCCGATGAAGAAGCAGATTACGGCGATCCAGGAACTGACTGCCAGCTGCAGCGTCCCGCTGATCCCATGCCCGCTCGTGCAGCCGCCGGCCATTCGAGCTCCAAAAGCCATCAAGGCCCCACCGACAATTGCTACGAACGTTCGCAGTCCGGCGCTATCCGTACCAAAACGAGCGACCCACAGGTCCTGAAGGAAAGTTCCCGTCAGTTCGCCACCGGTCCAAGCAGCCAAGAACGATCCGAGGATAACGCCCAGGACGATGGTGAACGTCCAGCCGATCATAGGTTTGCTATTCCGATAGTAAGGCAGCGAGGCGATGTGCTTAGGCGCAATCAAGCGCCCCAGCATTCCAGCAGCATCCGAATAGGCGCTGGAGGCCCCGATTTTTTTACCGGCCAATGCCAGCGTCGAGAGCACAAGGAGGCCGATCAAGGCGCCCACCAGATATGGCGTCCAGGCAGGCTCCGGGTAGGGATACGGTGAGGGAAGCTTGCTCGCTGCTTGTGCGGGGGCCACGGGCCAGAGCAGAATGCTTGCCACGAGGCATGCTTGAATCTTCACGGATCATGCTCCTTGTTCTGCGCCCTTAAATTAATCCGACCGCGCTGTGAGATTATCGCGCATCCTTCTGTAGACGCTGGGAGGCTCCACTGGAACCGCGAGTCGAAAATGCGAATGCACTTACCGCCATCAGGCAGAGCCCACCAACCCACAGCCAGGGAGAGGTACTGGTCCACTCCGGAAGCGTAATCTTGCCGGCATCTCCCCAGGTTTTCAGTATGCCGGAGAGTTGCGGATAGAAGACCACATAGAGACCCGCCCCCAAAAGCATCCCCAGTACGCCCACCATCGCATCACGGCGACCTTCGCCGCTTGCGGCCACACTCGTGCCAGGGCAATAGCCAAATATTGCCATACCAATGCCAAAGCAGACTCCACCGGCAACGACGCCCAGCCAGACGAGTGGCTTGATGTGCAGCGAAACGGCCTCGGTTGGCAACAATGCGTAGATGCCGACCGCCCCCACCACAACGGCCGTACCCATTACTTTGACTACGGTCCAATCCCGAAACAGAAATTGGCCGACAATTACATGAAACTTGGCCACCCGCCCCTTCTGGAGCAGGATCCCAAAGACAATGCCCGTGAGCAGTCCGAGGGCGAGCTTCCACAGTGGATCAAACATTGCTTGTCCTCCTTCCAAACACCAGATGTGCGGTGAGAATGGCCGTGGAAAAGAAGATCAGCGAGAACAACCAGCTTGAAGCCGCCAGTTGCAGATTTCCACTGATGCCGTGGCCGCTGGTGCAGCCCTGTGCCAAGCGCGCGCCGAACATCATCAAGCCCGCGCTCAGCAGGGCGCCCGCCAGTCGTAGCGGAACGCTCGAGCCAAATCGACTCTTCCACAGCGGTGGCACGGTGATCGGCTCTCGGTCTCCGGATGCGAACGAACTGATCATGCTACCGACAAATATGCCGACGACCAACATCCACTCCCAGCCGATCTTGGGCGACTCATCTTGATAATAGCTGTTCGACTCTGCCAGCGTGGGCAGCGCGGACTCCATCGCCAAGGCGGCGGTATGTTCAAACGCCGTGGTGATTCCCAAGGGGTGGTCGGCACTCCAGAAGGCGAACCAACTCAGCACGCCGATTCCTGCGCCGACCAGATAGGGTGACCACGATTTTCGAGCCAAAGGGTTGTTCATGACCGTTCTCCTTGCCTCTGAACTTGGTCAGTTCAATCAGTTCTCTAGATTGAAGCCCGCGTTCTTCCAAGCCTGCATGCTGCCCGGAATGTTGCAGACCTTCTTAAAGCCGCCCCGCTTCATCAGACTGGCAGCAATATTGGCCCGATAGCCGCTGCCGCAATATACGGCTACGGGCTCGTCAGGATTGAGACCGAGGTCTCCCTCGACGCCATCGCGCATCTCGGCGACGAACTTGTGCTTCGCATTGTCGATCCGCCCGCTCTCGAACTCACTGGAAGATCGGACATCGAGAAGTTGGAATTCATCCTGATGGTCGGCAAGGCGATGAACCGAGATTTGCGGCAAAGTCTCGAGAGGCAGCCCCTGGTTGTCCCAGGCCTTCATGCCGCCCGCCAGATAGCCTGCGAAGTTGGTGAGACCAACGTAGGCGAAATGCCAGATGATCCAGTCGAGCTGCGTCTCGTCCTCGACGACAAGTAAGGTGGGTTTCTCGTACGAAAGCATGTCTCCGGCCCACACGGACAGTTCGGGACGGTCGCCGATGTTGATGGCTCCGGGAATGTGCCCGCCGCCAAAGGCCAGCATCTGGCGAGTATCCACAAGCTGCGCTGCCCCCTCATCTACCACCTTCTTGAACTCCTTCGGCGGCAAGCCGGGGACCGTGGGTGCGCCACCGATGATGGCTGGACCCTTGACATTCATCTTTTTGAGAATCGGGTAATGCTGTGGGACCGGAGGAGCCCCTGATTGGACGAATGTTTTAAAGTCCTCGAAGTCTTCATACTGGAGAAAATCATTCGTTCGCCGTTCGTAACCGATGGTGCTGGCCGGCCGCTCGCCGATGTCCGCCCCGCAAGCTGAGCCCGCCCCGTGGCACGGGTGGATGATCACGCCGTCGTCGAGTTTCAGGTAATAGTCTCTGAGTGTATGGAACAGTTGTTGGGTCAGCTCTTCGGTTTCTTCCTCGCCGAGCAGATCAGGCCGGCCTGCCGAGCCGACAAACAGGGAATCACCAGTCAGCACACCCCACGGATCATCTGAACGGTCCTTCTCCGCCAGTTCATACGAGACGTGCTCCGGAGTATGCCCCGGAGTGTGACGTGCCGTAAGCATCACCGAGCCGAATTCGAACCGATCGCCATTGTGGATCTTTTCCACGGGGAAATCATACTTTGCTCCCCCTTCGCCGCTGGCAAAGATCCTAGCAGACCCCACCCGCTGTTGTAGTTCCCGGGCGCCACTCATGAAGTCAGCATGAATATGGGTCTCGAAAATGTGCGTGATTGTCACGCCATGTTTTCGACATAGTTCTAGATAGACTTCGACATCTGGGCGCGGATCGACCACCGTGGCAGTTTGGCTGGCGTCGTCTCCGACCAAGTAAGACAGCTGGGAGATACCGGCCGTCTGGACTTTTTCAAATACCATTGTCATAGGACACCTCCTGTTTCTAAGGTCGTAAAAACGAGGACGATAAGGCCTGCTCGCACCGTGATCGCCCCAGAGATGTAACCGTCGCAAGTGTCGTACCGTCTCTACCTGTCGACCTTTCATGACCGAGATGTCCGAGTTCCATTGTCTCCTGTCCGGCATGCGATCTGCACTCTTGAGCCAGCGAGATGTTTGATCATCGCCAGCCTAAGTTCCCGTATTGGTGTCCGAGGCCTGGAACATAATTATGGATAGTGGTCTTCCGGAGTGCGTGTATGGCCAAACAAGTCCCCCGCAAGCTGACACCGCTCGAGACCCTGGAGGATGCAGCGGAGTGTCTCAAGACGGTGGCTCATCCGTACCGTTTGCGGATAATTCAAATGCTTCTAGCGGGCGATTACATGGTGTCAGAACTAGCCGAAGCTTGCGATATTCAACCGCACATGGCATCCGAGCACCTGCGGCTAATGCAGCGGGCGGGGTTGCTTGCAAGCCGGCGCGATGGGAGGAAGATTTTCTATTCCGTGGCCGAACCTCACCTTGAAGACATCATCCGCTGCATCGAGGCAAGGTATTCGTAGGTGGCCTCGGCGCCGAGGACTCACTCCGTCTCATACTTGGGCTGTGGCAAGCAAGTTTGCCATAAATTCGAGCCAAGAACTCGGAGTTGATCAGGGTGGACTGATATATGCGGAACTTCGCCGCGGGTAATGGATCGACCAACAGCACAAACGAGGTTCTTCTTGTCCGAATCAAGCTCTCATTCTTCTCAATACGACGAAAACAGCCTCACTTTGACTGGCTCGGTCGCGATGGGTACCGGCGTGATGATTGGCGCAGGCATCTTCGCGCTCACTGGCCAAGTGGCCGAGCAGTGTGGAGGCATGTTTCCACTAGCGTTTCTCGCTGCAGCGATTGTGGCTGGATTCAGCGCTTACTCCTACGTCAAGATGGCTGAGCAGTATCCTTCGGCCGGCGGCATCGCCATGTTCTTAATGAAGGCATATGGCAAAGGCACGATCACCGCTGGCATGGCACTGCTGATGTATTTCTCAATGGTCATCAACGAGAGTCTGGTCGCACGAACATTTGGAACATACACGCTGCAATTGTTCGATGCCAAAAACAATGCTCTTCTCGTGCCCGCGCTGGGGGTCGGCCTGCTTGTCACAGCATTCATTGTGAACATTCTCGGCAATAAATTTATCGGTACGTTCTCGACGGTAACGGCCGTCATCAAGATCGTGGGCATCGTGTTGTTCGCGGCTGCGGGTCTGTGGGTATCGGGATTCACCTTCGAGAGTGTTGGCGTGACGCAACGGTCATCAGCAGGGAATTTTCTCTCGGCCACAGCTTTGGCGCTACTGGCCTACAAAGGATTTACCACGATTACCAACAGCGGCTCGGAGATCATCGACCCGAAGAAGAACGTAGGTCGTTCAATCATCATTTCGCTCTCAATTTGTCTGGTCGTTTATCTGCTCGTTGGTTTTGCTGTGGCTGGCAATCTATCCGTCGCGGAGATCATTAAACGCCGAGACTACGCACTGGCAGAAGCCGCCCGACCGGCATTTGGCCAGTGGGGAACCTATTTCACTGTTGGTTTGGCCATCGTCGCAACGATCTCCGGACTGATCGCCAGTACATTTGCTGTTTCACGGATGCTGGCAATGTTGACCGAGATGAAACTCGTGCCTCACCGACACTTCGGCATGCCGGGCAGCATTCAAAAGCACACGCTGGTCTATACCGTCGTTTTTGCAATTACCCTGACCATTCTATTCGACCTATCGCGGATCGCGTCGCTGGGCGCAATCTTCTACATCATCATGGATATCGCCGTGCACTGGGGAGTGCTGAGATACGTCCGTGAAGAGGTCCAGGCAAGAAGTTGGGTCCCCATCATTGCCATCGCGTTGGATGCTGCAATTCTTGCCGCGTTTTTGTGGATGAAGGCCACAAGCGATCCCCTTGTGATCTGGGTCTCTATTGCCGCTATGGCCTTCATCTTTATTGGCGAAAGATGGTTCTTGGAGTGGCGTGATGAACATAATAGGGAGGGGGCAGAAAACATTGCCTGAGGCCAGTCACCACCGGGGCCAGTTGAATCCCTACCGCTTCGCGCTATATCAAGGTCGTCTGGATCCGAACTTGTTGGTGCAGACTGTATTTCGCAGGGCCGCTCGATCTTGTGAAGTACTTACAACCTCACGAGTGCAGTTGGACGTCTGATCCGTGTCCAGTTTGGTGAAGTCAGAGCGTTCTGAACGACACTGGCATCTTGAAGCGGCATCACACCAGCCAAAGTGGGACCATGGCCCTCACTGCCGAGCAGAGGTGAGGTAGTGCGGCAGCTACGACTTGTGGGGCGACGGGCCGGACGGGAGAAGTTTCGGGAGCCACCGAACGACCACGTCTTGGCATTAGCACCATAGCGAGGGCCCAGAGCACCGATGGGGGGATCTTTGCCTTCGCTGGCCGCCCTGCGGAAGATGCAAACCATACGATCGCTTGGCCGCTGGCTCGGTGCTTGCGGACGGAATTGACGAGTCGTGGCATGTGCGGAACTTCCCAGGGTTGCCAAAACGAGGTATGTACCGTTTTGCGCTTTGGGAAAACACCGCACTGCCGACCGCCAGTAGGAATCTTTAGTCCTGATTCGGCCTGCATTTAGAACAAGTGGAGCCGGCCGGGCTCGAACCGGCGACATCTAGCTTGCAAAGCTAGCGCTCTCCCAACTGAGCTACGGCCCCAGGAGAGAGATTCGAGGCAAGAGGCCAGGGGCTAGAAACGAATTTTCCAACCTCTGGCCTCCAACCTCTAGTCTCTCACTTGAGTGGGTGCGCCAAGACTCGAACTTGGGACCTCAGCCTTATCAGGGCTGCGCTCTAACCAACTGAGCTACGCACCCGCAATTCGCCACCCGCAGGTGGCAAGTCCAGTATTTTAAGTTGCCGGCCGCTGCTGTCAAAGGGCTCCCCATGGCCTGTGGGGCGGATTGAGGGACAAAACTCGTTTCCCCGCCGATTTTGACGGTCGGGCGAGATCTTCCTCGCCCTACTAACACTGACCTAGCCGCAGGGCGGAAGGTTCGATATTCTTCCGTGCCATCGTTAGGTTTCACAACCATTTGGGCCAATTCTGCCCCCGCAGTTTCCAAGGATGCCGCCATGTCATTAAGAAGTTCGGCTTTCATCATTTCTTGCACCATACTTACGGTAACCACTGCACCGTGCACATCGCTGGCCGCCACCACGGCCCGGCAGGCCTTGGGCCTGAAGCCGATCCAGTCGAACATCGACTACGACCGTCCCGAGGCGGATGAGATCGACAAGTGCAAAATCCAGTCGGTGGAAGGCGGGTCCGCCTGGGTGGTAACCGGCCCTGACGGACGGGTCCTGCGGCGGTTTGCCGACTCAAACAGCGACAAGGTGGTCGATACCTGGAGCTACTTCAAAAGTGGCCTGGAAGTGTACCGTGACATCGACGCCGACTTCGACGGCAAGGCGGATCAGTACCGCTGGTTCCATTCAGCCGGCACCCGGTGGGGACTGGACGAAGATGAGAATGGCAAGATTGACTCGTGGAAACGGATTTCGCCCTACGAGGTTGCGGAAGTGGCCGTCGAGGCAATCCAGAAGCAGGACGCCAGCCTGTATTCCACGCTCTTGATGAGCAACAAGGACGTCGACAGGCTGGGCATTGCAGGCGAGTTGAAGGACCGCGTTACCAAGGGCATTCGTGATGCCCAATCGGACTTCACGAAGTTTGCCAAGGAGCAAAAGGTGGTCGACAAGTCGACTTCGTTCCTGGACTTTGGAGCCAGCCGTCCGGCCATTATTCCGGCTGGTGGCGAAGGCGTGAAGCAGGACCTGCATGTTTACGAAAACGTGGCTGCGCTGGTAAACAACAATGGAAAGCCAGAGCAGGTGTACCTGGGTGCCATGGTGCAGACGGGCGACACCTGGCGGCTGATTGGCTTGCCGCAGATCGGCGATTCGTCGGCCACGGCCCAGTTGTTCAATGCACCTCAAGCCGAATCGGTTGCAGCCCTGCCCAACGGCGAGGCACCGTCGGAGGAGGTGCAGAAATTGCTTGCCGAACTGGAGAAGCTTGATACACAGTTTGGCGGAACCAACGATCAGCAGATTGCGGTGACGAAGAAGCGGGTGCAGGTGCTGGAGAAACTGGCCGCCGAAAGCCCCGCCGGCGCCGACCGCGAACAATGGCAACGCCAGCAGGTCGACATGCTGAGTGCTGCAGTGCAGACCATGCAGTACTACGACGCCATCGAGCAGATTGAGGCTCTGGCGAGTGAACTTAAGAAGCAAAAGGCATCCGAAGAGCTGCAGGCACACGTTGAATTCCGCCGGCTGTGGTCGGAATACATCAAGGCCAGCATGGACCCGAAGGGCAACTATACGAAGGTCCGGGATGCTTGGCTCGAATCGCTGCAGAAGTTTGCCACCGACTATCCCAACCTCCCCGACACTTCCGAGGCCATGCTGCAATTGGGCATGGAAGAGGAGTTCGCTGGTGAAGAAGAAACGGCCATCGAGTGGTACAGCAAGCTAGCCAAGCAGTTCCCCAACTCCGACGCCGGCAAAAAGGCCACTGGAGCCATCCGCCGCCTGGAATCGATCGGCAAGGCGATGCCGCTTGCGGGCGATGCCGTGGGGGGTGGCAAGGTCGATCTGTCAGGATACCGCCGCAAGTACGTGCTGATTCACTACTGGGCCAGTTGGTGTGAGCCCTGCAAGGAAGACATCGAAGAGCTCAAGGTGCTTCACAACAAGTACTCGCGTCGAGGGTTCGATATCATTGGTGTGAACCTGGACAGCTCGGTGTCTGAAGCCGAAAAGTACCTGAGCAAGAATCGCCTGCCGTGGAAGCACGTGTACGACGAAGGCGGCCTGGACGGACGCTTGGCGAACGAGATGGGCGTGATGACGCTGCCGCTAATGCTGCTTGTCGATGACAAGGGGCAGGTGGCGAACCGCAACGTCCATATCTCGGAGTTGGAAGCGGAGCTGCAGCGAGTGCTGGGCAAAGCTCCTCAGATTGGCCGTCGCTAGACCGAGCATACGGGGCGGCGGGCAACTCGCTTAGTGCCCCGAAACTAAAAGTGCAAGCAAAAACCACGTGCCGCCTCGACCGAGGATTGGCACGTGGTTTTTGGTATATGTAGATCGCTCTCGGCTGAGACTTAGACGTGGAAGCGACGATTGCGGCGGGCCCCGATGCCACAACCGGGTGCCGTAGCAGTTCGTCTGCGGCCGCGCCTGCGGTGAGCAGTTGCTGATCGCTTACGGTTATAACGCAGTTGCCTTTCTTCCGCGTAGTCGCCTGTCTCGACGGCGTCGATCAAGCCAGCTCGGAGAGCGTAGTCGATATTTCGATTTCCGTAGCTCATTAATCCCTCCTTCGTACCACTTGCTGGGGTCGATGTATGTGATTTTCTGAGGTCTGGGCGAATGCACGCACTTCACACTCAGCAAATCGGCAAATGTATGTAGCGACCGTCTAAAGCAACGGATGTGCCAATACCGGCTGGTGAGGCCAAACCCATTGGGGCAGGCGGCGTAGTTTCTTTCCGGGCGTGAATTCCCAGGGATTATTTGGGCAACTGCCCGCAGAAAATTTGCTCGAGTCGGGCTCAAGCCCCGGACCGCGGAAGACGCGCGTCACGAAAACGGTGAGGTCCGTTGGGATAAGCGATAACTCTTTGGTTTACAGGCCTTTGCGATTGCAGGAGGGATTGGGACCCAAGGCCCGCAGATGGGGGCGTCGCGATAGCTGTCGCCCTAAGTCGTCCCGTGGCAATGGCTTACAGTGGGGCCACAAAAACAGGGAGACAATTTCACCATTTTGGTGAAACGCCTTTCGGTCTGCGGGCGCAGCACTAGCCCCGTCGCGAAGGTGGCTGGTGGGGCTATTGCCGCTCGTCAGTCGGTGTTTCGTGAGGCCCATGCGGCGGCTGGCCCACCCGGAACGGGCATTGGAAGCGGCAGCCCAAAAACGTAGGCGAAGCATACGGGGGCGGACGCACTGTATGCGGAAACCCCTGCGGCCTCACGCGGTGAATTGTTATTTGCCCCATGAACTGGAGCACCAAGTTTAAAAACGTTCCGGCGAGTCTCGCAAACCGCGGCCGACCGAATGTCTCTACCATCAGCACACGCCCGCATGTAATCGGGGTGCGGACCTGAAGGTGGTGTGTTTGCACGCCCAGCGCGAGCGCCGAGCGTAGCGTGAGAGACAATAAGCAAGAGACGTGCCGAAGTGGCGGGCCAGCGCAGAAAAGGCACGACGGGATGGAGCGGATGACGTTGACGATTGGGACGATTGCGCCTATTGTCTGGCTTCCAACCTACCCCCAAGCCCATCGCCCCGGAGTTCGCAGCATGGAAGCTGTTCACTGGGTCCCGCCCCACGTCTGGCTAGCTGTTCACGTCATCGGGATCATTCTTGCCATTTCCAGTCGCACCCATTTAGGACCCACTTGCGCGTTCTGTACCAACTGCCTGATGGCTGTGGTGATGGCGTTGGTCGGAGTTGTGGCGGTGTGGGGATTCCTTTCGCAACAGCCTTTTTGGGCAGCCTCCGGCACCACGCTTGGCATGATGGCTGTCGTAACCTGTTTCGAACGGCAATCTTATGAGCCCGATCGAGTGCTTCAGGCTTTCGCCTCCAGCGACGAACAACCGGTGGGCTAGTACCGCGGTGCTAGCAGGCTAGCGGTGAAATGACCGGCAAAACCGGAAAAAAACTCCCCTTCGCTACCACCGTCTGCCGAAGTCTATAGCGTCGCCTAGTCTGCGCCGCCCAATGGTGCACGATAAGGCACATCGTTCAATGCTCGAGTCCCGGCGGAGAGTGTCGGGCTGAAGTTGATGGTCCCTGGATTGGCATGGATCGTCGACTCACTAAAACCTAGGAGGGGGGAAAATGGGAAGGCGTTCGATCCATCTCGTGTACGCCTGCGCGTTGCTGGTGGCCACTGCCGCTAGCTCGGCTCAGGCTCAAGCGCCCGAAGACACCGCGATGGCGCAGCAAATTGCTAGCTCGATCAAGGAGAGTGGGCAACTTTCGAATTATCGACTGGGTGTCAAGTATCAAGACGGAGTTGCCTGGCTGTTGGGCAACGTAACCAGCGTCGATCAGGAGCAGCAAGCGATTGAGTTGGCTCGCTGCGTCCAGGGAGTCGACCAGGTCATTTCAAAGCTCGAAGTCGAGGGCCAAGCCGGCAAACTGGTGTCGCCGGTCGCTGAAACCATCAAGACTGAGAGTGCCAGCAAGGCTCGCATTTCGCTCACCAGCACCGAAGCGCCGGCCGAGCAGATGTCGGCACCTGCACCTGCTGCACAGGCTCCTGTGAGCCGTCCGCGGATGGCTCGCCGTCCCATGGCAGGTCAGATGCCTCGCCCGGTAGGACCTCACCAGGCCACGGCGATTCGCACGGCCGGGGCTCAAAGTCGGCCGATGCCCGCTAGCTACTGTGGGCCTGGTGGTCCTGGTGGAGGCGGATACGGTGGTGGCATGGGCCCCATGCCTTCGGGTTACGTCCCCAATGGCGGATCCGCCGGTGTGAGCTATGACAATGCCAACATGCCTGGCTACGCTTGGCCGAGCTACGCTGCTTACCCGAACTACTCGGCCGTGACGTACCCCAAGCAGTACTCGCCGACGGCCTGGCCGTACATCGGTCCGTTCTATCCTTATCCCCAGGTACCCCTGGGATGGCGTAAGGTCACGCTGGAATGGGACGATGGCTGGTGGATGCTCGACTTCAGTCACTGCAAGACTCAGTGATCTGGAAGCGATGCTAGCAGTAACACACAAGAACTCGGCCTTCTCCGGAAGGCCGAGTTTTTTTGGTGTAATAGACGGCCGTGAGCGATCTGGCGAGCTGGTCTTTGCCTTCACCTGGCCGCACGCAGAAGCCCGTTTGGAAGTTTTTTCGTCAAATTCCAAACAACCCGCAAGATTCACCCAGATTATCTCGATAACAACATCAACGACTCGTCCGCTTCGCGTGGCGGGACTTATCCACAACCTCATCCGGCTGTTCTCCCAACTGCAATCAAAGGTTGATCCATGCAACCGCACGCTCAACAAACATTCGCACCCCGCAGAGCCGCTACCTTGGCCATGGGGCTGATCATTGGTGCCTCGTCGCTTTGTTCCACCGGCTGCTTCTGGGGGCTACAGACCCTGGGGCCCAGCATCGGCATGTTGTCGATCCCGGTGCCGGTGAGTCCTTACTTCCAGAAGGACAAGGAAGACGAGTTCTGGCGTAAAGAACGTTACGACCGGGTTCCTATCCTGGGACCGATCACTTCGGGCAGTGAGCCCGTGGCGCTCGATCCGCCCAGCGATGACGAAGTGATGGTCGCCATGGAGAAGGCAAATCCCGTGCAGGGTGGCTGGCCGTTCCTGTACGAGCGTAACCGCAACAACGTGCGGATCGTCAAGGAAAAGATCGCCGACTACGTCGATCCGCCCCGCGTATATCCGCTGATCGGCCCGGCCCAGCAGCATCACGCCCACTACAAGTGCACCGTGTACTACGAGGACGTCCGCAACATCGGCTGGCCAGTGCCGCACCGTTTGGTGGACCAGGACGCTCGCGAAGTGTTGTACATCGACCACAACCACCTGCATATGGTTGGCAATGTCGACGATGGCAGCCAGCCTCAGTTCTGAGCTTCAACGAGCCGAAGTAATAGATAGCCGGACAGCCAGCCTAGCCCCGACCAATCGTTGGTCGGGGCTAGCGGCGTATCGTGAGGTGCCAGCATGCTAGCCACACAAGCCACGACTGAAATTCCCACTCAGAGCCTGCTGGAGATGGCCCTGGCAGGTGGGCTCAGCATTTGGCCCATCGCCCTGGCGTCATTCCTGATGCTGGTTGTCGTATTCGAGCGATTCGTCAGCCTGCGGCGCGGACGCGTCCTGCCAGGCCCATTCATCCACTGCTTCTTGTCGCAGGTGGAAGATGGCACACTCGACAGGCACGAGGCGCTGGAGTTCTGCGAAGACGACTCGAGCCACATGGCACGGGTGTTCGCTGCTGGCGTGCGGAAGTGGGGCAAGCCGGCCGTCGAGGTCGAGCAAGCCATACTGGACGAAGGCGAGCGTACGGCCAACGTGCTTCGCAAGTACTTGCGCGTCATCAACGGCGTCGCCACGGTCTGCCCGCTGTTGGGACTGTTGGGCACCGTTTGCGGCATGATGACGGCCTTCAATGCCATCGCCGGAAGCGACGCGATGGGCCGTCCCGAGTTGCTTGCCGGCGGCATCAGCGAAGCACTGCTGTCGACGGCCGCCGGGCTGTTCGTCGCCATTCCTGCACTGATCTTCTACATGTACTTTGTGGGCCGCGTCGACTCGCTGGTGATGGAAATCGACAGTTACGGTCAGCAACTCGTAAATCTGATCTCGGCCGAAGCAAGTCAAAGTCGCAGCAAGAAGAAAGCAGCTTAGCTTCCCACAATGCCACTGAAGACCAGCCAAGACGATCAGATCCAACTGAACCTGACGCCAATGATCGACGTCGTGTTCCTGCTGATCATATTCTTCATGGTGGCAACAAAGTTCACCGAGATCGACCGCAGCATCGAGCTCGAACTGCCCAAGGTTGGCAGCGCCGGCGAGGCGGCCGTGCCGCACAAGCCGAAGGCGGTGACAGTATTCGCCGATGGGCGAATCGAACTGGATGGAGAACCGGTCGATCGGGCGACACTGGTAACGCAGTTGTCGGCGGCCCGACAAGCCACGCCCGATCTGGACGTCATCCTGCACGGCGATGCCAACTGCCCCTTCCAGCATATAGCCGACACGATGGCCGCTTGCCACGAAGCCGATGTTACTCAGATTGGCATCACCGTTGAACTGGCTACGGCCATGAGCCAAAGCAAAACCTCAACACGTTAAATGGCGTGCACTGCATTCCCATCATCGTCGCCGTCTCGGTAGGCTACCTGGCACTTTGGGGTGCCATGGCGGGGGTGTGCATTGGATCGCTGCTGCTGTTGCGAACCCAATGGGCACGGCGACGACCGATGTGGCGCTGCGTGCTATTGTCGCTGGCTGCCCACGCGATCCTGGTGGGAGTGGCGGCCACCATACGGTTTGTCGGAATGCCTCCTGGTGCCGAGCAAGATAAGCCGGTTCGCGTGACCATTGTCTCGATGGCGCCACAGCCATCGATTGAAGCTCCCGACACTCCTGCGGCGACTCCGGAGGAATCGTTGCAGCCATCCGACGAGCCGGCGGTTCCCGAGGTCGTCGAGGCTCCCAGTGAAGAGCAGGTCGAGGAGCCGACGCCAGCGGAAGAACCGCTCACGCCACCGGACCTGATGCCGGAACCGGTACCCCAGCCCGAGCCGACACCGCAGCCCGTGCAGGAGCCCCAGCCCAGTGAGCTGGCAGAGCAGCCGGTTGAGAAGCAACCGATGCCGGAAGCCTCAGAGCCGGTCGAGACGGAACCTGTGGTCGCTCAGGCCCCGGTGCAAGAACCTGCCATGCCGCAGCCCACTTCGACGCCCACACCACCCCAACCAGCTACTGAGCCGCTGCCACCTGCGGTGCCGGCTTCGCTCGCCGAACGCATCAAACCCGATCGCCTGCAGTCGGTCATCGAGCAGGGGGGAAGTCGCGAGACGGAGCATGCCGTGGGCAAGGCACTGGAGTGGTTAGCGATCGCCCAATCCGACGACGGACGGTGGGATGCCAGTCGTTGGCAGGCCGGCCGCGAAATGTACGTGCTCGGTCACAACCGCGAAGGGGCTGGCGGGCAAGCCGATACAGCGGTTACCGGGCTGGCCCTGCTGACGTTCCTCGGAGCAGGGCACACTCACCTCGAAGGCTCCTATCAGCACGAAGTGGCTCGTGGGTTGGTATTTCTCATGCGCTCGCAGGACAACCAGGGTTGCCTGGCGGGGGGAGCAGCGAAGTACGCTCGGACTTACTGCCACTCGATGGCCACCTTCGCGCTGGCCGAAGCTTACGCGCTGACCAAGGACAAACGTCTGGAACCGACGGTCCGCCGGGCAGTCGACTACTTGCTGTGGGCCGAGAACAAGTCGGTGGGCGGCTGGCGATATGTCCCCCACGACCGTGGCGACGTTAGCCAGCTTGGCTGGGTGATTATGGCGCTCCGCAGCGCGGAGCTCGCGGGCATCAATGTGCCTGACGACACCTGGGCTCGCATCGAGAGTTTCCTGGCTCGAGTGGCCCGTGGACGCCACGGAGGCCTGGCCGCCTACCAGGTTCAATCGGACTGGAGTCGTGCAATGACCGCCGAGGCGATGTATTGTCGCCAGGTGCTAGGGGTACCATTGAAGGGAGCAGCCCAAACCGAGGCCCTCAACGCCATCGCGGCCGAACTGCCTGGCGACAATCTGACGAACTATTACTATTGGTACTACGCCGCTTTGGCGCTGCACCACGCTCAGAACGACGGATTGGCGGCTCAGCACACTTGGAACCGCTGGAACCAGCGAATGAAGCGTGAATTGCTCACCGCCCAGGTAGCCGAAGGCGCCAATGCCGGTAGTTGGAGCCCGAACACCGTTTGGGGGGGCTACGGTGGCCGTGTCTACACCACAGCCATGGCGGCCATGTGTCTGGAGGTCTACTATCGATACGGTTCGCCAGCTGGGGGCAACAGCCCTTGGATCGCCAGTCGTCCTCGGGGCGAAACCACTCAGCGATAATCTCGGCAGGCGTTTCGGGCCGGAAAATGCGGGAATTATTGTGGTTGTAACGATTCGCCGCGTTTGACGAGGTGCCACACCGTTGTAGAATTGCGGGTGGCGTTGGTCTATACTATAAGGTCAACGGTCGGGCGGATTTGCGCCCGATTGCCCCACCCCCACCCGCTTGGTCCAACTCTGAGCGGCTTTCCTCGCTGCGAGGCACTTCGGCGATGTTTACTCCAGGCCCCCTCCAAATTCTGATTGTCTTGGTGATTGTGTTGCTGCTCTTTGGCAACCGCTTGCCTTCGCTGGCACGCTCCATGGGCCAAAGTCTTGTTGAGTTCAAGAAGGGCGTGAAAGAGATTGACGAGAAGAAGTCGGACGAAACCCAAGAACCGTCGCACTAAGGTCGATTAGGGCTTGCCATAAACTGGCTGTTGTGGCCATCAAGAGGAAAGTATGTTCGGAATCGGCTATCCAGAACTGTTGATCGTTGGCATCGTTGCCCTACTGCTGTTTGGCAGCCGCTTGCCCGAGGTTGCTCGCTCGTTGGGCAAGAGTCTCACCGAGTTCAAAAAGGGCGTCCAGGGCGTCAAGGATGAGTTCAGCGACGCGGTAAACTCAGGTACCAATGCCGCCCGCTTCGACCTGGACTACAACGACCACCGCGAGGAACCGGCTCCCAAGTTCGAGCCCCCCACCAGCCCACCTCGCGAAGAGGTCAAAGAAGAGGCCGCTTCAGGTCCTCCCACACCCGCCACCTAGCAGGGGGTAAGCCACTGGTGGCATCGGGCCGGGAATGTTAAAATCCCGCGATCAGGCGCCCAAAGCGCCACACTCTGGGGCGGCTAGCTCAGTTGGTTAGAGCGCTGTGTTCACACCGCAGAGGTCACTGGTTCGAATCCAGTGTCGCCCACTTGTTCTAAATTTCTTGCTGAGCAATCCTTCGAGGCGACCCGCCAGCGGTTGCCGGTGCAGCTACTTTCGAGAAGACCTATCCAATTGGGTAGCTCTTATCGCACACCGAGGGCGTGTTCAAGCGAATCCGCGCCAGCCATGGCGATCTGTTGGCCAAAGACTTCGGGCCCAAAGCGTATGGGCGAGCGCTTCGATGCGCTATCAAGCGTGCAACCGTGACACGGGACGAGTCGTCTGCGCTTAAGACTTGACCAAGGAACACCCAGAGGGTGGA
>NZ_JAMXLR010000077.1 GCF_024054565.1 Aeoliella straminimaris
GTTCCGAGGAGACACCTCGGCGAGTTCGGGGGAGGCGCAACTCGCACGTGCTGGTCCAACCGCTGGCAGATTCGGTGATCAAGCAATTGATGGCGATTGTGCACACCGCTGCAAATGGCGAGACAACAAACCACCGCTATTGTGCCTAACTTCCATCCAGGAGCCGTACATCCAGAGTTGGAGCAGCTCGGGGGCATGATTTCATTTTGCGTCGCTCAAGGACAACAGGTTGATGCCGACCGACTATCTTCTGTACGGCGCGACTCAGCCATACCGCTTGCATACAGGGCTTTGTCGCCGGTGATGCTATTTCTCGAGCCAAGTCAGCGAGACTTCCATTGTATTGTTTAACTCGTCCGCTTCCGAGACTACATTGTCGGGATCAACAGTAACTTTAACGACATGAGTGCCAGGTCGGCTACGCCCACTGGTTGCGACACCTACTTGTCCGGGACCGAGTGTGAGACCGCGAAAATTCCCCGTAAGGTCCTCGGTCTCGAATCGGACGGACGCGCCCGTAGCCGGCATAGCTCCGTTGTTTCGGACTCGAGCACGCAGATAGCTGCCGTTGTGAAGGAAGACGTCCACAACTTCCAAATCGGGTAGCTGACTGCGTTCGCTGGGCTCTTGTGCCGGCAACGCGTCCCCCTCAGCGGTTTGTGGGGATCGAGTGCGATGGGCAGCTAGTGGATCACTTCGAGATTCGAATTGCTCGATCTGTGCGATAGAACGTTTAGCGTACCGACTCAGACTGGGGTAGTTCGATGTGGCAGCGACACGAAGTGCGGGAAGTGCGGGGCGGCCTGCGGCGCCCAAGTTGCCCACAGTCTGTGCCGCCGCTTCGACCGTCTCACACCACGGACAGGGATGATTCAAAAGGGCAATGAGCGCCGGAAGGCAATCGTCGCGCCTTGGCATGATCCTTGGTAGCGTGTGGATGACTTGTTCGGAACCCTTGGCAACTGCACGAAAGCGGTACTGCTCGTTTGGGTCTGCCGAAGCAGCGACGATAAACTCGACGACTGCCGGGCCGATCTTCGTTCGGTCGGGCAGTTTGAAAAGCACACTTGTCGCCGCGTGCCAATTCCCCCAGTTGAGAAGTACTTGCGTCGCCGCTCGCCGGACTGGGATCGACTGGTTGGTGTCGCGTACGATCGCGACGACGCGGGATGTATTTCCTGGGCCGGAGTTGTGTCCCTTATTCCACATCTCCGGCGAAGCGAGAAGACACAATAGCTCTTTTCGCGCTTGAGTACTGGTTGTCGTCTCGATGCGATCGAGGATCGACGATATCGCGTCGCCATTGGCGGCCATCACGCAGAACGGATCTCTGTCGAGCTCAAGCAGCTGAAGGAATTGAGCCTTGGCGAGTTCGAAGTCCCGATCGTCGCTGCCCTCGGCGGCTTCGACCAGTTCGTCGAGTTTCTCAATGGCGGCATTCCTGGCATCTTCGCTCTCTTGCATCATCCGACCTATCCGCTGTTGCTCGCGAGCGTCGGAGAAGTATGCGTTGTGAACCACGGCCCCCAACGTCCCAAAGCATGCAGCGGCGATTCCCAATACCATGAGTAAATCGCGGGTGGTGTATCGAAGGCCCTTGGGTCGTGGTGCAGTCCACCAGATGCTCAGTGCCGCCAACCACAACGGCAGCAACACTCCGGCTGCCAGACCGTACAGCGTCCAGGCATAGATGTCTGAAGAGAGGGATCGCATGAACAATAACGCAACGGCAAACAAGGTTGCCAATAGTGCCATCCATCCGGCGCCCCAACCCGGATGAGCACGCTCGACAAATACGCCTGGCAAAAATCCGAGCACGGCTACCAGTACACCGGCAGCAACCCACTTGTCGATTGTCTCATCAAACACGCTACGGCCGTTGCCGATCAGCATCAAAGCAGCCAGCCAGTAAATGCCATAGAGCGCTCCCAGAACGCCGATACACCACAATAGCATCGGGCGCCAGATTGGCGATGAAGATTCGTGAATGCGACGCCATATCACGACAACGATCCCGCCGATCGCAACCGCCATGGCCACCAACACGATCAGTCCGAGTATGGCAGCGATGCCCGACCCGTACCCGCCATATTGTGCAAGCATTAGTCGCATCACGAGCCGCCCCTAAGGGAAAGTGATCGTAGCAGCGTAAACCTGCGAGTACTCCGAAGATGACGCCAAATCTACCACGGATTTACTTGACATGCGACAGGAACAATTGAGGATCACACGAAGTTGAAGTGTTCGAGTACCATCGATTTCTAGCACTTAAGGAGCGCAATTGGGATTGAAGTCTCTCCTCCCTCGCTTGGCTGAAGCCCAGAGAACTAGTGATAGCCGCAAGCACAAATCGAACACATCAGAATCTGAGAGGCACACGTAGCAAGTACCAAGCGAATCTGACCTCGCTCAGTTAGGCGACTGGCCAAGTTGCTGCGGATGCATCGGCGAATGGCACTTAGTTATTCGCAAGTCCTTGTAGCATTTGACGTTTGGCTTCGTGTCGGGGAATGGCCAGAGGAACGTAGTGCTTGTGCCGTCGCTTGATTCGCCTTGGTTCAAAACGATTGGGTCGATCTGCCACGCGGTGAACTGCGATGGCCTGCAGCAACTGTTTGTAGAGCAGCTCCCAGGGGGCGTCAAAGTAGAACCCGTACTTGTATGGATCGTGAGGATCTATCAAGTCGGCGATTGCAATCGCTGCGTTCTCCGCACTTCACTCCGAATGCCAGAGGGCGACGAACGCCCGGTCAACCTGCTCCACCGAGCCCGCTGGAATGGTAGGCGAGGTCAGAACCTCCTGCCCCATCTTGTTCAGTACCACTTCAGGTGCGGCCGTAGGCCGCGCTGGACCCTCAAAAATCGTACCATAGCCCCCAGCCGTACTGCTCTTCAGACTCGTCGAAGAACTGATACAGGTTGCTTTTCCCGGTGAGGTATTGAAAGCCGGTGCGGACGGTTCTGCCGGTCGGGCCCCGCCACAGCCAGCCTAGCTGCAGGGTGTAGTCGCCGCCAAAGTTGTTTTCCTGGCGGAGGTGGCCATTGGTGGCGAAAAACGGAGTTCCTCGGAAGCCGGTCGGCCCCGGCTGGGCGTACTCGACGCCTGTTTGAATCTCCAGGTGTTTCGCGCCACCCGATGGCTTGAAGGCGTAGGCGGTTTCGCCATACAGCCGCCACGCCGGTCGAGGGTTAACCGAGACTCCGATCAACATCGAGTCGCGAACGTAGTTCTTGCGCTGTGCGCTCGGCATGCGGACGATCAGTTCATCGCCCAAGTGCGAGCTGACGTGGTAGTAGCCGATTTTGAATTGCCATCGACCGTGCCCGTAGGTGAGCGGGATACCAAAGCGATAGTCGGAGACGTCGACGTCGTGGTGATTGTCGATGTTCAGTCGCACGAATCCGGCGCCCTCGATGTCGAGTTGCCATCCTTGCGGCCGAAGGGGGTCTTCGGTGCCAAACCGCAAGAGGCCCTGCCGTCCACCCAGTGTCACGTCCCACAACGTCTGGTTGCTCGACGTCTCTTCAAAGTAAATGAGCTGGAACCGCGGCTCGCGAGGGCCGGCGAGATAGCTACGGTAAATGAGTCCCTCCGGTAGTAGCTGCCACCGCCAGGCGTCGCTGGAAGATCCGGCGCCGGCGAGGGTGAAGTCGGAGTCGGCATACTGTGCCGACGACACGGCCGGGTCGAACCGCAGTTCGCTGTCCGCGACATAAGGGGTCCATAGGTCCTGCGCCCGGTTGTCGACGAGGCCTCCGTTTGCTAGCTCTACCGCCACATCGTCCCCACCGCGCGCGGCTGTCCCCACGACCAGAAGCGTGAGAACAAGCGAACTGGCGCAGGGTGCGAACGAATAGCGCATCGCCGTAGGGTCCTTGAGGGTGCGAGGCGGGCGGTGGCGAGGGGCCGAGAGGCGAGGTGGGAACTTAGAGGTGGGAATTTAGAGGTGGGAATTTAGAGGTGGGAATTTAGAGGTGGGGCACGGCGGCAGCCGTTCGCATCAGGCGACGCGAGACACGCGAGGTCCTGCCAAGACTACATCGAGTTGGCCTAAGTCGCATCTTGAGCCGTGTGCACTCGACTTGGCCTATTGCCTGCTTCTAATCTGATCAAGTTGTCGTTGTCGGCAACCTGGGAAAGCAAGCTGGTGCGAGCAAGTCGACTGCTAGCTACGCTATCTTTCCTTGATTCTAGCCTCTGCGTGAGACTGCCATGCCCGGCCGCTACACCCGAAAAAGGCTCCGGACACTCTTTCTCTCTTACTCGCCATTGGAGCTTTCGCCCTTCGCCAAACTGATCGAGACGGTTCGCGGTGTCGGCTATCGATTCCGCGATCCCGCCTCGGCGCAGAGCCGCAATAGTCCTACGGCCGCGCCGAGTGCCTGGCCGAGGGTTTCCCCGGCATGGAGGGGAGCGAGATTGTCGCCATGTTCTTCCAGGCAATGGCATGCCATCCCGCCGCGATGGTCACGCGGATCTAGTTCCGCTACGTCGACATCGTTGAGGAGGAGGGAGCGTGAGAGACGCTGCTTGGGGCGGCCGGCATGTTGGTGCCGCTGCAGTTAGTAAGCCCACGATGCCATCCCTGTAGAGCTGACGTTCAGCCGATCCAAAGCCGCTAGAAAGAGCTCCCCAAATCCGTCCGAAACGCGGCCTACCATCGATCGTCGGCTTAGGCAGAGACCTGCAACCAGAGCCTCAGCCGGAAGTGCGGATCACCGTCATCTCCCTCTCCGCCCGCTAGCTGGCATTCGCCAAAGGCTATTACCAGAAGAACGGTAGTTGCGCCCGAGCCGTCCCAGGTATCAAGGCTACACTCCGCTACCTGAGGGGAACTCGACAACACCCTCTGCCAAGCCTGTCTGACGGTAAGGTGTTCATTCTCCAGCACCCACCCGAGCTCTGTTTCCCTACCAGAGAGGCTTAGTTGTCCTGGTCTGAGTCGGCCAGGTAACGTTGTCTCCTGAAACCAACTCATCTCCCTGCGGAGTCAGCAGTGCGAGCATGACCATTGGATCAACGTCCTCCGACTTAAAATGAACTGAACCGTCACACATGGCCACGTTGATTCCATCATGAAAACTGTAGGCGCCTCTCGTATTGGACTGGTTAACGGTGAGTCCAGTAGTGACTGAGCCTTGCAGGAACATACTGTAGCCCGCCCGAAATCGTCCCCAATACCACGCGCTGGTTACGTCTGGATTAGGAACTCGATTTGGCCAGGAACCGAGGTGATGCGATACATCTCGTGCCTCATAAAAGATGGGGATGCCGGCCCGCTCTATGAACATCATTGTCCGTGAAAGACCGTCGGTGATTCTCTCCCACCCCTGATTATCTTCGATGTACGCTGGCCAGCCCTCATAGCTCTTTCCACAACTAACGTCACCTTCTGTTGTAGGGGAGTAGTCGCTGCCAAAATTCTGTACCCATGGCTCTTTCGTAAGCTCCCACACACGTGCCAGTTCTCTGATCTGGGGTGCCGACGGGCACTTTGGATACCAGCCTACCCGGACCTTGGTGCCTATGTAGTACGTTCCTTCCTCGGTTTCCCACTCCGCTGGCATCATTGCCGGGTCGAGTTGGCTGAGTGCGATCTGCTTCAGGTTGCTCTTGCACTCGGCGATGCGGGCTGCCTCGCGGGCAGTTTGCACCGCCGGCAAGAGCAAGCCGCCCAATACGCCGATGATGGCGATGGCAACTAACAACTCCACGAGTGTAAATGCTTTTCGCATCGTTTCGGCCCTTTGCTGATGTGGTGAGTGAGATTATAGCGCCCTAAAGCCAAGTACGCGGACACTACCTACACCTGCGCCACCGAAGACCAAGGAGCATACCGATGAGCCCCGTGGTCATCAACGCAGTGGAAGGCTCGGGCACAGGCGTGAAATAGACATCGTCGAAGGTAGTATTGATCGGTCCGACCGTATCGGAGGCAAAATTGATGTTGGTCTGAAGGGCAAACCGACCTACAGGCAAGGTCGCGTCGGTGAAGGCGAGTTGCGGCTGCGTCGGCTCGGGTTCTCCGTCGCGCCAGACTTTCATCGAAAGCTGATCGCCCACGGCCCCCGCCTCTATCCACCACTCTTCGCCCAGCCCCACGGCGACTCCGGGAATCTCCATGCTGTCGGTTAGAAAACTGTCCTCATATCTATTGAAGCCAAAGCCCCTGCCCCCAAAGGCGGAGAATGCATAGAGACTGAACCCTGTCTCCAGCGATCCGGTATATCTCAGAAGGATAGTCGCACCACTGTCGACCGCATCTGCCCGCACTTTAGCTCTCCATAAGCCATTGGTGTACAGTGGATCGCTCGACTGATCCCAAACAGAAGACATGGCGCCACGGTACGGCGCCTCCAAGGGTACGTCTTGCGGTGTTGAGAAGTGATAGGCGAAGGAAGTAGGGTCCATCGATCCTGGTCCCCACGACTCACCCTCGTTGGTGTCGACCGTTGTCCAGCCGTCATCGTTACCGTCGTTGAAATCGTCGATGAGCATCATGGTGCCTGCCCTGGCCGTGGTCCACGCCGTGGCGACAAGGGTCACTGCAAGTAAGATTTCCCGCAGGCCATGGCAAAGTAGTGCTGCGTTCATGTCTCGCGCTCTTTCATGCGGCCTGCGGTAGGATAAACACGAGGTCGCGAGCGCGCAGGCCGTGCGCTCGGAATCCCCCCCCTTGGCTTACAAGGGTGTACTTGTGCGCTGCCCTGTTACAGCGAGGAGCATACGTGCAACCTGGTACTACCACTGAATGTTGGAAGCGTTTTGGCTCACCTCTTCTGTGGAGGTAACTCCGCCAGGTTCTTCCAGGCGTCCCTTCCAGAGCTCGACTTGTTCGTTCGAATTCAACTGCCGGTACGTCTGGATGAGTCCTTGTACGATTCGCTGTCGAACTCCGTGGAGATAGACGCAATGCTGCAACTGCAATGTTTTGTATGCGTTTTCGAGTCGAGTCGCCGCATCCACGTAGTCTTTCTGATCGATCAACAACTCTCCCAATCGCACCTCGGCCAGTATCGTCTGAATATGACTGGGCCCAAGCCATTGTGCATTCTTGCGAACTTTCACACCTAGCTCCAAGACCTCTCGCGCTTCGGAGGGGCGTTCAGCTTCTTCAAGGTAGTCGACCAACAGTGACTCGATTTGCCAGCGATCGGATGGAACCGTGTATTTACGGCCATTTAGTATTGTCGCGTTTGGCTCCTCGGCTTTGTCCAGTGCCAATTGAAGCTGCTGAATGGCTTCCTTCGCTTCACCTCTGCGATGTTGAATCATTGCTTTCACCAGGTGAAATGCGGGTTCTTGGCTTACCTGGTGCCATGCCTTGACTTGTTCGTGTCCGTCGCTCACTAGCTTCTCCGCTCGTTCAAGCACCTCCGGAGTCGCGTTTGAAGTGGCCAGCATGCCGCGGACATGCGCCCAATAGGATCCCGCATGCACTTGAGGCGCGTCGACGAAGTGCTGTGTCAGTGACCGCAGCTCTCTGTATTGATGGGCGGCATCCGACGGCTTATCCATCGCTTCAAACGTCAGAGCCAACTGCGCGCAAGGCATGCCGAATAAACCATGCATCATTCCGAACTCGCGTTCGGCCAATTGCTTGGCCTTTTTGAGTCGGTGCTCGGCTGCTTCAAGGTCTTCTAGCTGGAAATAGAACCACCCTTCAAGGTATTTGGACGAGATCGTCGAATTGGGAGCGTTCGACTCACCTACGTTAGCCTGGACCTCATGGACCAGATTGAAAGCGTTGGCGACGTCACCTTTCGCAAAAAGGAGACTTGCGAGACTCAGGCCGCACGCATGTCCTTCCGGTTCGCTGCGCAGATCGGACGTTTGGTAGAGTGCGTATGCATCCTGGTACACTTGTATAGCAGTATCGAGTTCGCCTAGTCGGCGGTGGCATTGGGCCTTCTTTGACAGCAAATTTCCTTTCAGGTGGTTTTGCTGGTTCTTGGATTTCTCATAGCTCTCAATTGCATCGTCGAAACATCCGCGGGCCATCTCAAGGTGTTCCGTGTCGTCCATGAGCATATGAATATTACCTAGATCGGCGTGCGTAAAGACTGCATTTTCACCTTCAAGGCGTACAGCCTCCTTTGCAGCGGCGATCGCTTCTTCGTGCCTTTCGGGCCACTCCTGCAACGCATAGGCTTTACCCACATATACACGGGCCGGAACTTCCCCGTACTGACGATAGATTCTGATGGCCTCATCGGCATGCGCTATCAAGTTCGTCGAATCTTTGACTCGATCGATCCCCCCGCCCGCAGAGTAGGCCAATCGCCCATGAATATGAGCGACAATCGGGTTGTTGTCTGCGTACTCCTGCTTTGCCAGCACCAGCGCCGTTTCGAGATGGTTCGCGAACTTGTCATACTCGCCGACGTCGAAGTAGGAATCGGCCAAGATCATGCGCACTTCAATCTCAACCCGAGGGTGTCCGCTGAGGCGTCCCTCTTGTTCGATCTGTCGGGAGATCTCTTCGACCGATTCATACACGGTGCGATTGCGGCCGGGATTCGCAAGCAAGAAAGTCGTTGGCTGCATTTCGCGAAGTACATCGGCCAAGACCTGCTGGTCCTCAAGGACTGCCGACAGGTCCGCGGCCCTCTGGCGCGCCTCCTTCTCCGCTGACCGGGCTTCCTGCTCAGCCAACAATGCCTTCGCAGCGGACACATTAGCTTGCTCTTTCTGGTGGATGGCGTGTACAAACGCCACCGTCGATACAGCGAGGCCCACAACGAGGGCGGAGACCACAGCGGCCGAGGCGGCCACAAGTTCTCGATTGCGTCGCATGAATTTCTTCGCTCGATACCAATTGCCGGCCGGTCGCGCAGTAATGGGCTCATCCTTCAGGTATCGCTCGACATCCTCCGCCAGAGCGCCTGCCGACTCGTACCGCCGATTGCGATCTTTTTCGAGCGCCTTCATCACGATCCAGTCGAGCTCGCCCCTTAGTGACTTGCTTAGCGTTCGCATCTCGCTCTGCCGTTGTTCGGCCACGGTCGAGATGTTTTCAGCGGCCAGGGTCGAGACCCGCGCGCTCGGGCGCGGCGGTTCGTCTTCGCGAATCATTCTTCGCATCTCATCGAAGCCGGCTTGTTTGAGTGAGTTGCTATCGAACGGTGTGCTGCCAGTCAACAGTTCGTACAGCAGCACGCCCAGCGAATAGACGTCGCTACGCGTATCGACGTCTACGACGCCCAAGCCGGCTTGTTCGGGACTCATGTACAGTGGGGTACCGACCAATTGCGCAAATTGGGTGTACACGGTTTGCTCAGAGAGCTTCTCGCCGACAGCTTTTGCCACGCCGAAGTCAATTACTTTAGGCACTGCAGCTCCGTCGATCTCCGGAACAAGAATGTTCGACGGCTTGAGATCACGGTGGATGACCCCCTTCTGGTGGGCATGCTGCACGGCCCTACAGACTTTGACGAATAGTTCCAGTCTCTCGTGGGTGCCGAGTTTGTGTTGCTCGCAGTACTCGGTCAGGGGTGGTCCTTGGACCAGTTCCATGACGAAGTACGGCTGCTCCAAATTGGTCACGCCTCCATCAAACACCTTGGCAATATGGGGGTGGTCCATCATCGCGAGCGCCTGCCGTTCTGCCTCAAAGCGAGCGACCACATCGCGATTGGCCAAGCCCGGCTTGACAACCTTGATGGCTACTTTGCGGCGGACAGGCGTAGCCTGCTCGGCGACGTAGACCACCCCCATGCCCCCTTCGCCGAGCTGCTCACGAAGCTTGTAGGGACCGATCTCGGTGTCGACAGGGATCCCGGTTGGCAATGCTGCCACCATCTCAAGCAACGCGTCAGGCAGCTGCTCCAAGAAGTGCTTTGCCTGCTCGTCATGTTCCAATAGACAATCCATACGGCGGCGCAGGGTTGGCGATTCCCTGCAAACTTCGTCAAGGAACCGTTTCCGGTCCTCTGGGTCCTGGCGGGACATGGCTTCAATGAAGAGGTTTTGCTCGTTCATAGATCGCTCGTTGGCAGAGTCGATTGACCTCCAATAAGCAATGCGAATTTCCGCGGCAAATTGCGCACAGATTTTCGAAATCACCTTCTGGAGCCTGAGACGAATGAGTGATTACGACCGATTATCGCCGAAAACCCGCTCGTGCAGCCATGCCTTGGCGAACGCCCAAAGCGTGTTAGCGTGGCGAGGCGAGATGCCGAGGATCTCGGACGCCTCCGCATTGGAGAAACCAGCAAAATACCGGAGCTTTACCAGCTTCGCCGTCTCGGGCTGCTGAATCTCGAGTTCATCGAGCGCTTGATCCAAAGCGATTAAGTCGTCCGAGCGAGTAATCAAGGGCAGATCGACATCTTTCAGCTCGACTCGGTGGTGGCCGCCCCCGTGTTTGACGCTGTTCTTACGTCGGACACTCTCAATTAGTATTCGCCGCATGGCTTCGGCGGCAGCAGCGAAAAAATGCGCCCGCGAATCCCATTGTTGCACGTGTTCGACGTTGACCAGTTTGACGTACGCCTCATGTACCAACGCTGTGGCCTGAAGGGTCTGGCCAGGCTTCTCGTGTGCCAACTTTGCTGCGGCTAACTTTCGCAGCTCGCTGTAAACCAGCGGCAACAACTGCTCAGCAGCGCTCGGATCGCCCTGTTCGACCTGCGACAAGATTTGCGTGACGTCGGTCATAAAAACGAGTATAGCAGGTGCGAGACCGTGCTTCAGGCGGGCAGAGAACCGAGCCATTTCGTGCTGAGGTCGCCCCACCGCCTGCAGTTCGAGAAATTGTTAACCTGCTGAAGTTGTATTGGCTTTGCTCAGTTGGCCGGAGGGCTTCGGCGCGTCGGTCTTGACGACCGCTGTAAATAGCCAGCCCGCGAGTCCCACCGCGACGGGGGGCAGAGCGACCGATTTCGAGCCGCCGCCAACTCCCCGCGGGGCAGCTCACCGCGGGAGGTTTGGAGTTATCGAAACCTGCTCAGGCCACACCGTCCTGTGTAAGCCGGTGAACTCGAGTACCTCCGGTCGCCCTGTGTGAAAAACTATGTTCGGGCAGTTGTCCGTGTGCGCAGCACAAGAGGTTACCGGGACGATTGCCACGCCTACCCAGCGTAGCGGCGTAGCCCGGGTACTCCTCTGCAAGGCGAAAGTTCTTCGGGAGAGTGACTAAACTAGGTGGTGGATGTTAACCGAGCCGAGTTGCTTTGGTCGGCACCGCAAGTAGTTCGCAATGGAGAGACCGTTCCCTGCAGGGGTCGATGAGATACAACCTGAAAATCCTGTTTGTGCTCACGACCACCATTGCGATTGCAGTCGGATCGATAGCAGCCTGGAGTTTCTATTATCCCTATCAGGCAACAGGGACGAGTGTCGCTGTAGCGAATCGGGTTCTCTGGGACGACCTGAAGCTTCCAGCTGGTGCGAGTGACATCACGTTCTACGTCGACCGGTACGGCTGCGAGGCTGAATTTGCGATCTCCCAGCCCGAGTTCTTGGAATGGTGCAAGGTTCAGGGATGGAGTGTTTCAGGGATCACAACGCCCGTACCCTACTTCGAACCGGTGTGCCTGCCCGAAGACGACCGCCTGGTGGAGACTGGCTACGAATTTTCGATTCCATACGGCCGAGTCGTCTATGACAGTTCGCGCTCTCGCGCGGCCTTCTGGGCATCGACCTTTCCGTGAGGCCAGCATGTAGCACGGTCAGCTGTCGCGTCACTCCGCTTCGGTCAAATCAAACCTGTGGAGACGCCTCGGCGGTCTAACCTTGGCGATTGACCAGACTTGCGGCGGTCTGGGGACCTCAGCAGTGTGGAATGCCATGGAGGAAATGGGTTGCCACTGGGCAACGTCAGTGGCCAGGTTCGGGGCTCGTTGTCGTCGCCTGCACCGCTTTGTTGGCGGTATCTGTCTTTGCATTGGCTACGAGTTTGTAAAGCCTCAGGGTGCTGGGCTCCGGTAGCGGTGGCTTACGTGGACGGTCGTGGTTGGCTCCCAGGGTTTCCCATTGAAGAACGTAACGAACCGAATCGTCCGCGGCCCCGCCAATGTCGATGGCGCGGCGAATGCCCATGCCCTCAAAATCGCTCTGCTTCCGCCTGAGTTCTTTCGGATATTCCTGCGTGACCTCGATTTTCTTCGTCGTCGGGCGCAGGGAGTTCTCGTCGATCACTAGCCGCCCACTTCCGTAGTCGCGGTGGCGATAGGTCATGGTGAGTAGGCCCGGTTCGGCTCGGCTCAGTCCGCTGATCCGGATCCCAATGAAACCCATCGAACCACGTCCACTGAACTCGATCGGCTGCTGCCAGTCCGTCAGAACGTGCCGGGTCCATGTGGTGCCTTCCGGCCGCGCGGCATAGATCTGCATGTCCCCGTTGCGATCGGATTTGTGATAGGTGATGATTGGACGATTGCTGGAGTCGAACGTCAGTTTTTCGCACCCGTTGATGATGCCGCCCCCACTAGGAATGGGGTCTACCCATAACGACTTGTTGTCGAGAGTCATGGAGGGTTCGATCTTCTGCCCAAAGGCAGATTCCCAGTGAACAAGATCCTTGCTGCGGGCATAGGAGAGATGGTGATTCGTGGCGCAGTCCGGAGTGTCGCGCCATACCCAGACGAGGTGGAACCAGCCATCTGGTCCGCGGATCGGCCCGAGCGGGTAGGCGTTGCACCTTCCTTCGCCGTCCAGCAGTGGCTTGTCCAGCAAGCGTGCCCATTGCCTTGTTGCCAGGTCGTACTTGTTCCAGATCCGCATTCCGTTACCAGAGCCGCCATCCCGGTAGTTGAAGAGTAGGGTTCCCTCCTGGTCCGTCAGGAACTTTGGATAGGTCACCCTATCCTCCTGCTCGCCGGTCATCTTGAGTTGCTTCAGCGAAGTGATGTCTCCTGGTCTCTCGGTGCGAAAGTAGATGAGCTTCACGCAGTGCATGTTCCCCGAGACGTGCAGGTGCCCGTCGCCATCGACCGCCATCGTAATGTAGTTGTGCGAGTCCCACCCGATTCTTGTGGGAAGCACCTGGTACTGCCATTGATCTGAATCGAGAGATCTCGAAGCGATACACATCTGTCGCTGCTCGTTATAGTAAGCGATATACTGACGCGTCTTGTCTGTGAGAATGCAGAATTCGACGGGAAACCCGGATGGCACCTGGTCGATTTCCCATGAGTCCTCTAGCTGGAATTGCACCGAGTCGAGTGCCGTCGCTGCTTGTGCGATAACTGCTCCGAGGATGAACAAGGATGAAATGGTTTTGCGCATTACTTTCCGCCTACGTAGAAGGCTCGGCTGCCGGCCGCCCGCGGGAGCGGACGTCCAACCGACCACACCATTCTAGTCCCAGACAGCCCGCAACTGCAGCCGGTGGTTATCGACCGCGTTTGCGGGCATTGCGCATCTCACCCGGGACCGCGCCTTTGAACCCCGCGATAGCATCAGCTTCCAAATGCCGTGACGGGAGTCAAGCTGACCACCGATCAAGTGATGGTCAATGCCGATCGGTTTGACCCAATAGGTGATCGGCCGCTATTCGCTTCGCAATCACCAATAGACGAGGAGTTGCCCAACCAGGCAGATGCGGCTGCATGCGAGCACTGTTCCCGCAGCATAATTCGACAGCGGACAAGACGCCGACTGCAATGGCTCATGCGGCGAACTTGCTGAAGCTGCATCGCCCGCCAACTCGGAGATTTCCGGTGAAGGCGCCAAGGTGTCAAATTTCGGAGAAGACCTCAGCATCTCAGGTTGGAGCGAATTTCGGGTCGGGTAGTCCAACCTTGGCTTCTTGACGACTGACCAGACCTGCAGCGGTGTGTCGAATTCAGTGCGTACTGCGTGGCAAGAGTGGAAGCGTCTAGTGCAGCACAGCTTGCCTCAACCCGCCGTCCGTCATTGTCACGCCCTTGATACAACACTGCTGACAGCCCCGGGCCATTGCGATGTTTACAAGCCGAGTGGCAGCCCCGCGCTCCAGCCCGTCGCCATTCGGATAGCCATCGTGGCATAGTCTGCCTGCATGGCGTCGCGGTCACGTGCTTTGCACTCGGCGGGATCCTTATTGAACAGCATTGATGCGAAGGCACGCCCCCCCATGATTATCCCAGTTGTCTTGGCCAAGCGTCTTTGAGTGAACGCTGCCATAATGTCGTCCGGACTTCCATGCGAAGTCGCAAACTCGTGAGCCAGGCACCAGGCGTCCTCCAGGGCTTGCGCTGCGCCTTGACCGGATGTAGGCAGTGCTGCGTGTGCGGCATCCCCAACTAGCAGCACGTTGTCTTTATGCCAAGTAGGCATTGGATTGTGGTCGTACAAGACCACGCGTTTAATGTTTGATTCAGTCGTGTTCAGTATGATATCGCCAATGGGTGAGGGCCAGCCATCAAAAGCCTGGCGCAGTCGTACAATGTCTTCACCGACTTCTCTTGCTTCACTGCTGAGCACAGCGATGCCTGCAGCCCAGTAAGCAGTGTGCGCAGAAATCGGCACAATTCCGAAACGTGCGCCTAAGCCCCAGTAGTCGCCAATCTCCGCGTGATCAAACAATGCGACATCCGAATGGTAGATACCTATCCAATTCACAAAGCCCTGAAAAACAGGTCGGTTGACCTTTGCCACATAGCGACGAGCGATGGAGTTCATTCTTCCGTCTGCGCCGATGACTATGGCTGGAGAAATAGTAAGGCCATTCGAAAACTGCACCCGGCGACCATCGCTATCACTTGCGATCCCTACTGCGTTTGCATTGTAGTGAATGGAGACCCCTAGTTCCTCAGTCCGCCGCAAAAGGACTTGCATTAAGTCTTTTCGTAACACGGGCAGACTTGGATAGCCCATGGCCTCGTCAATCAAGCGAATGTCGAGTCTCCCTAACTCGGTGCCGTCTATCGAGATTCGTCGCATCGCGGTTGTTGTTCCCGCAAGAGAACGTAGTTCGTCCAGAATTCCGAGTTCGGAAAGAACAAATGACGCGTTTGGCCAGCAAACAATGCCGGCACCGAGACCATGCACAGATTCTCGGCGCTCGAAGACATCTACGGTCATCCCAAGTCGTCTCAAGGAAATGGCCGTGGCTAGTCCCGCGACTCCACCACCGAGTATCGCTACATCCAAGATCGACTCCGCATAAGGTTGTTGGTACTTTGACTTGTTCGGAGGGAATCCTTACCGCTCGACTGCAGGCAGATGAGGCATCGACAATTCACCGGGCAGCCAGTCGTTGCGATTCGAATTGTATCCTTGGCCCACTTTAACGGCCAATACGAGATAAGAGTCCTTTGCTGCATTCATCGAGAGTGAGCCCTGCGCCATGTTACAATGGGAGGGAGAGGCGGGCCACGTGCAGTTATGACCTTGCCGTACGGAATGCTCTCCAGGGCAACCAATCAATTGCGATCATTACGGTGTCCTCCGAGCAGAGGCGTTCGCACTTGCTGGAGATATGAACCATGGCTGCAGTCTTTACGCTCTTGTTGGTGCTTGTCTTCTCGCTGGTCGTAATCCGTGTAGCAACCGTTGGACTAACGCTGACGGGCTTGTCACGCGACCTGGCCGAGTTCCAATCGCTTTCTGCGTTCACCGGCTCTGGATTCACCACGCGGGAGGCAGAAGAGATTGTCAATCATCCAGTGCGGCGGCGAATCATCATGCACCTGATGCTGATGGGCAACGCTGGCATTGTGATTGCCGTCCCATCGGTTCTGCTTTCGTTTCTCAATACCGCCAGTGCTCAGACTTGGTCAGACACGTGGTGGTTTAGGGTCGAAGTGCTTGCGGCAGGGGTATTCGTGTTGTGGATCGTGGCGCGCAGCCGCCATATCGAACAACTAATGTGGCGAGTCAACAGTTGGGCGCTGCGAAGATGGACGCAAGTCGACGTCCATGACTATGTGGGGCTGTTACGGTTGGCTCGCGACTACACGGTATCGGAACTGCAAGTTCACGAGGGAGACTGGCTCTGTGGGCACACCTTGGTCGAACTGAAATTGGCAAGCGAGGGAGTCCTCGTGCTCGGCATCGAGCGTGCGAATGGACGATACATTGGTGCGCCGCGTGGGCAGGCCTGCCTGGAAGCCAACGACCGACTTATCCTTTATGGTCGCGTCTCAACACTGCTTGACCTCGATTCGCGGAAAGCGGGATTCGAAGGAAACATGGATCATGTCATCAAAGTTACCGAGCAACTCGACGTCATCGAGTCGGAAGTAAAGGCTGCAGGCCCCGGTGTAGACGAAGAGGAGGGCAAAGCAGGTTAAACATCCTCCGGCAGAGGACTTGAGATTCAGGCAAACTCTGCTAGCTCATGGCCGATGGGTACTTTGCCATGAACGAGAGCACCTCGTCGATCTGTCCAGGCTTTTCGAAGCCGATAGTCATGGCGTCCATAAAGTCGTGCTGCTGCGCATAGCGGATGCAAGCCTCCCGCTCGTCTGCGAGTTGCCCCTCGCCCAGGATCTTCATGCCCAGAATCGCTTTGCCGGCAGCCTTGGCTTTGCGGAGAACGGGAATCACTTCCTCAACCGAGGCGTCCATCTTGACGCCGCGCGGGTTGATTCGCGCCAGGATTACGTCGACCCAAGGCGATTCTGCCGCGGCCTTCAGCGCACCGAAGTCGTGACACGATACGCCAACAGCCTTTATACGACCGAGTCGCTTCTGCTCGTCGAGCACTTCCATGTAGAGCTTCATTTGGTCGCCCCAGTCCGATCGCATCAGGCAGTGCAGCAGCACGATGTCCAGGTAGTCGGTCGCCAGTTCGTGTCGAAACCGTTCTATCGTGGAGCGGGCGATCTGGGCACGCTGGTCGACGGTGGTTTCGTCCTCAGGCCCGTCGTAACGCCACCAGATCTTGGTGAGAATGGCGACCTTCTCTCGGGGAATCGTGCGGAGCGCCTCGCGGAAGTAGACGTGGGTACCGTACAGGTCTGCCAGGTCAAAGAACGTAATGCCGCGGGCGTAGGCGTGGTGAAACAAGTCGACCAGCTTCGAAAATCCTAGCCGCGTCTGGTTCGACTGCCTTTTTCCTCCGTGTACACCGGTACCCTGTCCTAGTCGAGAGAGCGTGACGCCGGTCTTGCCAAGGTTGACTTGGGGAGGAGCGGGCACCTGCGATACTGGTGCTTGCGGTTGTGGCGGTTTCGCGCGAGCTGCGCTCGTGGCCGCTGCTGTGGCAGCCAAGCTACCCAAAAATCGCCTGCGATCGAATTCGGCCATGGCCATCTCCTTTAAGAAGAGCTCATCAGCAATATACCAAGGTGCGAGCGAGAACTCAAACTCGCAGGCCAGTTGATAGCAGTGAAAAAAGAAGCCGCGCGTTGAATGCGTGGCGTACGGTGCCGCTTAAGTCGCGGCGCCCAGAAGGTCAAAATGGGGATAGCTACGCTTCCTCCCTCGCCTGCTTTCGTCCGGTCGACATGACCGGAAAAGCAACCCCGCACTAGTTGGAGTTGGAAGCGTTGGGAGTGACTCCGGTCGGCTGGTCCAGCTTCAACTTGTGGGCTGAGAGTCCGATTGTGGTCGGTGTTGTCGACCTCAGCGAGACGAACTGTCAAGGCACCATTGATTCGTCTGAGTGCAGGCGTACTGGCTGCAGATAGCTTCGTGGAGTGGAAAAAGGGTCTTCAATCATGTTCGAAGCGGTGTCTCACTTGTTGCCAGTACTTTTGTGCTCTCGTTTCCGTTGTTGCGTCGCTGGTTCGTCAATGTACTCTTGGAACTGATCTCGCAAGCGTTTACGGTCTGATGGGTCTGAGTCGAGCCCGCGGATGCGAAGGTACAATCGGGGATTGAGCGGTGCGCGGAAGAGCATTGTGCCTAAACGTCGCCAGAATGGGTACTTGCGAACCTTATCGACGATGTGAAATGGCGTCGACGTACAGTTGTTCGTGCCAACCAGATGGAACAAGCGATATTTCTCATTGTTGGCGGACCGGTGGCTGCGTTTTAGTGACTCGAGCAACACGGCTTTCTTTTCCGCATTCGATAGCGGAATCGGAGGACTCTCGGAAATGTAGTAGTCCTCGACCACGATCCGTTCGAATACGATCTCCGTCGTGGATACGAAACGATGTGCAGCAACCAGGTTTCCAAAGTAGGCGTCCCTGACGTTGAAGGTCACGCCGGGTGGACCGACGGCCTCCAACGAGTAAACAAAATCGTGGATCTGGTATGTTGGTGTTCCCGTTATGTCATGTCCAAGCGGATAGAGGTCGACCGATTGTCCTTTCCCCATGACAAATCGTGTTTGGATATGATTCAGCAGCGGCACCGTGTATTTTGGAATGCCGCGCTCCCCCCAAATGACCTCCCGTCCATGTTCTCCGGGCTTCGTCTTCTTGCTGGAAAAGTTCATCGACTGGCCAAAGATCTCGGCAACTCCGTCCAACGGAAGCGTGGCTGTCCAAAAGGTGCCTTCGTGGTAGAAATAGTCGAGGACCACTCGCTCTTCCTCAAGCGTCTCCATGCGCAGGGTGATGGACCGCCTCGTGGAAACATCTACAGGACGTCCCGCATAGCGAGATCGCTTTGGCATCAAGACAGGCGAGACTTCATTAGCAGGGGCGTTCATGATTGCGTTTCCATGTCAATTGCGAATGCCTACTACTCATGTTGTTCGTGGCGACTCTGGCAGCGGTGGTGGACGCAATCGGCTAGCAGTAAGAACGTCCCCACCCTCTATTCGCGATTGGGTACTTCCTCATCCGTCATTCCCTCCTTCTACGTTTCTTGCTCCGCGACGATGGGCAGCTGCGTGCTTAACGGCTGCTCGATGGTTTCCCCACTATTCGGCTGAATCCTTCCCAGTCCGGAGAGCACCTGTTCGAGCATCGGTCGCATCTGGCTGATCTGTTTCAGGCGGATCACCGCGTTCCAGAGGCCTTCGAATTTCTTCCAGCCCGCGGCGTAGGTCAAGTGGCGGCCGCGCCCGGTCCAGGTTGGTTTGGTGGCGGCGGCGGTGAACAGGTTTCGCCAGGTGTAGAACTGGCGGTACGACTGCCAGTAGCCCTGCTCGAGCTCATCGGGCGTCATCCGTGCAGGCTGGAATACGGTGTGGCGGGTGTCGTACTCGTTCCAGCGGGAGTGCAGCAGACGGCCCTCACGCTGCATCCGCTGGTAGAGTCCGGTCGAAGGGTATGGCGTGAGGATGTGATACGTCGAAGTCTCGAGGCCCTGGCTGACGCCCCACTCGACGGTTCGCTCGAACACCGAGGTGTCGTCCTGGTCCATGCCGAACACGAAGCTACCGTTGATCATCACGCCCGCGTCGCGGACCCGGCGGATGGCGGTGGTGTAGTCGCGGTCGAGGTTCTGCGTTTTGGCGTGGTCGGCGAGGTTCGTGGTGTCGAGCGTCTCGAAGCCGATGAACAAGCTTCGCAGCCCGGCGGCGGCTGCTTTCTCCAGCAAGCCCGGCTGGAGGATCGTGTTCACCGTGGCGGCCGCCTGCCACAACCGGCCCATGCCCTGCATGCCGTCGAACAACGTGGCGGCGAAGCGGCGATTGCCGAACAGATGATCGTCGAGAAAGTACAGGTGCCGCCCCGGCAGGCGCTCGATCTCGGCCAGCGCATCGTCCACGGTTTGCGTGTAATAGCCGCGGCCACCGGTGAAGAAGGCATCCTTGTAACAGAAGTCGCAATGGTGAGGGCAACCGCGCGAGACGACGATGGAATTCGGTACCAGGTACAAGTGCCGACGGATCAAGTCGCGGCGAATCTTCGGCAGCCCGTCGAGCGTGCGGACCGTTGAAGTGTAGCGCGGGCGGGGGTGGCCTTGCCGATAGTCTTCGAGAAATTGCGGCCAGGTGTCTTCGCCGGGGCCGAGGAAGATGCTGTCGGCATGGGCGGCCGCCTCGTCGGGTAGCGACGTGACATGAAGACCGCCCAAACAGACGTACGTGCCCCCCTCGCGGTAGTGGTCCGCGATTTCGTACGCCCGTTGGGCGGAGGTAATGTAGGCCTGGATGACTACCACGTCGGGCCGCTCGCCCGAGTTCGAGGCGTCATCCAGGCAAAGCCGCTCGACGTGTTCGTCGTGAATGCTGGCCTGGTCGTCGTCTTTCAAGTACCCGGCCAGCGTCGCCAGACCCAACGGTGGGAATAGGCTGTATTTTACTGGCCGAAATAGCGGGCTGGTCGCCTCGGTGAGGGCAGGCAGGATGAACTTGACCTTCATGCGTCGAGGCGACCTCCTTCGACTTCTACGCTGCTAGCATCAAAGGGTTCGAAGGCAAGTTGAAAAAAGTATGGGGTGTTCACAATCGCGCAAGCGGCCTGCTCTCCGTTTACGATTTCCTTGGCCAACTGCGAATGCCGAGCCCCTACAATGGCGGAGAATCGACGACCGTTTCTAGTGCTTCGTTTAAATGGAGGGCAACATGCGTTTTCTAAGTTTGGCGATCGCGGTGTTGGTTGTGGGGGTGAGTGCGACGCTGGTGGCAAAGCAGCCCAGCAAAGAGTCCGCGCCCAAGGGGATGGACTGCACCATGTACACCAAGCCGTACAAGGCGACCGAATACGGCGCATTTCCTCTGCCGAAGGGACTCGAGTGGAAAGTGATGCCGCGGTACGTAGGTATGCAGGAGAATGGCGACCGCATTGTCGACGAGCGAGTGACCTTGGTGTTAGTCGACCGAGAGAAGCGATTCTGGCCGGTGATCTCCAAGATGTCGCTGCACGAGGCACGGGATCTCCATAAGAAGCTCGGCGATGTGATCGCGGACAAAGAGAAGGCCGAAGCTGTAAAGGACAAGCAGGTCGACAATGCCGCCGAGGAAGCGGTGGAAGGGGAAGAAGAATAGTCGCGCCCAAGTAGCACACAGCCGCACCTAGATCCGCGTTGCGTCATGGAGCAAACGAGTTCGCTCTCTCGTACTTCTCGTCCACTGGGGAGGAGTACGAGAGAGCATCGAAACGTTACAATGCGTAGTGAGCGGAGTCATTCCGAAGGAGGTGCATCATGCGTGCGATGGTACTGCACGAGTTGGTGTCGCTTGACGAGTGCGACGCGCCACTGGTGCTGGAGAAGCTGCCCAAGCCGGCGCCGCGCGGCGGACAAGTGCTCGTCGAAGTAGCTTGCTGCGGTGTCTGTCATACGGAACTCGACGAAATCGAAGGCCGCACGCCCCCCGCCAAGCTGCCGATGGTGCTCGGACATCAGGTCGTGGGACGTGTGGTAGAGCAGGGCACCGGGGCAACCAAACATCCCATCGGCCAACGAGTCGGCATCGGCTGGATTCATTCTTCCAACGGCCGCAAGGACGAGAACCTGGCCAGCGAGTTCCACGCCACGGGTCGCGACGCCCCCGGTGGGTACGCCGAGTACCTGACAGTGCCCGAGGACTACGCCTATCCCATTCCCGAGGTGTTCACCGATGCGCAGGCCGCGCCGCTGCTGTGTGCCGGCGGTGTCGGGTATCGTTCGCTGCGGTTGTGCAAGCTGGTTGATGGCCAGCGGCTGGGGCTCACCGGCTTTGGCGCCTCGGCGCATCTGGTGCTGCAAATCGCGCGGCACTTGTATCCCCGCAGCGGAATCTACGTCTTCGCCCGCAGTGCCGAGCAGCGAGCGTTCGCCAAGCAACTGGGTGCGTGCTGGGCGGGCGACACGACGGACTGCGCGCCGCAGTTGCTCGACGCAGTGATCGACACTACGCCCGCCTGGCGGCCGGTGGTCGAGGCACTCGGCAACTTGCGCCCCGGCGGCCGCTTGATCGTGAACGCCATCCGCAAGGAGGCCGGCGATCAGCAAGCGCTGCTGGACCTCGACTACACACAGCATTTGTGGATGGAGAAGGAGATCAAAAGTGTGGCGAACGTCACCCACCACGACCTGGCCGAGTTCCTGCCCATGGCCGCCGACGTGCCGCTGAAGCCAACGGTGGAATGCCTGCCGCTCGAGCTGGCCAACGAAGCGCTGCTGCGGGTCAAGCGCGGCGGTGGTCGCGGCGCGCAAGTACTGATGGTGAAGTGACAGAATACCCAGTGACTCAGTACCCAAGTACGATCGTTTGCCCGTATATTGGTCAGGCGGGGCTTTCGTCATTTGCCAAGGTTTACTTCCAGGAAGCTGCATGGTTGCCACACGAATCACGATGGTCACGCTCGGCGTGGCCGATATTGCCAAGTCGCGGGCATTCTACGAGCGGCTCGGCTGGCGGGCGTCGGGGGCGTCGAACGAGAGCGTCGTATTCTTTCACTCCGGCGGCACCGTGCTCGGGCTCTTTGGTCGCGAATCGCTTGCCGAGGATGCTAATGTCGAGAATACCCAGGGCAGCTTCGATGGCGTAACGCTGGCCACCAACTACAACTCGCCCGAGGAAGTCGACGCGGCGTTCGCCCACGCCGTGGCGTGCGGCGCAACGCCAACCAAGCCGCCCGAAAAGGTCTTCTGGGGCGGCTACTCCGGCTACTACGCCGACCCCGACGGCCACCTGTGGGAAGTGGCCCACAACCCATTCATGCAGCTGGACGCCACCGAGCACATGACGCTGCCGGAGTAGGAGCCGATACCTTCGTTTTGGGCCAACTCCTTTTTTGGGCCAATTCTGGGGGATCTACATCCATGGTCCCAAAACCCCCGCCGTTTTGTCCGCCCCGGCTTTCATTTACCCCTTGTTTTTCAGGTTCGACAGCAATCGCCCAGGGACAAAACCCACCGCGTTGTTCTCCGCATGTTTCGGTAGTGACCCAATACTCCTCGAGCCGATAGTGGCCATTCGCTCCGCGAATGAGCGCCTCCGGCATTACACTCGTTCGCAGAGCGAACGGCCACTAACGACTTTTGGCCTACAGCTTACAGCCCATTCCAAATGTCCAAAGCTCCACGCGAGCTACAAACTGCCGCACCTCTATTGGATCACACCGGCGGGCCGTTTCAATGACGATTATTTTACACCTGCGTTTTTTACGAAGCCGCCGCACAGGCGCCGCTCAGCTCGGGTGAAATTACCACAGAGGGCCCGGCGGAGTGGCACTGCCGGCAAGTTTCGGGTGCCACTGCTGGCTTGGCGAGGGTGGACCCATGGAGTGAGTTGGAGCAGCTAGTTGGGCCAAACACGGTCCGCCACGAGGTCCCTTGACCAGCAGTGTGCGTAAGGTTTGGCGTGCAACTCGCCACGGTGTTATATTCGGTGCATGCTTCCTGCCAAGCCTCATCGAAAACAAGTCCGGCACTTCGACCAGCAGGGCGAGATTCACGAGTTGACGTTCTCGTGCTACCACCGGTGGCCTTTGTTAGAGGACGACTGCCGAGGTGATCGGCCGTGCCACCGGATTGGTTTGCTGGAGAACCCGACTTTACGAGCTACTGAGGCTGCCCACAGAGCACTGCTGGCCCACCGCAAGCTGGCGAACGAGTAGAAAACTGTGCGAATCGCTGAGGGTTTGAAAAAGCCAAACCTCGACAAGCCAGCAGTGGCATCCTACGCTTGTGGTGGAAAGGCATTGTTTCCTTATTGGGCATGGGGCAGCAGGACCGCCAGTGATGTCGTGCCACCAGCATCTGAGTAACTCACGTATGGCAAGAGGCAAATCAGTAAGTGGGTGGATGCTGAAATACGGTGGACTGTGCGTAGGCATCACTGCAATAGGCGTACTCTACGAATATTTCAGCCCCCCAGCGCCAACCCGTGTTCTGCGCGAAATTCGCATCGCGCTCTCGCCAGAGATCATGGATTTTATTGGAAATGGAGATGCCGAAATTGAGTACGACGCTATGTACTCACTTGATCAAGCGCATCGATTTGTAGATTCGAATCAAATCCAAGTTCTCACCTTTGAGGCCGCTGAGATGATTGACGAGAATCGCATCGCCATTGTCGTTCCGGATGTTGTCTCATATTCTCCACTCAGGAGAGTTCTTCATGAAGATCTATGCGATGCACTAGTCGCTAAAGTCACAGTTGATGGAAAGTCACGGATATTTGTAATGGAGATCGATCGGATAGAAGAGTAGTCCGCTTGGTGAGAAAGTTCGCCACACAAAAAAACAATCCCTAAAACACGAACTAGCTGGATTGCGAAAAGAAAGTCCGGCGGGTGGCACCCGCGGGCAAAACTTATTTGTTCGGCAACTCAGTGCATGGTCTACATGGTGTAATGGAAGAGTTTCCCGTCGACTTTGCTGATATGAAAGCAGCCTTTTACCGAGGCGAGTTCACTCAAGTTATTACTGAACTAGACAGTTTGCGACGGCACTTTTTGCCCGAACAACTGCCGACAAGTGTATTTGTGTATGGTGGCTTGGCGCGGTACTATTCTGGCGACTTCGTTGGAGCGATACGACAATATGAACAAGCAATTCGCATCGACGACGAGTGCGGCGCCGCTTTGTCAAACCTCGCGTATATTTATGCGTGTTGTCCTGACAAAGGCTTTCATGATGCTGCGACTGCGGTTGCCCTTGCCGAGCGAGCTAGCGAATTGTCTAACTGGTCGGATGGCAATTGCATCGAGGTGTTGGCAGCAGCTCATGCGCGAGGAGGTGATTTTTCTAAGGCAGAATCGTACCTTTTGCTGGCTCAGGAACTCGGTCCGCCGAACAAGCAAGAAGGGCTTCGGAAATTGTTAGAAATGGTCCGGCTTCGACAAGCTATATGTGGAGATGTCTTTGAAGACTTCAAACGTTGTCAACGGGACTTTGGAGATAGTAGCGAACCTTAGGACACTCTTCAGCAAAACTACCTGGACTCTCCCGTAGCGAAGAACCGCTGAACGATAGAACTGTCAGGCCGAAGCATCTTGGGGGCCAATGTTAGCCCACAGTGCCACCAAGGCGCGCGGGTCGAACTTGTCTACATCGAGCCACCCCTGGAGACCATCGTCCGTCAGAATGCGGATCGTAGTCGGCCGGTTCCGAAGAAGGTGGTCGAGCGATTGGCCGGCAAGCTGGAAGTGCCCACCTGGCGGGAGTGTCACGCGCTGGCGTTGCTGGAGCGGGTGGCGTAAGGTCTGGCCGTTTCACCTGACTTCTAGATCGTCAAGTAATTCAATGGCCATCATTTGATACGGGTGCCCGTGCGGTTTAATGTCGCACGTCTTGCTGGCGGTATGTCGATTGCACGGTTCTGGGGTATCTATTTGGCATTCATCCCTTCCGCCGTTTTTTATCGCGTCTGGGCGGATGTCCCGCCCGGCTGGCGGTGCTGAACCGCAGCATGCGGGTGTGCCCGGCGGCACACCGGTGCAAGTCCTGGACCTTCGTTTGCAAGCGTTGCGTGCATCTGTTCGACTGGAGAGGGTGCATTAAATTCGTCGCAAGAGAGTGAAAAAGAGTGCTGTCTCGCCCAGGTCGTATTGTCGCGGGTTTGCGGTTTAGACCACGATAGACCGTCAACGCTCCGTGGCCCGGTTGGCGACAGTTCAAATGGGTCTAACCTATTCAAGGAGTGAAAGGCGATACTGATGAATAGGACCGATACGGCGGATTCGCCGACCAAGAAAGAGCAGGAAATCACGATGCCCGTTCGCAACCTCGATAAGATCTTTCATCCCGAAAGCGTCGCCATCATTGGCGCCAGTCATAAGGCGACCAGTGTCGGACACACGGTGATGCAAAACATGGCCGAGGCGGGGTTCACGGGGCCGGTCTACCCGGTGAACCCGCGGTACGAGAAGATTGGCGACAAGCAGTGCTACGCGAGCCTGGCCGACCTGCCCACCGTGCCCGACCTGGCCGTAATCTGCACGCCGGGCGCCACGGTGCCGAACATCGTTCGCGAGTGTGGCGACGCGGGCATCATGGGGTTGGTGATCCTGTCGGCCGGTTTTCGCGAGACGGGCGAGAAGGGTCGTAAACTGGAAGACGAACTCCGCGAAGCGGCCGGCGAGTATCCCGGCTTGCGGATCATCGGGCCCAACTGCCTGGGCATCATGTCGCCCCATTCGAAGCTGAACGCCAGCTTCGGCAACACCACCCCCGCGCCAGGCCGCGTGGCCTTCATCTCGCAGTCGGGCGCGCTCTGCACGGCGGTGCTCGATTGGGCCCTGCAGGAGCACATCGGGTTCTCGCACTTCGTGTCGCTGGGCAACACCATCGACGTGACGATCGGCGACCTGATCGACTACTTCGCCACCGACGACTGGACCGAGTCGCTTATTCTGTACGTCGAGTCGATTACCGAAGCTCGCGAGTTCATGTCCGCCGCGCGGGCGTTCGCGCGGAACAAGCCGATCATCGCCTACAAGGCGGGACGGTTTACCGAGTCGGCCGAGGCCGCGGCGTCGCATACCGGCGCGATGGCCGGCGTCGACACCGTGTACGAGGCGGCCTTCAACCGCGCGGGCATCGTGCGCATCTCGGAGATGACGGACATGTTCGACTGCGCCGAACTGCTCGCCCGTCAGCAAACGCCCAAGGGACCGCGGCTGGCCATCGTGACCAACGCGGGCGGACCTGGCGTGATGGCCACCGACGCGTTGCTCGATCGCAACGGCGTATTGGCCCGGCTGTCGAAAGAGTCGATCGAGAAGCTGAATGCCGAGTTGCCGGCTGCCTGGTCGAAGAGCAATCCCATCGACGTGCTGGGCGACGCTTCGCCCGAGCGGCTGGCCGCGGCGCTGAAAATCGTGCTGGAAGACCCCAATGTCGATGCCGTGCTGACGGTGTTTGCGCCGCAGGCCATCAGCCAACCCGTGGCGGCGGCCGAAGCCGTGATCAAGGTGGCCAAAGGTTCGCGCAAACCGATACTTACTTCCTGGATGGGCGGCGCGTCGATGGCCGGCGCGATCGACATGTTCAATCGCTCGGGCATTCCGACCTACTCGGCGCCCGAGCAGGCGGTCCGCGCGTTCATGTACCTGGTTTCCTACGCCCGTACCCGCGAAGTGCTGTACGAGACACCCCGCGAGGTTCCCGTGGGATTCCCGCTGAATCGCGGCAAGTTGCGCGGTGTGTTCGACACCATTTTGAGCGAGGGCCACGACACCCTGACCGAAAGCACCTCGAAGGCGCTGCTCGAGTCGTACGAGATTCCGGTGGCCAAACCCTTCGTCGCCCGCAACATGGACGACGCAGTGAGCCTCGCCCGCCGCGTGGGTTACCCCGTGGTGCTGAAGGTGCTGTCGCCCGACATCACGCACAAGACGGACGTCGGCGGCGTCGAGCTTGGTCTGGCCAACGAGACCGAAGTGATCGAGTCGTTCCACCGCATCGTCAATCGCGCCAAAGAAGAACGGCCCGACGCCGACGTGCAGGGCGTCACCGTGCAGAAGATGGTTATCAGCCCCGTAGGCCGCGAGCTGATCGTCGGCGCACGCCGCGACAATGTGTTCGGTATGGTGATGCTGGTGGGCGCCGGCGGCACGGCGGCCGAGTTGTTCAAGGACCGCGCGCTGGAACTGCCGCCGCTGAACGAACGGCTGGCGCGACGGATGCTCGAGTCGCTCAAGAGTTGGCCGCTGTTGGATGGCTATCGTGGCCGCCCGCGGGTGAACGTCGACCGGCTGATCGAGTCGCTGATTCGGTTGTCGTACCTGGTGGCCGACTATCCGGAGATCAAGGAACTGGACGTCAACCCGCTGCTGGTAACGCCCGACGACGTGATCGCGCTCGACGCCCGAGTGATACTCGACCACAACATGGTGCTCAACCCGCCGCGGCGGTTCTCGCACCTGGCCATCCGTCCTTACCCCGAGGAGTACACCAAACGGGTAAAACTAAAAGACGGTCGTAGCGTACTGCTGCGGCCGATCAAACCCGAGGACGAACCGATGTGGCACGACCTGCTGGCCAGTTGCTCGAAGGAGTCGATTTGGTTCCGGTTCCGCTACCTGTTCAAGAAGAGCACGCACGAGATGGCCACGCGATTCTGCTTTATCGACTACGACCGCGAAATCGCGATTGTGGCCGAGATGGAAGACGCCGGCGAGCGGCGCTTGGTGGGCGTGTGCCGATTGGTGCCCGATGCCGATCGCACCAACGCCGAATACGGCGTGCTGGTGGCCGACGCCCTGCAAGGGCAGGGGCTCGGTTCGCTGCTCACGGATTATTGCCTGGAGATCTGCACGAACTGGGGCATCCACACCATCGTGGCCGAGACCGCCCCGCAGAACCAGCGGATGCTCAGCATCTTCGCTCACCGCGGCTTCACCCTCGACCGCAACACCTGCGACGACGTGGTGCTGGGCCGCAAGGAGTTGGTAAAAAACCCGTCGCCCACCGAAGGTAGCCCGGCGCTGTTGCGCTAAATAGGTAGCACCGATAGTCGGCCGGAGATAGCGCTGCGATGCGCGGACGGTCTGTACGGCCGATTGTCGGCGTCGCTGGCGACATCTGGTATCCGAATTCACCCGCTTGCCCCGGGGCGATGGGGGTGAGGCGAGTTTCTGTTTGCTCCAACCTCCCTGGGGGATGCTGCACCGACGGGAGTTCGGGAAGGTCCGCGTTGGGCGTATCAAGCGGCTACTCGGGTTACACTCAGGTGCAGAGATCGCCACTACCGACGCGACTTTGGACTTTTGCGTCGCAGTCCAGCCGAGGGCGTGGGCTACCGGCCCCGATGAGCGCCGGGCAGAGGCGGCCTGGCTCGCAAAGAAAGGGACGACAACGAAGCAACGAGCAGCTAAAACAGAAGCTACGGCAATCCACTGCCTGCGCGTCAGGCCGCCAATCGACCGCCAGCAGGTCTGTCTACAGCCAAAAACGATACGAGAGCAGAATGATGTTGATTCTGATGCTGAAGCAACAATTGCCATCGGCTCTTACCGCTGTGTTTCTCCTGATCTCTGGAGGTCAGGCGTTCGGGGGTGACATCATCGTGCGCAACACGGGCGATTTGCGCCACGAGTTGCGCCGTGCCCAGCCCGGAACTACAATCACTCTGGCACCGGGGGAATACGATGGAATTTCGCTGGAGGGCATCAACGGCACGCAGGAGCATCCGATAGTCATCACGGGCGCCGATCCCGCCGACCCGCCGTTGTTCAAGGGGGGAAAACAAGCGATCCATCTTTCGAACTGCAACTATGTCACCTTGCGACATATCAGGGTGTCCGGTTGTACGACGAATGGAATCAATTCTGATGATGGCGGAAATTTCAGCATCCCCTCGAAGGGAATGTCTTTCGAGAATCTCGTCATCGAGAACATCGGCCCGAAAGGCAATCATGACGGGCTGAAGCTATCTGGTCTTGATGAATTCGCTGTCAGCAACTGCCACTTCTCCGGCTGGGGTGGCTCGGCGATCGACATGGTCGGTTGCCACGACGGGCTCATTGAGAAATGCCATTTCATCGGCAAGGAGGGCTACTCTCAGAACACAGGCGTCCAGGCCAAGGGCGGCACCGAGAACATCCTGGTCAGGCAGAACTACTTCGACAATGCCGGTGGGCGTGCCATCAACATTGGCGGCAGTACCGGCCTGGAGTTCTTCCGTCCAAAGCTGACCGATTATGAAGCCCGGGAGATCGACGTGGCGGGCAACCTGTTTGTCGGCAGCGACTCCCCGATAGCCTACGTCACATCCATCAACTGTAAGGTCCGTCAGAACACGATCATTCATCCCGGCAAGTGGGTCGTGCGAATTCTGCAAGAACAGTCGACGGACAACTTCCAGCCATGCCAGCAGGGAACATTCCAAAACAACCTGGTCGTGTTTGACAGTCGCGTGAGGACGTCTGTCAATGTTGGACCAAATACCAAGCCTGAGACCTTTGTATTTCGCAGGAATGCCTGGTTTTGCAGTGACGGTAACCGTCGCCCCTCACTGCCTTCCAAAGAGATGGATGGCGTTTACCAGGTGGATCCTCTGCTCGAGAATGCTGAGACACCTGAGTTGAAGATAGGATCGACGAACCCCAAATTGCGGGGAATTGGTGCGCACGCTTTTCGCCCGGAGCACTCCGAACCAAGACCATCCGACGGAAATAGGGAACAAGGCACGAACGCGGACGTGGACAAGCCACGTCGCTGAGCTGGAAAGCTTGGGCTGCGGCCGGCTGTCCGGGCGATCCGCTATCCAACATCCCGCGAAAAAAGCCGCCGAGGCTTGGCTCGGCGGCTTTGTGTTCTGTGAGTCGTTGAGCGTTTGGGAGGCTCAATCCTCGATGCCCCGCGACGTGAGGAAGTCGTCCGGAATGTTCGCGCTCTTGCGGCCCACCAGGGCGTAGTAGAACAGCGGCAGGCCTTCCATCGACAGGCGGTGGCGATACCGTTCGAGGTGGAAGACGTCCAGGTACTCGGAGAAAATCAGCTCGCGGATGAATCGCGAAAAGCCGGTGTTGTCCGAGGCGTCGAGGAACGTCTCCTTGATGTTGAAGGCGACCCAGCCTCCTTCACTCACGAACTGCAGCCCCTGCATGAAGGCCTTGGGCGGAATGTCGCCAAAGCCCAGCGCGGCGACGCTGGTCAGACAGTCGATGTTCCACTCGCCGATTTGCTCGGCCGTGTCGGCGTCGAGGTTCGTGAAGTCGTTCACGTAGTACTCGTCGTACAGTTCAGGCCGGTCGCGATAGCAGGCCGAGCGGGCTTCGGGGATGATGTCGACCCCAATCAGCCGGGCGACGCCACACCGCTTGAGTTCCTCGCCCATCATGCCATTGCCGGCGCCCAGGTCGAGCACCCGCAACTCCGAAGCATACTGTCCCACGGCTTCGAGTGTCTTGTGCAGGATGCCAGCCACCTTGGCGGGCGAGTTGCACTTCAGGCGGTCGTAGAATAACTGCTCGTAGAGGCCCTGCTCGTTGTAGATCTTGTCGTAGTCGTGTAGCAGCAGCTTGCGTTTCTTCCGATCTGGACCATCCACGAGGTAGAAATAGGCTTCATCCTGGGCAAGGTCGTGCGATCCAATCGGAGGGAATTGGATCCGGTGGCGCGTGGCGGGCATGGGTCTCCAAACGGGTTGAGGGGCTCAAGCTAACATAAACCACGTCATTCTATCACAACTAGGGAAGTTGTGCAGGAATGGTGCCAACGCTTGGTGTACATGCATGTGCCGTGAAGGTCGATCTTCCCCTTAATTCAAAGGGTGGGAGGCGTGCGCGAGCTGCTAGCGGCGGAATTTTGCCGAAGGGCAGGAGGGGAGGTGAAGCGGCAGCTACGAAGTACTACCAACAGTGTCATCTTACTTGCGCCGAGACATTTCGGCCCCAGGCAACAGCGATGGCTCCCAGCCCCGCTATCAACAGCGTTGCCGAGGGGACCTCGGGGACCGCGACGCTGGACGACGCGATGCTGGCTGGCAAGGTGTTGCCGAAATTCATGCGCCACACTTCGTATTGAGCGGTCCCGATGACACCGCCGGCCGGGTCGTTCATCAGCGATCCCGCCTCGCCACCCAGGTGATTCCGCCAGACGACGTAGTCGGCGATGTCGACTCGGTCGTCGCCATTAAAGTCGCCATCCAGGGCCGTCTCGATTTCCGACACGACGATGTTGTCCCACACGATCCAGTTCACGTCGTTCACCGAGTTAAACATGTCGGTTGCACCGATGAGGATGTCGCCGGCCGCTTGAGCAGAGATGTCGAACTGGTCAATCACCACTCCTTCGACGTAGAAAGTGGCCGTTTGGTTGCGGACCAGCAGTTCGGTCGAAAACCACCGGTTGCCGGCATAGCCAGCATCGTCGAACGTCGGGTCGTCGCCGACGAAGGGGATCTCCAGGACTTCTGGATCCTGCAGCGAAAGCGAAGGGGCATTGCCATATAGTCCTGTCGCTGTGCCATCGCTCACGCGGTAGTAGTCGTCGGGCACCAAAGAGTCGTCCAGGCCGCTGTCGTGCGGAATGTGATAGACGGTACCCATGCCATCGGGCTTGTACGCGAAGGGTACCGAGTTGCGGTCGGAATTCACGCCCAGTACGGCGTGCTCACTTGCGCCGGCACCGCCGCCGTACCAAATGAAGGCATCGGCTGTGATGCGGTACTCGCCGGGCAGGGCTTCTATGATGGGCGACACGGCAATCGCCTCCCCTTCGTCAACGAGCCCGTCGTCGAAGATGTTTACTTGCAGGCCAAGGCCGATGGTGGTTTCGTCCATCGAATTGGGGGCCGGGGCAAGGCCTATCGTCGAGTAGTCGAAGGCGAAATCGACGGTGCCGTCCCATTCGTTGGTTCCGACCACTTCGGTACTGTAGAAAGGCGTGCTAAACCGACTTTCGGCAGTGCCGGCGTCGAAATCCTCGGCGAAGATCACCGCCCCCGCATCGGCAGCCATCAGGCTCGCCAGAAACACCTCAATACAAAGCAGCGCGGACCTGGTCCAAGCGGTCAACATAACGCACCCCACTGAAGTTAGCGTATTGAAACCGAATGTCTTGTCGCATTCTTCGTACCGCCGGTGAGGTCAGTGTAAGCGAAGTGACCTCGAATTGCACACTACTATCGGAGCGCATTCACAAAAAATTAACCGCCGAGGCGAACCCCGGCGGTCATTGGGAAACACGAGCGTGAACGTGGCGGCCACTCGACGGGCGGTGCTTATTCTTCCTGCGCAGGGTGCTCCGGACCCCACAGGTCGTCTTCGTGCAGCACGTCCTTGGTCTTCCGCGAAGTATCCAGCTTGTTGCAAAGGGCTCGGCCGGCCAGGGTTGAGTAGTAGATCTCTCGATCGGGTTGGACCAACGCCCGACGCCAATAGAGCAGGGCGGCATCCGACTTGCCGAGTCGCTCGAGCTCGTTGGCGAAGAAGTAAGCGAAGGCGGTCCGCGTGAGGCCACTTTCGATTTGTCGAATCAGTTCGCCGATTCGATCGATCTCGTCGTCGGAGATCTCCGTTTGCTCGAGCAGGTCGAACAAGGCATTGGCCGCTGCTACGGTTTGGGGGGCGATGTCCGGATTTCCGTCGTAATGTTTTTTGACGGTTGCGATCCGCTGCTCAACGTCGGCATCGACACCGAGCTCGCGCGCCAGTTGGGCGACCATGAAGGTGCACGTATAAGTGGGGGTGTCCTTCAGGGCGTTCTGGTAGCATTCGAGGGCCTGTTGAGGCTGGTTTTGCAGCAACGCGAAGACCCCTTTGCTAACTTCGTCATTGCGAGAATGCCTATCCTTGAGCAACTCGTAATACTTTTGGGCGTGCTGCAGTGCCTCCTGCTCGTTGCCGCGACCGGTGCGACAGCACCAGAAGTACCAGGCCCAGCCGTAGTTGCTTGCATAGTTGGTTGTCTGCTCGCGTGTCCAGTACTCCGATTGTTCCCATTCGCCCAGCCCTTCGAGCACGAAACCTGCCTGGCCCAGCGAGACGGTGCCCCACACTTGGGCGGCTTCCAGGATGAATGGTTTGGCCCGCTTCCACTCTCCCCAGTTGCAGTAGGTCTCCGCAATCTTACACTGCGCGAAGTAGTGATTGGACGAGGTGTCGGGCGTCTTCAAAAAGGCCTTCCACAGCTTTTCCCAGCGATCGCGATCACCGATTTCCAGGTAGATGTCCGCCAATTGCTCGGCTGCCGAGTAAGTAGGCACAAGTATCAGGCTGCGACGAAAGTTGAGAATCGCCGCTTCGTTGTCGCCCGCTTCGTGGAACTTGGTGGCCAGCATGCGAAATGCTTCGGAGTCTTCACGCAGTTGGCCTTCCCATTTCTTAAGCTGTTCGAGTGTCGGTTCTTTGGCAGCCCCGATTTCGATGCGTGCGGGTATCTCCGAATGGGGCGCGTAGGCACGAAGTTCGCTGGTCACCATGCGAACCGCCGTATCGCTGCCTGGTTGCCAGTACATGCCCGAGGGATAGATGCTGAGCAACAGTCCCTGCGCAGTTGGTAGGCGGGTCCGACCTTCCCAGGCAGCGCGGCCTACTTCTTTGCGACCATCGATTTTTGTGTACCAACAGAGGTGGCACAAAGTACTCATCCGCCCGGTGACGTCTTGTGGGTTCAACTTGCCGCCCAACGCAGCGATCTGGTCTTTTTCCCTCACCCTATGGAAGCGATATGACTCGAGCAGCGGGAGGTACCGATGCTGGCCGACTGTCGGCACAATGCGATCGACGTCGTCAGCGTGGGACGTCTCCGTCGCCACCATCGACACTTGGAAGTAATTGGCTGCCTGCACGAAGGCCTCCTCCTTCATCAAGTAACCAAGTGCCGACCAGGTAAGGCCCCCGGCCGTCTCCTTCTTCGAGCTGTTGTGCAGCAGTTGCCCTAAGTAGCCGGGCAGCGGTGTGAACTGGTCTTGAGGCTCAGGGTCGTTGGTTAGCCCGGCCAGCAATTGCGCCTTAACCTCGTTGGTTGGCAGCACGGTTTTCACTTCTGCTGGCAGGTCTTCCAGGCTGTCGAGGCTGATGACCGAAAAGTGGTTGAAGGCGGCTGGAGCGTAGTTTGCGCCTGTGCGTGTAGCGGCCAGGCTGCGGCCGAATTGGGCCATGTCGGAGTAAACGCCGTAGCCGGTGGGAACGGCCTGCAGAACTTCGACACCCGAGTGATAGATCCATTCCGAATAGCGGTAGTTCGCCGTCAGCTGAAACCAGAGTCGCAGCGCCCAGGGCTGGAGGGTTTTGGAGTTGTCGGCCAGTTCATGCAGCTCTTTGCGTTTCCATTCGCAGTAGGGGCGGATGAGCGATGTCCACTCGGGGGCCGACTCGGCAGACGACATCTCTGCAATCGTGTCCAGGTCGGCTTTTGCCTGGCCGTGCAAACCAGTGAGCGCCCTGGCGTAGGCGCGGTGCCAGAGGGCGGTGGCCGTGGGGGCGTCGGCATTGGCTGCGACCATCCGCTCGGCGTAGATCAGTGCCCGGGCGAAGCACGTGGAGCTCACGGCGTTCCACTGATGCTGGGTCAGCTGCCCCAGGTTCGCGTATCCCCGCACCAGCACCGCTTCCCACTCGGGCGACCTGCCACCCGCGGCGGCGAGTGCTTCGTGCGCCTTGCGGACCGCGTCGAACTGGGGAATGAAGTCGACCTGCAGCAACTGTTCTTCAATCTCCTCGCCCGGCGGTTCGACCTTGGTCGGATCAATGGCCTGGGCTTCGACGCCGCCGGCTGCGAGGGCTTTCTGCAGGTCGCCGGGGATCAAGCCGGTCATCACCTCGGCCGCGTTGGTCATCATGTTCACCGGCTGCGAATCGACGTCGTAGGTTGCCTCCCACAGCGCGGGTTGCTCCCACCAGTCGACCTCGTTGATGGGATTGGCCGGATCGATGGCGATGAGCTTCAGTTGCCACTTCTTGGTTTTGATGTCGTAGCGCTCGAGCAGCGCCAGGTGGGTGACCTCGCTGCCGTCGGCGACGACCTCGCCGAGCGACTCGTCGCGGGCGATCTGGTTGAGGTCATCGCGGGCCGCGATGAGCAGTGCTTGCCGCGCCAGTTCGCGAGTCAGCAGACAACGACGCGTGTGAATCGTCACGTCGAGGTACGGCATGTGCTCGGTTTCGAGGTACAGCTGACTCGGTCCCGCTCCGATGGCCGGAGAGCCGCCTGCGAGTGTTGAGAGCAGAGTTAGTAGACAGACTGCGACGGTCGCCACGCGGCGAGAAATGGCATTCATGGATTGGCTCGATAGGATCTGGCTTAAGGATGGACGCCTGGATGAATAGATGCCCTCTATTCTAGCGAGCAGGCCGCGGTGTGGTCAAAAAAACAGATCGGGTCTTTGTAGGAGGGGATTTCGGGTAGCCAACAAAAAAACCGCCGAGGTTCGCCTCGGCGGTTTTCATGAAATCTTGATGTTGTTGGCACGATTGCCAATTGCCGGTTAAGGCATGTCGCTGCTCAGGCCGCCGGCGGCGGGGACGTAGCAGTGACGGACATAGTCGACCACCATGCGGTGCGAACTGAAGCGTTCGGCCAACGTGGCGATCGATTCGATCATCATGTTGATCCACTTCGAAGGGAGGCCGTCGGCGTCGCGATCGTAGAACGTGGGGACCACCTCGTAGGCCAGCACGTTATACAGATTCTCGGCATCACGCTCGTCGGTGATGTTGTCGTCCACGTGCTGCGTGCCGTTGCCGATGGCGAAGCCGTTGCGGCCGTTGTAGGCCTCGGCCCACCAACCATCGAGAATCGAGCAGTTCAGGCCGCCGTTGAGGATGACCTTCATACCGCTGGTGCCGGAGGCTTCCAACGGACGGCGGGGGTTGTTAAGCCACACGTCGACGCCTTGCGTCAGGTGACGGCCCACGTTGATGTCGTAGTCTTCCACGAACACCACCCGACCAGCAAACCGCGGGTCGCGGCGCAGTTGGGCGATCTTCTTGATGAAGCTCTTGCCACCTTCGTCGGCCGGGTGAGCCTTGCCGCTGAAGATGAACTGCACCGGGCGTTCCGGGTCGTTGATCAGCTCGGCGATCTCGTCCAGCTTGCGGAGGAACAGGTCGGCACGCTTGTACGTGGCGAACCGGCGAGCGAAGCCGATGGTCAGCGCGCTGGGGTCGAGTGCCGAACGCGCCGCTTCCACGGCGGTCTCGTCTTCGTTGCGGCGACGGCACTGCCGGCTGAGGCGGCGGCGGACAAACTCCAACAGCCGGCTCTTCAGGGCGTGGTGCGTTTCCCACAACTCGCCCGGCTCGATGGTGTAGACCTTGTTCCAGACCTCGGGCTCCTCGAGCCGCAGACGCCAGCCCTGACCGAGGTGCCGTTCGAACAATTGCTGCATCGGTTGAGCGATCCAGCTCGGGATGTGCACGCCGTTGGTGATGTGCCCGATGGGGATTTCTTCTTCCACGCGCCACGGCCAGAGGTGCGCCCACATGCGGCGGGAGACATGCCCGTGCAGCGAGCTCACGGCGTTGGCCCTTCGCGACAGCTTGAGTCCGATGACCGTCATGCAGAACGTTTCGTGTTCGTTCTGGGGTTCGACGCGGCCCAAGCCCATGAGCTGCTCGTGCGAGATGCCCAAGTGGTCGCGGAGCGGGCCCAAGTGCTCTTCGACCAGCGCCGCGTCGAAGCGGTCGTGACCGGCGGGCACAGGCGTGTGCGTGGTGAACACGGTGTGCTGGGCCACATCGCGTAGCGCGTCGTCGAACGACAGGCCATCGCCTTCCATCCGCTCGCGGATCACTTCCAGCGGGGCGAACGCGCTGTGACCTTCATTCAGGTGGTAGCAGCCCGGCGTAATACCCAGGGCTCGCAAGGCTTTCACGCCACCGACGCCGAGCACCAGTTCCTGGCGGATACGCGTGCGACGGTCGCCGCCGTACAGGCGGGAGGTCAATTCGCGGTCCTGCGGGCTGTTGCCTTCGACATCGCAGTCCAGCAGGTACAGCTTGACGCGGCCCACGTGCATCAACCAGACCTTGGCCAGCAGCGTGCCATCGCGGGTATCGATAGTCACCGAAATCGGCTTGCCATCGGGACCCGTGGCCGCTTCCATCGGCAGGTTATCCACCTTCGTGTCGAGGTACTCTTCTTGCTGGTAACCTTCGCCATTGAGGTGCTGCTTGAAGTAGCCCTGGTCGTAGAACAAACCAATGGCCACCAGCGGCACGCCCAGTCCGCTGGCACTCTTGATGTGGTCGCCCGACAGCACGCCGAGGCCGCCGGAGTAGATGGGGACCGATTCGTGAATGCCGAACTCGGCCGAAAAGTAGGCCACCGGCTTCGAGCCGAGCACACCGGCGTGAATACCGCCCCAAGTTTGGTGCACATCGGCCATGTAGTCCTTCAGCCGGCGATGGGCCTGGTTGATGCGGGTGTACATCACCATCTCGCCCGCCCGCTCGGCCACCAGTTCGGGGCTCATTTCGGCGAGCAGGGCGATGGGGTTGTGGTCGAGTTGCCGCCAGCGTACCGGATCGAGATCGCGGAACAGGCTGACGACCTCGGGATGCCAGCTCCACCATAGATTGCTGGCGAGGGATTGCAGCTTGTTATACAAGGCTTGCGGGGTGATTTCGGTCCAGTTTACCCGCTCGATAGCGGCGACGGTTCCATCTTCTACCTGGCTCATAACGTGACTCGTCTTTTCCTGATAACGAACGAAGCCTGTACGGACACAACTTCTCTTACGGCAACCATAGCGCGGTCACCAATTGCGGCAATCGCGCGGCAGGATCGCTGAAATGCGGCGATCACCACCGGGCTAGTGTCTCCGAAACGAGGGCGCACGACGACTAACAATCGCCGCATTATAGCGATTTGCAGATAGATTGCGACGCCTCTATGATGTCGTCGAAATCGCTGGCGGACTTTGGCGAATCCCCGCAGTACTTACCCAAATCTCGTAAAGTACGGCCCCCGGGTGGTCGTTGGTCGCCCGGCGGGCAGGGGGGCTCTGGCGTGCAGTTGGCCGGTAGCCGCTCGACCGCGAATCGATTTCGTTCCCTCGCGTGCGGCGAGGGTTCTCTGGTCCGTCACCGGTCTACCAGCGACCTCCGCCGCTTCCACCACGGCGAGGGCCACCACCACCGCCAGCAGGTTTTGGACGCGCTTCATTCACGGTGAGCGTGCGACCATCAAGTTCTACGCCATTCATTCCGTCGATGGCTTGCTGGCCTTCTTCCTGGTTGGCCATGGTGACAAATGCGAAACCGCGAGGGCGACCTGTTTCGCGATCGTTGATGATGGCAACTTCTTCTACTTGGCCGAAGGCAGCGAACTGTTCCTCGAGCGAGGCTTGCGTGGTGTTGTAGGAAAGATTGCCGACGTAGATTTTCATCTCGAGACTCCAAGACGCGGACGTGCAGCAGCCACAACGACCCACGAGGCAGTCGGGCTGCCGCCGAAACAACGGACGTTCGCTAGCGCAACCGAACACCGTATCCAAGTCGCACGCCTGAAAAGATCACCTCGAACACGTCGCCGGGCAGCGGGAGCGTATTCGTAAATTTACCAGATTTGTGGCAAACACCAGTAGAATAGTCTGCGATTTTGCAATATTTCCGGGCCCCCAATGCTGGGGGAAAGCGCAAGCGATAAGCACTCGTCAGCTACCAGCAATTCCACGAATGCCAGCATTCGCCATTGCTATGCTTGGTCGTCATCGGGTTCTTCATCTTCTTCATCTTCTTCGTCGATGCTCGTGAATTGCATCTGCTCTCCGTCCGACAATCCCACGGGCGTGCCGGTTGCCTGCAGCATGTAAGGCTTGCCGTCAGAGAAGTAAAGCAGCGTGGGATGCGCAAGCGACGTGAGATGGTAGTAACCCACCGGCCCGGTGCCATGCGACCACCGCGCCAGCCATTCCGACAACGCAATGAATGGCATGAAGAACTCGGCGGCCGTGGCCGTGCCGGTGATGGTCACATGCCGCTCGGACAGTGTCGTCTTGCCGGCGACCAGCGCGATCACTTCGGTGGGCGATGTTTCGAGTTGCTGCTCGTCGACCTCGGGCACTGCCTCCGGTGTTTGGCCTTCGACAAGCTGCGTGAAGAAGTCGACCACCGCCGCGGGGCAGTGGTCGGCCAGTGGGAAGCTGAGCGTGTATTGGTAGTGGGACATGACGACCAGTATGCGAACAGCGTGCTGAACACGCAATTGGCAGGTCGCGGCTGGTCACGCTCGTTGACGCGCCGCGGTGTCTCGCACCACCAGCATTTCGTTGCGTACCCGCTCCGGGTCGACCAGTCCGTACAGGATGGCTTCGGAAGTCTGCGCGCCCATGCCGGCGGTTTGTACATTCAGTTGCCACAGGCCGAAGTAGCGCAGCACCGGCCCTTGGGCCAACACGACGTCGGTCACCCGGTCCAGCGGGATGGCCTTGCGACGGAGGAACAGCACGCCTTGGTTTACCCGCAGTGTGGTGCCGTCGAGCCAGTAGTCCAGGGCGTCGGTTTGCAGACCGGTAAACCAGCGGCCAATGGTGAGGGCATAGACGATGGCCAGCACCAGAGTGATGCCGAGGGTGAATAACCCCATGACGGCCAGCATCAGCACCTGCGACCAGTAGAAATAGTCGCGGACTCGGTTGCGTTGGATATCGAAATGGAGCAGTTCGGCGTTCATTTTTGGGGTTTCTTGATGTCCGGCGATCACCCAGGGCCGGTATACGGTCCATTATTGTAGTATCCCGCACCAGGCTGTATTTCGCCCGCCCGCAGAGAATCTTGCTGGCAAAACACCTCTTGGCCTGCGGACGTTGGCAACGTAGTTTAGGGCAGTCCCTCCGCAGAACTTCTTGAGAATCACCCCATGTTTTCCGAATCCAACTGGAGCCGAAAGTCGATTGGCGATGTCGACGTGGTGTACCACGACGGTCTCTATCACTTATTCCACCTGGTGCTGCCCAACCACGACTTCATCGCCCATGCGGTGAGCGACAACGCCGTGAACTGGCGGCGGGTGGACAATGCCATCTTCATCGGCGACCCCGGCAGTTGGGACGACCTGATGTTGTGGACTATGGCCATCTCGGCCGATCCCTACAAGCCGGGTAGCTGGCGGATGTTCTACACGGGTCTGAGCCGCTGCGATCAGGGCGTCAAACAACGGATCGGCCTGGCCGTGAGCGACGACCTGTATCGTTGGACCAAGGTGCCCAGTTGGTGGGAAGATCGCCGGGGCAAGAACGACCCCGAGCCGATCAAGCAGGCCATTCACAACCTGCAGCCGACGCAGTGCACCCGCATCAAGGCCACGCACGATGCGGATAGTGCCTATCCGCTGGAGCCCGATCTCGAGTACTACGAGGCATCGTACGACGACGACCGCAACTGGATCAGCTTTCGCGATCCCTTTTACTATCGCGAGAACGGCGAAGGCTACCTGATCATGGCCGCCCGCTCGAACCATGGGCCGCTGGTCCGGCGGGGCTGTGTCGGCGCGATGAAGGAAGTGGCGCCCAACAAGTTCGAGGTCCGCCCCCCGCTATACGAGCCGATGCACTACGACGATATCGAAGTGCCCAACCTGTTCAAGATGGACGACGAGTACTATTTGATCGGCAGCATCCGCGAGGACGCCAAGATTCGCTACTGGCACACCAGCAAGATTGGCCAGCCGTGGCGCAACTATTCCGATAACGTGCTGTTGCCCACCGGAAACTACGCCGGGCGAATCTGTCACGACGACAAGGGCACGCTGCTGTGGAATTTCTACACCGCCAATCTGTACGATCGGCAGCATGGCAACCTGATGCCGATGCCCAAGCGGCTGGTGCACACCTCCGAGGGGCAGCTCAAGGCGCGGGCGTACGAGGGGCTGCGAGAGCGGGAACTCGACACCATCAACACGCGGGCCATCATCACGCTGAAAGACGCCACTAGCGAGGACTACTGCGAGATCGAGGGCGACCATCTGCACCTCAGCAGCGAGGCCGGCTTCCAGGGCTACGTCTTCCGCCAGAAGGCCGAATGCTTCCGTCTGTCGGCCAAGCTGCGGATGGTCGGCGCCGGTAAGTGCGGGCTGTTGTACCGCATCAACCGCCAGAACCACGACGGCTACTACCTGTCGCTCGACCTGCGAAAAGGTATCGCCCAACTCCGCGCCTGGGGTACCGGACCCAAGCGCTCGGGCGAGGACATGATGCGCTTCGCCGCGTTGCAGGGGGGCAACTACTTCGCCGAAGATCGCCACAACGTGAGTATCCAACTGGTCTGCTTCGGCAGCTATCACGAACTGTCGATCAACGATAACGTGATCCTGTCGCTGGCCGACAGCCGTTATCATGAAGGAGCGTTTGGCTTCTACGTCGAAACGGCCGACCTGCACATCCACGACCTGAACGTCGTGCGACTCGAGTCGCCCGAACAGACGGATCACCATTTGACCCGCGGGTAGGGGAATTGCCTCCTACACCTGCCCCTGAATCCTTAACTTCCCATGCCTCCGGTCCTCACCACCTGCACCGCTTGCGGCTGTACTTGCGACGACATTCGCTTGTCGGTCGATGGCGAGGGCGCAGTCACCAAAGCGGACCACGCCTGCGAAATTGGCCAGCAGTGGTTCGCCCGCCCCCCGGCGACGGGGCCGGTGGCGATGATCGAAGGCCGTGAGGCCACGCTCGACGAGGCCCTCGCCCGCGCGGCGGAGATTCTTCAGGGGGCCCGATTGCCGCTGGTGACCGGTTTGCAGCAGGCGACTACCGAAGCCGTGCGTGCGGCCATGGCGCTGGCCGACCAGTTGGGCGCCTGCATCGATTGGACCGCCAGCGATGCCGACGCCGCCTCGACGCTAGCCCTGCAGAACGCTGGCAGCGTGACGGCCTCGCTGGGCGAGGTGGCGCAGCGATCGGACATGGTTCTGGTGTGGGGCATGGACCTCGCTACCACACACCCGCGGCATTTTGAGCGGTATTCGCTGGAGCCGACCAGCGCGTGGATCGACGGTCGCGAGGATCGCACGTTGATCGTGATCGATGGTAGTTCGACAGCCACGGCGAAGTTGGCCGATGAGTATGTTCAGCTCGACCCCAATCGCAGTTATGAAGCTCTTGTGGTCCTCCGCTCACTCTTAGCCGACATCACCCTGGATGCAGCGACAGTCAAACAGCAAACCGGAGTGGCAATCGACAAGTGGCAAGAGCTCGTTGAGAAAATGAAAGCGGCGAAATACGGCGCGATGATTCATGGTGGCGGTCTCGCCGCGAGTCGCGAGTGCTTGATCGCGCTCACCCAGTTAATGGCCGACCTCACCGCCCACACCCGCTGGGTCGCGATGCCCGCCGGCAGTGCCGGCAACAAAGCTGGTGCAGCGAGCGTGCTTACGTGGCAAACCGGTTACCCGCTGGGGGTGAACCTGGCTGAGGGGTATCCCCAGTACGGCCCGGGCGAGTGGACCACCGCGGCAATGCTCGAGCGAGGCGAAGCAGATGCCGCGCTACTAATCGGATTCGAGGGCGACGGGCCGTCGATTCCCACCGTCGCCCTCGACTGGCAATCGACGAATGCCATGGCATCCGCCACGGTGGCGATCCGCACCGCCCGCCCTGGCGTGGAATGCGGCGGCACCACGCAGCGCGTGGACGGGGTGATGCTGCCGATCAGGGCGGCGCGGACGACCGACGCGCCGACGACGGAGGAAGCGTTGGAGAAGTTGAAGAGCCTGATCGAAGAGTAGTAGGGCCGCCGCGGCCGTGAAGAAGTCGCCGGTAGGGCCGATGCGGCCAAAATACGGTTGGGAGCACATCCAACAGATAGCCTGAAGGTCGAACTTCAACCCCATTCAACAATGCAACAAATCTCCTCTCCATCGACGTTTATGGTGAAGTGGCTCCTGCCGGCTATCTATTTTGGGTTGGTGGCGCTGGTGCTGGTTTACTTTGTGAACCGTGTGACGGGGCATTGGACATCGGTGGCGGTTTTGCTCGCGCCAACTTTCTTTGGTGTGCTCGGTTATTCGATCATGCGGAACTACAACTTTCGGCTGGTCGATGAAGTGTGGCTCGACGAGCACGAGATTGCCGTCTGCAACGGCAGCCAGGAGGATCGCTTTCCCCTGCACAACCTGGGCCATATCGAAGTAACCAGCCGGGGCAAAGGCCGCCACATCACGCTGTTTTTGAAAGAGCCCTCCGTGTTCGGCGACGAGATCATGTTCCTGCAATCGATCGACCGTTCGCCGCCGGTCGAAAAGCTGCTCGACGAAGCCTATCGTCAGAGCCAGCTGGAAGCGACGAAATAGACCTCGTCCCGCAGCGGCTTGCGACAGGCAGCAACGGGTATGCCATCAATCCAGCCGATCCGCCAGTTGCTGCCGTTCGAGATCTTCGAGCATCGCTCGGTATTCTCCCTTCATTCCCAGGGGGGCCCGTTTGATGGCCATTTTCATGTACTCAATTGCCTGGTCGATCCGATTCGACTCCGCATGTAGCATGGCCAGCGCCGCGATCATGTCGGGGTCCGACCATTCGCTCAGTTCGCAAGCGGTCTCCACGCTCCACAAGGCTTCTTTCAAAACCCGTGGCGGTGCATCGAGGTCGTTGGCCAACTCGTAGCCCAGCCCGTAGTATGCCCAAGCGTTGCTGGAATCCAACTGGATGGCTTTGCGGTAGTCGGTTATCGCGGCCGGACTGTCGCCGTTGTCGCTGTGTATGCCGCCGCGGATGACGTACGCCCAGGGGAGCTCGGGATCGAGCTCTACCGCCCGATCGCAGTCGCGGAGGGCTTCTTCGCGCCGTTCGAGCATGCGGAGGGCCTCGCCCCGGTCGGCGTAAAACATGGCCTGCGTGGGATCCAGCTCGATAGCCTTGGTGGTGTCGTCCAGCGATGCCTGGTAATGTCCCAGCACGCGATAGGCCTCGGCCCGGCTGCGATACGCCTCGGCCAGGGTGGGATCGGCGTCGATGGCTTGGGAGAAATCTATCACTGCCTCTTCGAATTCCTGTTGCTCGACATGGCGCTGGCCGCGATTTACGTGCGCCGAGGCCGTTTGCGGATTGAGCCAATCAGCGGCCGGGTAGTACAGGGCCCAGCCAAAGATCACGCAGGCCACGCAGGCGGCCACGATCGCTTTTCTGCCAGCATTCTCCTGAGTCGCGACCCCGGCGAACGATTCTGGCGGCGTTACCGTGGTGCAGTATCCTGGATTCCATTCGGTCTGGTCTCTGTCCGCCGATTGGAACACGACCTTGGTCTGCTTCATGACGATGGCAATCGCCACGATCGCCAGACAACTGGCCGCCGTTAGGTAGAAAGGAACCTGCACCACTTCGTCCGGCCCGCCAAAGTAGTAGATGCCGTTGTATTGCAGCTTACACGCCAGCAGCGAGGTCGAGTTGAACAGAATGTGCAGTATCATCGGACCCCACAGCGAGCGCGACCACAAGTACACGCAGTGCAGGACAATGCCCAGCACGATCGTATAACTCACTTGTATGGGGTCGATGTGAAACAGCCCGAACAACAACGAAGTGGCAGCGATGCCACCGACCGGTCCGTACCGCGCCAGCAAACCTCGTCCCAGGAATCCGCGAAAGAACAGCTCCTCGCACACGCCGGGCAGCAAACAGATCACAACGAAGCCGAGGTACCAAGGCTGGTCGCCCAACGCTTCGAACAGCTCATCGAGGTAGCTCGTATAGCCGAGCGGCAATGCCGGCAAACCATCGGGTGTGGCTGCTGCTTGAACCGGCTCGGCAGCCGGGAACGCGCGATCGATGACCTCCGCTACCCGATTGCCGACGGCTTGGCAGACGAACCAGGTGGGCACCGTGAGCAGCACCACCAGCAGCAAATGGAACGGGTTGATGGGGCGCAGGGAAAGCTGCCGCGGGGGGTCGGGTTTCAGGTTGATCAAGCTCAGCGTGAGCATCACCAGATCGGCGACCACCAGCGCGGCGATCATCACCACGTAGCGCTGCGACAATTGGAACCCCCCGATGGCCAGTACGAGAGGAACGATCATGACGGCCGCCACGGTTTGCGCTGCGAACAAGCTCACGAGCCAGCCGAACGCCGGCACCAACGCCATCGCGGGGGAAGCGAGCGGTTCCAGCTCGACAGGCTCCAGGTCCAGGGGCGGTAGGTCCTCAGACGTTGCAGGTTCCTCGCCGGTAGGCGGGTCGGTCATCGGCGTGTCGGCGGTGGCCTCATCGTCGGGCACCAACAGCATTTGATACCCGCAGGCCGGACATTCGCCGTCGTTTTTCGGGATGATCCGTACGTCACAGTGGGGGCACCTGATAATCTCCATGGCGACTCCCAGGCTCCGGAGAGTTGGCAGACATTCAGGGTAGACGCGACTGCTTGAGATGAGAAGGTGGTCGGGGACGAGCTCGCCAGGCACGCATCATCGATGGGTATCGTCTCCTCCGCGTGTGCATATTGTACCCGGAAGTCAACATCGAATCGACTGGTTGTTGCAGCTACCAGTCTTTTCGTTCATTTCACGGTCCATGGCGGCCATGCTACGGGAGTGTGCAGGCTGCCTAGTAGAAGTCGGTGAAGGAAGCGCGGGCGGGATCGCCGCGGCAGCCAGAGCCACTTACCGGTTTTGGCGCTGCTCGATTCACTGCCTGCGCAGCCCGCCCTAGTTCACCTCTGCAAATACCGCGTCCACGACAGCGGGATCCAAGGATAGGCTCACATCCTCCGCTGCGTCCAGCGCCTCGCTGGTGCTAAAGAACATCTGATCCACGTAGAGCGCGTCGAGCGTTGTTTCGCCGTTCGACCGATTGGTGTCGATCGCACGAACGTAAACTAAGCCATCGGTGATTGTGAGCGGTCCCGAGGAATACATGTCGTCGGGTGACGAATTGTCGACCGTGAACATCGTGGTCCACGTGTTCTGATCCAGCGAATACTGAATCTCGAAGTGATCGTTGGAACCGGTGTCATAGGCCTCCATAAAGAAGGTCCAATCTCCCTCTTGGGCAAGGTCGAACGTCCAGATGTGCTCAAGCTGGCTCTTCCCTTGGCCCCGGCTCAGCAGTTCCTCCTGGATCACTTCGTAGAGGCCGTCGTCGACGAGCGTGGCGCTATGGTCGCCGGAGATTACCTCTCCCAGTACCGTACTTTCACCGCTGGTGTAGACGTTGTCGGGCACTACCGCGGTGTCGTGGATCGCAATGGTGGCCGTGTCGGGCGATGCCACGGTATAGTCGCCCGCAACGAGCACGAGCGTTAAGGTCTCGATCCCTTCGCTCTGGCCGTCGTTAACCGGGGTGATGGTGATCGTTGCCTCGGCACTGCCGTCGGGTATCGTCACCGATCCGGTGAGCGTTTCCTGGTAATCGCTGGCGGTCGCCGTGCTACTGTCATCGACAACGTAGCTGACCACCAGATCGCCGGACACATCGCCGGATCGAGTGACAGTAAAGGTGCCCGGATCGCTTACGTCTTCAACGGCCGTGTCGTCGGTGGTCACGAGCGACACCGTGGGGAGCACGGGCCCGGTCTGACGCAGGAAATACATCTCATCAATCGAGATCATGTCCAAGGTCGACTCCTTGGATCGGTCGGTATCGACCACCCGAACCTGAACCGCCCCAGAGATCGGCGCGCCAAACTGGTACTCGTGGACGCTTTCGGTAGTTGCCACGCTCGCGATCATGGTCGTCCAATTGACACCATCGGTGGAGTACTCGAATTGGAAATCATCGGCAGAAAGCGCGGTGCGATAGCCTTCGAACACGAACTGCTGCGCGCTGTCGACCTGACCAAAGTCCCACACGTGTTCCAAGCGGCTTCGTTTGCCGCCGTAGATCTCTTCGGTGATTTGTTCGTTCCGGTCGTCAGCCGCCTGGGTGTCGACGTACGATCCGGCGACCGTGCCGAACACCGAGGTTTCGCTCGCGGCAAAATACCGCTGCACCGCGGGTGCGACGGCGACCGTTACCGCGACCACGTTGCTATCGTGAAGGCCGTCGTTGACGTGGTAGCTGAAGCTGTCGGAGAGATTCTCGCTGCCATCGTGAGTGTAGCTGAAGGTGCCATCCGCGTTGAGCGTGAAATCAGTCGCAAACGCTGGTCCCGTATCCAGCACCGCCGTTAGCGTGTCGCCCGGCAGGTCGGCATCGCTGTCGTTGGCCTGCACGCTGGCCTCGCCCGAGTCCAGCAATGTGACCGTGCCGCCCTCGGTCACGGTGGCACTGTCCGCCACCGCGATGGGCGTGTTGTCGTTCACCGGTGTGACGGTTATCAGCACGGTGGCTGTATCAGCGCCACCGGCGCCATCGTGCACTTCGTAAGTAAAGCTGTCGGAAAAGTTTTCGCTTCCATTGTGGGTGTAGCTGAACGTGCCATCGGTTTTGAGTACGAGATCTCCAAACTGCGGCGCGACGATCGGTGTGGTGTTGATCGTGAGGGTGTCGCCGGGATCTGCATCCGTGTCGTTGTCCAGCACACTCGCAGCGCCACCGTCCAACGTGGTGGCCATCGCACCCTCGTCCAGGGTGACGGCATCTGCATTGGCCACAGGCTGGCTATTGCCCGTGCCAGGCTGGAAGCTGACCACGAGCTTCGGCTGGGTGGGCCCTTCGGCGGAATCGAAGTCGACCCCGTCGGTGCCGGACGAAAGCACTGCCCACCCGTGGTTGGTTGTGGGGTCGGCTTGCCAGGCTGCTAGACTACTCGTCACGTCGATCAAAAGTGTGCCGGTTGCCACGGCGCCGGTCGACGCATCTGCCCATCCGGCGGCTTCCGTACCATCGGCCTGGATGCCAGCGACTCGGCTATTCCAGGTGTCCGTGTCGTCCCAGCTTGTGAGCATTTGATGCAAGTTGAGGCTGTTGCCAGGATTGGAGACCTGCAGTTCAAGTCGGGCAGAGACGAGTTGCGCGTCCAGCGGTACCTGGCCGGCGCCTGTGCCGAAAATGTCCGCAAAGCGGAGCAGGACTTGGGCATCGTCGCCGCTGCCTGATGGTTCGTCCGAGTCGACGTTCAGCTGTGTGGCCGTTGCGTAACTGGTGTCGGCCCGAGCGGGATCTTGGAACAGGTTGGTATCGAACGTTCCCGAGTACGAATTGACACCCTGCTGGAACTCGACCGTGGAGAACGCCCCGACAGTTGTCAAACTGAACACGTCGGTGTTGTCCAGCGTGCCGATGACGGATTCGGCGCCCGCCCCCCAGGCGTACACCGGCACGTTTGCCGCCGTGTGGCCGGTGGTCGAAAAACTCCCGGTGCCAGTGTCAAAGTTGAAGTCCAGTCCGCCCGTTTCGTGATCGGCAGTGACGATCAACAGGGTGTCCGTCCAATTACTGTTCAGGTCTACCCAGTCGATCACCGTTTGGACGGCGTTGGAAAATTCGACCACCTCGGCCTGCAGACGCGGCAGGTCGTTATCGTGACCCGCATGATCGATCCGCCCGCCTTCGACCATCAGGAAGAATCCATCCGGGTCATTGTCCACCAGATCGAGGGCGGTGCCTGTCATCTCCGAAAGATGCGGCAGGTCGTCCAGACCGTCGTATTCGTAGGGCAGGTGGCTGCTGCCGAACTGACCGGAGACATAGACCTCGGTGCCCGTGAGCACCTGCATTTCGTCCGCGGTCGTCACCACGGTATAGCCGGCGTTCGTGGCTGCGGACGCGGACATTCCGTTGGCCCCGCCACCCAACAGCACGTTGGGTAACGTCTGCGAGAGAAAGTCATCGGCAATGGAGCCCGTGTTGTTACGACTCGATTCATGAGCGCCAAAGGCGGCCGGAGTGGCATGGGTTATGTAGGCAGTGGACACCAGTCCGGTCGCCTTTCCGGACAACTGGTGGATCTCGAGCGACGTCTGCAACTCGGAGCCATCGCCGGGATAGGCCAAGCTGATGACACCGTTGTTGACCTTTTGGCCAGTGGCCATTGCCGTGGCGGAAGCCGCGGAGTCGGTCACGGAATTATCGGCCGAGTAGGTGGTCATTTCGGCCTGGTAGGGCAACGTCTCGAAGCTCAGGGGCGTGTCGCCGCTGGAATCCAGGAGGTAACGCCCGGCCTCCACCTGCTCGGGTCCCATTCCGTCGCCGATCATCAGGATGATGTTCGTGGGCATGGTGCTGAGCACTAACCGGGACTCCAAAGACTCCATCCGGAGGTTTCGGCGTTGATTGGAGCCGGGGCACCGGCCAAGAATGTCATGACTTGCGAATCGGAAATTCATCGCCAACCCCTCCAGGAAGAGATACCGTAGTCGTTCCATGCGTGGCCTGCACCGGGCAATGCATCAAAACGGCATTCACAATTAACGACTATACGAGAAAGTAGTCCTGATTGCAGCGACTCCCGCACGCGTCCGACTTCCGAGAACGCGCTACCTCGCCACCTTCTCCCCTGGAGCCGATGAAGAAGAAGTAGCTGGGCAAATGCTGTACCCATCGTCCAATGCGCGACAGCTTTGCAAAGCTGGAAAGGCCTTGGAACAACTCCGGGATAGAAGGATAGTATGAACCTATCTCCCAGATGGAGGTACATCAATCCGTAGGGTTGCCCTTCGGATTAATAGAACGAAGGCCTGAAAAGCCTTGAAGTGGATTTTGTGGTCGAGATATTCGGTTGTGCCGAACAGCGCGCATTCATGTGACAGACGAGCACGATCCAATTCCAGTGCATCGAATCTTCACCGCACTGTCACTTTCTCAGCGACAGTGCCCAGGCCTCCAACGCTGATCCACCCGGAACTCGCCGAAGTGCCGCAATAACCATCCCGCCTGCCGCAGTGACGCGGAATCCTCGCGACCGACGCCATGCGGCGCTGAACACTAACTCGGCCGCATTGCCCAAGGGCAACTTCAGCCGCGGGGTGGCATCAGCGCATCGGAGCTTGCAGGAAACTCAGTCTGTCGCGAACGGTGGCGCGCCACCCCGCGATCAGCGCGCCGCGGTGGATTCGCGCCGGGTTATTGGATGGAGGCGCCGTCGCCTTTCTACTTCTCAGCCTTCTCGCTGTCTTTCTTCTTCGATTTCGGCTGCGGCGAATAGTCTACGACCAGCACTTCTTCGACGTGCGGGCGCAGCAGGCCGGCGAACTTGATGTGCTCGGGGTGGGGCAGGTAGGCCGCGCGGTCGGCGTCCGAGTTGAAGGTGACCAGGAAGCAGTGGGTGAAGCCGCTGCTGAGACCCTCGGGGCTGTTGTTCAGGCCCCACTCTAGATCGGCAATTTCCTCGATCTTCTCGGGCAGCGAGGCAAACGCCTGCTCGATTTCGGCGATCTTCTCTTTCGAAGTGCCTTCCTTGAATTGCAGCAGCACCACGTGGCGAATCATGTCCCTCGCGGTCTTCTTCGCCGGTTTGGTCGATTCGGCCGGCTGGCTCTCGGCCGACGAAGACTCGGCGGCTGCGGCCGGGGCGGGTGCATCCTGGGCCACCACCCAGGACGTGACGGCGGCCGTGAATAGCAGAAAAGAGGTAATAATGGCGGTGATGCGGAAACTCATGCTACACTTCTCCTACGGTGGAAAAACGCTTCAGATGCTCGATCGAGTGGGGATCGGTACCTACTTTTTACCATATTCAGCCGTTCTGCGGGGCAAGAATGAAACCCAGCGGCCGAAGGCGTAGTAGATATTCTTGGCCTGCCCGGTGTCCTGCGGCAAGTGGCCATCCGGGGCGTGGAAACCGGCCTGGCAGTGGTTTACGAACCCCCACGTACTTATTTACAACAACAGTCTTCAGGCGGACCGCTCAGATTCCGACTTTTGACTGCATTTCACACCGACTTCACATCCTTCCCTCGGCGAGGAGTACCCGTCATGCGTTCTATTGTCTTCCGTCCGAATAGCCCGTTGATGCGCGCCGTCGTGGCCGCCAGCGTGTTGGTTGCCGCTTCGGTAGCGGCAGCGGCCGACATGGCCGACCACGCCAAGTCGCTGAGCGTGGCTCCCAAGGACTCCGCGTTCTACGTTGCCTGGGTCAAGAACCAGCAGCAGATGGAGTCGATTGCCGAGAGCAATACGTGGAAAAAGTTCATGGCCATCCCCGTTGTACAAATGGGATGGATGCAGGTGCAAACGCAGTGGCAGTTTCCCACCCAGCCCGAACTGGTGCAGTTCAAGAACTGGTTCGACAGCGAAGAAGGTCAGGACGTGTTTGGTCTGGCCAAGGAAATGTGTGCCGAAGAGTTCTTTGTCTATGGCGACGGCTCGGTAACCACCCTGCTGCAAGTGCTGATGGAGATGAACTCGGAGATGACCCGCGCCCAGTTCCAGTCCCTCCAACTGTATGGCGGACCTGACGCGGTGGACGAGGACGTGATCGCCAGAGAAAACGCCATCAAGCTGCTCGACAAGTACAAGGGCCAGCTCGGCATTCCGAACCTGGTAACCGGCTTCGTGATCGAAGACAAAGCCCGCGCTTCGCGCGTGCTGGATATTGCCGAGAACCGTCTGCGCGAGGCGATCCAGCAAGAAGAAGACGTGCCGCCATGGGTGCTCGAGAACCTGGAACGCAGGCAGGTAAACGGCAACGAACTGCTGACCTTCACCATCACCGGCGATCAGCTTCCCTGGGACGAAATCGAAGAGGACCTGGTCGAAGCGCCTGAACTGTACGAGAAGCTCAAGTCGTTGTTGGAAGACAAGCAGGTGGTCTTCGCCCTGGGTATTGTCGACAACTACATGCTGTTGAGCGTGACCGGTTCGCTGGATTTCTACGAGAACTTTGGCAAGGGCGACTCGCTGGCCGAAACCAAGGAGTTCAAGCGGCTGAGCGAGCACGCCGACCAGAACGTCATCACCCTGGGCTACGCCAGCGGCGATTTCATGAAGGCCCTGGCTTCGCAAAAGAGCTCGTTCGAAGATCTGGCTGTCATGGCCAAGGGCCTTCTGTCGATGGCCGACCTGACCGAAGACGAGTCGAAGGCCATCGAGAAGGATATCGACGAACTGAAGGACGACATCCTGAAGTGGCTGCCCAAGCCGGGCGCCGTGGCCGCCACCACGTTTACCACCGATCGTGGATACGAGAGCTTCACCTACAACTGGGGTGAGCAGCCGGCCACGATGGACGGTTCGAAGGAGCTGACGCTCATCGATCACCTGGGTAAGGATTCGCTCGGTTGGTACGTCGCCCGTGGCAAGCAATCGCCCGAAGGCTACGACGAGTTCGTCGATTGGTGCAAGCGTGGATTCGCCCATTTCGAGACCATTGGCGAGCGTCAAGCGCCCGAAGACGACTGGGCCGAGTACACGAAGGTGCGGGATGAAGTGCTGCCGTTGCTCGAGCAACTGGACGAAGCCAACCGCAAGTACCTGATCCCCGGCTTTGCCGATGGTCAGAGCGCCATCGTGCTGGACGCCAGCGTTACCGGCAAAGAGTGGTGCGACTACATGCCGGCTTCGAAGAAGGAGTTGCCGCTGCCAACCATCGCCTGCGTGGCGGGCGTAAGCGACGCCAGTGCCGTACGCGATGGAGCGAAGATTTACTACGACGTCATTCAGCAGGCAATCGACAAGGCCCGCAAGGCCAACCCGGATGATGTGCCACCCATCGTGCTGCAGAAACCTACGGAGTCGACCACCAGCTCGGGCACTATTTACTCGTACGCATTGCCCACCGAATGGGGCGTCGACGATCGCATCGCTCCGAATGCTGGCTTGAGCGACTCGGTGCTGGTGCTGAGCGCCCTGCCCGAATTGAGTGAGAAGCTGCTGGCTGGTTCGCCTCCGGAGCTGGACGGCCCGGTGGCCGATTTCGACCGCCCGCTGTTGGCGGCCGGCCACTTCAAGATTGCCGGATTCATCGAAGCGGCCAAGCCGTGGATCGATTACGGCATTCAAGTGGCCATCGATCAAGCGGATGAAGAGGGTGGCAACATGGTGGCAACCGTGGGCTTCATCAAGCCGCAGGTCGATCAGTTGATCGAAGTCATGCAAGCCATGGACAGCTATACCGGCGTCACCTACCGCGACGGCGACGCCTGGGTGACGCACGGCGAGATGCGGATCATCGACCTGGAGGATTAGTCGCCCCGCAATCCAATGCAACGAGTTGCACAGGAACACTAATCGATGCTGATCTTCGCCACTGGGTGGAGATCAGCAGAGATTGGTGTTCCTTTTTTTGTTGAGGCGAGTTTCGATTCTACGACTTGTCGGCGCTATCTATCGCCGTGCGCCCAACCAATATGCCCAGCACGCCACCGCGAAAATAACGAGGGTCCCGATACCGAAGCTGATCGGATCGGCTGGAGTGACAAGAATAGCAGCCACATTGGACACGACGGCGATCACCGCTAGCGACGCCGCATGACGACGAGGCGAAGTCCGTCTTGGCAGGGGTGTCGACTTTTCCTGCGGTGCGGCGTAGGGGTTTTCAGTGGGGTCGCTCACGATGGCCGCCGCTGGTGATGTGTTAATTGCTGCCAAAGTATATTGTGGGCAACGAGTTCAGGCAAATACGGTCAGCCTGGAACTTCGCTACGCTACAATCGAGGGCATGCGATTCACCATCCGCTCAATCCTGGTGCTGACCGCCGGCACTGCGCTGTGGCTGACGCTGCTGGTGCACGTGCCCCAGGTGGCGGTGATCATCGCCGCCTTGTTTGCAGCGTTTGGCCTATTCTGGGCCGCCAGGTTGGTGCCACGTGGGAGGGCACGCGACGCGATGTTTGTCCTGGGGGTCTTGTGGTCGTACTTTACGTCTTACCTGCTGGCGATCGCGCTGTGGCCCAGGAATCCTCCGGAAGTCGTCGACGCGCTATACACGTTTTCCTTCGACTGGCTGAGGCATACGCCAATGGACCCGCTGCTGGAGTGGTACTTCCACGTGTGTGGCGTTTGAGTGCGGCATGGCAAGGGATCAATGATGATGGGGGAGGCGTTGACGTGACTGATCTGTGTGCCATTTCGAACGAGGCTCGCCGTCTGAGGAATCTGGCTTGCCGTCTGGTTGGCGTTGAGACGCCTTGGGTGGTCGGCCGACTGAGCTCCCCAAATCCCACCGAGCCGACCGGGGCAACGTAGATCCTTCAGTCGCTTGGGCCTCCTTTAGACGACATGCTCCCCACGCGAATGCGTTATAATCGGGAACATGAGATTTTCGATTCGTCTGATTTTTGCGCTGACCACCATCCTGGCACTGTGGCTCGCCCTGTATGTGCATGTGCCATCGTTTGCAATCGTCGTAGGATGGCTGCTCGTGGCCGTGGGCGTTACGCGACAGTCGTGGAGGACCGCGTAGCCGCCGGCGGCCCCAGTTTTAGATGCTAAACTTCCCCTAGGCCGGCTGGCGGCCTTGTCCTTCGCTCAGATTTAAAGTCCGTCCGGAACTAACGATGCATCGTCGCCTGTTATTCCTCCTCACCGCGTTTGCCATCAGCCCGTTGCTGCCGAAAAGCGTTTGTGCTCAACAGGCCAACGGCGACCTGGCCGGCGCGCCGCTGGCCCATGCCCGGCAAACGGCCATCGACGCCCGGGCGTTCCACCGCGAGCTGGACGCCGAGAAGATTGCCAAGTGGATCGAGATCGCTTCGGTCTGCACCATGGCGGAGTTCGAGCTGTTCCTCGCTCCCCTGACGGACGATGAACAGAAGCTGGTCGAGAAGTTGGCGACCATGCCCGCCCCGATCGTCAATCGTCTGCACTTCGAAGACCTTCGCGCGGTGCTCAAGGCCGGGCAGCTTTCGTCGTACTACGTCGAGGAAGAACTCGGCAAACATCTTGCCCACACGACGCCGGCCATCGAAGACAAACTCTACGGCGCGTTCGACTGCGTATTTGCCAGCGTCGGACCGCCGGATGGCTCGCCTCGCTACGGCGACGTGGTGATTCGAATGGAGGATTCGGTCCGCGATGGCGCCTGGGCCACGCCGTTCAGTGGCATGCACTTCATCTACGCGGTTCGCCATCAGGACGCCCGTAAGATGCAGGACCTGCTGGCCGCTGGCAAAAACTTGCCAACCGACCCGACCAACCCGCTGAGCCTCGGCTTCGACGACCGGCTGCACTTTTCGCACTACGTAGTGACCGAGCGGCACTGGAACAGGGCGCTGGCGTATCAGGCGATTCTCGTGCTGCGGAATGCAGGCGACACGGCGGCCGGCACGCGAATTCGTCAGCGGTTTGCGAAGTTGCTCTCAGAGGACGACCCCCGCAAGTTCTGGAAGACATTCATACCGGCCCGCGAAGAGAACCTGTCCGAACAACAACAAGCCGCGCGAACTCCGTTCGGCTACCTGGAAGGCAAGTTCGACAACCGGCTGACGACTGCCCAGATGACTTCAATCGAAGTACCGGCCGACAAGCTCAAAGAAGTGCTCACTTGGCCCGAGGCCCAGCCGCATCGGCATCTCATTCGCGCCAAAGCCAATGATGTCCCCTAGGAAGTTGGTGATCCGCCACTTCAGGTCTCTTCGGCGCGAAACTCGAGCCTCTTCAAAGCTTCATGCATGAATAACTGCATCTGAAACTCGTGACGCAGATCGGCGTCCGACATTAATTCACGTACTAATTGACGCATGCCGATCTCGTCGAGTACTCCGTCCACGTAATTATGGCACAGACGTTCGAACAGACTGCCGTTCTCGTCGAATTCGTCGTCAACCATGGCCCCCAATTGAGCTGTTAGCCCACCTCGCTGAGTAATCGGACGTGGATTCTGCACGACAGGGCGTCTCCTAGAACTAACATCTAGCTAGCGAGAAGGCAGTGTATTTACCGTGCCTTACTTACTAAGACACCGGCCGAGATGAAGATATCCCACCAATCCGCGTAGAATTCTCTGGATGGTTTTATTGCCCCTTCATCCGGCTGCTGGTATTGGTATCGCTGGGGAGTCGCTTGGTACGCAGGTTGGGGAACACCAATCGACGCTAATCTGCGCTGATCGATGAGTGCAGATTAGCGAGGACTCGTGTTCCCCTACTCCTTACATACCTTTCACTTCGCAACGCTTTGCGTCAAACTAATCCTCCATGGCCACGCTCACCAAGATCTCCGGGGGAACCGTCTTCGATCCTGCCAACGGGATCGATGGCGAAGTGCGCGACTTATGGTTCTCGAATGGCAAGATGGTCGCGCCACCGACGGATAAAAACGCCAAGGCCGATCGCACCATCGACGCAGCGGGCCTGGTGATTATGCCGGGCGGGGTCGATATGCATTGCCACATCGCCGGGCCGAAGGTGAACGTGGGACGCAAGCTACGGGCCGACGATCGCCGCGATCCGGCCGCGGCTTTGGAGCGAACAAGACTTACGAGAAGTGGCACACTCGGCTCCGTCCCATCCACCTTCGCCACGGCTTACAAGTACGCAGCGCTCGGCTACACGGCGGCGTTCGATGCGGCCGTGCCGCCGCTCGGGGCGCGGCAGGCGCATCAGGAGCTGGCTGACACGCCGTCGATCGATCGGGGCTTTTACACGCTGGTCGGCAACAACCACTACCTGATGGAGCAAATCGCCGCCGGCGAGCCCGAGGGCGTCGAGGCGTACCTCGCCTGGTTGCTCACTGCCACGAAGAGCTACGCCCCCAAGCTGGTGAATCCCGGCGGTGTGGAAGTTTGGAAGCAACTCGGCGCCGGTGAATCGACTGGCCTCGACGATCGGGTGCCAACGTTTAACGTCACGCCCCGCGAGATCATCCAGGGTATCGCCCGTGCCGCCAATGCCCTCGAGCTACCGCACCCGGTGCACATCCACTGCAACCAGCTCGGCATGCCCGGCAATTGGAACACGACGCTCGAAACGATGAAGTCGCTCGAGGGACATCGCGGCCACCTCACGCACATTCAGTTTCACAGCTACGGCGGCGGCGAAGGGGAAGAGTCGTCGCTCAAGAGTCAGGTTGCCGAGCTGTCCGAGTACATCAACGCGCACGAGAACTTGTCGGTCGACGTTGGCCAGGTGATGTTCGGCAATACCACCAGCATGACGGGCGACGGGCCGCTTGGTTACTACTTGCGGAGCATCTACGGCGACCGCTGGTACTCGGCCGATGGCGAGGTCGAGTCGGGCTGCGGCGTGATGCCCATCGAGTACAAGAACAAAAACCTGGTGCACGCCCTGCAATGGGCGATCGGCCTGGAGTGGTACCTGGCGGTCGACGACCCGTGGCGGGTGGTGATGAGCACCGACCACCCCAACGGCGGCTCGTTCCTGGCGTACCCCGAGATCATCCGCCTGCTGATGGACCGTACCTATCGCAATGACGTGCTGGCCACCTGCCCCAAAGGACTTGGTAAGCGAACCGCGCTCGCCGACATGGACCGCCAGTACACACTCGGCGAAATCGCCGTCATCACCCGCGCCGGCCCCGCCAGGCTGCTGGGCCTGGAGCAGAAAGGCCACCTCGGCCCGGGCGCGGATGCCGACATCACGCTCTACACTCCGAGCGAAAACTTCGCCGAGATGTTCCAGTTGCCGCGAATGGTCTTCAAGGCGGGCGAGCTATTAGTGGAACAAGGCGAAATCCGCACCGCCACCACCGGCCGCACGCTGCACGTGGATGTATCGTACGACCAGGATCGACTCGCTAACCTGCCCGAGTGGTTCAACTCGCGGTACTCGCTGGAGTTTGAGAATTTTGCGATTGGTGAAGAGGAGTTGGGAGAGGTGTCATCCTGAAACTGCGGTAATGTCATCCAGAAGGAGCCTAAGCGACTGAAGGATCTCGCGTGCCCTCGGAGAAGGTATTGAGGAACGCTAATCTTCGCTAATAATTGGGGAGAAATATGGATGCCGATGTGCCACGCCGAGGGAGAATCTGATAGTCTCAGAGTAGACTTCGTAGGGCTGTGACATACGGTGTCTTTTTTAACTCTATACCTTTTGCAGTCAGTCCAGGCAGATGCTCCAGTACCGAACCAATCTACTGTTGCTAGTTGGTCTGATATGTACGGGCTGTAGCGGAACATCATCACCGGATTCTGGTTCATCGGAGAAGGCCATGCCCACTCCCTATCATCCTCCAGGTATCGAGTCATTGTCCGAGATCGACATGGCGGATGTTACCTATCAAGACCAATCGGTAATCATTTGTGGGCTGGTTTCGCTCGAACCTCAAGCCGGATCAAACGGAACTAACGATTCTTACATGGTTCATAGCTTGTCATTCGCAGCTTGGCACCGCCCTGGTGAACCGATAGTTGAACGGGAACTCGATGTCTTTCGTGCCGTGCCTAAAGGAGAGGAGTTTTTTGACACGGATTGCTTCGAAGACTTTCCAGAACTCTCGATTCAGAAGTTCAGGGTTCTGCTTTCGGAGGACGAAACGCGTGCTGTTTTTGAGCAAGCATTTCTAATGGACGACAAAGATGACGAAGCCCTGATTGCTGTTCGGGAAGAACTCAAGAAGCCAGTTGTGGTATCAACTAAGCTGTTCGGCGACTTAGTCTTAAACCGGCAAGTCGAGTGGTTTGAAGGCACAGCAATCTGGAATGGCGAAAAAGTCCCCATTGCTTTTGACACCGACGAAGAGTTAGGCATTACGAAACAGCTACAAACAGCCGAGGAGTTGTTCCAAGACTCAGCGAAGTGGGGAGAACTTATTGCAGAATTCGCAGCTAAGGAGAATCTCTCAGTCGCCAACGATTGGCGACTACAAGGGGCTCCCAGAATTACCAAAAGCGAGTTCCTGCAACGAATTAAGCCTTCATTCATCATCATTCAGACTGATGGCGAGTTTAAGTTCTCCTGCGATGACGACGATATGTTTGGAGGTCATTCGATTGACATCAGTGGCTCGTTGCAGGAAGGTCTGACTCATTCCCGCATTTCGGGATGACCCTTTGAGCAATAGTCAAGTCTACTTCAGATTCATTGTTCGAAGCATTTGGAACTATCTTCCCGCGTCGTCAGAGCTGTACCCCACTTTTCCGCAATCTACGACACATATTAGCGCCGATTAGCGTTCCCTACTCTTTGCGCCTGCTTCCACCAACGCCGCATACTCCTCCGGCGTATTGCAATTCCTGAGGCTCCACAACTCGGGATCCACTTTCGCCATTTCGCAGGCGACACATGCCAGATTCAGTCATTGAGATCAGGAAAATCAATGATAAGCTGAAGTAGATCGTCTGGACCGCCGAACGCCAGCGTTCTATCCTGAAGAACGCCGCGAACGTGCAACTTTCAGAGCAACGTCCAGTCTTGCTCATAGTCTTCAGGCTCGAGCATTGATGGAGAATCCATACCAGTCACCGAATGTTGAACCAACGGAATCTTCGGTGACCAACCACCGTAGTTTCCGCTTGACTCGGTGTTCGACATCACCGGACGCCAGCATCACGGTTGGCTCTTTTCGCGACGCACTAGTTTTCAGCCTTGTCCAACAACTTCCTTTGTTGGTGCTGTCCGCGCTGCTCTTGGATGGCGGTTTGGTTTTCCAGCGTGTCGCTATCGCATCCATTGCGTATTGGGTTATGACGCTGCTAATCATGATCCGACGCGGCCGGAACATGTCGAGGTCGGATATCCTGCTCCTCAAATGGGGATTTCTGCCGCTGTTGCTTACGACATGTACACTTTGGTTGCTTGCATCGACAATGTTGCCGTGACCATGACTGCCTCGTCGGATGAGTCAAGCTCGGGTAACGCTGCGGATCCCCCTTGATGTTCCGCGATTGGTGAGGAGAACATGGGGTAGATGTCCCGCGCCGTGTAATCCTGAAGGATCTCGTTCGCCCTGGGGGGGCAGATTCCAGGGGAACGCTTATCTTCCCTAATAATTACTGGTTGGGGGAAAGGATTGCATGATGTAGCGGCGCATCACTTGCGCCGCAAATGACGGCGGCCGAAGAATGCGCCCGGCGATGTCGTAGCGGCATTTTCGAGGACCAAGTTCTTTGACGCACGCGATGCAAGTTTACTAGGTGAAGAGGTTCACCGCCTTTAGGGCAATTTCGTGGGGCGTATCTGCAAAGTACCACGCAGTACAATCTCGATCATCAGGCAGTTTCTTGTAACTGACGATTATGTGAAATGTGCAGGCGACCTTCATCGCCACAGTTGTCTGATTTATGGCCAGCCCTGAAGCGTCGTATGCTGTTTCGAGTTGATTGCTTGCCAGGTCAAGATCGGGCAGTCGCGCATATAGCATAACTAGGTCTTCTGTACCCAATGTCAGATGCCAACTATCTGTCTCGAACTCGATGCATTCCAGGCATTCGCCAGGAGCGGGATAGCCGACTACTTGTGAATTTATAAGCCTGGCTGAGAGCTGCACATCGGTAGTATCAGACTTGGGGAGAACCTGAAGAACACACGCTATCGATCTATCAATCGTCATCCCATTCGCGATTGAATGTGGCAAGTTTCCGCGATGCAGCGATATTCCTCCGTTCGACTCGGCCTCAACCAGCACGCCGCCAAGGGGCGTTTCTATTAACATATGCTTTCGCATTGGATGGCTGCTAAATTACAGATGGTTTTCGTGTTTCCGCGCAGGCAGAAGTCTTGAGGATTCAGTCCTGATGGGTCCGCGCGAGCTGAGACTCGTTTGACCCAACCTACGAACCTAATGGTTGCTGATTGGGGGATGGATTGAACCATCCGCCGAATTCAACTCAGCCCCTTCATCAGCATCACCAAGGGTGAAATAAGAGCGTAAACGGCGAGGAGGGTGAGGGCAAACGCAAGTCCGAAGGACCAGTTAGCCATCAGGTAGCGTTGGCGAGGACTGGCATAAATCGCAGCAAAACCTAACAGGAGTGCAGCGGTGGCCGGTAACAAAGGGCAAGCAGGGTGCAGCATCACACGAGTTATGAGCGGCAGTTCTACATCGAAGTCTCGGTACAGGGATGCCAGTACAGTACTTCCAAACCAAATGGCCACGGACAGCAAAGCCCAGACGATGCACGCCACAAGGGCACTTGTCTTGAACGTGAAAACCTCCGATTGTCCCGTCGAGGTGGGCGCTCGATACGGATTGGAGGAGTCCTCGTTCATGGTTGGTTGATTCACGAGTCGTTCAGTCGCCGGTATTCGAGTATTGCTCAAATGTACCCGGTCGTACTGCGACACACCATCGTTCCATTATACCGGTCACAACACATAGGCATGTCGCTAAGGTCCCAACACATGACCACCATTAGTGGCGATTAGCGCAGATTAGCGTTCCCCAATCTTCCCACCCGCTTCCACCAACGCCGCGTACTCCTCCGGCGTATTGCAATTCCGCAAACTCCACAGCTCAGGATCGACTTCCGCCAGCTCCTCGCGCGAAACGTACCGCGCGTTGAGTTCTGCCACCCAGTCGATCACACGGCGTTCGCCGCGGGCTAATCGCTCGTCGGCCAACTTCGCTACGCTTGGACGATAGACGGCCGTAAGTGGATAAAGCTGGCCATCGAGCCGGGGCACCACCGCGTCTTGTTCTCCGAGCATGCTTGCCAGGAATGTCGGCAGCTCCGGCGCCACCAGCGGTGCGTCGCAGGTGGTGACGAACACGGCGTCGGCCGCGCTCGTCGTGGAGAGGCCGGTGGCTAGTCCTTCCAGCGGGCCGCAGTCGCTCGTGCGATCGAAGACAATGTTTACTTCGGCGGGCAGCTCTGGCAGTGTTTGCCCCTGCGCGGCGACGCAGAGCATTCGTGCGGGCGGTATCGTCGCGCTCAACCGCTGCACTACACCGGTGAGCATCGGCTGGCCGGCGAACTCGAGCGTCGCCTTGTCGCGGCCCATCCGCCGGCTGCCGCCCCCGCAGAGGATGATCGCCCACGGGTTCATCGGTGGTCCTCCTTTGCGGGGCCGCGGCCGATGCGGGAGAAGAAGGCGAACAATAGCGCCGACCGGATGGCCCATAATCCGCAGACGATGGCGGTGATCACACCGAGCGCGGCGAGCGGGATGCCCAAGGCGTGAATTGCTACATGCATCCAACTCTCTTGCGCCCCCATGGCGAACCAGAGCAAGCCGGCGGCCACCAGAAAGGCCACCACACCCGTGAGCGCTAGCACAGCGAAGCCAATGGCCTCGTGCTTGAGATCGCGCAGCCTGGGTCCCAGCTCGCGCGGCGGCGACTTGGCGTCGCCCGTCGACACGGTCTGGGGCGACGCGAACGGGTTTGGGGACTCACGATCGGTGGGCATGTGCTTTATAGTAAACGATCGCACCGGCGAGGCGTAGCTCGCCGGCTAATGTTCCGCGCACATTCGATCGTAACCTGCCGTTGACACTCACGCTTCGCCCACGATTGCTCGACCGATTGCCGGTGTCGCTCGCCGGGGTGACGCCCGCTGCGCTGGCGGGTAAATCGCTCAGGCAGATCGAGCAGACTCCCGTCTGGCAGGGCAATCGGCAACTGCCGCTGGCCGAGTTGTATGAAGTGTCCGGCTCGGCCGCTGATCTCCACTGGCGGCTCGAAGGCGACTTCTCGCGTGTGCACAATATTGCCAGCGCGATGAATGAGGGCGCGGTGCACGTCGCCGGCGACGTCGGTCGCCACGCTGGGCAGCAGATGCGGGGAGGCAAACTGACGGTGGAAGGCTCGGCCGGCGACTGGCTGGGCGCGGCCATGCGGGGTGGCAGCATCGACCTGCAGGGCGACACCGGCAACCACGTGGGCGGCGCGCTGGTGGCCGCCAAGGTGGGCATGCGGGGTGGGCGAATCCTGGTGCGCGGCAGCGTCGGCACCCACGCGGCCGAGCGAATGCGGCGCGGCTGGATTACCGTGCTCTCGGACTGCGGCGAGTGGGCCGGCCACCAGATGCGGGCGGGCACGCTGATGGTATTCGGCAGTTGCGGCCCAAGGCCCGGCGCGTCGATGCGCCGCGGCACGCTCGCACTTTTGGGCGGCGCGCCGGAGCTTTTGCCCACGTTCCGCTACGCGTGCGATTACGCGCCTCAGGCACTCGCGCTAATGCTATGCGACTTGGCAGAGCAGGGGATCGATGCGGCGCAGAATGTCTCCTGCAACGTCGCGATTTACAACGGCGACTTACTCGAAGGCGGCCGCGGCGAAGTGTTGGTCGCGCGGGGCTAAGCGGTCATTGGGGGCTCGCCCCATTCGCGTGGTCATCGGGATGCGTATCATACCGCGGCCAGAGGGACTACGCGGTGGCGAGGGCGAGGCGCCCGCGAGAGAGTACAAATGGTTGTCGCCGGCTGGCGAGCGGTGCTAGCCAGCCGGCGATAACACATCGTGGCCAAGTGGTAAGCCGATGAAGCATTACCCCGAAATTCGACGGCGTCGTCAGTTATCAACCAAGTTTCAACGAATTCATGCCCGCCGGCGCTCGGTTGTTCCGATTGGCGAACTGGTACCATGCCGTCGTGCAGAGCGATACGGCCCCTACGCCACGCGGTCGCTTTGCGACGGGGCGAAACAGGTGGCGGCCTCCACACCCGCAAATTGCCGATGGCCCCGGCGGCGGGTGCGGAGATGGAACTCCCGGGCGCGGCATGCCACACATGGCAGGTATACCCGCACACCGCAGGTGGGGCAGCGCGTCGCCCGCTGTGAGGGGGCGTGCTCGTCGCTGTCGCGGCTGAATAAACCACGCCGACCACTGGCGATGGCGTACACGCTGCTGTGGCTGACGCCTACCCGCTGGGCGATCTGACGGCGGGTCAACTCGTTCCGCTCAAGCAATTCAACGATCTGTTGGACTTCCGACTGGCTAAGCATGACCTTCGTGGGGGTTAGGGCAGGGGGGAACCAGGGCGACGCAGAGGGGAAATCAGGCGTCCGCTTCGTCGACGATGTCGAACCAAAAATCCCCCTCCTCTGGTAGGGGTTCGTCCTCCCCTTCAGGCAGGAAGACCTCCCAGATTTCGTCCCCTGGTTCGCCCTGGCTGATAGTGTTCTTGTGTTCAGTATCCATGGCATGAAGGTAGCACGAATGGTGTACAAAAACTACGCGCGACCGGAAAAATTTGTGTACTTTTTGTGTCCCCCGATCCGAGGGGGAAAGGTGCCCGATCGCACGTTCTAACCCGCACACCCGGTAGTGGCTGGGCGAGATTGCAGAGCCCGGTCGGTGAGGGGCGATAAATCTCTATGCAGGCATGGATTGCCCCACGCGCACCACGGAGGAGTGCTCGACCCCGCTCGCACCTCCCGGATTCCTTTCATGCCTTTCGACGTTGTAATGCCTGTACTCGGCACCTGCTTTGTTACCGCCTGGGTCTTCATTGGCGGAATGATGGTCCGCGACTCGCTGGACCGGGCGCGCGAAATACGCTTCGACTCGCCCAGCGATCCGCAGCAGGTACACTTCCGCTAGTCGCGGCTTGAACGCTGCCCATATGGTTCTGTCGCCTGTCGCTGGGCCAAGCTGCCACACGTGGATTTCCACCGTGTTTGGCCGGAATGAGACCCAATCTACGGATTGTTAAGAAAACGTTATCGAGTTAGGTTAAGGCGTGGCGAATGGGTGGCACCCAATTACTTCAGCAGGGCGACGTCTGCCCAGCGAGGGCGAGACACGAAACGGATGTTGGCTAAAGGACTGGAAACGGGCGACTGGGTCGTCTATCGAAAGCAGAAGCACAGCACCTCACCCGGTCCGCGGGCGAAGGACGTGGCTGCTGCTCCTTCCGGCGAGACCTACGCCTACGTGGTCGACAAGTACTGGGTGGTGAAACAACGCCTGGACGACAACAGCGTGCTGCTGATCACGCGCACGGGCAAAGAGCACACGGTATCGCTTGCCGATCCGAATCTTCGCGCGGCCCGATGGTGGGAGCGTTGGTTGTACGGCGAACGCTTCCGCGAGACCGAGAAACTGTTGGAAGCCCCCGTGGGCTAAACCGTATTCAGCATTGGCGTACGAGTTCCGCTTCGGGCGACGCCGCGGATCTACGAGTCCTCAGGCTTTTCTTTTTGCCCATTGAGCTCAAGCTCGGTGCCTGCTTCTAGCATCACCACTATTGTCGGTGGTCTCACCGTCAGCTTGATCGTCGGCCGCGCAGCTGGCAGTTGTCGAACTTCTGTGGATTTCCCTCGTGTTGACTCGAGTTCTGCCCCACGATGGCTGGTTCGGGGTTCGCGGTGGCTGCTTGGCATCAACTTTGCACCATTTTAGGACTTCTATCGTACCGCATACAGTTTTTACATCAGATGTTATGGCGGCAGGCGAAGCGGCGCTCCGGGCACAATGGTATTGGAAGGGAGAATCTCTAATGGCAAAGCAGAATGGTCAAGGCAGTTATCGAGGAACTGGTGGCGAGTTGCATCAAACGAACACCGATTCGCAGGCTCATCTGACGACAAATCAAGGAGTGTCCGTTTCCGACGATCAGAACACGCTGACCGTCGGTCCGAGTGGACCCCAATTGCTTGAAGATCATGTGATGCGTGAGAAGATCACGCACTTCGATCACGAACGCATTCCCGAGCGGGTGGTACACGCCCGCGGCTACGGAGCGCATGGCTACTTCGAGCCGTACAAATCGCACGCCAAGCTTACCAAAGCGGCTTTTCTGCAGGACCCCAAAGAGCGGACGCCAGTGTTTGTGCGTTTCTCCACGGTTGCCGGCAGCGCGGGCTCGCCCGATACCGCCCGCGATGTGCGTGGCTTCGCCGTGAAGTTCTACACCAGCGAAGGCAACTACGACCTGGTGGGCAACAACATTCCGGTGTTCTTCATTCAGGACGCCATCAAGTTCCCCGACCTGATTCACAGCGTGAAGCCCGCACCCGACCGCGACTTTCCCCAAGCGCAGTCGGCGCACGACACGTTCTGGGACTTCGTCGGCCTGACGCCCGAGAGCATGCACATGCTGATGTGGGTGATGAGCGATCGGGCGATTCCGCGTTCGTTCCGCATGATGGAAGGGTTCGGCATCCACACGTTCCGCATGATCAACAAGCAGGGCGACTCGACCTTCGTGAAGTTCCACTGGCGGCCGAAGCTCGGTACCTACTCGCTGATGTGGGACGAAGCGGTGAAGATCGCTGGCGCCGATCCTGACTTCCATCGCCGCGATCTGTGGAACGCCATTGAGTCGGGCGACTATCCCGAATGGGAATTGAGCGTGCAGGCGTTCACCGCTGAGCAGGCTGAAGAGTTCGGCTACGATGTGCTCGATCCCACGAAGCTCGTGCCCGAAGAGGAAGTGCCTCTGACGCCGCTGGGACGCATGGTGCTCGATCGCAACGTAGAGAACTTCTTCGCCGAGACCGAGCAAGTGGCGTTCTGCCCATCGCACGTGGTGCCCGGCATCGATTTCTCCAACGATCCTTTGCTGCAGGGGCGACTGTTCAGTTACCTCGATACGCAGCTTTCGCGGCTTGGATCGCCCAACTTTCATCAGATCCCGATCAACGCGCCCAAGAACAGTGCGCAGAACTTTCAGCGGGATGGCCACATGCAGATGGGCGTGCCAGCAGGGCGAGTGGCCAACGAACCCAACTCGTTGGATGATGGTTCACCCCGTGAGAATCCCAAGGAGGGTTTCGCCAGTTATCAGGCCGAAGAAGCTGGTAGCAAGCAACGCATCCGTCCCGAGAGCTTCGCCGATCACTACACCCAGGCGCGGCTGTTCTATCACTCGATGACCACGCCCGAACAGAAGCACATTGTCGGCGGGCTGGCGTTCGAACTGGGCAAGTGCAAAGAAACCAAGGTCCACACCCGCATGTTGGGGCACTTGCGCCACATCGATAAGGACCTGTCCATCGAGGTGGCCGAGGCGCTCGGAATGAAAGGGCAGGCCGACAAGATTAAGCCGGCGGTGGAACCTTTCGACATGAAGCCGAGTCCGGCCCTGTCGCAGTATGCCAAGGCGCCCGACTCGATTGCCGGCAAAAAGATTGGCCTGCTTACCACCCATGGCGTGGAGTCGAAGCTTTACAACGCCCTGCTGAAAGCGGCCAAGGAAGAGTCGGCCCAAGTAGAAGTGATCGCGCCGACGATTGGCCCCATGGAAACCAGCAGTGGCAAGGAGATTGAGCCCGACCACTTCCTCTCGGGCGCGCCTTCGGCGTTGTTCGACGCGGTGGTGATTGCCCCGGCGGATGAATCGTTGGCCGCGATGCCTGATGCGGTGAACTGGCTACGCGATGCGTACGCCCACCTGAAGGTGATTGGTTACAACGGCAATACCGAGCAACTGTTCCGCAAGGCCGGCATCGAGCAGGGGGCCGACGAGGGCGTTTTGGACGTCGCCGGCGGGCAGTTCGATGCGCTGGTCGCCGCGGCGAAGAAGCATCGCGTATGGGGCCGCGAGCCTTGAGGCGAGCGGCCGCCAGGGTGACCACCGATGTCGCGCGTTAGGGCTTTAGAGTTCTTCGAACCGAGCGAGCAGTTCCGGGTCGGTTTGCATGTTCCGCAGATCGGTCGGCGTGACCTGCTGCTTGTACAGCCGCGCCTTTTCGTCGTTGCCCAATTCGGCATACGCCACGGCTAGGGCCACATAGGCGAAGGTTCGCGTGGTGTGTTGCGCGCTGGGCACGTCGGCTAGCTCCAGCAATGGATCGAGCGCCTTTTCGTAGTCTTCGGCGCGCATGTAGTATCGCGCCAGGCCCTGCTTTGCCTGATTGATTTCGAAGGGATCGGCCTCCTCGCCATGCAGCGTCCATACAGCCTGCCAGGCCGCCGGCGTGTCGACCATCTTGGCGTGGAACAACTGTTTCTGTGCTGTCTCGTATTTTGTCAGTGTTGGTTCGCTGCTGGCCAGCACGTAGGGCCGCCGCGCGGCGCCGGCCACCAGGGCGCCCACCACGGCGGCAATAGCTAGTATCGCGATCAATCGCCTGCTTTTGGGCTTGGGTATCTGCAGGGCGCGAGTGCCACGCATCAATTGTTCCAGTTCGCTGGTGGCTTCGATGGTACCACCGTAGGCCGTCAAGTCGCTCAGCGACCAATTCTCAGGGCCTTCTGCCCAACCATCGGCGGCTGCTTGCTTGGCCAGCATGCGCAGCTCGCGCATCAGCTCCATCGGGTTGGAGAAGCGATCCTCCGGCTTCTTGGCCATCATCCGCTCGACCAACTGCACCAGCGCTGCGGGGGTGTCCGGCGCCGCTTCGGCCAGCGGCGTTGGCTGCTTGTTGATGTGCTGCACCGCCACGGCCAGTGGTGTCTCGCCCTGGAAAGGTGGTTCGCCCGTCAACATGTGATAAGCGGTAACGCCCAGCGAATAGATGTCGCTGCGGCTATCGACCGAGCCCCCTTCAATCTGCTCGGGGCTCATATACAGGGGAGTGCCCATGGTGACACCCGCTTGGGTGCGGTTGGTCTCGTCGGTCGTGGCGCGGGCCAGGCCAAAGTCGGCCACTTTCACCTCGCCCGAACGGGAGAGCATGATGTTCTCGGGCTTGACGTCGCGGTGAACGATAGCTCGTTCGTGGGCCTTCGAAAGTGCAGCCGTCACTTGGCGAAGGATGTCGAGCACGCGCCCCGGTTCGACTCGGCCGTGGCGGTGCATCCACTCGGCCAGGTTTTGCCCGGCCACGTATTCCTGCGCGATGAAGTGCGAACCGTTCGACTGCCCGACTTCATACACCTGCACGATATTGGCATGCACTAGCGAGGCGGCTGAGCGGGCTTCGTGTTTGAATCGTTCGACGTAGGCGGGCTGCGACGCCAAGTCGACTGACAGCACCTTGAGCGCCACCTGCCTGGCCAGCGACTGCTGTTCGGCCAGATAGACCTCGGCCATAGCCCCTCGCCCAAGGCGGCGGAGTACCTGATAGTCGTTCAGCAGCTTGCCTGTAAGATCGGACAAGGGCGGCAGAGGGATGAAAAACGAGTGGGAGAGAATTGGTTTTGCGCAGGCAACCTGCAAGCACACAAGTCGAACTACTTAAATGCAGACGTCGCCAGCCTTTCTATTCTATCCAAATCGGGGTGTTCTTGGCAGAACCGGTGGCCCGCGGACTGAGGAAATCGGCTTAATTGCGGACAACTTGGCAATTTCCAAAACTACCTCGATTGCCAGCGGGTAGGAGAGCGGGGGACACGCCGTTTGGGCTTACCCCCGTGGTGGCACTTGGGCCAGCGCCGTGCAGGGGATGGCGCTGGCACAGGTGGCCACCTGCGACCGACACCCACTTGCACTGCACCTTGGTCCGCCCGCCCCCGCGAAAGAAGCAGTTTTCGATCATGCATTGACAGCTGGCAGAGCTTTCCCCGTTTTCCGCGATACTCCGGGAACTCGAGAGGAAGTGCTGACGTCCAAGCTGTTTGGGGAACTTGGCGGATCGGAATATTCTGGCCAGAAATCGCCGATTCGGATAGCGTCGGCGCCAATAAGCAGGGATAATCTTCGAAAGCTCTCACGAGGTGCACCGGAACCCCTTTCGCCCTCGACCCCCCCCCCTCCAGTTTACCCTATTACAACGCCAGGCAAGTCGTTCGACACCTAACTCAGGGAGGCATTTTATGTCACGGATCACTCAATTGTTTTTTGCCGGCTTCGCTATGCTGGCCATCGTCGTTTGGGCCGCGATGCCCGCGAACGCCGAGGAGGTCACGCTGGAGGTCGAGGCCGACAGCCCCGCCGCCGCCGAGGCTCCTTGTACCGAGGCCAAGTGCCCCGCTTGCGAAGACGGCACCTGCACCGGTGAAGACTGCCCGCTGAAGGCCACTACCGTGGCGGCCAGTTCCGATAAGCCCGTGATCTCGGCCGCCGAGAGCGAAGCGGAACTCGGCACCCCGACTCACCGTCAGGTGAAGATCATCAAGGCCAATCAAGAAGGTCTGTCGAACACCAAGCTCAATTGCTTTTGCATGACGCTCGATGGTCGCATCCTGGCCGGCTGCGGCAGCAGCAAGGACAATGGCGAGATTCGCGTCTTCAATTCCGATGGCGACTACGTCGAAACCTGGTCGACACCCGTGAAGGTCGAAGCCATTAATGTCCGCGCCAACGACGGTCACGTGTTCGTGGCGGGCGATGGCCGGTTGGTGCAACTGGACGACACTGGCAGCCTGATTGCCGACAAGCCCTCGCCTCATGCTTCGGTCAGCAAGGAGCAAGCCGCCAAGATGCGCCAGGCGGTGATCGACCAACTTACTTCGCGCGTGAAGCTGTATCAGCAGCAGGCGAAGATCTACGACCAGCAGATCGAATTGATCGGCGCCCAGGTCGAAAAGCTGCAAACCAAGCTCGACGAACTGCCCGCCGCCGAAGAGGGCACCGACGAAGCGGCCGAAGGCGAAGAAGCGGATTCCGAATCTGCCGTCGCCTCGCGGACGCGAGCGATGTTTGAGAAGCAACTCACCCAGCTCGAGCGAAGCAAGGGCAGCCTCGAGCGGACCAAGGAGCTGTGGAACAAGCGCATCGAACAACTGGGCGACGCCGAACCTTCCGAAGAAGACATCCAGAGGCAGATTGAATCGCAAGTTTCCCGCAAGCTGGCCGTGGCATCGATCAGCGCCGTGGACGACCAGGTGTACATCGCCTGCTCGGCCGCCGTTGGTTATGGCTACAGCGTATGGGCGATTAGCGATGACTTCGCCAGTGGTGAAGAAATCATCGGCGACCTGCGTGGCTGCTGTGGCCAGATGGACGTGCAGGTGAACGACCATGGTATCTACGTGGCCGAGAACTCGCGCGACCGCGTGGTGTGCTTCGACCACAAGGGCGAGGAGGTCACGCACTGGGGTCACTCGGCTCGTGAGGGTATTCGCGGGTTCGGCAGTTGCTGCAACCCGATGAATGTCGCCTTCGGTCCTGAGCACACTGTTTACACTGCCGAAAGTGGCACGGGACGCATCAAGCAGTACACTTCCGATGGTCAGTTGCTGCAGGTGGTCGGATCGGCCGACCTGGTGCCTGGCTGCAAGAAGGTGTCGATTGGCGTCAGCAGCGATGGTAATCGCGTGTTCATGCTCGATATCACTCGCGACCACATCGTGATGATGGATCGTATCCCAGCCGAGGAACGTAAGCAGATGGTTGCCAAGGCGCAGGCCGACGACAACGCTGCCAATTCGGACGACACCGACGAGGCCGCAGGCGAGAAGCCCGTGGCCGACAAAGTCACCCAACTCAAGGCCAGCCAGCCGATTCGGGTGCGTGCCGCGGCGATCCGTGCCATTCAGGTCCAACCTGCCATCAAGGCAGTGCCGGCCCAATAGTCCGCTCGCTGTCACCGACCGTTCTCGGTTAACGAAACTTAACGAGGGAAATATGCCCATGCGTTTTGCCTGTTTGGCGATCCTGGCGTTGGTACCACTTTGCGTGGCCCCGCCAGCGACGGCCGATGAGCCCGCGCCACTGAATATGGTGGTGATGGATCCGCTCGCCGCGCCGCTGTCGTGCCCCTGCGTGGAGGGCTACGCCCAACGCAAGTACGAAGAACTGGCCAAGTACCTGACCAAGAAGTTGGGGCGTGAAGTCAAGGTGGCCTTCGGCGAGTCAGTCGCCCGGGGTATGGAAAAGGGCGAATTTGACGAAGTGCATATCGTCATCGGCAAGGACTCCGTGGTCCGCGCCGACGCCGCCAAGCTGAAGGTGAAAGCCGTGCCGGTGGCACAGCTTACCGGCAAGGATGGCTCGACCACACAGACCGGCCTGGTGGTTGTTCGCAGTAGCGATTCGGCCAAGAAGGTGAGCGACCTGAGTGGTTACCGCATTCTGTACGGCCCGCAGGAGTGCGACGAGAAGTTCGCCGCGCCGCGCGACTTGCTCGCAGCGGCCGGCATCGACGTGGTAGCGGCCGAGCAGGCCGAAACCAGCGCTGCCTGCAGCGACGGTGCGTGCAAGATCATCGAGTGGGGCGATTCGCAAAACGCCGCGGCGGTGATCTCCAGCTACGCCGCGCCGCTGCTCGAAGGTTGCGGCACCATCAATAAGGGCGACCTCCGCGTGGTGGGCGAAACCAAACCTGTGCCGTTCGTGACCGCATTCGTCAATGGCAGCCTGGCCGACGACGAGCAGCAGGAGGTTCGCGAGACACTGCTCGACGTGATGTACGAACCCGAGTTGCTGTTGTCGCTGGAAACTCTGAAGGGCTTTGTGCCGCTGACCAAAGAGTACAAAGACAAGTACAAGAAATCCAAGGACGCACCCCCTGCTGGCGAGAAGCTGGGGGTGCTTCCCGTTTCCGGACTTGAGGATCGGGGGCCTCCCGATGGGGGGCCGCCTGGCGCAGGGCCGCAGGTGGTCGCCGCCAACTCTTCGCCCGAACAGGAAGCAACCCTTGGGTGGACTGGTTGGCGGGGCCCGCACCGCGACGGCCGTGTGCGAGCTCTGCCAACCCGCCTCCCCGAGAAGCTCCCGCAGGTCTGGCAAGTTCCTCTGGCCCACTCGGGCCTCGGCGGCATCGCTGCCACGGATAAGTACGTCGTAATCGGCGACCGCAATCTGCCCAACACGGGCGACGAGTTCCGCTGTTACGATGCTGCTACCGGCAATCTGCTTTGGATAGTGGACTATCCGGCCGAGGGCGCGCTGGACTACGACAACACTCCACGGGCCACGCCATTGATTGTGGCCGGCGAAGACGAACTGCTGGGGCCGCGGGTCATTCTGCAAGGTGCGTTTGGACACCTGAGCTGTGTCGATCTGGCGACCGGCATCATTTACTGGCAGAAAAACATTCGCGACGAGTTCGGTGCCGACAGCGAACTCGTGTGGGGCACTTGTTCGTCGCCGCTGGTCGTGGATGGCAAGCTGATCGTGACCCCGGGCGCGCCCGAGGCCTCGATAGCGGCGCTCGACCTGATGACGGGTCTGGCGCTATGGCAAACGCCTGGCGAGACTTCCGGTTACGGTTCGTTGATTGTCGCCACGTTGGGCGGCAAGCGGCAGATTGTGGGGCACGATCGGGTGTCACTCGGTGGTTGGGACGTGGAGACCGGCGAGCGACTGTGGACGCTCAAGCCCCCTCGCAGTGGCGACTTCAACGTGCCGACCCCCATCGAAGTGGATGGCAAGCTGCTGGTCACCACCGAAGGCAATGGCACCCGGCTTTATGCGTTCGACGCCGATGGTAAGATCATCCCCGAGCCGACCGCCCTGCAAATGCAATTGGCGCCCGACATGAGCACTCCCGTGGTGGTGGGCTCGCGATTGTACTGTGTTTGCCAGCAACTTTACTGCCTGGACCTGGCCGGCAGCCTGGCCGAGCTGTGCGAACTGCAGGACCCCGCCCTGGGCGACTACGCCCCCATTATCGCCGACGACAAGCATCTGCTGATTCTAGGTCATGGCGGCGAGCTACTGCTGATCGACATCTCAGGCGAAAGTCTGACGATCACCAGCCGCACATTCTTGTTCGACGACCCCGAAACCCGCGAAGCGGAACTCTACAGCCACCCGGCGATCGTCGGCAACCGGCTGTACGTACGCGGTGAAACTTCGCTGGCGTGCTTCGAGCTGCAGTGAGGTAGTCGTGTCGGGTGACGAACCTGCGACCGATCGAGGAGACGGAAATCCATTCCGGTCACCTCGAACGAAGGCTCATCACCGCCCGCCCGATGAAGCGCAGAAGCCAACGAAGAGCCCATTGCGCTGGTGGAGCTTGATTGCCGCGGCCGTGTGCCCGATGGTGATGGTCGCGACGCTGATTGCCGCTTTTAGCGGATTGCCATCGCCGACGCCCACGGTTCGTGTAACAGTGGTCTTCGTGATGGGCTGCGGAGCGTTGGCCGCCGTGACCCTGGGAATCATGGCCCTGACAAAGCGCTTTAGCGCCGTCGCACTCATCGCTGTTTTGTTGGGACTGTTGGAACTACCTCTCGTCCACGCCATGATCTCGATGTCCAGGGAACTGGGGGACCTGTGAAGTTGCCAGGCTCAGCGAACCCGAACCATCCTGCTCGCAATTCTTGACTGTTAGCCGACCCGCGACGCGCATGCTTGTCGTTTGCCCTTCGACTGCACACTCGGCGATTATGACCAGCTCATGCCGCGACCAAGCTCTTAGCACATTTGTTGGTTGGCTCCTTTCCAACCGACAACTATCATGGAGCCCAGCGAGGCCGATGTTCGATTCGGCCTGTCCGACACTCTGCTATTGCTGAACGAGGGGAAGTTAGCTGCGATGAAGAATTTGCTGCTCGTTTGCGGAATTGTGGTCGGAGTACTGTTCACGATCCTGTTCTATGTACTGATGTGGATTGGTTTGAGGGCCGAAGCGGGCGCCATTCCCGACACGGTGATCGTATCAGGCGATGAGATTAGCGAGCCGGCGCGCGAGGCGATCGGCAAAGCCATCACGCTTCGGCCCAACGAGACCATTGCCTATTTCTACAGCACTGGGGTGCTGAACTGGGAGGAGGACGGAAACCTGATTACCAATCAGCGTGTGGTCTCGTACATGCAGGATGAAGAAGGGAAGTTCATCGTGGAGGAAGCGGACTACGACAACATTGAGGAGATCGCACCAGAGTTCAGTGACAAATGGATCGACGACACGTTCGTGTGGATTACTCCCAGGGAAGGGGAGGAGTTCTTGATAGCATTGTCGATCGAAGAGGACCTCGATCATCCGGCCGTCGAATACATTCAGCGCAAACTCGACGAGGCGAAGCAATAGCGCGGCATTCGGTGGGAGGCTACTTCACGCCCAGCCCCAGGTTTTCCAGCACCCGGCTGGCCGCTTCCGACTTGTTCAGCACGTACAGGTGAATGCCCGGGACGTCGGCCTTGATCAGGTCTTCCAATTGCCGCGTGGCGAACTCGACGCCGACGTCGAACTGGGCCGCTTCGTCTTCGCCGGCCGACTGCAATGCGGAGACAAAATCCTCCGGCAGCTTCGCCCCGCATAGCGAGGTGATGCGCTGGATCTGGGCGAAGTTCGTCACCGGCAGCAGCCCCGGCACGATGGGCACCGTGATGCCGAGCGCCGTGCAGTGGTCGCGGAATGCGAAGAAGTCGGCGTTGTCGTAGAAGAGTTGGGTGATCACCACGTCCGCACCGGCATCGACCTTGCGACGCAGGTTCTCCAGGTCGATGTCCAGGCTGGGGGCCTCGACGTGTTTCTCCGGATAGCCGGCCACGGCCACGCCCATGTCAGCAAAACGCTCGCGGATGAACTCCACGAGTTCGTTGGCGTAGCGAAAGCCGCCTTGCGTGGCGGTGAAGGTCGACTCGCCCTTGGGGGGGTCACCGCGCAGGGCCACCACGTTGTCGACTCCCCGCGCGCGGGCTTCGCTCAGGTACTCGGCCAACTGGTCGGCCGTGCGGTTCACGCACGTCAGGTGCGTGGCCACCGGCAGGCCGCTGGTTTCGCGCACCCGGGCGACGATGTCGAGTGTCTTGTTCTGGGTCGACCCACCGGCGCCATAGGTACAGGTGATGTAAGCAGGATTGAACTCAACGAGTCGCTCGACGTGGCGAAACAAGGCTCGCTCGCCCGCGGGGGTCTTGGGGGGGAACAGTTCGAACGAGAGTCCAAGATGGTCGGCGAGATAGTAGTCAGCAAGAGACATACAAAAATAACAGGGGGGCTAGAGGCGAGCGGCCGCCATGAGGCGGCTGGTAGTGATGCGTGGTGAGCCGATATCCGTAAGGCGGCTGGTAGTCATGAGTTGCGCGTAATCTTCCGTCGGCTGGCAGATGAGTCTGAGGGTTCCGGGTTACTCCATCAGCCAGGAATCGATGTCCAGCGCACTTCGTGGCCTCGTATCTTACCAAACTTGGCTCCCCTTGGCGTGGGGCCCTGGGTTGCAGAACCGCTACATTCGGCACGATGGCTGCCCGTTGGGGTGACGACCGATTCGACTTGCCGCACCACCACCGCCGAGGGGGCCGCGGTGGCGTACGCTTGCAGCAACAACGAATTTTTGTGGGCAATTTTTCTGATGACGAATACGATTCTGATGATCGTTGCCGGGTGCCTGTTGGGTGTCCTGCAACTGCTTGTCGGCGTGGCTATCGGTTGGTGGCTGCGGCGCCCCTCGCCGGGCTCGCGCGACGCCGATCTGGGCCGCGCGCGGACGCTGGCCCTCGAACTGCATGGGCTGACGCAGCGAATTGGTCTGCAAGTGGCCAACCATCGCACGCGGTTCGAAGCCGCCAACACTCGCTTGCAGGAGGTTCCTGCCGATAGGCGTCACCCCACGACCGACTTGGTGGTTGGTGTGGTGGGCGAGATACTGGCGGCCAATCGTCAGTTGCAGCAGGAACTCACTGCGGCTGAGAACCAGATTGCCGAACAGTCTCGCGAGATCGAGTCGCACCTGAGTACCTCGCTTACCGATTCGTTGACCAAGCTCCCGAATCGTCGGGCGCTGGACGAACAGTTGGCCTCGCGCCTGAACGATTATCGCAAGCACGGCACACCATTTTCGTTAGTGATGCTGGACGTCGATCACTTTAAGCAGATCAATGACGATTTTGGTCACCAAGTTGGCGACGACGTACTGATTGGCATGGCGGGGACGTTGCGCCGAGCGCTGCGGCGGAACGATTTCGTTGGCCGCTACGGCGGCGAAGAGTTCGCCATCATCCTGCCTCACACGGCGATCGAAGAGGGGCATCTCGCGTTGGGGAAGGCTCACAAGGCACTCGACCAACTCGGCGAACAATTTGCCCAGCTTCAGCGGCCCATCACCGCCAGCGCTGGCCTGGCTTCCATCGCGCCGGGAGAGGACGTGCAAACCCTGGTCGAACGGGCTGACCGAGCCCTGTACGCAGCCAAACGCCATGGCCGCAACTGCGCCTGGATGCACGACGGTTTCGAGTCGCGACCACTGGACCAGGAACTGACGGAGCCGGAAGCCTGGCCAGCCGAAAGCGACAACGACATGGTCGGCGAGGAGCTGGCTTCGGCCGACGAATCCCTGTCCGCCTCGCTGGCCGGAGCCTGCGACGATTTGCGGGCTGCCATGCTCAGCTCGGTGGGAAGCCGGGAAGCGTAGCAGGCAGTGGGGGTGAGGGGGGATTGGCTAATCTGCGGCGATTGGCAGGTTGGTTAGCGTTCTGCGTGCAATTTTGGGCGGGACTCGGTATAATCTGAGCCCAATCCCACCTCGTGTCGCTATCCTCCTTCCCGTCGAGCGACCATTCATGCCCCGCCTTCCGTTGCGTTTCGTTCTCCTATCTGTTTGCGTGGTCGTTGCGCCACTTGCCGGAGGTGAACCGCTCGAACCAATTGCCGAATACCAACACCTAGCCGGTCCCCTGGTCGAACAGTACTGCCTGGATTGTCATTCGGGCGATGGAGCGGATGCCGGGCTCGAACTGGATAAGCTGCAGTCGGGCGACCGCTTCCAGGAAGACCGTAATACCTGGAAGGACGTCGTGGCCCGATTGAAGGCGGGCGACATGCCGCCGGCCGACTACGATGCGCCCGACGACCAGGAGCGATCGAAGCTGGTGGGGTGGATCGAAGCGAAGCTCGAGCAACTCGACTGCAGCGTATCGCAGGACCCAGGCTGGGTGACCCTGCGTCGGCTGAACCGCGATCAGTACCGCAATACGATTCGCGATCTGTTGATGGTCGACTTCGAACCGGCCAAGACCTTCCCGCCCGACGAACTGGCGTACGGTTTCGACAACAATGCTGACATGCTGTCGCTGACACCGGTGCTGTTGGAGAAGTACCTCGACGCGGCGCGGGATATTTCGCGCCGGGCGCTGATGATTCCGGAGGTGCAATCCGAAAACACCTTCGACGTGCCCCGCGTCCACTGGCAAGGGGGACAGGCCGATCGCGACGGCCGACGAGAGCTGTGGAGCAATGGGGCCGTGGAGTTTGTGTACGAGTTTCCCAAAACGGGCCGTTATTGGATGCGAGTTCGTGTATCGGCCGACCAGGCGGAAAACGAACCAGTGCGGATGGCAGTGCTCGACGACAGCCATGTCGTGCAGATGATCGACGTGCACGTCAATGGCGAGTCCTCCGAGGAGTTTACGCTGCCGTTCGACGTGCCCCAGGGCAAGAAGCGGCTGGGCGTGGCGTTTACCAATGATTTGAAGAACGAGACTCACGATCGCAACTTGTTCATCGAAAAGATGGAGGTGATCGGACCCCGCGAAGATTTGATGAACGGCGCACCACAGGCGCATAAGAAATGGTTTGCCGAGGCCCCCACGGCCGACCAATGGCGCGACGACCAGCAGTGGCGTCCCCAGGCAAGCAAGTCGCTCGAGCAGTTTGCTTCGAGCTGTTTTCGCCGACCGGTGAACCAGCGGGAGGTCGACCGCTTGCTGATGCTGGTCGACACCCATCGTCGCTACGGCGACAGTTACGAACGTGCCATGCAAGTGGCCCTCGAGGCGATGTTGGTTTCGCCGCGGTTCTTGTTCATTGGCAATGTCGACGGGCAGCCATCGCCGGCCGCAGGACAACAGCGCGGCTACCTGGTGGACGAGTACGAACTGGCGGCCCGGCTTAGTTACTTCTTGTGGAGCTCGATGCCCGACGCCACGCTGATGCGTTTGGCGGGCGAGGGGCAATTGCGTGCCGAGCTTTCCGAGCAGGTCGATCGCATGCTTGGCGATCCCCGTGCCGAGCAGTTCACCAAGCACTTTCCCGGCCAGTGGCTGGGCACGCGGTTGCTGGCGGATCTGGTGCCCGACGAGAAGCAGTTCGATTCGTTCGATGGTCCGCTCCGCCGGTCGATGGCCCGCGAAGCCGAGATGCTGTTCGCCGAGGTGGTCGACCGCGATCTGCCGATTACCACGTTGCTGAGCGCCGACTTCACCTATCTGAACGATCGCCTGGCCAAACACTACGGCATCGAGGGCATTGAAGGAGACGACTTCCGCCGGGTGGAGTTTGCCGAGATCGAACCGTTCCAGGGCGTGCGGGGTGGCGTTGTTACCATGGCGGGCGTGTTGACCGCCACGTCGAACCCTAACCGTACGTCGCCGGTGAAACGTGGCAAATGGGTGTTGGCCGAACTGATGGGCGCCCCGCCGCCCGATCCTCCGCCTGGCGTGACAACGTTAGAGGAAGTGACCAAGCACAGCGACAAGCCGCTGTCGATGCGCGAGCAGATGGCGTTGCACCGTGAGGATCCGTCCTGCGCGGTGTGCCATGAACAAATGGATGCCATTGGGCTGGCTTTGGAGAACTACGACCTGGTGGGCCGCTGGCGGACCGAGGACAACGTGGGCGTGATCGACGCCTCGGGCGAACTGCCCACGGGCGAGAAGATTAACGGTGCCGCCGACCTGACCAACGTGCTGCTGCAGCGCCGCGAGGGGTTCCGCCGCTGCCTGACCGAGAAGCTGTTGACTTACGCTCTGGGGCGAGGCCTGGAGTACTACGACGAATGCGCCGTCCGCGAAATCGCCCGTCGCTCGGTGGAGGACGACGACAGGATGAGGGCGCTGATCCTGGCCGTGGTCGAAAGCACCCCCTTCCAGCAACGTCGATGCGAAGTCGCTGAATAATCACCCTGGATGTTTCACCTAAGCTAATTGAATTGAACCACGATGACCCTAACCACAACATGCCGTTCACTGTTCCTGTTCCTTGCTGCCGCGCTGCTGCCACTGGCCGCGCAGGCAGCCAATCCGGTATTTCCGGGCGCCGACCCGCACGTGGCCGTGTTCGAGGGCAAGTACTGGGCCTACCCCACCCACACGCCCGACCGGCGGGCACAGTTCCATGCGTTTGATTTTGTGGCTTACTCGTCGGACGACCTGGTCGACTGGAAGGCGAGCGAGCCCATCCTGAAGATCGAAGACATCGACTGGATCAAAGCCGACGGCGCGCCGAACCACTGGTTGTGGGCCCCGGGCATCGCCGAGAAGGACGGCAAGTACTACTTGTACTACAGCGTGGGCCCTCAGAACCCCACGCCCAGCCGCATTGGCGTTGCCGTGAGCGATCGACCGGACGGTCCGTTCAAGGATATCGGCAAGCCACTGCTGACGGGCGGCGACGGATTCGAGGCCATCGATCCGATGGTGTTCCAGGACAAAGACGGCACCGCCTACTTCTATGCCGGAGGCAGTGCGGGAGCCAAGTTGCGTATCTGGAAACTGAAGCCCAACATGGTGGAGCTTGGCGAAGAGATTACGGTCGATACGCCGCCTAACTTCACGGAAGGCGCCTTCATGCACGAGATCGACGGCACCTACTACTTGTCGTACAGCCACGGTGGTTGGAACAATCCCAATTACTCGGTGCACTATGCCACGTCCAGCTCGCCGGTTGGCCCATGGGACTACCAAGGTCCCATCCTCAATTCGCGCGGCAGGTTCCAGGGGCCGGGCCATCATTCGTTTTTCCAGCATCCGAAGTCGGGCCAGTGGTACATTGCCTATCACTACTGGCCCTCGAAGAAGACCGAGCCGCCACTTACTGGCTTGCGTCAGTGTGCCATCCAGCCCGTGACTTTTGGGTCGGATGGAAAAATTGAGAAGATCGTTCCCACGAGAGGCGGCCCCGAGCCGGCCCCGTTACAATAAGTTACGTTCGACGCTCACCGGCAAACTTGGGAAGTTTGCCGAGTGCAGCGTTTTCCCATCGCTCACGAGGTGAAGATGCCTTTCCAACCGATTGCACGTCGCACGTTCCTGCGTGGTTTAGGCACGGCTATCGCGCTGCCGGCGCTCGAGGCGATGACGCCGCTGGCCGCAGCGGCAGGGCCGGCGGCCGGTCAGGCCCCGCAGCGACTGGCATTTCTCTACGTGCCCAACGGCATGCACATGCCCGACTGGACGCCCGAGGGAGTTGGCGAAGGCTTCAAGCTCAATAAGATTCTCGAACCGCTGGCGGAAGTGCAGCAGCACATCTCCATTTTCAGCGGACTGGGTTGCGACAATGCTCGCTCGCATGGCGATGGTCCCGGCGATCACGCCCGCAGCGCCGCGTCGTTCCTTACCGGCATGCATCCCGTGAAGACCGAGGGCCGCGACATCCGCGCGGGAGTGTCGATCGACCACATTGCTGCCAAGTACATTGCGGGCGATACGCCGTTCCCCACGCTTGAACTTGGTTGCGAAGCGGGCAAGCTGGCCGGTACCTGCGACAGCGGCTACAGCTGTGCGTATTCCAACAGCATTTCGTGGCGTTCGCCTTCGCAACCCTCGGGCAAGGAGGTGAACCCGCAATTGGTGTTCGATCGCTTGTTCGGCGGAGGCTCCGCGGCCGACGTTCCCGAGTCGCAATTCCGTCGCCGCGAGCGTCAGAAAAGCATCCTCGACTTCGTTTCCGAAGACACGCAGCGCATCCAACGCCGCATCAGCATGTCCGATCGTCGCAAGCTCGATCAGTACATGGAGAGCATTCGCGGCGTCGAGCGTCGCATCGCAGACCCCGCGAGCCGGTTGTCGTTAAGCGACCTCGAACGCCCCGATGGTGTGCCCAAGGATTATGGCGAGCACGTTCGCCTGATGGGCGATTTGATGGTATTGGCGCTACAAGCCGATTTGACGCGGGTGGCGACCTTCATGTTCGCAAACGAGGGAAGCAACCATCGCTATCGCGAGTTGGAGATCAGCGGCGGGCATCATCAGATTTCGCATCACCAGAACGATCCCGACAAAGAGGGTGCCATCAGCCGCATCAATCGGTATCACATCGAGCAGCTCGCGCATATCCTCAAACGAATGAACGAAATCAAAGAGGGCGACTCGACGCTGCTGGCCAATACCGGCCTAGTGTACGGCAGCGCGATTCGCGATGGCAATCGCCACGATCATCACGATGTCCCCGTGCTGATGGCCGGCAACCTGGGCGGCAAGATGGTGACGGGCCGCCACCAGATTTTCCCTGCCAAAACGCCTCTGATGAATCTGTTCCTCACCATGTTGCAAGGCGTGGGCGCCCCGGTCGAATCGGTGGGCGACAGCACCGGCACGCTCACCTTGGTGTAGTCATCGCGCGGGGAACGAGGCCCCAGAGCGATCGCCACCCAGATTGGGAGAGATCTGCTTCGCCGGGAGTGGTTAGCTTCCCAACCCAAAATGATGGGCCGCCATGCGGAAACCTTCAGGGTGATGGATGTGCAGTTTCCGCTTGAGGTTGGCAATGTGGTCGCGAGCCGTCGAAGCGCTGATGCCCAGCACATCGGCCACCTGATTGGGGCTGGCGCCGCCAGCTACCAGAACCAGCACATGTCGTTCGCGGTCGGTCAGCGAACCGGTAAACACGCGAGTGTAGAGCACCAACACCTGCCCGCTGTCGAGCGGGAACAGATGGAACCGCAGCGGAAACGATTCGTCTCCGTAGTTCAAGGAAACGACAAACGGTCCTTGCTCCTGGCGAAACATGCAAGCCTGGACAAAGTGCTCCCGGCACTTGGCCCGATCAGCCCCCACCGCGATGTCCCAAGGCTTGGTGTGAATCACATCGGGGTAGCGGGGGTGCAAAACAATCGTCCCCTCGCTATCGACCACGAAGGCGTTGGTGTCGGCGAAACCCTCAGGATTGTTGGGGTCGACTCGCATAGGACCGCTTTCGAAAATCTGGCGAACGGTGGACGAATCAAGGCATGCGGAGCAACGACGCGCCAATAGCGATCATAGCTCTGGCGGGCTTGGTTGGCCAGTAGTTTTCGTGGGCCTCGAGAAGCGTGGGGCCGTCAGCGCCTGGTGGTAAGGTTTAACGCGTAACCGGCTGTTCGGCCGGGTTTGAGATTTGAAAGGTGATGGGCGAAGTTGCCAGAGTTTCGCGCCGCCCACCGCGCTTTCAGAGCCACGATGCCCGAAATGTTGCGGGGCGGTTGGGATTGCATCTAAAATTGGGGGAACGGGGCTTCATCTTCCGCTCGGCGCCCGAACACCACATGGGCTGAATGCAATGCCAACTGGGCAACGAAGTCAGTTTCGGTTTGGCTTGCGATTCCTGTTTGCAGCTATCACACTTACCGCCTTGGTGGTTGTTAGCGGGCCGTATGTTCTCTTCTATCTAGACCAATACGTCGCTCTTGGTTGTTCTTTGCTGGCGATTGGCGCGTACGTGCTGGTGCGGTGGTTGCATGTTCCGGCAGAATCGAATTCACCGCGACCAAAGAGGAACTGGCAATTGTGGCTCCTTCCGGCAATCGCGAGTCTACTGGTGGCAGTCGCAGTATTCTGTCGGTATCGATGGTTGGTAGTAGTTGACGATCCACTTTGGCCTCGACCGTATCCCTACCCGGACCAGCTTCTGGTTGATTGGCACAACTGGTGGGACCGCCTGCATCCACCTCCACCAGACACGTTCAAGATTCACGGTGAACACTATACAGTTCTACGTTTCCTGAATGTGATCGTCGCCTCCGCTTGCGCGTTGTTGGGCACCGTGTGTGGATTCTGTTTCCCAGATGTCTCGGTGTACTCGGCGACCAGCGGCGAGGAAACCTCTGGATAGCATCGTTCGGGCGAAGTGCGCTAGCAGTGCCGTGAAGAATCCATCTGAGACGCTCACGTCTGCCCCTCCGCCCGCTCGACCTTCCGGTCGCGAATTACCGGCACGATCTCTTCGCCATTTACTTGGTTCTCGCGATCGGGAACGCCAGCTGCTTTTGGCGACTGCCCGACCCACTCGCTCTTGCGGCCTGTGACGTTGATGGTAAGCGTTTCGGGATCGATCGAAAGCACCGCGAATAACGCCTCGCGGTAAGGGCAGGTGTACTCGATGTACTTGTGCGCGGCGTGCACTTCGTCCGCGAAGCTGTTGTGTTGGTAGTCGCCGCCCACCCAATAGTAGGAGGCCGAGTTGACGTGTAGGTAAGGAATGTGGCCAATCGTCAGTTGGTCGTCGATGTGGGTATGGCCGTTGATTGCGAGGATGACTTTATCGGCTGCGGCGGAGAGGATCTTTTGAATCGACTCGGCATTGTCGACTGCCGCTGCGCCGGCCAGCGGTTGATGCGAGACGACCACGATGGGGCCCGCGAGTTTGGTGAGTTGCTGCTCGAGCCACTGCAATTGCTCGTCTCCCACGTACGACGGATAGCCACCCTTGTGCTTGGGAGACCCCTTGTCGTTGCCATCCAGCACGATGAGGTCTACCCCTCCCACGTTTGTCGTGTAGTACCGGGCGGGCATTTTCCATATATCAAGGCATTGCTGCTTGGTGTGCCCGGCGTCGGTGTCGTGGTTGCCGATTACATGCAGCGCCTTCTTGTGCACGGAGTTGAACATGTCGATCACCGCGCGGTTCTTGGCATTCGGGTAGGCAAAGTCGCCCAACTGCATCACCGCGTCGAGTTGCTGGCCCTTCATGGCCTGGGCGAATGCCTGCATCCGCTGCGGTCCGTCGTGCATGATGTCCTGGTGCAGGTCGGCGATCAAACCGATACGCACCGGGCGCTTCAATTGCTCGGCCGCCGCACGGGAAACGGCCGGCCACACCATCGACAGCACCGGCACCGTGGCCAGACCCAGCACCCGTCGCCGCGTCCAGCTTCGGCCTTCGCTCAATCCTGGTCTGGTATAGTGGTCCTTCGATGCCATGCCGCCGCCCTTGGTTCGAGGAAACGAGAGTAGGAAGTCCTCATTTGTACCGCGCAATCAGGCGATGGGCCAACCACTTTAGGGGAATGTTTTTTGTCTTACTGCGCAAGTGGGATAGCTCCCGGCGCACGCTTCGGTGCCACAACGGCGTGTGAGACCACTCGCGACCTTACGGCCCCCAGCCTGGTGGGTCTAAAATCAACGTTGCGGCGCCCGTGGGCCCAATTCTTGAGGATACGATACGATGGATGCTTGGACCGAGAACGAATACCTGCTGCTGACCCCGGGGCCGCTTTCCACCTCGCCGACCGTGCGGGCGGCAATGGATCGCGATTGGTGCACCTGGGACGACGACTACAACGTGGGCATTGTCTCGCCAATTCGCCAGCGGTTGGTCGAGATCGCCACCGAGCGACACCGCAACGAGTACACCTGCGTGCTGATGCAGGGCAGCGGAACCTTTGCCGTCGAGTCGATGCTCGGCACCACGATCCCCCGGGAGGGCAAACTGCTGGTGCTGGCCAACGGCCACTACGGCGATCGCATCGCGCGGATCGCGGCCTACCTCGGAATCGATCACCTGGTGCACGACACCGGCGAGCTCGCGCTGCCTGATGTGAAGAAGCTCGATCAGACCCTCACGCTCGATGGGTCGATTACCCACGTGGCCTTCGTGCACAACGAGACCACTACCGGCATGCTCAACCCGCTGGAGGAGCTATGTCGGGTAGTGAAGCATCATCGTCGGGTGCTGCTGGTCGACTCGATGAGCGCCTTCGGCGGCGTGCCGCTCGACATGGGCGAGCTAGGTATCGACTTCCTGGTCTCCTCCAGCAACAAGTGCGTACAGGGTGTGCCGGGGTTTGGGTTCGTCTTGTGCCGCCGGGCGTTGCTCGAGCAGTGCGAAGGCCAGGCCCGCTCCTTGTCTCTCGACCTGTTCGACCAGTGGCGGACCATGGAGCAGGGCCGCGGCAAATGGCGTTTCACCAGCCCCACGCACGTGGTCCGCGCGTTTCACCAGGCCCTCTCGGAACTCGACACCGAGGGAGGAGTCGCCGCCCGCGGTGCCCGCTACACGGAAAACCAGCGGCTGCTGGTCGAAGGCATGCAGCAGCTAGGTTTCCGCTGCCTGCTGCCCCGCGAGCTACACAGCCCGATCATCACCGGTTTTCTCGATCCCGAGTCCGCGGACTACACTTTCGCCCGCTTCTACCAATCGCTGAAGGCAAAGGGCTTCGTGATCTACCCCGGCAAAGTGACCAACATCAACTCGTTCCGCATCGGCACCATCGGGCACGTGTTCCCGGCGGACATTACGCGGCTCATCGAGGCGGTCGAGGAGTCGATGGTTTGGGGGAGGTGAGGCACCCAACACGAGCGAGTCGTCGGTGTTTGCTGCTAATTCTGCCGACGCACACGCAACCAGTGTCCTCCACAAAGAGCAAAGACCGCCGCCAACAGCAGGGTGGAGGGTTCTGGAATCGCGTTGGTGGTGAACAGGGCCACGTCGTTTCCATCGCCGCCGACATAGGTGATGAATAGCGAGCGTCCGAAGTTGCCCACCAGGGCGCCTTCGGCGAGGCCGTCGAACTGGCCTGTCAGCGATCCGCCAACGTTGATGATGGGGAACTGCTGGAAATCGTCCAGCGCGAAGCCGTCCAGGAGACTGACGTTCAATTGACCGGCGAGCGTGACGTCGCCGGTTACATCCACCCAATCGAACTCGGTCAACGACTTATCGCCGCCACCGTCGGAGGTGCCGCCGAGTTCGATCTCCAACGATCCGCCGGTCTTACTCCAATCGCCATCAATGGTGTGCACCGCGGCTGCATCGCCGGGTGCGACTACGCCAGAGTCGTTAACCGAACCGACGACCGTGCCGCTGCCCGATAGGCTGCCATCGTTGATAAACGCTCCATTGGTCACAATGGTGCCAGCGTTTTGAATTTCAGATGTCGCTTTGTTGTCTATCGTGCCGTTATTGACGATGGTGCCGCCCTGTCTGATGGCAATGATGTAACCGCTGTTCAGGTTACCACTGTTGTTGATGATCCCTAGATGCTCGACGACTATCACGCCGTTGTTGCCGAGCGTGCCCTCGTTGTCGAGCGAACCCCAAACTTCCAACAGGGCATGCGCCTCGCTGGCGTTATTGAGCAGCGCGCCAGCATTATTGATTAGCGTCCCGCCGAAACTAATAGAGAGGTAGCCGTGATTGTCAAACGGATTCTCGGCGTTGAAATCGGTGTTTCCCATTTCGACGAAGATATCACCGGTAGTCGGATTGGGATTCGGTGAAATCTGATCGGCCGTCGCCTGATGGCAGGCGATGCAGCAGAGAGCGGCCAGGGCGCTGAAGTAACGGTTCATTGTGGGGCTCCAGTAGTGGTTACCAGACGCGATTATAGTTGGTCCACAGTAAGCAGCAATATTTTTGACCCGACGGAGTGGCGTTCCAGGGCAGCGGCACAGATGAACGATGCGGCGAGTCGCAGGTGGCCACTGGTTTTAGTCGCACCAGTTGGCGAATCTGTCTCGAGAGGCATGATCTGGCAGCTCTGCATCCACAATTGAATTGCGGGAGCAGTGACCTGGTGGAGAAAGATACCTTCGGCCACGCAGCCGAAGGATAGGTATTACATCGCTTCAGTCTTCGATCACCACATTATTCGTGATCGTGATATTGGCCTCGGGCGTGTTGTTGAATCGTACCGCAGGCGTATCGGGCGAGGCGAGCTGCCAGTGGTTGCCGGTCACGGTGTTTTGGCCGGCGCGATGGAAACGCAGCGGCGAGCGGGCGATACGCTGGAACGTGTTATCGCGCACGGTCCAACCCGTGGTTCCCTCGTCGAGGAACATGCCATTGGACTCCGCCGATCCGACGTTGATCGGAATGTCAGTGATTGTGTTTCCTTCGATCACACTGTTGGGTTGATTGCCCAGCGTGTAGATGCCGCCGCCGTCGTTTAAAATCTGCATCGCGTGGTGGATGTGGTTGTCGGCGATGCGGTTGTTGCCTGCTGGCGTCGGCGAGGGATTCCACATCCAGCCGAGCGACACGCCGGTGTACGGGCAGTCGTACACCTCGTTGTCGACGATCTGGAGCTCTTGCTGGAAGCCTCCCCAGATGCCCACGGCGCCGAGAAGTATTTGGCCGCAATGGCTGATCTTGCTCCCCGTCACCACGTTGCCTGTGGGAACTTCGTTGGGGGCTGCGTCGTACCAGGCTCGGCCTTCGACGCGGCGGGCGGAGTCTTCGCCCAGGTTAATTCCGTTGCCACCGACGTGGTCGATATGGCAGTTCTCGACGCGGCAATCTCGTGTCCGGCTCCCGATCCAGAGTGCCGTGTTGCCTAGGGAATGGAATTTACACTCGCGAAGGACACTGTCCTTGGCCCGCGACAAGTGCACGGCAGCGGAAAGCATCTGTCGTCCGTTTTCCTGCAACTTGCCAGAGGCATCCCTCGCCTCATAAGCAGTGGCCTGGCTGCAGGCCAGTCCACCGGGCGGCATCGGGAAGCGGGTGCCTGTAAAAGTGATGTTGTGCAGCACCAGGTTAGCGATTGGCTGGTCGTCGTCGCCAGTGGCGACGAACAGTTGCTCGAGCATTGGCAGCGCGACACTGGGCGGGCCAGCGGCATCCGCCTGGCCGATGACTACCAGTTTTTCCGTGGCGAGGTCGATGTACCACTCGCCCGGTTGATCGGCAAATGCGGGGTGGCCTTCGAGGAAGTACCGGGGCTGTCGCTCGAAATGGTCGATGGCATAGTGGGGTGCGCTCGATCCAATCGGCCCGAGCGTCCTGAGCACCGACGTACTGCGGTCGATCGAGGCCACCGGCAGCCTGCTCGTGGACCAGTCATGCAGCAGCACCAGGTCACACACGTGGCCGTCGAGCGGCAGCGTTTCAGGCAGATCGTCCGGTTGGTAAGCGAATCCGCTCCGGCGGTCGGGCAGGGCTTGCTCGATACGCATGTAGCCTTCGTTGGGATGGCGGGCGGCCGTGGTTAGTGTTTGCTCGACCAGCATGGCGCGAGGAACTCCGTGCTCTTTCCATCCGTCAGGTAACGGATATCGCCAGTTGCCTTGTTCGTCGCGCGTCGGCGGATCGAGTGACTGCGCTCCGCTGAACACCACTTGCGTTCCATCCGCGGCGTGCAGGGCAAGTCCCTCGCCTACGATTGTCGAGTCGAGCCGCAACGTATCCGACAGGTGATAGGTGCCGGGCAGCAGCCGGACAGCCAGGCGTTGAGTTTCGCCTTGGGTGCGCCGTTGCCTCACGTTTTCCAGTACAGTCCGTAGGGCGGCTTCGGATGGTTCCGACACCATTAGAATCTTTGATTCAGCACGGCACACAGGCCCATTGGCCAACAGAGAGAGGAGGAGCAAGCACGCGACGAATTTCACAAGCCGAGCCATTTTAATGCCTCATCATTCGGGAGTCGTTGACGATTGACTGAAGGCGCCCATGAGCACCAAGGTAACATGGGGATCACCGCGCAGTCGATCGTTTACACGCCCAGGGCGGAGTCGGACTTGTTGCTCTAGATACCTTGTCAGCAACTTTGCCTGCCACGCGCCGATCGCCGCTAGTCGGCAGTCACTTGTGATGGGCCGTTGCCCGCTGCCAATCGGTGTGCAGTTCCTCCAAGGTTTTGCCGGCAGCACATTGGTGGGCACGGCGCGTTGGTTCGGGCAGGCGATAACCAGTGCTGCACCACATGACGTGCTCGAGTGCCGTGGACAGGTTCATGCGATGGCCGGGCGAAATGAACATCGATTTCACCGACTCGCGGGTGCGGAGCACGGCGCCGAGTACTTCGGGCGGCTTGGTACTGGGGTCGACGATTTCGGTGTAGCTGCCAGCGGCCTCGGCCGGTTCGTCCCATTGGCCAAAGAAGTGAGTCTTTGCGCAGCCGATGGTGGGTACATCGAGCACCAGCCCCAGATGCGCGGCAATGCCTAGCCGGCGTGGATGGACATAGCCGTGCCCGTCGACCATCACAAGATCCACCTCGCGGGTGAGCTGCTGGAAGGCGGTGAGCAGAACCGGAATCTCGCGAAACGAGAGCAGCCCAGGCACGTAGGGGAACGGCGAGGGCATCGACGCGGTTACGACCTCGAGCGGTTCGAGCGTCGCGTAATCGAACACGACGACCGCGGCCTTGGAAGTGGCCTCGCGCCAGCGGGGACCGGTCACGCTGACGTCGACGCCCGCCACCAGCTGCGGGTGCTGGCGCGGTGGCTTCAGCACCAGTTGCGGCCGCAGCGTTTCCTGCAGCTGACGTGCTTCACGCGGTGTGAGGTCCCAACGATGGTTGGCTTTGGGTTTCATGGTGGCGTTCTCTCTCTCGGGTCCTCACTGCCAGTGAGGACCCGGGAGAGGGGACGGCAACGCTATTTGTTCTGCACTGCCTGGCGATACAGGTCGATGTAACCTTCGGACACTCGCGTAGGATCGAGCCACTGCTGGATGTACTGGCGGCCCTGTAAACCTCGCTCGGCGAGTGCCGCCCGGTCGGCCAGCAACCGTTCGAGTTCGTTGGCGAGCGATTCGGGCTGGTTGTCTGTGATGGTGCTGCCGGCCGCTTCGATTTCGGGCCAGATGTCGACGCCCCGCGTGGTGACAACGGGCGTGCCGCACGCCAGCGACTCGGGCAGCACGAGGCCAAAATTCTCCTGGTGCGTGGGCAGCACGAACAGGTCACACGCCTGGTACAACGACAGCTTGGTATCGCCCTGCACCATGCCAATGAAGTGCGTGAAGTCGGCAATACCGAGCTCGGCAGCCAGCGATTCGAGCTGCGTGACGTAAGCCGGCTCGCCTGGCCCCGCGACGAACAGTTGATAGGAGGTGCCGCGATCGACCAGCAGCTTGGCGGCACGAAGCAGTAGGTCGACTCCCTTTTTGGGATGCAGCCGGCTGAGGAATAGCAGCTTGGCGTCGTCCGTGGCCAGGGCTGGAAAGGTCTCGGTGGCAAGCTGCGGACCTGGCAGCGTGTCGGGGTTCGGCATGTCGACCACCAGAGGCAAGACCGCCGACTGAGCGCGGGGATACCACTTGCCCGCCTGTTGGGCCTCGCCCTCGGCGGTGCAGTGCACACGGTACGCCCCTTCGAGCATCCTCCTGCCGGCGAGCCACAAGTAAACGCGTTTCTTGAGTCCCTTGTGATCCATGCACCAATCGTCGAGCATGCCGTGCACGCTGACAATGTACGGCTTGGCGAGCGAGTTTGCCGTTTTGGCGATTCCCGTGTTGCGGCGATCCCAAGGCGTATGCAGATGCAGGACATCGACCTGCTCGGCCGCCTGGCGCAATTCGGCCGTCCACCGCTCGGCAGGCAATTCGACCACGCGTGGCGCATTGGATTTCTCTCGCCAGTGGGCGGGAACATCCTTCGCATCGAGCGTGGCGAGCGTCACTTCGCAGCCTTGCTCGGCCAGTACGCCACACAGATCGATCACACATCGCACGACACCTCCCGCTTCCTCGCGCACGGCGTCGAGGTAGTGTAGCACCCGGGGCGGTTTAGGAGCGGTATCGGACAAGGCGTGCTTCTTGCGAACTCAGGCCGTCTCGCCTTCGGCGGGTTTGTCGGCCGGCGCTTCCTCTTTCTTAGCTGCGGGTTTGTCGAGCTCTTCGAGCTGTTTTTTGATTTCTGCCGCCCGGTCGCTGGCCGACTTCTGGTCGGCTTCGGCCGTTTCGAGCATCTTCTTGGCTTCTTCGACGGTCTTGGTGGCCTCGGCCTGCTGCTCTTCCACGCGAGTGAGCTCCTTGGTCAGCCGTTCGCGCACCACGCCGGGATGATCCCAGCCGAGGTTCACTGCCAGGCCGGGCGTGGCCTTCTCGAGTGCCTTGGCGGCGTCGTAGCTGGCGGCCGTCTGCCAGACGTAGAGCTTTCGCAAGCTGGGGGCCGATTTCAGGGCCTCGAGCGAGGCATCGGTCGCCTTGGTGCTATGCAGGTTCAGGTAGTTCAGATAGGTCATATCCGCCAGTGCCGAGACTGCGGCATCGCCCACTTCTGTTTTCTCCAGGTGTAGCGTGTCGAGATACTTGAACTCCTTAAGCGATTCGGCCACCGCGTCGGTGATCTTGGTGCCCGACAGGTCGAGCTCTACTACCTGCCCAGCCAGCGGTACTAGCTTGGCCACGGTTTCGTCGGTCACCTGGTCGCGCGACGAGGGGAAGCTGACGCGGAGTTCGTTGCTGCCGGAATAGAGCGGAATTACCAGGGCGCCGGTTTCCTCGGCGGCGGCGATGGCGTCGGGCGAAGCGGGCTCGAGTTCCGGGCGTTCGGGCAGTGGGGCGGCTTCGGCCGGCTTCTCATCCATCGCCTCGGCGGCAGGAGCTTCGGCCGTGGCAAACTCGGCTCCGCCGGCGATCCACTGCTTGATGGTTTCGATGTCCTTTTCGGCCAGCGGATCGGCGCCCTTGGGCATCCGCTTGCGATCGTCCTCAGGCAGCACCAGCCGCTCGTACAGTTCGCTCTCGTCGGGCTTGCCGGCAATCAGCAGGTCGCCCTTCTTCTCGGCCGCGGCTTCGATTTCCTCGGCCGTGTGCAGTTTCAGACCGCCCAGACCTTTCGATTCGCCGTGACAACTGTAGCAATGGGCCTCGAAAATGGGCGCTACGTCTTTCGCAAAATCGACCGACGTTTCCGCCATGGCGACGGGGGTAAATCCAACGAACAGAAGCGACGCAAACAGCCTGGGAAAGGATCGCATGGGAAGAACTCCGGATGCAGGTGGGGCAGGACAATGCCCCTACAGTCTAACCACGCGCCGCCCGAGACTCCAGCAGTGCCGGATGTCGCCGCCAGCGGCACCTGATAAGATGGCAAGTCGCCTGAATGTGTTGCCTATTTTCGCCTGGAGATGTTGCTCGATGAATGCTTTCTATTGGCTCCTTGGAATGGCCTCGATGCTGCTGGTTTTGCCCGCCTCGGTGGTGCTGGCCGAATCGGAGTCGGACAAGCTGCACCGGCTAATCGACGAGAACTGGGAATATCGACTGGCGGAGTCGCCCCTGATGGCCACCCGGGTGGGCGACCACCGCGCGAACGACCGGCTTGATTCGCTGACGCCGCAAGACATCGAGCGGCGAACCGCCAAGACCGCGGAATTTCTCGAGCAACTCGAAGCCATCGACCGCGATCAATTGGAGGGCGACGATCGCATTCACTACGCGGTGATGAAGCGAGAGCTGGAGTCGGACCTGGCCGAAGACCGTTTCAAGACGTACTTGATGCCGATCAACAATCGTTCGGGTTTTCATATCAGCTTTCCCGAGATCCGTCGAGAAGTGCCGCTGGTTACCACCGAGGACTTCGAAAATTACATCGCCCGCCTAAATGACTTCGGCCGCTACGCCGACGAGCACATCACCTTGATGCGCGAAGGGGTGCGGCAGGGCTATACGATGCCCTCGATAATTATGGAAGGAAGCCTCGACTCGGTGGACGCCCACGTGGTGAGTGATCCTGAGCGGAGCTTAATGTACGAACCGCTGAAGCAGATTCCCGCCACGGTGCCAACCAGCGAACACGAGCGGCTGCAACAAGCCGCCCGGGCTGCCATTTCCGAAAGCGTTGTGCCAGCGTATCAGCGGTTGGGGCAATTCATGCGCACAGAGTACCTGCCCAATTGCCGCGACACCATCGCCGCCAGGGCGCTACCCGATGGGGCCGACTTCTACCGGTTCCGGGCGGTGAAGCACACCACGCTGGACGACATCACCCCCGAGGCGATCCACCGCCGCGGTTTGGATGAGGTGAAGCGGATTCGGGGCGAGATGGATGAGATCATCAAGCGAGTTGGCTTCGAGGGCGACTTCCAGGAATTCGTCGAGCACTTGCGGACCGATCCGAAGTTCTACGCTAAAACGCCCGAAGCGCTACAGCAGCACACGGCGCTGATCTGCAAACGCATGGACGGGAAGCTGCCCGAGTTGTTCCGTTTGCTGCCGCGGACGTCCTACGGTTTGCGGCCGATCCCCGATTACATTGCACCCAAGACCACGGCCGCCTACTACCAACCACCGGCTGGCGATGGCACGCGGGCCGGCTACTACTGCCTGAACACCTACGACTTGCCCAGCCGTCCGTTGTACATGCTCGAAGCGTTGTCGTTTCACGAATCGGTGCCGGGGCATCACCTGCAGATTGCGCTGCAATACGAACTGGAAGACCTGCCCGAGTTCCGCAAGTTCGCCGGCTTCAACGTGTTCGTCGAAGGTTGGGCGCTCTACTCGGAGCGGCTTGGCCTGGAGGTTGGTTTCTACGAGGATCCCTACAGCGATTTCGGCCGACTGTCGATGGAAATCTGGCGGGCGTGCCGGCTGGTGGTTGATCCAGGAATGCACTACCTCGGCTGGTCGCGGCAGCAGGCCATCGATTACATGGCCGAGAACACCGCACTGTCGATGCTCGATATCCGTTCGGAGGTCGACCGCTACATCGGTTGGCCGGGCCAGGCCGTGGCGTACAAGATTGGCGAACTGCGAATCCGTGAATTGCGAGCCCTGGCCGAGGCCGAGTTGGCCGAGAAGTTCGACATCCGCGAGTTTCACGCCGTGGTGCTCAGCAGCGGTGCCGTGCCGCTCGACGTGCTGGAGGAAAACGTGCGGGCGTGGGTAGCGAGTGTGAAAGCTGGTAGCGAGTGAGACTTGTATGGCCGCGTTCGATACGAAGATTGGACACTTATCCCGTCGCCATTAGAGCCCGCACCAGGATTACCACGGCCGACAATCCCGCGATGGCCAGCACAGCGGGGCGAGTCGTGTGCTGGTCGATCAGTCGCACCGTGTAGCGGGAGATAGCGAACCCCAGGAATATGCCGGGCATCAGCATTAGTCCCAGCAGGATGTCGTGGAAGGTAAACTCGCCGACCACTGCCAGGCAGATCATCGACAGTGTCGAGCCGATTGCAAATATCGCGGAGAGAGTAGAGCGAATGTGTGCGCCATGTTGCGTCTGGTACACCAGCGCCATCGGCGGACCTCCCACCGCCGAAACAGTGTTCGAGATACCCGACACGCAGCTTGCCAGCACCAGGTTGGAGGTTGTGAACGGCAATGCGACTCCGCTAAGGCTGATCGAGACGGCGACCAGGATAACCACGGCGAACAGGATGCTGAACAGCCGCTGATCGATGATGCTCACGACGTACGCTGTAGGGATGGTGGTTACCAGGCGGGCCGTGGCCGAGATGAAAACCTCGCGCTTCACCACGGCGTGGCGTTCGCGGAAGAACATCATCAACGTCAGCACCGTGGCCGACAGCATCAGCGAGCCGGGTACGAACTGGGGCGCGACCATCAGCAGGATGGGGGCCGAGACAACCGCCAATCCGAATCCCACCGACCCCTGCACAATCGCCCCCACCGTGGTGGCTGCAATACCAACGAGCAGGTAAACAACGGGGACGCCAAAAAGTTCCACGGAAAGGTCTACAGCAGGCGGGACGGTTGGGGGAGAATCAGCTATTGTCCTTCGCCGCCCGGAGTTGGTCAAACCGGGGACCGGCAACCGAGACGCCGTTCGGCTAGCCAATCAGGACTGTGAGAAAACTCATTGCGACATAGAACGCGAGCAACAGCCAGGAGCCGGTGGCGAGCACGCGGGGCGGGTTGGGCAGCGTCGCCGAGGCGAGCGTGGCCGCACCCAGGATGAGTCCTAACACCAGGGTGCCGCCAGGCATGCCGAATTGCAGCATGGCGACCAGCACCAGGCAGGTCATGGTGACCAGCAACAGCAAATCCTGCGTGGTGAACGCCAAGTGAGGTGGCGAGGAGAATATCAGGGTGTCGTCGTCCAGCAACGAGTTGCGCGTGGCAGTGGTCTTCGATTTGTGCTGGTCAGCGCGGTCGAAATTCGAGATACCCTGGTCCTTATTGCGTTCCTGGTGGCGGCGAAGCATCTCGTTCCGCTTCCTGTCCCACTCCTGCAGGCGTTGCTGCTCCTGCCAGGTGAACCAGCCGTAGGCGCCGGCCAATCCGAGAAAAGTGACCACCACCAGCGGCGCTGCAAAACCACCGATGATGTACTTTCCGATCACGAACATCACCGCCAGCGCCGTCATGGCCCACAGCAGGTGTTTGACACCAAATTGAAATCGCATGTCCTTCACATACGATTCAATGTCGTCGGCAATTCCCTCCTGTTCGCGATACAGGTCGTCGATGTTCACCGCTTTGGACGCGTGATCGAGCGCTTCGGCGGCGCGGCGTTTCTCACCGGCGACGATTTCCTCGTCCGGCGGCATAAGTTCGTAGTCGTCCTCTTCCGCGGCATCCGGGTCTTCACCACGGTAGAACGTCTCGCGATCGAATTCGTCGTCCAGGGGAGGCATGGGGCGAAGCAAGTGGGTAGGGCAGGGGGCAGTCGCGCGCGTGAATTATCCGAGTATACTTACGCCCGAGGTGGCTAGCCCCTCTTACGTTTGGCAATCTGCGGTTTCTCTCTTCCTGTTGGGCAGTGATGCACTTTATTGTAACGGCCATCGGCAGCTACGGCGACGTCCATCCGATGGTGGGGGTGGGCAAGCGGCTCGCCGAGCGGGGGCATCGCGTTACCATCGTGACGAACCCGTACTTTGCCCCCGTGGTCGAGGCCGCGGGGCTCGATTTGGCCAGCGTGCTATCGACCGACGACTACCTGCGGCTGATCGAATATCCGCATATCTGGCATCCCACCAAGAGCGTTCCGTACCTGTTTCGCGAAGCGGTCGTGAACCTGATGCGGCCGCTGTACGCGCTGCTCGAAGAGCTATACACGCCCGGCGAGACCGTGGTGGCCGCCCACACGCTGGACGCCGCCAGCCGGGTGTTCCGCGAGCGAACCGGGGCGCGGGTGGCCACGGTGACATTTGCGCCCCAAGCGATCTGGAGCCGCCACGAACCACCGAAACTGGGGGCCGTGCCGGTGGGACCCGATTGGCCGCGGTGGTGGAACGACATCTTCTTCTGGTTCGGCAATCGCCTGGTGATCGACCCGTCGCTCGCCAAGCCACTCAACAGTTGGCGGCGCGAGCTCGATTTGCCCCCGGTCCGGCGTTTGTTCCCCGACTGGTGGTTCGCGGCCGATACGAACGTCTGCTTGTTTCCCGAATGGTTTGGTCCGGTGCAGCCCGATTGGCCGCGTCCGGTCGAGGCGGTCGGATTTCCGCTCTGGGACGCAGGCGATACGACGGCCCTGCCTGGCGACGTGCAAGCATTCGTCGCCGAGGGCCAGCCGCCGCTGGTGTTCACACCCGGCACGGCTAACACCCAGGCTGCCGATTTCTTTCGGGTGGCCGTCGAGGTCTGCCAGCGACTCGACCGGCGCGGGTTGCTGCTAACCAAATTTGCGGGCCAGGTGCCGAACGACCTGCCACCCGGCGTGAAGCATGTGGAGTTTGTCCCTCTTTCGCGACTGCTGCCGAGCTGCGCGGCCTTTGTCCATCACGGTGGCATCGGTTCCTGTTCGCAGGGCCTGGCGGCTGGGGTGCCTCAACTGGTGCGGCCCATGGCGTTCGACCAGTACGACAACGTCGCGCGGTTGCGTCGCCTGGGGGTGGCCGAGCAGGTGGTCGGGCAGCGGTTTACCGCGCCGCGCGTGGCGCAAGCGATCGAGCGGCTGATCGACTCGCCAGCGGTGGCGGAGAGTTGCCGCGAGCACGCCCGGCGTTGCCAGACCAATGGGCTAGACCGCGCGTGCGACCTGCTGGAGGGTGTGGGACAAATGAGACTCAATGCCATGAGCCTCGCCCCGGAGGGCTAGTACTTCACCGAAGGCTGCCAGTTGGCGCCCAAGCGGGTGCCCGAGTTACTGGTGGTCACGGCCGGTACGGCAGGGCTGCCGGCCGCGTTGAGCGTGGCGACCCGCGCCGCGACGTCGGGCTGGAAGCGATTGATTTCCAGCGAACGGTTGTAGTTGGCCAGGGCTTGGGAGTGGTCGCCCGATTGATCGCGCAGTCGGCCGAGTGCCGTGAGCGCGCGGGCGTTGTTGGGATCGATGTTCAGCGCCTCGACCAGGGTGGCTTTGGCGTCTTCGGGGCGGCTGGTCTCTTCATACAGTCGGGCCAGTTCGATGCGGGCGGCCGGTTGGTCGGGGCTCTGCTGAATCCAGGCCGAGAGCAGGCGGAACGCTTCCTCCTGGCGGTTGGTCTCGCTCAGCAGCACAGCCAGTCCACGGTAGCACTCGGCGTGGTTGGGATCGCGTTCCAGGCACTGGTTGTACAGCACTTCGGCTTGCTGCAGATCGTTGGGGCGGTTGTACATGGTGCCCGCTTTGTGCAGCGAAGCGGCCAGGTTGTAGTAGCCGTTGGCCGACGCCGGATCGTTGGCAATCGCCTCCTGAAACCGCACTGAAGCCTGCTGGTAGTTGCCTTGCTGATACAACCGCACGCCCTCGGAGTTGAGGGCCTGGCTATTGAGGTTGTTGCAGCCGGCCAGGACCGAGAGCATCAGCAGAGCGGCGGCGGAAGCGATCCATCGCTGAGGTTGGGCGTACACGTCGAGGGCCTCGCACTTCGGGGACGAGCTTTCGGCCGACCGCCTTGGCGGGGCGGACGACTGGCGGGGCGTGCATCCGTACACGAATCCCGCGGTTGCCGGTTTCTCGGCGGCAGAACCGTAGCAGGCGCCCCAAACCGACGCAAGGCGAACCTGACAGGTCCTTCCAGCCGTCGCGGCTTGCCTTGACCGGCGCAGGCGGAAAATCGGGCAATTTTGCTCAAATCGCAGTTCTTCCCTAGGAGGTATATTTTTCGGTGCTAGCTTTCCGATCTTCACTTTCACACGGAAGTTGCTGTCCCCTCCAGCGAGTCCCCCAGCCATCGGCAGGCTGAAGACCCGCACCGTTTCCCGCTTCGACAGGAGACCTCCGTCGTGCCTACGCGTAAGACCACCAGCCAAGCGAAGAACACCAAAAAGGCTACCAAGAAGGCCACCCCCAAGCGGGCTTCCAGCGGCTCTGCTAGCAAGACCACCAAGAAGCGAGCGACCAAGAAGAAGGCCGCCACGAAGAAAGCCGCTAACAAGAAGGTCGGCGACGAGGAAGTCACCATCGATCGACGCCGGAAGGATCGCCGGAAAGAAGAAGTGGCCGCAGCCGAGCCGAAGCTCGAGCGTCGCAAGAAGGTGAACCGTCGCCGCCAGATCGATCCCACCACCTGCGAACGCGACTACAGCGACCAGGAAGTGGAATTCATGAACGCCATGGACGAGTACAAGCGTACCAGCGGCCGCATGTTCCCCACCTGCAGCGAAGTGCTGGAAGTGATCCGCGGGTTGGGTTACGTGCAACTCAGTTCCGCCGAACTGGCTGCCCGCCAGGCGGACGACGCCGTGGAATCGTACGACGACTCGGCGAGCGAAGAAGTCATGGAAGAAGAGCTGGAAGCCGAGTTGGTCTAAAGGCCAACCGACAGCATGCAGCAGGCGTCCGACAGGTTTGTCTCAGCTCACCATCGCATAGGTGGGGGGTGGGAGATAGCCTGTCTCGCCCTGCGTGGATGGGCTGCCATCGCCTTCGCCGGGCCACAGGATCCGTAGCGTGTCGAGCGCGCGGCGGAACAATTGGCTGTCGCTGGAGGCTTCGGCCTCGGCCGTTTGGCTGCCTTGCGACTGCATGCCGCCGAGCGAAAACGAAGCCAGTCCCTGGCCCGTGCGGTAGAACATCTCGCTGCCCGGCATATTGGCTGCTGGCATGCCGATGGGGGTGCTGGGCATTTCGCCTGTGACTTGCTCCGCACCCGGTTGAGACAGGGCAGGGGACGCTTGATCGTTTTGACGGATCAGGCCTACCGTTAGCAGCAGGCACGCCGCCACGGCTACGGCCCACTGCGCCCAGCGAACGTAACGCGAGTGGGCTGCCGGAGCAGTGTGGGCGACGGACTGGTTGAGTTCGGCCGTCACGCGATCGGCCAGTCCGGCCAGCGGTTGTCCGGCGACAATTCGTAGCGGTACCCGCGTCACTGCGGTGTACGCAGTAGCTAGTGCTTCGCAGTCGGGACACGCGGCCATGTGCTGACGAATGGCCTGGTCGTCGGCGATGTCTTGGCGGTTATCCAGTAAGGCTTGCAGCCGCTCTTGGAATTGCAGGCAATTCATGTTGGTTCTCACTACGCTCGGCTCTTGCTTCAACTTTCTCGACCACGCCGCGACGGATCAGTCGGGTGGCGGTTTCCTGGCGGGCGCGATGAATCCATGTTTTCACCGTTCCCACGGGCACCGATAACACCTCGGCAATCTCCGCATACGCGAGCTGTTCGTAGTGAAACAGCTCAAACGCCTGGCGGTACTCGGGTCGCAAATCCGCCAGTGCCAACTCCACTTCTTCCGTCAGTTGTTTCAATCGCTGAGATCCATCCCGTCGGGCGGGCAATTCATCGGCCAACACCTGCTGGTCGCACGGCAACGGCTTGCGCTTCGTCAGGGCCGTTCGGCAACGGTTGGCCGCAATCGCCAGCAGCCAGGGACGCAACGCCCGAGTGCTATCCCATTTTGCCAGGCTTCGCAGCGCCCTTACAAAACTCTCCTGGACCACATCTTCGGCGTCGTGCCGGTTGCCCAGCATCCGTTCGCACAACCGCAGCACCATCGCCTGGTGGCGTTCGACCAATCGGCGCACGGCCGACTGATCGCCACCGCGAGCTCGTAGGGCGAGCGCCCGGTCAACCTCGTCGTCTCGGCTCGGTCGTGTATCGGTGTCGGACAAGTTGCTGTACCAATCGCAGTGTGGTCGTAAAAAGATACCCAGGCTGTTCGGCCAGGGTTTCAGGATCTTGGTAAGAACCTGAGCCATCCCCGGGGCAAGTCCTATTAGACCAGTCCGCGCGAGGGCGGGCCACAGGGAAATCGGGGGCATTTTTCGCCGGCTTCCACTCGCATAACCCCGCAAGCTGTAGCCACCGTCGCCAGACGGTGGGATCTCACGGACCGCGTGGCGGTCCGGCTGCTGAAGTCTCTTGGGTTTTGGGCCAACTTCCGGCATTTACATCTATGGGCCCAAAACCCCATGCCGTTTTGCCCCTCCCGAGTGGTGAAACCCCTGTTTTTCTCGACTTAACCGTTCGGGGGGTGCGACAAAACCCAGCATATTGTTCCCCGCATGTGTTTTGGGGCGCCGAGTTGGACCAAAACCCCCCCCCTTCGCGATTCACTTCTTCACCCACTCACTTACTAACCTACTAACCTACTAACACGACCACGGGCCTGACGGCCCCCGCTCGCTGGTTGTGGGGATAGCGGTCCCCAACTCCATTGGACCAAACCGGCCCGCGGATTCAACGACGATTTTTGGACAGTTCGTGTTTAGAATACCCGGCGTTAATCGTGGATTCTAACAAGGGGTATCTGGTGGAATTTTACGTATGGGACTACCTCGACTATACACGGGCGGCGAGAACCGGTTATGCAGAGTTCAAGACACTTAGTCGAGACTCCACGGGACGCAGAAAGCTCAGTAAGAATTTTCCCTCGTGTCCGCACTGCGGTGTACGTATTGGTTACTTGGTTTGGCTACCGCCGTTCCGTATCAAACTCACTACCACCAAGCTCGGAGATTTGTGCACCGACGGTCTTACCATTCTGGTCAGCAAGCAATTTCGCGAGGCTTGGCAGCAACGAGTTTTGAAAGGAGTTGAGTTTGTCACGGATCCGGTAAAGACCGACACGCGTAAAGGCGAGCTGATGGAGTATCAAGTCGTTCGAATTCCAGATGTCATTACCCGCTTGGACGAATCAGCCTCTGGCTTAGAAATTGAGAAGATGGATGGCTGTGGAAAGTGCCGTGCCGCAAATCGGAAACGAGTTCGACGAATTCGCGTTGATGAAAGCAGTTGGGAAGGTCAAGACGCCTTTCACCCCAGCGGACTATATGGCGTTACCTTGGTCACTTCACGATTCGTGGAGACGGTTCGAGACTTCCAGTTGACAAATTTCCATTTCATACATCAAGACGATTATTTCGAGCCAAAAACATACGACCATTCACTCTAATTCACGACAACGGAATCATAGTGAAGCAATCGGCGGAATATCTCAGGTCGCGTGGTTGAGTGATGCCGGGTCAGCCGCCACAAACATCCATGGCCGCCGCCTGACAATCCGGTTTTCAATTCCCGGGCAATTTAGTACCGGACGGGTCGCACACAGATAAGTAGCCTCCGCTTGTTGCTCGCCTCGCCCACTCCACACATACAACGAGCCCGCTTGCCACATGTGGCAGGCGGGCTCATTAAGTGTCGAGAAGTGGGTGTAGAGATGCTAGTTGCTGGTCGTTAGGCCGAGCGGCGGCTGGCGATGCCCAGTCCCACTAACGCCACTGCAGCGATGCAGAGGGTACTTGGTTCGGGGACGGCTGCCGAGACTTCGAACGAGCTGACGTTGATTTCGGCCGTTCCATCGCCGGCCTGGATGCGAAGTCGGTTCACCGCGACGTTCGGATCGTAGGTGCGAAGAATCGTATCCGAACTCGTTCCGTCGCTCACGGTCAGCGAAGCGTTGCCCGTATCGTAAGCGTAAGTGAACGTGCCGGTAACCGCTTCGGCTCCGATGGAGGAGACCACGAAGCCACTGCCCCCGGCGAAGCCGTCGAGCCCCCAACCGGTGCCCGGAATGTCGTTGCCGCCGGCGGGATCGCCGACGAAGAACTTCTCGTCGCCGCCCACATACAGCGAGATGCCCGCGTAGCTGTTGCCGCTGACGCCATCGCTGAACATGGTGCCGCCGGTATCCAGCGTCGTGAATGTCATCGTCAGTATTTCGCCCGGCCCCAGCGCGCGGGTGAAGTCGACAAAGCTGCCATCGTGGGCGCCGCCGAACTGGGCGGTATCGAAAGCACCGCTGTTGATCTGGCCATTGCTGGACCAGGTGCCACCGACGTCGGCCATGCGGCCACCCAGAGCAGTGCCATCGGGTTCGTTGAATTGATCGGCGCCGATCACCTCGGCGGCGGCCGGGTTGGCGAAAGCGATCACGCCGCCAACGAGGAGAAGGGTAAGAGCGTAACTCGTCGTTTTCATTAGATTCAGTCTCCGAGAAGAAAAGAGATACTCTCGCTAGCGCGGCGTTCTGCCGCCATCTGCGGCACGGAAACGCCTCCAGGGCGGTGTCCCCAGGGCGCTGACCCCAGGGCGCTGACCTACGTACGGACAGACACCACCTGTGTGAAAAGCCAATTCCACCCGTCATTATTCAATCTGGGAACGGTGTTTGCGACGCCAAAAATCTCTAGAAAGAGAAAATTTTGGCTAGATACCGCTACCAGCCAAGGGAAGACTGCCCCCTCTGAGAAGTTGCTGAGGGCGTCAAATCCTATCGGCAGCAAAGGAGACTAACATCTCGCGATGTCATCAATGCCCCGCGAAAAGTAAGCTGCTTGCTTCGCCGGGTGCAGCCAGATCGGCGTCTCCGTGGTGCGACCATCATGTGGTGCGGACCCGATACCGTTAGTCCGCATTCACTGGCTCAACGTCGCTGGCGGTGCGATGGACGCGGCGGTGAATGGCCAAGGCAAGGAATCCTGCCAGGACTCCTAACCATAAATACAGTGTGCTGTAGAAGACCACGCGAAACTCAGCGCTAGTGGGGACGCGCGGAACGGCGTCGACATTAATTCCCGCTTCCTTAGCCTCTTGCATTGTGTGGAAGATGGGTCGGCCATCCGCTGTTCGCTCCACAATCCGATCGCCGCCGCGGTAGTCTCGCCTATAGTAGGTCAGTCCGTCGGCCGAATGAATTTGCGATCGAAGAGGGTAGTAAGTATAGCGTTCGAAGGCGATGCGCCATTCCGGAAGAGGGGCCTTTGACCAGTCGGTAAGCCATAGCGTGAGAATGACCCCCAGAAATGCCAGGGTAAAGCTCCGACTGCGAGCGTTTCCTCCAGCAGCAAAGCAGATCGCAAGGAGCATGGCCAGGATCAACAGTGCCGGTGCCAGCCATTGGGCGATCAGCGACGCGGAACCAATCAACCACAACGAGATACAGAGCGCGGCAGTGAGGGCTCCGGCAGTCTTCAGCGACACACGCATGGCAAAACGGTACTTCCTGTGGAGTTCTCGAACCGATGCTTCCCGTTGCCCAATGTTACTGGAAGTTGTCGTCGGGGTGGGGGGGGCGGCTGAGGGTTTGGCGGCCACCTTGGCTCGACTTCGTACAACCTACCCTAGAAAAAACGACAGCCTGGAACGGGGGCTGGTGCGGAATCCACCCGTCCAGGCTGCCTGATACCGCTCGCGCGGCATGTGGGACGCTGTTTTTCTAGTTAGGTATAGGCGCGGAGGTAGCGTCGACTACTCGGAATTTTTGCCGAGCACTCGGGGAGTAACGCTACACGCAGATGCGACTCGTGCTAGTTGCCCGAGCCACTCGAACCGGGGGTGGAACCACCACCCAGGTCGCCGGCTGTCCCACCAGGTCCACCACTACCTTGAGGAGTGGAGCCGGCACCCGGACCGTTAGGCTGGGGAACGCCAATTCCGCTTCCGGAGGCTGGATTCTGGGGACGTCCGATACCCGAGCCGGGGTTCACGCCTCGCGGTGTACCACGTCGGTTCTGGTAGGCGGGATTGCGCCCCTGCGAGTCGAGGTCGCTGGCCGTACCAAAGAAGCTCTGGTCGGAGAACGAAAATGGGCTGCCATTCATCTCCGACATCATCTGACGCTGTTCGTCGTTGACGATGCCGTCCAGGTCGGAGGCTGTTTGCTGGCGTAACTGGCGAAACTGGCGCATCCGCTCGGCGGGGTCGCCCGAGTAGTTCCGCAACTCAGCCAGGCGGCGATTGTAGCGATCCTGCAATTGCGCAATCTGCGCACGCTGCCCGGAGTTGAAACCGAAGTACTCCACGTAATCGGGGTTGCTAAAGGCGTTGATCCCCATGTACTGACGCTGCAGTTGGTCGTAACGCTGGCGCTGTTGCTGGTTGAAGTGTTGCTGCGTCAATGCGTCGACGTCACGCCGATAGGCATCGCGATACTCCCGCGCCAATTTGCTACGCTGCTCGAGTGCCTTTTCTTCATCGGACTTGGCCGCATCGAGCTTCGCTTGACGCTCCTTATGGCGTTGCCATACCGCGCTGTAGTCGTCGTAAAGCGGGCCTAGTTCGGGATCCTCGATGCCAAGTTCGTTCTGCACCGAATCGTCCAAAAACCACGGTGTTGGCGTTCCATCTTCGTCTCGGGCCGTGCCGTCCGACGAAGTACGGGGCGTAAGTTCCTCCTGCCGGCGAGCTTGAGCGCGTGCCGTGGGAGAACCGTTGTTGCGAATGCCGAATCCTTCTTCCAAGTCGCCCTGCTGGGCGCTGGCCGAGGGTGGTAGCAACAGCAGCGCACTGGTCGTTGCCAATACACCAAATTGAGGGAGATATCGCATGGCACTGTTTCCTCGTGTTCCAGGTTATGTCAGGCGGTGCTGGTACGAACCAGTGATTTCCGCCAGTGCCTGATACGAGGAAGCAAACGGTGTGCCAGTGAGCGGCGGGCAGGGGGCGATAGCTTGACGTTGGGCTTTTGGAACGCCGGCTTAAGAGAGGACGTCTTCGAATGTATCGCGCAGTTCTTCCGGCGACACGTTACGCAGCGACTTGCCGCGATTGTCGAGTTTCTCGGTGACGCGAATCACCGTTTCGCGCATCATGCCGTGTGTCTCTTCCGAACCGCCGGCGAGCACAAAGTCCTTGGCCCGCGTCAGACGCTTGTGGCCATCCTCGGCATCGAACGCCAGGCCCAGCAAAACGGGCGCCTGGCCTTGGGAAGATCGTGACTTCGCAGGTCGGTTCTTGTCAGACATGGCAATGAAGCAAGGGAGGAAAGGGCGGCAAAAATACCCACGCTTGGCGCGTGCAGGTATTCTAGGCCGCCTTTCGCCTGTGGCTACCCCGTACATCCAGGGACATCTAACGACGCCGGGTCATCTCGCGAAGAATGTCAGCTGCCGCTTCGCGGCTGTCCTTGGCCATCTTGGAGGGGATGGGAGGAAGCTTGCCAAACGACTTCTTGCTGCCCTTGCCCTTGGGGTCTTTCGCGTCGGGCTCTTCTTCGAGCACGTCGGCGTTTTCCTCCGTTAGCTCGGGGGCCGGGACATTCACCGGAGCGATCTCGGGCATGGTCTGCGTTTCGTCCATGCGGAACGAACGCGTCTCACGACTGGCGGCCGACTCGTCCGAGGGATCGGGACCCAACAGCCAGCGGCTGATGTCGTCTTCGAACTCGCCCGGCTCGTTCCCGGTGCCAGTAGAGCGTGAAACCGCTTCGCCGACATTGGCGACCTTGGGCTTTTTCTGGCTCTTGAGGTCCTGGCCCAGGTCGACGCGGAACTCCAGCGTGCCGACACGAACCATGTCGCCACCTTTGAGCTTGACCTCCGCGGCAATCTTTTCGCCGTTCACGTAGGTACCATTTCGGCTTCCCAAGTCACGTATGGTGAGGCCTGCGTCGCCGCGCAAGATTGCGCAATGGTGACGGCTGATGGCCTCGCTGCCGGTGCGGAGCGTACAGTCGCTCGCCCGGCCGATGACGAACTTGCTTCGCTTCAGCGGTATTTCCGTGCCCTGCTTGGCTCCTGCCAATACTACTAACTTCATTGCCTACTCCTGCCTCATCTGCACTCAGGAAATGAAATGACTACATGAATAGTCCGAATGGGGGGTGAGCACAGATCTACAGTAACAGGTGGTTCATCGCGGCCCGAATTGGAAAAGTGGCGACCAGGAAAGTCGTCCTTGCACCTTTATCGGCATGGTCGGCTCGGCAGTATGATGGAGATTAGGATTTGATATAAAGGTTTACCGCCAAGCTGGCCTATACTTTAAATCTTAGTTGGAATCAGTAAAGCAGGCCTGCCCCAAAATCGCCATTTTTGGAGCGAATTCGGGAACTTTCCGGATAACCGAAAGGCGGGACTACTTCCCATCGCGCAAGTGAACAACTCTTTTGCGCCAGACGACTTAGGAGCAAACGCCGCGCCTATCGGCGACGAGTCCACGAATCGTTGCCAAACTTGTCCGTTTCCACGGCCCTAATGGCTTTTCGTTCGCCAACGGAAAAGGGCAGGGCCTTGGTCAATTCGAGGCCAAGCTGGTCGGCGACCGAGCTAGTCCAAAGTTCGCCCAACTGCTGGGCGTTTATTCCTTGGCCGGTTAGCTCAGCCACACCTGGTAGCTCTGGCGCCTGCGGCGACTGGGCAAGCAGCACGCCGCCGTGTTGTAGCACCGCACCGCGATGCTTGCGTTGGGCGCTGCCGCAGATCTTGAAGCTACCATCGGCCACCAGCGGGTTGGCCTTCGATGTGGTTGATTTGGGGTCGGACGTGTAGATCACGTCGCCCTTAGCTCTACGTAAGAAACAGAGAAAGGGTTCCCCATTTCCACGCGCGTCGGTTTCCCGGCATCGCGTGAATTCCGCCCCTACGGGTTGGACAATCTGTGTGAGTACGGCAATCAGCGAGGTGTGCGCAGCGTCGTAAAGCTGCTGGGTACTCTTCGCAAGCGCGTGACCTGGAGGAACCGCCAGGCTGTAGGTCAGCTCGCGGTCGTGCACCAGCGCCCCGCCACCCGAGGCGCGGCGAACCACAGGGCAGTCGAGGCTCGTGGCGTGCGACTGGCGATCTTCGTACGCCTGGAAGTAACCAAGCGACAGCGTGGCCCCGCGCCACTGGTACAGCCGCAGCGTCATGACGCCCTCGTCCGCGGCCCGATTGAGCAGCCACTCGTCGACCGCCATATTCCACGAGCCCGGCTGCGGCGGGTCGACGATGAGTTGGCACTCGGTCATGGGATGGATGTCACGTAGAGACGCGGAGACGGCGGAGGGAGGAATATAGGAACGCGGATGGACGCGGGTTGGGCAGGATGTTCGCGGGTAGCGCGGGAGTTTCACGCTGAGGCAGCTTTGGCCAGTCCATTTAAGAAGGCAGCCGATTTATGGGAAATGCACAACAGACGCGACTAGACTATGTGTCTCACCATTCTTGCGGCAAGTGTTCGAGCTTCTCGATTATCTCATCGTAGTCGCGAGCTGAATTCGTGAAATCTTCAATTCCGTAGTAGCCATTTGGATAATAGCACAGCACTTGGCCGACATAGATGAGGTCGTCAGTTCCATGGATACACCACTCGTGCTGCTCCTCGATATCCCATTCGGGGACGGCATAAACTACAACCAGTTCGGGGCCTTGAGCACGCACTGACTCGACTTCGACATGTCGCCAAATATGCTCAGGGCGTTTGATGACTGGGACTGTAGGAGGCGTTGCTGCAATCGCATCCACCTTGTCCAGATAGTCTGCAAAACAAGCGCGTTCTATTCTAGTACGGAGCGAATCGGACCACCGTTCCATATTCGCTAGAGCTAAATGCTCTTCACCAGTGGGCTCCGTGAAGTCATCAACTACTTTTACTTCGACGTTGAGCCAAGGAAATCTCACTCTAGAAGGGGGCTGATGACACATAGGAGGACCTCTGTGCGCTGCGACAATCGTCAGTGCTCTATGGCGTTTCGCCAGTTTCTAGCCACTACCGGTCGCCGATGCCAAAACCACCTCGGCTTCATCGTCAGGAATACCATCTCTCACGTTCAAATCCGCGACAATCCTGCCAAATCCGCGCCCCATTCCTCTCTGCCGTCTCCGCGTCTCCGCGTGACACCCCTACATACAAGCCAAGCACGGATTCCGCGCGGCCGCTACTTCGTTGGGGCGGCTGATGCTCGTGGTGTGGGGGGCGTCGTGCAGGAGATCCGGATCTTCTTCGGTGATGCGGAACAAGGTTTCGGCAAACGCGTCGAGCGTGTCCTTGCTCTCGGTTTCCGTCGGCTCGATCATGAACGCTTCCTTCACCGTCAGCGGGAAGTAGACCGTGGGGGCGTGGAAGCCGTAGTCCAATAGCCGCTTGGCGATGTCCATCGCCGTGATGCCTTTCTCGGCCTTGAGCTTGGAGACCGTGGCCACGAACTCGTGCATGCACCGCTCGCCCTGCGGCACTGGCAGGAAGTGCTTTACCTTGGCCAGCAGGTAGTTGGCGTTCAGCACCGCGTTTTCGCTCACCTCTCGCAGACCCTGCGGCCCGTGCGTGCGAATGTAAGCGTAAGCCCGCAGCAGTACGCCCGTGTTGCCGAAGAACGCGCGAACCTTGCCGATCGACTTCTCGGGATTAACGAGCTTGAAGTACGCTTCGTCAGAACCAGTCGATTCCTTCTCCACCACGGGGCCGGGCAGGTAGGGGGCCAGCTTGCCCGTGACGCAGATCGGTCCGGCGCCGGGGCCGCCACCGCCGTGGGGGCCGCTGAAGGTCTTGTGGGGGTTGTAGTGCTGCATGTCGGCGCCGAAGTCGCCGGGGCGGGTGATGCCGAGGATGGCGTTCATGTTTGCCCCGTCCAGGTAGATCAAACCGCCGCGGGCGTGCACTTCGTCGGCCAGCTTCTGCATGTTCGACTCGAAGATGCCCACCGTGTTGGGGTTGGTGATCATGAACACGGCAATCGTGTCGTCGAGCTTGGCGTGGAAGTCCTCCATGTCGACGCCGCCGTCGATGTTGGTCTTCACGGTCACGGCCTCGAAACCCGCCATCGCGGCGCTGGCCGGGTTGGTGCCGTGGGCGTTGTCGGGCACTAGCACCTTCTTCCGCTCTTCGCCAATGTCCTTGAAGTAGGCCGCGGCCACCAACAGTGCGGCGAGCTCGCCATGCGCACCGGCCGCCGGTTGCAGGCTGCAAGCCTCGAGGCCCGAGATCTCCTTCAAGATCTCCTGCATCTCATACAGCATCTCGAGCATGCCCTGCTTGGTCTCTTCGGGCTGGTAGGGGTGCACCTCGGCAAAGCCGGGCATGGCGGCCGCCCGCTCGTTTCGCTTGGGGTTGTACTTCATCGTGCAACTGCCCAGCGGGTAGAAGTGCGTGTCGACGCTCATGTTGAGCTGCGACAGGTTCACGAAGTGACGCACCACCTGCGGCTCGGTCACCTCGGGCATCGCCGGCGGGGCGTCGGCCAGCATACTGGCGGGCAGCAGCGACGAAGGCTCTGCACTCGGCACATCGCAATCCGGCAGTACCGCTCCCCGGCAACCAGGGCGAGAGAGATCGAAAATCAGTTTGGTGTCGCGAGTATTCTTCATGTTCTTTTTGGTTGAACCGCCAAGGAGGTTCTAGTGGCGAGCCGGAACGCCACGTCCTGGAGATGCAGCGCCCGGAGTTAGGTTGGTTTGGTTTTGTTGTTAACCACGGAGTGCACAGAGGTCACGGAGTTTTTCGAACACTAATCTTCGCTAATAACAAAATTAGTGAGGATTAGCGTAGATTAGTGTTCCTCGGTTCTTCTCTGTGCGTCTCTGTGTCCTCTGTGGTGGGTCTGTTCTCGATGTCAAACGGCGGGCTAGTTGCGGTCTCGGTTATGCTCCGGCTGGTGGATACCCTAGTGGTCGGCAGCGGGTATTATGTTTACTTTTCTTCGTCAAAGGGCGGGAGGGCTTCAAGGTACTTTGATGTAGTCTCCGTCTCCTCTGTGGTTGGTTTCCGCAGTGTAAAGCTACTAGTAAAAGACAATTTCATCGGAGGAGTATTCAACAGTTCCGTGGCAGGGAGATTCATAGTCATCGATATGCTCTTGGGCATGATATTCCGTTTATGCAGCAGTTCGTCAAGCTTCAGCTGTGTGCCCGCAGGAAGTCTCTGAAGTTGCATTGCCTTGTGTATCGCATTGAGTCGATCGTATTTGTAGAACCTCGACCGATCCTCCTCCGATATGTTTGGCATTGCAACGATGTCGTAGCTAACGAACTTCCCCTCCACAGTGAGAGTGGAGTTGCTTGCGGTGATCTTGAATTCCGGGGTAAGACCTTCACGAATGAATTGCTTCTCTTCCTCGCTTGAAGCAGCTTCAAGTGCCTTTTCGAATCTCTCTATAATGAGTCGCTCAGCTCTTTTCCAATCGGATTTACTCACCCACTTTCGCTCATTGAAGTCGTACCAACACTTCTTGTCGAGATTGAAAACAACGGGTAGATAGTTGTCTTGATCACCATTCACGTTCTTAGGAGGAACGGAGAAAGCGTAAGGTCCGCTGAACAAAACACGGCTCTGCGACTCCCTTTTCTCACCATTAACCTCTACAGAGACTGAATGATATAATGTCGAATGATTAGCGGGCTCAGTCGCCATCACGTTGCTTGGGACTACCGGTGCGCCACCAAAGGTGATTGCAAGCAGAGCGAGGGCTCCGGGGGCCATAGAGTATCCTCTGAAAGGTAGGCGTTTTCTCATTTAGCACTCTGCCTGACCGATGTGTCGAGCCCTTTTATTTCTTTATCGCTCAGATGGCCGGTTGCGAGCGATATCAGCTCTTGTGGTCTTTGTATATTGGTTGTTCAACTCCGGGCGCTGACGCTCCCGGCTCGCCTTAGATCCCCGCTTGGATCAACTCGTCAGCGGCGGCTTTGGCGGCGCCGGTTTGGAGCACTTCGACCAGGGCGTCCATCTGGGCTTTGGTTCGCTTTTCGGTCACGCACACCAGCATGCAGTCGGCAAGGTTCGGGTACCAACCGCCGAGCGGGATGCCGGCCAGGTAGCCTTCCTTGGCGGCGTCGGCCACCAAGGCTTCCACGGCGCCCTCTTTGTCGCGGACCACGAACTCTTTGAACGTGGGAGCGTTGAACACCAGCTCGAAGCGGCTCGTGGAGTCGAGCTGGTCGGCCAGGTAGCGGCTCTTCTGCAGGCACAGGTTCGCCACGTCCCTGAGGCCGCCGGGGCCGACGAGCGACAGGTAAACCGTTGCCCGCAGGGCGAACAGCGCCTGGTTGGTGCAGACGTTACTGGTCGACTTCTCGCGGCGGATGTGCTGCTCGCGGGTCTGCATGGTCAGGGTGTAGCAGGGATTGCCCCGACGGTCGGTCGTTTCGCCTACCACTCGGCCCGGCAGGCGGCGGATTAGCTTGTCGGTGCAGGCCAGGATACCGAGCACGGGGCCGCCGTAGCTGATAGGCGTGCCAAGCGACTGCCCTTCGGCCACGGCAATGTCGGCGCCCCAGTCGCCAGGCCGCTTCAGCAGCCCCAGGCTGATGGGATCGAACACGCCGATCATCAACGCGCCGGCGTCGTGGGCCACTTGGGCGATGGTTTCGGCGTCCTCCAGCGCGCCGAAGAAGTTCGGATGCTCGAGCACCACACAGGCGGTCTGGTCGTTCACCTCGGCGGTCAGCTCTGCGACGTCCACCGTGCCTTCGGGCGTGCCAACGGTCACGACTTCGACGCCCAGGTTCGCCAGATAGGTGGTGACCGTCTGGCGATATTCGGGATGGACACTCTCGGCCATCACCACCCGCCCGCTGCGGCGGGTCGAGTCGACGGCCATCAGCACGGCCTCGGCCGTGGCGCTGCCACCGTCGTACAGGCTGCTGTTGGAGACATCGAGCCCCGTGAGCCGCGTGATGAGCGACTGGTACTCGAACATTGCCTGCAGGTTGCCCTGGGCCACTTCGGCCTGATAGGGGGTGTAGCTGGTGTAAAACTCGCTGCGCGACCCAATTGTGTCGACGGCCGCCGGCACAAAGTGGTCGTAGCTGCCACCGCCCAGGAACGACACGGCATTACTGGCGTGCAGGTTGCGTCCAGCCAGTTCGCGGAGATGTTGCTCCAGATCCAACTCGCCCAGCGCCCGGGGAATGTCCAGCGGACGATTCAGGCGGAGCTCGTCGGGAATGGACTTGAACAGTTCATCGATCGACTCGGCGCCGATCGCCGAAAGCATTTCCGCCTGATCTTCGGGAGTGTTGTAGAGGTAAGGCATGGGGGAATTCGGAACTCGGAATTCGGATTGCGGAATTAAATGAGATACGGAAGCACGGGCTGCCAAATGCGATTCCGCATTCCGCATTCCGCACTCCGCATTTAGTGTGCTTCTTCTTCGCACGCCTTTTGGTAGGTGGCGTAGTCCATCAGTTTGTCGAGACCCGTCTCGCTGGCGAGCTTGATCTTGCAGACCCAGCCGGCGCCGAAGGGGTCTTCGCTCAATGTTTCCAAGGTATCGGGCAGGGGCTCGTTGATCTCGACCACTTCGCCCTCTACGGGACTATAGAGGTCGCTCACGGCTTTGACAGACTCAATTTCGCAAATCGAGTCGCCTGGCTTCACTTGCTGGCCAACTTTCGGCAGTTCCATGAATACCAAGTCGGTCAGCGCCTCAACGGCGAAGGCCGAGATGCCCACCGTGGCCACCTTCGAGCCACCTTCCTCAGCAAGCGACACCCACTCGTGTGTCTTGGCGTACAGCAAAGTCTCAGGATTCATCGTTTCTTGCTCCTGTAGGGGGCATTCTTGGGGAAGGTGTCACGCAGAGACGCAGAGGCGCGGAGGAGGGAGGGGAGCTAGTCTGCAGCGCCGTTTGCAATCCGAGTGATACCGTCCTTCATCAGGTTGACGTTGAAGTTTAAAAGTAGACCGATCTTCTTGTCGGTCAAACGGAGGTAGGTAAGCAGCTGTTTTTTGTGAACGGGTGCAATCTCTTCGACTGATTTCAGTTCAATGACCACTTGGTCTTCCACAAGCAAGTCAATTCGAAAACCGGCTTCGATTCTTACTCCAAAGTAAGTAATGGGTAGCGGGACTTCTTTTTCGACTGTAAGCCCTCGCTCCCTCAATTCATACGCCAGGCACTGTAGGTAAACCGATTCGAGCAATCCAGGTCCAAGGTGGGAATGTACCTTGACTGCTGCGTCGACAATCTGCCTCGTTATGTCGTTAATCTCCAATTCTTCTCTCTGCGGTCTCTGTGCCTCTGCGTGACACACCTTTACTTTCCGCGTTGGTAAAACGGCAGCGGGACGACGGTCGCGGGGAGTTGGGTGCCGCGGATGTCGACGGAGAGGGGGGTGCCGATTGCCGACACGGCAGGCTTTACGTAAGCCATGGCCAGCGGTCGTTCAAATGTAGGCGAGTAGGTGCCGCTGGTCACGGTGCCGACCGGCTTGTCGCCTTCCAGCACCGGGCAGCCATCACGGGCCGCGCGGCGACCGTCCATCTGCAGGCCGACTCGCACTGGGCGAGCCCCTTCGGTGGCGCTCACCAGGGCGTCGCGGCCAATGAAGTCGCGGTCTGGCAGGTTCACGGCAAAGTCGAGCCCCGCCTGAAGCGGATTGATGTTTTCCGAGAGCTCATGACCATACAGTGGCATCCCCGCCTCGAGCCGGAGCGTGTCGCGGGCGCCCAGGCCGACGGCCATTCCCTCCGATTCTTCGATCGACTCGTGCAGCGTTTCCCAGATCTCCACGGCATTCTCGGCCGGGCAGATGATCTCGCAACCATCCTCGCCGGTGTAGCCGGTGCGGCTCAGGTAGCAGTCGTGGCCCAGCACGCGGGTGGCGATGCCGCGGTAGTACCGCAGCGAGGTCAGCTCGCAGTCGCACAGCGGGTCGGTCTTCTCGATGGCCAGCGGACCCTGCAGGGCAATCATGGCCGTGCTGTGGGTGAGGTCCTCGGTGCGGGCGGCGAACTCCACCTGGCGATCGACCAGCCAGTCGAGAATCTTCTGGCGGTTGCTGGCGTTGACCACCATGTGGAACGATGGCGGATTGGGCATGCTCTGCAGTTCGCCGTCCCAGCGATAAACGAGCACGTCGTCCAGTATGCCACCGTCGGCGTTGCACATCAGGCCATAGCGAATCTGTCCCGGTTTCATGTCGGCGATGCGACGAGTCACCATCGCGTCGAGGAACTTCGCCGTATCGGGACCATGGAACGCCAGGCGACCCATGTGCGAAATGTCGAACAGGCCAGCGGCCGTACGGGTAGCGTTGTGCTCATCGACAATGGACGCGTACTGCACCGGCATACTCCAGCCGGCGAAGTCGACCATTCGGCCGCCATGCGCGGCGTGCCAGTCGTGTAGCGGTGTGTGAGCCAGGTTCGCAGTGGTCGGCATGGGGGGGACCTCGGTGGGGAGGGGGCGCCGAGAGACTTCGGGTGCAGGAATACCGCATTCTAGCCGGCCGCACGCCACTTGCCAGGGGTGAGGTGCGAAGGCGGAGTTCGGAATGTGGAATCTAGGGCGAGAGAAACGGCGGTGCATTCCGCCATCCGCATTTGACTTACCGCTTTCGCTTGCCCTTGCGACCTTTCCCTTTTCCTTTACCCTTGCTCTTGCCTTGGCGGTCTTTGCCAGGCGTGGCGCTCGATCGACTGGTTGGTGCGCGTCCGCCGCTGGTGTGGCCCAGCATGCGGAAGTCGAGTTCGCGGGCTTCCACGTCCACGGTGGCCACCGCCACGCGGACGATATCGCCCAATCGATACGAATTACCAGCCTGGAAACCCGTGATCGAGTGGCTATCGCGGTCGAATTTGTAGTAGTCGTCACCCAGGGCCGAAATGTGGATGAAGCCCTCGGCCGGAATGTCGCGGCCTACCACAAACAATCCAAAACGCTCGACGCCGGTGATGATGCCCTCCATCTCCATGCCGATCTTGTTTTCCAAGTAGTGCAGCAGCTTTACCTTGGTGAGCTCCCGCTCGGCGTTGGTGGCCCGCTGCTCGCGTTCGCTGCAATGGTCGCCCCAGATAAAGTAGTCCTCCATCTTCTGCGGCGGCTTTTGGCCTTCGTTCAGCGCGTTGATCAGGCGATGGATCGTCAGGTCGGGATACCGACGAATCGGCGAGGTGAAGTGGCAGTAGCAATCGGCCGCCAGGGCGTAGTGGCCCTCGTCCTCGGGGCTGTAAATCGCTCGCTGCATCGAGCGGAGCACCGCGTAGTTCACCGCGTGGCGGCGGGGATCGCTTTCAACGTTGTCGAGCAGCTTCTGCAGTTCGAAGCGGCTTTCGAGGCTGTCGACCTTGAAGCCCAGGTCGCGGACGAAGCTGGTGAGTGCCTTGAGCTTGCGGCTGTCGGGATCGCCATGCACGCGGCGCAGGAAGATCATTCCCTCGTCCCGCAGCTTAGTGGCCACCGCGATGTTGGCCGCCAGCATGAACTCTTCGATCATCTGGTGGCTCTCGGTGTTCACCTCGACGTGGGCGCCCGACATCTTGCCGTCGTCGTCCAGGTCGATCTCCACCTCGGGCATCGAGAGCTCCAGCGCCCCGGCATTGAATCGGCGGGCGCGGAGAATCATCGCCAGCTCGAACATGTCGCCCAGCAGCGTGTCGACTTCGGGCTTTAGGGTGTCGACAACTCCCTCGGCTTTGCGGGCAAGGGGGCGATCCACCAGTTTCTTGACCGACAGGTACTCGTCCACTTCTTCGTAGGTGAACCGGCGGCAGCTTTTGATGGCGCTCTTGAACACGTCCACGGCCACCGGTACACCCTCGGCCGATAGTTCGATTTCGCAGGTCATGGCGTAGCGAACCTTGCCGGGTTGCAGGCTCGCCAGGTTGTTCGAGATGATCTCCGGCAGCATCGGGATCACCGTGTCGGGCAGGTAGACGCTGGTCGCTCGGTTGTAGGCTTCGCTGTCGAGTGTCGTCTTCGGCGGCACGAAGTGACTGACGTCCGCGATGTGCACGCCCAGCAGCCAGTGGAAGCCTTCGCCGAACTTGCTGTCAATTCGCTTCAGCGAAATGGCGTCGTCGAAGTCCCGCGCAGTGGCCGGATCGATGGTGATGATGGTCTCGGCCGTCAGGTCACGGCGATCGGGGCCAATCGACTCGTCGAACTTGTCGGCCTGCGCGTGGGCGTCGGCAATCACTTCGTCGGAGAATTCGCCCGGCAGGCCGAATTCGTAGATGATGCTGGTGGTATCGACACCTGGCTCGCCCTTGCCGCCCAGCACCTGGACGATCACCGCTTCGCCATCGCGGCTGTGCGAAGGGAAGCGGACCATGTCGATCACCACCTTGTCGTCCGGCTTCACACCCTTGGCACCGGGGTCGCCGACGTAGATGGGATTGGTGAACACCTTGCCGTCGACCTCCACCAGTCCCATATCGGCCCGCTCGAAGTAGGTGCCGACGAACTGGCTGGTGGAACGTTCCACCACGTCGATTACGCGTCCCTCCGGCTTGCCCTTGTAGCCCGACTGTTTGTCGATCTTGATGCGAACCGTATCGCCGGTATGGGCGTCGAGCGCGGCCTTCTTGGCGATGTGGATATCGGCATCGCGGCCAGCGCTGGCCTGCGTGCCCGCAGGGCGGACGAACCCCTCGCCGGTCGACACCCGGCGGAAGGTGCCGACGATCTGGTTCGAGGTGTCCTCCCGCTTGGGTTTCTTCTTAGGCGCCAGGTTTGCCCGCGAGGGATGATCCTCGTCCACCGGCAGCACCAGGTGGTTTGGCCCGTACTCGAGCTCGCCGGCCTTTACCATCTTCTTGATGGTCCGCCGCACCGCCTTGATGCGGTCCTCCTCGATCAACCCCAGCCGCTCGGCGATCACCACCGGCTTAATCGGCTTGTAGGCCGGCTGATTGGTGTAGGTGAAGATGGCAACGCGAAGATCAGAATCCATCTGGGAGGGGCTGGGGGCTAGGGGCTAGGGACGAGGGACTCTAACGCAAGAGCCCCAATAGCTGGCGAGCGACGCCTCGCCGGACAGTCCTTTCATCGTACTCTTTATCCAGACCCGGTGTTAGCCGGTGGAGTTCACCCCAGCGAGCCGGAAGCGTCACCGCCCGGAGTGAACCACCGAGGAATTTTCAACCACGGAGAGCACAGAGGTCACGGAGAAGAGTTGGAACACTAATCCACGCTAATAACCACTACTTGTGTTAGCGAATATTAGCGCCGGTTAGTGTTTGATATGCCATCGGAACGGCTATTGATTCGCTTCAACTACGCGCCTCACCAAATCGGCACCTTGCTGCATATATTCTCGGATCGCAGGATCTTCGACATCAGATAGAGACTCCGATTCCATCACGATGATTTCTCCGAGCTCTACAAGCTCAGGATCGAGTGACGCACCTTTCGCTCCGTGGGCGATTACTATCTCGGTCAGGGAGCCAGGCACGTAGTCTTCCATATGTGCTGGTGGGCCCGCTTCCAGGTAATTTCGACACTCGATTTGCAAAGATGTTTGTCGGTGGCCGCAACCAGTCGTGACAACGAACAATGTGGTCGCCACCAAGATCCATTTCATCGTGTGTGGCATTGCAATCTCCTCTGCGCTCTCTGTGTCCTCCGTGGTGATTAAGCCGTGCCGCCGGCCTTGGCTTTGTTCATCGCCTGCAGCTTCTTCTGGTAGCGGCCTTGGACGATGTCGACTACCACCAGCACGGCGATCACGAAGTAGAAGGTGCTCTTGGCCATCGGCTCGACGATGTAGCCGAACAGGTGCAGGTGCGCCAGGTGGCCGCCTTCGGAGATCAGCAGCACGCCGACGATGAACAGGATGAACAGGCCGAGCACCTCGTACAGGCGGTTCTTCTTCAGGAAGGCCGACACGGTATCGGCCAGCACGATCATCAGTACGCCGCTGATGACGATGGCCACCGCCATGATCCAGAAGTCGTGCGTCAGGGCCATGGCCGACAGGATCGAGTCGAACGAAAACACCAGGTTCATCAGCACGATCCAAAAGATCACGGCGCCCACGCTTTTGCGGCCGCCCTCTTTCACATCGTGGCCCGGTTCGTCGATGGAGATCAGGTGATGAATCTCCTTGACGGCCGTATAAAGAATGAACGCCCCACCGGCCAGCGAAATCAGACTGTGCAGCGTGAACGCCCCGGATGTGTCGTGGTCTTTCGAGAGCCCCGGTATGGTGAAGCCAAAGAGCGGCTCCTGCACGTACTCCAAAACGCTGAGAATCACAAACAGCAGAATGATTCGCAGCACGATGGCAATGCCAATGCCCAGTCGCCGCACGTACGCCTGCTTCTCCTCGGGCGCCCGCTTCGACTCGATGGAGATGTACAGCAGGTTATCGAACCCCAGCACTGCCTGCAGCAACACGAGCATCAGCAGCGTGAACAAGCTATTCAGGGGATTGTCGATGATCGGCTGGAAGGAGAACATTTCCATCGGCAAGATGGCCAGGCTGGGGAGCATTGATTGGTGCATGGCGACGAAATCCATGTGGGAGGCGACGAAAGCAAAGCGGAGCGTAATGTATCAAAAAAAAGCCGACGAGGTGTAGCTCGTCGGCTATTGTTGCAGGTGAGTGATGTGCGTGGCGTGAAATTCAAGCACTGCGTTTTGGCAGATCCTGCGGGTCGCTGAACTCCCCCCCAGGATGACAAGACTTACTCACCTACTCACTCTTCCGTCACTCCCTTATACAACTTCCGCCCCAAGTTGCCAAAGTACTGTGTCCAGTTGCTGTCGGAGTTCGGGCAGTCGGCGATCAGGGTGCCGAAGCTGTTGATTTTGGCGTCCAGGTTGTCGAGGTGGTGCAAGGCGACCGCTTCGAGCGTCATCGGCAGCTTGGCGCTGCCGTATTCGTACTCGCCGTGGTGGCTGATGATCATGTGCTTGATTTCAATGGCCAGCGGCTTGGGGAACGGCTCGCCGGAGAGCCGCTCGGCCTCCACAATCTTACTGTCCAAGAGACTCATCGCCATGACCATATGCCCCAGCAGTTGGCCTTCGTCGGTGTAGCCAATCTCCCGATCGTACGACAGCTCGTCGATCTTGGAAGCGTCGTGCAAAAAAGCGCCGATCAGCAGCTTGTCTTCATCGATCTGCGGATACCGCGGGGCCACCAGCAGCACCAGTTCCATCACGCTCACCACGTGTTCCAGCAGGCCACCTTTGTAGGCGTGGTGGTTCTTCATGCCGGCTGGGGCGGTGGTGAACTTCTTCATGAACTCGTCGTCCATCAGGAAACACTCGGCCAGGTTCTTCAGCTCCGGTGTCTTGATGCCGCGGAGGAGCTCGGCCAGCCGCGTGGCGTACTGATCGATCTCGGCCGGCTGCCGGACCATGAAGTCCCCCTCATCCACCTCGTCGGGCCGAGCGCGGCGGATCGAGTTGATGATCAGTTGCATATTGCCCTGGAACAACTGCGTGCTGCCATCCACCAGCACGTAGTCGCCATTGTCGAAGTCCTTGTAATCCTTCTCGCTCGCATTCCACAGGCGGGAGTCGATCGAACCGCTGCGGTCCGCCAGCTGCAGTTGCAGGTAGTAATTGCCGTTGCGGTTGGGCCGCAGGTTCTTGTCGCTGGCAAGGAACGTCTGGTGAACGTGCTCGTTGTGGGCCAATTGGGTCGCGTAACGTCGGGACATTTGGGAGGATTCGGGGGTCAGAGGTCGGGGGTCAGGGAACCCAGGGTAACACGTTTTCTCGGTCGGAAACTAGCCGACGAGCTCCGACCTGCCCGTGGCCAGACTCGGATTTAACTGAACATGCGTGTGCTTTAGAATGTCGAATCTTGAAACCCTGACCCCCAACCCCCGAAACCCGACTCCTCATGGCCAAGACCGCTATCACCCCCACTCGCGAGCAAGATTACCCCGAATGGTACCAGCAGGTCATCAAAGCCGCTGATCTGGCCGAGACTTCCGACGTCCGCGGCTGCATGGTCATCAAACCGTGGGGCTACGCCATCTGGGAGAATATGCAGCGGAAGCTGGACGACATGTTCAAGGCCACCGGGCACGAGAACGCGTACTTCCCGCTGTTCATCCCCATGAGCTTCCTCGAAAAGGAAGCCGAGCACGTTGAGGGATTCGCCAAGGAATGCGCCGTGGTGACGCACCACCGGCTGGTCGATAATGGCTCCGGCGGCCTGATGCCTGATCCCCAGGCCAAGCTCGAAGAACCGCTGATCGTTCGCCCCACCAGCGAGACGATTATCGGCGCCACGTTCGCCCGCTGGGTGCAGAGCTACCGCGACTTGCCCATCCTGATCAATCAATGGGCCAATGTGGTCCGCTGGGAGATGCGGACCCGCATGTTCCTTCGCACGGCCGAGTTCCTCTGGCAGGAAGGCCACACGGTGCACGCTACGAGCGAGGAGGCCCAGGAGGAGACTCGGCAGATGCTCGACGTGTACGCCGACTTCGCCGAGAATTACATGGCGATGCCCGTGATCAAGGGGCGCAAGACCGCCGGCGAGCGGTTCCCTGGCGCCGTCGACACGCTTTCGATCGAAGCGATGATGCAGGATCGCAAAGCCCTGCAAGCTGGCACCAGCCACTTCCTGGGTCAGAACTTCGCCAAGGCGCAGGACATCAAGTTCCAAAGCGAGTCGGGTGACCTGACCCACGCTTGGACCACCAGTTGGGGCGTCTCGACGCGGCTCGTCGGTGGATTGATCATGAGCCACGCCGACGACGATGGCATGGTTATCCCGCCCAAGCTGGCCCCCGCGCACGTGGCGATTTTGCCCATCTACAAGAACGACGAAGAGCGAGCCGTGGTGCTGCCCTACTGCCAGTCGCTCAAGGCCGAGCTCGAAGCCCAGACATTCGACGGCGCGGCGGTCCGCGTGAAGCTGGACGATCGCGACATCCGCGGCGGCGACAAGAAGTGGCAATGGGTGAAGCGCGGCGTTCCGATCCGCGCCGAGATCGGCCCCCGCGACGTGAAGGGCGAGGGAGCGTTCGTCGCCCGTCGCGACATTGGCGGCAAAGGCACCGGTACGCCCCGCGGCGAACTGGTCGCTGGGATCACCAAGATGCTCGAGGAGATGCAGCAGAACCTGTACGACCGGGCCGCGAAGCTCCGCGAAGAGTCTACGGTCGAGCTCAACTCGATGGACGAGTTCCAGAAGTTCTTCGCCGAAGACGCCCCCGGTGGCATGGCCTACTGCCACTTCGTCGACGGGGCGGAGATGGAAGCGAAGCTCAAAGCGATGAAGCTCACCGCGCGCTGTATTCCTCTGGATGGGAAAGAGGAAAAAGGCAAGTGCATCTTCACCGGCGGCGAGAGCCAGCAGCGCGGGGTATTTGCGCGAGCGTACTAGGGGGTTGATAGGGCTGGTTCAAGGGAGAACCGCGTAGTTCGTTGACAGCGAAACGTGGTGGTGTTATTTTGTTCACGTTCTGGTGAATGGAGTCACTTCCCCCTAGCCGGACCGCCACGCGGTCCGCGAACAAGTCTCCCACACCATGCCCTGCTACCTCTTCACTTACCACGCGTACGGATCGTGGATGCCGAACCGCGAGCGGGGATACGTTCGTCGCGATGAGGGGCTCGTCGCGCAGGATGCCCATATGGATCGACTTTACGTCGAGTCGATGAAGGGCGATCAAATCCGTCTGACGGCTGAGCTTCAACGGGTAATCGCTCTTAGCGTTGTCGCTTCGCAAGAGAGGCAACGATTTGTTGCGTGCTATACCGCTACAGATATCTCTCATGCACACGTGCTTATCTCGTGGACCGACGGCCGAGACGCGGTGAAGATGCGAGGTCTCGTAAAAGGGTCGCTTAGCCGAGCCCTGAATGCCGCGTTTCGCTCGCAAAAGTGGTTCAGCGAGGGGGGAAGCCGTAAGCGAGTTCGCACTCGCAGTCATTTCGACTACCTGCTCGGCACTTATCTCCCTTCGCATCGCGGAGTAAAGTGGAGTCGCTACACAGGCTTTGTGACTTAGTCGCGGAGGGCGTGGCCCTCCGGCTATTGGGTACTCTACTGCAGCGTTTCCACTTGCATTCGACTTTAATACCGGACCGCCTCGCGTTCCGCGAATCCACCGCGCGTCTGCAATCCTAAACACATCCCCATGGGTTCCATCCACCCCCCACAACCGGTTCTCAGGCTCGTCGCGATCATCAGTCGGTACGACGAAGCACTCGCGTGGGCTCGCGAGCGCGTGGAAGCCGAGTGGGGGGAGCATGCGGTGGTGAGCGATGCGTTCGTGTTTCACGATACCGATTACTACGATGCCGAAATGGGCATTGAGCTGAAGAAGCAGTTCGTTTGCTCCGCGGTGCTCGCGAATCCCGGTGAGCTGGCCAGCGTGAAGCACCTCACCAATGGGTGGGAAGCCGAATATGCCGCCGCGGCCGATCATCCTGAGCCGCGGCCGCTGAATCTCGATCCCGGTTACATCGCCGAGTCGAAGCTGGTGCTGGCATCGACCAAGAATCACTCGCACCGCATCTACCTGTCGCGCGGCATCTACGCCGAAATTACGCTGGGGTATTCCCGCAGTTCGGGGTGGAAATCGATGCCGTGGACCTATCCGGATTACCAGCGGGACGACTTTCAGCAGTATTTCACCGCTGCCCGGGGGTATCTCCGCCAGCAGCTGCGGAGCCGGGCGCCGGGCGAAGAATTGCCCATTGATTGACCCGCCCCGCCGTGGCGGCCTAAGATTTGAAAAGGCCCCCATTTTTGTCCGTGTTGAATTTCCAGCGAGCTTTCTCCTATGCGTGCTCTCCCGATTGTGGTTGTGTCTCTTCTCATCGGTAGCAGCGTCGGCGCGTGGTCGGCGTATCAAAGTGTTGGCAGCCAGCGGTCGGCCGAAGAGATCAGTGCACTGCGGGGCGACACCACCGGTGACGAGTCCGATTATCCCAAGTTCGAGATCGACGCCGTGCAGTACGACTTTGGCTCCATGCAGCGGGGTACCTCTCGCAAGCACAGCTTTAAGGTCACCAACAAGGGGACCAAGCCGCTTACCGTGCAGGTGGTGAGCACCACTTGCAAATGCACGGCCGGCGACATGGCTAAGAACCCCATTCCGCCGGGCGAGACCGAAGACCTGACGCTCACCTGGGTAGCCAAAGTGAACGCCGGCACGTTTCGCCAGACCGCCACGCTGGAGACCAACGACCCCCGCGCCCGGCGGGTGGAGTTGACTGTCGAGGGCATGGTAAACAACGTCAGCACCGTCGAGCCGAACCAATGGTTCTTCGACAAGCTGCGGGCCGAAGACCAACGCACCGAGTCGTTGTACGTCATGTCGTTCGAGGACGAAGACCTCGAGATCGAATCGGCCAACATCGAAAACCCGGAGGATGAAGGCAAGTACAACATCGAAGTTGTCGAAGTGCCCCACGACGAACTGCCTGACGCCAAAGCCAAGGCCGGATATCGAGTGGATGTGACGCCGCTTGGCAAACTTCCGCTCGGACCGATTCACGACTGGGTCATGCTGCATACCAATATCAAGGAAGCCGAAGAACTGCGGGTGCCGATCATGGGCACCGTGGTGGGCGACATCGAACTTCGCGGCCCCGCGGCCTACAACGATGTGACCGGTTCGGTCCACTTTGGCGATGTCCAGAGCGAGGAGGGCGCCGAGGTCAAGCTGTTCCTCAACGTTGGTGGCGAGCATGCAGCCGATACCAAGTTCGAGGTGGCCGAGCTCGATCCCGAATACCTGGAAGTGGAACTGGGCGAGCCCCGCAAGCTGCGCGACGACCTGTATCACGTGCCGCTGACTCTGCGGCTGCCACCCGGCCTGCCGCCGGCTATTCGTAACGGTACCGGCCAGGGCGAAGGTGGCAGTGTGGTGCTGAAGACCAATCATCCCACCAGTCCCGAGATCAGCTTTGGCGTCCGGTTTGTGATTAAAGGTGCGGCTGTCACCAAATAGACCGGCCGGGCACACGCCGTGTGACCAACCCTCCCGCCTGCGGCGACTTTTCCAGCCCGCGTGGGTGGGGGTGGAGAAGTTTGCCGTAAGTTCCGACAATCCGAGTACGGCCCGTTCCGATACCCCCTCCCCCCGAATTACCACATGACGAAGCATCCCGCCATACGCCGTTCGCGTCCCTTCCTGGTTGTGCTGTTGTTGTTCGCCGCTCCCATGTGGGCGGCGTTTGCCTTTACCGACAATGCGGCCAGCGAAACGCCCCACGAGACCATCCGGGTAGGTCCCAAGTTCGAAGCCCGCTTTGTCGCCAAGCCCGTTGTCGAACTGGCCGCTGGTCACAAGCCCAAGCCCGATCCCATCGAAGCGAACGGCCCGATCTTCGTCGACTGGCCCAAGCCCGATCTGGCGATGGTGTTCACTGGCGAACAGATGGGCTTCCTCGAACCATGCGGCTGCGCCGGGCTCGAGAACCAAAAGGGGGGCTTCAAGCGGCGGATGACCATGATGAAGCAGCTTCGCGATCAGGGGTGGCCGATCGTTGCCATGGACACCGGCGGCCTGGTGCGGCGCTACGGCCCGCAAGCTCAAATCAAGCTCGGCAGGATCCTCGAAGGTTTGGTCGAGATGGATTACTCGGCCGTCGGCTTTGGCGAAAAGGAACTGAAGCTCGACATGCTGTCCGAAGCAGCGAACCTGAGCCCCAACCCGCTGGTATCGGCGAACGTGGTATTGGTGGATCCCGAGTTTGGTTTCACCCGACCTTACCGCGTCGTCGAAAAGAACGGTTTCAAAGTTGGTATGACCGCCGTGTTGGGCAAGCAAGGCATTGCTTCCGTCGCGTCGATGACCGACCTGGTGACCGTCTCGCCCGAGGAGGGCATTCAGCAAGTGCTGCCCAAACTGCTGGCCGAGAACTGCGACGAAATGGTGCTGTTGGTCTATGGCGAAGTGTCCGAGGCCAAGGCGCTGTCCGCCAAGTTCCCCCAGTTCCGCTGGGTTGTCGCCGGCAAGGGGGGCGACGAACCACCCAAGCAAGCAACACCTATCCCTGAGTCGGGCGCCAACCTGATCGAGATCGGTCACAAGGGCATGTACGCCGTGGTGATTGGTATCTACAAGCAAGGCCAGCCGCGGTACCGCTATCAAAAAGTGCCCATGGACCATCGCTTCGAAGATGCCCCCGAGATGCAACAACTGATGGTGCGTTATCAGAACCAGCTCAAGACGCTTGTCACCTCGGGCAAGGGGTGGGAACCTTTGACCGGCAAGCCGCTGGCAACGCCCGGTGGCGGTAGCGGCTTCGTCGGCAGCGAAGTCTGTGCCGACTGTCATACCGACGCCTGCGACGTGTTTATGAAGAGCCCGCACGCTCACGCCACCGAGACATTGGTGCAGCTCGACCCGCCCCGGCACTTCGACCCCGAGTGCGTCAGCTGCCATGTGACGGGCTGGAATCCCCAGGGCTTCGCTCCCTACGTGACGGGATACGAGAGCCTGGAGAAAACACCCCATCTCAAAATGCAGGGTTGCGAGAACTGCCATGGCCCGGCCAAGGATCACTACGATGCCGAGATGGGTAACATCGATGCAACCGACACCGAAATCGAGAACTTTCGGGCGGCCCTGCGGATGAAAGTGGTCGAGAACGAGGGCAACATGGAAGGTCAGGTGCTGGGCGACGTCGTGAAGAACTGCCTGGAGTGCCACGATCTGGACAACTCCCCCGACTTCGACTTCCAGGACTACTGGGATCGCGACGAGAACCCGGTGAAGCACGAAGGGAAGTATTGAGCGGCGCACGCCGTAGCTACCGTCGCCAGACGGTGGATTCCCCGCCGCGAGCCGGCTCGCGCACGGAAGTTTTGGGCCAACATCCGGGATCTACATCCATGGGCCCAAAACTCCAGCGGTTTTGTCCTCCCCCAGGTGGTGAAACCCCTTGTTTTCTCGGTAAAACCATTCGCGGCGTGCGACAAAACCCCGCGCGTTGTTCCCCGCATGTGTTTTGGGCCACCGCCGTGGGCCCAAAACTCCGTTGGCCCAAAACTCCAATAGTGGCCATTCGCTCCGCGAATGAGCGCCTCCGGCATTACGCTCGTTCGCGGAGCGAACGGCCACCAACGACCTCTGGCCTATAGCTTATAGCGCACAGCCAATCGCCATTCCGATTGCCAAACAGCCACGGCAGGTACAAACGGCCGCAACTCCATTGGACCAAACCGGCGGACGACTTCAACAGTCACTTTTTTACACGTGCTGTTTCTTACCCCCCGCAACCGCACAAGATGGCCTCTCCCGTGCTGGCGACGTCTTACCTGCGGGACATTGATAACGAGTTTCTCTATACCGGTAGGAGACTCGATCCCGAGACGGGGTTACAATATTCGAGGTATCGGTACTACCACCCGCAGCTTGGTCGGTTCGTGAATCGGGACCCGATTGGGTATCGCGGCGGGATGAATCTGTATGCCTATGTGGGGGGGATGCCAACTCGGTATACTGATCCGATGGGGTTGGTGATTTGCAAATGCATGTGTAAGGAGGAGGCTCAAGGACTGGGAGAAGGTGGCTATAATAAGCCAAAGCCAATTTTCGTTACGGCACCAAACCGCGCTGCTTGTGCCGCAAGTTGCACGAACTTGGATTACTCTTCGTTTATCGGAATTGCTGTGATCAGCAGGTCTTGCAAGAATTCTCCACTGACACCGGATGAGGGATCCGTTGAGGCGTTGTGTGCTGGTAATCCAAAGTGTGAATCTGCCTTTGTAGATATCATGCAGATTGTAGGCGACACAGGGCAGACTGGTGATCCACCTTGGCCCTACACAGGAAGCTGTTTCGAGTACCTTCAAGCAGTCAAAGACAAATTGCCTGAGAACACAGTATTACCCGGCGGCTGCACTGTAGAATACCTAATTGTGCTCCCGGAGGACTACGTCCTTGAAGACAGTTGGCTGTATGGGCCCGTAAGACCCACATACTATAATCGGCTTGGAATGATCACGCATGGGTTCATAGCACACGGTGTGGGCCGATTATGTTGTCCACAGAAAGATGGCACGAAAAAATGTATGTACTTTGATGTTGGTCATGGGACGATGAAGGGACAGTATGGGGGAGATGATCATTGGTTTTCACCGAACGACCCCGATTGGCTATTTGATATTGATCAAGATGGCATGAACCCATACATAGGTAACCAATAGTAGTTACTAGATGAAAATAAACTTCATCACGAACGCAAGTTGGCTGCTTGTGCTCAGCATGCTTTTGCTTGTGCAACTTGTTGGTGTCTATTGGATAGTGAGCCACTTGCGCACACCTTCCCTCCCTTCGCCGGCTAGGTTGTCGCTGATTGTGATGACTCAGCTTGCAGTGGACATATGGATATCAAAGCGATTGCCGATATTGAGAAAGCGGCTGAGCTACCAAGTCGGTCTTATCGTCGCGGTATATCTACTCTCATTATTATTGCTATATCCTTTCGCTCCGTCCGTGGATGGGATTAACATCGATACAGCTTTAATCAAGCATAAAATCGAAAGCGTGATATGTATCGTTGTCTTAATCGGTTTTGTGACGATGAACATTGTTCATATGTTAAGGTGGGTTCTGCTAAGAAAAAGCGACAAGTCCGCAACTCCAGAAGACTCAATCGTGTAAGCCCCGTAATGATGCCCAGTAGGAAGTCTCACCAGGTACGATAGCAACTTGACTCCCACAGAAGCGAAGAACCGCTGAACGATAACACCGAAGCATCGCGTGGTTCAAACTAAAAACCCGCCGCCCTCGAATGAGGGGCGACGGGCGTAACCAGATTTCTCTATCTGGCTTTCTGATTTAGCCCACAGTTGTTCCGCCGAATCGTGTTTGCCCAGACTCGGCGGCTGTGGGTCCGGTCGCGGCTGCTGGCCGTAGCATCGAATCACAATCTCACGACCGAAGATGGTTTAAAGCCACGCCTACCCCGGCTACTAATCTTTCTTCCATGGTGGGCAGGTGTGGCCTGGAGGATTACTCAGCCGATTCAGGATCGGCCAACGTGTCTAGCTCCGCGCTGTTGGCCTCTAGGTCCGCCTCTAGCTTGTCCCGCTGTTGCATTAGCTCAGCCTCTCGGTTGGCTTTCCTTGCCCCCATTACTAGGTCTACCTGTTTCAGCAGCCTCTGGGCTTCCACTGGGCAATGATCGGGCTCGGCAATTTGACGGCGGGCCTTATTGAGTAGCACCCGGAATCGCATGTCAGATTCTGGATCCCAATTCTCATCACCGATGAGTTTATCGAGCACCTCCAGTTTCGGGGCCACGCTCTTGAGGTGGTTGGCCTTGTGTTGCTTGGCTTGCAACACGACGGGTGGCACTGACTAGCCGCCACTTTTCTGTGTGCCACGGGCTCCGCCCGTGCTTTGAACTACCATGACGCCATGCACCGAGATCCCCAGTGAAAATGAGTCTGGCATTGTGAAGGGGCAAAGACAGGTGTAGTAGATTAACCGGAGTGGTGTGCAAGCCGAACACCAGTGGCTTGCACGGGCAGAGCCCGTGGCACACACCAGGACAGTGCCACCCAGCCGTAGAGTGGCACTCGCGGCTAGTGCCACCCGTCGACAAGTCCCGACGAAAAGAAGCGACCGCGTGAGGAGCCCCGGATGCATGTCGAGTTTTGGATAGTCGTTTCTGTTACGCTGTGGTTTGGTGTCGAACTGGGCGTTCGCCATCGCGGGCTTCGCGTTGCGCTGCAGAGTGTCATGGTGCTGGGGTTTTGCTTCGTGTTTTTCAGTGTCGGTTCACTCGTCGGGAAGTTCGAGCCAAACCTGGCAGCAAATAACCGGCTAAAGAATCTGACGCGCGGCCTGGTGGCGATTGCAGGCGATGAAGACTTCGACCGAGCTGAGTTTCTAGAGCGGTTGAAGCAACTCGAACAAGGAGTCATACCCACCTACGAGACTCAAAGCGACTCCCGGGAGGCTGTGGTTAGGTTTTTGGGTGCGTACAACATGGAGTTCGAAGACGAGATCCCGATCGAGGCTGACCAAGGTGTTGACTCCACCTCCGAGTAGGGCGAAGCTCGTTGAAGGGGCGACTTGACTCCGCCCCCTTCGAAGTCTGGGACTGCTCGGGCTGCGTCGATAGCGAGCCGGCCATTCTGGAAAACAGGAATACAAAATGAACACTAGATTACTACCAGCAAGGGCAACACGGTATCTTGGGTTAGCGCTACCATGCCTGTTGGTGTGGAGTTGTTCCGTCTCGGCACAGGACCTGGCAGACGCGCAATCGATTCCGACGAAAGCCTTCACGGAGTCGAAGGACCAGGCCAGTCAGGTTGTGGAAGTCACCTCGGAGAAGCAGCTACAGCAACTGTTGAAGGTACTTACGGCCAGTGAGCCGAGTGCAGCGACAGTTCGCGATGGCAGGGAGTATACGTTTCCAGGGCGTTATCTGATCCGTGGCCGTGTGCCAGGCTATGGGACGAAGTGTCCGGACGAGTTGAATGCTGGCTGGTATTCCTTTTCTCTCAGGCAAAGTTGGCCGGACAAGGTCTTCCGCGCGGGAGGCGAATACCCCACGGTCGTAGCGGTGGGGCGACTTTTCTATCGAACATCCTTCGAATACCAAGCACCCGATCCCAAGGAAGCGAGGCATCCAAAGGCCGATCGCCCATCGCAGTACAAGCCGGGCGATCAAGTCCCTGCCAAGTTCCGATTCGAAGTCGAAGAAGTCTGGACTCAACAGATTCTGAAGGAGAAGGAACCAGCTCCCCAGCAACTCCCGCAGAAGTGAGTCCGGCAAGCGCAATGTCGTTCTCGAACCGCGGCCCAGTTGTCTAACCGCAACCAAATGCAAATCGGACACAGTTGTCTTGCACTGCACCGGTGCGCGGCATTCTGTATGTAGCACGCCTGGTGGTTGGCTTACATCGCCCGACAACTGTGGTTAGCATTGCGGGTAGTAGACCTCGTACCTGTTTCCATTCTCTGGCGAGGTGTTGGATGCACACAATCGCGCGCAATTCATCCGCTAATTGGGTCCTGGCTCTGTCGGCGACGCTGCTGACTTTCGCCGCCAGCATCGCGTCGGCACAGCAAGTGCCCGCGGATCTCTCGACGCCGGGCAGGAGTTTTGAACTGGGCGACAAGATTGTCAGCACCAGTTTCTTCGTGTGGTATCGCTCCGACGGGGGTCAGCAGGACGGTCCCTGGCTGCCAATCGAGGGGCGTGAGAACTGGACCGGCGAGGTGCCGTTCTGGAAGACGCAGATCAAGCAGGTGATGGCGGCCAATATCGACGCGATGAACGTCCATTTGACGGACGACTTCCACCAGCAGCGGCGCAACCTGTTTGCCGCCCTGCGCGAACTGCGGCGCGAGGGGTACGACGTGCCGAAAGTGACGCCGTTTCTGGATCCCATCATCATCTGGGGGATGAACAACTCGCTCGATGTCTCCACGGCCGAGGGAAAAGACACCTTCGTCGGCATGTACAGCAAGTTCTACCAGCAGTACTTCGACACCAACCCCGACGAGCACGCCGATAGCTATCTCACCCACATCGATGGACGCACCGTGCTCGATGTGTGGCACGTTCACCATTCATTGGCCCATCTGTCGTCGCTCACCCGCGCGGAGGTCCAGGGGCGCCTGGCGGCAGAGTTCGCCGCCCAACACGCGATGTTCCACGACGACATCTACATGATCACTACGGCCGTCAGTCCGGCGACGCTCGGCTTCGCCGACGAAAAGGTGGTTCAGTTCGAAACCCAGGCCTACTTCGATCCGCGGAGCTACAACTCGCTCCGCACGGTGCAATTGAAACCAGGCTACTGGGACCAGAACATCCGCGATCCGGGGTACTTTCTGCCGCGAGCGGGCGGATCGCACTACGCGGCGGCCTGGGCCAAGGTTGCCAGTCAGAAGTCGTCCATCGACCGGGTGTACGTCGAGAGCTGGAACGAGTATGCCGAAGGCACCGGCATCTACGCGGCCGATACCCGCGGGGCCCAGGTGCTCGATCCGCCCAACGATAGCGGCAATACGGATACCTGGTCGAGCGACAACGATCCGTACCAGTACATCCGCACCACCGCCGAAGGGGCGCGGCAATACAACGACGTGGCCGATCTGGATGCGAGGATCCTCTGGCATAACCTTCCGGAGACCTTGCGTCCCGGACAGACGGTCACAGCCCAGGTGATCGTACGCAACACCGGTGATGTTCGCTGGACAGGGGCCGCGGGGTTTCAGTTTGGCCAGAACGAGCAACAAGACGTGGTACTGTTTGGCACCGGCCGTTATAAGCTGAACGACGAGGATAACGAGATACCGACGTACGGCGGCATCTTCCGCGGGCGTCCCGTCAAGTTCGATGTCACGCTCACCGCCCCCGCGAAGGCCGGCCGCTACGAGACCCACTGGCAGATGCTGCACGCGGGGGACGCCCGCTTCGGCGAGGAGTTGACCCACGCGATTGACGTGGTGGCGCCAGAAGACGCTCGGCACGAGGGAACCGCTGGCCTGGTCGATTGAGTTGCAATGCGAAGACATTAGCCCCTTCACCTTGTTGGAACCCAAGCCGACTTGCGAGTAGGATAAAGGTTGCTCGGCCGTTAAGCGACCATTGAGAATCAGGGGAAGGCACCATGTTGCGACAATTTATGGCACTCGTTGGAGTGTTCGGTTCACTGTTGGCCGCGGCACCTCCGTGTTCGGCCGCGCGAATCTATCAGATCGTCGATTACCCCGAGTTTCAGCAAGGCTATTCTTTGCGCGGTACGATCACCACCACCGACAATGCCCACCAGGATGGGACGCTCGATGGCGAGGAGATTCTCAACTGGCATTGGGCGGTAGATGGCCCCCAGGCGTTCGCATTTTCCAGCGGCGCCGGATCCTCTCTCGATTTCCAGGGTATCGGCATTACCGAAGAGGCCATCTCGCTGCCGCAAACCGAGATTGCCAGTGCCTACCTGCGAGGGATCGAAGGGGTCGGCAGGGGAGCCAGCACGTACACGTTGCAGTGGTATACGCAGAGGGGTACTAGAACTGGCGACTACTACTACATGACCTCGCTGTCCGGAATCATCGAGGGCGACATTGCGACGAGATTCTGGGACAGCTCTCAAGTAGGGGCAGGTGACGGCGTACACATGATCGCCCGCGCGGTGCCCGAGCCCGCAGCGATTCTGCTGCTTGCCGGGGCTGGGCTCTTGGGTGGGGCTGTGTGTGTAGCTACTCGCCGCCGATCGCCGGCCGGAGCGTGATAGCGCCGCCGTCGGGGGTGATGCGGAAGCCGCCGTCCGTCTGCGTGAAGCTTCCCTCGGTGGCGTTCACCCGGTAGTCGTGCGATTGGAACGAGCAGTCGAGCGACTTGGCTTGCACGCGGGTAAAGGGCAGATCCGCGTCGGGGGCGGCGCGGAACTCGGCCCACCAGTCGGCGCTCAAGCCTTCCAAAGCGATGTGCATGGTCCGTTCGGCAAGTTCGATCACCAACGCGCCTTCGACATTCGTCAGCGGCCACAAGATGCGTAGCTCGCCCGGTTGGGGGCTGGTGACTTCTGGCTCGCCGCCGGTCAACTCTACGTCTTGGCCATCGATGCGGGCTTTGAACACGATGCCGGCCAGCACCTCGCGGGAGCTCCAATGAAAACCGTCGACCACCGGCTGGGCGTAGAACTCCACCGCCGGGCTGGTGATCTTCTGCTTCAGGATGGGCGACTCGACCGACTCGTCGAACAGGTGGATGTCGCGAATTCTCAGGTGGCGATCCTGCCAGATGAGGCTGGTGCGATAAAAGCGGCTGTTGAACCACACCGTCTGGCGGGTGTCGTCACGCAGCGGCGATTGGTAGGTCATCGACGTCGCAGGCGTGGTCTCAAAGTTCCGGCGGAACCACTCGCCCGACTCGTGCAGCGTCTCAACGCGCACTTTGCCTTCGTCGCGCAGCTGGGCGATGAGCGGGAACTGGTACTCGAGGCCACGATGCATGCCGTCCCAGGTAAAGGAATTCTCCTGTCCGGCCTGGGTATAGTTGAAGGCCAGGCACTCGCCGTCGACAAAGTTCTCGAGGAACCAGTCGACCCATGCCGCATCGCCACCACTGTCGCCATACACGGGCTCCAGCGAAATCACGCCCTGGTGCGTGTGGCCAATGCCGTTGTCGTACTGCCGCAACGGATCGCTGCCGAGCATGCGGAACACGGGAACGGGTATCTGCTGCGACTCGGTCTGCGCGGGCATGTAGGCATTCACCTTGCTGGGGTAGTAGGCCTGATTCCAGTACCCGCCCCATAGGGTGTAGCCATCGGTGCCAACCTGGTCCTTGCAGTTGGCGCTGGCGACAATGCCGTAGCGATCGCGCATGTATTGCAGCGTATGAGCATCGATAAACCACGAAGCGACCGACTTGGGGTAGTAACCAAACGCTTTCTTGAAGTCGGCCATGTAGACGTCGACCAGCTTCTCGCGCTGCTCGGGCGTGTAGCCAGACGCGAACCCAACGTCGGCGTGCCAGTCCCAGGGAAAGCGGCCCCGCCACTCGAGCCCGGCCTTCTCCACCAGCGGCTGCGGCAGTTCCCACCAGGCGCCGATTTCGAACTGCTCGTCCGGCAGCCCCTCGAGCAACTGCTGATACCGCGATTCCATCAACGCGTCGTACTGCAACAGAAACGTACCGGGCAACTTGTGCTGCTTCATCAACTCGGTCTGCTTCACCACGGTCTCGTACAACACGTCCTCGGTAATGGCCTCGCTGCGGGGTTCGAGCAGCCGAATGAAGTTCACGATGTTCACGATCCGCGGCGCCCGGGCTTCGGCCTTGGAGTCTTCGGCCCGAGCCGTAATGCATGCGGTGAAGAGGAGAATCGTCGAACAAGCAATAGCAACGTATCGCATGGAATTCATCGGGGAAGTAGTGGGTCGGAAGGCGTTTCGCAGGAGTCGCAAGTTCGCCATGGAAGGTGAGGGCACACCCTTACGCTTTTATATGGTAACCGCGGCAGTTTTTGACAGGAAATCTTGCCAGGACCCTCAAGTATTAGGGACAGCAGTAATCGGAGGCCGCGGTCCAATACCCGTGGATCGTGCTTCGCTCGTGCCGGACCGGTGAGGCCGTTATAACCACGTGTTGGACGCCGAGGTCTAAGCGGTGCGTAAACTCGACAACCCAAGGTGGTTTGATGAACGACTCGAACGATCAACCGCTGCCCTGCATCGGCGCCATGGCGCTGGCCGTGGTGTTGCACGTAGTGGCCCTCGTTGCGCTGGTGATGGTGCTGGTGTTTGTGGTTCCGCTGCTACGGGAGGTGTACGCCGAGATGGACCTGCCACTGTCGCCGAACGTCCTCTGGCTGGTGCGGCTGTCGCAGTTGGCCGTCTCGTACTGGTACGCGCTGCTTGGCATGGGACTGATTGCCGATATCGCGCTGGTGTGCTTGTTGGGGTGGACCCGGTTTCTCGCCGACAAGGTGCTGCCGCTGGTGAACTACGCGGTGCTGCTGGGTACACTGCTGCTGGTCACCATGATGATGCTCGTGCTGATGACACCATTTGGATAGCAAGTGACTCCCCAACGGCTGCGCGAGCCGTTATAACTGTGTGAAACTCCCGCCGCCATCGCTTGGGCGGCCCACCGTAGGAGCCCACCAGACAAAGGCGGATTAGATGGAAGCGTATCTCGGCGAGTTTCTCGGTACCGCGCTGTTGATCCTGCTGGGAGGCGGCGTGTGCGCAAACGTGTCGCTGCCGCAGACCAAAGGGCAGGGTAGTGGCTGGATCGTCATCTCCTTCGGGTGGGCGATGGCCGTGTTCGTCGCGGTGTGGTGCGTGGGCGAGATGAGCGGCGCGCACATCAATCCGGCCGTGACGATTGGATTGGCCGCCGCCGACGAATTCGAGTGGGCCAAAGTGCCCGGCTTTCTCACCGCGCAACTGGCGGGGGCCATGGTCGGTGCGGCCGTGGTGTGGCTCGCTTATTACGACCACTTCAAGGCCTGCGACGAGCCGGCCACCAAGCTCGGCGTGTTTGCCACAGGGCCGGCGATTCGCAACTATCCCTTCAATGTACTCTCCGAAGTGGTGGGCACCTTCGTCTTGGTGCTGGCCGTGCTGTTGGCGGCCGATCCGTCGGTAGAGTGGCCCTCGCCGACTTCTTCGACTGCGGAAGAGCAGGTCACGACCAAGGTGGGCCTCGGTGCATTGGGGGCCCTGCCGGTTGGGCTGTTGGTGCTGGCGATTGGATTGAGCCTGGGCGGCACGACGGGCTACGCGATTAACCCGGCCCGCGACCTCGGTCCCCGCATCGCCCATGCCTTGCTGCCTATCCCGGCCAAGGGGTCCAGCGATTGGTCTTACGCGTGGGTGCCAATCGCCGGACCGCTGATCGGGGCCTTGCTGGCCGCCGTGGTTGTCCGCATCATCGGATGACGAAACGCCCGGCGTTGCCTAGAATGCCAGTAGACGCGTAGCATGGCGGCCGAACATCGGCAGCCACTGACGTGTCTCAACTCCCACCTGCAGCGCCGAACTCGGACCGCGGCGGCATGGATCAAGCCGCCCCCGTCGAGCGCCATCAAGCAATCGTGTCGCACGCTGCCGCGATTGTTCGTTTCGTGTCGAAGATAGGTTTATGGAAAACGACCCGCCCCCCGAGCCCAAGCACCTTCCGGATCCCACGCCGACTCACCCCCTGCAGATTTCCACATTCCGCGCTTACCTGGTGGTGCGACTTTGCACCATCGTCAGCGCCTCGGGCATGCGGCTGATTGTCGCCTGGCAGGCGTACAACGTGGCTCGCGAAACAATGTCCACGGCCGGTGCCGCGGCGCAGTTGGGTTTGATCGGTCTGATCCAGTTCGTCGCCCTGTTCCTGCTGACCCCGCTGGCGGGGCTTGTTGCCGATCGGTTCAAACGAACTCGCATCGCCAAAGTCACGCTGAGCATGCTGTTGGCTGTGGCCGCCGTGTTGGCCATGGCCAGCTACGAAGGCTGGATCAGCCTGCCGCTGATCTTCGTTCTGGCGGCCGTGCTGGGGGCGGTGCGAGCGTTTCAGGCGCCCGCCATTGGGTCGCTGGCGCCGAATATCGTGCCGCCGCTGCTGTTGCCGCGGGCGATCGCCTTCAGTTCCATCATCTGGCAGACCGGCAGCATCGTCGGCCCCGCGATTGCCGGCTACGCCTACGCCGTGCAGCCCCACTGGGCTTACCTGGTGAGCGCACTGTTGTTCGGCCTGGCCCTGATCGGCCTGTTCGTGGTGGGCCACGTTCCCCAATCGCCACCTCAGAAGGACCGCCATCCGATACGGCAGATCGTCGACGGGCTGAACTACGTCCGCACCAACCGACTGGTTTTCGGGGCCATCACGCTCGACCTGTTTGCGGTGCTGCTGGCCGGCACCACGGCGCTGCTGCCAGTGTATGCCCGCGACATTTTGCACGTGGGGTCCGAAGGACTGGGGCAACTGGCCGCCGCGCCGGGCATCGGTGCGGGGCTAACCGCACTGTGGTTTTCGTTCTGGCCGCTCAAGCATAACGTGGGACCCAAGATGATGTGGGCGGTGGTGGTGTTCGGTCTGGCCACAATGCTGTTCGGAGCCACCGCCTTCCTGCCGGCGTCGAATGCCCTGTGGGTGGCGCTGGCCGCGATGGCCGTGTGGGGCAGCGCCGACATGTTCTCGGTATTCGTGCGGCAGTCGCTCATCCAGATCCACACGCCCGATGCGATGCGGGGCCGCGTGAGCTCGGTGTCGATGCTCAGCATCTCGGCCTCCAACGAATTGGGCGAAGCCGAAAGCGGTTTTCTGGCCGCGCTCATTGGCCCGGTCGGCGCCGTAATTGCCGGCGGCGCCGGCGCCATCGTGGTAACCCTCGCCTGGCTGCGACTGTTCCCCGAGCTACGCTATGCACGGAGCTTTGATCCACCGGAGGACCTGCACGAGAAGCGGCTGGAAGGCGGGCTGCAGGCGTCCTGAGTGATGAAACGATTTCTGCTTGCGGGACGTCGATTTCAGTTGGTCGGGGGACGGTAGAGATATCTTCAATAGCAAACACCGGGGCAACGCTATCCATTTTGGACGGCGTTGTCCCGGCGAGTTATCTTCTGCCAGCAGTCTGCCTGCAGCTACTTACAGCTTCTTGATCCGCAAGTTCCGCCAGCGGACTTCATAAGGACCTTCATTCCCGCCGATGGCGTGCACCTGCAGGCCGATGAAACCCTTGGGGTGGGTCTTGTAGATTTCCTCGTCGGTCAGGTCGGCCACTGGCTCGCCGTTGACGAAGGTCTGAATCCGCGGGCCCTTGGCTACGATGCGGTAGTGGTTCCACTCGCCGTCTTTGAAATGCTTGTGCGGAATCAGCTTGTCGTCCGGGATCAGCCAACCGCGACCGGTGGCCTCGCCGTAGATGTAGCCGGCCTCGGCGCCTGCGCTGCCACTGGCTTCAATCTCCACCTGCGGTCCGTTCACGCGGCCCGTGTTGTAGACGGACTTGCCGGGACCTTTCTCTGTCTTCGAGCGAATCTGCACGCCCGAGTTCAGCGGGTTGTCGACCTTAACGTCGAACTCCAGTTCGAAGTCGCCGTAAGGCACCACCGAGCAGAGGAACGAGTTGGGGCTGCCAGGATTCGTGCGGCCGACGATCGCATCGTCCTCGACACTGTACTTGGCAGTGCCATTCTTGAGGGTCCAGCCTTCGAGCGTCTTGCCATTGAACATCGATGTCCATTCCTCCGCCGTGGCGGTGGTGCAGGTGGCAAGAACAAAGCAAAGTGACAGTGCCAGCGTGAGTTGCAATCGAGACATGAGGGGGCTCGCCTGGTAGGAGGGAAGGGAAGGTGGGAAGGCCCCATTGTAATCCACCGCCGAGGGCGCGAGCAAAGGCTTTTGGGTTGGAGAAGTCGGTGAATTGCCACGCTGATTCTGGTCAGCATACGTGCCAGCGAGAAAGCGGAGACGGTATGCGGAATGCTCACCTGCCGCGCCGGGCTGTCGAGGTGGTCCTAGTAGCCATTCTTCTCCAAATAGCTCTTTAGATACTTCGCGCGATAGGGATAGCCGTCGAACGGGGCGTCACCGTCGGTGAAGCGTGGGTCGCCCGTCGATTCGAGATACTTCACCAGCTGACCGCGGAGCTGCTCGACGGTCTCGGCGTGCGCCGGATCGTCGGCCAGGTTGTGGACCTGGTCGGGGTCCGCCTGGCAATCGTACAGTTCCACCGGCGGGCGCTTGGCGAAGCACAGCGCGTAGTAGGGGGCCACGTCAGGATCGTCCTGGTGGGCGATCAGCCACTGCTTGGTTGGGCCGTCGTCGCAATCCGCGTACTTGTCGATCGGATGGGTTGCTCCCTCGGGCACACCGGCTGGCCAGCGCTCGGGGTCGACGTTCAGGATCAGCAGCCATCGGTCGGTGCGAATCGCGCGAGCAGGATAGCCGTCCATGGTGGGTATCTTTTGGGCCGGCACGTGGCGTTCGCGGCCGTACACTACGAATTCGCGGCCGGCGGGCTGGCTCGGCTCTTCGACCCCCATTTCGCCCAGCAGCGAGTGCCCGGTCATTTCCTCGGGTATCGGTACGCCGGCCGCTTGGAGAAATGTGGGTGCGAGGTCCGTTAGCGAAACGAACTCTTCGAACTGTTGGCCCGGATTGATTTTTTTGCCCCAACGAATGGCCAGCGGCACGCGCGAACCCCAGTCGTACAGGTTGCCCTTGCACCGTGGGAAGGGCATGCCATGGTCGCCGGTCATCACGATGATGGTATTCTCCAACTCGCCCGCCTCTTCAATCAGCCGGATCGCGGCGGCGACGTCGCTGTCCCACCGCTGTACTTCAAAGTAATAGTCGGCGATGTCGCTGCGAATCTCGGGCTTATCGGGGTAGAAGCTGGGCACCGGCACCTTGGCCAGGTCCATGCCCGACTCGCCGCCGGAGCCTTTCTTGTAAGGACGGTGGGGATCGGAGGTGCCGAACCAGAAGCAGAACGGCTTATCCGCGTCACGCTGCTTCATGAACTTGGTGAACTTCGAGCCCGGGCCGCAGGGATGCTCCTTGTAGCCGAGCGCCGTGTGATCGCCGGGACCCCATGCCTTTCGCCAGTGGCCGATCTGATAGCCAGCGTCGCGCAACAGGAACATGAAGTTCGGGTGCGCCGGATCGAGCGAACTGTGCAGGTTTGCGCCCTGGCCGAGTCGATAGAACTGCTGACCGGTGAGGATCGCGTTGCGGCTGGGGGTGCAACTGGGGCTGGAGATGTACGCCCGATCGAACAACACGCCCTGGCGGGCCAGATCGTCGAACGTGGGCGTCTCGACTACCGGATCGCCATACACCCCGGCGTGGGGCCAGCCCCAATCGTCGGCCATGCAAAAGAGAATGTTCGGCCGCTCGTCGGCCAGCAGATTGCCTGTGAGAGCACACAGGACACACAGCATCACGGCTTGTCGAAACACGGTGGAACTCCGGTTGCAGAACTGGGGTAGCTCAATGCGAGTTAACTCCAGTTATAGCAAAGCCACAAGGGCCGTGCGCGTTTTCGACGCGTTAACGCTGCTGGTCCGACCGGGGGTGCACTCAGCCGGCAGCTTCGATTTCGGCCATCACTTCGTCCGAGATATCGAAGTTCGCCGCCACGTTCTGCACGTCGTCGTGGTCGTCGAGTCGCTCCATCAACTTCAGCACGTTGCGGGCGTCGTCCACGCTCAGGTCGATGGTGTCCTTGGGCACCCAGGTCAGGTCGCGGCTCTCGGTTTCGATCTCCGCGGCGGCGATAGCATCGCACACGTCGGAGTAAGCATCCGGCTCGCACACTACTTCGTAGCTGCCGTCTTCGTGGCGGACGTCGTCGGCACCGGCTTCGATGGCCAGTTCCATCAGCGATTCTTCGTTGGTCTTGTCGTCCGCGATGACAATCACGCCCTTGCGGTCGAACGTCCAGGCCGCGCAACCGGTGGCGCCGAGCTTGCCACCGCACACTTCGAACAGCTTGCGAATCTCGGGTGCGGTGCGATTGCGGTTGTCGGTCAGGATTTCGCACATGATGGCGACGCCGGCCGGGCCGATGCCTTCGTACAGCACCTCTTCCAGGTTGCCACCATCCAGTTCGCCGGTGCCTTTCTTGATGGCCCGCTCGATGTTGTCCTTGGGCATCGAGACCGCTTTGGCGTCGTTGATGGCGTAGCGAAGCCGGAGATTGGCATCCGGGTCGCCGCCACCCATTCGCGCAGCGACGATGATGGCCTTGGAGAGTTTGCTCCACACCTTGCCACGCTTGGCGTCGATAGCCGACTTTTTGCGGGCGATGTTCGCCCAGTGCGAATGTCCTGCCATACTCAGTCAGTGACCAATTGTCAATGAACAATGACCAATGTTCGCAAGCATTGGTCATTGGTCATTGGCGCTTGGCAACTCTCCTACTTTGGTTTGCGTTTTACTTTCTTCTTTTTCTTGCCGGCCACTTTCTTCGTGCCGCTGCCGGTGGCCTTCTTGGCCACCTTCTTCTTCACCTTCTTCTTGGTCGGTGCGTCGTCCGCCGCCGCGGTCTTCTTGACCTTCTTCTTTTTCTTGGTCGGCGTCGCGCCGCCGGCAACCTTCTTGGCTACCTTCTTCTTTTTCTTTGGCTTGGGCGGTTCCGGCTCGGGAGCGGGCTTCTTGGGCAGGCGGCTCTTGCTGTCCGGATCGATGGCCAACAGCGCTTTCTTGGCTGTCTGCCCATAAGGGTTCTTGCCGACCTCGACCCCCAACTGGTGCAGGATGGTGGCCATCTCGACACCCTTGCTCTTCGGCACGGCACGTTCCAGGCCCGGAATGTGCCAGCCGTCGGCTTCCTTCTGGCTGATAATGTCGAACACCAGAAACGCGGTCAGCAGGCCCTGATTGGCAGGGATGGCGTGGCCCCCCAAGGCGTTCTGAGTGACGAACGCCACGGTAAACGGCGAGGTCCCCTCGTACTTCTCGATGGTCTTCGTGGCCTGACCCAGGTTCTGCTTCTTCAGATGCTCGAGGTCGTAGACGTACACCGATTCGAACACGCTATGCAGGGTCCGCTTCAGCCGTTCGGCGGCCGTTTCGGGGTCGTTCAGCGTCTTGAGCGTCTCGGCCAGTTCCCGCTTGGTGCTCACGCGAACTTCGTTCCAGTCGAAGTACTCGGTCTTCAATCGCTCGAAAGCTTCCTCGGCTGCTTCATGGGGGGAGTTTTCCAGCAGGCACGCAAAGATCAAGTGCTCGATCAGCGTGCGATCTTTCGTCACGCCAACCGGCTTGTAGTGCTTCTTGATCTGTCCCAGAAGCTTGGTGATGCGAGTGCCGCGATTCTGTGCTGTCATGGTTGCCCCTCAGGCCGATCCACTTCTCGATTGTGCAGGTGAGGCGAGCTCTGTTGGCCGCTCGCGTTCGGCAGGTGCCGATTCCAATGGGGTGGGTAAGTTAGTTATCCGCCTCGGACGGCGGGTTCTCGATGCCAGCTTCCTCATCCATGGCTGCTTCATCGGGCGGAGTTGGCGCGACCTCGTCGTCGGGCAGCACCTCGCGGAGCATCTTGCTGATGGCAATCGACTGCTTCACGCCCTGGTCGAGTTCGAACTTCAGGCGGGGAGTGTAGCGGGTATCGATGCGTTGGGCGATCTTCGACTGCAGGTAGCCAGCCGAACTCTCCAGACCCTTCAGGCAGGTCTTTTGCTTGCTCTCGCTGCCCATCACCGACACGTGGACTTTCGCCCCGCGCATGTCGGGCGTGACTTCCACGTAGGTGACGGTCACGTCCTCGATACGAGGGTCGTGCAGATCCGTGAGAATCGCCATGCTGACGACTTCGCGGATGGCTTCGGCGGCTTTTAAGACTCGACGGGAGGGCATAAGGCGATTGAGCGGGGCTTATCGTTGAAAGGCCGGTGGACGAACGTCAGACGCTTCCCGCAGCTGTACCGGTCTGCGGGGCTCTGCGACTACTCATCAAACGTACGGCCGATCTCCTCTACCTTGTACACTTCGAACAGATCGCCTTCCTTCACGTCGTTAAAGCTGGACAGCTTGATACCGCACTCGTATCCTTCGCGGACCTCCTTGGCGTCATCCTTCTCGCGGCGAAGCGTGTCGATGGGGTAATCGCCGATCACGGTGCTGTCGCGGATCACTCGGGCGCGGGAGTTGCGTTCGATTACGCCCGCCAGCACACGGCAACCGGCCACCACTCCAATCCGGCTGATCTTGAATACCTGCTGCACCAGGGCGCGGCCGAGTTCGACCTCGCGTTCCTCGGGCCTCAGCATGCCCTCCAGGGCCAGCTTCAGATCGTCGGTGATCTTGTAAATGACGTCGTAGCGGCGAATCTGCACGCCCAGGCGGTCGGCCAACTGGCGCGCTTTTTCGTCGGGCACGACGTTGAACGCCAGGATCACTGCATCCGAAGCGTGTGCTAGTTGCACGTCGCCCTCGGTCACACCGCCGACGGTGGCCAGCAGCGTCTTGAGCTTTACTTCGGGGTGATCGAGTTTGGTGAATTCCTTCTGAATCGCTTCCAACGAACCACGCACGTCCGATCGCAGGATCAGATTGAGCGTTTGCACCTCTTCGGTGTGTTCGAGTCGATCGAACAGGTTTTCCAGCGTCACGTGAACCGGCCCCGTGCTGCCGAGCGTTTCCTTGCGGGTTTGCTCGCGCCGCGTTTCGGCCAGTTCGCGGGCCTGGGCGATGTCGTCCAGTACGTAGAAGTGCTCGCCAGCGGCCGGCGCGACGTCCAAGCCCAGCAGATTCACGGGCGTGCTGGGACCAGCTTCCTGGATGGCCAACTCCGGACGCAAGGTATCGAACATGGCTCGCACTTTGCCGTACGAGTCGCCACAGACCACGTTGTCGCCAACGCGGAGCGTGCCGTTCTCGACAATCACCTTGGCCACGACACCGTGACCCGATTCCTGTTGCGCTTCCAGCGAAGTGCCCAGGGCGGAACGGTGAGGGTTGGCCTTATACTCGTGCAGGTCGGCCACGGTCAGCAGCGTTTCGAGCAGGTCGTCCATGCCCTCGCCGGTGATGGCGCTACACTTTACGACTTCGATGTCGCCACCCCATTCGCTGGGCTGCAGCCCGTTGGCCGACAGATCGGCCATGGCCTTGTTGGGATCGATGCCGGGAATGTCGATCTTGTTCAGCGCCACGACGATCGGCACTTCGGCCGCCTTGGCGTGGCTGATGGCTTCCTCGGTCTGCGGCATCACACCGTCGTCGGCGGCCACCACCAGGACGGCAATGTCCGTCACGTTGGCACCGCGGGCACGCATTTCGGTAAACGCTTCGTGGCCCGGCGTATCGACGAACGAGATGCCAGCGCCGTCCTTCTCGATTTGATAGGCACGAATGTGCTGGGTGATGCCGCCGCTCTCGCCACTCACCACGTTGATGCCGATCAGGCGATCGAGCAGCGAGGTTTTTCCATGGTCGACGTGACCCAGGAACGTGATCACCGGCGGACGCGGTTCCAGTTGGTCTTCGGGATCCTCGGCCTCGCGAATCGAGGTCAGCAGTTGGTCTTCCAGCGTGACCGGTTGCACGAAGTCGACGTCGACGCCCAACTCGGCGGCGATGAACTCGGTGAGTTCCTCGTCCATCGTGTCGTTGATCTTCGCCATCACCCCTTCCTGCATCAGGATCCGCTGGATCTGCATGGCGGGGATACCGGCCGCTTCGCTCAAATCGCGAACTGTGCAGGGCAGTTGAACGGCAACGCGTTCCTTACGCGGGGCGGCCGTGCTGGCACCACTGCGACGCGAGGTGCGGCGAATGGTGCGGCGTCCACGTCCGCGTCCGCTGTCGTCGTCGTCGCTGCGATTGCTCCGCCGGCGACTCAGTTGGCGCTGTTCGCGACCACCCAGCATGGGGCGATCCTCTTCGCCGCGTCCGCGACCCTTGCCGCGTCCACGTCCCTTGCTGGCGTCGTCGCCATCGGTGAACCCGGGACCGGTCTTCCGCGCCTTTTCGGCCTCCAGGTTACGTTCGGCGCGGCGAAGGTGTGCCGCCAGCGGCTTGTCGCCCGCTTTGCCGCCCAGCACTTCGGCCGGCAGTCGCATGTCGGGCTTCTGCGCGGGGGCTTCGTCTTTTTTGGGTTTCGGCTTGGGGGGCTCGGAGGGGCCGGGTATCGGCGCCAGCTTGATCGCCGGGCGGGCGCGACCGCCAGAACCACCTGGCTTGGGCTTCTTCTTCACAGGTTGACCCATGACCGGCGGCTTGCCCTCGGCCGACGCGCCGGGGCCGATGTAGTCCTCCCGACGCACCATGCCAGCCAGCGGACCTTCCCCTTCGGGCGAGGGCGATGTGTCTTGCGTCACGGATTGCGACTCTTCGGTCTGCTTGGCCTGCTCCGTGGTCGGCTGCTCTTGCGGGGACTCGGCGGACTGGGCGGCCGCGGCCGTTTCTGCCGGTGCGGCGGGGCTCTCGGCTGCAGGAGTCTCGGTCTCGGTACCGGTGTCCGTGTCGGTGTCTGTCACCTTGGCCTCGCGGGCTGCCTTGACCGCTTCCAGCGGGGCAGGGGCCTTGGGAGTGACGATCACCTTGATGCGGTCGCCCTGGGCCGGAGCCGGCCTGGGACGCTCCATCGCCGGAGGCGCTCCGGAGGCTTTGGGCTGTTTGGCGGACTTTTTGCTGCCGCCATCGAGGAACTGCTTGACCTTCTCGACTTCGCTCTCGGTCAAGCTGGCCAGCGCAGAACCCTTACCGGGTATACCGGCGCGCGCGCAGATGTCAGCCAGCTCTTTCGTGTCAAGTTTTAGCTCTTTGGCAAGAGCGTAAATGCGAACCGCCAAGATGCGTTCTCCATTTGGCCTCGGTCAACAACCCTACTGCTGCGGGACACAGTCGCGGTTGCTTCGCCGTCGGCCTGACAATCGGTCACCGAATCATAGCCACGTCTCCCGTGATGATTGCGGATAAAAATCAGTAAACTGAAATGTACGTTACTCCCGGTACAAGGGCGCCAATCTGGTCGCTGCCCGTAGCCGCGAGGGAGCTCACGCGTGCCAGGAACCAGAATTGCCGTGGCGACTGCTTTCGCAGGCCGCCGAGCCCTGTACTATCGACTACGCGGGGGGCTGTTGTCCAGCGTCCTCCGCGGGTTTTTCACTCTCGCCCCCCTCGGGGACGGTCTCGACCTGGTCGGCCGATTCTGCTGTTTCGTCCGCTGGGGACTCGGTTTCGCCGTCGGCTTCAGCGGCCTCATCGCCGCTGCGGGCCTCGGCTGCGGCGGCTTCGGCCTGGGCCACTTCGGCCTCGAGCCGTTCCTGCTCGCGTTTCTGTCGCCGTGCCTCGGCAGCTGCTTCTTCAGCGGCTTCGGCTCGTTCTTCTGCCTGTTCGACGATCATATTCACTGTTTCTTCACTCAACGACCCCATTTGCATCAGGTCGTCCGGCTCGATGATCGATAGGTCGTCGTAGCTCAGGAAGCCTTCTTCCACCAGCTTCTCAGCCACTTCCAGGGTCATGCCCTCCAGTTGGCTGAAGCCCTCCACCGCCCGATCGATCGACTCGGCCAGCTCTTCCTGGGTCATGATTTCGATGTCCCAGCCTGATAGCTTGCTAGCCAGGCGGACATTTTGCCCCCGCCGGCCGATGGCCAGCGACAACTGATCTTCGCTCACCAGCACGATCGCCCGACCGAGCATCCGGCACAAGATCACTTGCTCGACCGTGGCGGGCGACAGGGCGTTGGGAATCAGCACCTCCAGGTCTTCATCCCAGCGGACGATGTCGATCCGCTCGCCGGCCAGTTCGTCGACGATGTTCTTGATGCGGTTACCACGCACACCCACGCAAGCACCCACGCAATCCACCCGCGCGTCGCTGCTGGAGACGGCCACCTTCGAGCGGTAGCCCGGCTCGCGCGAAATGCCGCGGACCTCGATCACACCGTCGGCGATTTCGGGAATCTCCTGCTCGAACAACCGCTGCACCAGACTGGGCGAGCGGCGGCTGAGGATCACCTTCACGCGGCTGCCCGCCTTGCGAACCTCGTATACGGTCGCACGGACCCTTTCGTTCGCGTGGTGGGTTTCGCCGGGGATCTGCTCGCTGCGGGGCAAGATGGCTTCGACGTTGGTCAGGGCCACGGTGGCCGCTCCCCCCTCGTACCGCTGAATGATGCCGCTGACCATGTGGTTCAGCAACTCTTCGTATTCCTCGTACAGGGCGTCCCGCTCCGCTTCGCGGATCTTCTGGATCATCACCTGCTTGGCGGTCTGGGCGCCGATGCGGCCCACGGCCTCTTCGGAATCGAGTTCCTCGCCATCGATGCTGGCACGAATCGTGCCGTCTTGGCGATCGATGTTAACCGTGATGTCGGACTCTTCGCCGTAGTGCTTCTTCGCTGCCGAGACGAGGGCCGCTTCAATTCCCTCGAACACAATCTCTTTGTCGATGTTCTTGTCGCGGTGTATGGCGTCGACGATTCTCAGCACTTCGTTGGCGTTCATGGCAGTCCCTGTTTCCCGCGGCCTATTCGCCTACCGCGCGAGGCAATTCGAGTTGTCGGATTGTGAGTCGGATTGTAGGCCACCTGCCTTCTGCCCCAACCGGTCCGGGTGACGAAACCCTTTATAGATTCAGGACTTAAAGCAGGCGGTAATCCGCTAGCCTACCTTGCTATATGGGTAGTGTCAACCGGGGCGGGCCGGGTGGAGCGGGTTATACAGCTTGGAATGCCCCATCTTGGCGAGATAAGCGATGCTTCCTCGTCCAGCTCTCGCTCTATCTCGCCATCACAGAACCCATTGGGCATGTCGCAGGTCCATCCCCCACTCAAGACCGCGGTCTAGCCGTTGCCGCGGTGCTTGCGGAGTTGGCCATCCGACGCGAGCTAGTGCGATAGTAGCGCCTGCTGAAGCTCGAAGACCAACTTGGTCGTCAGGTTGCCTTGCGTGGCAGGTCTCGTTGCATGAACGACGGCTGGAACAAGCGATGCTCCCGCGGCTCGACCAGGTCTCGCTGAAGTCCGATCGCGACCTGGCCAACTACTACATCGTTCGCGAGCCCCGCTGGGAGCCACTCCGCGGCGGGCTATTGTTTCCGGAGCTGCCGGTGCAGGAAGAGTGAGGAGGCCCTGTTGTGCTCACTCGTTAACTATTCTTTCGCCTGAAGTTCGCCGATCGCCTTGGCGAACTTCCGCCCCAATTGCAATTGCCCCGCCGCATTGTAGTGAACGTGGTCGGGCAGCAGCGGGCAGTCGTCGGTCGAGACCATCCGCGCTTGCGCGATGGCATCGGGCGTGCCTGAGTTGCCGTCGGCGCGGGCCATCGCAGCGCGGATTTCCGCGCGGTGCGTGAAGCGGGGCACGGGTGGTTCGTGGGGGCAGACCTGGCCGAACACCATCGGCAGTGGCTCATGGAGCGCGAGGTCCTCGACGATCCGGCGTTGTAGTCGCGCGAGACTCTCGGCGTACTTGGTGGCCGATGCCTCGTTCTTACTGTCCTGCTCGCCCTGCATCCAGAGGAAGCCGCGGACCCGGGGGGTGTGTCCCTCGCGCTCGAGCTGTGCGAGGCCATCCTTGAACAGGCGGATCATCTTGCGATAGAGCGTGCCTTGGTTCTTGTCGTCAGCGGACATGCCAGGATAAAAGTTGCGGCGACCGGCCGCCGGCTCGCCTCCTTCCCATTGGTTGCCATTCCACCCATGGTAGAGCGGCATGCCGCTGGCGTGATACTTGATCAGGTAGATGGGACGCTCGCTGGTTGCCGTGGCCAAGGCAAATCCCACCTCGGGGCCGAACTCACCGGCGCGGGTTGAGTTACGCGTCTTGCCGAGCACCAGCGGCTCGAACTCCTGGCCATTGAAAAAGTACGTGTGTGGAATCTCAGGCGACACGTCCTCCGGCAGGTTCTCCATTTTAGCGATGCCCTGCATGTTCGACTGCCCGCCGAGCAGGTAGACGTCGACCTCTTCGGCGATGGCCGATGAGAAAGGCAGGGCGACTGCGAGCAGGAGAACGTAACGGCAGGAAAGTTTAGTCATGGCTAGTGCAGCAGAGATAGAGTTATTGGACCAGCTGTCGGGTTCCATCGACTAGCTCAGGGAGGAACCAGAACGCGGTTACGTGCGCGGTGGTTCGTTCTCCGATCCGCGACAATCCGTTCTGATCCGCGCACATTTGCGATTCCTCAGCGAGTCGAAACGCCTGCAGTCCCAGGTTGATGATCACCTAGAGTCTATCCTCCCAACCGAACCCCGGCCAGTTTGCCCCGCATTGGCGGCCATCGGCTCGGTGGTGTATGCTCCGACGCATGACAAACACCCCGCCAGAGTCCCTCCCACCGACCTTCCCCCCAGCGCCGCCTGCCGCCCAGCATTGGCGGCTTGATCCGCAGCTCGTTTACGTAAACCACGGCTCGTTCGGCGCGTGTCCGCGCGAAGTGCTCGCCGCGCAAGACCAGTGGCGCGCGCGAATGGAAGCCGATGCCGTGTCGTTTTTCACGCAGCACCTGTTCGGTATGCTCGACCGCTCGCGCACCGCGCTAGCGAGTGTGATGGGTGGCCGGCCGGAGGACTATGTGTTTTGCCGGAACGCCACAACGGCCATTGCCACGATTCTGGATAACGTCGCGCGGGGGCATGGGCTGGCCGATAACAAACCGCTCGGACCGGGCGACGAGCTGTTGGCGCTCGACCACGAGTACACGGCCTGCGTGAATAACCTCCAGCGGGTAGCGGAGCGCACCGGCACGCAGGTTGTCACCGCCACGATGCCGATCGAGCGCGATGGCGGCCCGCTGATCGATGAAGATCAAATTGTCGACGCGTTGCTGGCGGCCGTGACCGCGAAGACACGAGTTTGCCTGTTAAGTCACATCACCAGCGCCAGCGGAGCCGTGCTGCCGGTGGCGAGAATCGTTCGCGAGCTTGATAGCCGCAGCGTCGTGACCATCGTCGATGGCGCTCACGGGCCGGGCGCCGTGGAGATGGACATCGAGACCCTGGGCTGCGCGTACTATACGTCGAACTGCCACAAGTGGCTCTGCTCGCCCAAGGGTTCGGCCTTGCTGTGGGTGCGGCCCGACCTGCAGCCCGGCTTCCGGCCGCTGGTGCTGAGCAACCACGCGCAGCCGAACGCCCAGCCGCCACTCGCCGCCCGGCCGCGGAGTCGCTTCCAGATGGAGTTCGACTACACCGGCACCGACGACTACACGGCCGCCGGCGCGATTGCCGACGCGGTGGAGGTGATGCCCAAAATCGCCGGCTGCGACTGGCCCGGCATCGTAGAGCGCAACCGCGCGCTGGTGCTCGAAGCTCGCGACGCAATCTGCGCGAAACTCGGCGCCGAAGCTCCTTATGCCGATGAACTGATCGGCCCACTGGCCACAATTCCGCTGCCAATCCTGCCCGAGCCACAGCGCGAGCAGCACCTCGCCCGACCGACGTACTTCCACGACGCCCTGCAGGACGAGCTACTGACCCGCCACCGCATCCAGGTGCCAATCATCCGCTCGCACTCGCCCGGCAAAGAGTGGAACGGCCGACGATACGTGCGGATTAGCGCGCAGCTTTATAACTGTTTGGAGCAGTATGAGTATTTGGCGGAGGCGCTGGTGGAAGAACTCGCGCGGGAGTTTCAGGGGTAGAAGAATTCGTCGCGGATCGACGCGGACTTGGGCGGATGGTCGCGGATTGATAGATTCGGAGGCCGATTTGCGAGTTGGCCGTCAGCTACGAACCGGCCACAAGAAAGTCTGCCGAGGTACTCACCGTTAAACGTGCCGTGTGCGTGAGTGACATTTGTGATAGTTCCGTCTCGGCCTGCTCCAATTTGCGTGTTCGCCTGGCTTTTCCAAAAGCGGAGGGCGGACGTGTCACGCCGTCGATGCCAGAGCTATCGTACGACAGTCGGTGAACTCCGGCGAGTGTTGTACCAAGTGCTTGAGCAATCTGTTCGGCCGATGCCTTTGCGTTTCGCACGGCCTGCTGCAATACATCCCGTTTCGCATCTTCTAGCGCCGAAAACCGCCACGTGATCGAATCCGTCGTGGCGTTCTTCTGGGAACTGATGGCAGCTAGCGTCGGCCCTATTGATTCCAGGGTGGTGAGCTTCACCCGCAGGATGTAAGTTGCCGACGACGACTTGGTCAGCAGACCAGACTCCACTTCGGTCAGCACGTTTACCAGGCTGATGTCGTCTTCGGCGACACCCAATTGTGTGAGGGAGGCCGTGAAATCGGCCACTTCTTTAGCCTTCTTAAAAGCCTCTTGGCCTGTGACAAACGACTGCCCAGCAATACGAACGACAATCTCCGCACCATCGGCCGTGAGCTCCCGCGAAGCCGACTCTTTGACCGAGATTAGATTCAATTCTGCCATCTAGGTACTCCAAGAAGAGACATGACCGCTTTGTTTGGAATATAGCAGGTTGTCTTGACTTGGTGCCGAGAAGAGTTCGTCGCGGAAGAACGCGGATCTTGGCGGATGGTCGCGGATGGATAGTTGAGGGGACTAGTGGGAAGCACCGATCCTTGTCCGACTCGAGATCTCCAAACCGCGACTCTGGCTTGGAACGACTGTCGGTTCTACACACCAGAGTTCGATCCGCGCTTCTCCGCATAAATCCGCGCAGATCCGCGTCTGATTCCAGCGGCAGCTTAGCCAGCCACTACGGCCAGCACCGATGCCTGGCCTTGCGGCGTGACGCTCAGGTTCAAGAAGCTGTTGCCGGGCTTTGCTTCGCCGGTGGCGACGTTCAGGTCGCACTCGGGGTCGGCCTCAGAGTAGTTCAGCGTGGCGGGAAGCTTGCCATGCTTCAGGGCCAAGAGGCTGCCGGCGAGTTCTACCACGCCGCTCGCCGCGCCAAGGTTGCCGAAGTAGCTCTTCAGCGCCGTGACGGGGACCTGCTTGCCGGCTTCGCCGAGCGCCGCGTTGATGGCGGCTGCTTCGCTCTTGTCGCCGGCGGTGGTTCCGAGGCCATGGGCATTGATGTGGCCAAGGTCGCCGGGCGTGAGTTCCGCATCGCGGAGGCACGCCTTGATGGCGTTGGCCATTGCCTTTTCGGTGTCGCCCACCAGGTTGCGATCGGCCACCAGGCTGGAGCCGATGCCGGTCACCTCGCCATAGATCGTGGCGCCGCGGGCCTTGGCCGCCTCGAGTTCCTCGAGCACCAAAACGCCAGAGCCTTCGCCGGCCACCATGCCCAGGCGATTCTTATCGAACGGGCGGCAGGCCTTGGCCGGATCGCAATCGTCGTCGGCCAGTTGTTCGGTCTGCATGGCGTGGATCGCCTGCATCGGGAGGATGCGGGTGCCAGTGGCGCCGGCCAGCATGAAGTCGGCGTGGCCGCGGGCGATGGTGGTGAACGCCTCGCCTACGGCCATGTTGCTGGAGGCCTCGCGGAGGGTGAGCGAGTTGTTTGGTCCCCGCAGGTCGTTGAGGATCGCGATGTGACTGGCCGGCATGTTCGGCAGGTACTTGAGCATCCACAGCGGGGTCATCTGGCTCAGGCCGTCGGTGCCCCAGTCCTCGTAGTCGAACTTGCCTTCCTCGGTGCACTTGTTGATGCCGTCGATGTAGTCCTCGGGCATGGTGAGCATGTAGTCGCTGCCCAGCACGACGCCGCTTCGCTCGGGGGCGAGCGAGCCTTCGGCCACCTTGGCGTCGACCAGGGCCAGCTCGGCCGCGGCCACGGCCATCTGCGTTTCGCGGCACATCATCTTCAGCGCCTTGCGGATGGTCTTCTTCTTGGCCTTTTCGAGCTCGCCAAAGTTGTCGATGTCGCCCGTGAACTGGCGGCACTCGCCGGCGTATTTCAGGGGCAGTTTGGCCGATTCGACCGGCAGCACGTCACAGGCCACGATGCCGCTGGTGCCGGTGGAGAGCGCACCCCACACCACCTCGGGCTGGCTGCCCAGTGGGCAGATGATCCCGATACCTGTAACCACAACGCGACGGCACTTAGCGGAGGACTCAGTCATAGTTTGCGCAGGATAGCAGGGAGGGGGCAGAAGGCGGAAGGGGGAACTGACGCGGTGACACGACCAATGTCGAATGATCAATGACCCAGTGCTTGGAAATTCGTGTCATTTTTCCCTCGTCCCTGATCCCTCGATCCTGGCCCCTCTATTAGTAGCGACCTTGGAACGTGGCCGGATTGCGGAGGGCCGTGGATACGGGGGCATTCGGTGCCGCCGGCGGCAGGACGCTGCCCTTGGCCTCGATGAACAACAGGGCGTCCGCCCGGGGGGGAGTCTTCAGGATGGGTAGCGCCGCCGTGAGGGCGTTATCCCGCGTAGGGCCCGGCGTGCCAATCACGCCCATCGACAGCAGCAGCACCTGGTCGGTCGGCCAACGGAACCGCTCGTGCAGGTTCGCCATGGTGACCTGGGGCACCTGAACCTCCATGCGTTGCGATTCGGCCACCGGCGTCTGCACGTCGAGTTTCACGGGCACCATCTTTTCCACCTGGTGTAGCTTCAGCTTGATCACCGCGTCGCAGGTCGCCTTGTCGAGCGCCAGCAGCGGACTGAACTCCAGCGAGAAGCCTTCCTGCAGTTGTCCCTGCTCGGGCTGGAAGCCGGGCCAGACCTGCGGGGTGGGCATGACGCCTTTGATGTAGCTCCGCGGCCGCATGGTGCTGATCAGGATCGATTGGCCGTTGCCCACCAGCTGCGTGGGCGAGTTGTATTCGCGGTAGTCGGTGCGGCGCGTCAGGTCGCTCAGCAGCACGGCCACGTTCTCCTTGGCCATGATCCAGCCCTGCACGCCAGGCGACTGCACGGGAATCGGCGTCATCAGCGGCAGCGCCTTCGACCGCCAGTTGGGATTGGTCACGGTGGCCACCCGCAGCGAGAACGCTTCGCTTTCGGACTGTTGATTGACGAACCGGTCGACGATGTCGGCCACCATGGCCTGCATCTCGGGCGTGTGATAAACCCGCAGCGTATCGCGGCCGGCGCTCAGGATACCCAAGGGTTCGCTGTGCCAGGCTTCGTAGCCGGTCTCGCGGAGGATCCAGTCGACTACCGCTTGTTCGGGCTTGGCCGAGCCTTGTGCGCGGGCCGTGTAGGGACGAATGTCGTACTCGCGCCACACTTGACCGTGATCGCGAGGCAACGTGCCCGAGCCCTTGGTCACGCGGGCCCGCGTGGGTGCGGGGCCAGCGATCGGGGCGAGTGGTGTCGTGGTGGCCGGTGCAGCGGCGGGTTGGGTGCTGCTGAGCGGAGCCGGCGTAGTCGCGGCGGGCGCTGCCGGTTGCGTGGCGGCGGGTGGCGTGGTCGTAGACAGCGGGGCCGTGGCCGCGGCCGGTTCGTTCGCGTAGCGGTTGTTGGCCATCGACTGCCAACCACCAGGTTGCTGAGCCACCGCCGTGGCGCAGCTTACGAGCAGCATGGCGAAGCAGTAGGCCACGTTTCGTTCGCCCATCATGTCGTTCTCCGTCCGTGGAAAAGTTGGGTAGCTAGCGCATGCGGGGTCACACGCGGGGGGCGAGTATAGGAACGCAGTACGGAGGACACAAGGCCGACGCATTTTCCACAGACAAGCACCAAGCGGCAGTAGCAATGCTAGCCCCGCGTCACCAGCCCCTAGCCCAGGGTAAGCTTGCCCGGGAGCAATCGAACGTTTGGGACTCTTATGGATGGCCAGCCGGGGAGCGGCGACAGCGCATAGCCCGGCGGCGAAGTCCCGGGAATCAGGTGGAAAGCATCTGAGAAAGCCACGCCAGTGGCGACAGCGACTGAGAATTGCTGAGGGGCTGTACACCGCGGGGGATTAGGACTTCGGCATAACGGCGGGCGTAACCGGGCGGGCGCCATCCGTTTTCCATTTCAGAAGACACGGATCGCCCGCTCCGTGTTCACGCCATGGTTATCCCTCTTCACAATACGCCGGGCCGTTTTGATCTGGAACGGGCTCAAGATTCGATCGTGCGTTTAGTTTTTCAACGCCGTCAATAATCCCACGAACATACGCATCTCGCAAGTCTTGGGACTTGAACGTGTACTTTCGCTTGCAATCAATATCGTGCCAATTCGTTACGTCACCACGATGCGAGACGCGAACGCCATCGAACATACCCGCACAGCCAGGTGCACCGCACGAACATGTCCAGATGAAGAACGTACCATCATTGTTCAAGCTAGATTTTAGCTGGGCCAAGTCAATATGCTCTGGGTCATCAACGTTGGCCTGCTCGCCATTGAACTCGAGTACCGCCACAAGTGAATCCGGTTCTCCGTCTTCAGTTTGAATGAGGTGACGCAGACGCACGGTCTTGACCACGACCGGCCGGATCGCTCGTGCAAGAATCCGTTGCACGAATTTGGGCCACTCAATGTGGACGTGAACAGGAACGGGCCAACGTAGCAATCTCATGATGGATAACGGGTTGGCGGATGAGCTGCCAAGCATGGATGCTTGTCCTCGATCCACGTGGTGCGCTTGGTCAGTTCCATCCGCCTTGATCGGCGCGCATCCATGCGGGCCAAATCCAGACGTTCTCCGCGCGGGAAAACGTCCGCCGAGGTAAGTGCGACTTGGGCCTCCAAGACCCCAGGTCGTAGTTGCGCGGCGGTGCGCCGCACCAGCAAGGTCAGCTCCATCCCAATGTTAGACGGCACCACGATATTCCACCATCGTTTCAAAGGCGAACAACTCGTCATTCGCGACACCCTCACGCGAAAACTCGACTTTACCAGTGCACTTAACTTCGTAGCGCGTCCCAATGCGGGTCAAGGTGAGTTTCTCAATCTGATACCAATTGTGCGCTGCGCCGACATAAATGGATGCTTCGACATCGGGAGTACGGCCCATCACGATCTCGATGCCATCAAGTGCCGCTGGATCATCGAGCCCTAAGTTTATCCACTCCACTACGAGTTCTGTACATTCAGGTTGCGACACGTAGTCCAGGCCAGAGTCGAACGATTCGAACGGAATTCGGATGCGGTGAAAGAGAGTCCTCGGGAGACCGATGTGCTCGTTTTCGAACCAGTAGCACTCAATGATGCCATCCAACGGTTTTGCTTTCGAATTGAGCCCTATGTTTTGCATTGAATTTCTTGATCCGGCAGCAGACGCTCGCGTCGACGTATCCGTGCCGTCTAACGTTACCGATCAGCCGGCGGCGACGATTGATCCTCTACTTTAAAACGCCCGACATCGCCGCTCGGTTGCATCGGATGGTTCGTCCGCTTTGTGCTCGCGGCGTCCAATGGGGACATCTTACCATCTTGCACCACGAAAAGATGACACCGGTCCAGATTAGCGCGGAGGCGATTGACGTCATCCACAGCCAGCTCACAGTTTTCGAATGCAATTCCAACCCAGCCTCGCATATTGTTGGCGATCCTGAGTTGATCCAATTGGTCTGGAGTCGGTAGCGAAGTCAATGTAATGCGGTATTCAGTGCCAAGTGGCCACAATGGAATCGACCCATTGCGCCCGCCGATTTGAGAGACGGCATGCGAAAGGAGGTTCTCTTTTCGCGTGACATTCCAATAGTCGATTGCAAGTGCAATGGCAGCCAAAGCAGCAAGCAGCAGGATGAATTTCGAGAATCGCTTCATTACTGGAGCCATCCTGCGGACGAACAATAAATGGACAGAAAGGATTCTGTTTATCTCTCAATTATTCTAGAAAAGCAGATTCCCCAAAGTCAAACCACCACAAGACTTGCGGCCAGATCGCTACATGTTTCGGTGGATATTGCAGAAATGGCTTCGAGTAGGGTACCCGCGACGTTGCCATTGCTTAGGCGCCGAGGATGTCACAACCGCTGTCGGATACAGAACTTGCGGAACCGCTGAGGTTGGGCACACCGCTGTTAGTTCGGTGGGTCGGCGAAAACTGCGTCTCACGATGTGGCCGAGGTACGCTGTGCAACATGGCATGAACAGTTTAACTCGTCGGCGCGATCCCAGTGCGTTATAGTGAATCTTTCCAACTCTATATGGGGCATTTGGTAAGAATCCCAGACAATAACAAGTTGCCTGCTTAGGCAGGCTGAGGGTTTACACGGACTTCACTATGGCTCGAATCTTATTTTTGCTTGCGCTAGCGACCACGTTGGGCCTTTCTCACGCGTGCTTCGCACAGACGCCACATGATCTTCTGTGGGACGGTACTCCACAGGAGGGGCAAAGAGCGCTTGAAATAATGAAACAGGACCCCACTTGGGTTGCTCGGCGAGATTCAAGACAGAGGACACCACTTCATGTCGCAGCCCGCTTCAACCACAAAGATGTTGTGGTGTGGCTTCTTGAAAATGGCGCTGATGTTGAAGCTCAAGCTTACAACAGATTCACGCCACTGCATGTGACCAAGAATCCCGAGATCGTCGAACTAATCCTGGGGAAGAAGCCAAACTTGCAACTTGAATCGGTTTCAGGCACGGTACTGCAAAGTGCGATTGATGACCTTAGGCATTGCATTGAGATTGCAGAACGATCGCCCACAATGAGACAGCAAACCGCCGATCTGCGGAAGATCGTCGACATGTATGTTGACCACCTTGGTGACGACATCGACCTGATTTCGGCGGTGAGGCTCGGTCAATTGCACACGGTCAAGAACCTTGTCGGCCGAAATCCAAGTGCTGCACATGGCCAAGAACACGGTCCGAATCCACTTCGAGAGGCCGCAAATTGGGGACACCTTGATATATGCAAATTCCTAATCGAAGAACATCAAGTCGACGTCGACGACTTTGAAGGTGGAACAGGTTATCCGATTATTAAAACGGCTTTGAAGTATCCAGATATAGTCAAATATCTCATCGAACAAGGAGCAAATTTGGAGACCCGCATTACCTGGAGAGGGGGAAGGACTGGTGTTTGGATTATCGGCGACGATGCAACGGCTCTTCACTTTGCCGCCCGCGATGGCGTGCCAGAGACGATCACAATTCTCTTAGATGCAGGCGTTGACGTATTTGCTACTGCACACGATCCGCTAGACGAAGAAGTCAATCAATCCGCGTTGGACGTCGCAGCGTACTTCGGAAAAACGGACAACGCCATGGCCATTCTCCATCATTCTCAGTTCAACGATGCTCGGGGAAAACTCCGCCAAGAAGTGTTGGATCGATCTTTGGCGATTGCTTCGTATCCCAGTTGGTTGGCCTTTGAGGCTCAGGACCGTTCTGAATTGATCGACGCTTTGATAACGCATGGCGCGAACGCAAGAACTACTGGCGACAAACGCTCGCCCATACAGATTGCCGTCAGCGGCATTCACCCAGAGGACAATGCGAAAAACGAAAGTATCAAGAAAATGGTCTCCGTATTACGAAAGCATGGAGCCGAACTGGATGTGTTCTCTGCAGTAGCAATCGGAGATTCCGATGCACTCGCGAAACTGCTTGAAAAGGATCCGAAGGTCTCAATCTCCTATTCGATTGAGGGCTATCCGGCAATGCATATGGCAATCCAAATGAATTATCCCAAGGCGGTGAAGATGTTGTTGGATGCCGGGTGCGACGTTGAGATCAAGAGCAAGAGCGAATCACACGGCTGGGATGAAGAAACTCCACTCTTGTGCGCCGCGTTTTGGGGGCACGATGAAATCGCGAAGATGCTCGTCAGGGCAGGGGCGAATGTCAACGCGAAGACTGAATCAGGTGTGACACCACTTCACGAGGCAGTCAGACTGGGCCATGTCGCAGTTGCAAAGCTCCTGCTGGAAAACGGAGCAAATCAAGAAGCGAAAGACCAAAAAGGAAAGATACCGTTAGAGTGGGCAAGCAACCAAGCTAGTGCCGAAGAATTCACCGCATTGTTCTCCAAGTTTGAAGAGTTTCCAACGGAGTAGCCAATAGGCGCGAAAGCAATGCGATCAGCTGCTGCCTTGGAGCCAGACTGCGGTTGGCTTGAGATTCAATGCTCGCGACCTGCATATCCCGGCGGTTGGTTGCCTCGGCGTGAAACGTCTACGCGTGTTTCGAGGTACCTACTCAAGCCACTGAGGTTGCCACAACCTCTATCAGTTACGGAACTTCCTATCTGCAGTCGTTGCAGCTCACCCCGGTGAGATAGCCTTCCCCAAAAATCGCACCAACAAACAGTCCAAAGCCTGTTTCAGAATCCCACCGCGGCCCGTTGCGGTCTCGGTCGCACTCCGGCTAGTGGAGAATCGGTTTCTCGACCGCTAGTTTGTGCTACTTAAACTTTCCAGGGTGGTGCTTGGCTCGCCATTTCTGCCACAAAACATGGCGCCGGCGCTTACCCTGGGCTTTCGAATTTCGCTCCTTCGGAGCTGGGCTTGGTCGACACGCCTCCTGCAAAGAATCCGTGTCCATCAGTGTTCATCCGTGGCTCAGTTGGTGATCGCCAGTCCTCAGATTATTAGCGTCAATCCGTGTTCCTCACTCTTTCTCTGTGCTTCTCCGTGCCCTCTGTGGTGCCTTTTTCTCGGCGACCGGCCGCGGCCTGTTGTGGTCTTGGCTTCCTGCGTTATTGCTTCCCCACGCCGGTGCGGAGCAGGGCCTTCAGTTCGTCCAGGTGGTTGATGTAGACGTCGCGGGGTTGGGTGTCGTGCTCATGACAGATCGAGGCTGCCATGCCGACCACTTCGCCCATCATGCCGCAGGTCCGCATTACCCGCACGGCGCCCAGGGCTTCGTGGTTGACGCTGATGTCGCGGCCCACCATGAACAGGTTGTCGATGTTGCGGCTGTACAAGCAGCGGTACGGCGCCCAGTAAGGACCGTCGTACTCGCCATAGGCGGCCTTCGAGATAAACGGGTCCTCATGCTTGTCGTATTTCGGATCGGCCAGGTGCAGGTCGAGCTTCCAGGTGCAGGGGAAGGCCGCGTCTTCGAACGGCGTGCCGTTGCGGAAGTCTTCGCCCGAGAGCACCACGTCGCCCAGCAGCCGCCGCGACTCCCGTTTGCCGGCGATAAAGGCGGACCACTTCAGTCGATGGTTGGGGTACTGGCCGTCGACGTTTTTCAGCGTGTCCCAGGCGCCGTACATCGCCCGCAGGTTCTGATCGCGGACTTGCTCCATGTCGGTGATGGGGTGCTTGTCGAAACCGCTCTCCCAGAACCAGCCGCCCAGCTTGCCCAGGTTCGGCTTGTTGTTGCCGGTCGCGCGACCGGGAAACGACTTTTCGCTCAGGTCCACCGCCCACGGACAGCGAGGAAAGGGCGCCGGCTCGTCGCTGGGGGTGAAGGCCAGCGACAGCGGGTCGTCGTCTTCGCACAAGCATTTCAGTTGATACTCGTTCTTTTCGACCGCCCCGACGTTCCACAGGTTGCTGGCGCCCAGGTGTGCGGCGGTGGTCATCTCGAAGTCGGCGCCCACCAGCGCGCCCAGCACGCCATCGCCTGTGGCGTCGACAAACCAGCGACCGCGAATCTGTTGGCGACGGCCGGAGCGCACGTCCTGGGCCACCACCGCATCGACCACCCCATCGGTGGCCGTGGCGGCGTTGACGCGATTCATGAGTAACAGCTTCAGGTTCGGTTCGGCCTTGGCCAGGTCGAGCTTCCGCTGGTCGTCGTATACCTGGGCGTCCTTGGCGTTGCCGTCGCCCGAGCCCTTGCTGCGGATCAGTTCCGAAACCAAGTCACCCACGTGCGGGTACGGTTCGAGGTTCGTCTTGCCTTCGGGCCATACACGAACTTCGCTGCTGGCGTTGCCACCGAGGACGGGGCGATCTTGAATCAAAGCCACCGACAGGCCCAGCCGCGCGGCGGATATCGCCGCGCAGGTGCCGGCGACGCCGCCACCCACCACCACCAGATCGTACTCGCCGCCATCGGCCGGCTCGTGGTCCCAGCCCAACAGTCGGCTACGCAGCACGGCCAGCGATCTACCGCCGTCCGGTGGAGTGAATTGCAGATCGCGGCTCAGCAGGATCGCGTCGCAGCGACCCTCGAAGCCGGTCAGGTCGTGCAGGGTGAGCGTGGTCTTTGCGCCGAGCTCGACAATGCCGCCGTCCTGCCAGTGCCACTCAGCGCCCTCGGTGCCGAACACCGTCTCGAGCGGCTTGCCATCCACCAGCAATTGAAACTTGCCGGGCGCACCTTCGACGTTCCATGGCGCCACCCAGTCGCGGGTCCGCACCCACACGCGATACCGACCGGCCGCGGGCAGCTCGACGGTGCTATGGGCGTCCAGTACCGGCTCGCCCAAGCCGTGCGCCAGCAGATAGGGTGACCCCATCAGGTCCATGAACTGCTGATCGATCACCCAGCCGCCCGTCTCGTCGAACGACTCGGGCTCAATTAGTACCAGATCGTTGGCCCGGCTACCGCTGACCAGACAGAACCCTACGAGCAGGAGCGCCCACTGAATACGCATCGACATTTCTTCCGCCTTTGGGAGACTGGCTTCGTGGTCCGCAGAGCGGGCGATTGCCCGCTACCAACAGTGGCCCACATTTTAACCGAATCGCGCGCCGGGTGCGCGATCGGCCGCCAGTCCAGCTGTTTGCTGGCGGCGGAGATGCAGAAATATTGCGGCAGTCTGGGTGTGAGTGCCGGCGGACTTGGCGTTACTCGCCTGGAGCCATCGGTGCTCCAGGCGAGTTGCCGCAAGGGCCAGCTTACCGGCCGCCAGCCACCTGCTTCAGCGCCACCTCGATGGCCGCCGGGCTCGGCCGCAGCTTCATGAAGCTGTTGGCGCCCATCATCTTCAAGTCGGGGTAGTGCACGGCCATGCGAAACCTCATGTGGAGGGCGACCACTTTGTTGCCATCGACGAGAATCTCGTAGGGCAGATAGGCGGTCCCCTTTCTGGTTTTGAAGTCGACGGTGCTCATGATGAACTGATCGTCCATGTATTGCTCGTTGCTCGTCGGCGCCTTGCGAGCGACTCCAAAGACCGTTGTCTGGTTGTTCAGGTCGAGGCGATACACCCCGGACATGCCGGCGACCTGCGTGTTGAGATTGTTTTGCACGGCGGCAACTGCCTCCGCGTGGCTGGAATACTCCGCCAGCTGGTAAACGTCATCGAACTGCTCCATACCCATCATGTAGCGATAGCTAGCCAGTGCATCTTTCGACTTCCCGTCCTGCGAACCAAAGCTCTCATGGGCGCCCAGGTAAGTGCGCAGACTCGCCGTGACCTGCGCCAGGTCCGATTTCAGGCGGTAGGCGTGGGCGATGTACTCCGGGTTGGCGTACGCCACCTGGTTAAGACCGCCCGCTTGCGTGACCGCAATCCGCCAGGGTGCTGCGAACGCACCGTATTTGGTCAACTGCGCAGCCTGTTTCAGTTCGCTATTTGTCACCACGATCACGTGAGCGTGATCGACAAACGTCTTCTCATACGGGGAGTACTCCCCGAGAATCTCAAAACCTGCTCGCTCGAGCCGCAGCTTGGTGTCCTGGACGGCTGTGGCAAAATCTCCTGGGGCGGCCGAAGCCAACACAAACGGTTTGAGTCCCTCGGCCAAGAGCTCTGACGCCGTGCTGGTCATCACCGCGGTCAAAAGTAGCAGGGATAGACGTGACCTCATCATGTTCGAACCTCCTTGTCGTAGTGTGGTCGCCGCTGAAAGGGCGTGCCGCATGCGGGCACGCCGTAGCGAACAAAAACATCGATAGCCTATATATCGTTAGGTAGCGATATATGGGATAGAGATTCTTGGGATTTTCTGGGGAGTCACCGCACGCAGCGCTATGAGGCGGTTTCCCGCGGGCGCGAACGCCAGCACTGCTTCACCGCGATAGTCTCACGAAGGCCCAGAGTTCGGCAACCAGTTTGATAGCTCAACCAGTCACATGGCCTCTGCACAACATTTGGCAAGCAGCCCGCGGCTACGGCATCGGCCAGCCTTTGTGGATGCCTTCCTGGGCAATCGCGCGCGCTTGTTTCTCCGTGACGCCGTGCCGGCTGGCGACGACCACGTAGGAGAGGTCGGGGTCCATGTCCGTGTCCTGTGCTTTGACCAGATCCCAGAAGATTTGTTGTTTCTTCGAAGTAGATAGACTCGTTGTTTTCACACCGTAGCTGGAGCGAGTTCCTAGCGCATTGCCGGCGGTGATGTTGAGACGCTTGCCGCCGGTGGCTGCCGACATCGTCGACCATTCTCCCCAAATGGCTTTGCCCGCGGTGAAATGACCATGGTGGTCGCTGTCGGGCAGGTAGAACAAAAACTCCACCGCGTGGGCGGAGGTGTACTGCGTGTTGCTGGCCAGGATCTCGCGGCAGATGCTGTCGATCTGGCTCTTGCTCAGCGAGCCTTGGACGCGAATTCTCAGCTGATAACGTCGCTTGCCCGGCAGGCTGAACTCCTCACGCTCCAGGACGCGATAGGTGGGAGGGCTGGAGCGACTACCAGTGCCGAAGGTCGACATGAGGGTCGTGGCACGTTGCTCGGCCGCCAACTCGGCTTCAATTTCGGCGAGGTCCTCGGCCGTCGGCTTCCAGAACACCCAACCGTTTTGCGGCTCTTCCTCTTCGGACTTGGCTACTTCCTCCGATTCGTTGTCATCGCTGCCAGTCAACTTCAGCTCGTTGTCCTCCGAAGCCGGTGTCGATTCCGGCACGATCTGCTGGGCTATCGCCGAGGCGATCTTGTCCTGTAGTTGCTCTTTCAGCGAGGTTCGCTCGATAGCAAGTACCCACATTCCGTCCGGGCTGGTCGCGGTGATGGTCCGGTCGCTATTGGGGAATGTCCAAATCGAACGTTCTCCTTCCACCTTGTGAGGTGCACCAAATCGGTCGACGGTTTGTTGCATCAACGTGTCCACTCCACCCAGTTCTGCGATGCGATCGCCGAAGTGGCTGGTGATGATGGACATCAGTTGTTCGTCCAGGAACTGGAATCCGACGACGCTCTGCTTCGAGCCATGATCCTGAATCGCATAGTGGGCGACTCCGTGCTCTGCATTGTCTTCGGTGGCATCCACTGCACCGCGGTAAGCCTGCCTGAACTCGGAGTGGGTGACGTCGAAGTCAACGTCCTCGTAGCCGATAGCTGCGATGGGATCGGCCGGTGGTGGCGAGGCCATACCGCTCTCTGGAGCACAGCCGGTGCTCGACGAAAGTAGCAAGAACGGCAGAGCGAGTACGATTGCCAGTGGTGTGTAGCGGCCCATGTTTTCCCCTGAAATCGGCTGCTGTGATGATATGCGGCCGCCAGCTCGTGGCGGCGCAGGTTTTCACAAACATAACCCACAGCCGAGCAGTTGCAGGTCGACGCTATTGGTAGCGGAAGAAGAGTCGGGTTATGCGGATCGTAGGTTGCGAGAAGGCAACATGCGTGGATGTGCGGCTTGCTAGATCAGTCGCAGCATGGGGCACCAGGCGACGGCGCCGCCGTCCCATTCTTGTCGCCAAGAGGAATGACGAGACACCCAGCGCCCGGCCGCTGCTCACGTTCGCCGTAGAGCCAACACGCCGAGTAGACCGATGGCCACCAACGCGAAACCAGTCGGTTCGGGCACCGTCGCCGGCACCGCCCATGGCGGGCCAACACGAGAGCCGAAGTTGTTCTTCCACACGGTGTAGTCGCCGGCGTCGACTCCACCGGTGCCGTTGCCTGCGCTGTTGATGGCCAGCTCGCTTGCCGCGCCCAGGTTGTTGCGCCACACGGTGTAGTCGGCCAGGTTCACTTGGCCGTCGTCATTGAAATCGCCGGGCAGTCCGCCCGCCGACAGCAGCGTGACTTCTCCCGTGGTATAGAGCTGTGAAGTATCCCAGGTGGTGTTGGGCTCCATTGCAATCTGGTCGAATGCACCGGTGGGCGAAACGCCGGCCCAGTCGAACAGCTGGAACGTGGTGCCTGCGAGCGATTCGGTGTCGACTTCGTCGTCCAGCAACAACTCGAGCGTTCCCCCCAGGGAGACCGGCACGCCTGCATCGAACGACAGCGTCGAGCCCCATTGGTCGTCTTCGAACACGGTGCGGAGTGTGCCGAGCGGGTCGATCGACATTCCATCTTCCACGACGATCGCAATCGGCGTTTCGTGGTGGTAGTCCCATAACCGCATGGTCTCGCCCGCGGCAATGTCGAGTCCCGCGACGTGGCCATCGAGGCGGATGAGGTTTTGCGTGGTGGACGAGGCCGTATTGAGGAACCTGGCCCCACGGGCGTCGGCGCCATTCAAGTTGGTGCCCGTCAGCGTGGCATCCTGGAACGAGACGTTGGTCAGATTGCTGCCAGAGAAGTTGGCGTTAGTTAGCGTAGCGTCGTAGAACACCGCGTCGGTAAAGTCTTGCGCAGAAAGATCCCACCCGGATAGGTCATCTTGGCCCAGTCGGACTCCGCTGAGGTCGCCCTGCTGGTAGCTGGCGGTCGAGTAAAGCTGCGAGGCGGTGATGCCATTGCCGGCATTCGAGTAGAGACTCGCACCCCGAATGATGGCACCAGTCAGGTTGGCACCCGTTAGCGTGGCGCTAGTGAGGTTCGCCCCGCTCAAGTCTTGGCCGGAGAGATCCCAGTCGGACAGATCCTCGTAGGTAAAGTTGATTTCGGTGAGGTCCCGCGCCTGGTAACTGGCAGTGGAGTAGAGTTGCGCCGCGCTGAGGCCCGGTTGGGTCTCCGAGGCGAAGTTCACGCCCCGAACGATGGCGCCAGTCAGGTTGGCGCCGGTGAGCGTGGAGCGATAGAAGTGCGCGTCGGTGAGGTCCTGCCCGGAGAAGTCCCACCCCGACAGGTTGTTGTAGCTGAGTTCAATACTGGTGAGGTCGCCTGCCTGGTAACTGGTGGTGGAGTAGAGCTGTGCCGAGACGAAACCGTTTTGAGTGACCGCGTGCAGACGCGCGCCGGCAACCACCGCGCCCGTCATCGTCGCGCCCGCGAGCTTGGCACTGACAAAGTTCGCGTCTTCGAGTTGGGCTCCCGTCAGGTCGGCATCCTCCAACGTGGCGAAACCAAAGTTGGCGCCGTTCAGATTGGCGCCGATCAGATACGCCTTGGTAAGGTTGTCGTTGGCCGCATTCAGGCCAGGACCCGCCGATAGCCCCGCGCCGTCGGGGCAAAGGACGTTCGATGGCTGCTTTCCTTGGGAAGGGTCCAGTGGATCGACCCACTCCCACTGGTAGATGTCACCTCGCACCAGGGATGTCGTGCAAGTGACGATGATGAGCGTGGAAAACGTGCGGACCAGCAGTTGGTAATGGATGGCCCGAAGATGCTTCACGAAAAGACGCTGGAACACATGGACCTCGCGTATTCTGGGGAGCAAAGACTAGGGTGCCGACACTTCAAACCGATATGCGGAGGTGCAGAAACACCCGCCCAGTATAGCCGTTCTCGCTTGGCCAGTGAAGGAATTCGGTGTCGCACGCGAAAAGCATGACGTGCAGGGCAGGTATCGAGTCCCGATGCCGGCGCTTCGCGGGTTTTTGCTGCTTTCCCTCGTTCGTGATAGCAATCTTACACCGAGTGCGGGAAAATACCGGGGGACGAATCGGGGGAGCTGCGCGGCGTCCGAGCGCTTGTGAGGAGGGCTGCGGGATGAGGGTGCGGGCTTAGCGCGGCGGTTGGCTCACGCTCGTCGAAGAGTCAACACGCAGATCAAGCCGAGTGCCAGCATTCCGCACGACATCGGCTCGGGCACGGCTGCTGGCGAGGATAGGGGGCCACCGGTGGAACCAAAGTTGCTCTTCCACACCGCGTAGTCGCTGGCATTAACGCCAGGCTGCCCATCGCCGGCGTTGTTGATGGCCGAGTCACTCGCCGCGCCCAGGTTGTTGCGCCACACAGTGTAGTCGGCCAAGTTCACGATGCCGTCGCCGTTGAAGTCGCCTGCGAGCACCGCAGCCGACAGCAGCGTGACTTCGCCAGTGGTGTAAAGCTGCGAGGTATCCCAGGTGGTGTCGGGTTCAAACACAAACTGGTCGAACGCGCCGGTTGGCGACACGCCGGACCAGTCGAACAGCTCGAACGTGGTGCCGACAAGCGTTCCGTGGGCCACGTCGTCGCCCAACAGCAACTCGAGCGTTCCGCCTAAGGAGACCGGCACGCCTGAATCGAACGAGAGCGTCGAGCCCCATTGGTCGTCCTCCAGCACGACGCGCAGCGTGCCGAGCGCGTCGATCGACATTCCTTGCTCAACAACGATCGCAATCGGCGTCTCGAGGTTGTAGTCCCATAGCCTCATTGTTTCGGCCGCAGAGATGTCGAGTCCCTCCACGTGGCCATCGGGGTGGATGAGGTTTTGACTGGCGGAAAAGCTCGTCTGAAGCAATTGTGAGCCCCGGGTGTCGGCACCAGTCAAGTTGCAGTCGATCGGCGTGTTGTTGTAGAAGTACGCACCGGTCAGGTTCGCGCCAGACAGATCGGTACCGTGAATATAGCTCGCCCGGAGGTTGGCTTCGCTAAGATTTTGGTTGGAGAGGTTCCACCCGGTGAGGTCGTTATAGCTAAGATCGACTGTTGCGAGGTCGTCCGATTGGTAGCTCGCCGTCGAGTAGAGCTGAACGGCCGTGAAGCCGGCGTCGGTTGTCGATCTTAAATTTGCGCCGCGAATCACTGCGCCAGTGAGGTCGGCGCCTGTCAGAATCGTGTCTCGGAGGTTTGCGCCGGTGAGATTCTGTCCGGAGAGGTCCCATCTGGCGAGGTTGTTGTAGCTAAGGTCGATTCCGGCAAGGTTACCCACCTGGTGGCTGGCGGTTGAGTAGAGCTGCTGTGCGGTGAAGCCGTAGGAGGTGCTCTCTTTAAAGAATGCACCGTGAATCACAGCACCAGTAAAGTTAGCGCCGGCGAGCGTAGCGTGTTCGAAGTTTGCGTCGGCGAGATCTTGAGCCGAGAAGTCCCATTCGGTGAGATCGTTATCGCCAAGGAAGATTCCAGTGAGGTTTCCCTGCTGGTAGCTGGCGGTCGAGTAGAGTTGCGCGGCGGTGAACCCGAAGTCGGTCGTTGAAAGAAACCGCGTGCCCTCAATAACGGCTCCAGTTAGGTTGGTGCCTGTCAGTGTGGCACTCGAGAAGTTTGCGTCGGTGAGATCTTGTGAGGTAAAGTCCCACCCGTTCAGCTCCATGTAGCTAAGGTCGATTCCGGCGAGATCCCTTGTTTGGTAGCTGGCAGTTGAGTAGAGCTGAACTGCGGCCAAGACGGCAGGAGACATACCTCCAAAGGTGGCGCCCTTAACAACCGCATCAGACAGGTCGGCACCCGTTAGCGTGGCGCGGGAGAAAACGGCATCGGTAAGGTTGATCTCGGAGAAGTCCCACCCGGAGAGGTTGTTGGAGCCCAGCTTGATTCCGGCGAGATTATGCTGCTGGTAACTTGCGGTCGAATAGAGCTGCGCCGCGGTGAAGCCGGAGTGGGTCGTGAAGTTAAAGCTCGTGCCTTGAACGGTTGCCCCAGACAGGTTGGCGTCGATCAGTGTGGCGTCGGTGAAGCTCGCCCCCGTGAGGTTTTGATTGGTGAAGTCCCACCCTGAGAGGTCGTTGGAGCCAAGCCTTACATAAGTGAGATCGCCTGTCTGGTAGCTGGCGGTCGAGTAGAGCTGTTCTGCAGTGAAGCCGAAGTCGGTTGAGCGGGAGAGGTGAGTTTCCTGGATGATCGCGCCGGTCAGGTTGGCGCCCGAGAGTGTGGAGCCATAGAAGTTCGTATCGGTGAGGTTTCTCCCAGCGAAGTCCCACCCGGAAAGGTCATTGTACCTCATGTCGATTCCGACGAGATCGCCCGCCTGATAGCTGGCGGTCGAGTAGAGTTGCGCTGCGGTGAAGCCGGAGTCGGTGGTCGAGTCAAGTTTCGTATGTCGAAGAATGGCATCCGTGAAGTTCACGCCTGAAAGCGTGGTGTCATCCAAGTTGGTGCGGGTCAGGTCGGCGCCGGACAGGTTGGCGCCTGTGAGTATGGCATCAGCGACCCATGCGCCGAACAGGGTGACCCCAGACAGGTTGGCGTTGGTCAAGTTGGTGTTGTTGAATGACACCTGCGTGAGATCGGCGCCAGAAAAGTCGGCGCCCGCTACCGTGGCGTAGGAGAAGAAGGCGCAGGTCAGGTTCTGTGTGGAGAAATCCCAGCCAGACAGGTCGTTGAAACTAAGGCTGATGCGAGCGAGCTTGCCTGTCTGGTAGCTGGCGGTCGAGTAGAGTTGCTCTGCGGTGAAGCCGGAATAAGTTGTCTCTCTGAAGGAGGCGTCCTGAATCACCGCACCAGCAAAGTTGGTGCCGGTGAGGGTCGCGTATTCGAAGTTGGCGCCGGTGAGATCTTGTGAGGAGAAGTCCCACCCGGTGAGATCGTTGCTGTCCAAGTGGATGCGGGCGAGGTTGCCCGCTTGGTAGCTGGCAGTGGAGTAGAGTTGTGTCGCGGTGAAGCCGGAGTCGGTCGTGGAGTAGAATTGCGCGCCCCCGACCACGGCACCAGTCAGGTCGGCGTCTTTCAGCGTCGTGGCACTTAACCTCGCGTTCGTTAGATCAGCGCCGATCAGATACGCCTTGGTAAGGTTGTCGTTGGCCGCGTTCAGGCCAGGACCCGCCGATAGCCCCGCACCGTCGGGGCAAAGGACATTCGATGGCTGCTTTCCTTGTGAAGGGTCCAGTGGATCGACCCACTCCCACTGGTAGATGTCACCTCGCACCAGGGATGTCGTGCAAGTGACGATGACGAGCATGAAAAACGTGCGGACCAGCAGTTGGTAATGGATGGCCCGAAGATGCTTCACGAAAAGACGCTGGAACACATGGACCTCGCGTATTCTGGGGAGCAAAGACTAGGGTGCCGACACTTCAAACCGATATGCGGAGGTGCAGAAACACCCGCCCAGTATAGCCGTTCTCGCTTGGCCAGTGAAGGAATTCGGAGTCGCAGGCGAAAAGCATGACGTGCAGGGCAGGTATGGAGTCCCTACGCCGGCACTTCGCGTTTTTTGCTGCTTTCCCCCGTTCGTTGTAGCAATCTTACACAACCTGCGGGAAAATATGGGGTGAGGCATTGTGAACCCGCGCGGCGTCCGAACTCTTGCGAGTCCGGCTACGGAGGAGGTGTGCGCTCGTTCGGCAGAGCCAGCGGCCACGATGGGAGTTTTGGTCCAACCGACTATTGGGCCAACTCGGCGAACATGCGGGGAACAACGCGGAGGGTTTTGGGCCCATGCTGTTGAGACGGACTCAGTAAAACACGAGGTTTTCGAAAGCCAGTGGGGACAAAACGGTGGGAGTTTTGGGCCCATGAATGTACTTGGCCCAGAGTTGTACCAAAAAGCGTTGCTGCAACCTGAACCGCTGAACCTTGGTGCGCTAGCTTGGTCGGGTTCAGCCCGGAGTGTGGTCGATGGGTGGCTGGGGGCTCGCGGAGCTCGACCCCAGCCACCTTCCCAGGATGAAATTGCGAGTGACAAAAAAACTCCCCCGAGCGCGAACGTTCGGGGGAGCGGAGGAGTTTTATGTTGTGGTTGCAGCCTCGGGTTCTGTCCGGCCCGAAATGTTAACCGGCGTGGGCTTTCGACCAGGCGTCGATGTCGTGCGGGGTGTCATCCTCGCGGTTGTAGGTGGGCAGCACCTGGTGGATCAGCACCGAGGTGTCGCACAGGTCGGCCACCGAGTCGACGATCAAATCAGGCTGGTAGGCGTAGTTGGCCAGGTCCTCGCGCTTAGTGCCACCGGACAGCACGAGCACCGTGCGGTAACCCATTTGGACGCCACCCAGGATGTCGGTCTCCATGGTGTCGCCCACCATGATGGTCTCGCTGGTGGCCATGCCGAGTTCCTTGCGCGCTTGCCGCATCATGACGGGGCTCGGCTTGCCAACGCTGAAGGCTTTAACGCCGGTGGCCTCTTCGATGAGGCTGACGATTGCGCCGCAGCCGGGGCGAGTGCCGTTCTTGGTGGGGCAGTTGGGATCGAGGTTCGTGGCGATCAGCTTCGCGCCGTCGAGCACCATCTGCACGGCCGTTTCCAGCATTTCGAACGACAGCGTGCGACCTTCGCCCACCACGACGTAGTCGGGCGACTTGTCGACCACGGCGTAGCCGTTCTTATGCAGGGCGGTCTGCAGACCACCCTCGCCAATTACGTACGCGGTGCCACCTGGCTGCTGCCGGGCCAGGTACCGCGCAGTGGCCATCGCGCACGTAAAGATGTGTTTTTCAGTAACCGGGATGCCCATTCGCTCGAGCTTGGTGGCAACGTCGCGACGGGTCCGCTGGCTGTTATTGGTCAGAAACATAAACGGGATATCGGACCGCTGCAGCGTGTCGATGAATTCCCGGGCGCCGGGAATCAGCTCGCTGGAGCGATAGATCACGCCATCCATGTCAATCAGAAAACCTTTTTGCATCGTCTCTTTTCGCGGGGGGGGAGGTAGGTGGGATAGGGAGGCAGGAGCCTCGACGGCGACTTGGTGGACGTCGGCGAGGCCGGGTTGAGGAAGGAAGCCGAACGGTTTGCAACCGTCGTGCCAATGAATGCGGATTCGCACCTATCCACACGCGAAGTGCCGTTTTCCCGAGAAGTTCTTCCAGAATTGCTACGCTTCCGCGCCTTAACAATGAAGAACCGATGAACTGCATTGACCTGGGACACGCGACGGTGCCCAATAAATGAGCAAGCGAGAAGCTAGCACCAGTCGTAAGTTGTCATTGCCATTCACGCGAACTTAATATGAGCTTCAAGACGCTTCCCACAGGGGAAGTCCAACCACCGTGCCAGCGGAGTTAGCATGATCGACATCGGGCGGATGAGTTTTTGGTGGGCCAGCGTGCTGTGCCTGGCTGCCGGGGCCAGCTACGTGGTGGCCAGCGAGCAGCCGAACATCTTGGTGATCATCTCGGAGGACAATGGTCCCGAGTTGGGCTGCTACGGCGATCCCTATGTCAGCACACCGGTGTTAGACAAGCTGGCCGACCGTGGCATTCGCTTCGAGCATGCGTACGTGCCGCAGGCGGGCTGCAGCCAGTCGCGGGCCGCGTATATGACGGGGCTCTACCCGCACCAGAACGGTCAGATCGGCCTGGCCACCTGGAAGTTTCGCATGTATCGCGAGGACACGCCGAACCTGGTCCGCAGCTTGAAGCAGGCCGGCTACCGCACCGGCATCATCGGCAAGCTGCACGTGAATCCCGAGTCGGCCTTTCCGTTCGACTTCCACGCGATTCCCAGCTCGAACTTCAGTCGCAACAACCTGGGCCGCTACGCCAAGCAGGCCGAGAAGTTCATCGCTGCCGGCGAGGCGCCGTTCTATCTGGCCGTGAACTATCCCGACGCCCATCGGCCGTTCACCCCGCGAAAGCCGAAGCTGCCGGTCACCAAGTTGACAGGGCAGGACGTCAAACCGCTGCCGTACATGGGGCTCGACTCCGACGAGCTGCGGCAGCAAACGGCCGACTACTACAATTGCATGAGTCGACTCGATTCGCTCGTTGGCGACTTGTTGGAGGTGCTCGAGCGATCGGGCAAGGCCGACAATACGCTGGTAGTCTACTTCGGCGATCACGGCGCCGACCTGCTGCGTGGCAAGCGGACCTCCTACGAAGGGGGCGTCCGCGTGCCGATGATTGCCTACTGGCCCGGTCACACCGCAGCTGGTGGGGTCCGCAACGAGCTGGTTTCGACGCTCGATCTGATGCCGACGTTTCTCGAAGTGGCTGGCGCCGAGCCGGTTGCCGGACTGGCGGGTAGCTCGCTGGTGCCGCTGCTGGGCGAGTCGCCGGCCGACTGGCGCGAGTACCTGTTTACGGAATTCCATACCCACTCCGCGCACAACTACTATCCCCAGCGGACGGTCCGCAACGAGCGGTTCAAGTTGATTCAGAGTCTGCTGGTGGGCGAAGAGAACCCCGACTACAGCTTCACATTGAGTTCGCACTTCCCCCAGGGATTCGCCGAGCGAGTGATTGAAACGGCCAGTCCGCCGATGCAAGCCGTGTACGCCCGGCAGCAGCACCCGCCCGAGTTCGAACTGTACGATTTGAGTTCCGATCCATACGAGCTTCGGAACCTGGCCGACGATCCCGAGTATGCCGAGGTGCTGGCCGAGTTGAAGGACCAACTGGCAGACTGGCGCGAACGCAGCCAGGACCCGTTGTTGGATGTGGAGAACCTGCAGCGATTGAAGAGCGAGATCGAAGCCTGTCGCGTGGAGGGAAAATTTCGCAAAGAGTTGTTGGAGCTCGATTATCCACAGTACTTCTTTGATGATGCGGCGAACGGCAAACCGTGATGCGAATTCGCCCTGCAGTGGCATCGTACTTGCACTGATGGGGGAGGGGGAAAGAACACACGTCGATTCGTTTCAATTTGGTTTACTCACTCCTGGAGAGGACACCATGCTCAATACTACCGATCGCCGTCAGTTTCTCCACACCGGAATGGTCTCGGGTGCGCTTCTGGCCATGGCCAACGAAGTGTTCGCCCAGCAGCGTGACGATGGCGCTGGTCTGCCCAAACGGCAACTGGGAAAGAATGGCCCGTTGGTCTCCGTGTTTGGACTCGGCGGACACCACATCGGCCAGTTAGGCAAGCGCGAAGGCGATCCGGCCGCCGTTAAGCTGATGCATCGCGCGCTCGACGAAGGGCTTACCTTCTTCGACAATGCCTGGGACTATCACGATGGCTACAGCGAACAGCTAATGGGCAAGGCCATTGCCGACCGCCGCGATAAGGTGTTCCTCATGACCAAGGTGTGCGACCGCGACTACGAGGGGGCCAAGCGCCAACTCGACGAGAGCCTGCAACGGCTGCAGACCGACGTGATCGACTTGTGGCAGTTCCACGAAATGGTATACGACAACGATCCTGATTGGGTGTTCGAAAAGGGCGGCATTCGCGCCGCCCGCGAGGCGGTGAAGGCCGGCAAGGTGCGGTACATCGGATTTACCGGTCACAAGGATCCCAGCATCCATCTGAAGATGCTCAACAAGCCACAGGCGTGGACCTCGTCCCAGATGCCGATAAACGTGTGTGATTACTTCTTCCGCAGCTTCCTGCACCAGGTGGCGCCGCAATGCCAGGCGCAAGGGACCGGCGTGATTGCCATGAAGACCATGGGCGGCGGGGCCGGCAACATTCCCAACAGCACCGGCGTGTCGCACCCCGACTGCCTGCGCTTCGCGCTGTCGCAACCGGTGAGCACCGCCGTGACGGGCATGACCAGCGATCGCGACCTCGACCAGGCGCTCGAGGTGGGGCGGAACTTCCAACCGCTGTCGGCCAAAGAACAAGCGGCCATGCTGGCCAAGGTCGAAGAGGTGGCCGCCGACGGTCGGCACGAGCTATTCAAAACCACCAAGAACTTCGACGGAGGGTACCACCGCAAGCAACACGGTTTTGCGACTTAAACGTCAGCGGCGACGAGCTACCAGACCCACTGCAGCGATGGCGACCAGCACTAGCGTATGGGGTTCAGGCACGCCAGTCGCCTGCGCCACAGCGGCGGCGGACGTACCGAAGTTCAGCTTCCACACCGCATAGTCGCCGGCGTCCACGGTGCCATTGCCGTCGGCATCGGCCGGCAGGTAGTCGCCCGAGATGCCCAGTGAGTTTCGCCATACCGAGTAGTCGGCCAGGTCTACCAGGCCATCGCCGTTGAAATCGCCTATCGCCGCCGACGGCAGGGCGAAGTAGTCGGCCGCAGTACCGATCCAGACATTGCTGACCGTGAAACTGCCCTCGTACAGACTTTGCAGGCCGAGTTTCGTGATCACAGGATTAAAGTCGGCGCTATTGTTCGCGGTGATGTCCCACGCAAAACTATCGGAGGCAAAGTTGCCGATGTTCGCACCCGCGGGCAACAGTGCAGCCGAGATGGAGTTCTCGCCGGCGCCGTTGCCGGCGATTCGACCGACCAGCATGAACGTCGTGTCGGGTGCGAAGCCGGTCGTCGAGACGTCCTCGCCCGAGCTATCCGCCTGGCTGCGGATGGATATTTGCTGCTGCTGGCCATGCAGGGCGATGTCGAATTGGTTATCGCCCGCGGCATCCAGAAACTGCAGCGCCAACTCGCGATTGGGGGATGACAACTGATTGCTAAGCAAAGGATCCGTGTTCTGCCGCACCAGCATGGTGAAGTATTGCTCGCCGTCGGTGCCCAGGTCGATGGGCGTTTCGAGCGGGATCTCCATCGTCCGTGGAGCGGTGTTGAGCTGGTCGTAACGCTCGGCCGCGTTTTGATTGCGAATGGTGATGGCGGCCGTGCTGTGCATTGCCGCGCCGATGCCGGTGGCAGTGTAGGACAGGTATCCGGCAGTGTGCTGGGTGAAGTTACCGGTCTCTTCCAGTGCGCCGCCAGTGTCGCGTCCTCCGAGCCAACGTCCCGTGGTTCCGCGGCCGTCGGCGAAGTTCTCAAAGGTGCCGGTGTAGGCAAGTCGGTCGGGCAGGGTGAGCCCCAGGGCGGTGAACCGGTCGGCCAGCCAGTCGGCGTCGTCCTGCCGCACGAAACCGTTGCCGTCGTGGTCGCCTTGTTCCCAGTTGCCGCGCATGTAGAAATTTTCGAACCGCGCCAAGGTGTTGGTGCCCGTCCAGCCTGGCACGCTGCCCATATGATCGGCCAGGATATTGGCATCCTGTTGATCGACCAAGCCATCGAGGTTCAGGTCGGGCGTCTGCGTGGCGAATATCGCGTAGTGATGGGCCACGCGGTGCAGGCTCATCTCGTTGGTGGCATCGTAGTGCAACGTCCACGACATCACGCCGGGCATGTTATTGTCGATGGCAAACTGCACCTTGTCCCGCACCTGATATCGGCTCTCGATGGTCCACGTACCGGTGCGAAGGGTACCATTCAGGTCACGCACCGAGCCGGTAAACGTGGTGGCGTCGGCCGGCAGATTGGGATTGGCCGCCACAATGTTCTTGAGGCTCACGGTCGCAGGTCCATCGGTGCCCCAGGTGCCAATGCCCGGCACCAGTTGCTCGTTGACGAAGGCCTTTTCCACACCTTGGTCGGTGAGATTGCGTTTGTAAGCGGCGAACGATTCGTAGTCGAGGTTCGTGCCGTTGTCGGCCGGATAGTGATAGCCCATGATGAACAGCTGATCGTAGGTCCGCGCGTCGAAAACCGGCGTGTCGTCCCAGTCGGAATCGGAGAATCCGAAATCGTCCACCGACACCTCTCGCGCCGTACCAAACGCTGCTTTCAGGTCCTTCGCCAGTTGGGTGTAGTTGGCCCACTCGGTATCAGTGCTGGGGCGTTCCCAGTCGAGGTTGAAACCCGACATGTCGTAGGTGTCCATCAAGTTGACGACGTTGGACACGAAATTGGCCCGGTTGGTGCTGTTTCCGACGATGGAGTTCCACACATCGTCCACGCTGCCACCCGAGACGGTGAACATGCTCATGTGCAGACGGAAGTCATGCGTGGCGGCGTGTGCCTTGAGCTTGCTCAGATGTTGCGCGCCGGCGGACGTCGTAACCAGGTTGCCACTTGAGGTGGGACGAACGCCACCAAAGTACAGCACGTCCGACACGTGGTCATACACTCCATCGCTGGAGAACGAAGTGACTTGCGACTGGGGGGTCCAGTCGGGCACGAAGCCCCAGATACGAAACTCCGCTGCGTCCCAAGCCGAGATGGCAGTATCCGCCAAGGCCGTCTTCACGCAGAAGGCTACCGCAACCGCGCAGATTGCGAGGCGGACGAGTTTCATGGCGTAAGAGGGGGAGGTTAGCTGCAGGTGAAAAGGGATGGGCATGTACGCATTCTGGCCATGAATTCCGTTAAGTGCAAACCAATGAAGCGACTCCACTGCAGTTTTTGTGGCTTCGCGAAGAACCCTATCGCTGAACAGAGATTCGCGTGCGCAAAAGGCTCATGTGGCCGCCCATATAGCTCATTGCCACGGCCAAACAGACAAGCACAAGGCCACCAGGCTCGGGGACTTGAGCGGGTGCAGATGGCGATGTCGTAGGAGGTTGCCAGCTACCGAAGTTGTCTTTCCATACGACGTAGTCGCCGGCGTCAATACCGGGCACGTCGTCGCCCGCCATGTTAATGAGCGAGTCGTCGGTCGCCCCCAGGTTGTTTCGCCACACGGTGTAGTCGGCCAGGTCCACCAGGCTATCGCCATTGAAGTCGCCGGCAAGTACTTCCGGCGTGGTAAGGAACTCATAGATGGCGTCGGCCAGGTGGGCATGCATTACGCGCGTGGGATGCACGTTGTCCCAGAATAGGTACTCATCGGGGTTCGCGACCACGTCACTATTGTCGTACGAGTAGGTACCTGGCTCGAGATCGGGCGCGGCGGACTCCGAGACGTTGGTCAGCCCATAGTCGCCGGGATTGGCGAGCACCTGGTCGAACAACGCCTCGATGTCGAACCGCCGGATCGAGGCGTCGCCGATGCTGGCCTCGAGGTCGTCCAACCCGCTGGCGAGCGTCGTATTGAACATCTGCGTGCGATTGTTCCAGTCGGCCTGGCTGGCGGCGGTGCCGTTGTACTCGGGCGTGGCTCCCAGCTTGGGCAGGTTCATTACCAGGAACTGCCGCGCGCCGTCGTCGTACAATTGTTGAATATCGTTGGTGATGTTGCCCACCGGGATCGACATGTTCATCTGGTTGTCGAACAGGTCGTTGGCCCCGGCCCATACGATGTACAACGCTTCGGGATCGCCGGTGCGATTGTCGACATAGTCGGCCACCTGCTCGCCCAAGTCGTTGAGGAACAGACCGGTGACCCAGTCGGAGCCGGACGTCTTGGCGCCGCCGTAGGCGAAATTGTCGCCACCGTTCGAGCTGCGCGTGAGTGTTCCCAAGCCGAGTTGCTGGGAAAGCAACTCGGAATAGACCTGGCCGTTGGAAAAGCGCCCCTCGTAGTAGGCCGAGCCGGGGTAGTTGCCAAACGGAATCCACGCAGTTGCCGCATCCGTATTGCCCACGTCGGACAGGCTATCGCCGAATACGAACAGATCGCTGAAAGCGTCGGCGTCGCTGCCGAGCAGGAGTGCTAACGTGACCGCACAGGCTAACAGACCGCGATGGAACATAAAGCTGAGCAACGAATAGTCCGCATGACTTGCCAACCTCCGGCGCAGATCGAGACCAATAGCAGAGTGCAGTTGGTCGCTGGCCCGGGGACGCGGCAGATTGTAGCACTTGCAGGAGTAGCCGTCGCCCCGAAGTTCTGCTGTTACACCACGCAGGCAGCCACTGGGGTACCGGGCATGCTGTCACCCGAATGTTGTCACCAAGTCACCGGCGAACTAGTCGCTGGGAACTCCGCGAGGCAAGGCAACTCGGCCAGCAGATGCCATGGCGAGAAACCGCAACGGTAGCGCGGCCTTGTCACTGCCAATCGCTCTAGATGCGGCCCGCCACGATACTGGCGTTGTGCCCTCCAAAGCCGAAGCTATTGCTCATCACGATGTTGAGCGGTTTCTCTTTGGGCTCGTTGGGGGTGTAGTCCAGATCGCACTCGGGATCAGGCGTCTGGAGGTTGATGGTCGGCGGGACCACGCTGTGCTTGAGCGCCATGAGGCTCAGAATCATCTCTACGCCACCGCTGGCGCCGAGCAGGTGGCCAAGTTCGCTCTTGGTGCTCGAGACACTCAACTTGTAGGCGTGGTCGCCGTACACGCGTTTGATGGCGGTCGACTCGGCCTTGTCGCCCAGCGGAGTGCTAGTGCCATGGGCGTTAATGTAGTCGACCTGGTCGGGCGAGATCTCGGCGTCCTTGAGGGCTTCGCTCATCGCGCGGCCAGCGCCGGTGCCTTCGGCATCGGGCTGGGTGATATGCCCACCGTCGGCGCTGGCTCCGTAGCCCAGCACTTCGGCGTAGATTTCCGCTCCGCGAGCCTTGGCGTGCTCGTACTCTTCGAACACCAACAGGCCGGCACCTTCGGAGAGCACAAAGCCATCGCGATCGACGTCAAACGGCCGGCTGGCACCTTGGGGATCGTCGTGGCGTTCGCTCAGCGCTTTCATGTTGGCAAAGCCAGCCAGTCCCATTGGCGTGCAAGCCGCTTCGGTGCCACCGGTGATGACAATATCGGTTTCGCCGGCGCGAATCGATTGGAAAGCCGATCCCATGGCGTTGGTGGCACTGGCACAGGCCGTGGCCACGGCGAAGTTGATGCCCCGCAGTCCGTAGCGAATGGAAACATGTCCGGCCGCTGCGTTGACCATTAACTTGGGAATGGTGAAGGCCGATACGCGGTCGGGACCTTTGGTGATGAGCCGGCCGACTTGCTCCTCAATCTCGTTAAGTCCGCCGATCCCCGAACCGATGATCACGCCACAGCGGAAGGGATCCTCCTGGGAGAAATCGAGACCCGAGTCGTTCACCGCGTCCACGGCACATACCAGGGCGAACTGCGTGAAGCGGTCGAGCTTCTTCAAGTCCTTGCGTTCGATATAGCCCTGTGGATTCCAGTCGTGGATGTCGCCGCCGAACTTTACCTTGTGATTCGAGGTATCGAACAGCTTGAGCTCATGAATACCGCTCTGGCCGGCGAGAATCTTTTGCCACAGATCATCCACCTTCAGGCTCAGTGAAGTCACTGTGCCCAATCCGGTTACTACCACGCGCCGTTTCATCGTCCTGTCGCTTTCCGGGTTGGTTGAGTAGCGTAGCGGGTGAGTGGGGATGCCGATGTCTCTCCACCAGTCTTGGGCTTCACCAACTCACATCCAGACCTTGTTCACAAAAAAAGGCGCACGTTTTTGAAGCGTGCGCCTTCGAAAGTTCTGCGCACCGCCACAAGGGTATCGGCGCGGTGTCGGTCGCCGGCGGCGATTAGCCGTTGCCGTTCGCCTCGATGTAATCCACCGCCTGACCGACGGTTTGGATCTTCTCCGCCGCGTCATCGGGGATGTTGATGTCGAATTCTTCTTCCAGTTCCATGACCAACTCGACGGTGTCGAGCGAGTCGGCGCCCAGGTCGTTCACGAACGACGTTTCGGGGGTGATTTTGTCTTTGTCGACGCCAAGTTGCTCGGCGACGATGTCTGCTACTCGTTCCAGAACTGAGGCCACGTCAGGTCCTCCTAAAATATCCGCACAATGTTGTCGAAACCGAGGAATCAGGAGTCCGGGGTCCGCCGCGGCGCCTGTTTATCCGGTGGGTACCGGCCTCGGGTGGTTACCGATTCTATGGTCGTGTGTAAGCCTCTCAAGATAGAGCGTCTACACAAGAGTGGTCAAGATATACCGCGTTTCCTCGCGGGTGTCTAGGCGGCTTCGGGGTTGGTTGCCGCTGTTTGTAAGTATTGCCCTGTTAGGCGGTTAGGCCACCATCCACGACCAGCACCTGCCCGGTAATGTAGCTGCCAGCATCGCTGGCCAGATACAGCACCGACTGGGCGATTTCGTCCGCTTCGCCGAGTCGCCCCAAAGGGATCTTCTCTTTGACCATCTGCTCCAGGGCCGGGCCCAGGGCTTCGGTCATGTCCGAGGCGATAAATCCAGGGCAAATAGCGTTGACCGTGATCTGCCGACGCTTGCTGCCCAGCTCGCGGGCCACCGTCTGCGTGAAGCCAATGATGCCCGCCTTGGAGGCCGAATAGTTGGCCTGGCCAGGATTACCCATCAGACCCGAGACGCTGGAGATGTTGATGATGCGGCCTTTCTTGGCCCGCATCATGGCTCCGGCCCCGGCCCTGGTATACAGGAACACGCTCCGCAGGTTGGTGGCCATCACAGCGTCCCAATCTTCGTCGCTCATCCGGGGCAGTAGGGTGTCGCGGGTGATGCCGGCGTTGTTCACCAGGATATCCAGCTGACCCCACTCCTCCACCACCTTGTCGACGGCCGCCTGGGCCGCTTCGCTGTCGGTGGCGTCGGCGGCAATCACGATGGCCTCGCCACCCGCTTGTTTGATTTCGTCCACCGTGGAGGCCAGCTTCTCGGCATTGCGGGCCAGGCAGGCCACCTTGGCTCCACTGGCAGCGAGCGACAAGGCGATGGCCTTGCCAATGCCTTGCGACGCGCCGGTCACCAGGGCAGTTTGGCCGGATAGATCAACTGTGAGGGAAGGCATAGGTGAATTGCTTGGTTGAGTTTGCTGTGAACAGCAGGGTGATTTTGAGTAAGCGGTGCGATGAACGATAAGCGCCGGGCGAGGACCACCGGAGTGGTGCCCAGCGTGTTGTTGGTAGCTTACGCCGTGATGCCTTCGCAGGGGAACTTTCGCTCGATGCGTTTCAGCAGCCCGCGCAATACGCGTCCTGGACCAATCTCCCAGCAGGTATCGACGCCGTAGTCGGCAAGCACCCGACGCATCGAGTCTTCCCAGCGTACGGCATTGACGACTTGCTCGCCCAGCAGGCGGCGAATCTCCACGGGGTCGTCGTGCGGTTGGGCGTCGACGTTGGAAATCACCGGAATGCGCGGCGGGCGCAGGTCCACCGTCTCCAGCACCGCTTCCAGTCGCGCGACGGCCGAACGCATTAGTTCGGTGTGAAACGCACCCGCGACGGCCAACGGTACCACTCGCATGGCGCCACCTTGTTCGGCCAGTTCCGCGGCACGCTCGCACGCGCTGTTGGCGCCGGAAACCACAATGTTGCCGGGGCACAGGTGATTGGCCACGGCCAGCACTTCGCCTTGCGAAGCTTCCGCGACAATTTTTTCGATGTCGGCCAACTCCATTCCCAGCACACTGACCATGCCGCTGGGCGAGGCCTCCGAGGCGTCCTGCATCGCGGCGCCGCGTTCGGCCACCACACGCAGGCCGTCGGCAAACGACAGCGACCCGGCGAACGTCAGCGCGGTGTACTCACCCAGGCTCAAGCCGGCGGTGACCACGCACGAGTCGACCACGTCGGGATGCTCGGCATCGAGTCGTTCGAGTGCCGCCAGGCTGGCAACGTAGATGGCAGGTTGGCTATGGGCCGTCGAGTCGAGTTGCTCGGCCGGTCCGTTGGTGCACAGGGCTAGCAAGTCGTAGCCCAGAATCTCCTGCGCCTGAGCGAATCGCTCTTTGGCCTGTGGGAACTCGGCACACAGCTCGGCTGCCATGCCCACCGTTTGAGCGCCTTGGCCCGGAAACAGGAATGCGGTCTTGCCCACGGAACTCCCTCGCGCGAGTGACAAGGAAAGGGGAAAATGCGACAGCCGGAAGAGGAATGACGAGAGCAGCTCGTGCCCGAGCTTTCAGTTTCCCCCCTCCGCCGCCGCGGTTAGGATGCCTCGGCGACCATCTGACGGCCCATGTAATGGCCGCAATGCTCGTTGGGGCAAACCACGTGGCTGGGCTTGGGCTCGCCGCACTTGGGGCAAGGTTGCAGTTGGCGGCCCTTCAGCTGGTCGTGCGAGCGACGCTTACCGGAACGCGAATTGGAGTGTTTACGTTTGGGGACAGCCATCGGACGGCCTCACGAGGGTAACATGCGGGAGCTTGGTAGTTGGGTAGAAACCAAGTAGGTTAACTCACGTGCCGGCGAGGTGTCAATGGGCTCGGAGGGGAGTCGAGGTGGCCCATTTTCCCTGAATTCGCGGTAAACTGGGCCCTCCGTTCGAAACCTTCCAAGCCAACGCCGCCCGGCGTGGTCCCCGTGAGAGTAGCCACCAGCCATCCGATGAACGCACATCCCACGCTCGAAATTCGCCTGGTCGATAAGGAGAATCCCGCCGACATTGAGGTGCTGGTGGCCATGATCGACGCCTACGCCCAGGACGTGATGGGGGGGGCCGAGCCGCTCGACGAGCGGGTTCGCGCCGAGCTGCCCCAGCGATTCTCGCTGCATCCTGCCACGCTGGGTTGGCTGGCCTGGCTGGGGGACGAACCCGTTGGGGCCGTGGCTGGTGTGTTGATGTTCGGTACTTTTGCCGCCCGCTCGCGGGTGAACATCCACGACCTGTCAGTCGTGGCCGGGCACCGCGACCAAGGCATTGGACGGAAGTTGCTCGCGGCCGTGGAAGACTACGCCCGGCGGAACGATTGCCATGCGCTGACCTTGGAAGTCCGCGCCGACAACGATCGTGGCAGGCATCTTTACTGGTCGTTCGGCTTCCGTGGCCCCACGGAGTGGTCGCCCCCCGAAAGTATGGCGTTCTGGAAAAAAGAGCTCGCCTGAAACTGGCGCCGCGCTGTGCGGGTATCCTATGCGGTGTTGAATCGATCAATTGATCCATTGCAACGCGGGGGCCCGGTTTGCATCGCTACCAGCGGCGACATCGTGAGAGACTCCGTGAACGCCAACGCAAGCGTCGCCGGCAGTGGCTGGTAGCGCTGGGGGTAGTGCCGGTGTTGCTGGCCGGTTTTATCTGGCTGGTTACCGTGTGTTCCACAGGCCGATTCAACCAATCTCCATCGCCGGACTCGCTGATCGAAATGCTTCTGAATGTCGTCGCGCAAACGAGCGTCGCCAATGCCGCGGGGCTGGCGCTGCTGGTGCTCTCGCTGCTGAAGCTCATCACCGGTTGGTGGCGGATGATTATGCGTCGCAGGTGAAGCGTGCGCGCCCACTGGCGGGCACCGCAGAAAATGTGTTGGCTCCTCAGCCCAATGTGGTCTAATGCGAGAGGTGAGCGGGGGGCATCCATTGTGGGCGTGGTTGCATGGACTACTGTGAGGAGGTCATCCATGGATAGCCAGCAACCACAACCAGAGGAGGATGAGAATCCTTATCAGGCACCCCAGCGACTTCCCGATCACGGTGAGCCGGGGCACCTGATGCGGCGGCTTTCACTTTTTGTCGGGTTTGTGTTTCTCACCCCACTAGCGATGTTGATTGCTTTTGGTGTGACTTGCGGGGCGACCGTGCTTGGCATGGAGATTATTGGCAACGCCGTGGGCACGGTGCTGCACTCGCCGCAGCTTGCAAGTGTTTGTGGCTCGGCCGGTTTTATCCTTGGGATTGTGCTGGGAGTACTGGTGGCGGGAAAGATTGCACAGACGAATCGCGAGCGATGGCGGCGATGGGGCAGTGTTGCAGAACCCGAAGATTCCAAAGGCGAGCAAACGCAGGGGACTCGTAATGAGTGACGATCAGACACCAATCGAAGAGCCGAATCCGTTCGAGTCGCCGAGAAACGGGATGCGAACTTCGGATTCGTCGCGGGCGACTGCCGTTCGCCGAGTGATCGTGGTGCTTGTTTCGGTAGTGCTCATTCCACCGGCCGTCATCATTGCCTTTTTCTTTGGTTGCCTGGCCAGCGGTTCCCCATTCGATTCGATGGCGATCGGGTGCGTTGGTGGCACCATCGCGGGGTTGGGCGTGTTGGTGGGGATGTGCTATGTCGCCAACAAGTTGTGGAAGAGGTCGTAGCTGGTGTCGGCTTCCCAGTGCGAGTCATTGCGGCCGTAGGGTTCTGGAAATTAATCATGAACTTTCGCAACTATCAATTCCTTGGCGCCACACAAAGTCTGTGTCCCGAGTGCTTGACGGTGGTCCCCGCAAAGATCCTCAACCGCGACGGGCGAGTTTACTTTCGCAAGCATTGCCAAGAGCATGGTATGCGTGAGGACTTTGTGTGCAGCGACGCCACGTGGTTCGATCGGCACGTCGGTAGCGCTCCCGGCAAAGTGCCGCTGGAAATGGCGGTGGAGCCCAATCGCGGCTGCCCCTACGACTGTGGGCTCTGCACCGAGCACGAGCAGCATACCTGTCTGGGTCTCTTGGAAATCACGGCCAACTGTAACCTCGAATGCCCGATGTGTTTTGCCTCCAGTGCGCCGGGACTCAAACACCTGTCGTACGACGACTGTGTCCGGGCGATCGACCATCTGGTGGCCGCCGAGGGGCAACCGGAAGTGCTGCAGCTTTCCGGCGGCGAGCCGACCATCCATCCTCGCTTCCTCGACCTTCTGGCTTACGCCTGCGATCAGCCGATCGACGTGGTGATGATCAACACCAATGGCGTACGGCTGGCCCGCGACCGAAGGTTCCTGGAAGTAGTCGCCGAGCATCGCAAGCGGGCGGAGGTCTATCTGCAGTTCGATGGCTTCGACAACACGGTGTACCAGTCGCTGCGTGGAGAGCCGCTTCTCGAATCGAAGCTTGCCTGCGTCCAGGCGTGTGGCGAACTTGGCATCAACGTCACCCTGGTGGCGACGCTCCAAGCCGGAGTGAACTTCGGGGCGAATTCCGATTCGTCGTGGCTCGGCCGCTTGCTCGACTTTGCTACCGAGCGACCCTGGGTGACGGGGGTGAGTTTCCAACCGGCCACGTACGTCGGGCGGCACTTTCTGCCCGAGGAACTCGAGCAGCGGGTGACGTTCCCCGATGTCATCCACGCCATCGAGCGCGAGACGGATGGGCGCTGGCAGGAGAGTGACTTCACGCCACTACCTTGTGCCCACCCCAACGCTCACACCGTGGCGTATGGCTACCGCGCTGGCGGACGGACTACGCCGTTGGCGCGGTTGATCGATATTGCCGAACACATCGACCTCTTGTCCGGCCGCATCACGTACACCCGCCCGCGGGCACGCGATTTGATTCAGGAAGTGATGAATCGCAGGTGCTGCGGTTCAGGTGGTTGCTGCGAACCTCGTGAGCCGAACGCGCTAGCGTCGGGTGAGTTGCCAGTGGTCTCGACGACGAGTAACAGGGTGAATTTGGGGAGGGAACCCGCGGCTAGCGCCTACGGCTCACAGTCGCTGGAAGAAATCGGTCAGGAATTCACCCTCCGCGCGCTCTCGGAGAATCTCGACCCTTGCGACATGTTCCGCATCACCACCACCAGCTTCATGGACGCCTACAATTTCGACATCCGCCAGTTGATGAAGTCGTGCGTCCACTTTGTCTTGCCGAGCGGCCATATCATCCCCTTTAGCGCGTACAACACGCTTTACCGCGAGGGCCACGTACCGCTGCCAGAACTGAAGGCGGCGTCCCTTTGTCATTCTGACGGGAGCTCCGCGACCGAAGAATCTCGTTTGCCTGTGAGAGAAGGTTGAGTAGTTCCTTCAGTCGCTTGCCGCTCCCTCTGGATGACAATCACCGTTCGCACCTTCGCCATTCCCGCCATGTATCCCCTCATCATGCTCGTGGCCGTCCTCTCAGGCGCTGCTTTGTTGCGGCTGTCGCAACGGTCGCTCGACATGATTTGGGAAGACAAGCTGGCCATTGGCATCGGCGCGTTTTGCGGGGCAATGATCGGCGCGAAGTTGCCCTTTGCATTGTTTGGCGACGCGGAGTTCTGGACCGCCGCGGCGTGGCTCTCCAACGGCAAGACGATCCTGGCCGGCCTCGTAGGTGGGTATGCGGGCGTAGAGTTTGTGAAGTGGGTGCTCGGCATCCGCACCAAAACGGGCGACTCGTTCGCCGCGCCGGTCGCGCTGTCGGTTGCTATTGGTCGGCTGGGATGCTTCTACGCCGGTTGTTGCTTTGGCACCCCAACCAACTTGCCGTGGGGCGTCGTGTATCCGGCGGTCGACACGGTGCCACGCCACCCGACGCAGATTTACGAATCGCTGTTTCACCTCATCATGGCCGTCGCGCTGCTGGTGCTGCAGCGACACGGGATGTTCCGCGGACAGCTCTTCAAGCTCTACATCATCACGTACGCGATGTACCGCCTGGTCACCGAGCAAATCCGCCCCGAGCCCGAAATGTGGGGTCAGCTGACCGCCTACCAATGGGCGTCGCTCGGTATTATCGCCGTATTCAGCTACCTGTGGTGGCGGGATAATAAGCAGCTGGCCAACATACAACCCGTCAGCGGTTGATGGCATTGCCATCGGCTTTCTCGAGCAGCCATCGCAACATCGTATCATCAATGCTTTGCGAAACAGCCTGAACACTCCCGTCGGCAATGCCAGCCAGGAAGATGTTTGGATGCCAACCGCCAAGTTCGGGTAACGGTTGCTCGGAGTCGTAGGCAATGTCTACTGGTTTAGTCCAGGGAACCTCGCGTTTGGCTTCGACCAGGGCGATCGTGTTGGACAGGCCATCCGTTACTTCGGCGAAACGCGTCCCTTTTTCGTTGTAGAACATTGTCTCAGGGCCAGTGATGGCAAAGTAGCTGGTGTTAGTGGACGCAATGTCATCCGATGGCGAACGGAACATGTCGGGTATCTTGGCCAGCACCTTCAGGTTCGCTTCGCTGTCCCAAGGCTCGTCCTTGCGATACTCCTTGGAGAGCCCCATATCTGCCCGCTCGAGGTACGGCAGAATTTCCACCCGCCAGCTGCGAGCGACTCGTTTGCCATCGGGCAACTCTTCATAGACGACCGCGGGCGGGAGGTGATTGTAGGCAGCGTGGTAGTTGTGCAGTGCGAGCATCAACTGCTTCATGTTGTTCATGCTCTGGGTCCGCCGCGCGGCTTCGCGCGAGGCTTCCAGTGCCGGCAGCAAGAAGCCTGAAGCAATCGCCAGTTTTTCGGCATCCATTTTCTGGCTGGCAAACTTCAAGGTTACCTGCTGATCGACGGATTCAATCTGCGACTCGCTGGTAAATTCGGCGGCCAGATCGAACAATGCGTCGACCGACGCCAAGTTGTGTTCGGGTATTCTCAAGTCGCTAGCTTCCCCTTTCGCGACTGCCCGCTGCTGCTGGACCATGTTGCCCATGAGTGTGATCGCTGCCTGGCTCGTCGCCGCTACGGAAGCGGCCGATTTTTCGTCGTTGCACTGCACCAAGGCGTCGAGCTTGAGCTGGTCGATGGCGTCCATCGAAGCGACAGCCCACTTTGTATCGGTCAGCAGGGGGGCAAACATCTGCATGGGGAAGCCACCCACCAACTGCGCTTGGTCCTGCGGACTCGCTTGTGCCTGGAACCGCTGCATATCGAAGGCCATGACAATTTGTTTATCCGCCGCCTGTTGCCACTGCTCGGCCCAAGCTCGCTTGGTTTGCACTGCCGGTGGCAAGCTGCGTTTCGCATCCGCTCTGCCGAACTGGTCGAAGACAATGGTTCGCGCGTCGATCTTCGTAAGCCGTTGGTATTTGGTCTGCCAAACGGTCGAACTTGGCGCGGTGTACTGCTCGTCGTCTTTCATTTTGTCTACCGTCGTGGCGACGAGTGCATCGCATGCCGGTGCGTCGACGAACCGGACGACGAACCGTGGTTCCTCCATTGGAAACCCATACACCAAGACCAAGAATTCAGCCACTTGGGCGACTGAGATGTTGCTGTTTTTTAGGCGACTGCTCTGAAGCACTTCGTCGATTTTTGGAACTAACTCCTTGAGCGAGGGCTGTCCCAAGAGCTCGGCCGGGCGTATGGAAACAGCGTATACGGTGCTGTCTGGAAAGACCTCCAGGCCGATGCGGGGTACCTTCTCCAACTTCTCAGCACTACCGCGCGGCCCCGTATCGGCAAGCAGTTCTGCCGCGTCTTGTCCAATCGCCACCTGGCGGACACCGGCCACGGCCACCGCCGCCAGGGCCAGGCTCACAGCAGCCACCGAGCGAGCCAGCGGGCCAATCGACTTACTGGAAGTTCGTTGCTTTGCTTCGCGTAACATTTCCACTCTCCTCATGAGTAGGGAGCGGCCGGGGATCAGAGTCCTCGCCGGTCCGGACAAGCGATGATTGGGAGTCGCCAGCGCCAAGGACGCCAGCGAATGGAGGTAGCTTTGCCGGTCGCCCACCAGTCGCACCGCCAGAGCGTCGGCGGCCAGTTCTTGTTCCATCTGCAGGCGGCCGGCCAGCCAATGCACCAGCGGATGGTAGAAGTGCACCGCCACGGCCAGTCGCGCGATCAGCCAGGAGCGGTAGTCGCGGGCAGCGATGTGCGCAAGTTCATGCGCCAGCACGACCTTTCGTTCATCGTCCGACCAGTCACGCCAGCGCGCCGGCAGCAAGATCGTCGGTCGCCACCAACCGACCGTGGCGGGGGTGGCGATGGTGGACGACTGACGCAACTGAACACCAGCGGTGGTGCCGAGCCTCGTCTGCAGATCAGCCAGCAGCGACAGAGTCGACGCATCTTCCGCGCCCAGTGGGCGACTTTCGGCCACCAGTCGTCGCACGATCCACACGCCCCATGCGAAGCGGGCGACACCAATCACCAAGCACGCGGCCAGCAACCACCGCGCGGCGGTTCGCCAGGAGAAAGTGATCGATGCCGGTTCGGCCGAGTCGGCTGGTGGAGCAAAATCGGACAGCGCATCGGTAAACGCGTCCCATGCCGCCAGGGCAGGGGAGAGCAGCGAGTCGTCTGTCGCCGGTGCAGAACTCGGTGCTACCGGCGTGGAATCCTCTGCAGCGGCTGCTTCCGTTGTAGCGGGAGTGGAAGTAGCCACTTCGCCCGCCGTGCGAGCCGGCGATAGTTCCCACCGCGGCCAGGGGCTGGCGGCCAGCGCTGTGAGCACGAGCACCAGCGTCAGACTGACCGACGCGGTGATCGAACCGAGCGAGGCGTGCAATCTTCTTGCCACCAGATACACCACGCCCGCCACCACGGCGAACAGCGTGACCTGCACCACGCACGACACAAGAACTGCTGTACTCATTGTTTGCCCCCTTCGAGAATCTGCTCCAGTACTTCGCGTTCTTTCTTGGTGAGCTTCCGCCCATCCAATAGCCGCACCAGCAGGGCCTCGCGCGAACCTTGGAATACCCGCTGCACCATGTCGGTGACCAGCCGTTTGGAGACGTCGTCGAAGTCCTTCAGCGGCTTATAGATGAACGGCCGGGCGTCGCCTGTTTGTTCGAGGAAGCCTTTGTCGACGAGAATCTTCACCAGTGTGGCGACCGTGGTGTACGCTAGGTCGCGGCCCCCCTGGGCCAACTGGTCGCGGGCATCCATGGCGGTCATGGCCCCCTGATCCCAAAACACATGCATCAATTCGAGCTCGCGCTCGGTGAGCTCGGTAGCCTTTGGCCGCGCCATTGCAGAGTCCCCGTGGCGTGATGTTTGGTTATTTAGATTTGGTTTTATCGACAAGCGTGGCGTGCGTCAAGCCTTTTCTGAGAATACAAGGAATTGATCTCCTATCCGTCGCGCAAAAAAAAGAACGCCACCCCAGGGGGGCGGCGTTCTTGGTTGTCACGCTTTCGATAGAAAACCTGGAGGAACGTTAGGCCAGGCGTTTGCACGCCAGGGCCGTCACGCCGGCAAGGGCCAGCATCAACATGGAGCCCGGCTCAGGAACTCTTTCGCCACTTAGTGCGAACACGGCCATGCGATCACCGCCCGTGTTGGTAATGGTCACGGAGGTCAGCGTCTTCGCGGCGTCTGCCGGGGTAAGATCGAAGAGCGACTCGTTGATGCTGATGATCGGGTTCTCTTGATAGAAGATGACGGTGTAGCCCTCTTCACTCTTGTTGGAAGCACGCCCGCCCACGTTGAAGGCCACGTCGGCGTTGGTGTTGAACCAGTCGGTGCCGATGCCAGTACCCGAATCGACGAAGTAGTCGGAGGTTGACGCGTCTTCGAACCCGAGGGTTACGGTTGCGGTCTTGGCGCCGAACCCGGATGCGCCATAGAGAGCGATCGAGCTGAACTGGCCGGGCTCGGCCAGAGTCAGCGTGCCCGAGGTGCCACCGTCGAGACCGATGACGTTGTTCTGATCGAAGGGCTGGAACTCAAAGGTCCCGTTGCCGGTCAGACTGCTGTGCGTTCCGGCGACGAGCCCCTGGACCTGCGTGTCGGGAACGCCTTGAGCGCCGTCCCACACCGTGAAGAGGCCCTCCTCGACCCAGGTTTGGTTCTCGGCTTGGCCGAATCCTCCGTCCATCGTTCCGGTGACCGATGTGTTGTAGGGCGCGGACCCTACTTCGATCACCATGTCATGGTTCCAGCCGGTCGCCGCGAGCGGAGTGACCGCGGCATTGGCGGAGTTGCTCGCGGCGGCGATCGCGCACGCGAGAGTAGCAAAAACCCAAAAGTCCCTCATTAGATCTTCCTCACATTGCAAGTACGTCAACAGAGCAGAAAAACACAGAAAAGCAAAACAGCGAAGAGACAGTCCCTCCCAGTTATGTAGATACCGCCGCCCGCGCTTTGGTTACAAAAAAAACGCAGAAAATTGCGGTTTTCCCGGAAAGCTCGCACACTGCACACATTCCGCCGAGTCGGCCGGTGCCTGAGTTAGTCGTCGACTTCCTGTGGCGGCGGTCCGCCGCAACGGTTCAAGAGAATCCCACCCCCGGTGCAACGGCCGTCCCACGGGGTACGGAGCATGCGTTGTGCGTCGGTATTCAGGCGGAGCCTTATTACAGGAGTTCGAGAGGCGATGGGCTCGCTCCATCCTCAGCTCGCAAACAGCGCCGTCTCACCAGGAGGCGATTGCCCCAGGTGCTCGTAACCCTTGGTGGTGAGTTTGCGGCCGCGGGGGGTGCGGACCACGAGTTCGGTCCGCAGCAGGAAGGGTTCCACTTCGTCGGTCAGCGTGTCGCACGCCGTGTTCAGCGTGTGGGCTACTGCTTCGACGCCCACTGGGCCGCCGTGGAACACGCGGAGGATGGTCTCCAGGTACTTGCGATCCTGCGGGTCGAGCCCCAGTTGGTCGACGCCCAGCATGTCGAGCGCCGCGGTGGCGATCTCGCCAGTCATGTCGCCGTCGGCTCGGCTCGTGGCGTAATCGCGCACCCACCGCAAGCGGTTGTTGGCGATGCGGGGCGTGCCGCGGCTGGCGCGGGCGATCTGCTGGGCTGCGTGGTCGTCCAGCACGGTGCGAAGCTTCGTCGCGTTGCGGTGGACGATCTCCATCAGTTCATCGAGGGAGTAGAAGTCGAGGTGCTCGCGAATCTGAAACCGGTCCCGCAGCGGTGCCGACAGCAAGCCGGTGCGAGTTGTGGCGCCAATCAGAGTGAACGGACGCAGGTTCATGTTCACCGTGCGGGCGTTGACCCCTTCGCCCAGCGTGATGTCGATGCGGAAGTCTTCCATCGCCGGGTACATGAACTCTTCCACGGCCTTGGGCAGGCGATGGATCTCGTCGATGAACAGCACCGATCCTTCTTCGGCGTTGGTGAGGTACGGCAGCAGGTCCTTCGGCGCGGCGAGCGCCGCGCCGCTGGCGATCTGCAGGCTCACCCCCAGGTCGCGGGGAATGCAGGTGGCGAAGGTGGTTTTGCCGAGTCCCGGTGGGCCGTCCAGCAGGATGTGCCCGAGCGGTTCGCCCCGCTTGGAGGCCGCATCGACGGCGATGCGGAGCCGCTCGGCCACCTGCCGTTGGCCAACCATCTCGTTCATGTGCTTGGGCCGCAGCGCAATGTCGTCCTCGCTGTTGCGTTCTGGCTGCACCGAGCCGAGCGTGCTTTCGGATTCGTCCTCGGGCCAGGAGTCGTCGGACGAAAGGATGGTTTCGCGGGGCATGGCAGCATAGGGGGCAAAAGTACAGGCGGTCCAGTTGTCCGATCATACCAAATCGCCCCACCAATGCGGAATGCGGATCGGCCAGAAGCGAGTGTGCCGGCGGTTTTCCTCGGCCCAGTCGTGCTATACTCGCTGTTTTCCGATCTGTGAACCGATTCTTCGACCCCGCTTGTCATGCAACTGCAGACCTACTTGCGTTCCCGTACCCGCCAGCCAGAGTTTCTTGGCCGCATGATGCTGATCATCCTGGCGGTAGGGCTGTTGCTGGCGTTTGTGGTGCAAGCATCCGAACCGAACTCGGAGGAGGGCGGGGCGTTGCTACGGGTGTCCGATCAGCAAGGCGCCATCTACGACAAGCTCACGCAGCTTTCGCAAAACCGCCAGTGGGTTGAGTACTGGTGGACGATTCCCCGCTACATGTGGCACTCTATCGTGCCAGGGCCGGCGCTGCTTGCGGGCCTGACCGGAATCTGCTGGTTTGTCTTCATCGTTCAGGCGGGTCAGCCGCATCGCCAGGGTGGAATTCGCTGGCCGCTGGCCGCCGTGGCGGTGGTGCTGGGGGTGCTTAGTATCTGGCCAACCTTGTTTGCCGTGGACTGGCAGAGGATCGAGTGGAACCTGGTGATGACGGATGACCTTCGCGGGGGACTCCGGTTCTTTATCCTGGGGGTCGGGCTGCGCGAGGAACTCTCGAAGTTGCTGTTGTTCCTGCCGCTGGTGCCTTGGATTATTCGTCGCGGCAGCGAGCGCGAAGCACTACTCGTGGCGGCCTGCGTGGGGCTGGGCTTTGCCATGGAAGAAAACATCGGCTACTTCTTGCGGGGTGAAGATGCTTCCGGCCGATTTTTGACCGCTAACTTCTTCCACATGGCGACCACTGGGTTGTGTGGATTGGCCGTGTGTCGGGCGATCTGGAACCCTCGCCAGCGATTGGGCGAAGCGATCGCCATCGTGCTGCTGATGATCGTCGGTCATGGCTTGTACGACGCCGTGATCGTGCTGCCGAGCCTGCAAATGTACGGCATCTTCAGCTTCCTCTTGATCGTGGGGCTAGCCTACTGGTTCTTTCACGAACTCCGCACCTGGTGGCAGTCGCCCGGTGAGACCATCAGCTTGACCGCCACGTTCCTGGCATCGGTATCGATCATCGTGGCCGCGACACTCGTCTACCTGTCTTCGCTGGTAGGGCTGCAACAGGCTGCACAGTTGGTGATCTTGCCGACCCTGGCACTCGGCTTGACGGTCTACATGTTCCTGCGCGAAATGCCCGAGTCGATCATCGACGTGTAGAGAGTGGGCTGTGCTAGTTCGCCTGCAGCACGTGGGACGAATCGTCCAACTGCTGGGTGTCCGAATTGTGGAACGAATGGCTGCGTTCGACACGGTTCAGGAACTTGTCGAGTGCCGTGTAGTAGTCGGGCGGCAACGGTTCGTTGTGCCGACCGCTCGGAATCTCGAAGAACTGCTTCAGGTAGCCCGGCGCGCGGTCGGTCAACTGTCGGGCGAGTGCCACGGGCACCACTTCGTCGGTGGTGCGATGGCTTTGGAACACGGGGCCCTCGTACCGTTGGATTCGCTCCAGCGAATCGTAGCGATCACGCATCAGGGTCTTTACGGGCAGCCACGGATAATTGTAGCTCGCGGCGTCGACCATTCTGGGGAACGTGGCGTGCAGCACCACGGCCTTGGCCGAACGTTCGGCAGCGATTGCTACGCTTATACCGCCACCCAGCGAACGACCCATCAGGATCACGTCGTCGGCTGCCATGCCGGTTCGCTTGAGCAACCACTCGTGCGCTGCCAGTCCGTCGGCAATCAAACCCTTTTCGGTCGGACGACCTTTGCTCTTGCCGTAGCCACGATAGTCGTACACGAACACCGTGGCGTCGAGCATCGACTGCAGCCGCAACAGCTGGTTCACCTGGTTGCCCACGTGCTCGTTATTGCCGTGCGAGTAAAGGATGACGTGCTTGGGCTCGGGGTGCGGTACGAACCAACCATGCAGCTCGGTACCATCGGCCGAAGGGAAGAAGACGTCTTCGTTCTCAATCCACTTCGGCGACCAATCGCCTGTGGAGGTCGAAGGAGACGGGTACACAAGTAGACGCTCGACGGCGCGAATCGGATTCAATGACAGGTGAGGCATGTTGGCCAGAAATGGGCCTGGGGGTGGGGAGGGCAGGTGTGCGGCTACCACACCTTCTATCGGAGGCAGGTGCCACAACACATCAGACTAGCTCATGGAGCCATTGGTGTCGATCGGGTAATCTGCGGGGATTTTGAGGGCGGCGGGAGCGGACATCCGCACGCGACACCTTTTTGCAGCCCTTTTTTCGACTTGCCGCCGACCGTTGGCTCGCCGAGCTGGCAAGTTAGAAATCCAAAAACTCGCGGAGCTTCGGGTAGTAATCGTCCGGCTGAGGTGTGTTGTGCAGACCGTCGGGAACATCGTACCACAGCTTGCGATCGGACTTCACCGACTTGAACAAAAGCTGAGCCTGACTGTAGGGAATCACTTCGTCGCTGGTGCCGTGACTTTGCAGTACCGGGCCATCGTAATCGGCCAGGCGGGCGACCGAATCGTAACGGTTGCGCATCACCAGCCGCACCGGCAGCCACGGATAGTGCACGGCCGCTGTATCGACCATGCAGGCAAACGTGCTTTGCAGCACCACGGCTTTCGCGCCGAGCTTGGCAGCCGCGGCTGCCGCCACACCGCCGCCCAGCGAACGCCCCATGAGCACGATCTCATCGGGTTCCACGCCCGCCTGCTCGGCAAGATGCTTTTGAGCCGCGATGCCATCGGCCACGACGCCCGCCTCGTGGGGCTTGCCCACGCTGTTGCCATAGCCGCGGTAGTCGAACACCATCACCGTGGCATCGAGCTCGTCACGCAGCCGCGACATCAGACGCACATTGTGAGCGACCAACTCGCCATTGCCGTGGCAGTACAGCACGATGTGCTGGGGGCTGGGGTGCTCGAACAACCAGCCATGCAGCCGAGTGCCGTCGGCTGAGTCGAACCAGACGTCCTGGTGATTGAATCCCTCGGGTTGCCAGTTCCCCGTTGATAGCTGCGGGGCAGGGTAAACGAGCCAGGTTTCCAGAAAGGTCATAATCAGCACCACAATCAGATAGGCCATCAGCAGCGGCCTTACAACACGCCAGGTTCGCCCAAGCATAGCGTACATAGTGGCTTCCTGAGTAGTGATATGTCCAGTGGACGATAGCAGTTGCTACTGCCAGCCGCACTAGCAAATGTCGGCCCCGGCATAGTAATTGTAGAGTTGCCCGTACAGATTCTCGCCAATGCTTGCACGACGATTCAGCGAGCCATCTTGGCCAGCAGTCCGCCCCCTACCATGAGGGCGATCACGGCAAGACGTACCAAGCCGACGTAACGGCGGGCCTTGGACGAACCGGTTTCGTCCACGACGTTGCCACTGCCGTCTTCCACGGTATCGATCGTGATGCCGCAGCCCGGGCACTTGCCGCCTGCTTTGAAGTTCGAGACGACCCAGGTGTGGTTGCACGACCCGCAAGTCATCGTTTGCACTAATTGCTCCTCTGGAACGTTCGCAGACGTGGGATAGGTGGGCGAAGACGATTGGGGCGCATTGAATCCCGGTGGCTGGAATCCGATGTCGTTGTCATTGGTGTGCGATGGCGAGGCGGTGGGAGCAGATGCCAAACGCTCATTAAGCCGCCGCTCGCGTTCCAGGCTGGCTTGCTCCAAGCGTCGCTGGTTCTCTCGGGCGCTAGCCAGTGCATCGTTCTGCGGCTGTCCCATTCCGGAGTTAGAGTGGGACCCCCCGGTGTTTGATCCGCCGAAGTGGGAGCTACCCATGTTCGAGTTACCCATGTTCGAGTTACCGAGCCCAGGGTTCATGCGGCCCCGGATGGCGTCTTGGGTGTTGTTGAAATTGTTGCCACCAGCCGAAGCAACTTGCGGCGCTGCCGGAGCGGTGGGTTGGCTTTGTTTGGCAACCTGGTCCAGCACATGTTCGCTCACCCAGATCTGATCTTCCGTCGAGAAATCCAAGATCGGTACCCGCCATTCTCGATTCTGGAAGAAGAGCACGATCTTGTCGCCTTCGAGTCCCCGATACTCGGCCTCGATGGTCTTGCCACGCACGTCGGTCCAGCTTCGTATCTCGCCCGAGCCTGGGATCACTCCGCTCTCCAGTCCGCGACCGCGAGAAACCCCGCCTGTTGGTCTGTTGGAGAGTCCGCCAATCGCAGGACTGCCAATATTGGGACTGCCTGCAGTGGGGCTATCGGTGCCATACACGGTCGCCAGCAGTTCGCGGTCGGCGTCGCTGAGCCCTTCGAGTGTTAGCTCGACCTGCTCGTTCAGGTCGCGATCGCTCAGCGTGATCTCGTCGCCTTCGATTTCCGACAGCTTGGCGCGGCGCGTGCTGCCATCGATCATGGTCCACTCGCGCCAGCGATTCAACTCGCGGACGTCCTTGATCCACTCCTTGTCGGCGTCGCTCAAACGACTGATCGGCGCGCGGACGATGTTGCCGTCCTGGTCGAGGATGGCCGTCGACCCGGAGACACGTAGCAGCTTGGCGTCGATTGTCTCCCCTTTGTCGTTGGTCCATTTACGGACCGGGTAGTCGTCGGCTTCTGCGGCGACTGGCAGGCCAACAGCGCAGCAAGCCATCAGGAGCAGAATGGATAAAAGACGCATGTCGTACCTTCCTCCCCGAAAGGCTACTCTCGACTCGAGAGGCGGATGATTGCAGAACCTGACTTGCCGCACCGACTGTTCTATTATCCTAGCAAAGCCGAGGTCCACTTTCACCTTTCGAGGGAGGCAAAATCGGAAAAAGCACGAAGGAATCTCGGGTAGTGGTTTACTGCTAAGCACCGCGGTTTTCGTACACGCCGCGTAGCAGGTCTTCCACGTCCTTGTACTTCTTCTTGCGGCCCATGGCCTCGTCCAGCAGTCGCCGGGCGTCTGCTTCGCTGTGCCCCAGGGCGCGGAGCGTCTCGAACGCCTCGCCGGCCAGATCGCGTTCCCGGGGGGCCACGTCGGGTGCGTCGCGGCCAATCAAAAGAGCGAACTTAGGTACTTTGCGGCGGAGTTTGGCGATTACCCGCTCGGCCGTGGCCGGACCGATGCCGGGCAGCGCTGCCAGGCCCTTGGCGTCCTGGTCTTCGATTAATGCGGCTACCTCCTGCACGGGGCGAACCATGGCCCTTAGCGCTTTCTTCACACCTACTCCGTCCACCTGGCAGAACAGCTCGAAGAACTCCCGTTCGATGCCGGAAGTGAACCCGACCATCCGCGGTGTCATCCGCCCCCGCGTGGGATCGCCTTCCATGTATTCGATGGTGTGCAGCGAGGTGTCCTTGCCAATCGTGTCCTGCAGCTTGCGGCGGGTGAACTCGGGGATAAGCACTTCATGCTCGTAGGGACCCACCGCCAAGGTGAGCGCGTCGCCAGCCAGGGAAACCAATCGTCCAGTGATTTTGGTGATCATTCGAAGGGGAGGGGGGAGGATTCAGGGGTCGGGGATCAGGGATGCTATAAGTTGCGGAGAGGATTCAACAGCCGGACCGCCACGCGGTCCGCAAGGAGCCAAGTGGACTACTTGGGTTGATTTGGTCGTCCTCCAAAGGGAAGCAATCGCACGCGCACATTGGAAGTGGTCACCGATACCGCAGCCCCTGTTTCAAGCTCATCGCTTGCAACTGTAAGAACTTTCAGAATGGTGATAGCTGCTTCAGGTCCCTTTAGACCTTCGATACGAATGCGAATAACCGACGGAGCTTGAGCGGATCGTTCTGCCAACAAACTGTGAAAGTCCGCGTCCAGCGTCACCACCACTCGATCCGACTCAACAGCAAAGTCAAGGATTTGCTCATCAGTGGCAGTCGACATTCCCAATTCGCCGACGTGTATTGCATCGAAGCCCGCTGTTTCCAGATGCCATTTGGCGCTTCTGGGCAGCCCTTGATCGAGTAGAAGCTTCATCACTTAATTCAATTCTACGACGCGATCGTCGAGGTTGGCCGCAGCAAAGGCTAGCGCCTGCCGAATGTCTTCCTCTTCGAGTTCCGGGTACTCCTTGGCAAGTTCGGCGCGATCGGGATACAAAGCCACTGCTTCCAGCACCCGCCGCACGGTCAGTCGCATGCCGCGAATACAGGGTTGGCCAGACATCACGTCTGGATTGATGGTGATTCGATCAAAAGCGTCCATACGTCCCTCGCACTATCCGGGGAGGCTAACAATGTTTGTGACTTGAATTGTATTCCCATCTGTCGTTGGGGACAGCACCTACTCTCTATCAGCCACTACTTACTACTCTCCACCGACAACCGGCAATCCAAGAACCAATGCGTCATCGCAATTGCCAGCGCATCGGCCACGTCGGCTGGTTCGGGCGGCGCGGGGAGGCCCAACTCGCGGGCGATTGCTTGTTGCATCTGCGTCTTCGGCGCGCGGCCGTTTCCGGTGAGCGTCTTCTTGATTTGCGTGGCCGCGTAGTGTTTTACCGATAGCCCGCCAAGCTGCCCGGCGAGGATGATCGCCCCCCGGGCGTGGCCCATCAGGATGGCGGTCTTCGGCCGATCGTAGTGCGAGTAGAGTTCCTCGATGGCCATCACCTCGGGCGCGTGGGTCTCGATCACCTCGGCCACGCCCTGATGCACTTCAGCTACCCGCTCGGCCAGCGTGCGATTGGACGAACTACCCCCTCGCACGACACCGGCCTCGACCAGCCGCACCCGCCGGCCGGCGGTTTCGATCACCCCGTAACCGGTGATATTGAGGCCAGGATCGATGCCGAGAATTTTCATAAAGCTGTAGCCGGATTCGCAAGAATTCGGAGATGTCGTGGTCAATCGTCGGCGTCAAATTCGTCTGGGTCAACCAGGATCGCAACTGCCGGTTCGAATTCTTCGACTTGGAGGATTCGAACTCCGGAACTAGTGATCTCCGCTTTGCATTCAATTGGCGTGTACGAACTAACGTATTCGGAGCTGAAGTAAATATCTGCTTGCAGTAATCCCTCCCGCTTGCCCTGTAGCCAGTCCGCGATGGATGGGTTCTCGTGCGAGAAGTTTTTCAAATCTAGCCGCTCGCCGGGGCCCAGCTTCCGTTTCTCAAACAAGTTCGATTCTTCCAGCATCCTCATTGCCGCTTCGTGGTCGCCTTGCTTGATGGCGTGTTGCAGTCGCTCAGCCACCACTTGTGGCTGGCTGCGAACGTAGCAAAATGCCGCCACGGCTGCCACTACGGTGATGACTCCCAGCAGGACTTTGAGCGAGAAGCGTGGCATGCCGTGAGGAATGGGTTAGACAGGTCCGAATTCTTGCGAATCCGGCTACGTTGATTGGCTATCCCCGCGTCCACTCGGTGCCGCCGGCGCGGTCTTCCAGCACGACGCCCAGGTCCTTCAAGCGGTCGCGGATTGCGTCGCCGGTGGCAAAGTCCTTGTTGGCCCGCGAGGTCTGCCGCAGTTCGATGAGCATCATCATCACGCCGTCGAGCGAGCCATCGTTGCCGCCGGACCACTCGGTGCCGCCGGCGCGGTCCTCGAGCACTATGCCGGTCGGAGCCAGCCCATCGCGGATGGCATCGGCCGTGGCGAAGTTCTTGGCCTGGCGGGCGTCGGCGCGAAGGTCGATCACCAGTTGCATCACCTGGCCCAGTAGCTCGTCCGAGCCACCGGCTGCCGCCGGGGGCTGGAGGAACAGTCCGAGGGTGTTCGAGAGCTCTTTGATGGTTTCCATCAGCAGATCGAGCACGGCATTGCTGGCGGCATCGCCGGCCCCCTTGCCCTCGAGGTCGGCTTCGTCGCAGTACTTGTTGGTGAGGCTCGCCAGTTCGAAAAGCTCGGCGATCGCGCCGCCGGTGTTGAAGTCGTCGTCCATCGAGGCGAGGAACTTCTTCTTTGCCTCGGCGGCGGCTGTGAGCGTGGGGTCGTTGCCCTGATCGATGGACGGCGCGCCACGCTTGGTTGGTGCGGTCAACGAGTAGAACTCGGCGCCCGTGATCCGCTTGTAACGTTTGAACAACCGGTAGAAGGACTCGAGTCCTTTGGCCGCTTCCTCGATGGCCGGCTCGCTGAACAACACCGTGCTGCGGTAGTGCGTCCGCAACAGGAAGAAGCGAATCCGCTCGCCACCTTGGCGGTCGATTAACTCGTGCAGTCCGCCTGCACCGGCGCTGCGGCTCATCTTGCCCCCGATCTTGCCGGCGGAGTTGTCCTTGCGCAACAGTCCGTTATGTGCCCAGTACTTGACCATCGGTTTGTGGTGGCAGCATTCGCTTTGGGCGATTTCGTTTTCGTGATGCGGGAACACCAGGTCGAGGCCGCCGCCGTGGATGTCGAAGGTCTCGCCCAGGATCTTCTTGCTCATGGCCGAGCACTCGATGTGCCAGCCGGGTCGGCCTTTGCCCCAGGGGCTGTCCCAGCTCGGCTCGTCCGGCTTGGCTGACTTCCACAAGGCGAAGTCGGCTGTGTTCTTTTTGCGATCGGCGGTGCCGCCACCCTCGCCCTGCATGGCGTCGAGCGAGCGGTTCGATAGCTTGCCGTACTCGCCGTCCTTGCCGACATCGAAGTACACGTCGCCCTCCGACGCATAGGCATAGCCCTGGTCTACGAGCGACTCGATGAACTCGATGATGTCGCCCATGCATTCGGTGGCCCGGGGGAACTGGTCGATTTGATCGACGCCCAACGCCGCGAGGTTCTTGTTGTAGTCGGCGATGTTCTCTTCGGCCACTTCCAGCATGGTGAGGCCACGCTCGTTGGCTTTGTGGATCAGCTTGTCGTCCACGTCGGTGATGTTCACCACCCAGGTCACATCGTACCCGCAGTACACCAGGTACCGCTTGATGCAATCGAATATCACCGGGCCGACCATGTGGCCGATGTGGGCCTCGGCGTACACCGTGGGGCCGCACAAGTAGATGCCCACCTTGCCGGGCAGCACCGGTTCGAAGGGGGTCTTCTTCTTGGTCAGCGTGTTATAAATCTGCAGCGAAGGATGGGCGGCAGTGCTAGCAGCGGTCATGGCTTGCGTGGCTGTGGACATAAGGCGAGGTGCGGGTTCGACAGATAGGACTCCATTCGGCGATCGAGGATCGCGCCCGTTAGGTTAAAGCCTTCCGGTGGTGTAGGGAAAGCCCAACCGGCCTGTGAGAGCTCGTGCAAGTCGGCTTGCAACGTGCTAATGAGGCTGCATTGATCGCTCGACGAGCACCACGGCGCGGGCTTCGATCGACTCGCCGCGGCCCACGGGGCCCACTTCTTCGCCCGTTTTGGCTTTGATGCCGATATCCAGGGGATTGGCCCCCAGTAGGCCGGCGATGCGGTGCCGCATGGCGTCCTTGTAGGGGCTGAGCTTCGGTGCCTGGGCGGCCACCACGCAGTCGGCATTCACCAGAGAGAACCCGGCCTCGCGGACCTTGGCGTAGGCCGCGGTAAGGAAGTCGGCCGAGTTGCGACCGCGGTTTTCCTCAGCCGTATTGGGGAACAGCTGCCCGATGTCCGGCAGGCCGGCCGCTCCCAGCAGCGCGTCGGTCAGGGCGTGCAGCAGCACGTCGGCGTCGCTGTGCCCCACCAGATGGTGGTCGTGCGGGATTTCGATGCCGCCCAGCACCAGGGGGCCACCCGCTGCCGTGCGGTGCGTGTCTTCACCCAGACCAATTCGGAACACGGTGGATTCGGGGGCAGGATTCGGGGGGCGGGGATTCCAAAGCGTAGCTTTGCACACTCAATCTGCGACTAGAATGGCAAGTATGGCTCGGAGACGCAACTTGCAATGGCGCTTCGGTTCCTTGCCCCTAGCCACTGACTCCTGAGCCCTCGCCTTCGTACGCGGCCACCTCCACGGTAACCACCGAGGCTTCCAGCTCAGCGGTGTCGAGTTCCACCTCGACTTGCACCCCATTGTGCAGGGTCTGCGTTACCTTGGCTACGGCCGCCGGACCTTCGATCACTTCGGCCTCGACCTCGGGCAGGGTCGGAAAGGGGGGGCAGAAGCCCACATGCAGGGTGGTCCGCCGCTGACCGGCGGCCAATTCGCCACGCAGCGTGGCGTGCACGTATTCGCGGCCATCGGCGTCGCGCACCCTCACAATGTGCTGCAGAACGATCTCGCCGTCTTCGCCTGGTTTCCCCGCGCCCAATGGTTCATCGCCCTCGGGTTCCTGGCCCAGGTGGCCTTCGCCCAGTTGTTCAAGCTCGTTCTCAGCGATCTCGGCCGTGGGCTCCAGGGCCTGGGGGGTCATCGATCCGCCCGGCGGTACCGGGGCATTGGCCACCGAAGAGTCCCCCGGGCGAAGCAAATGCATGAGCCACCAATCCGAGGCAATGGCCGCTGACCAGATGACCCAGGCCCCGGGTTGCGAACCAGGCCACGAGCAGACCACTGCCCAGAACAGCAGGACGGCGGTGGGCACCCAGGGAAAAATCGCCCCGGCGGCGGCCCTGCGAATGGCGTAAACCAACAGCAGGAGTACCGCCGCCGTGGCAAGGGTGGACCACAAGCTGAGCGGCTCGGCTTTAGCGAGCATTATGCGACGAACGGCCAATACCAGACCGAACGCGACGACAAGGCCAAGGGCAACGTGCGTAGCGGCCGCCATCGGGCGAACCAGCGGACGCACAGCCGATTGGCCAGCAAATTGTTGCTGGGCAACGTTCATTGAGTGGGCAGCTCTTTTAAGGTTGGCCAAGGCGCAAAACCAGCTGGCAGCAACTTGCGAGCAAGTCCTGCGTGCCGCACTCCGCTCAACCAGACTACAATGTCGCAGCCCGGCCATCCGATTTCAACCTTTTTCCCGGTTTTCGGGAAAATTCAGTTGAATCGAGGCCAGCATCAGGTGGCCGCCGTGGCAGCCTCGGCCGCTTCGGCCAGGGTCTTTGCCAGGTCGGTCTTCTCCCAGGAGAATTCCGGTTCGCTGCGACCGAAGTGCCCACCAGCAGCCGTCTTACGGAAAATCGGGCGACGCAGATCCAGGTGCTTGATGATGCCGCTGGGCGTGAGCGGGAAGTGCTCCCGCACCAGATCGCAGATCACCGAGTCGTCAATTCGTCCGGTGCCTTCGGTGTCGACATACACGCTCACAGGCTCCGAAACGCCAATGGCGTAGGCCAACTGCACTTCGCAGCGATCGGCCAGGCCCGAGGCCACGATGTTCTTTGCCACATAGCGGGCCATGTAGGCGGCCGAGCGGTCGACCTTCGTGGGGTCTTTTCCGCTAAATGCACCACCGCCGTGCCGGCCCCAACCGCCGTAGGTGTCGACGATGATCTTGCGACCCGTCAGACCGCAGTCGCCGTGAGGTCCACCCACGACGAACTTGCCCGTGGGATTGATGTGATAGGTAATGTCGTCGTTGGCCCAATCTTCCAGAGCCGGCTTGATCACCTCGTTGATGATCTCCTGCTTCGACTCGTCGTTCATCAGCTTTCCATCGGGCGTCAGCACGCTCTCGTCGTGCTGAGTGCTCACCACGACGGTATCGACCCGCAGCGGAGTGTTTTCATCGTACTCCACGGTGACTTGGCTCTTGCTATCGGGACGCAGCCAGGCCATTTTGCCGCTTTTCCGAGCTTCGGTCAGGCGATTCATGATGCGGTGCGACAGAGCGATCGGCAGCGGCATCAGCTCCTTGGTGTCGTTGCAGGCGTAGCCGAACATCAAGCCCTGGTCGCCGGCGCCCACGTCCTTGCCTTTTTCGTCGTCGCTGTCGACGCCCATCGCGATGTCGGGCGACTGCTCGTCGATGGCCACCATCACGGCGCAGTGATCGGCGCTGATGCCCATCGCGGAGTCGGTGTAGCCGACGTCTTTCACGACTTCGCGGACGATTTTCTGCATATCGACCGAAGCCTCGGTCGTGATCTCGCCGGCAATCACGACCACGCCAGTCGTAACCATGGTCTCGCAGGCAACGCGGCTATTAGGGTCCTGTTCGAACAGGGCGTCCAGTACGCCGTCGGAAATCTGGTCAGCGAGCTTGTCTGGATGGCCCATGCTCACCGCTTCACTGGTGAAAAGATACTTTCCGGATGCCACGAGGGAATCTCCACTAATAAAGTCAACAATTTTCAGAACTTGGTAGCACCACAGTATAAAGGTGCCGGGGAACCACTGGCAAGCCGCGGTACAATAGGTGCAGAAGCCGTTTGGTCCCGAGTAGGGAGTGCCACGCTAGCGTGGTTGGGCTCGGCCCGGCTGGCGACCTGCTCTTTTTGGGCCAACGTTTTGGGCCAACGATGGGGGATCTACATCCATGGGCCCAAAACTCCCACTGTTTTGGTCCCCTCGAGGCGCAAAAACCTCTGGTTTTCTCGACCAAACCACTTGGAGGGTGCGGCAAAACTCCCCGAGTTGTTCCCCGCGTGTGCACCGTGTTGGCCCAAAACCCTCCGTTGGCCCAAAACCCAGATAGTCGCCGCTGGCTCCGCCGAACGAGTGAAGAACCCACCACCGCGCTCTCTTGCGCGAGCAGACCAGAACTCCGAAGTGTATTCCGATTTCAGCGAACACATTGGACGGTCAACTTTCGCGGACGACGTGGTCGTCCGGCTACTCAAGACGGGACCGCGAAGGGCAAGCAAGTGGACTACCTACTCTCCAAGCTCACCCCGCATTATCCCCCACCGAGTGTAAGAAAACTACAAGCAACCTCGTAGGACGGAATTTATTCCGTTGCTGGCCCATCGGTTAACGGCATGAATTCTGTTCAACGGGTCTTCTTACTGCATTCACACCAATTTCGCTGCAATGTGCCGAGCGGCGGTGCAACCGGTTATACTGGGAGGACCATCGCACTTCTGAGTCATGCACTAAAACCGTCTCCCGATGCTCTTCCGCAACCGCAAGCTCCGCCTCGAACCGCTCGAAGACCGCCGCGTGCTCACCAGCGTCGTGGTGACCAACAACCTCGACACGGTGGACGGCGACACCTCGAGCCTCGCGGCCCTCGAACTCACGCCCGGTGACGATGGCATCAGCATTCGCGAAGCGATCGAAGCGGCCAACAACACGCCGGGCGCCGATGAGATCACGTTTGACTTTGGGCATGATGGGCCGGAGGTGATCTTGCTGACCGAGGGGGAGCTGGAGATTTCCGACTCGCTCTCGATCACGGGGGATGGGGCCAATCTACTGAGTTTGGACGCATCGGGCAGCGATCCAACACCCGCATTGGACAATGGTGATGGTAGTCGCGCGTTGCGTATTGGCGATGGCAATCCTGCCGACATCAAGCGGATCACCATAACTGGCGTCCATGTGACCGGCGGGGACCATCCTCATTTGGGCGGAGGTATTTTTACCACCGAGGATCTGCAGTTACGCCAGGTATGGATCGAAGGTAACACGGCCGTCCGAGGTGGCGGCATTGCGTCAAGCTTCGGGAACCCCAACTTTCCTGCCAGGCCTATCGAACTTGAGATAGTCGAAAGCACCATAAGCGGCAATTATGCACGCACGCAAAGCCTCCGCGATCCGGACGGAGGATACGGTGGGGCGATTTTTTCCAATGGCTTCCTCAGCACCCGGCTCCATCAAACGACCATCACCGGAAACATTGCGAGAAGCGGCGCCCTGCATGTGACCGGCGACATTACCATTTCGCGAAGCGTCGTCTACAGTCAAGGCGCAGACACCTTTGCATCGAGTGACGGTATCTGGCGTGGCTCATCCTATTTGCAGCCCGAATTATCCATTGAGATATCGAACTCTATCGTGAGTACCTTCGTCGCGCAGTTAGGAGGACCACTCGATGTGTCCTACAGCTTGATTGGCTATAGTTCAGATCCATGGTCGGACCTCGACGAAGCACCGGTCGGCATGCCCGACGCCAACGGCAACCTGGTTGGCGGCATTGTTCATGGCCCGATCGACCCCCAGCTCGGCCCGCTGGCCGATCACGGTGGACCGACCATGACGCGCGCCCTCCTCCCCGGTAGTCCGGCCCTCGATGCAGGTGACCCAAGCATTGCGTACGATCCGATGGAGTATGACCAGCGAGGCGCACCCTTTGCCCGCGTCGCCAACGGTGGCGATGGCCTCCGCATTGACATGGGCGCGTACGAGTCGCAAGGCGTGCCTGACTATCCCGTGGGCGACTACAACCATGATGGCATTGCGAATCTGGCCGACTATGTCGTATGGCGAAACCATCTGGGCAGCACGATGAACCTGGCGGCCGATGGTAGTGGTAACCAAGTGATCGACGCGGCCGACTACACGGTGTGGCGCGAGCACTTTGGCAACACACAGATTCCGCTGATAACGGTAGAAACGCCGACCGAGGCTGCGTTTGCGTTGTTCCTGTCGCCAACCGATGAAAGTGATACCGGTCCGCCCGCGGCGACGCCCAGCGAGGGGGCTGCCGAGGCGCGCTCCGACAGCGCATTGCTGCTACTGCGCAATCCATGGCGGCCTTCTCAGCGACGTGCAGACTCAAACCGTCTTGATTCGCAGCAGTCGGAATCGAAGGATTTGGAACGAGACGCCGCGGCAATCGATCAGTCTTTCGAAGTGCTGCCGATCTTGCGCTGAATCTTGCTGATCAGGTTGGCGCACTGCATCAGGAAGATGGAAAACGTGCGGTCGCCGCGCAGGTCTTCGTGCGTCAGGTTCGAGAGCGCCCGCAGTTTGATCTCGGTCACATCGTCCAGTAGTTTCTTTAGTTGTTGGACGTCGTCGACGCTCATCTGTTTGCGTTCGATGGCCAGTGTCTGCTCGAGGAATGTATCGAGCCGCTCTTTCTGACGATGCACCTGCTGCTGGTTTTCCTTCTCCTTGAGCCGCCGCCAGCGATCCCACGCCAGATAGACCGCCGCGCCCAGGGCGAACAACAGCTCCTTGCCGGCCGCCAGCCCTTCGAGAATGGTATGCATCAGTCCGTACTGGCCGAACGGGTCGTGGTAGCGGCGGGTCACGGGATGGAGGCGCGCCGGCGAGAGGTCGCGGGCCTCTTGCGGCGCGAACATCGTGGAGAAGTGCGACAGCAGGTTGTCTTCGAACAGCGAATCGAGCAGCAGTCGCACCAGCTTGTCGGATGCATCGTCACGCACCACCACCAGTGCCGAGGCGGCCACCGTGGGGATAGGTCGGTCGGGCACCGGCGGCCACATGTTCTGGGGGATCTCGTAAGGATCGAAGTGCCGATATCGCCGAGCGAGCGCCTGGGAGTCGAGCGGCACGAGGCCGAACTGTCCGCTGGAGAGAACGTTTCGCAGGTCGCCATTCTCCACCCCCGAAGTGATGATGGCCGCGTCCAGGGTGTCGTCGGTCAGGAGGTCCGTGAAATGCACTTCCCGCAGCGTCGCGCGATCCACCAGGTTGTAGTGGGTGAGCACATCACGGGCGCTGGGCTGCATGCCCGAGCCCGGCAGGCCGACCGAGATTCGTTTGCCCGCCAGGTCCATCATCGAGGTAACTTGTCCCTCGGCGGCGGACTCGTCGAGCAGTTCCCGGCGTACGACCACGTGTACCACGTCGTGGTGCAGGGGCGTGACGATCGCCAGACCGTTGAGCGACACGGTGCCGCTTTGAATGATGGCCACGTCGATGTCGCCATTTCGCAGTCGCTCGTAGTTTTCCTGCGATCCCGAGGTGGGAACCACTTCGGTGGGGTGACTGGTACGGCGATCGAGCGCCTCGGCGACACTCAGACCTTCCTCGTAGTACAGGCCGCCTTCGACAGCGGTGCCGATGCGAATCACTGGCGGCAACGTGTCGCGCATGAAGAACCAGGTGGCCAGCGACATCACCAGTACCAACGCCATCAACCAGGCGAACCACCTGCGGAGCAGACGCGAGAGAGGTTGGGTCATATTGCATCGATACCAGAAAGGCGAGCGGGCGAGCCGCGGTTTTCCGTCGATTATAGCCTTGGGGGTGCCTGGATGCGCATTTTCCAACACCACTGGTGACGAAATCTGCTTTCGCCTGGCGCGCGGACTCACTACGATAGCACGCAGCCCCGCCGGTGGACTGCCTTGTCCGCCCATGCCACCCGCCACCCGCAGCAGGACAGATTTGTGTCATGGCTATAAGTTTCCTCACCATCGTGCGCCACGGTCTGATCTTCAGCCTCGCGCTGGTCGCCTTGTTGTCCACTTCCGCAGTGCCGGCTGAAGAAGCAGAAGAAACCGTCACGGACGAGACCATGAACTACGGCGAACCAATCGTGCTGACCGAACGGGCCAAGAAGCTGCATTACGATTGCCTGCTGGTCGATGGCCACAACGACATGCCATGGGAGATTCGCGATACCTTCTCCAGTAGTCTGGCGAACGCCGATATCGCGCAGCGGCAGCCGAAGATGCATACCGACATCCCGCGCCTTCGCGAAGGGGGGGTAGGGGCGCAGTTTTGGAGCGTCTGGGTGCCTGTGAGCGCCGGCTATCGCGGCACCGCGCTGGGCGACACCATCGAGCAGATCAAGCTGGTCAAAGCGATCATCGCCCGTTACCCGAACGACTTCGAACTCGCGCTGTCGACCGACGACATCGAACGGATCCATGCCGAAGGGCGGATCGCTTCGATGATTGGCGTCGAGGGAGGGCATTGCATCGAGGAATCGATGTCGAATCTCAAAAACCTATACAACATGGGCGCGCGGTACATGACGCTCACCCATAGCGACACCTTGAGCTGGGCCGACTCGGCTACCGACGAGGGTAAGAATGACGGCCTCAACGAGTTCGGTGTGCAGGTGGTGAAGACCATGAACGACCTGGGCATGTTGGTCGACCTGTCGCATGTCTCGGTCGCCACGATGCACGACGCATTGGACGTGACCAAGGCACCGGTCATCTTCTCGCATTCCTCCGCCCGCGCCGTGGCGGGCACCAAACGCAATGTGCCCGACGACGTGCTAAAGCGACTGCCCGAGAACGGTGGTGTGGTGATGGTGAACTTCTACTCCGGATTCCTCGTGCCCGAGGCGGTGGAGAACTACGAACAGGGCATGGCGATGAAGCGCAAGCTGGAAGCGACCATGGACGAAGCCGAGGTCAAAGCCCAAATGCAGCGGTGGTACGCGGCGAACCCGATGCCCCGTGGCACGATTCACCATCTGCTCGACCATATCGACCACCTGGTGAAAGTGGCCGGCGTGGAGCACGTGGGCATTGGCTCGGACTACGATGGTGTCGACGCGCTGCCGCTACAACTCCAGGATGTAAGCACCTACCCTTACATCACGCAGGGATTGTTGGATCGCGGCTACTCGGATGAAGATATCCGAGCCATCATGGGTGGCAATCTGATGCGGGCGTTCCGCGCTGCCGAGAAAGCGGCCCAGCAGTAAGCCAGTTCGGCGAGCAGCGTCTGAAACACGGGCCGAGGCAACGGGGCTTTCGGTGCCGAGACCGCTGTGACGCGGCATTTTACCTGCCGCTAGCACGCTCGGCACCCTTGCAGCCGTCGGGCCCAGCCACGCAAGGCTAGGCATACCGGGCGCCGGCGCGGATAATCAACGGGAGTGCCCCCGTCCGTCCGTTGTTTCTCGATTTGCCGTAAACTATGCCTTCACAAGAACTTGCAAAGAGCCTGGAGTCGTTCGGTCAACAGCACCTGCTGGCGTTTTGGGACTCGCTCCCTGCCGAGCGGCAGGCCGAACTCGAGTCGCAACTCGAGTCGATCGACCTCGAATTGATCGCCGCACTGTTCAAGGGAGACGTCGATCAACCCGACTGGGCGGCCGAGGCCCGGCGGGCCACGCCGCCGCCGGCCATGCGTTTGGCCGATCGCCGTGGCGAGGGGACCTCGTCTCTGGGACTCGATCCGGTCGATGCGAAAAAGGCGGGCGCCGCAGCCATGGCCGCGGGCAAGTTGGGCATTTTGCTGGTTGCTGGAGGGCAGGGAAGTCGCCTTGGGTTCGAGCACCCCAAGGGAATGTACCCCATTGGTCCGGTGTCGGGCGCAACGCTGCTGGAGATTCACCTCCGCAAGGCGGTGGGCCTGGCCAAGAAGTACGGCAAGAGCGTGCCAGTGTACTTGATGACCAGCCCCGTGACGCACGCCGAAACGATCGCCTTCCTTGCCGATCACAATCGCTTTGGCATGCCCGAGGAGGATGTGTTTGTGTTCTGCCAGGGCACGATGCCCGCGGTGGATGAGAAAACCGGCAAGTTGCTGCTGGCCGACAAGCATCAACTGTTCTTGAGCCCCGACGGCCATGGTGGCACGGTGGCCGCGCTCGAGAAGAGCGGCGCGATTGCCAACATGAAGGCGCGCGGCATCGAGCAGTTGTTCTACTTCCAGGTGGACAATCCAATTGTACCGATGTGCGACGCCGAGCTGATCGGCTATCACCTGCTGAGCAAGTCGGAACTCACCAGCATCGCTGTGGCGAAGCAAACGCCTCAAGAGAAACTCGGCAACTTCGTGATGCTGGGCGATCGGCTGCACGTCATCGAGTACAGCGACTTCCCCGAGGACGTGGCCCAAGAGCTGAACGACGATGGTTCGCTGAAGTTCTGGGCCGGCAGCATTGCGATTCACGTGTTCGACGTGGCGTTCCTCGAGCGGATGTTGTCGTTCAAGGACGCGCTGCCGTTCCACGTGGCCCACAAGAAGGTGCCCCACCTGAATGCCGAGGGCAAACTTGTCGAACCGACCGAGCCCAACGCGCTGAAGTTCGAGCGGTTCATCTTCGATCTGCTGCCGCAGGCCGAGCGGCCGATTGTGGTGGAGTATACCGAGCAGGAGTGCTTCGCCCCGTTGAAGAATGCCCCCGGCGCGCCCAAGGACACCCCCGAGTACGTGCAGCAGTTTATGGTCGACCAACATCGCGAGTGGCTCGAGGCGGCCGGCGCGAAGGTCGACGGCGACGTGGCCGTGGAGATCGACCCCGTGTGGGCGGTCGACGCCGACGAAGTCGCCAAACGCGTGGATGCCGACACCACTTTTACCGAAGCGACCTACCTTCGCGATTAGCCCGCTTGGTGCGATCAACGTCATGCAGCTTGAAATCGAACAAAAATTCCGCGTTACCAATGCCGACGACTTGCTCGCGCGGATCGCTAACCTATCGCCGCAAGAACTCGCGCCGGTCGAGCAGCGCGATACCTATTACAACCACCCATCGCGCGACTTTCGCACCACCGACGAGGCGCTGCGCATCCGGCGTTCCGGCAATGGGGCTGTGGTTACCTACAAGGGGCCGAAGTACGACACGGTGGTGAAGACCCGCCCCGAGATCGAACTGCCGCTGGCCGAACCCGAGTCGTGGCCCGCGTTGCTCGAGGCGCTGGGGTTTGGTGAAGTCGCCACGGTGAGCAAGCACCGGCGACGATTCCAAGTGACCGCCGGCACGTTCGACGTCGAAGTAGCAATCGACCGGGTGGACGAGGTGGGGAAGTTCGCCGAAATCGAGATCGTCGCCGACCAGTCCCAGGCCGGCGAGGCTCAGAAGGTCGTGCTCGAGTTGGCTCAGCAGTTGGGGCTGGGCGAGGCCGAACCGCGTAGCTACCTGGGGATGCTGCTCGAACATCGCGAGACGATTTAAAGCTGCAGCGTCTCGCCTCGCGTAGAGCTGGCCCGGAGAGTTATCACTCAGGGGCCAATGTCGGAGAGTTCGAATGCAGGTTCGGGCTTTCGTAGCGGATCCCAGTCGCCACTTCTCCAGCCCCCGACTTTCATTTTGCGTTACTCTGACGAACTGCCAGTAGACGTCGAGCCTTACGCATCGCGGATGAAGGCCGACCCGCGGGAGCGGCGAGACGAAGCGGTGAACTTCTCGCTGCTGGCGCTACACCAGATCTTGTTGCGGGTGGGTTGGATCTTCAAGACCGAGAGCATCGTGATGCCGGTGTTCATGAGTGTCGTGGGGGGCGGGCCGGTGTTGCAGGCCTGCCTGGTGGTACTCAGTCGATTGGGGCTCAGCATTCCGCCGGTGTTGTTTTCGCGCACGCTGAAGATTGCTCACCGCAAGAAATGGTGGTACGCCGGCTGCAGCCTGGCCATGGCGGTGCCGTTCGGTGCGCTGGCCGTGCTGTGTGCGACCGGCTGGTGGCAAGACAACCAAGGGCAGCCGCGGTGGTGGATGCCCGCGGTGTACCTGGTGTTGTACGCATCGTTCTTTGCACTGACCGGCATGAACCAACTCACCGCCCACGCGCTGCAAGGCAAGTTGGTGCGTGTCGAGCGACGTGGCCGGTTGTTTACGGCTAGCGTGGTGGTGGGCTCGCCCATTGCGATTGTTGCTGCAATGTGGTGGATGCCGGGTTGGCTGGCGAGCCAGGAGCAGGGGTTCGCCGCACTGTTTGGTTGTTCGGCCGTGCTGTTCGCCCTGGCCGGCGTGGCCACGCTGTTTTTGCGTGAAGCGCCCGACGACTTCCGGCAGTCGCGTTCGCCGCTGTGGCGGTACTTCCATCATGCGTGGCAGGTGATCGAACACGATGCCAATGCCAGGGCCCTGGCCATTCTCACGGTGCTGTTCAGCACGTCGTTCATGTTGTTTCCGCACTATGTCAGCGCGGTGACCGACGGCGGCGCGTTCGATCTGCGGCGGATGACGCTGTGGGTCTGCATGCAGAACGCCGGCGTCGCCATGTTCAGTTTTATCGCCGGACCGCTGGCCGATCGCTACGGCAATCGCGCAGCACTGCATCTTACGGTGGCCGGCGCTACGATTGCGCCGCTGCTGGTGATCGCAGCGCTGTTGGGCTTCGAGCAGCTACGGGGCAACTACTCCTGGCTGGTCTTCGTGCCGCTGGGCTTCACGCCGGTGACGATACGCTTCCTCACGAATTACGCCCTGGAGATAGCCTCCCGGCACGACCATCCCAAGTACATCAGCGCTATTGGCCTGTGCATGGCGTTGCCGGTGGTGGTGGGCGCTCCGTTGGTGGGCCTGCTGGCCAAATGGGCGGGGTACCTGCCGGTCTTTACGCTGGGCTTCGTCGCGTTGCTGGTAGCGCTGTGGCAGACGTTCCGCATCGCCGAGCCCCGCCACGGCGAGTCGAGCATCATGCAGGAAGCCCTGAAATAGCCGAGTCGAATTGCGGTTTGCCCAGTTTCCCAATTCTGGGATACTCCGCGACGGATGCTGGCTGCCAGCAAGGCCGGCCCGATAAACGACTCCCCGCATGACTGCTGCGATGAAAATATTCTTTTCCGTTGGCGAACCGAGTGGCGACCTGCATGGTGCGAACCTGATTCGGGCGCTGTCCGAGCGCCAGGCGGGTGTCGAGTGCGTTGGTTTTGGTGGTCCTCGCATGGCGGCTGCCGGATGTGATCTGCACCAGGATCTCACGCAGCTCGCCATCATGTGGTTCGGCCGCGTGCTGCTGCACTTGCCCAAGTTCTTTGGCTACCTGCGCGAGGCCGACGAGTACTTCGAGCGCGAACGTCCCGACGCAGTGGTGTTGATTGACTATCCCGGCTTCAACTGGCACGTCGCCCGCAAGGCACACGATCGTGGCATTCCCGTGTTCTACTACGGTACACCCCAGCTATGGGGGTGGGCGCCCTGGCGGATCAAGAAGATGCGCCGCAGCGTAGACCATGCGTTGTGCAAGCTGCCGTTCGAGGAAAACTGGTTCCGCGAGCGCGGCGTGAACGCCACCTACGTGGGGCATCCTTACTTCGACGAACTCAGCGAGCGCCAGCTCGATGGCGAATTCATCGCCGCACAGCAGTCGGACGGCGCGCCGCTGGTCTCCATCCTGCCAGGATCGCGGACCCAAGAAGTGAAAAGCAATCTCCGCGACATGCTCAAGGCGGCCCAGTTGGTCCGCGAACAGGTGCCCGAGGTGCGTTTTGCGATTGCCTCGTTCAAGGACAGCCAGGCGAAGATGGCCCGCGGCATGTTGGCCGAGTGCGGTTTGGAGGCAGCAGTGCACGTTGGCCGTACGCCCGAGCTGATCGAGGCCGCCACGGCAACCATGGCCGTCTCGGGCTCGGTTTCGCTGGAGCTACTGTATCACACCAAGCCAACGGTCATCCTGTACCGCATTTCGCGCCTGGCCAACGCCCTGCAGCAGCGTTTCCGCAAGGTGCGGTATATTACGCTGGTGAATCTGCTGACAACCGACAATCTGTTTACCGACGCGCCCACGGTGTACGACCCTGCCTGTCCGGAAGACGCGCATGTGTTGATGCCCGAGTACCTGACCAGCGACGACCGTACGGGCGATCTCGCGCGGCATGTGGTCGAGTGGCTCACGGACCAACAGAAGCGTGACGATCTGGTCGGTCGGATGCGGCAATTGCGCGATCGCGTGGCGCTGGGTGGCGCTTCGCAGCGGGCGGCAGACTACATTACCGCTGAGCTGGGCCATCAGGGGGCCGCTGCAGCGTAAGCGCCGCAAAGGCTATACTCTACTCGAATCTTACCGCCCACCGCCCACGAGTCCGAACTCTTCATGCTTGGCGAACCTGCACCCACTCCGGCCGACATCCACTTTCGTATCGCCGGGTTTCCGGTCCGCATTCATCCACTGTTCTGGGTGATCGCGCTGCTGATCGGACTCAGCGCCTTCGATGGCGAGCCGGTTGCTTCCTTGCTGACGATGGGAGTGGTGTTCGTGTCGATTCTGGCGCACGAACTGGGCCACACCGTGATGCAGCGCAAATACGGCGGTCGGCCCCGCATTGTCTTGTGGGGCATGGGAGGACTGGCCATGTGCGACGATTGCGATCGTTCGCCTCGCAGCCAAATAATCATCTCGCTTGCCGGTCCGGTGGCGGGGTTTTTACTCGCGGCGGCCGTGCTGTTGATAGTGGGAGCGACGCGCTATATCGACTTTGTTCCGATGTGGGGTGAATTGTCGGAGCAAACGGACACACTCTACGATGAGGGACAGCTTATCCGATTGAGCCTGTTGGTCGGCAAGTTGTACTTCGAGCGGTTCGACTTGATGGCCAGTAATGTGATCGTTTGGATGCTGCTGTGGATTAACATCTTCTGGGGCCTGATGAATCTGCTGCCGGTTTATCCGCTCGACGGGGGGCAGGTGGCTCGCGAGCTGCTAACGCTGGGCCCGCGCAGTCCCCGGAACGGTATCGAACTGTCTCTGAAGATCTCCTTTGGTGTGGCAGTTGGCGTCGCCGTATTGAGTGTGATCATCACCAAAGACATCTTTCTGGCGATCCTGTTTGGCTTTCTCGCCTACAACAACTATCGCACGCTTCAGAGGTATACCGACGGTCCTGGATACGGATGGTGATGACCACAGTTGGCGTGAAAGAAACCACCGAACCAGTTGCTCGGTTGATCTTACTGGGGGCGAGCAACCTGCGGTTGGGGATCTCTACGTTGCTTCGCTCGGCGCTCGCAAGGTTTACCGGACCGTTGGAAGTTTACGTAGCGCATGGTTTCGGCCGATCGTACGGTTGGAAGTCGTCCATACCATGGCGCTCGCTGCCCGGCATCCTTCCATGTGGTCTGTGGGACGATGTGCGGAAACGACCAAGTTTGCCCACTTTCGCATTGGTGACCGATGTGGGAAACGACTTGTTGTATGGCGCGGAGGCTCAACAAATCGTTGATTGGGTTACCGAGTGCATCGCGCGACTCGAACAATTCAACGCGCGGATCGTGGTAACGGAACTGCCCATCGAATCGATTTTGGCCACTTCAAACGTCCGCTTCCAAATTTTTCGCACAATTTTTTTTCCACCGTCGCGGCTTACTCTTTCGAAGGCTCGCGACCTTGCGCAAAGAATCAATGAAGGGGTCATTGAAGTAGCCAATCGGCATGGTTGCCAGCGCTTAACTATGCCCGGTGCATGGTATGGCATCGATCCCATACACATTCGTCACAGGTATCGCCCCGTGGCGTGGCAAGCGGTAGTCGATCGCTGGCGAGAACCAAACGCTTTGCACGAAAAGTCTGTTTTTTCCAGCAAAAATCGATATCTGCTGAACACGGCACGTCCGCAAGAGCGATGCCTGTTGGGCAGGCATCAATGTTGTGCGCAACCTTCAATCGTACTTTCCGATGGTTCTCAGGTCGCTGTTTACTAGTTGCGCGACGCGCTGGTGAGCCGGTAACAGGGTGGCGTGTCGAGTGGTTGCGTTTGGCTGTTCGCTTGGCGCTCTCAACATGTTCGCGCGCGGTCGAAGTTGACCTTTCAAAGCGCTTGGAGCGCAAAAAAAGTGTTGAAGACATGTTGCATAAAGCGAAAGATTTCGTACAACTACCGACTAAGGATACATGGTAGCTTGGCGTGAGTTGCAACGTTGTGTTTGTCACGATTGTTTGTTTCACAAGTCAGGCTGCCGATGACCGTCGCGGAAGGACGGTCGTTTATTTCGCTGGCGGGTCCGGGAAGCGAACCACGAGGGTCCAACCAAGTGGCGAACTCTTCCCGACGTGCCACTTCCCGTTAATGGAGGATTGACTGTGGCCAAAAAGAAGAGGGTCAAGAAAAAGACCGCCAAGAAGAAGGCAACCAAGAAGAAGGCAACCAAAAAGAAGGCAACCAAGAAGAAGGCTGCCAAGAAGAAGAAGGCACCTAAGAAGAAGAAGGCTGCCAAGAAGAAGAAGGTAGCCAAGAAAAAGAAGAAGAAGGTAGCCAAGAAGAAGAAGGCCACTAAGAAGAAGAAGGCCACCAAAAAGAAGAAGGCTACCAAAAAGAAGAAGGCCACTAAGAAGAAGAAGGCCAAGCGGAAGACCGCGAAGAAGAGGAAGTAAAATAGAAACAGGACTCTGACGCCTTCTAGTCAGATCCTTTTGTAGTAACGAGAAAGAGCCGACGGCCCTACGCATCTGCGGACGGGCCGAACGGCTCTCTTTTTTTGCGCCTGCGGTTTTCTGCACGCCCCTCCCCAAGCCCATTGGGACGCTGGACTTACAGCACGGGAAGCGAACTGCTCGGCTGGTCGGTCCGGTTGCCGATGATGCTGTGGATCATCTGCGCCGCGATGGTCTGGAAGTAGCGGCTCGTCTCTTCGTCGGTCAGGTTGGACGAGGTCTCGCCCGCATCGCCACGTTCGCGGATGGCAATGTTGATCGGCACTTCGCCCAGGAAGGGCACGCCCAACTCGATGGCTTTGTCGCGCGCGCCGCCCGAACCGAAGATGTCGTAACGCTTGCCGTTGTCGGGGCAGAGGAAGTAACTCATGTTCTCCACGACGCCCAGCATGGGAATGTTCACCTTGTGGAACATCGCCACGGCCTTCACGGCGTCGAGCAGCGCGACATCCTGCGGAGTGCAAACCACGACTGCGCCAGACAAAGGGAGTAGTTGCGAAAGTGTCAGCGCGATATCGCCAGTGCCGGGTGGCATGTCGATGATCAGGTAGTCGAGGTCGCCCCACTCGGTGTCGCGCAGGAACTGCGTGATGGCGCCGTGTAACATCGGACCACGCCACACCACGGCTTCGCCTTCGGCGACCAGAAAGCCCATGCTCATGATCTTGAGGTCGTCTTTGACGATAGGCTGGAGCCGCTTTTCGATGACGTGCGGGCGTTGGTTGGCGCCCACCAGGTGTGGCACGCTGGGGCCGTAGACGTCGGCATCCATCAGGCCAACCTTGGCACCACTATTGCGCAGGGCATAGGCCAGCGACACGGCCACCGTGCTCTTGCCGACGCCACCTTTGCCCGATCCCACGGCAACCACGCTCTTGGCCGCCAGGCCAATCTGGCCGATGCGTTCGGCTGGCCGCTCGTGCTCGACGATCTCTACTTCCACCGCGACCTCGGCCGGCAACCGCTCGCGCAGGTGCGTCAGGCAATCCTGTCGCACCGCTTCGCGAATGGGCCCAGTCCAACTGGTGAGACCCAGTTGCACCGTTACACTGCTGTCGCTGACCTGAATATCCCGCACCTGCTCCATGCGGACGACGCTACGGCCGGTTTCAGGATCGTTAAAGTCGGCCAATGCCTGCCGAACGTCTTCTGTCTGGACGGGTGCTCCCGCCATAGTGATGCTCCATGGTTGCCGGTGGGAAAGGTGAGGGGGCGGCTCGCCGTGGTGGACGGCCGAGTGCCATAGTACAAACCGTAGGCGTCAGCGTGCCGCTTGCCAAGGCGGGGCCCAGCACGGTAGCGGCAATTCACCCAGGGAATTGGCCGCAGCGTTGGGCCGGGCCGTCAGCCAGGAGAACACCGCGGCCAGCCGCGGCACCTCGGGCGGGGCGGCGAGCACTTCCACCGCCCCCGCCTCGCGCAGCAGTTGCGTGGCTGCCGCTCGGTGATCCGGCTCGACAAGCGTCCGGCGGCACAGCAGCGCGGCTACCGGGTTTTTCTTTCGCCGCAGGTCGATCCATTCCGCCGCGGTGGACAATTGGCCGTTTGTTACCTCTACGATGTCCAGCAACTGCTGATCGTTCGCCGCGCTGTCGAGGTCCAGCAGCTCAGCAAACCGGGCCAGGGGCAGCTTCGATGGTTGCGTGCTTTGCCAGAGATTAACGCCTCGACGTACCGCGGCCATCCACACTGGGTCGTCGATCACGCACCGCACCGCTGGTCCGCGCAACTCGTGAGCGTGCGGCCAGGGAAAGGCGAGGCTGTCCGGTTGGTCTGGCATGTGGCGTCAGGCGGTCGGTCACAAGGTTTAACGTAAACTGGCGGATGCTGGGGGCAACACAGCACTCACTGCTCTTCATCGATTGGTAGAAACTCGATCCCCTCGTCGGCGTCGGGTGCCGAGGGTTCTTCCTGTGCGGTTGTCGGTTCGGTTGTGGGTTTGTCTCTTGGTGCGGCTGGTTCCACCAGTCCCATCTGTTCCAGCTTGCGATACAGGCGAGGTCGCGACACACCCAATAGTCGCGCGGCCTCGGCTTTGTTGCCGCCGGCCAGTTCTAATGCTCGCAGTACCAAAGCCGCTTCCACCCGCCCCAAATAGTCGTCCAAGTCGATCGGGGCGGGGCGATCCTCTGCCGCTGCGGCATGCTCCACGGCATGATGCAGCGTACGAGGCAGATTCTGCGGCGTCATCACGCGACCTCGGCACCGCGCGTGTGCCTTGGCCACCACGTGGCGCAGCTCCGCCAACTCGCCTGGCCAGACGTAGATCATCAACAGATCGAGTGCGTCGGGGGCCAGCTCCACGTTGGCATCGTCTTCGCGGTTGAGCTCCTTCAGCATTAGCTCGACCAGCGGGGGAATGTCCTCGGGCCGCTCGGCCAGGGGCGGCACTGCGATCTCGATGGTCGACAGCAGCGCGGATAGCTCGTCCGATATGCCGACGACCTCGGTTTGCGATTCGTCGGGCTGGGTGGCAACGATCGGCGCCGACCAATCGTCGCGGCCGCTGGCAGTCAGCAGTTCCACCTGTTGCTCGGCGGGCAGGTGATCGACCGACGAAATCAGCAGCGTGCCAGGTTCCTGGCTGCGATTCATGGCCTGTAGCACGCGGCTCAGTTCGTTGGGCAGCGCGTCCTCGGCGTCGACGGTCCACAGAGCGCCTTGGCCGTCGGGATGGCGTCGGTAGTGGATGGCCTCGGCAATTTCGTGCAGTTGCGCGGCGTCGGCGCCACGAATCATGACGCTGGCGCCACTGGCAGCGGCCGCGGCGATCTGATTGCGGACCTGCTTCATCGCAGGACTGTCGCCCGCCAAGGAAATGCACTGCTGGTCGGCGAAACGACTCGCCTGCTGCTGGCGAAAGCGAAACAGGGCGTCGGTGGGGGAGGGGTTACTCACGGCGAAATGCTGGACAGACTGCGAGTCGCGACGAAACCAACCAGGCAGCCGACAAAGCCACCACCTGCAGCCACGAGCCAGGTTCGGGCACCTGCAGTGTGGCGGCGGGCAAGGAGACTGGCTGCGTGTTGGCCAGGCCCAAGTTGGACTTCCAGATTGTATAGTCCGCGGCGTCCACCATGCCATTGCCACTGGCGTCGGCATGCGTGCCGCTGGTCACCGCGGCACCAAGTGTGTTTCGCCACACGGTATAATCGGCAAGGTCGACCAATCCATCGCGGTTGAAGTCGCCTTCGAGAATACTCACCGTGACTGCGAACACCATGTCCGAGGCAATCGAGGTCACATTCGGATCGAGGTTGCCCCGCACATGATCAGCATTGGCGGCCAGTCCACCAAACACGTGCCCCACCACCGTGTCGCCGGCAGGCAACTGGTCGAATTCGATGACGCCGTTGTCGAACGTCGGAATGCCCGGGGCGACGAAGAACTCGCCGTTTGCACCCAAACGCAGGTAGTAATCGTGCTCGTCGAGAATCACGGGAAACGCGCCTAGCAGGTGCTGCGTGTATTCGCCCTGGGCGTCGACCACGACGGAGGTGATCTGGCTGGTGTTCGGTGCGTCGTCGTCTTGCACGAAGGTGCCGGAGTTCCAGTCGTACTGATTGATGGTGATGCCGCCCATCAGCACCTCGTGCATGGCGCCGGCCGACTCGGAGTACATCCCAAACTTGGCCGAGTGGTACTGATTCATCGCCTGCTTGAAGGTGCCTGCCAGGTTGGGATCGGCCATCGTGGGGGTGCCCTGCTCGTCGATCTCTACCGGCACGGTCCACACGCCATCGTCTACGGTAAACACGCCCGACAGGGCCGTCAGTCCCTCGGTGGTGCCGCCACTGCCGTCGGGCCGCAGCACGGGGAACACGTTTAGGTCGCGGCGGCGGTATTCGTCCACGGGGGGCGTGCTCTCCGCGTCGGTGAAACTCAGCGTCGTGCCGTCGTCCACGATTTCGAAACTGCGTATCTGATTGGTGTAGGCCTGGGTTCCGTTCGGATAACCACCCGTCACGTTGTGGCCAAACACCAGATGAATCTTGTCATCCAGTTCGTACATGGCCCCGCCGGTGACTTCGAAGTGCGAATCGAACACCTGCCGGATGTGATCGCTGGCCGTGCCCGAGCCACCCTGCACCCAGTCGACCATGCCAGGCAGGTCGATGGCCGTCAGGGCGTTGATGGTGTCGTTGCCCGTGTAGCCGCCCGTCAGGTAGAGCCGATCGCCCAACTGCACGAACTGGTTGTTGGTGGTCCCGATGGAAGTGGCTTCGACGGAGCTCAGTCCCGAGTCCTCGTTGTCGTCCGGGTTCAGCGAGCGACGCCACGATTCCCCCGCCACGGGGTCGACCACCCACACGTCGTAACTGCGGTAGGCGGGCGGAAAGTTGGTATTGCCCGAGTTGGTAAAGCCATGCAGCCCGTTGGTCCGGCCGGCCACCAGCACCCATTTGCCATCGTATTCGGCCGCGGCGTACGACTGCAGTGTGGGCAGTTCGGCCGAACCGAACGAAGTTTCTGCTAGCTGCACTTGATAGGGCAGCACACCGCCGACCGACACGGGCGAGAACGTACTGGTCTGATGCTGAGCGAAGGTGGTGCTGGCGGAGATCAGGCAGCCGGCCAACAGCAGGGCGGGGCGAGAGCAATTCTTCATGGACGCGCAAGACAAGGAGGAGGCTCTGGGGGGCAGGCGCTGCTGTATCCGACACAGCGCGGCGTGTAGGCGAATCGTTGAACAGCCTATTTTAGACGAAACAGCCGCAGCTGGCGAAGATTTTGCTCAGCCGGCATTTCCGCGGGTTTTCGCCCGCTCTGCGGCGAGATGAGCGCAGTTTGGCCGTTTGCGACCCACCACAAAGCGAAACCGCGACGCCGGCCGGATGGCTGGCGCCGCGGTTTTCACGGTCCCTCATTCGCTTTGTCATTCAACCTGCGGTCGGTGCCAGTCCCCCCGAATTGACTCCGATGCAGTGGGCGGGCTCGAGAGCCCGATTGTTAAAAGACGTCGAGAATGAAGTGGTGTCCCGAGTGGTACTTGCGAGGCGACGGGTAGTAGTTGTGCCAACGCTTGTTGTAGACCGGAATCCGCATTTCTTGCGGATAGCGGTAGTACAGGCTGTCGGCACTGCGATAGTACTCGCTGCCCCAATAATTCTGCGGATAGTAGACGTACGGGTAGTGGTAAAAGCGGTTCCAGTCTTGGGTCGTGTACGTATGCCCCCAAGCCCGCCCATACGCCTGCTGGGCGTCGGCGTTTTGGGCCGACAGTCCGGCAAACAGCATCGCGGCCACGAAGGCGGCGATAGCAAAGCGGCGATGCATGGTTCCCCCCGAATGTATCAATGTCTTGTGCGGGTCATTCCCGGCGGGCTAGTGCTTTGGGTGCTCCTGGCTGCCGGTGCCTATAACATCGGCCGCCAGCGCGACCGGAATTGAGAGAAAATCCGTCACAACCGTTACAGCCGGACATTTGGGTGGGAGCGTAGGCGAGTCTGGAGCCTTTTGTAAGAGCGACGGAGCCTCAAACGATGGCGCCGGCAAGCGAATTGTTGACTCATCGCCGTCCCGGTCTAATACTGCAGACCGCACTTTTGGTCCCGATTCCTGCGGCAACGCACCGGCGGGACGGGGCTACTCTGAGTTGACATCTATTTGACGCTGTGACGTGGGAGGCGACCAATGCGAGCGAGTCGATGGGGTTTGTTAATTGTGGCGAATAGCGTACTGGGATCGCTCACAGCGTATGGCCTGCCGCCCGTCGCCGAAGTGCCGACTCTCCCTGCCGACCATGAAATCGACGGACCTCAAACCAATCACGATGGATTTGGCATCGCAGTTGGCGTTGCCGGCCAAATCGGCATTGTGGGCCGCCCCTACGCCGATGTTCAATCGGCAGTTGTTGGTGCAGCAACGCTCGTCGATCTTTCCACGGGCGAGTTGCGTGGAACCCTTGTTGCCCCCGATGGGGAGTCGGGCGACAACTTCGGCATTTCAGCAGACATCAGTGGTACAACGGCAATCGTTGGTGCTTGGAATCATAGTAGCAATGCAATTGGCTCTTCGGGCGCGGCATACCTCTTTGATGTCAGCGACCCGGACAATGCTCTCTTCCAACACAAGCTGGTCGCCTCCGATGCTCAATTGCTGGATGAGTTGGGAAAGTCGGTGGCCATCGACGGGCACGTCGCTATTGCTGGTGCTGCCGAAAACCAGGAGTCCGCTACTTCTCCCGGCGCGGCCTACGTGTTCGACACCACACTGGGTACCGAGTTAGCCATACTCACGCCAGACGATGGCGTGATTGGCGACCAGTTTGGTCTCTCGGTCGACGTCTCTGGCAATCTCGCCGTGGTGAGTAGCAACCGCGCGGCGTATCTGTTTGACGTCGATTCCGGAATGCAGCTCGCCAGGATTAATTCTCCGAGTGAACAATCGGGCGACGGCTTTGGCAGCTCAGTGGCCATTGATGGGCATACTGTCATCGTGGGAGCTAACGCCGATGATCAAAAGGGAAGTGGAGCCGGCGCTGCCTATTTGTTCGATGTTACCGATGTCGGATCGCCCGTGCTTACGTCCACACTTCGCGCGCCGGACCTCGATGAAGTGGCTCTTTTTGGGGGCTCCGTCGATATCGATGGTCAGGTGGCTGTGGTCGGAGCGAGGGGGGACGGTCGGTTCAGCAATCCCACCGGCGCTGCCTACCTGTTCGACGTGGCGAACGGAGACTTGATCGCGCGAACCGTGGCAAGCGACCTCGAACCCGATTCCGAGTTTGGTATCAGCGTCGCTATTGATGCGTCCAGGATCCTCGTAGGGTCAGACCTGGGCTCCGACTTCTTGGGCAGACCGGGCGCGGTGTTTGTGTACTCCCATCGCGTGCCGGAACCAAGTGCATGGTGCACAATCGGCTCGGCAACTGCGTGTTTGGTCGCAGGGGGGCGGTATCGCAAACTACGACGGCGGAACTGACCCTTCGTCAGTGCAGGGCGTCCTGTTGTTCTGGCTCCGCTTACAAGACGTCGATGCATGATGAGAACAACTAACTTCAGTTCTCGTCGGAACTCGCCGCGTCGCCCTTCTCCACCTGCTCCAGCAGCTTCTGTGCGTCGGCGGCGGCTTCGGTGTCGGGATAGTCTTCGATGAGTGCTTCGAGCATCCCCACCGCCTTCTTCACCGACGAGGCGGTGTTGCGCGAGCCGGTACGGATGGCGGCTGCCAGCTTCTTGGCGGCCTTGTTCTCGTTCTGCACTTCCTCCATCTGGCTGACCTGCTCGTGCTTTTCGGCAACGGCCGGGTGCATGGGGTAGCCGTCGTACTTGGCCAGGAACTGCTCGAGCGCTTGGTAGGCCGGCCAATTTTGTCCCGACTTGAGTTGCTGGCCGATGGCAGCTAGATCGGCGTTCATTGAGGCTTGTACGACGTCGAACAACTGCTTGGCAGCCACCTTGGTCGGCCCGTCGCCTTCGCGGCCGGCTCGCATGATGGCCCGCGAAGCAGAGCCATAGTTGCTGATTTCGACCTCGTGCCATGCGCGGCGCAAATCTTCCGGCATGCTGGTTGGGTCGACTAACCAACTGCCACCCTCGGAAGCTGTCGTGGCCGCGTTGTCGAGTTCGTCGGGGTTGGCCCCCTTCCACGTGCCTTTGGCGGTCAACATGCGGGCCTGGTAAATGTTCTGCAGACTGATGGTCATGCCCAGCGACGATTCTTCGAACGAGCGATCGGTATCGACAATCACGGGCCAGTCGATGTTGTTTCGCTTCAGGTATCCACGGATCTGATCCGGAGAATTTCCCGAGTTCACGGCAACAAATACCACGGGTTCGTCACGATGCCGTTCGGCCACTTCCAGGATGTCGGGCCAGCGTCCTTCGCACGTGGGGCATTGCTCTTCGAAATAGTAGAACACGATGCCCTTGCCCTGCAGGCTATCGAGCGACAACGGACCGCTGTTGAGCCATTGGTCAGGGGAGGTCGGCAAATCGGCCAACTTGCTGCTGGCGGCCGAGCTCGCTGGGGAAGACGCGGTGGTAGCGGGTTGCTGTCCCTGAACTCCCACAGGCAGAGCACCAAGACAAAGAGCCAGTACAGCAGCGCAGCTAGCAGGCAAAGAGCGTGACATGGGAATTACCTGGGGAGATGGGTTGAGTCGAGTACGTTCGGGCGATGATAACCCCGCTTGAATCAGGGGCCAAGCTTGGACGTCTCCAATCGATAAGACGTTCCTGGTTTTGCTTGAAAACGTCGGCAGAGTGCGTCGCCGTCGAAGGGGAATAGGTGAGCGGGGGGTTTTTGGTCCTCCTATCGCGGCGGTGCATGGGCCGCCGCTGCCGCTTGCGACTCGGCCACTTGCTGAAGGAGTCCCTCGGCCTTGCTGGCGGCTTCGGTGTCCGGGTACTCTGTTACGATCTTCGTCAGCATCGTTGTCGCCCGTTTAATAGCGGCCGGCGAGCCGGCCGAGCCAACACGATAGGCTTGCTGGAGTTTTTGCGCGGCCGTCTGTTCCTGCCGCACGGCGTCGGAGCTCTTGAGTTCCTTGAGTTGTTCTTCGAGCTGGGGATCGACCTCGTATCCCTGGTAGGCGTCGAGCAGCGAGCCGATCGCCTGATACGCCTGCCACTGTTCACCTTCGCTCAACAACTTGCCGATCGCGTCCTGCTCCTCGGCCAGCGACACACCTACCGCGTCGCGCAGGGCCGCAGCCGTTTGCTTCACTTCGTCGCTGCCGCGGCGTTCGTATCGCGAGATCATGGGCAGCGCTGCCGAGAAGTTGCCCAACTCCACCAGGCCCCATGCGGGGCGGAGTTCGGGCGGCACCGTGGTGGGCATGACTCGCCACCGGCCGCCCTTGGCGGCAGCTTCGATGGCGGCCGGCATCTGGCGACGAATGTTGGCTTCCCATTTGCCGTCCGCCTTGCGGATGCGGATGCCGTAGATGTTTTTCAGGCTGATGGTGCTGCCGAGCACCTGGCGTTCGAACGAGCGATCAATATCGACGATCACCGGCCAGGTGATTTGGTGTTCGCGCAAATATGCGGACAACTCCGCTGGCGGTGTGCCGGAGTTCACGCCGATCACGACCACAGGATCCAGCGCGTGCTCCTGCGCTTGCTCCAGCAGCGAGGGCCACTTCTTGGCGCAGGTGGGGCAGTCTTCCTCGAAGAAGTACAGCACGACACCCTTACCACCCAGACGTTCGAGCGACAGCGGGGGGAAGTTCAGCCACTGGTCGGGCGAGGTCGGCAGTCGGATGTCCGCGCCAATTTCGGCGGGGTCTGCCGCTGCGGCGACATGCATCGTCAAGGCGATCGCCAGACACAAGCATCCACCAAACAATCGCTGAATCACTGCAAGCCTCCCCGGAGTGTGTTCCTACTGGCCGCCTCAGCAGGTCTCATGCTGACTGTCTTGCCTATGACAGTTGAGCACCGATGACCTGCTCGCTACCCATGGATGGTACTCGCTTGGGCGCTGCGATGCCACCGACGAGGGAGGAAATGGCCCTGACGCAGTGAAAAAGGGGGATATTACTCGCCCGACGAATGCCACTTTTCTACCACCGCTTCCCACAGCGAGCGGCCTGCCACGGCGTTGGTCATGATGACGATGCCCGTGCCGGTTTCGGGGAAGAACTCGCTGTAACAGCGAAAACCGGTGCCATTCGAACCGCTGTGATAGACCTGCTGGCTCCCATCAACGGATCGCAGTCCCCACCCCAATCCCCACTCAGCCTGCTGGTCGTCGCGACGTGAGATCGGTGTCAGCATGCGCGTGCGCATGTCTGCGGAGATCGAATGCGGAGCCGAGCGATCGTCTTGCAGTATCTCTACCAGGAATCGGGCGTAGTCCTCCGACGTGGTGTACAGCGTGTAGGCGGCGTTCGCGTCGTGGTAGTATTTGCGAATTGGTTTCACGCGACCTTTGCTGTCGTGTCCGCAGGATGCATCGACGACGAACCGGTCGTCCCACACGTAACGCGTGTGATGGATGTCGAGTGGTTCGATCAACTGCTCGCGCGCCATCTTGTCGAGCCCCACGCCGGATACTTTTTCTACGGCCCGCTGCAGCATCAGGAACCCTTCACCCGAGTAACAGAACTCAGTGCCAGGATCGAAGGAGATCGCCAGCGGTCCGCCCGACCTCCAACCTCCTTCGCGCCAGTTAGGCAGGCCCGTTGTATGGGTGAGCGCCATCTGACCGGTGATCTGCTGTTGACGAGGCTCCGCATCGAGATAATCCTCTTCCAGGTAGTCGACCAACGAGTGGGACAGATCAAACTGTTGTTGCTCCACCATCTTCAGCAGCAGATACGCGAAGAAAGGTTTGCTCATGGAGCACGCCTCCATCACGGTGTCCGGGTCGACTTGATGTTGAGTGCCGGCACAGCGGACTCCATAGCCGCGCGACCACACGAGTTGGCGGTCGTCAATCAGCGAGACCGACACTCCCGGCACATGGTGCTCCTCCATCAAGCGTGGAATCTGTTCTTCGATCGCAGCGATCTTTGCTGCGACTGCGGGCCGAAGCTGCTGCGGGCCATAGGTCCGCACCGGCGAACGCAAACTGCTGGCGGTACCAGTGGCTGCCGGTTCTGCGTAACAGGGAGATACAACAAAGAAAGCCAAGCTGCCGATAAGTGCGAGCAGCCACGGCGATGGACGTTGAGGCATAGGGGGACTCCGCGCGAAAACAGACCGACCTGACGATGCGATTCTAACAGGTCGCGGCCCGCAATGCCCAAAGCGTCGCAAGTGCGCACGCAGAGTGCGATGGTGCGCAAGTGCTATTCGGGCGCTTTGCCTTCCAGCAGTTCTTGCTCCCATGTGTCCATCAGGGGCCAGTCGATCGCACAGGTGCCGAAGTCGGCCATGTGCAGATAGGTTTCCAGCCGGTCGATGGTCTTCTGGATCATCGCGTTGTCTTTACGGAACGCGGGACCGTGGCTGGGCAGCAGCCATTCGACGTCGCAGTCTTGTATGCGTTTGAGCGACTTGATGAAGTCGACGATGCTGCTTCCGTGATGGGCGTCGATCGCGCCCACCGAACCATCGCGGAAGACATTGTCGCCCGACAGTAGCAGGTTGCCCAGGCGGAAGGAAAGTTGCCCATCGGTGTGTCCCGGCGTGTGCCACACGTCGAGCTCCAAACTGCCCACGGCAATCTTATCGCCTTCGTCGACGCGGTGTTCGATTTCGACCTTCGGCATGTCGAGGTCGATGCCTTGCGCTTCGATGGCCGCAAACGTCGCCAGGCGGTCACCCGCTTCCAAATGGACGGCCGCCGCCGGATGGCAGAACACGCTGGCCTTGAGAATTTGTTTCGCCTTGGCCAGTCCCTGGATGTGGTCCACATCGGCGTGCGATGCAATCAGCCCCACGCACTTGGTGAACGGGAAGTCGAGCTGACGAATGAGTTCCAGCACTTCGTCCACGGCATCTTCGAACCCAATGTCGACCAGGGCCCAGTTGTTCTGATCGTCGTAGATCAGATAGACGCTGCAGGTGATTCGCCGCCGCGCCTGGTGGTTGAGCTCGATAACGTGGGGGAATAGTGGTTGACGCTGAAGCATAGGTAGTAAACGTACGATGACGGTTGGCGTGTAGAGTGGCCTTAGATGATAGAGGTCCAGCGGCGATTGGGCAACGAGCCCGATTGCTTACTGCAACCGAATCTCAATAGCAGCGGACGATGCTGGCCAATCCTTCTTTATAGGTCGGATATGACAGCTCGATTCCAACTGCTTCCAGCACACGCCGATTGCTCACCCGTTTGTCGGCCGCGGCCCTGGCCGCTCGGGGACTTTCCGCCGGGGGGGCAGCAAAGGTCGGCGCTGGAGCTCCCAGCAGTCGCGCCGCTTCGCGGTAATATTCGCCGCGAACTACGGGATGGCCATCGCTGACGCAGTAGGTCACAGGGCCTTGAATCTCGTGCGCCGGTTCGGCGAGCGCCATCGTGATGCGGGCGGCGTCGTGCACGTGAATGAGATTCAGGTAGCCAGCTTGCGGTGCTTCAATCGGTTCGGCGGCCTGCAATTTTTTCAGGTAGGGCAAGCGATTCGGTCCATAGATTCCGGCCAGACGCAGGATCGCTGCACGGTCGGCAAACTTGCTGGCGCGAATCAACTCTTCGGCCGCCAGCGATGCGATGCCGCCCGCGCGGCTGGGATTCGGCCGAGTCTCTTCATCGATCCACTCCCCACCCGCATCGCCATATACGCCGGTAGTGCTGATATAGAGGAATCGTCCCGTCTTTTCGGGCAGCGCGTTAAGCACGTTCTTTACCCCGCCGGTGCAAACTTCGTCGATCGATTGGTCGCTCGAACGGTCGTACCCCACCGCGAACAGCACCGTGTCGACGGTAGGAAGGTTGTTGAGTGTCGCGGGGTCGGTAACATCGGCCACTAGGGGCTGGAATCCGACGGCCGCAAACTCATCGGCAGTTGCGCTCGAGCGAGTCACCGCATGCACCTGCGCCCCCGCTTCGCGCAGGAACTCGGCAACTCGTTTGCCGACGTAGCCGCAGCCAAAGATGAGAGCAGAGTGGGGCATGGTGTAGTGCTGAGTCTCTTGTGTTGTTCGTCGCTCACCGAAAGTCCCTCGACCGGTGCTGCAGCTTGTCCATCTCGGTTTGCAGGTCGCGGATCTCGTGGACGATCACGTGAATGACGATGCCATCGCGTTCCAGGCGACCGGTCACCAGCATGGCGTTGGTGCGGCGGGCCACCAGTTCGTATCGCTCCCATGTTCGCAGGTGGATCACCAGGTTCATAGAGCCCGTTTCGTCTTCCAGCGTGACGAACGTGATGCCGCTGGCGGTGGCGGGCCGCTGCCGCATCAGCACCAACCCTGCTACGGTTACCCTACTGCCGTGGCGTAGTTCGGCAAGTCCCGCGGCCGTTGTCACGCCTCGCTGGGCGAGTCGCTCGCGGTAAAACGCCAGCGGGTGGTCGCGCAGCGACAGGCCCAGCGTGGCGTAGTCGGCGAACACCTGCTGCTGGCGCGTGAGCGGCGGCAGCTCCGGCGCCGGTGGCTCGTCATTGCTTGGGTTGTGGGTCACTTGATTGCCAAACAGCGGCATCCGCTCGGTGCTGAGTGGTTGATCGAGCGCCTGCCATAACGCGGCCCGGCGATCCTGCTCCAGCGAGTCGAGCGCGCCGGCGTCGGCCAGTTTCTCGAGCGTCGCTCGGCTCACACGCGTCCGCGTGGCTAACTCGGCCGCCGACTGGTAGGGCAGGGTTCGCTCGGCGACGATTCGCTGGGCATCGGCCTCTTTCAAGCCTCGCACCATCCGCATGCCCAGCCGCAGTGCTCCTTCGCTGCCATCGCCCGTCGACTCAAGCGTGCAATCCCAGTCGCTGCGGTTGATGTCGATCGGCCGAACTTCGACCCGATGATCGCGGGCGTCGCGAACCAGTTGCGCGGGGGCGTAAAAACCCATCGGTTGGCTGTTGATCAGGGCCGCGGCGAAGGCGGCAGGGTAGTAATGCTTGAGCCACGCCGAGACGTACACCAGCTTGGCGAAGCTGGCCGCGTGCGATTCGGGGAAGCCATACTCGCCAAAGCCACGAATCTGGTTGAACAACCCCTCGGCGAACTCGGGCGTGTAACCTTTGGCCAGCATGCCATCGATCAGCCTTTTGCGGTACGTGTCGATCATGCCAAGTCGCCGCCATGCTCCCATCGCTCGCCGCAGTTGGTCTGCCTCGCCCGGCGTAAAGCCGGCGGCCACCACGGCCAGTTGCATCGCTTGCTCTTGAAACAGCGGCACGCCCAGCGTCCGCTCCAGCACCTGTTCCACTTCGCGGCTGGGGTAGACGATCGGCTCTTCTCCGTTTCGCCGTCGCAAATAGGGATGCACCATGTTGCCCTGGATCGGACCGGGACGGACGATGGCCACCTCGATTACCAGGTCGTAAAACCGCCGCGGCTTGAGCCTGGGCAGCATGCTCATCTGGGCGCGGCTTTCGACCTGAAACACGCCCACCGTGTCGGCCAGGCAGATCATGTCGTACACCGCGGGATCCTCGGCCGGAAGCGTGGCGATGGACAACTGCCGGCAGGTCTGTTGGCTCACCAGGTCGAAGCACTTGCGAATGGCCGTCAGCATGCCGAGGCACAGGCAATCGACTTTCAGGATGCCCAGTTCGTCGAGGTCGTCCTTGTCCCACTCGATCACGGTGCGGTCGACCATGGCCGCGTTTTCGATGGGCACCAGTTCGCACAGCGGGCCGCGGGTGATGACCATGCCGCCGACATGCTGCGAGAGATGCCGGGGAAAGCCCAGCAGTTCGTTGACCAGCAGCAGCAACTGCCGCCCTAGCCGCGAGTTGGGATCGACACCACTCTGCTCGCATCGTTTGGGAAGCAGGGTGCGCTCGCCGCGGTAGTCGTAGTTCTTGGCCAACGCGTCGACGCAGTCGAGCGACAGACCAAGCGCCTTGCCGATGTCGCGAATCGCACTTCGCGGGCGGTACGTGATCACCGTGGCGGCCAGGCCCGCCCGGTCGCGGCCGTACTTGTTGTAGATGTACTGCAGCACTTCCTCGCGGCGCTCGTGCTCGAAGTCGACGTCGATGTCGGGTGCTTCGTTCCGCTCGGCGGACACAAACCGCTCGAACAGCAGTTCGTGCTCCGAAGGATCGACCGCCGTGACGCCCAGGCAATAGCAGACCACCGAGTTGGCCGCCGAACCGCGGCCCTGGCAGAGGATGTTTCGCGAGCGGGCGAAGCGGACGATGTCCTGGACGGTGAGGAAGAACGCCTCGTACTTGAGCTGTTCGATCAGCGACAGTTCGTGCTCCAACAGCCGGCAAACCTTCTCGGGTACGATCGTCGGGTACCGCTGCTTGGCCCCCTGCCAGGCGAGTTGGCTCAGGTACTGCATGGGCGTTTGGCCGGCCGGGGCGAGCTCCTTGGGGTATTCGTACCGTAGGTCGTCCAGCGAAAACTGGCAGCGGTTGGCCACTTCCATGGTTCGCCGCAGTGCCTCGGGAACGTCAGCGTAAATGCGGGCGATGTCGTCCAGCGGACGCAAGTGCCGTTCGGCGTTCGGCAGGCAGCGCTCGCCGAGTTGGGCCACCGTGGTGCCGTGACGAATGGCGGTGAGGGCGTGTTGCAGGGCCATCCGCTCGCGGACGTGGTAGTGCACGTCGCCCGCCGCCACGAGCGGCACGCCAGACGTTTCGCTCAGTTGCTCAAGCACCTCGAGCCGCCGGTGATCGTTGGTGCCATAGTGCAGCTCGGCGAGCAAGTAGGCCCGGTCGCCGAACAGTTCGCGGTAGTGATCGAGATGCTGCTCGAGTGATTCTTCTTGGGCGGTTTGCGGCTCGTCGGTGCTTCTGGTTGGCGCCACCAGCGCGAGTAATCCTTCGTGATGCTGAGCAAGATCGTCGAAGGTCAATTGGCACTCGCCTTTTTCCGCGCGCCGTCGGCCGGTGGTCAGCAGTCGACAGAGCCCGCCATAAGCCGCACGATCGGTGGCCAGCAGGACGACGCGCGGAGCATCGTCGGGCGTGACTTCCGCACCGATGAGGAGCTTGAGGCCGCAATCCTTCGCCGCCGTGTGAGCTCGCACCACACCGGCCAGGCTGTTGCGATCGGTAATGGCCAGCGCCTGGTAGCCGAGTTCCGCCGCAGTGACGACCAGCTCGTCGGCATGCGAAGCCCCTTCGAGGAACGTGAAATTGGTGAGGCAGTGCAGCTCCGCATAGCGAACAGAGGGCAGTGTTGCTGGCGACCTCTTGTCAGCTGGCAAAGGTTGGCGTTTCGGAAATACAGGTGGCTCGGGCACGGAAATCAGTCGGTCGAATCAGTCGTGGATGAAATCAGGTTCTTGAACAGAAGGCAACGAAGCGAACAAAGAACACAAAAACCGCAACCCTTGATCTTGCAGGTAACTGCTCGCCAATCCACGCGAAAGCTTGCGAAAAGGAGTCGAGTATTCCCAATATCTTTGCTTCCTTCGTTATCTTCTGTTCAAAAAAGCAGTGTTAATCCGCTCCAATCCGCGCTGAATTTCTTAAAAGTGCATTCAAGCACTCCATGTCGATGCCGCTGGTTGCGGCTGGTAAAGAATTAGTCGCGGATCCGCGCGGATTGTGGTGGGGTCTATAGGGGAACGCTAATCTTTGCTAATCAATGAAATCCATCTTGGTGATTAGTGTTGATTAGCGTTCCCACCTTCTTGGCTTCCTTTGTTTCCTTCTGTTAAAAAAATCCGCGTAAGTCCGCTCCAATCCGCGCTGGTCTGCGACGAATTTCTTAAAAGTGCATTCAAACACTCCATGTCGATACCGCTGGTTGCGGCTGGTAAAGAATTAGTCGCGGATCCGCGCGGATTGTGGTGGGGTCTATAGGGGAACGCTAATCTTCGCTAATCAATGAAATCCATCTTGGTGATTAGTGTTGATTAGTGTTCCCAACTTCTTGGCTTCCTTTGTTTCCTTCTGTTAAAAAAACCGCGTAAGTCCGCTCCAATCCGCGCGGATCCGCGTCGAATTTCTTAAAAGTGCACTCAAACACTCCATATCGATACCGCTGGTTGCGGCTGGTAAAGAATCAGTCGCGGATGGGCGCGGATCTAAGCGGATGTTCGCGGATTGAATGATTCAGCCGCCATGCTCTCGAAACGAGTCATCACCTTGCGCGTAAAACTTGGCTGCGGTCCGAAGTTGAACAGAATGCCCAACTCGGTTCCCGTAGCAGCTAAATAGTTAAGCAGTTGGCTCTTGTGGGCATCGCCAATTGCCTCGCTAATTTTGATCTCGATGATAATCAATTCGTTGATATAGAGGTCAGCAAAGTATTCACCAACGACCTGTCCATCAAACCGGACTTCGATAGGTCGTTGTTGCTGAACCGTGAGGCCGCGTTTGCGAAGCGCAGTGACCATCGCGTTTTCGTATACTTTCTCCAAGAATCCATGGCCTAGCGTGTTATACACCTCATAGAAAGCGGAGATGATTTTCTCCGTGAGTTCAGAGTGAATTAGATCTTTCGACATTGCATTCCCCTCATAAAAATCTGTGTTCATCCGCTCCAATCCGCGCTGATCCGCGTCGAATTTCTTCACCGTAGTTATTCATACGCCCCATGCAGGTACCACTTTTGGCGGCGGAGGCAGCGGAACAGCCAGAAGCGGCGGCCGGTGGTGGTTTCGACGCGGTAGTAGTCGCGGCGGATGCCTTGCTGACGCCACCAGCCGGTTTCGATGCGCTCCGGTCCGCGGTGATGGGCCACCACGTATTGCTGGCCGCCATGGGTGAAGCGGATGGGGGGGCCTTCGTGCAGGAACGACAAGGTCTCTACTCGTTGCGGTTTGGCAAAAAAGTGCAGTGGTCGATCGAGGGGGGCGAGCTTCACGGCAGATGGCTTGGTGGTCGACCTTCTTCTCGCCGTCAGGTTGCCCACGATCGTTTGTTCGGTATAGGCAAACTCGGCCTGGGCTTCGTGTTGCACTCGGCACTGGACCACGGCTTCGGGACCGAGCCGACCGGCGAGGCGGTCCACTAACGCGGCGATGCCCGTGGAGTGCCGCCAGTGCGATTCCCGCTCGAACAGCACCCGTTGCTGTCGGGCGAGCGGTGCGTGCCGGGCCACGTGCACTTTCACGGCGGTTACCGGGCTGGTGAGCAGCAGCCGTTCGGTCCGCAGGGCGACGATCTCCATCAGGTGCGCTGCGTCGGCGGTGGGGCGGAACAGTCGCACGTCGAACGCCACGTCTTTGCCCGTTTGGCATTCCAAATGGCAGGCCAGGTGCAGTGCCCCCGCGTCGCGAGTGGCGAGCAAGTGGGCCAGTTGTCGGAGCAGTTGCTGGATGACCTTGTTGATGTGCGTCCACTTGGTGAGTGGTGGTTCCAGCAGCCACTGGGTGATGAGCCGCTCGGAGTGCGCGACCGCGCGGATCACCTCGGCCTGGTTGCCCAATAGTTGATGGATGCGAGTGAGCAGCTCGGGCCCGAACCGCGAAGCGAGTTCCGTCCGTGGCAGCGCGAGCACCTCGCCGATGGATTCGATGCCCAGCCGCGAAAGCGTTTCGATCGTGATGTCCGGGAGGCGTAGCGCCGTGAGAGGAAGGTGGGCAACAGCCGCGATGCTTTCGCCAACAGGCACAAGGCTCGTGCAGGAGCAGTGCGCCAGGGCCCAGGCGGTGGCGATGTTGTCGGCCAGGGCGATGTGTGCGGTGAGGCCCAGCCGCGTGAGGCCTTGCGAGGTCTGCTGGACCAGCGGCTCTTCGCCACCATACAACGGGGCGAGGTTCGTGGCGTCCAACAGCAGCGTGTCGGCCCCTTCGATGCCCACGGTGGGGCTGAAACGATGGCACCAGTCGGCCAGTTTCTCCAGCGCTCGTTGGTCCGCATTGGCATTGTGTGGCAGGCGAACGGCATGCAGCGATGAAATGGCCGTGGCCTCAGCGACCAGCATACCGGGCTGCACACCAAACTCCCGCGCTTCGCGCGAGCAAGCGATCACTCGCTGGCCTCGAGACGAAGTGCTTTCGAGCATCAACGGCTGGCCACGCAGCTCAGGCTGTTTGCTCGTGAGGCGCTCGATGGGCCAGTTGGGCAGCCAGATGGCGAGTACTCGCTGGGAACCTGACGGTGGTTTGGTGCTTGGTGGCTTCATGGATGGTGCCCGTTTGTTCGTCCACTGCGAGCTCGATACTTTGACCCGGCCGGCCGCCGCGACTTCGCAGCACGGCGACGTTCAACCTCCAGCAGTCGGGCGGGGCGTCTGTTTCTGGTTGGGGGGGCCACGACGACTCATTCACATTGGCGGGCAGCGGCGAGATCAGCAGTCGCGCGGCGGCCCAGGTGGGTTCGTGCTGGGCGCGTTTGGGGCGCACGAGCAGACCGATCGCGCCGCTTGCTTCGGCGGCCAGTTGCAGGCGGCGGAACGTGAAGCTGTCGATGCGTTCGGGCCACGCCAGCACCGCTGCGACGTCCGGCGAGCGGAGGGCCTGGTCGATGGCCCACAGTTCGTCGGCTTCGGTCGTGGGGCGGATGACAATCGTGTGCTGTAAATCGACGCCCCACGCCGAAGCGGCGGGTGGATAAAAGTGCCCCTCTCGGTCGACCACCACAATCGCGCCGCCCGTGTGCTGCAGGTTCTTTAGGGCCGCCACTGGCAGCAAGCTGGCGCCGCTGCCTGGCCCGTCGGCCACCCACTCCACCAGCATTCCGCCCTGTAGCCCCCGCCGGGGCAGCAAGCGGTCGACTGCCGCGACGCCCGTAGACACAATGGGTCGCTCGTGGTCATATCGGGGAGCCTCGAGCCGCTCGAGCATTCCCCGCAGTTGCGGCAGCTCGGCGGGGGGCGGTGAAGTGGTGGCTGCAATCATGGTGAAGGCGGCGTGGTGGTGAATGGGTGTTCAGTTGCCATGAAGTATACGCACGTACACACTCTTGGCAAGCCATAAACGGGAAGAAGGACGCGCAGCGGGTGTTCGATTAGCCGCAAGCGGTGAAGTGCCCGCTCCGGCACGTTACGATGGAAGCGGGTTTTTCAGTTCCCTGTCACGCCATGTAGAGAAAACCAACCGAGATGCCGAATTCTTGCTATCAGAAAGAACGACCGTACCGCATGCCATTTGCCGCGGGTCTGTTCGTTGCCCTTGCCTGTCTAGGAATCTGTTCGATGAGTCTCGCCGACGAGCGTTTGCAGGATAATTTTCTCAAAGAGCACGCCCAGAGCCGCCGCTATAGCCTGGGTAACCCCACCTCGATCAAGGTGACGCCCGATGGCCAGGCGGTGCTGTTTCTCCGTTCGGGACCGACGTCCAAGGAGCACGATCTGTATGAGTACGACATTGCCACCGGCAAGGAGCGAAAGATCCTCACGGCCGAGCAGCTGCTGGGTGGCGCTGAGGAAGAGTTGACCGCCGAAGAGAAGGCGCGGCGCGAGCGGATGCGGATGACCGCGCGGGGCATCGTCGGGTACAGCCTGTCGCACGATGGAACGCAGATCCTGGTGCCGCTCTCCGGTTCGTTGTACCTGGTTGATCGCGTGACGGGCGAGCATCGCGAACTGGCGAGCGAAGCCGGCTACCCCATCGACGCGCGATTCTCGCCCGACGGCAAGAAGTTGGCCGTGGTGCGCGAGGGCGACTTGTTCGTGATGGACGTGGCGACCGGCGAAGAGACAAAGCTCACCAGCGGTTCGAGTGAGACGCTGACGTTTGGCGCCGCGGAGTTCGTGGCGCAAGAGGAAATGGACCGTATGCACGGCTACTGGTGGTCGCCCGACAGTCAGCACCTGGCCTATCAGGAGACCGACACTTCCGACGTAGAAGAGTGGTTCATCGCCGACCCGGCGAATCCCGACAAGAAGCCCGACGCCTGGCGGTATCCCCGGCCCGGCAAGCCCAACGCCAAGGTGCGATTGGGCATCATTGCGGCCACCGGTGGCGAGACCACTTGGGTCGATTGGGACCGCGAGGCATTTCCGTACCTGGCCAACGTAACTTGGGAGGAGAAGTCGCCGCTGACGATCGTCGTGCAGGATCGCCGGCAGACCGTTGAACAACTGCGAACGGTCGATCCGGCGGATGGATCGACCGAGAAATTGCTGGAAGAAACCGACGAGGCGTGGATCAACCTCGACGGCCACCTGCCCGAGTGGCTGCCCGAGGGAGATGGCTTCCTGTGGAGCACCGAGAAGAGCGGCGTCTGGCAACTGCTGCGTTACGACCGCGATGGAAAGCTGGTGGCCGAACTCACCACGCCCGAACTGAACTACCGTGGACTGGTAGGTATCGACAAAACATCCGGCACGGCCCTGATTGCCGCGGGCGAGGAGCCCACCGAGCGGCATCTGTACCGCATTGCCCTTACGGCCGATGGTCCCGCGCCGGAAAAGCTGACCACCGCGGGCGGAGTACATGGCGGTGTGCTGGGGTCGAAGTCGGGCGTGTACGTCACGTTTGGTCAGACGCTCGAAGGATCGCTGTCGTACCGCGTGTTGTCGGCCGAAGGCGAAGCGCTGGGTAAACTCGACAGCGTGGCGCTCACACCGCCATTCAAACCGAATGTTGAGCTGGTGAAGCTCGATTCCGATCCCGAAATGTGGGCCTCGATTGTCCGCCCCCGCGGCGACTGGCTGGCAAAGCACAAGCAGTTGCCGGTGTTGGTGAGCGTGTACGGCGGACCTCACTCCCAGGTGGTGACGGCCGATGGCTATCGCTATCTCATCCAGCAGTGGATGGCCGACCAGGGGTTCATCGTCGCGTCGATCGATGGCCGCGGCACGCCTGCTCGCGGTCGCGATTGGGAGCGGGCGATCAAGCACGACTTGATCAAGGTGCCGCTGGCCGATCAGGTGCAAGGACTCCAGGCACTGGGCGAGCGGTTCGAAGAGATGGACCTGTCGCGGGTGGGCATCTTCGGTTGGTCGTTCGGCGGTTACTTCTCGGCGATGGCCGTGATGCAACGCCCCGATGTGTATCACGTGGGCATTGCCGGCGCGCCGGTTATCGACTGGCACGACTACGACACCCACTACACCGAACGTTACATGGGTCTGCCCGAGGATAATGCCGAGGGTTATGACGCCGCGTCCGTGCTGACCTATGCACCACAGCTCGACCGACCGCTGCTGTTGATCCACGGCACCGCGGACGACAATGTCTACTTCCTGCACAGCACCAAGCTGGTGGATCGCCTATTGCACGAAGGTCGGCAGGTCGACTTCCTGCCGCTCCCCGGATCGACCCACATGGTGGCCGATCCAGACTTGTCGGCGATTTTGAACCTGCGACAGATCGATTATTTCATCCAGCACTTGCACGAATCAGAATAACGACTGCTGCCGCTGCACCTTTTGCCCAGGCCAGGCGGGCAGCGGGGGAATGGTCGGCACGCGTTCAATCAGTCGGGCGTGGAACAACGCCGCCACGGCCGGCGCCACGGCGTTGTTCGGCGCGTGCGTGAAAAAATACGGTGTGAGCCCCTGCGCCAGCCAGTCGGCCACGACGGCCGTCCATTCGTCCATCCAGCGGACGACGCTCGCAACGTCGTTGCGGGCGATGAAGCGGACCATGGGCGACGTGTTGGTCACGGTGAACCGGACAGGCACCTTCGGCTTGCGACCCTGCGACTCGACCTCGTATTCGTCGGTCGCTGGCGCAGAGAACAACGGGCGGCTATCGAACAGCACCCGATCGGCGCGGTATTCATGCAGCATGGCGTCGAACGCCTGCTCGGTCCCGCCCTCGGCGAAGTAGTCGTCGTGGCGCACTTCCACGGCGTAGGGAAACTCGCGAGGTAGGGCGGCCAGGAACGCCTCCAGGTTGTCGAGCTTCGTGGCGTCGAAGTACGGCGGCAGCTGAATCATCGAAGGACCCAGCTTGTCCGCCTCCTTCAGAATCGACAACAGCGACAGAAAGGCCTCGGTCTCTGCGTTAGCATCGACTAGCAGTTTGTCGTGTGTCACCGTGCGGGGAAACTTCAGGGCGAACCGAAACCCGTCGGCCGACTCGTCGGCCCAACGCTTCACGATGTCCGCAGTGGGCAACGCGTAGAATGTGCTGTTGCCCTCCACGGTGCCGAATGCCTGGGTGTAGTCGGCCAGCCACTTCGAACGCGACTTTCCGGCATACACCGTGCCCACCCAGGCATCGCAGTTCCACACAGGGCAACCTAGGTAATAGGGCAGGGCGGGCATGAGAAGTTTCAAAGGGTAGGTAGCTACTGTCGCCAGACGGTGGACAAATTGCTGATGGTCCTCCACGTTCTGGCGAACGTAGCTACAAGGGTTGTTGTTCCGACACTATCCCAACGAGCCCGGATTCTCCTCACTCCGCGCCCCCGCTTCCAGGTACGCCGTGAGCATGATCTGGGCGGCCAGGGCGTCGAGTTTCGCTTTGCGGCGTTTCTTCGTCAGATTGGCCGCTTGCAGCATCTCTTCGGCTTCGGACGAGGTGTAGCGCTCGTCGAACAGATCGACCGGCAGCTCGGTGATTTCGGTGAGCCACTTGGCGAATTGGCGGGCTTCGTACGACTTCTGGCTTTCTTCGCCGCTAAGGTGCACGGGCAGTCCGACGACGAACTTCACCAGCGCTTCTTCCCGGGCTAGCTTGCGAAAGTACTTGGCGTCCACGTCGGGCGTCTGACGCTGGTAGATCTCCAGCGGCGAGGCAATCGCCACCGACAGATCGGCAATGGCGATGCCAATGCGAACGGTGCCGTAATCGATGCCAGCGATGCGTTGGGCCATGGTGGTTGTGTCGCGCAGAGACGTAGAATGGGCGATTTTGCCGCCAGAAGATATGGAGTCTAGCAAAATACGGGGCCGGCAGGGTCACCCACCTTTGCCTCGATGCCAGCCACCCAGCATCCACTATTCAGTCGGCGACTGAATTTGAGAAACCTGTTGCTCCTTCGCTTCCAGCGGCTTGCGAGCGGTGGGCGATTCGAAGTAGCCGTGCTGCAGGAAGCGGGCGGTCATCTCTTGCGTGATGTCCTCGTCCATCATCGTGGCGTGGATCACTTTCAGCACGCGGAAGTCGCGCGCGCCGGTGAGCCGTGTTTCATCGACACCGACAATCATATCGTCGTCGCCAGGAATCAGCGGGTTATGCCCCGAATCGTCGCCCATGCCGCCGGCCAGGATGCCGAAGTCGAACGAAGGGGTCGCCAGCTTGGGCTCCAACTTTTCCCAATCGCTCTGCAACTCGATGCCTGCCTCGCCAGCGATGATGTGATGGGCGTCGATTGGCACCAGCGTTTGTGCCAGCGACGGACGGTGATTGGGCGGGCCGAGCATCACCATGCGGCCGGTCTCGCGCTGGCTCTTGGTCCACGCCCGCTGGTGGGCCTCGTTGCCCAGCCAGTAGCGAATCACCAGGTTGCCCAGGCTGTGGGCGACAAAGTGAATCTGCTTCACGTCGTCCAGATGGTTGATCACCTGCGACAGCATTTGGGCATGGTCGCCCACCGATCCACGAGTGGAGGGATAACCCAGCACGATCGGTTGCCAGTTGGTTTGCTGGGCCACATGGCGGGCGATGCGCGACATGCTCCAGCGGGTGCGGAATAAACCGTGCAGGAACACCACAGCGGTGGCCGAGTTCTTGAGTTCCGGCTGCTCGGCGCGAATGTCGGCGAGCGCGGCCTCACACGAATTGAGCGTGCCCCAGGCGATGCGGTGGTACTGGGGATTCAGCAATCGATAGTGGCCCGTCAGGGCGTGCTGCTGAATGCGATAGCCAGCGTGGTAGCGAACGTCGCCCCAGAACTGCTGTCCGCCGGAGGTCGAAGCCCGCACGTTAGGCAGCCCGCGGCGGCGTTTTGGCCTGCCTTCGGCTAGCGCGCGGGGGGCCACGCCGCCAGCTAGCAGGGCTGCCAGTCCGAGTTGGAAGTTACGTCGATTCATCGTCACTCCATTATACCGGGCCCAGCGGAACGATGGCTGCTACAAATGTTCGTGCCAGCCCAGCGATTCGAGCTGCTTGACTATCTTACGGATGGACTCTTCATCATGTTTGTTGGCCACCAGCGTGGCGTCGGGCGTGTGGACTACGATACAGTCCTCCAGCCCCAGCGTCACCACCAGATGTTCGTCGGTCGAGCGAACGATGGAGCCGGAGGTGCCCAGTCCCAAATGCCGGCCGACGATCGTGTTGCCCTCCTCGTCGACGCCCAGCCGGCGGGAAAGCGACTGCCAGCCCCCCAGGTCGTCCCACTCGAACGGTGCTTCGATCACCACGATGTGCTCGGCGTGCTCCATCACGGCGTAGTCGATCGAGATGCCCTCGATGGCGGTGAATTCCCGCTCGAAGACTTCCTGCTGCTCGCTGGTGCCCCAGGCGTCGGCGATTTTTTCCAGGTGGTCCAGCATCTGCGGTTGATGCTCGCGCAGCGCGTCGAGAATGGTCGACGCCCGCCAGACGAAGATGCCACTGTTCCAGTAGTACTCGCCCGACTCCAGGTATTCGGCCGCCGTTTCGGCGTCGGGCTTCTCGCGAAAGCCCTTCACGTGGTATGCGGGGGCCAGCGACTCGTCGGTCGACAGAGCCATCGGCACATCGCGATGGATGTAGCCAAAGATCTCGGCCGGGTAAGTTGGCTTGATGCCGTAGGTGACGATCAGCGAGGGATTGGCCTCGATCAACTCCACCGCCTGGCGAATCGCGTCCTGGAACGCTTCGGGCGGGTCGATCACATGGTCGGCCGGCATCACCGCCATGATGGCCTCTGGATCGTTCGCCACTTTGGTCACGAGCAGCGCGGCCAGCCCGATGCAGGGCGCGGTGTCGCGCTTAGCTGGTTCGCCCACCACTGCTTCGGGGGGCAGCTCGGGCAGTTGCTCGCGGACCGGCTCCACCAGTCTGGCATTGGTGACGACCAGGCAGTTCTCGGGCGGCGCCAGGTCGCCAAGCCGCCCCACGGTTTGGGCGATCATCGTGCCACCGGGCACCAGCGAAAGCAGTTGCTTGGGCGACATCTGGCGGCTAGCGGGCCAGAATCGAGTGCCGGAACCGCCGGCCATAATTACAGGGTGAAGCATTGGATTGCAATAACTCTTTACGAATGACCAAAACGCTTTCTACGCTACTCTCGTTCCCACGCTCTGTGTGGGAACACACTGCATGACCGCTCCGCGGTCGCTCCTTTACCTAATGGCCGCAGAGCGGCCGACCATTCTGTTCCCACGCAGAGCGTGAGAACGAGGGTCATATCCAAGTTCGCCCTATGATACTCCAGATGTCGTTCTGACTGCAGACGAATGTTGCAGAGCCTCCAGCAGCCGACTGGCCGACTCCGCCGGATGTTGCGCATTGGCGACAGCTCCCGCCACGGCCACCCGCTCGATGCCGGTAGCCAGCACCTGGTGCAGGTTATCGGGGGTGATGCCGCCGATGGCGAAGGTGGGGAGCGAAATCTCGCTGGCCACTTCGCGCAGGTACTCGAGCCCGGCGAACTCGCTGAACTGTTTGGTTGTGGAGGTGAACGTAGGGCCCGCGCCTAAGTAGTTGGCCCCGTCGAGCACCGCCTGGCGCGCTTGCTGGATGTTGTGCGTCGACACGCCCACCAGCATGTCGGGGCCCACGATCCGCCGCACGGCTGACACGCTCAAGTCGTCCTGTCCCAGGTGCACGCCATCGGCGTGGACCGCCGCGGCAATGTCGGCGCGATCGTTCACAATGGCCAAAGAAGTGGAGCCACGCGTGGCCGCGACCAATTGCTCGGCGCGGCTCAGCAACTGGCGGTCGTCGAGCGACTTGTCGCGGAGTTGTATCACCCCCACGCCGGCGGCCACCAGCGACTCGACCAACTCGGCAAACACCGCGGCCGAATCGCGGCCATCGATCAGCACGTACAGCCTTGCACCGGCTATGCGTTGCTGAGCATCGGCCGCGATGCCGGTGGTCTTCTCCAGTGTGTACAACTGGTACCGCATCGCCTCGCAGCGGCCAGCCAGCGGAGTGTCCAGCAGTTTGGCGTACTCCTCGATGGTACGCAGGGCTTCGGCCACTCGTCGGAAACTGGCGGCTGCCACATCGGCTGCGGTGCCGCGCGATTGTTCGCTGGGGGTCGTGTTCTGCGTGCCGACGTCGCCCAAAGTGTCTCGCGCCGCGAGCCGCGCCGATGGCTCGAGCGTGGCCGCCGCCAAGGACAGATCGTGCCGCAGCGACTTCGCCCGCCGCGCCAGGTGTCCATCGTCCAGCACCATCCGCAGGTAGTCCTCGACAACGCGCAGCCCTTCACCGGCGCGATTCAGCGCAGCGTCGATTATTCGGAGTACGGAGGTGTCGGGAAGATCGGTCATCGGTATTTTGCGGGCGAGGCGTAGGTCCTCGGTTGTTGGGGCGGCGAATTGGAAAGGGGATTTGGTAATTGGTAGGTCGAACCCGCTGGCTCACGCCTCCGGCTTGGCGATTTTCCTGTTCTGACCCCCGGCCCCTGAATCCTGACCTCAGGGGTCGCTAGCATCAATCGATCTCGCCGTTTGCCGCTACAGCCGCTATGTTCCTAATCATACGTACCGACTGCTCCGTCAGTTAGCGTGGGTTGTGTCGTTTCGTGGGGCCAGGGCCGATTCGCGGGAACGTTGATCGGCCGTAAGTTGTGGCTATTAGTCGAGTTGTCTTGAATCGTCCCCGTGTGGACCTAGACTTTGGCGGACTTACCAGTCCAGCCCGAGAGGGACGCCGAATCGGTCCGAACCGCGGGACAATCAGAAGAGTTTGCCTTGCCGTCGCCAAAGCCGAAAAAACGCCCCCCCTGGCTGGCCTACCTGTGGCCGGGACTCCCCCACCTGTGGGTCGAGGGGTCTTGGGCGGGTTTGGCACTCGCGATAGGATTTACTGCGCTGGTGAACCTCGCCATCGTCAACCTATTTATATGGCCCGAGCTGATGGAACCAAGGGCAAAATGGGTAGGCGGGGCAGCTTTGTTCGCGTTGTGGGTAGCCGCGCTGTGGGAAACACGGGGTGAACTCCGACGCCAGGCAGAGCGCCGCCGGGCTGCCGAAGAGGATCGGCCCGACCCGGAAACCGAGCAACTTGCCTTGCAGCAGGCCGAGGCCGACCAGCAGTTGATGGCCGCCCAGCGGTCGTACCTGGCGGGCGATTGGATTGCAGCCGAGCGGACTTTGCTCGAGTTGATAAAAGTCAACAAACACGACATCGAAGCACAACTATTACTGGCCACGTTGTGGCGACACCTGGGGCGAACCCGTCACGCCGTGCGGCGATTGGGGCGAATAGCACGACTGGACGCGGCCGCACCTTGGCGATTTGAAATCGAACAAGAACTGGCATTGGCCACTGCTGCCACGGTGGACGATACAAGACAAACCGACCAGGCGTCCGAAGCCGCTTAGAAAAACCGAATCGGAGTCCGCGATTGGATTATTGGTAGCCACCTGCCTAGAATTCCGCAGGTTTGCCTCCTTTGCCGGATTGCCCGCTTAACCAGGAGCCCTTTCAGCATGGCGATGTATGAACGTTTCGACGACTCGGCCCGCGAAGCCTTACAAAACGCAAATCGTGCCGCTCACATGTTGAGGCACGAATTCGTCGGAACAGAGCATCTGTTGCTGGGGTTACTGGAGAAGCAAGACAGCGTAGCGGTGCAGGCGATGGTGAACCGCGGCGTAACCCCCGACGACATTCGCCAGGAACTGCAACGGATCCTGGACGACAACGATAACAACCAGATCTGATACTCAAGCTTCGATAAATGGCGTTCAGGCGAAACGCGAGCCCCCTACACCTATACTACTTATCCACATAAATCACACGACGCTGTAGCCCCGATCGAACGACCCAGACCTTTCGATCACAGCAACGGAGATAGGCAATGTACGAACGATTCACCGACCGCGCCCGCAAGGTGATGCAACTGGCCAACCAGGAAGCGCAGCGGTTCAACCACGAATACATCGGCACCGAGCACGTGCTGCTGGGCCTCATTAAAGAGGGCAGCGGCGTGGCGGCCAACGTGTTGAAGAACCTGGACGTCGACCTGCGGAAGATCCGCCTGGAGGTCGAGAAGCTGGTGCAAAGTGGTCCCGACATGGTGACCATGGGCCGGCTGCCGCAAACGCCCCGCGCCAAGAAGGTGATCGAGTACTCGATGGAAGAGGCTCGCAACCTGAACCACAACTACGTCGGCACCGAGCACATCCTGCTGGGCCTGCTCCGCGAGCAGGAAGGCGTGGCTGCCCAGGTGTTGATGAACTTGGGCCTGAAGCTGGAAGAAGTCCGCGACGAAGTGCTCAACCTGCTGGGCCACGGCCTGGAAGGCGGCGACAGCGAACGGGGTGGCCGCACCCCCGCCGGTGGCGAGGAAGAAGGCGAAGGACGCGAAGGTGGCAAGAAGGGCAGCCGCAGCCGCACGCCAGCCCTCGACAGCTTCGGTCGCGACCTTACCGAGTTGGCTCGGGGCAGGAAGCTCGACCCCGTGATCGGCCGCGCCAAGGAAATCGAACGAGCCATCCAGGTGCTCTGCCGCCGCACGAAGAACAATCCGGTCCTGCTTGGTGAAGCGGGCGTTGGCAAGACGGCCATCGTCGAAGGTTTCGCCCAACGCGTGGTCGATGGCGACGTGCCGGAGCTGTTGCTCGATAAGCGAATCGTCGTCTTGGACCTGGCCATGATGGTGGCCGGCACCAAGTACCGCGGTCAGTTCGAAGAACGTATCAAGGCCGTGATGAACGAAGTTCGCCGGGCAAAGAACACCATCCTGTTCATCGACGAGCTGCACACCCTGGTCGGCGCCGGTGGTGCCGAGGGTGCGATCGACGCCTCGAACGTGCTGAAGCCCGCCCTCGCGCGTGGCGAAATCCAGTGCATCGGTGCCACGACGCTCGACGAGTACCGCAAGTACATCGAGAAGGACTCGGCACTGGCTCGCCGGTTCCAGGAAGTGCTGGTCGAACCGACCTCGCCGGAAGACACCGTAGAGATCCTCAAGGGTCTTCGCGACCGCTACGAGGAGCACCACCGCGTGCAAATCACCGACGACGCCATTCAGTCGGCCGTCGAATTCTCCGATCGTTACATCACGGGCCGTTGCCTGCCGGATAAGGCGATCGACGTGATCGACGAGGCGGGTGCCCGCGTGCGACTGAAGAGCATGTCGAAGCCGCCAAATCTGAAGGAAATCGACGAAGAGGTCGAGGCCCTGAACAATCAGAAGGAAGAGGCGGTCGCCAGCCAGGACTTCGAGAAGGCCGCCGCGCTTCGCGATCAGGCCGACAAGCTGAAGAAAAAGAAGCAGCAGATCCACAAGGAATGGCGCGAGAAGTCGCGCGAAAACGGTGGTGTCGTCGACGAGGACGTCATTGCTGAGGTCGTGTCGAAGATGACCGGCATTCCGCTCACCCGCATGAGCACCGAAGACAGCCTGCGGTTGATGCACATGGAAGAGGAACTGCATCAACGCGTGATCAGCCAGGACGAGGCCATCAAGGCCATCAGCAAGGCGGTCCGTCGCAGCCGAAGCGGTCTGCAGGATCCCAAGCGTCCGACTGGTGCGTTCATCTTCGCCGGCCCCACGGGTGTCGGTAAGACGCTCTTGGCCAAGGCCTTGGCCGAATTCATGTTCGGCGACGACGACGCGCTGATCCAGATCGACATGAGCGAGTACATGGAGAAGCACAATGTCAGCCGACTGATTGGTGCCCCTCCCGGCTACGTTGGTTACGAAGAAGGTGGTCAGCTCACCGAGCAGATCCGCCGCCGTCCGTACGCGGTGGTATTGCTCGACGAAATCGAGAAGGCCCACCCCGAAGTGTTCAACATGCTGTTGCAGATCATGGAAGAAGGCCGCCTGACCGACTCGTTCGGTCGCAACGTCGACTTCCGCAACGTCATTTTGATCATGACCACCAACGCCGGTGCCGATGCGATCAAGAACGAGTCGCAGTTTGGCTTCACTCGGCAGGACGACGATGCTTCCTACGATGGTATGAAAACCCGCGTGATGGACGAGATCGAAAAGGTCTTCCGCCCCGAATTTATCGGCCGCTGCAACGACGTGATCGTATTCCGCCACTTGCAGAACAAGGATCTGGAGCAGATCGTCGATCTCGAGCTTTCTAAGATCACCAGCCGCCTGGCCGAGAAGGGCCTGGAGTTGGTGCTTTCCGAAGAAGCCAAGCAGTTCCTGATCAAGAAGGGTTCGAACACCGACTTCGGTGCCCGCCCACTGCGTCGTGCTATCGAAACCTACGTCGAGGACCCGCTGGCCGAAGAGCTCCTGAAGGGCGAGTTCGCCGGAAAGGACACCGTCGAGGTGGAGGTCAAGAAGGTAGGCAACAAGAAGCAGCTGGTGTTCGAAGGCAAGACGCTCAAGCCGACCGAGCCCGCCGAACCGGTTGCCGCCGGCGTGAGTGGCGAAGGCGAATCGGAGGAATCCGAGAGCAACGAAGAGTAAGGCCGGCCCTACGAACCGCGTTCCACAACCCCGCGACTGCGAGCAGTCGCGGGGTTTTTTCATGCGCAACGCGTCCGGTGGTTTGCGGTGGTAAACGGGCCCCGGCCATCGAGTGGCCCCCATGCATCCGCTTGAAGTACAATCGGACACATGGCAGAGCCCCAGTCACCCTTCGACGAGCCCGATGACGTCGCAGTAGAGTTGTCTACATCGGGCGATAACGAGTCCTCGGACGAATTGCCGCCGCGCAAGTACAGTTTCATGATCCTCGGCGTCATGCTGTTCGTGTTGGTGTGGGTGCGCGAGTTTACTGGCATGGCACCCCAAGTGGTCATGGGCTGTGCGGTCGGCGTATTTCTCGTCTGGATATATATTCATCTTCACTGGTTCGTCCTTTTACCGAACCAGCCTTCGGTGGCACGTAACGGGACGGAACTCGAAGATATTCCGGGCCTGGGTTCCGCATCCTATGTCAGCACGGTGGACCCCAACTCGATTGCAAGCGAGCAGTCCGAGCAGCATCGCATGCTTGCCCGAGTGGCTCGTCGGGGGCAAGCCATGCTCTTTCTGGGGATGCTGGTCGGTATCTGGTCAGCTTACTTTGTGCCGCTGGGCCTCGTCGGGTTAACGGTGCTTGTGGTGGGACTCTTTCTCATTTCCGTTGTGATAGGCAGGGCGATCGAGGGTTAGAGCACGTTCCTCATTGCTGTATAAGCCGTGAGAGAGGTAAGACGCGTCTCAGTGATGGCACACCCCCTGCTAGCACTCGCATAACTTTGCGCAACCGTTAAACTCTACTCAAGCCGCACGGTCTGGTGCGACGAAATAGAACCTGAAGGCCTGCGCGTGCGCGCGAGGTGTTCAGGTCGCGACTCCCCCCAACGCGAAACACTTTTCATGTCCACTGGATCCGCTAGCATCGATCGTCGCCCTCCCGGTTTTTTTGGCCGGTTGTCCGAGGGGGTTGCCGACATTGGCGAAATCACCCTGGCGTGGGTCGAATCGGTGGGCGACATCACGCTGTTTGCCTGGCAAACGTTTGCCTGGATGGTGACGCGGCTACCCCGCAAGGACACGTTGGTATTTGCGTTCTACCAGATTGGTGTCCGCAGTCTGCCCGTCGTGGCGCTTACTGGCACCTTTATTGGCATGGTGCTGGCGGTGCAGTCTTACTCGCAGTTCCGTGCGTTCGGCCTTGAAACACAACTTGGCGCGGTGATCAACCGCTCGATGTTCCGCGAACTTGGTCCCGTGCTGGCGGCCACCATGCTGGCCGGTCGGGTGGGCAGTTCCGTGGCGGCCGAACTTGGCACCATGCGCGTTACCGAGCAGATTGATGCCCTGGTGGCGATGGGTGCGAACCCGATACGGTATCTGGTGGTGCCGCGATTCCTGGCCTGCCTGTTCATGATTCCCTCGCTCACCATCATGGCGGTGTTCATGGGCGTGGTGGGTGGTGGATTCTACTGCACTTACGTGCTGAATGTCGACTCGTTTTACTACGTCAACAACGCCCGCTACGCCGACGCCAACTGGGATCTGCTGTACGGCGTGTTCAAAAGCGTCTTCTTTGGCGCCGCAATCGCCATTTTGAGCTGCTATCGTGGCTTTAACTGCTTGCCCGGTGCCGAAGGCGTGGGGCGGGCATCGACCGCGGCCTTCGTGCAGTCGTTCGTCGTGATTCTGGTGCTTGATTTACTGCTGAGCATCGCGCTGGATAATGTCTATTACTTCATCTGGCCGGAGTACGCAGTATGAGCGAGTCGCACAGCAACGCACGAGCCGACGACAACGGCACCCTGATCGCCGCCCGCGATTTGACCGTCCGCTTTGGTCGGCAGAAGGTGCTGCGCAATATCACGCTGGAAGTTCCCCGTGGGCAGACATTGGCCATCATCGGCGAGAGCGGTTGTGGCAAGACCGTGCTGCTCAAATCGCTGATCGGCCTGGTGCGACCGACCGGGGGGCACGTCGCGTACGACGGTCAGCAGATCGACACGCTGAATGACAAGGAGCTGACCGCCCTGCGGACGCGTTATGGATTCGTGTTTCAGAACGCGGCGCTGTTCGACAGCCTGACCATTGCCGACAACGTGGCGTTTCCGCTGCGAGAGCATCGCCGCATCGGGCAGGAGGAGGCCTATCATCAGGTCCGCGACGCCCTGGCCATGGTGGGACTGCCCGCCAGTGTGATGGTCAAACGCCCGGCGGAACTGTCGGGCGGCATGCGCAAGCGCGTTGGCTTGGCGCGGGCGATCATCATGGAGCCGGAAATCCTGCTGTACGACGAGCCGACCACGGGGCTCGATCCAATCATGAGCGACGTGATCAACGAATTGATTATCCGCACTCGCGAGCAAGCGGAAGTGACAAGCATTGTCGTGACGCACGACATGACCAGTGCATTGAAGCTGGCCGACCGCATCGTCATGCTGTATCCCCTGGCACGGCTGGGGCAAGAGCAATCGCAGATCATCTTCGACGGCACGACCGACGAGATCGAGCGGTGCAAAGACAAACGCGTGGCGCAGTTCCTGCGAGGCGAAGCAGGCGAACGCCTGCAGGAAATGCGCGATAGCCACGAATCCTCACGCATGCACACCGCCTTGCAAGACCGGTGAGCACGGAGTAAGCGACCATGGACGAACGTAGAATGCAACGTCGGGTGGGTTGGGTGGTGCTGTTTACCATCACCTTCCTGGGCATTTTGCTGGTGATCAACAACCCGGCAGCCTCGCCGTTTGGCAGTCGCGGGTACGAGTTCGAGATCGATGTGCCCAGCGCCCCTGGCGTGGCCATTAACACTCCCGTGCGTAAGGACGGTGTGCTGGTGGGTCGGGTGTCGGGGCTTGAGTGGACGGCCACGGGCGTACGGCTGAAGGTCCGCATCAACCGCGATGTGGTCATCTACGAGAACGACCAACCGCAAGTCGAGCCCTCCAGCATCTTCGGCGATGCGGTGGTCACGTTCACGCGCAAGCCGGTGCTCGACGACCCCGACACTGGCGCCATGCAGCAACCGACCCTGCCCGGGGACAATCGCAAACCAATCCTCGCCGGTTCGGTGGTCGAAGGGCAGGTGACCGACGACCCGCTGACAGCCATTACCAAGCTGAATCAGAACCTGGGCCCCTCGATCGAAAAACTGGGCGAGGCGGGCGAAAAGGTGGCCATTCTGGCCGACAAGATGAACCAGGCGATCGGCGACGACATCAGCGGCACGCGGATCAGCCAGGTGCTCGACGAGGCCACCCTCACGCTACAGGACTTCCGCCGTACCACGAACAACTTCGACCAACTGCTGGCCGACAACGAGCTGCGGGGACAGTTGGCCGACGCCCTGCGGGAGTTCCCCGGCTTGATGACCGATGCCCGCGGTACGCTGCAACGCGCCGGACAGACGCTCGCCAACTTCGACCAGGTAATCGGCAGCGCCGATCGTAACCTGCAGAACATCGAGGGACTGACCGCTCCCTTGGGCGAGCGAGGCGAGGAGATCTCCGACCTGTTAATCTCGGCCATCGACAACCTCGACATCGTGATGAAGGACATGTCGCGATTCGCCGCTTCACTGAACAAGGGCGAGGGACTCCTGGGACGGCTGGTCCGCGACAAGAAACTCAGCAACGACGTCGACCTGCTGGTGCGCAACGCCACGGTACTGGTCTACAATGTGAACGAACGGGTGCGTGTCGACCTGGAACCGATCCTGTACAACGCGAGAGTCTTCACCGACAAGATCGCCCGCGAACCGGGACGCATTATCGGCGGTGCACTGAATCCCAGCATCGTGAAGTAGCGTCCAGCGACGCCGATCCGAGTGCAGTTGGCACCGCATAGCCGACGAGCTACGCCTCGTCCGCGAAAAACCCGGCTCCGCTAGGGCCAAGGCTCCGTAGGTGCCGGCGATGGGGCGGGAGTAAACCCGCCAGGCGGTGCGAGCGGCATCGACGGAGCGCCTTCGAAAGGCGAACCGGCATTGGGCACGCCTGGCTGCGTTACCACAGGGGCCCCCGTGCCCGAGGCCTGCATCACCTGGCCCGTTACCGTACGACTGCGAAGTTCCTCGCCACGGCGAATGACTTCTTCGACGGGCAGCATCATCTGCGGCTGCAGGTTGAAGCTTACCGTGCGGTCGTCGCGAATCTTGTGCAAGGCAAAGTTGTCGCTAACGAAGTCCAAGGGTGGCACCTGGTACCAGGGGGCGGGAATCGGTTGGTTGACGGTCAGCGTTTCGTAACCCGACTTGATCAAGCGAATTTCCCGTGTCCCGTAATAGGTAAAGTCCACCGAGCAGGGTGTGGTGCCGATCATCTGGTTATCGACATACACCAGCGCGCCAGGGGGATTGCTCCGCACGGTCAGGCGCCGCCGCACACAACCGGTGCTTGTCATCAGCACCAGGCACAGCAGCAACAACTGCGCAGCGCGCGGTTGCAGCAGGTGTGGGCGAATTGTGCAGGGGTTGGCCGTGTGCATCGACAAGTCGAGTGAATGGAGAAGCTGCCAGCTGGAACGGGGCGGCGGAGTATAGCGGCCAAGTGGGGTGCGCGGCCAGAGCGAATGTCCTGCTAGCAAAGCGGTGAATACCTGCGGCAACTTCGGTTGTCCCCACCGTGCTCAGCCCCTGCGTTTAGGGCAAAAAAGTGGTTCGCTATCACTTCGCACGTCAAGCGGTTAAAATGCTAGGTGGCAGCCCGGTCCCTGCTCGTCCGCCATCCCGTGACCTTTTCCCAACCTCAATGGCTATCCCTAAGACAACGTCTCCCGATGCGAGCACCTTTGAGGTGAACCATGCAGCCCTGTCGGATCTGGGCATGCGCCGGGCGAATAACCAGGATGCCATGGCCGTGGCCGAGGCCGACGAGCAGCAGTTCCAGGTGCGGGGGCACTTCTACATGGTGGCCGACGGCATGGGAGCCCACGCGGCCGGCGAACTCGCCAGCAAGTTGGCCGTCGACAACGTACCGCACACCTATCACAAGCTTCGTTCGCTGACACCGCCGGCCGCCTTGCGCCAAGCCGTACATAAGGCGAACAAGCTGATCTTCGACAAGGGGCAGTCGGCCGCCGAATTCAACGGCATGGGCACCACCTGCAGTTGCCTGGTGCTGTTGCCCAATGCCGCGCTGATTGCCCATGTGGGCGATAGCCGCGTCTATCGCTTGCGCTGCAACGACCTGGAGCAACTGACATTCGATCACAGCCTGGTGTGGGAAATGGCGGCCGCCAGCGATACGGCCGACGAAAACGTGCCAGCCTGCATCCCCAAGAACGTGATCACTCGCTCGCTGGGGCCGCACCCGATGGTGAACGTCGACCTGGAAGGACCATACGACGTTTGTCCCGGCGACAAATTCCTGCTGTGCAGCGACGGGCTGACCGGCGTGGTGGATAACGATCTGATGGCCACGCTGCTGGCGTGTCTCGAGCCCGACGAAGCGGCCGCCACGTTGGTGGATATCGCCAACCTGCGAGGTGGGCCCGACAACATAACCGTGATCGTGGCCAAGGTGTCGGGCGACAATACCGCGGTTTGCGCCGACAATGGCAAGCCACCCTGCTGCGGCGGCGACAACGACCGCGGATGGCTCGGCAAGCTGTTCGGCTGGATGTTCGGTGCCGCCGCCGGGCCGCAAGCGTACCACGAACTGGGCGGTCCTTACGGTAACGGTCCGTACCGCCATTACGAAAGCCATCCGACCACGACGGCCGTCGAAATGGCCGGACTGTGTCGCGAGTTGGGCGAACTCGAGCACGTCGAGCACTCGCCGCTGGCCGGTTGCGACGGCATCAACTGGTCGGCGTTCCACGAGCAATGCTCCCAGGGCCAGCAGGCCAGCGATGCCAAGGAGCCCACCCGGGCCATCCAGCTCTACGCCAAGGCGATTCGTACGCTGATGGAAGAGGTCCGGCGTCACGACGCCACCGCGGCCAGCGAAGATAGCGTGGTGTAAATCACTATCGCCGCCGGCAGTGCTAGCACGCCCGGAACTGTCGTTTGCTAACTTGCCCCGGCCTGCTACAGTTCCGCCAGCACTTCTATCTTGGAAGTTCCTCAAGAGAAGCTGGTGGTTGCTTTATCCCACAAATGGATAAGTGACGAAGTTACTCTTAAGTCGTCCCGTAGTGTTCCCTTTTGCGTTGGTGCCCCGGCTGTGCGCATCCTCACCAAGTACGTCCTCGGCGAACTGCTCAAAGTGTTCTTTATCACGCTCGGCGTGATGACGCTGATGATGTTCGTCGGTTTGTTGGGCAAGCAGGCCGTGGACGTGGGGCTGGGACTCGGCGGACTGCTGCAACTGACGCCGTATATCCTGCCCGAAGCCATGCAGTTCACGCTGCCTGGCGCATTGCTGCTGGCCGTCACCGGCGTGTACGGCCGCATTGCCAGCTCCAACGAACTGGTGGCCGTCAAATCGATGGGCATCTCGCCCATGGTGCTGGTCTGGCCCACGCTGGTGTTGTCGGTGCTGGTGAGCTTTACCGGCGTGTGGCTCAACGACCTGGCTGTTTCGTGGGGACGTCGCGGACAGGACCGCGTGATCCTCGAGTCGATGGAAGCCATCGCCTATGGCCAGCTACGCACGCGGGGCAGCTTCGAATATCGGGACTTCACGATGCACGTTGCAGGCGTGGAAGGGCGGACGTTAATCGGACCTCAGATCCTGATCAAACACCCTGGCGAAGTGCCCGAAGGAATCACGGCCGAGACGGCAGAGTTCACCGCCGATACCGAGAACGGCAAGCTTGCCATCCGGATGCGGAATCCAGAAGTCGAGGGGCGGGTCTTTCGCGGCTATCAGCCTGGTGTGTTCCAGCAGGAATGGCCACTGGATGAACTGCTGGACCTCAAGCGGAGGCATCGCAGCCCATCGGACTACGCCCTGGCCGAAATTGGCGATGCCAAGCAGGAAGAGCAGGAAACCATTCGCAAGGTGCAGCAGGACATGAGCACCGAAGCGGCCTTCGCTATGCTGACGGGCGAGTTCGACCAGCTTTCGGACGACGCCTGGCGGTCGCAGGATCGGGTGATTCGCAACTCAGAAAACCGCCTGAACCGTTTTTACACCGAGCCTTACCGGCGGTGGTCGAACGGCTTCAGTTGCCTGGCGTTTGTCGCCGTGGGCATACCGGTGGCCGTGTGGCTCCGCAAAGGGGAGATGCTGGCCAGCTTCTTCGCCTGTTTCCTGCCAATTCTACTGGTCTACTATCCGATGCTCATCGGCACCGTCGAGGCCGCCAAAAAGGGGAACCTGCCCCCGCAATGCGTCTGGCTGGGTAACATCGTGTTGCTGATAGTGGGCGCCTATTTGATGCGCAAGGAAGTCCGGCACTAACGGGTGGTGAACGACCGATCGTCTTCGTAGCCGGGTTTGCAAGAACTCGGACTGTCATGGAGCGCACCGAATTCTTGCGAATCCGGCTACCGGCTCTTTGCTAGCACTCGCTCAATCTATCTTGCCGCGGCTTGGCGAACGTTGGTAGACTTCCACTTGTGTGGACTCACGGACGAGTCCTCGACGCGTTATACGTGGGCGATGCCCGGAACCATCGCCACGCTCGTCGCTGCGACAAGGAGGTCGCCGTTGATCTCGCACTGGCCGATTCGCCTGAAACTTCGCGTAGGACTCGGCTTGATGGCCGTAAGTCTCTGCTTGCTGTTCGGGGCTGCGCTGTATGGTCTGTACGCCTACCGTGGCCTGGTGAAGAGCCTCAGCGCCCGCTCGCAAGAACTGCCGTTGGCGGACGAGCTGAGTGTGCACGTGGGCAACCTGCGGGTAATCCTGGCCGAGGCCAAGCAGCGGATCAACAGCCATAACGAAATCGAGTTCGGTACCTTCGAGCCGCTGGCCAATTCAGGGTTAACGGACAAATTAACCGCCAAGAACGAAACCCAACTGGCGGTGTTCCGCGAAAGATATCGCCAGGAGTTCGATGAGTTCATCATCACCCTGGCCGCTTATTGCGATCGCCTGGACGCCAACAGCCGGCGAGCCGGCGCCCGCATTGGCGACGACCAGGCCGAGCGAGCCACCATTAAGCAAATCCGCGCCGTGCTCGACCAGTTGGAGAAGGACCATCCACTGGAAGACTGGGTGCACGACGACCTCAGTTCGCTGGAAGAGAAGATCGATCGCTTGCGGCAACTGGCCGGCGAACTGCCGAGCCACTTGCGCAAACGATTGCAGCGTCTGGCCGGCGAAGTGCGAACGCAGTATCGCCTGGCGATTCCGCTGGCGTGGGTCACGTTCCTGCTGTCCGCCCTGGTGATGGGCATGGCGATTGTCGTGTTCCGCAAGACGATCGCGCGGCCCCTTCACATTCTGGTGGCCGGTTCGCGACGGGTCGCGGCGGGCGATTTTCAGCATCGCATCGCCCTCGACACCCGCGACGAGATGGGCGAGTTGGCCGTGGCCATGAACGACATGACGGCGCGGTTCCAAGAAACCCGCGACGACCTCGATCGCCAGGTGCAGGACCGCACCCGCGAGGTCGTGCGCAGCGAACAACTGGCCAGCGTCGGGTTCCTGGCCGCCGGCGTCGCGCATGAGATCAACAACCCGCTGGCGTCGATCGCCCTGTGCAGCGAGTCGCTTGAGGGGCGAGTCAAGCAAATCTTCAGCGACGATGGCGGCGAGCCGAGTCCGGAACGGGCCGTCGTGATCAGCTACCTGGAGATGATTCAGAAGGAAGCGTTCCGCTGCAAGCAGATCACCGAGAAGCTGCTCGATTTCTCCCGCATGGGCGACTCGCAGCGGCACGCCACGGAGCTTCGCGACCTGGTGGCTGGTGTGATTGAGATGCTGCAGCATCTGGGACGTTACAACAACAAACACGTCCGGCTGGAGCCGGGCGAGCCCGTGATTGCCGACGTCAATCCGCAGGAAATGAAACAGGTGGTGCTGAACCTGATCACCAATGGGCTGGACAGCCTGGACGAAGGTGGCGAGGTGACCGTCGCCGTCGAACGAGTGGGCAACGAAGCCCGCATCGTGGTCCGCGACCAGGGTTGCGGTATGACCGAGGAAGTCATCAAGCACCTGTTCGAGCCGTTCTTTACCCGCCGACGGGGAGGGCAGGGGACCGGGCTCGGACTGTCGATTACCTACCGAATTGTCAACGAACACGGCGGCCGCATCATCGCCACCAGCGAAGGCCTGAACCAGGGTTCGCAGTTCATTGTGACGCTGCCCGCCACCACCATGGTCGGCCAAGCAGCCTGAACCGCGACACCAACCTCAAATCACTCCCAATAGCTAGCGCCTAATTCCCAATGCCTCCCACTGCCAATATGAAATCTGAAGACAAACCTCAAGGGCTGACGATGTTGTTCGCGGACGACGAGCGTTCGCTGCAAGAGATCATGAAGCTCGAACTGCCGCTGATGGGCCACCGGGTCACAGTATGCCCCGATGGATTGACTGCCGCGGCGGCGTTGGAAAAGGACAACTTCGACTGCATTCTGGTCGACCTCGACATGCCCGGCATGAGCGGCATCGACGTGATCGCCAAGGCCAAGCAGTTGTGCCCCAGCACCGAGGCCATCGTGCTCACCGGCAAGGGCACGGTCGATACGGCCATTGCCGCCTTGCGGCACGGTGCGTTCGACTACCTGACCAAACCCTGCACGATGGTCGAGCTGGAAGCATTGCTCAAACGCGTGCAGGACAAACGCGAACTGACCAACAAGTACTATGCGTTGGTACATCGGCTGAAGAACATCGAGGGCACGCCCAAGCTGATTGGCGACACGCCCGGCATGAAGCAGGTGCAGACGATGATCGCCAAGGTGGCGCCGACCGATTCGACCGTGCTGATCCTCGGCGAGACCGGCACCGGCAAGGAACTGGTCGCCCGCGCGGTGCACGAAAACAGCACGCGGGCCGGTAAGCCCTTTGTCGCCGTGAACTGTGGCGCACTGCCAGAGACATTGATCGAGAGCGAACTGTTCGGCCACGCCAAGGGTTCGTTCACCGGTGCGGACGACCATCGTACCGGTTTGTTCGAAGTGGCCACCGGCGGCACCATCTTCCTGGACGAAATTGGCGAGCTGCCCAAGAGCATGCAGGCCAAGCTGCTGCGAGTATTGGAGAGTCGCGAGATCCGCCGCGTGGGTGAAAACAAGACCGTGATGGTCGACGTCCGCGTGGTGTGCGCGACGCACCGCAACCTGGAAGAGATGGTGGCCGAGGAAGAGTTCCGCGAAGACTTGATGTACCGCATCAACACGTTCGAGATTCACCTGCCGTCGCTCCGCGAACGGATCGACGACATTCCCCAACTGGCCGGCCACCTGCTACGGCGGTTCCGTCCCTCGGGCAAGGCGTTCGATCACGAACTGACCGACGGCGCGGTGCAGGCGCTCAAGGCTCATGTGTGGCCCGGCAACGTCCGCGAACTGGCCAATGTGATCGAGCACGCCACGATTCTGTGCGATGCGGGTCCCATCGACACCGAGCACCTGCCGCAGCACTTCAACCGTCGCCAACTTAGCGGCGGCGCCAAGTCGCAGTTGGGGCCGATGACTTTGCGCGAGCTGGAAATGGAAGCCATCCACCAATCGCTCGACCGTCACGCAGGCAACAAGCCGAAGGCCGCCGAAGAGCTCGGCATCAGCCTCAAGACGCTTTACAACAAGCTGAACCAAAGCAGCGGACTGGAGAAGTCGGCATAGTCTTGGTGCTTGGCGGCGCTAGATCAGTCGCGGATTCGCACGGATTTTGGCGGATAGACGCGGATCGGAGGTCGGCTACGCGTCAATCCAGTGGAGACCGCCTCCGCCGAAATCGCAAGTCTTGTGAAACGACTTCGCACCGCTGAGTGCTGTGTCCACATCTAGAATCCAGTGGCTGGGATAATCTCCCACTTGGCCACCGACTAACAACTACTCGTCCCGACTATTGCTCTCTTGTTGGTAAATGGCTGTCGGAAATCGCTCGTTATTGATCGAGCCTGTAACGAGATTGCGGTCGTTCCCTCCGCCACCTGCCAATCATGTTTCAAGATTGGCCGTGTGGGGTATCAGATACAGATCGTTACGACTCTGTTCGTCTGGTTCTCGAATCGCCTTGGCAACGTGCTCCCAAGTGGGGTTGGATTTGTCGTTGCTACGGAGGCGGGGACCATCCCAAACACAAACGGTGAGAAGTTCAACGGCCACAGTTTATTCCCGGCCGCCTGTCCAAGCGTGTTGGTGAGACAATGAATTGCGTTCCACTCTGATCCGCGCGAATCCGCCAGGATCCGCGCCAATCCGCGTCTAATTCAGAACCACCGCACAGAGTTCGAGCCTACAGCTTGCGGATCACACCGGTAACGACGCCCAGCACCTGCACGTCGCGGGCGTAGATGGGTTTCATGCTGCTGTTGGCCGGTTGCAGACGGACACGGTTCGATTCGGGGAACCAGTACTTTAGTGTCGCATCGCCTTCGCCGGTTTGGGCGACGACGATGTCTCCCTTGTGGGCCGTGCGGGCCTTGCGGCAGATGACAATGTCGCCGTCGGCGATTTGGGCCTCGATCATCGAGTCGCCCTTCACTCGCAGGGCGAAGTGGGCCTTCTTGGGCGGGAACCAATCGTCAAAGTCGAACCGTTCGGCATCTTCGATAGCTTCGGTAAGGCTACCAGCGGCAATTTGCCCTACCAGCGGCAGGCCCTGCTCGGCCAGCACGGCTTCGGACAACTGAATGGCCCGCGACATGTTCGGTTCGCGGTGAATGAGCCCCTTTTTTTCCAGGGCTTTCAGGTGGCACATCACCCCGTTAGGCGAGGCGATCTCAAAGTAGTCGCCAATCTCGCGGACCGTCGGACCGTACCCCCGATTCTCGATCTTGTCCTTAATGAACTCGAAAACTTCTTTCTGACGCGGGGTTAGATGATCCAGCAGCATGATGGGAATCGCCTTTGGGGCTGGGTGGTTTGGGCTAGTTTTATGGCGCGATCCGGTAGGATTTCCGCACCCGGCTGACTAAACTGAACACGGTGCGGCACACGGTAACCCGCCATAATTGGGTGGGGGGTAAACGGCCGCCCAGGTATTGAATTATGTACAGTATGTAATATACGGGCGTACATTTTCAAGAGCAAGGCTTTGTTTTTTACCACAAATTCTGTAGCTCGCCGTTTGTCCCACCTTGCTGGCAGTCATAGAATTGCCGCAGACCACCCCGCCGATCCCCCTTTCTGATGTTCTGTTGGAGCCTCCCGATGAAATGGAGTCCGTTGTTTACGGCGCTGCTTATCGCTGTTGCGCTGCCGCTATCGGCCACTGGTGTGCTGGCCCAGGAGCCCGCCGCCCCGCAGGCCGAGAAGCAGCAGCCCGAAATACAGCAAGCCCCGGATACTCCGCCGCAGGAAGAGCCCCAACCCGAAGCCGACCAACCCGCGCCTGAAGAGTCCGCGCCATCTAAGCCGGATGAACCAAAGCCGGAAGAGTCGAAGCCTGAAGAATCCAAGCCGACGGAGCCTAAAGCCGAAGAGCCCAAGCCCGAGGAAGACACACCCGAAGAAGACAAACCAGCCGAAGACAAACCAGCCGAAGACAAACCAGCCGAAGACAAACCAGCCGAAGACAAACCAGCCGAGCCGGAAAAGAAAGCGGAAGAGAAGGGAGACGAGAGCGAGGAAGGCAAACCACAGAAGAGCGACGAAGAAGACACTGACAAGGAGCCTGGCGAGGACAAAGACGGCGAAAGCGAAAAGACTGACGAAGAGAAGGCCAAGCAGGCAGAGTACAAGCCAGTTGAGTGGGACGAGGAAGTCGAGAAGGTCCTCACGCAGCGGTATCCCAAGAACACTTCCGACCTGAAGGTCATTCAGAAGCAGACGCAGCGGGTAATCGACCATGTCCGCCCGGCCGTGGTGTCGGTTCGCGTTGGCGCGGCATTTGGCAGCGCTGTGATCGTTAGTCCCGACGGCCTAGTGTTGACGGCGGGTCATGTGGTGGGCAAACCGGGAATGCCGGTTACTTTCATCTTCGAAGACGGATCGACCGCCCGTGGCAAGACGCTCGGCATGTTCCGCGAAATCGACAGCGGTATGATGAAGATTACCGACCCAGGTCCGTGGCCCTATGTGAAGATGGCCGAGGAGAACAACCTGAAGACCGGTGAGTGGGTGGTGGTGATGAGCCATCCCGGTGGTTTCGATCCCGAGCGAACTCCGCCCGTGCGATTAGGACGTGTGCTGTTTGCCAACGACCGGGTGATCAGCACCGACTGCACGCTGGTGGGTGGCGACTCGGGCGGGGCGTTGTTCAACATGCATGGCGACGTGGTCGGCATCAACAGCCGTATCGGCCGCCGGATTACCGACAACTTCCACGTACCGATCGGCACTTATCACGACACCTGGGACCGCTTGGTGGCAGGCGAGTCGTGGGGCGCTCCGCTGGGTGGAACCGAAGAACAAGCCGAGGCACGGCCCTTGTTGGGCGCCGCTGGCAACCCCAACGAACCCGAATGCAAGCTGTCGCAAGTATTCCCAGGCATGCCCGCCGATCGCGCTGGCTTGAAGGTGGGAGACATCGTCCGTTCGTTCAATGGGGAAGAGGTCGGCACATTCGACGACCTCAGCAAGAAGGTTTACAGTTGCCAGCCGGGCGATACGATCAAGCTGCTGATCGCTCGCGGCGAAGAGACAAAGGACGTGGAGCTTCGCCTGGGGGTGGCACGCACGCCGCTGCCGGGTAGCGCCGATATGCCGAAAGATCTGAAGTCGAAGGAGAAAGGGCAAAAGTCATGAAGCAGTGGAATGTTTCTTTCGGTTGGTTATGGGCCGCGTCTACGCTATTGGCCCTCGGTGCAAATGCATCGAGCCTGGCCCAGGAACGCGATCCGTTGCAGCAAGCTGGCGAAGCGTTTCGCAACGCCATGCAGCGGGTGATGATCCCGACCTCGAGTTTGACCGACGGTCCGCAGGTGCGGCGGGCGTTTCGCGACGCCGTGGCCGAGGCGGCGGATGCAACGGTCTACGTTCGTTCCGATGACAAACAGGTCGCCCTGGGGGGCATCGTGGGGAGCGATGGCTGGGTGATCACCAAGGCCGACGAACTGCAGGGCCCCGTGACCTGCAAGCTGAAAGACGGCCGCGAATTCGACGCCCGCGTGGTGGGGATCGATCGGGCGTACGACATGGCGATGCTGAAGATCGACGCCAAGGGATTGCCGGTGCTGAACCTGAAACGCGACGACGACGCCGAAGTGGGCGAGTGGGTTGCCACCGTAGCGGCGGCTCGCGATCCCGTGGCGATTGGCATCGTGGCGGTCGACACGCGGCGCATTCGCCCCCAGCGCGGCTGGCTCGGCATCCAGATGGATACCCAGCGCAACGAACCACGTATCGCCCTGGTATACGAGGGCTCGGCGGCCGAAGCCGCGGGCTTGTTGGTGAACGATCTGATCGTGGAGATCAACGAAGAGGAAACGCCCACCCGCGAAGCGCTGGTTCGCGTGATTGGCAAGTACACCGCGGGCGACGTGATTGAAGTGGAAGTGCTGCGAGGCAAGGAGCGGGTATCCATCAAGGCAGCGCTCACTCCGCCGGTTCGCGGCATGCCCAACGATCGCCGGATGATGCAAAACAGCCTGGGCAGCAAACTGAGCAATCGCCGGTTTGGCTTCGACCAGGCCTTCCAGCACGACACGGTGCTGAAGCCGGTCGACTGCGGTGGCCCATTGGTCGATCTGGAAGGTCGTGTCGTGGGATTCAACATTGCCCGCAGCGGCCGCACCGAGAGCTACGCCATTCCGGCCAATGTTGCGATTACGCGATTCTACGATCTAATGTCGGGCAACCTTTCGCCGGCCGAGGTGCCGGTGGACGATCCGCAGCCGGAGCCTTCGGAAGACGATGAGAAGGTGAAGGAAGAAGCGGCGGCCGAGTAATCCCGCCGGCTGTAACTTAGTGAGCGGTCCAGGCCTGCCTGCTCGAACTGTAATTGGACTCGATGGAGTTCTTTGGGGGGGAGGGGGCGTGGAGCAGCAGCCAGTCCGGCGTTTTCGTTTCAGGTGGCCACGTTTCCGGTTCGGTACGCGGACACTGTTCATCCTCTTCACGCTGCTGTCGGTCGGTATCGGCTGGGGCAGTTTGCACTTCTATCGTAACTACCGCCACGATCGGGCGATGGCCGCTATTCGCGAAGTGGGCGGGCGGATTGCCGGCGAAGCCGACGGAAAAGTCGAGCGGGTTTACCTCCGCAATCCCGACATCGACGACGCAAAGCTCATCGAGCTGCTGGCCCATCTGCGCTACGTCCGCGGCATGGAGGAACTCGACCTGGTCGAGTTGCCGATCACCGACGAAGTGGCGCAGCAGTTCTACGGCCTCCCTCGGCTCCAGCGACTGTACCTGTACCAGACCGATCTGTCGGCCCAAGCGGTGGAGCGAATCGCCAAAGCCCTGCCGCACGTGGAAGTGAAGCTCGACAAGCCTGATCCCGTGGCGTCGGGGCTGGCCAAGACCACCATCTACCGGCACGCCATCATGTCGCTGGCCGTGAGTTTCGATGGCACGCAGTTTGTCACCGGTAGCGGCGATGGAACGCTCCGCTGGTGGTCGATCCACAATTTGACCGACCCCGATATCATTGCTGCCCACAAGACGTGGACATTCGCCGCGGCCTATCACCCCGATGGCAAGCGGCTCGTAACGGGAGGTGGCGACAACATGATTCGCGTGTGGGACATCCAGACGCACCAGCAGCTTGCCGAGCTCGCCGGTCATGACGACGATGTCCATGCGCTCGGTTTCTCGCCCGACGGCGCGGAGCTCTACTCGGCCGGCGACGACATGACTCTGCGAAGTTGGAACTTGAACGATCCCGCATACGCCGCCGAAGTCGTTGGCATGCACGACGAACAGATTCCTTGCCTGACGGTCGCTGGTGTGTCGGGTGAGGTGTTGACCGGCAGTCGCGACGAAACGATTGGGTGGTGGCGCCCCGACTCCGGCGAGCGGCTGCGGACTCTTGCCGACCATACCGGCGATGTAATGTCGCTGGCGCTCGATGCACAGCAGGGGGTGCTGGCCTCGGCCAGTTACGATGGCACGGTCCGAATCTGGGACCTGGCCAATGGGCGACCGCAACACGTGCTATCTGGTCACCAAGGTCGGGTATTCCATGTGGCCCTGGACTCGACAGGCAGTCGCCTTGCTTCCTCCGGCGAGGATGGTGTGCAGGTGTGGGACCTGGAGGCCGATGCGCCGCTGTTCGCGTATGCGGGAGCCCGGTACGTCTCGACCATCGCCTTTGCGAACGGCGACAACTGGCTGTTGGCCGCAGACGCCGAAGGGTTTGTGCACGTGATCGATACCCTTAGTGGCAAGCTCTATCGCAAGATGGCTACCGCTCGCGCCCACGGGGCAGGCACCCGTTGAACCGCGGCCGCCATCTGCTCTAATTGTTCGTGCAGCAGGAAGCGGTCAGCGATCGACTTCTGCGACCACGCTGACGGTGGACGATCCATAACCGGCAGGTCATTCCCGCGCCGTAGGAAGTCGTCCCCACTTGCCTTCACCCCCGCTATTGTTCAGGAGGTTTCCCTTGATACACGTGCTTGCCGCCCTCTCCACCGTTCCGGGTAAACGCGACGAGTTGATCGCCGCATTCAAAGAACTGGCCCCTAAGGTCCATGCCGAACAGGGCTGTATCGAGTACGCCACAGCCGTCGACATCGAGACATCCCTGGGCGCCCAGGAACCGCTGCGTCCCGACGTGCTGATGGTGGTCGAGAAGTGGGAGAGCATCGCCGCGCTCGAAGCCCATCTGGCGGCGCCGCACATGGAAGAGTTCCGCAACGCGATGAGCGAAGTGCTTACCGGCATTTCCCTGCAAGTGCTGCAACCCGCCGAGTAGAGCCTCATTGGTTCTCGCGAGGTCCGCGGCACGGAGCGTCCGTATCCCACGGCGCTACGAGCCACCCGATGAGCCCCGTATCATACCTACTCACCTACTCCCCCACCGTTCCCGCATGTCCACCCGTCGATCGATCGCTGAAGCTGCCGACACCCTGGTGGTGAAAGTTGGCACCCGCGTGCTGACCGGTTCGACCGGTGCGCTCGACCTGGATCGTGTGGCGGGGTTGGCCGATCAACTGGCGCAGATCACCGGTAGCGGGCGACGGGTGTTGCTGGTGAGCTCTGGTGCGGTGGGGGCGGGCATTGGTCGGTTGCGGCTCGAAACGCGTCCCAGCGACTTGTCGGAGTTGCAGGCGGTGGCCAGCGTGGGGCAGAGCTGTTTGATCGAGGCCTACAACCGCGCCCTCGAAAAACATGGTCGTCACGCCGCCCAAGTGCTGCTGACGGCCGACGACTTCAACGACCGTTCGCGGTATCTGAATGTGCGCAACACGCTGTTCGCCCTGTTCCGACTGGGGGCGGTGCCGATTGTCAACGAGAACGATGCGGTCCGGGTGGACGAACTGCAGCGCAGCTTCGGCGACAACGACCGCCTGGCGGCCATGGTGACCAATCTGCTTCGCGCGCCGCTGTTGGTGCTACTGTCGGACGTGCAGGGGGTGTACGACCTCGATGCTTCGACCGCCGACGAGAAGGTGGTGATCCCCGAGATCGACCTAACCGGCACCGCGGCCGATGGATTGGTGCGACCGGACGTCGCACCGCACCAGACGGGGCCGCAGCTCAGCATTGGCGGCATGCACAGCAAACTTGAAGCGGCTCGGTTGGTTACGGCGGCGGGCGACAGCGTGGTGATCGCCAGCGGCCGGCGTCCCAACGTGCTGCTCGATATACTGGCCGGGCACGAAATCGGCACTCTGGTCGTCGGCGCAGATGGTTCGACCAACTCGCGGAAGCGTTGGATCAGTGCGGCCGCTCGCTGCCACGGACGGTTAGTGGTCGACGCCGGCGCGGCTCGTGCGGTGTGCCAGCGCGGCAGCAGCCTGCTGGCCGTGGGCGTGACGCAAGTAGTGGGCGAATTCAACAAGGGCGACGCCGTGGTGATCGAAGATTCCAGCGGCCGCGAAATCGCCCGCGGCCTGACGAACTACACCTCGGCCGAGCTGCTGAAGATCGCTGGCCAGCAAGCCGACCGCATTGCCGAGCTGTTGGGTCATTGCCCGTATACCGAAGTGGTGCATCGGGATAATCTAGCGCTGGTGGGGTAAGGCTCCGACTGCGAATGCGATGATTCTATTCGCAAGCACTTACGGACCTGTCGGACCAAGTGCCATACCGCTCACGACATCGTCCGGGTGTACGATAGTTATCTCGGTGTAGCGGGTGAAGTCGCCCGTGTTGAACGTCAGCAGATGAGTGATGCGATGACGTAGCATGGCAGCGACGAGGCGGGCGTCGTGCGTGGGCTTGCCCTGGACCTGATGATCCTCCACCAGTTTTCTCCATTGTGCAAGAATCCCACGCTCATCGAGCAGGATCTTGAACAGAGGAAGTGCGAGGCGATCGACTTCCAGCACAGACTCTTCGGTGGAAAGCCCAAGTCCATTGGCCTGGAGTGGACGTGTAGCCACGGCCCAGAACTCGAAAATATTCTGAGGTACCAATACGCACACATGTCCCGCCAAACGGATAGCCTTTAGTGCTTGAACTGCCGTGGTGTGCATTCTGTCCTGAGGGTTTACCCAACGCGTCAGAATGTTGGTATCCAGCAGGACGTTCATAGCCCGCGGTCGCCATAGATCGATTCGCGGCTATCGTCCATATGAGGGTTCCCTGCGGTGCGCGAGGCCGTGATGCGGTCAAACTCCTTGACCCATTCCATCGGGGGGAGCACTCCAGATGCTGCTGTGTCCTCTGATTGCTCAACAAGCAGACGAATGGCTTCCCCGAGGGCGGCGTCTTCCGATTGGAAGCGACCCGTTGCTACTAGTTTGCGGAGAAGTTCTTCGTTTTGAGGGGAGAGTGAAGTCATGGCGGAATCCTTTTCCTCAATCATACCATGCTGGTCGTAGAGGGCCAAACTTACTCCGCCAACAGCGCCAGTTGCAGTCGCGCCAGGGTGACGTAGCCCACGGTCTGTTGTTTGCGATTCACGACCCGGGCGATGGGGGCATCGACGGCCAGCATGTGGGACAGCGTCGACAGGTACGGCATTCGCTCTTTCACTTCCGGCATTACGCGGGTGGGAAGCTGTGGGCCCTGCGCCAGGATGCAATCGCTCACTCGGACATACGAGCCCGCGATACGTTTACCTCGGTGAGTGTCTTCCACCGGCAGCAGGGTCTGGCCGGTGCGGCGGGCGATGGTTACCACTTCGTCGGGCGGAGTGTCCTCGGTGATCCGCGGGAATCGCGAAGCGGGTTCCACGAAGCCGGCGATCGACTGCGCGCCAAGCGAAATCGTGGCTTGGGCAATCGCCTGTTGCGTGGGCTTCAAAAGTCCCACGGCCTGACCTTCGTCGAGCAATTCGCCCAGCTCGCGACGGGCAAGCACCATCTGCCAGGGTTCAGGCGACTTGCGGCCGACCGTTTCCAGCAGCTTGTTGAACAGCCACAGGATGAAGCTGACCGGCGCAAACAGCAGGCCCGCCATGCCGAAGGGGATGCCGCAGTGGCGGAGCATGCGATTCGGGGCGGCCAGGAACACGTTTTTGGGGACCAGCTCGCCGTAGATGAAGATGACTGGGGTAAGCAACAGCGGCAACACCATGTCGGCCCGCGCCCAGCCGCTAAACCCGGCGTCGGCAATCATCACGATCGAGGCCGACACCACGTAGTTAGCCACGTTGTTGCCCACCAGCGCCGTGGCGACGAACACCGACGGATTGTTGGCCGCCCACAACAGCCCTCGGCTGATCCAGTCGCCGTCCAGCGCGTTGATCAGTAGCCGTGCGCGGTTCAGGCGATAGAAGCCCGTCTCCGACCCGCTGAAGAACGCGCTGAGCATCATGCCGACCACAAACAGGACGATGGCCACGGTCATATGCCACCTCCGTTCGGTGGTACATCATCGGTGCGACGTTGTTCGGGCAGTTTCTCGACCGTCGCTGTCAACACGCCGGGGCGGGGCGAGTCGGTTACCAAAAACCGGCAGTTGCCCCACAGCACTTCGTCGCCCGGTTGCGGCAACCGCTGCAGGTTCTCCTGCAGCATGCCGGCCACGGTGACACTCTTGGCGGTCGGCAGTTCGAGATTCAACTGCTTGGCAAGTCGCCGTAGCGTGATCGCCCCGTTGAGTTCAAATGTGCTATCGGGAAGTGGCTCGATGGATTGCGCGGCCGAACGCGACGTGACACGAATCGTCGGGTTCGCGAACAAGGCGTGCATCACGTCGTCCAAGGTAACGATGCCAATGGTTTCGCCCAGTTCGTTGATCACCACGGCCAAACCGCCGCGGCTGTTGCTCAGCACGTCCAAGGTCGCCGCGCCCGTGGCGCACCAGGGAACGTACGGCACGCGCTCGCACTCAGTCTCCAGGCGGTTGGTCGTCACCCCCGACAGCTGCGATAGCGGCATCGCCCGATCGAATTCTTCACTATCGGGCTCGGCGACCAGCAGATAATCACAGTTGGGGGGATTTTCGCGGAGGTCGTTCATCGACACCGGCGCGTGGTAAAAGGTAAGCCCCAGCCGCGGCCGCATCAGCTCTTCGGCTTCCATCTCCGACAGCGACACAATCTGGTGAAGCACCAATTCTTCATGATGCGCCATGGTCTTGTCGGGCGTGCTGAGCGAGATGGCTCGTTCGATGTCGCGGAGTTCGAGGTACGCCTCGCGCTCGAAGTTGGGCAGTAGCGTCCGCAGCGAAATGCGGTTGATGGCCTGCAGCGTGGGTAGCACGGGCATCAGCGCCCAAATCGATGCGGATAGCGGCAGACTAACGGCCGTCGACAGCCAGCGGGGCCACAGTACCGCCAGATTCTTGGGCAGCATTTCGCTGCACAAGATGATGGTCAGCAGTGCGCCAACGGTGAAACCGGCCGCCGCGCTGGCATGGCCATCTCGCTCCAGCGCCAGGCCAATCCGCGAGGCGATGGAGAAGTAACCCACGTTGATCACCAGGTTCCAGAACAGGATGCTGGTCAGCAGCCGCTCGGGAGTCGACAGCAGATGCACCACCCGCTTTTGCGCCCGATTGCCATGCACGAACCGTTCACGGTCGTCGCGAGTCAGGTAGAAGAGCGCCGCCTCGCTGGAGGAGAAAAACGCCGATCCGACCAGCAGCACCAGCATGGCTGCCAACAGCGGACCGAACTGGACAATCAGACTCACAGCGGCGGAGCAGGGGGGACCAAGGAGCGTTGGAGGTTAGCCGACGAAGTGGAGCACAGTCGTAAATGCAGGGCAATTCCTGGCTGACGAGCTGCCGACGGGGGCAACATAGTATAGTTTGCGGTGCGGTCGCATGTCAGGCTCAGATTTTGTCTCCCGTCTCGCGGCGAAGCCCTCGCGTGAGCTCAGTCGTTTGGGCGCTCAATCGCTGCATTTCTTTTCAATCCGCGCCCCGAGCTTACCGCACGCCAGCCCCAGGACGAACGCCACCACGGCCGGCGGCAGGGCCAGCATCCACCAGGCAAGACTGAGAGCTACTACCGTCAGCGCGGTAGCCGAGAGGAAGCCGACGAGGCATGCCAGGCACCAACGCTGCAGCCGCAGTACCTCCGCATCCTTTGATGGCCACATCAGCCCCGCCACGCCCTGAAGAACGCCCATTGCGGGCTGGAAGACGGTCTCGGCGAGGAAGTCGAGCATGAAAATTCCCTGGCAAGCGGGTTCACGTAGTGGGAGTTGTCACCATGCAGACTTCGTTCACCACTGCGGATTCTTGCCAGGTTCCGCGGCGAGGAAATCAGGTTTCGTGGCGGCGATCCTTTAAGGCCTTTTCGATCACTTCGGCAACCTGCTTGCCTTGTGCCTTTTGCCCCTTGGCGGTGAAGTGCACGTTGCCTGGCGAGGTCCACCACTCGCTTTGGCGGGGCTTGGTGAACTCGTACAGGTCGTTCACGCCCACCTGGGGATACCGCTGCAGTACTTCGCGGGCCGCCTGGTTGTATCGGGCCGCGTCGCCGGCGGTGCGGCCGAAGGAGTTCTCCGGCACCGGCGTGGTCGTAGCGAAAATAATCTTGGCCTGCGGGGCCAGCTCCTGCAGGTAGTCCAGTGCCGCGGCCAGGTGCTGTTGATACTCGTCGCTCGAGTGCACCTGCGTGCCACCTTCGTTCACTAGCTTGCCGTCCTTGGCGTACTTCAAGTCGTGCAGGCCGACATTCACGTGAATCACGTCCCAAGTTGCCGGCCAGCGCTCGTCGGCGATAAACGGTGCCATGGTCTGCTGCAGCTTCTTCAATTTCGGAATCAGTGTCGAACTGTCGCCACCGTTGGTGTAAATTCGGTAGACGTTAGCTTTGCCCTCGAGGCCTTGCTGCACGTATCGCTGGTAGCCCATCGATATCGAGTCGCCATAGATGAACACCGACGGCAACTCGGGATTGTAGGTGGGCAGCTTGAACGCCTGCGAGTTGTGGTACTTCTGGTCCACCAGGCCGAGCCACGCTTGCTCCGCCTCGTCGCCATGAGCGCAATTGGCCAATGTCAGAAACAGGGCAGCACACAGTACGCTTCGCATGGTGGTAGATCCTCATGGGGCCGGAGTCGAGTCAGGTGTCTAGCATTCTACTCGGCGGCAATCCTCCTGCTCAACTGCACACAGCTGGCATCGCGACGTTTCTTGCTGGCCCGGCGGTGGATAACGTGTTTTAATGCACATTAGTAGAAATCGTCTAAGACAAGGAATTCGTCCGATGAACTCAGTCTGGCTGCACTTCGACAATACTCATTACTTGTGGCTCTTCACGCTGCTGCCGGTGTTCTGGTGGATCGGCCGCGGTGGCTTCAGCGGACTGCATGGCGGGCAGTGGATGGCGGCCGTCGCCGCCCGCAGCGGAGTGTTCGCCTTGGTGGTGCTGGCGCTGGCCGATACCCAGGTCATGCGCACCAACAACCAGCTGACGGTGCTGTACCTGCTGGATCAGTCGCACAGCATTCCGGACGATCAGCGCGAGGCCATGGTCGACTTTGTGAACGCGTCCATCGAAGCCCATCGCCAGAGCGAGGGATCCAACCGCGTAGGCGTGATGGTCTTTGGCCGCCAGCCGGAGATGGAGATCCCGCCGCTCGACGCGATGCCGGTGCTGGGGAGAATCCAATCGCTGGTCGATCCCGAGTACAGCGATCTCGAGGCGGCCCTCGCCCACGCCCGCGGTATGTTTCCCGGCGACACGGCCGGGCGCGTGGTGCTGGTGACCGATGGCAACGAGAACCTGGGCGACGCCGTGGCCGAGGCCAAAGTGCTGGCCGATGCTGGCATTAGTATCGACGTGGTGCCGGTACCGCTGCCGCAACAGATTGAAGTGGCCGTCGAAAAATTGATGCTGCCCGCCGTGGTCCGCGATGGCGAGCCCTTCGAAATCCGCGCGGTACTTCGCGCCGACATCCAATCCGACGATCGGCCTGCTGCCGGCACGGTGCGCATTGTGCGCCAGGCGTTTGGACGAGAGGAAATTGTGGCCGAACAAAGCGTCGAATTGCCGCCAGGGAAGACCGTGTTGGCCGTTAACGACGAACTCGGTCGCTCGGGTTTCTTTACGTACGAGGCGCAGTACTCGCCCGCCGATCCTCGCGCCGACGGCACTGCGCGAAACAATCGGGCGACTGCCTTCACGCAGATTGTCGGTTCGGGGCAGGTGCTCGTGATCGAGAACGCCGAGGAACGCGGCGCCCACGATCGTCTGGTCGACGCCCTGCGGCGGGGCGGGCTGGAGGTCGAGCTAATCGATACCACCATGCTGTTCAGTTCGCTGGCCGAGTTGCAGCGGTTCGACTGCGTGGTGTTGGCCGACGTGCCGCTGGCCAGTGGCGGTGCGGGCGACGAGGTCGTGGCGTTCTCCGACGCCCAGCTTCGTATGTTGGTGGAGAACACCGAAAGCCTTGGCTGCGGATTGGTGGTCGTCGGTGGCCCCAACAGCTACGGCGCCGGCGGTTGGGCCAGCAGCGAACTGGAGAAGGCCCTGCCCGTCGATTGCCAGATCAAGGACGCGCGAGTGGTGCCGGTGGGCGCACTGGGGCTGGTAATCGATCGTTCGGGGTCGATGGACGGCGAGAAAATCCAGCTCAGCAAGGCGGCCGCCATCGCCGCTGTGCGTTCGCTGGGCAAACGCGACATGGTAAGCGTCGTGGCATTCGACTCGACGGCCGTGCCGATCGCCCGGCTGCGGCAGGTCGACAATGGCGACCGCGTGAGCGCGGCCATTCAAAGGCTGTCGGCCGGCGGCGGTACCGACATGTATCCGGCATTCGCCCAAGTCATCGCCGACCTGGAGAAGGCCGAAGCCGCGGTGAAGCACATCATCGTCCTGACCGATGGCCAAACGCCCAATCGTCCATTCGACGAACTCTTGCAGCGTGCGAAGCAGGCCAAGATCACGGTCAGCGCCGTGGCCATTGGCGGCGACGCCCAGATTCCGCTGCTCACTAACATTGCTGGAGCCGGCGGAGGCCGCTTCTATGCGGTCCGCAGCCCGAAGGCAGTGCCGCGCATCTTCATGCGCGAGGCGCGGCGGGTGTCGCGTCCGTTGGTGCGCGACCTGAAACCGCCGCAAACTCCCGTGGTGGCGAGCGACCATCCGATTCTGGCCGGATTGAGCGAGGGTTTTCCGCCCATCCGCGGCTTCGTGATGACCACGCTGAAGGACAGCTCGCTGGTCGAGGTGGTACTCCGCTCGCCAGTGCCTCCCAACCCCGAGAACAGTACTCTGCTGGCCACCTGGAACTACGGCCTGGGACGCGTCGTGGCGTTCACTAGCGATGCCGGGCAGCGGTGGACCAACTCGTGGACCGGTTGGGAAGGTTACGACGCCTTCTTCACCAAGATGGTTCGCTCAACCATGCGTCCCACCGATGGGGTCCGAAACTACACGCTGGCCACCACCACCGACGATGGCGTGACCACGGTGGTGATCGATGCCTTGGACAACGAGGATAACTACGTCCATCAAACCACCGGCATGAGCGGCACCGTCGTGGGGCCCGATTCCGAGCCCATGCCGCTGGTGGTCGAACAGGTCGCGCCCGGTCGCTATGTCGGGCGGTTCGATTCTCGCCAGTCCGGCACCTACATTGTCGCGGTGGCGCCGCAGGGCGGGCCGACCCTGCGGACAGGCGTGAGCGTAGGTTACTCCCCCGAGTACCGTGCTCGCGAGATGAATCTGCCGCTGCTGGAAACGATTGCCGGGCTCGAACCGCGGGGCGGCGTGGCGGGGCAACTCGTCGGGGGCGCGACCCCTGGCAACCTCGATCAGACCGCCGAGCAGTTGGCCTCCGGGGCGTCGAACCCGTTCCGTCGCGATCTTCGCCAGGCCACGGCCGTCGACTCCATCTGGCCATGGCTTGTCATGGCGGCCGCCTGTTTGTTCGTGGGCGACGTTGGCGTTCGCCGCGTGCGATTCGACCTGGCCGCACTGTTTGGCCTGGCCAGTGACAAGGCCGGCAGCCTGCTGGGACGCCGCAATACGAACGACAGCCCCGCCACGATCACGCGCCTGCAAAGTCGCAAGCAGAGGCTCCGCGAAGAACTCGCCAGCCGCCGCGCAGCGGCCGAGGAAATAGATGCACCGCCGGTCGAGCAGTTTCAAGCACCCGCGCCCCCCGTTCCACCAACGACCACCCCCGCCACAACGCTTTCCACCGACGAGTCGAGCGATCCACCACCCGAGAGCTACACAGAACGCTTGCTAAAAGCCAAACGCGACGCGACCCAGCGAGAGTGAAGTCACCCAGGGCTCGATGGTGGTGAGCCGCCGCCGCGGGGTGGCACCGGCCCCGCCACGAGACCGCTGGAAGCGGAGATTTGCATCGTTCAATTGAGGAGGTGAATCGGCGATGAAGTGCCTGCCAATGCGATGTTTGATAGGTCTCGGCTTATTGGTCCTTGTCGGCTGCGATGTGTCGTCGTACGTTCCTACGCAAGAGAAGCTGCTCGCCAAGGAGAATCCTACAGGCTTTCTGCTGGACGGTGCCGATGACGTGAATGGCGTGTATGGCAATCTTGACGTCGACTGCGTCATCTATACAGCAACCTACGATCACCTCGATTCGGACGCCTTCTGGAAGTCAGTCGCTGAAAGCACGAGTAGCAGAGGCTGGAAGCTGACGGAGGAGGGCTCCAGCTATAGGGCGTATAAGCTCGACCCCAGCACGGGGGAACAGGAGCTTCGGATTGCCCACTCGGCGGATCAACACCTGGCAACAATCGGCTGGATCCAGATCGATGCCAGGCACGACTCGAAAGAGCAGGCAGAAGGCGCCGAACAGCACTTTGCGTCGACCAGCTTCTGGCCTCGCTTTGAGCAGGCCGTCAAGAACTCAGCAACTCCACAGTGACCCTCGGGCTAGTGGCGTGGGGATCGGTGGCAACGAGTCCGAGGTGCACCAAGCCACGAATGGCCGAAGACGACTGCAAAGAGCAGTACGCGATCGGCTTGGTTTCTGCAATTTATAGCAGCTGACATGGGAAGACCACATGGGGAGGAGATAGAGATGTTTGGGCGGCCGTTTTCTGGACGACCAATCCACCAGTGCCAAGTTCCTCGATAATGATGCCGCGGATCTAGCGAAGGCCCGAGCCCCGACTGCTTAACGTTGCAGGCAAACCTCAGCCGTAATCGAACATACAATCAGTACGACAAGCGAAAGTTTCCAGCCTATGATACCAGAGACCGCAAACGTACCGACTGCAAGTACCAACAACACCATTGCTCTGATTAGTAGTCCAGACATTTTCGTCGAAGGTTCTTTGGGAGACCTACTGGTTTATGTGAGTGAATGCGATCCAGAGTCCTCCCAAAGGCTGAGTACGAATTCAAAACCTAAGCGGAAGCCTTCCAGCCCACAGCAGGAATGTTAAGAGCGACATGACGCTATCCACCTGAGCAAGCACAATAGTCCTCCTGGATCGAAGTCCGATGGCAACCGTTAGTGCCGCGACAAGCTCGAATGCACGCGAATATCTTGATCCGGATGGTGTCGTTCAATGATGTTTCTGATGATCGCTTGTGTGTTCTCCACTTGGTCAAGGGTTTTCACATGAAATCGAAAACGATCGTAAGGTACCGGCGCGCTCTGGTCCGCTCCGGGACCAAACAGCCCCAACGGGACGTACGCATCGCGCGTAACGGCGGTCCCCCATGGAACGCCGTCACTCACTACACCGACGACGGTTAGCTCCTGACGTTCGAGAATCACCTTGCGATCGATCGGGTCAGCCTCGTCGAACAGCTTTTTCGCAAGACTGCCGCTCAGGACGACAATTCTGGCGCCCTCCGCGGCTTCGATGGTATCGAAGAAGCGTCCCTGCTGCAGTTCGACCCGGGCAACCTCTTTGAGCAGTTGAAAATACTCCGGTCTCGTTCCGCAGACGGTGGCTTCCGCCACATTATGTTCCGTCTCGATCTTTCCCGATTTCACGCGTTCAACGACAAAGGTTGAGATTGTGGGCAGCGCGTTTACGATTCTGTTCAAGTCGTCCTGATCAAGAATTGGGTTGGACTCTTCGTCCCGGCTGTTGGATTCCACGGTGATCCAGCGAGACGTCGCACTTTGACGCTGCTCCTCTTGCGAGGGAGGCGCGGGCGGACAACCACAGCAGGCAAGTGCTATGGCTGCGCAGAGCAAACTGATCGAACGCTTCGCCTGAACAGGAAGTAGGGTGTTCATGAATGGTTCATACCTGCAATTCGTGAGAGTCCAACGAGACTGCAATAAGTCCGATTCAGCTGGGTTGCATGATTTGGCGAAGTTGCGTTGTCCCACGAAAGATCAACGCTGCCACGGCTCCCTTCGTACGCTGCATGATTCGGCTGACGTCTTCCAAAGGAACTCCCTTCAGATGGTGTAACTCGATCGCTTCCCGTTGGGCATCAGGGAGCGAGGCGAGTGCTCCCGCCAACTGGAGTTCGTCCTCGGCCTGGACGGCCCGCTGACTTGGCGAAGGGGTATCGCTCTTCAGCCACACCTGTAGCCGTGAGGCGGACTGTTCCACCCGGTGAGACAGCGGTCGCTCGCGTCGCACGTCCCGCGCCTCGGTTCGGAACCTACGAATTTCATCTATCAAGTTGTTGGAGAATACCCGTCTCAGCCAGGGCAGTTTTTCCTGATCTTCAAAGGAGGCCCAATCCGATTCGCAAGCTTCAAGCATGGTCGCCTGGACGACACCGGACACATCGACCTTCGCTTGCAACATCGGGTCCAGTTGGAGCCGCCCCAGCAAGGCAAGGTAGTCCCGGTACTGGTTGAGAAGATTCGCCGTGTTGTCGTGCTGATTCGGCACCGTGATCGGTCACATGGGAAAGAGAAGCCTGCCACTAGATGAGTTGAGCGTGTGCTAGACCCCAGTATTACGGACTTTTTCCACAATTACCAATTTTTGCGTAATTGATCCTGCAGGGGATGCGCTTAGCCCCAGGCCCGCTCAGCGGATCTGATCACGGCCGACATTGCTTTTGGGCCGAACCAGATTCCTGAGCCGTCCGCGCTCGGCTTGTTGGTTGTTAGCGCATTCGGACTGTTGATTTCAGCCGGGAGTTGGAGCGGCAACTTATCCGGCGATTCAAGCGTTAAACTGTTGACAAGGATTTTGCTGATTCGGATGCGTTCCTTCTGGTCCGCCGCCCGGTTACCTTGAGGGTTCGACTCAGAATCAAGATCGAGGGTGCAACCCACGCTGAGTATGCGGCAAAGCGCTGCTGAACTTTCAGTAGGTGGAGATTAGGGTTTCTTCCCAACAAGGTGTCATGAGCTGTCACTGATATCTCCCCATGACATAAAGAAAGACGTGATGTTATGGAAGAGGATTACTTCATGCCGCTTTGCGACGAAGAAGCAAAGCTATTTCGGAAAGCGATTTCCGAACGTGGCTATTCGTTGAAATCGCTTGCTGACGCAATTTGGAACAGACATTACTCAGACGGCCAAACGACGTGGCTCCCTAGGCCCGAGTCTCTGTACGCAGCTTTGACGACGGGGTGGATGTCAGGGAGGATAGCCCTTTCCGGTGAACTGGTATCACATATTGAAGCGGAAACTGGCGTTTCGCTTGCTGAGGTGTTTAACAGCAAAGAACTGGGTGCGGAAGAGTAGAAGTTTCTTTTGATGTTGTAGATATCGCAACAAGAACAGAGGTCGAACAACTAGCTGAGCCGACGCCTCAGACGTTCTGGTCCGAGGCTTTACGTCGCTGCAAGTTCGCTCGATGCCCAACTTCGCGAGGATGATGCAATCGCGGCGCGTTCGTGACGCGTGAAACTGCTGTCGGTGCCCTATCCGTTGCAGGTTAGCAGACTCCATTCACGCGGTCGCCTACCAAAGCTGCCACCACTTCTTCTGCGGCGGTGATGGATTGCGGCGCGGTAAATCTTTGGTTCTCATCGGCACGGTTTCGTTGACTTCGCGAATGGACGGTTTCGGTTTGGGTTTCGGCTTGCCAAAATCGGTGTCCGAGATATATTCCACCCGAAGAATGATGCCCCCCAACTGCAGCCGGTCGCCGGTCATCAGCACGGACCGGCTCACTTTTTCATCGTTCAAGTACGTGCCATTCATCGAATTCAGATCGTGAACCACAAGTGAACCCTCGCCGTCGAGATTCAGTTCGCAATGGTAGCGGCTGATCGAATCGTGGTTGATAAAAATGTCGTTATTGGGGTCCCGGCCAATGGTGGACGGCAAGTGCACCGACCAACTACTTTCTACCATCCCCTTCACTGGATTGTCGGCAAACAATTTGTACTGCATTTTGACACCCGCCTTTGAAAAGCCTGAATATCGGTTGTCAATGGATGGCGCGCAAGCAACGCGCGAGACAAGTCCTCCACGGTCGATTATAATCAATAAGTTAACCGTCTATTAGCCGAGATTTTCCAGATAGTGCAGCGGGGAACCGCTCCCGGCACAATTGGCATTTATTGGCCCCGATTGGTTGAACCTGGCGTTCGTGCTGTTGCTGTAGGGCTTCCCAGGCCAGGTTCTGAGCGAAGACCATTCCCACCGAGCAGCCGTCGCGCGTTGGGTGGCTCATCTCGTTGCCCGTGAACAAAGCGCTTGTGGAGTCGAGGCTGGCGCGTGCTGCCAAGCGAGGAAGCGGCTCCCAGAGAAGTTCTTCGCGACGATCGCCCGCGCTGTCGGCCAGAGGCTTGAAGAGCGCGCCGAACAAGGGTGGTTGGTGGTGTGGGGACCGAGTGCAAGGTGCTTGCCCGGGCGAAGCCCGGGGAACACGAGATGCCGTGCCACTTGGCCGTGAGGTGTTGGAGCTGCGCAGGACGATGTGGCCGAAGTCGGATACGCGAACAGAATTCGCATCTGGCCAGAGGTCGAGAACCTCAGTCAACGTAGGTCAGACGCGCTTCACACGGGCCGGCCTAGGCGTCGGGCCCAGTGAACCAGTGGACAGCCTGCGATCAACAGCAGTGTGCACGTTGCAGGCTCGGGTACGGACGCGGACATGTAAACATAGATGCTACCCGAGTTCTCGCCGCCGAAGTCCGCCATCGCAGCGCCGACCGCGAAATCTCCCAGGCCGTCGTTGTTCAGGTCACCAAGCGGAACGACGGCGCGGCCGAATTGGTCATCTAGCGACTCGCCCCAGAGGCGGCCGAGGTAGGCCTGCCGCGTTGGGCTGTAGAACATAAGCAAGTCCTGCGATCCGATCCCTGCAGCGATCGCGATGTCAACCTGGCCATCGCCGTCCAGGTCACCGACATTCTCGACATTTCCGCGTAGATGGGTGATATCGGCGGGCCGTGGTAGTTCCCAGAGCATCTGCTGAGTGGCTCCGTCGTAGAAGTAAGCCGCGCCAGACCAGTCGTTCGGTCGGTTCGCAGTGAAGATGTAGTCCATCACACCGTCGCCGGTGAAATCACCGGCGGTCGCCAGTGGATTCTGCCCCTCGCCAGAGTCGCCGAGCACCACATCCTCCGCCGGGCCGTCGAAGTGCAGGGTCTCGATGTCGGCCAGCAACACGTGGCCTGTGGCCGACGAGGCACCGCTTACCAGCGAGACGCGGCCGCGCGATGAGCCGGTGAGTTGGGGAGGCGATTCGGGGACACCATCGTCGGTCGCGACTAGAAAGTCGTCGATCCCGTCGTTGCCGATGACGTCGCCGACGTTGCGGATCGCGGGGTCGTTGCGCCAGTGGTAACTCGCCTCGAGTACCGCTTTGACGCGAATGCTGCCGGTCCCATCGGGCTCGTACCAGTACACGTTGCTGCCGATGCCGCCAACGTTGGGCCGAGAGGCTTCGAGCAACTGGCCATTGCTGAGCCCGGCGAGGAACGTGCCGAGGTAGTGCGTGTCGCTACCGCCATACTCAATCGCCAGCACACCCGGGTGCGTGTCTTGCGTTCCGCCTATCGTCCGGTCGCTGCCGTCGGCCACGATAAACGTGTCGAAACGCGGGACGCCCGCTGCAAAGTCGGGCACGCCATCGCCGTTGACATCCGAAAGGCCGGCCACGGACCGTCCCATGGACGTACTCAAGGTGCTATCAATCCGGGATAGGATCGTTAGCTGGGCCCCCGTTTCTGCCAGCAGGTACACCGCGTCGTCACCCGCAGTACCCGTTGGGGCGCCCGCGACCATGTCGGCCCGACCATCGCCGTTCACGTCATCGATTCGCGACAAGGCATGGCCGAACGAATGCTGGCTCAGTTCGCTATCACGTCGATAAGCCAATTCGTAAGAGGGCAATAGACCGGACTCATTCGCGGCCATCGAGAGGCCCGGTTGCGAGTTTGCCACCGCCATGGTTGCCATTTGTGCGTACACAGTCGCCTGAACGGCGGCGAGAAGCAAGGTTGTAAGCTGTTTAGTCATTAGAACGATCCCCTGGTTGAATACAGCATTCCGGCAAGATACTCGCGATCGACCTGCATCAGGCCCCGCTCGATCTCATGGCATTGTACTAACTGAATCACCGCTTTGCTACGTCGTGCCAACGACGGGGGATACAGCCCACCGCCACTTTCCAGTGTGGCACCAGCACTGCGAAGGTCGTTGGCGAATGTCGGACTGCTGTTGTAGAGACCGATCACAAAGAGCTCGCCCGGGCGAAGTCCGGGGACACGAGTTGCAGTGCATCTCGGCCGTGACCTATTGGAGCTGTGCAGGTCGATGTGACCGGGGTAGGATGTGCGGCCAGCGTTTGCTGCACAGGATTTTCACGCCGACGCGGGTTAGAGTCGACGGGTTTCTGCGGAGTTGATGTGCCCAACGGTAGTTGCGAATAGCTGTTCTGCCGCACCAATGACACTGCACCTAGAGGCCAGCTATCGTCAGCACGACGACTCCAATTATCAAAAGCGGGGGAAGCAACAACAGAAACGCGATTACTCTATTCGCTCCGCTCCACGCTTTAAGATGGCCCTGTTCGTCAGCTTTGTCGTAGTAAATATTGCCTGTAACGAGAGCGAAACAGGTGATCAGTAGTAACGGGATGGCTCCTAGGGTCAACACGTGTACTAACATCAAAAAAGAATTGGTCCCAGACTTTCTGTACCAAGGCAAATCGTCGTATGAGGTGGGGACCTTCTCTTTTTTCTTCATCTGAATACTCCAGGTGGCACTCAAGTGCTCCATGACGTGATCGGCGAGCCACGGTTGTGATTTGTGCTGAGTATAGGCGTTATTGCTCCCGCAGCAAACGTCCCATCCTAACCTGCTTCGGCTTCATCCTCCTGGGCAGTTTCCCCTTGGTTTGTAATCGCCTTCGGCGTGACACGCCGAGGGCCTTTCGAGCTATCTCTGAAGCTGCAGGTTGCGGACGATATCCGGCGCGCTCGTTCGCGGAGTGACCGGCCACCAACTGAATGAATTTTTGAATCGCCGGGGGGCAGAACCTTTGAAGCTTTCGACATGCCCGGCTTGGTAACTTGTTGCCCCGTAGTGAGTTGGGAGTTCTAGCGGATCCAGAACTCGTCGCGCGCATTGTCGACGCTGTGCGAGCGAGTTGTCCATGCGTCCAAGCGATCGTGCTAAGCGCTTGGCGTTGTGGGAGTCGGCAGCAGCTGCGACGCACCTCAGCGAGTCCAACCCCGCGGGGTGTGTTCGGTTGTGTGCAGGGGCCGCGGTTTGCAGCGGAGGAAATTTTGGGCGTAGCGGTACCCAACGCCGGTTGCGTGGTTGCATACACTATCGGCCATGCGGAACGGCTGCTGCTTTGCTAGCTTCGCGTGCTGCCGAAAGTCTCCCCCACCCGAATTGGCTGTTGAACAAGATGCTCCAAAAACTGCTGTACTTGTTACCGTTGTTAGTTGCTGCCCCCGTGGTGCTGGCGCAGATGTTTGGTGGCCCGCCGCGTTTCGGAGGCGGAGGATTCGGCGGTGGCTTTGGTCCTCCGGGCGGAGCGCGCGGCGACCGGGAACTGGTCGACGAGTTCGACAAGGACGACAACGGCTGGCTCAACGCCGAGGAGCGCCAGGCGGCCCGCGAATCGATGGCCACTGGCGATGGTCAGCGTCGGCGCGGCGGTCGTGGCGGTGGTTTTGGTCGCGGTGGCAATCGCGAACCGGCCGAGCCCGGCCGTAAGGTGACGCCCGACCAGGTCGAGACGTTCCCCGACAAGCCGCTGTACGCCGCAGGCGTGCTGCGTACGCTGTTCCTGGAGTTCGACTCCGACGATTGGGAGTCGGAACTCGAAGCGTTCAAAGGCACCGACGTCGACGTGCCCGCCACGCTGAAGGTGGATGGCAAAACTTACCCGGGCGTGGGCGTTCACTTCCGCGGTATGTCGTCTTACATGATGGTTCCCACCGGTTACAAACGTTCGCTCAACCTGTCGCTCGACACGGTGGACGAGGACCAACGACTCTACGGCTACAAGACGCTAAACCTGCTGAACTGCTCCGGCGATTCGACATTGATGAGCACGGTACTGTACTCGGACCTCGCCAACGAACACGTGCCGACGCCGAAGGCCAACTTTGTCGAGGTGGTGATCAATGGCGAAAGTTGGGGCGTGTATGCCAGCGTGCAGCAGATGGACAAGATCTTCACCAAGGAGCACTTCGAAACGTCGAAGGGCACCCGGTGGAAGGTGCCGGGCAATCCCGGGGCCGACGGCGGGTTGCGATACCTGGGCGAGGACCTCGACGGGTACAAGTCGCGGTTCGAGATGAAGTCGGACGACGGCAAGAAGGAATGGAATTCGCTGGTGGAGCTCTGCCAGGTGCTGAACGAGACGCCCATCGAAAAGTTGCCGAAGAAGATCGAGCCGATCCTCGATGTCGACGAGGTGCTGTGGTTCCTGGCGTACGACGTCGCCCTGGTGAACAGCGACGGCTACTGGACCCGTGCTAGCGACTACTACCTGTTCCGCGATAGCGAGGGAGTGTTTCACACCATCCCGCACGACATGAACGAAGCGTTCATCGCCGGCCACGGCGGACCTCCCGGCTTTGGTCCCCCTGGCGGTCGGGGATTCGGGCGCGGCGATCGTCCCGACGGCGAAGGTCGTCCCGAGGATGGACCCCCTGGGTTCGGGCCACCCGGCTTTGGTCCTCCCGGCTTTGGCCCTCCTGGTGGGCGACCTCCTGCGGATGACGCTGGCGGCGACGGTGCCTTCTTGCAGTTTGGTGGTCCGCCGCGGCGTGGACCGGAAGGGCAGGGCGAACCACCCGCTGGGCAAGAGCGCGATCGCCGTGGCCGAGGTCGCTTTGGTCGCGGACCAGGCGGGTTCGGAGGACGTGGCGGCGGGCCGGGCGGTGGTGGCCCGAAGCTCGACCCGCTGGTCGGCATCGACAACGATCGCATGCCGCTTCGCAGTCGGTTGCTGCAAGTGCCCGAGTACCGCGAGCGCTACCTCGAGTACATCGACAGCATCGCCGAACAACAACTCGACTGGGCGCACTTCGGCCCCAAGGTTGAGCGCAATCGAGAGCTCATCGCCGACGCGGTGAAACAAGACACCCGCAAGCTCACCAGCACCGAAGCGTTCGAACAGGCAACCAGCGCCGACGGCTCGCTTCGCGAGTTCAGCGAGCAGCGGGCCGAGTACCTGAAGTCGTACCAGCCAGCAGAATAGCAGCAGCGAGAATCAAGGCGGCCAGCGGCGCGCATCGAGCGCCGTTGGCCGCCCGCTTTTCATGTGCGCTGAATGTCGCCTCAGGGGAATGGACCATCTCGCCCCTCTGGGGGACTGTGTCATGCTTGCGGTCTTGCGCGAGGTGCGGCTATGCTTACTTCGGGGGCAGGTGTCGGTGTCTAGCAGCTGACACGTGCCGAATCCTTGGTGTTTTCGCATCGTTGGGAGAAGCAAGCATGAACGATAACCTGCAGCAGGTAACCTCTTGCCGCGGACTCACATCGCCCGCTGGCGCCCGGTGGCAATATCGCCTGGCGATCGTGGTCGTCGTGGCCATTAGCGGAATGGCAGGCAGCACCCGCTTGCTCGCCCAACCCGCCACAGAGACCGAGCAGGACCCTGGAGTCGAAGCGGTACTGTCGGGCAGGGTTGTGGACCCGTCGGGCGCGCCGGTAACCGATGCCACTCTCAACCTGATGGGCAAGACTCGCAAGCCCGATGGTTCGATGGACTACCAGACGGCCAAGACCGATGCCGAGGGACGGTACGCCTTCGAGACGGTCGCCCAGATGGACACCTATCGGATGCAGATCGAGTCGACCAGGTGGGTGGGTCTCACCAACTGGCGTGAGCTGCCAGAGATGCAGTTGTCGCCGCTAAGCAGAATGAAGCGTGATTTCGAACTGGAGCCGGCGTGCGTGGCTCGCATCCAGGTGGTGGACGAGCAGGGCAATCCAGTGCCGCGCGTGCGTCTGTACGTGGCCCCTCTGAGCAACGAGCAATTTGTTAACGCCAATTCGGCCAGCACCGATGACGATGGATGGGCAACCGTGGGAGGTCTCGTGCCGTCGGAGCAGCAGTACCTCTGTGGCACCATGCACGACGACTATGCATTTGCCAAGTTGATCATGAAGCTGGACGATCCGGCAAAGAAGTACGAGGAAAAAATCGTCTTGTCGCCGGGCGTTGAAGTGTCGGGCGTCGCCCTATGTTCGGACGGCAAGCCGGCCGTGGGGTGGACCGTCAACGCCATGCCCAAGTGGTGGAACTTTACCAGCTCGCCGATGGGGCAGGCTATCGACAACGTGGGCGGCTTCACGCTGCCGCACGTCACGCCGGGGGAGTACGACGTGCATGTCAGCATCCCAACCGGCGAAGGCATGTACCGGCAGCACACTGCGCTGATCGATGCAAAGCTTCCACCGCCAAACGGGCCGCTGAAGCTGAATCTGTCGATCCCCTCACCCAAATCGATGGTGGCCATTATGGGGGTCGTGAAAGTGGAAGGTCAGCCGCGAAAAGAGAATATCAGCATCCACGCGAGCTCGGAGGATGGGAAGCACAGCGGCAATGGTTCGGTCGGCGTTGGCGAGCGCGAGTTTCGCATCTCGCCGCTTCCACCAGGGCGGTACACGCTCACGTTCAACTCGACCGAGGTCGAGCAAGTACGGCTCGACGGCATTGAAGCACCTACCGACGAAGTGGAGGTCACGCTGAAGTCCATCGGGCGACCACGCTTGTCGGGCAGTGTGGTTCGGGGCGATACCAAGGAACCACTGCAGCACTTTCGCGTGCGGGTGATGAAGGTTCGCTACTTGCGTGGTCCTGGCTACGTGCAGGACTCGAGCTGGCAGACGGTGGACGATCCGCTGGGGCTGTTTTCCATGGAAGTCGTGGGGCCGGGCATCTACCAGATCATGGTCGATGCCGACGGACTGGCACCCGCCAGGAGCGAACCGATCAACACCGACGACTACGATGGCAAGCCAGTGTGGCTGGAACTTAATGAAGGTGTCACCCTCCGCGGCACGGTCGTCGACCAGCAGGGTAACCCCGTCGACGGAGCCGTTATTACCACCTCGACTTACTCCAATGTTCCCACCGGCATCAATCAAGGAGCAACGTCGACGGCCGACAGTTCGGTGCGAACCATCGCGGGTAAGTTCGAGATTTCGCACCTTCCCGCTGGTGAAGAAACTCTCACGGTGAAGCATCCCGATTTCTGCTCGATGGCTACCGAACCGATCACCATTGGCGACTCGGATCTGGAGGTCGACCCAATTGTTCTCAACGCTGGCGGCACCGTTGAGGGGCGCGTCTACGATGGACGTGGCAAACCCGAAGCCAACGTGACGCTGTACGTGCAGTTGGGAAGCAGCAACAACGAGTCAGCCCGCCTGGCGACCGTGGTGACCGACCAGGATGGCTATTACCGTGCAGAGCACCTGCCGGAGATGCTTTGCGAAGTGCAGCGAGCCAAGGTGTGGGACTCGTTGGGCGTGGTCCGTACGAGGGTGCTTCCCACCAATGGTCAGATATCGCGAATCGACCTCGGTGGCCCTGAGGCAGCCACTGGCCGACTGCTGATCAACGGCCAGCCGCTGCAGAACGAACGGGTTCAGCTTGGCGGCGACCATCCCAATTTCAGCACCTGCGTGGCCTACGCCCAAACGGACGACGACGGCAACTTCACCTTCTGGGGCCCCGCGCCGGGCAAACGAGTGCTGTACTATCGCGCCCCTGGCACACGGGGCGACTGGATACGTGCCGGCGAGGTAATGGTGGTGCCCGGCGAACCGGCTTCGAGTATCCTTGGCGATATCGATATTCGCTCCGCCACCCTCACGGTACCGGTTGCCGGAGTTCCCGAGGATCAGTTGGCGAAGATTCGCATGATGCTCATTGAGTACCGACCCAGGTGGCCCTTCGGCAATGATGTGGGCGTGCTGCAGTCGCGCCAAGAACTCACTGATCCCTTTGTGTTCAATCGCGTACCACCCGGGCAGTACGAATTGGTGTGCCGGCGATTGGGGGACAATCTGTCGTTGCGAAAGCTGGTGGAAGTGACCGCCGACCAGCCCGAGCAAAGCGCCGCGATCGAATGGCCCGCAGCGACGGGCAAACTCGAAGTCCGCTTGGACGAGCAGGCACGCAGCCAAGAGGAGATCCGCTCACCCTACTTATGGAGTACAGATGGTCGGTTCTATACGTCCGTGGATCTAAGGGAGGAAGGCAAAACTCGCTACGAGAAATTGCCGGCGGGCGACTACTACCTGGCCACGGCCGGCACCCGCAATCCGCCACGCATCGCTGAGTTCTCGGTGGCACCTGATGAGGAAACCGTGCTCGAGCTAACCGAAGAACACTTCCAGTCGCCACCAAGAGACTTGGGCATGATCGTCGTGCAGTGTTTCACGCCCGACGGCCTGGTTCTTGATGGCTGCACGATCGACCTGAAGAGCGATTCTGGCAGTGTGCAGGAAAGCAGCAGTCAAGGTGGCCGAACCAACGTGATTGGCGATCCGGGTGAATACACCATGACGGTCTCGTACCCGGGGTTCGAGACCGCCCGGCAGCAGGTCACCATCAAGCCGGTCTTGCCGAATGGCCGAGTGGCGGGCGATGTGAGCGTGCACGTCCACATGGTCCCGGCGGACAACGGGTAGCCCGATCGCCTAAACCTGCTACGACTCGAGACCCCAATCGATGCCCAGGGCGGCGTCGGCCAGGCTGGCCTCGTCGTCGGTTGAACGTGTGGCGCCGGCGCTATCCATGAATACCTGCACTTCTTGCGGTTCGTCTGCCTCGGGCAATAGTGGCAGTTCGGCCTCGGCGGGCTCGTACAATTCCTCGATCGCCTGCTCGAGCGCCGTGGGGCTCGATTCGTCCTGCGTCGAATTGCCCGCAGCCGTCGGCGAGGTTCCAGAGAACGGATAGCTGCTCGCAGTGGACACGGTCGCTGTTTGCGACTGGTTTGGAGTGACATCCTGGTGTTCGGCGGCCAGGGTGCTCAGTGGCTGCGAGGGCTGCAAGGCCGTGAGGCCCAAGTGGTTTCGCCACACGATGAAGTCGGCCAGCGAGATCTCGCCGTCGCGGTTGCCGTCGGCGCCAAATCCCACGGTCGCGACACTCGAGCCAAACGCCGCTTTCCAAACCTGATAGTCGGCCTGATCGACCAGGCCGTTGGCATCGTAATCGCCCGGCAGGGGATAGCCTTCGTTACCGGGTGATCCGCCCCAGTACAGGCTCGCCCGCCAGTTTGCAGGATCGCTCGCATCGCCCAGCGGGTCGACGATCTCCAGCGACTGGCCCTGGCCGTCGGGCGAAGTGGGCCAGGGGGCGTCGTCGCTGTACTCGAAGCTTTGGATCAGCAGGCCATTGGCGTCCAGCAGCGTGATTCTCTCGCCACCGTTGCTCAGGTTGCGATCGCCAAAGCCTCCCAACGCCACGTTGAGATCGGTGCCGTAAACCGATTCGAAGGTCGCCACGTCTCGCGCGACAATGATGTAGTCGCCGGGGGCGAGCGTCTGCCCGCTAGCGAAAACGTACGCCTCGGACGCAAAGTCGGCGATCTGCACACCGCTCAGGTCGACCGGTTCGCTGCCGGTGTTCTTGATCTCGATGAACTCCTGGTCGTCCTCGTCCACCAGGCCAGGATTGTACGGATGGTAGTGCAGCTCGGTGATAGCCAGCGTGGGCAGCGAGTCGGACTCGCCGACGGCAAACTCCACCGGCTCCGACCAGTGACTCCAGCGACCGGTGTCGTCCTGGAATCTCACCCGTGCCCGGTGTGTAGCGCCAGCGGTCACTGCCGAAGCGGGCGGGGCGATGGATTCGCTGTAGGAGGTTATCGCGCCGGAGTCCCAACTGGCGGTCCATTCGTCCAGGAACAGTGTGTCGGGATCCAAGCCGGCCGAGGCGTCGGTTACCTCGGAGATGCGCCACTGGACGGCGGCAAAGTTGTCGCCCTGGGGGTCGACGAATGAAGTCGTCTGGAACTGCAGCCCACCGGCCCAGATGTTGGGGTCGCCCACGTAGGAGAGGGTGGGTGTCTGCGGAATGCGTCCCTCCTCGCCCGTGGCGGCCAGCAGGCTGTCGAGATAGGCAGCGCGGCCGCCGGGCCCCACGGTGCCACTGGAGGCCGTACCGCCGGAGGGCCAGTTGCCTCCGACGAAGGCGAAGTTCAGCATGTCCTCGACCAGGTTGTCGATCGAAACGATGCCGGCGCCGCCGAGTCCGTCGTAGTTGCCGGCCTCGTCGGGCGCACCTTGCCATCTCGCTCGATCGGCGGCCTCCAGGGGAAGCAGGTTCGAAGCCAATTCGGTGATCATGCCCTCGAGTTGATCGGGCTGCCAGATGAGGTCGCGCAGTTCTCGTAGCGTGTTGTAGAATTCCGGCAGAATCAGTTCATAGCGATACTGCGGGTCGTTGTTTTCGAACAAGGCGTCGTAGACGACGTCTTCTCCTTGGTTCCAGGTGGGCCCCCAGGTGGCGTCGGTATCCCAGGGCAGGATCCATAACTTGCCGAGGTAATCATTCTCGGCCAAGTAGTCCGGCTCGAAGTAGTAGGCCATGTTCTTGTTGGCATCCGGCCAATAGTCGTAATGGCGCACCGCCTCGGACACGGCGTGGTAGATGTAGTACTTCTCGAGGTTCACGCGGTACTCGATATCGGTACTGGACCGCGAAAGGACGTACTCGATGTAGTCGTGGTCCGAACCATCGGTTACCGCGTTGGGCGCTTGATAGTCCTGCTGGCGGAGGGCGTCCTGCGACTGGTTGATCAGCTTGTACAGGTTACCTTCTTCCAGTCCGTGAGCGTCGAGGAACCGTTTGTCGTAATCCTCCAGCGCGAAGTTGATGCCCCAGAAATCACCATTCCACTGGTCGGGCGCTTCGGCGGCGTTGTCGATCACCCGGAACTGGAACCAATGGGTTTCGATGGCAGGCAGCCCCATCATGTTGTAGAGCTGCATGGTCATCGCTTCGTTGAGCGCGTAGGTCAGGGTTTCGTGGTTGTCGAACCCCTTGCCTGTGGTAAGCGTCTTCCACTTTTCGGGATAGGGATTGCCTTGTTGGTCGGTGGGCTCGAACCAGTTGCCATCGTTAAAGCGGAACCGCATGCTCCGCTTGCCATCGCCATAGTAGCGACCGTTGGCGCCGCGCAATCGGTAGTGAATGTTGTCGTACACCTGGCCGTTGTAGACCATGGTGCCGGCCCAGTTCCACGTGAAGCGAGCTTCGGTGCCTTGGGCGATCTGGTCGCCGCCGTCGTAGGCCACGGCTTCCGAAAGATCGTCGGACCGCGTCAACAGATGGTACACCGGCAGCGATGCCAGGTCGTCCGCGTTGGCCAGCACGTCGCCCGAGTTGTTCTGATACTCTGGAACGCCGTCGTACACGAAGTAGGCAAAGTTCAGCGAGGCGTCGTCGGCGTAAGGGGCAAGGCTGCTGGCGCCCAGCGTGTCGGCCACCTCGATGCGGTACCGCACCAGGGTGCGATGCGCTTGCGCGGGGACGGCGGCCGTATAGATTCCATCGCCAGCCACCTGATCGGCACCCGTGCCATCGTCCACCATGGCGATGGTGGCCCAGTTGGCAAGATCGAAGTACTCCGGATTGGCCGTAGGCAGCAGCTCGGGATTCGCGAGCAACTCGTTGTGCGGAACGGGCAGCGTGGCCGGGATGTACTCGCCGGGCAGCACGATCTGATACTGCAGGTCGACCGAGGCCACGCCATCGGGATCGCTCACCTCGGCGGTGATGACTCCCGTCGAGGAAGAAGTTTCGCCACCACTGGACTGCACATCGGTGATGGCCGGTGCGGCGTTGTCTGCCAGCACGTTGTTCGGTGCACCCGGCGTGGCGCGCGGGGCGTTGACGGAAACGAACAGCGAACGGGTGGCCGTGCCTTGTTCGTTGGTGGCGGTGATCGTGTAGGTGGTCGAAGTGGTGGGGGCAACCATCACCTGCGACTGGCCCAGGACGTTGCCCACGTCGGGAGTGATGACGAGTGTATCGGCCTCCTGGACGTTCCAGGCCAAGGTGACCGACTGTCCGGGCACTACGTCCGAAGCATCGGCCACAAACGAACCGATGGTGGGGCCCGCAATCACGGCGTCGGCGCCCGCCGTGTAGCTGCTGGCGACTTCGCCGCTGGTGAGTGCCCGGCTGTAGATCCGGAACTCGTTGTGGCGGCCATCGAACAGGGCGTCGCCAAATTGCGAGCGGCCCAGCCAGTTGTTCACGTCGTCGAGGTCGTCCAGGTCGATCAGCGTGAGGCTGCTGCCGGCCGATTGACCGTTCACGTAGAGCGTTTGCGTGTTGTTAGCCCCGTCCCAGGTAACGGCGAAGTGCAGCTCGACGTGGGTGTCGGCGTCTTCGGTCCAGTCGACCCAGCTTTCGTTGCCGCTGCTTCCTTGGCGATGCGTCAGGCGAACCGTGTCGGCGCCGGACCGCGGAATGAGCGTAATGTAGCTCTGGTTGTTCGCGCCCGTCGATTGATCTTCGCCGCCCTGGCTACGGCCGAAGGAAAAGATTTCGGCCCACTCGCGGTTGCGAGTCACGGTGCCCCACCATTCGAACGTGGCGCTCTCGCCCAAGTCCGAGATAATGCCATTGGGCAGATCGACGTAGGCGCCCGACTGAAACACGGGACCTTGATCGGAGGATTGCCCACTGTTGGCGCTGACATCGAGTTGGCCACTGTGGAAGTCGGCCAGACCCGTGGGATCGACCAGCACGCCACTGGCCCCGCCAACGCTGTCGACCAGGTCGCCCGAGAAGCTCCAGCGGTGCAGCAGGTCGTTCAGCGATCCACTGGTTGCGGGTGGATCCTCCGATCCCTCGCCAAACAATGGCGCCGTGTAAGCGGGACGCCAGTTGCTGCCCAGGTTGTTATCGAGTTGTGGGTTGATGAGCTCCATCGACACACCCTCGCCATCGGGCGCGATGGGCCAGGGGAGCTCGGTGCCGTATTCCACCTCGTCTATCAGGTTGCCCAGCTCGTCGGATAGGGCGATCCGCTCGCCACCGTTACTCAGCCCGCCAGAGTAGGTACCCACCGCCACGGCGCCGAACTGCGAGAGCAGCGTGTCGGGATCCTGGGCCACGACCAAGTAGCCGCCAGCGGGAATGGTCTGGCCCTGGGCAAAGGTGAAGTCGATGCCATCGGTGAAGCTCCACCCCGAGATATCGACCGCCGTGGCGGCCGTGTTGTGCAGCTCGACGAACTCTTCGAAGCTGGTGTTGTCGTCGGCGTTGTAGTGCAGCTCGTTGATTACCACCGCCAGCAGATGGCGGTTCTCGAGCGACTCGATACGCAGCTTTCGCCTGCGGCCGCCTCGGCGACTACGCAAGTTGAATGAATGTGCCTCATTCCCGGAACCGAAAACCGCCATGCTCGCCTGATCCTGTTCTCGCTCGAATAGGTGCCGTCGTACACAAGCTCACGGCAAGTCAACGCGGGCGAGGCCAGCGCCGCCCTCGTTGCACCGCCCACACCAGTGTGTAGGGGGGGTACATAGGGCGGCCCATCAGCCCAGATTGCCCGCTACCTGCAATACGCCCAGGTGCGCGAGAGTGGAACAAAAACCCCCCGAGAGTGGCTGTTTTTGCCCCAGAACAGGCGAGAAAACTCGGTTGACCGAACCGCGGAGGCCATCTACCCGGCCGAATGCCTAGAAAACGCCACCTACTGGATCGCCATATGCCACTTGTCGAAGCGGGCCAAAACCTGCTCTACCTGCTCGATACGCTCCTGGAGCGAGCCCCGCAGCGTGACGTACGGCCGCCGCAGTCGACGCAGTTCGCCCAGCACACGCCGCTGCATGGTGCCGCGATTTGCCTCAACCGAGCGATCGGCCGTGTCGTCGTAGGGGATGTCGTCGTCGCACAGCAGGCACAGGTCGTACCGCTGTGGGGTCTGGTCGGCCAGTTCGCGAAGCGCCGCGGCCGGCTGCCCATGGTAGTAACCCGCGAACACGGCCGTCGTCGAGGCGTCGGTATCCACGAAGAAATACTCGCGTGCCTGGCCTACCAGCTGTTCCTCGCGGTGGCGATGCCCCTCCGCTATTTCCACCAGCTGCTCAGGCGTCAATCGCCGCTCGTGCTGGTGGGTGTCCCAGTACTCGCGGCCGTACTCGGGCATCCACACCGTGTCGTACCGCTGGGCGAGCGCCTCGCACAATGTGGTCTTGCCGGTCGAGGGAGCGCCAACCAGCACTACCCACGTGACCAGGTCGCGATACACCCATGGATCGACGAACTGACGAAAGCGGTAAGGCTCGTCGCGAATCTGTGTGGCCGAGATCGACACTTGCTGCCGCGCTTCGTCCACGCGACAGTCCTGGGCGCCGAGCGCGCGACTTACGTGGTCGCCATAGAACTCGCTGGAGTAGAAGTGCGTGATCGGTCGGCCCGCCAGGGTACGGAGGATGTACTGCTCATGCATCGCGCGAATCTCGGGTGTGTCGCCCACCTGCATTGGACCGTCCCAGCATTCGATCACTTCGACATCGGGATACAGGTGGCGGATCCAATCGGCTCGCACACCTAAGGGCACGGAAGTGAACTCCGGCGCATCGTAGATCAGCACCACGAGCGAGTCGCATTCGGCGAGCGCCCGCTCGATCACGGATTGATGCCCGCGGTGCAGCGGTGCGAACTTACCCAGTGTGAGTCCCGTCGTCATGCGTTTGCTCATGGGCACGATCTTTCCGCCAACTGGCCCGCCACGCGAAGAAACCGGCCGTTGCCATGCACAAGAACACGGCGTACAGCCCGGCGGTGAGCTGTAGGTCTTTCTGCAGGTATACGCCAATGGCCACCACATCCACGGCAATCCAGTACCACCACGATTCTAACCGCTTCTGGGCCAGCAGCCACTGGGCCACCAGACTGGTCACTGTGGTAAAGGCGTCGGGGTAGGGCAGTGAGGCGTCGGTGTAGTGGTGCATCACCCAACCCCATGCCGCCGTGCCCATCGCAACCACCAGCAAATACAGCAGGTTCGCCCGGTGCGAGATCCGGGTAACGGGCAACTGATTCTCCCGCTCCCCGCCGGCCAGCCAATGCCACCAGCCATAGATTTGCAGCACCACGTACACCACCTGCAGGATGACGTCGGAATAGAGCTTGGCCGCCGCAAAAATGTAAATGTAAAGCACCACCTGCACCAACCCCGTCGGCCAGCACCAGATATTCTGCCGGATGGTGAGCCACACGCAAAACACGCCTAGCACAACGGCAATCGGTTCGAGGTAGGCCATGGGTGTGGGCGAAGGCGTCGCCTGCTGGTTCGAGCGATCGGGGTGGTACGCCAGGAGTATACTGGGCCGAGCAGCGGGGGCACAGCAGCGCGGCAAGCAGCCAGCCTCGCGGGAGTTCCATTGATCCAAACGTCCAGGCACCTGGCCATCGCTGGGGAATTGTTTTCTCCCGAACTGCCGAATCGTTATGCTATGGGGAGACCATACAGCCACGGGAGCAGAGCAACGTGAGTGAAAAAACGGGTGCGACAGTCGATATCGGGGCGATCAGCCGGCGGATTATTGCCAACGTCGAGCAAGTGGTCGTCGGCAAGCGGCAGCAGATCATCAAGGTGCTGGTCGCCTGGTACTGCGAGGGCCACGTGCTGCTGGAAGACGTACCGGGCGTGGCCAAGACGGTGCTCGCACGGGCGTTTGCCGCCAGCATGGGCTGCACCTTCAAACGCCTGCAATGCACGCCCGACCTGTTGCCCACCGACGTGACCGGTGGATCGGTGTTCAATCAGAAGAGCAGCGAGTTTCAATTCCGCCCGGGGCCGATCTTCGCGCAACTGGTGCTGGCGGACGAAATCAACCGCGCCACGCCGCGTACGCAAGCAGCGCTGCTCGAGGCGATGGCCGAGTCGTCCGTTACCATCGATGGCACCACGCACACGCTGACGCCTCCCTTCCTGCTGATCGCCACGCAGAACCCGGTCGACCACGAGGGCACGTTTCCATTGCCCGAAGCCCAGCTCGATCGCTTCCTGATCAAGCTTTCGCTCGGCTACCCGACGCGGGAGGAAGAATCGCAGATGCTCGATATGCTCAAGCGTCAGCATCCGCTTTCGTCGCTCAAGCCGGTGGCCACGGCCGACCAGCTTGTCGCCTGCCAGCGGGCGATTCGCACCGTGCACGTGGACGAGAAGATTCGCAAGTACATTACCGACATTGTGCACGCCACGCGCGAGCACCACGACCTGGCGCTCGGCGGCAGCCCGCGGGCGTCGATCGCTTTGTATCGCACGTCGCAGGCCATTGCCGCGGTCCGCGGTCGCAACTACGTCGAGCCCGACGACGTCAAGCACATTTTGCCGTCGGTGCTGACGCATCGGTTGATCCTGAAACCCGAGAGCCGTTTGCAGAACGTAAAGATCGACGAGATCCTGGTCGACATCCTCGACGAAACCGAGGTGCCAATGATCCAACCGCCGCGGCAGCGGGTCGCAGCCAGTGGCACCGGGGGGTAAGGTTCCATGCGTTGGATCGTGGGAGCACTCATTCTTTTGCTGGTGGCCGTCACGTTTCGGCTGGGGCTATTGGCGTACAGCATGTACGCGCTGCTGGCGACAATCGCGTTGAGCCGCTTCTTCGCCAACCGCTGGTCGGGCGACCTGCAGGCCCAACGCCAGATGAATGCCACCCAGGTGGGCGTCGGGGCGAAGGTGGCCGTGGTGGTGCAGGTCGACAACCGTGGCAAGCTGCCGGTGCCCTGGATGCTGCTGGAGGACTTGCTGCCCCGCCGGGCTCTGATACACGTGCCCCCGCCCCTCGAAGTGACGGGCCAGCGCTTGCAGCTCGTCTCGTTTCGCAGCCAGGGCAAGAAAACCATCATGTACCAGATGAAGTGCCATCGGCGGGGCTACTACCAGATCGGCCCGCTGATTGCCGAGACGGGCGACGTGTTCGGCCTGTATCGCCGATATCGCGTGCTCAGCGAGCCGAGCTTTCTGACCGTGCTGCCCGAAGTGGTGCCGCTCACGGGATTCGACATCGCCTCGCGGCGGCCGATCGGCGAGGTGCTGATGTCGTACCAGTTGTTCGAGGACCCCACCCGCATTCGTGGTGTTCGCGAGTATCAGGCTGGCGACCCGTTCAATCGTATCCACTGGAAAGCCACCGCCAGCACCGGCACGCTGCACAGCAAGGTGTACGAACCATCGACCGTGGCTGGCGTGACAATGTTGCTCGACTTTCATAAGGACGGTTACGATCGGGCCGACGAACCAGTGCGGTCGGAGCTGGCGGTGACGGCCGCCGCCTCGATTGCCGGAGCCGTGTGCGAGATGGGGCAGCAGATCGGACTGTTTACCAATGGCCGCGACGCCGCCGATCGGATTCGTACCGAGGGTTGGACCCACCAGCAATTGCACTCGCGCCGCGAAGCCCAGGCGGCCGGCATGCGCGATCGCAGCGATCGGCTCCGCCCGGTGGTGGTGCCGACCGAGCGTGGCGACGTGCAGTTGATCCGCATTCTCGAAACACTGGCCCGTGTCGAAAAGACCGACGGCCTGACGTTTCCGCAACTGGTGCAGGAGTCGGCGGCACGCATGCCGCAAAGCGCCACCGTGGTGGCGATGCTGTCGATGGTCACCCCGCAGCATGCCATTGCCCTCAGCAATTTGCAGAACCGCGGCTTTGCGGTCACGGCCATTGTCAACGTGTTCGAAGAGCATCGGTTCGCGGAACTTGCCGGCCCGCTGGTTGCCGAAGGCATCGAGGTCCGCCAGCTAAAGGATCGCGCCGCGATACCCGACCTCTGTAACAACTGCATGGTGCATTGATGGCGAAGCGACTGTTCATGACGAGCGCCGATTACCTGGCCATTGCGGTCAGTCCCGCGCTGATCATGTTGCTGGTCGGCAGCCTGGTGTTTTTCTTGCTCGAAGTGCTGTACGTCGGCGAGTATCAGGCAAGGCTGAACTACGTATTCGCGTTGTTCGTGTTCGCCACGGTGCTGGTGGCGCGGATCTCCATCGAGATGGGCTCCGAACGGGCTGCGATGTACAGCGTACCACTCGCCTTGGCCACGTTTGTGGTACTGCAAAAGTTTGTCGAACACCCCAGTGTGTTCAGCCCGCTGATCAACATCGTGCTGATCGCCGTGGTGTGGTGGTGCGCCCACAAGCTGACGTGGGACTGCACCGTGATCGACGACAGTCAGGACGCCTCGGGCGAGGGGCTGATGCAGTTGGTGGGGGTGGACGATGCCGAAGTCCCGCAGCAGGGCGGCGCTCGGCAAGCCAACCAGTTGCTGCCCGATGGCGAGCCACCCAGCTTCTGGCAGCAGTTGTTCTCCATGGAGACAGGGCCGCACGCGCCGGGACTGTGGGTGTTGTACTTCTCGTTGGCCGCGCTGCCCATCTTTGGCATCGGGCAGGGGTTCATCCCCTCGTCCGATACGGCCGGCCGGCGGTACGCGTTCCTGCTGCTGTTTGTTTACGTGGCCTCCGGACTGCTGCTGCTGGTGACCACCAGCTTCCTGGGTTTTCGCCGGTACTTGCGTCAGCGGGGTGTCGACATGCCCAACCCGATGGCCGCCACCTGGGTAGGTGTGGGGGGCGTGCTGACGGCCATTGTGCTGGTGATCGCCATGTTGCTGCCCCGCCCCAACGCCGAGTTTGCCGTGGCCCAACCGCCGTGGCAAGCGAGTTCGCCCGATGGACTGTCGTCGTCGCGTTACGGGCGAGGTAGCGACGGGGCCGAGGACAACCAGCAGTCTTCTCAGGCGGTTACCAAAGAGGACGAGGACGCACCCACTGGCAACCAGACGAGTCCCGACGCCGAGAATCGACCACCGGGCGAAGCCTCCAAGGACGGTAAGCAGACGAGTGATTCGGGCGCACAAGGCGAACAAAGCCAATCGTCGGGCTCCAACCAACAGTCCTCGGACACCGGTGGAGATTCTTCCGCCGACGCGTCGCAGGGCGAGCAGCAAAATCAATCGGGCGACGAGGTGGGTAGTTCTGCGAGCGATCGCGAATCGGCCCAGCAAGGTGGAGAGCGCAACAGCAGCGATTCGACATCGGCCGAGCGTGAAGAGGGCACCGGCAACGATGCCCAATCGCAGTCGGGCGAGCCTAACGAGCAGCAGAGCGTGCAGCCACCAGAGCACTCGGGCGGTTCGAAAACCAACGTGGTGCAGGCCTTGCAGAGCGTGGTGGGCGGCATCACCGGGTTGATCAAGTGGCTGTTCTACCTGGTGCTAGCTCTGGTATTCGTGTACCTGCTGTGGAAGTATCGCCACGAGCTGCTGGCAGCCGCCCGCGACATCTGGCGCGACCTCAAGGCGCTGCTCGCCCGACTGATGGGGCGCGAGGTGGCCGACACGCCGCCGTCCGAATCAGAAGCTTCGTCGCCGCTTCAGCCCCGCAGGCGTTTTCGTGATTTCCAGAACCCCTTCATGACGGGCGCCTATCAAAAGGTGCCGGCCGCCGAGTTGGTGCGGTACACGTTCGACGCCCTGGAAGCATGGTCGGCCGATCGAGGTCGTCCCCGCCGCACCGACCAGACACCGCTGGAGTTCGTCGAAGCGGTGAGCGACGACACCAGCGAGATGTACCAACCGATGCGCAACCTCTGCCACTTATACGGCCGCGTCGCCTACGGCGGCGGGCGCGTCACGACGAAGGACCAGGAGGTACTGCGCGAGATATGGCAGCAGATGGAAGGATCGTCGGCACTGTCGGTGAGGTAAGAGGTAGCTACGCCCGCCAGAGCATGGAGAAGAGTTGTAGCTACGCTCGCCAGAGCGTGGATCGATCGCGGGAATCAATGAATTTCTTCGTCGCAGGGGCGAAATAGCCCAGCTTTGCGAAGAAAGGAGCAGGTTCGCCAGAACCGCGGCCAAAAATCCAATTGCCATAGGTCCAGTTCTGGATAGCCCGGTATCAGACAGCCTGTGTATTTGTAATCGCGGTACCTGTCTGCAGGTACCAGGCCTCTTCGTTCGGGGTTTCTTGCGATGTAATCGACGAGATTCTCAAACGCTGTTTCTTGCCGTTCGTCATCTTGAAGCACATGGTCGTGCGGCTGATGTTGAAACTCGAACCCTAACTTGGAAAGTGGTACGGCGAGTTGCTTACGGAAGTACCTAGTAGCTTTCAACTGGTCGCTGCGATCGTCAATGCCGATCCAAATCATGTGCAAGTGATCCGGCATCAGGCAATAGATAGGACACGCAATAGCGTATCGAAAGGCCGTGTGAGTCAAGAGTTCACGAAACTTGTAGTTAAAGGCTGGAATGAGCCAACCGGTTCGGCGGTCTCGAATCGTCATAGTCCAGTGGACATACGACGGGCCACGATAGGCGCTCTGTTCCAGCCGTGGCAAGTGACGCTTTTCATCCGACGGCATTGTGGTCCCCGGCAATCGAAGTGGGAATTGGCTGCGCTGGCCAGAGCGTGGATGGCCCCACTATGGTGAGGTGTTATCGCTATTGCAAAAATATTCTCGGGATTAGTCCTCCACCGTCTGGCGACGGTAGCTACATCCAATTCTCGGTTAATCGTTTCTCACGTGGTAGGAATTTTACACCCGCTGTGAGACAATCTGCTGGGTATGCGCGGATGCTTTCGGCGTGCTGCCTGTAATTCCCCGTCCACGGAATGCTGACCCCTTACTGTGTTTTGTCCCCACTGCGGTTAACCCATGGGGACAATGCCCCGTGTTTTGTCCCCTCCCCCTAATGGAAACCTCGAAAAAACAAGCCCCTTCGCCATTCGAGAGGGGCCCAAAACACCTGGAGTTTTGGGCCCACGGATGTTCATCCCCAGAGCTGGCCCAAAAAGCGGTTTTGGGCCAACCTGTCGTCGACCAGAGAAATGTGGCAAAACTCTTTGGACTCGTCAGGCGAACCCTGACGCGGCAAGCCATGTCGAAGCGGTTGTGATTATTGATTTCAAAACGGCCCTAGCCCCCAGCCCCTGCCACCCCTCCCCATGCTTCACATCGTTTACCGCCGTTACCGTGCCGCGTTCGAAGGGTTGCCCTTCGAACTGTGGGTAATGGCGCTGATGATGTTGGTGAATCGTGCCGGGGCGATGGTGCTGGCGTACCTGACGCTCTATCTGACCAGCGAGGTCGGCATGACCGAGGCGTCGGCCGGGCGAATGATCAGCGTGTTTGGCGCGGGGTCGATCGTGGGCTCCTACTTCGGGGGGCGGCTGGTCGATCGAGTGGGCGCGATTCGCGTGCAGACGTTGTGCCTGCTGGCCGCGGTGCCGGGGTACTTTCTGCTGCCGGTGTGGCACAACTCGTGGGCGATTACGCTGAATATCTTCCTGTTGAGTCTGGCGACCGAAGCAGTGCGGCCGGCGAACGCCGCGGTGATCACCAAGGTCACTCCGCCCGAGGATCGTGCGCGGGGATTCGCCCTGCAGCGCCTGGCGGCCAACCTGGGATTCGCCTGTGGTGGTGCGATCGGTGGTGTGCTGGCGGAGTTTGACTTCCGGCTGTTGTTCTACGTCGACGGAGGAACCACCTTCGCCGCGGCATGCATCCTGCTGTACTACTTTCGGCTGCGCCGTTTGCCGGGAGAATCATCAGGGGCCAGCTTGGCGGTGAACAACAGTCCCATGAGCGACAGGCCGTTCATGCTGTTTATGGGGTTGTTTATGCTATCGACGCTGGTGTTCTTTCAGTTCATCTCGACTTACACGTTGTACTTGAAAGACCACTATGCCCTGAAGGAATGGCAGATCGGATCGCTGTTCGCCGTGAACACGCTGGTGATCGTAGCGGTGGAGATGGTGCTGATCGACTACGTGAAGCGTTGGCCGCTGCTGCGGACCGTGGGCTGGGGATGCTTCCTCAGTTGCCTGGGGTTCGGGCTGCTGCCGTTCGGACACTCGTATGCATTTGCCGTGTTGGCGATCCTGGTGATGACCGTGGGCGAGATGCTATCGATGCCGCTCGCCGCCGGGTACGTGGCGAATCGCGCGCCCGAGGGTGGCGAAGGTCGCTACATGGGCTGGTGGGTGATGAGCATCGCGCTGGCGTTTGTGTTCGGCCCGATGATCGGGGCGGCCGTCTATCAGGTCGATCCCGATCAGGTGTGGTACATCGCCCTGGCGGTGGCCTTTACGGTGCTGGTGGGATATCACCTGCTGCCCGAGGCGGACAAGCCAGACGACAAGTCGCTGGCCACCGAGGAAGCGCTCGCGCCGACCGAGCCGGCCGACCTGATCGCCGAGTCGGCAAGTTGAGTTCGCGGAAACCGAGAGACGGCGGGACGCATGCGGCCGGCACCCACTTCCCCCTCCGCAGTGGGTGGGGTGGGGGCGTGCCGCTAGCATTTCCAGGGAGATTTCCTGCGGCGAGATTAGAACCAGCCGCTGTATTGCGTTTAGAACCGACAGTCAGAACAATCGGCCGATTCGATTAAAGAGGTGCCACGCGCCGTTCCGATATCTTCACTAGGATGATACGGGAGGGCGAAACACAGCTGTGTTTTGCTTCAGGATAGAGGTCATGGCAGGACGACGGATCGACCTGCCATGACCTTTTTTTATTGCGCCAGCGGCGGCTACTTCTTCAGCCCGGCGAGCAGCGCTTCGGCTTCGTTGCGATGCACGAAGATACCCTGTTGGTTCTTCAGAGCGCCTTCGAGGATGTTGCGGGCCACATCGTCGCGATTCTGCTCGGCCAGCAACTTGGCCACGATCAGCGACGAATCCTGGTTCAGGGCGCCCAGCCGCAGACCGTTCTGGTAAGCCCGGTTGGCTTCGGTACCGTTTCCGCGTTTGCGAAGCACCCAGGCCAGGGTGATGTTCGCGTCGGCGTTGTTCTGGTTGAGCTGCTGGTTGATGCGGGCGAGCTGCTCGGCGCGGGCCTGATCGTCGCTGTCTTCGCTGTCGATCAGCAGCAGGGCGAGCAGATTGCTGGCATCGCGATTACCGGGGGCCAGGGTCAACGTGCGGTTGTAGTGAGTCTTGGCTTCGTCCATCTTGCCAGTCATCTCCGCCACCACGCCACTGAGCAGCGCGACTTGAGGCGAATCGGGCTGTGCCTTGCGGGCGGCGGTCAGCACGGAGGCCGCCTCATCCAACTTGCCGTTGCGGGTGAGCCACTCGCTGTAGGCGACCAGCGTTGTCTCGTCGTTGGGGTTCTTCTTGTAGGCTTCCTGGAAGGCCTTCTGCGCCTTGGAGCGATAGGTGTCGGCCGTTTTCGTGTCTTCCGCACTCGCGGCCAGTTGCTGATACATGGAAGCGGCCGAGACGAAAGGCGAGGGCAGTTCGTCGTTGATGCCCTTGGCCTTTGTGAAGGAGTCGTAGCCATCTTGCTCGCGACCCTGCATGAACAGCACCGCGCCCAGGCGATTGTGAGCATTGGCCTCATCGGGATCGGCTTCGATCCATGCGCGGATATCCTTCTCCGCGGCTTCCCAATCGCGCCACCGCTGCAGCACGGTGGAACGGCCGGCCCGACCGCGAATGACGAACTTCCGCTTGCGGAGCTCGTTGGCCTCGTACTTGTCGGTCAGGGCGATGGCCTTGTCGTACAGGGCGAGTGCCTCGACCGCCTGGCCTTGCCGGTTGGCCTGGTCGGCCAGCAGCAGGTAGGGCTCGGGATCGTCGGGCACGTCGCGGGCGGTAATCTCCAGGGCTCGCAAACCCGACTCGTTCTGATTGCTCAGGAAGTACAGCTTGGCCAGCATCAAGTCGGCCGGCGGCAGGCGATCGTCCTTCCGCTTGGCTGCTTCGAGGAACTGCTGGGCGCCGAGTACATCTTTGTTCTGGTAGCGGCGGATCGCCTCTTGGATGTCCGAATAACGCTGGGCGTCTGGATCGCTCACCGCGTCGCCAATCAGCGCTTCGGAGGTGATCTGTGCGGTGGCCGCCCGGGCACCAATCAGCATGGCGGTGACAGCCAACAGGGCCACGCCCAGGCGGGGAGCCAAGTGAAGGGTTAAATGGTAGCGATCAGTAGTTGTCGCCATGGAGGTGGGTCCTTTGATTTGCTATGCGGGGGTGTGCGGGTACAAGCTGGGGCCGGCAAGCCGAAGAGTGCGGAGGTAAACGCCGCCCTGCTTAGATTCTATGCAAAAGTCCCCAACTACGCACCCGGCAAGGGAAGATCGCAGGGGGTTTCGTTAGCACTAGATAAAGTTGTACGGATTGTACCGGCTATAGGTTCGCGCGGCCGCTCGACCCTCCGCCCGTGCGAGCCTATATTTTAAGTCGTGCCGACCCGACACCCTCGATTGGCGCGGCGGTTTTTCAGTTTTCCCCCTCCCGCGATGCTCAGCGAGGCACCTTTGTTCATCGGGCCGGTATTCACACGCGAGGCGATGACCGCACCGCGTGGTGCGCGATTCTACGCGGTACCTGCCGTGGCGGTTGGCACGCTGCTCTGCCTGCTGTGGACCTATTGGCAGATTGTCACCGGCAGCCAACCCTCGCAGACCGCTGGCATGTCGGCCCGGTTTGGGTCGGAGGTATTCGCCCTGCTGGCCCCGCTGGAGATGGCCGTCGCGATGCTGATGGCCGCGGTGCTCACGTCCGCCGCGGTGGCGCAGGAGAAGGACCGCAAGACCCTGATTCTGCTGCTGCTTTCGCGGCTTACCAATAGCGAGTTGGTCCTCGGCCGGTTGTTGGCCAGCCTGCTGGTGGTGCTGGTGGTGGTGGCCGCCGCGGTACCATTCTTCTTCCTGCTGGTGCTCCTGGGAGGCATCTCCTACGGACAGGTGGCTCGCGTGACGGCCGTCACCGTGATGAGCGCCCTGGCCGCCGGTAGCCTGGGGTCGACCCTGGCCCTGTGGCGTGACAAGACGTTTCAGGCACTGGCCATGACCTTCCTGGCGCTGATGCTGTGGCTGCTGGCCTGGGAGGGCGTAGCCACCGGCGCGTTGGGCGAGACCGTCTTGGGCGTCAACGCCGAAGCGCTGGCCACCGCCATGAGTCCCTGGCGGGCCGTCCTGGCCGCAGCCCAATCGGACTTGTTCGCCACGATGCCGGGTACGCCCACCCTGTTCGGGTTGCCACCGGTGAGGGCATTCCTGGTTACTTCGGCGATTGGCATCGTGGTGCTGAACGGGCTGGCCATCGGGTTGGTGCGAGTGTGGAATCCGTCGCGCGAAACTCGCACTCAGGAGCGTGAGGAGGACGAAGCCCGCGCCATTTGGAGCCAACCACAAGCCGACGACGCGGCGAACACCGCCGCGCGGGCCGAGGCCCACCGTGCGCCAGGCCGAGTGCGCGAGGTCTGGGACAATCCCATCCTGTGGCGCGAGATCCGTACGGGGGCGTACGGCAAGAAGATCCTGATCATCCGCCTGGGGTACCTGGTGGTCGTGGCCCTGTCGGCCTTGGCGCTACACACGTTGTTGACCGGCGACACCGGACCGGTCGAACTGGGGCTCACCATTCCTGCGGCCGCCAAGCCGCTTGCGCCGCTCATGGCGTTGAGCGTGGTGCTGGTTAACGCCCTGGCAGTGACATCGCTGACCAGCGAACGCGACAGCCGCGCGCTCGATCTGCTGTTGGTGACCGATCTGACGCCCAAGGAGATCATCTTTGGCAAGTTGGGAGGCGTCATCTACAACAGCAAGGAGATGCTCATCCTGCCGCTGGTGCTGTGTGGTTACGTCTGGTGGCTGGGGTATTCCAATCTCGAAAATCTGGTGTTCCTGATCATTGGCTACCTGGTGATGCAACTGTTCGCAGCCGTGTTGGGGTTGCATTGCGGTATGACTTACCTCAACTCGCGGCAGGCCGCCGGCGTGAGCGTCGGCACGTTGCTCTATTTGTTCATCGGCATCCTGGTCTGCATGCGGATGATGGTCGCCGCGGGGGACAATTTCCTGACTCAGTTGCCAACCTTCGCGGGGTTCATCCTCGGCGGCGGATTGGCAATGTACGTGGCGCTCGGCTGGAGGCTCGACTCCAAGGCCTTGAGGCTGGCATGCGGACTCGCCCCCTTCGCCACATTCTATGTCATCACCAGCTTTCTCGAACAACAGTACGGGTCGGTCTTCTTCGTCACGGTGGTCGCCTATGGCTTCGCCACCGCCGCGATGCTGGTCCCCGCGGTAGCCGAGTTCGACGTGGCCACCGGACGAACAGGCGAGCGTACCGGCTAACTTTCAGGCTGACATCCCACGCGCGAGACCGCTGCCCATGTCACACGTATTTGTTTATGGCACCTTAATCGCGCCGGAGATGATCAGCGCCGTGACGGGCCAGTTGTTCCACGGCACCACGGCTGTGGCGCCAGGCTTCAAGCGGGCCTATCTCACGGAGCGAGTCTATCCCGGCATCGTGGTGGACCCCGCGAGCGAGGTGGAGGGACTCGTCTACTTGGACGTGGACGAAGAGTCGCTTCGCCGGCTCGACTATTTCGAGGGACCAGAGTACGTGCGTGGTACCTTGGCCGTTCGATTGGAAGATGGACGCCAGGTGCAGGCCCAGGCCTATATCATTCCCGCGGCCAATGGTCATCTAATGACCGAGCGGCCCTGGAGCGTGGAGTACTTCGTGGCCCAGGACCTCAGCGGCTTCGTCGAACGCGCTAGGCTCTGCATGGAAAACTACGAGCCCGGCAAGGCACCCAACCGCGTTCCATAGGGTGCCTCATGGTCCTCCATCGCCGGGGTCGGTAAGATGAACTTATCGGCTCTCCGACCACCGACCCCAGAATCCCTCGCTCTTCCTCATGCCCCAGTTTTACGACAAGCATGGCCTTCGCTTCGCCTACCCCGACAACTGGACGGTCGAGGAGGACGCCCAGGGCACGGCCGACGCTGCGGTCACCGTCACCAGTGAGCATACAGCGTTCTGGTCGGTCATGCTGTATCGCGGCGAGCGGGATCTCGAGCACTTGGCCGGCACCGTGGTCGGGGCCCTCAAGTCGGAGTATCCGCAGGTAGAGGTCGACGAAGTCAACATTATGAGCGACGGCGCACCGGTCTGCGGCTACGACCTGAGCTTTTCCTACGTCGACCTGCTGAACACCGCTTGCGTGCGGGCATTCTATCATGCTGGCGATACCTACGTGGTGCTGAGCCAGACCGAGGACCACGAGCTGGCTGCGGTCGAGCCCGTGTTCGCCGCCATGACGGCCAGCCTGACCCGCGAAATGTAACCGGGCGGCCGGATTGTAGGACTTACAATCCGGTTTTGGTCATAGTTTGCAATTCTTACCGCTGGCTGCCCGCGGGTACTATTGTCGTAAAACCCTGAAAAACCAGGGTGCGAACATTTCTTTGGCGCCGCCACTCGCTTTTGGCACGCCCCGTGCATTAACCTTCCGACAGTCTCCAATGCCCCGCACGACCGGCCGAGGGCGCGGCCTTCGGCCGGTCTGCTAAGGCAACCCAGGGGACCACACACAACGTTCAACTCCTTTCTCCGGAAAAGTTCGCGCACGACAGAGCCGCCCACACTTGCAGAATTTGCCACCAAGGTACGGTGGCCATCGCCCGCCACGGGAAACTGCACAACAGCGGCCAAAGAGAACCCGGTTGGCATCCTCGCAGGGCCAACCGGGTTCTTTGTTTTATGCGTGCACCGCCCAGGGAGGCAGACCGCCAGACTCCGCCGCCTGCGCTACGACCAGGCATGCTGCTCCTCCGGTTCGCTAGCACCGATTGCCATTGGCCGTTGGTGCGGGAAACGGTACCCTCGGCCCCCCGAGTTTCTCGGCTGCACGCTAGCGCATGCGCGTGCAACATGCACTGAGGGCCAAGCTGGTGACTTGCTTACCGATCCATATCCGTCGCAGCAATTTGTTCGGGTCGTTGTCCGATGCCGAGGTGCGCGACATCCTCGCTTCGTGTCGTACCGTGACGCTGCACAGCGGACAGCTCGCCTGCCGGCAGGGCGAAGTCGGTGAGAGCATGTTTGTCATCGTCAGCGGCCGCGTGAGCATCAGCATCGATCAGCCGGGCGGCGGGCAGCGCGTGCTCAATCACTTGCGACCTGGCGATCACTTCGGCGAGATGTCGCTGTTGGTGGGCGGATCGCGGTCGGCCAACGTCACGGCCGTCATGGATACCGAACTGCTGGAACTCACCCGCAGCGACTTCGAACGCAGCCTGGCTCGAGTGCCGGGGTTTGCCGCCAACTTGTGTCGTTCGCTGGGCCAGTGGCTGCAGGGGCAGATCAGCGGTGGACCACGGCACGAACAGATGCACGTGGCCGTCGTGCGGGGCGGGACCGCGGCCGCTCGGTTGACCCCACAAATCGCTACCACGGTCGCCGCCGAAGGCGGCAAGTTGCACGTGCTGAGCGATCAGTCGCCGGGCCTTCTAGTGTCGGACTGGCGGCGCGTGAAAGAGGGACCAGACTTCGAAAAGAGTCTGCTGGGCAACCTGTCGGCCGCCGTGGCATCCAACCGACGAACCGTAGTCGACATCGACCATCTGCATGCCACCTCCGGACTATTGATGCAACATGAGCTGGTGCTGTGGGTTCTGGATCACGACAACCCCAGGCAATGTCAGCAATCGCTCGATCGATTGAGCTCGCTGCTCACCGCCACGCCAAGCGGATTGGCCGAGCGCATCCAGTTGGTTGAAGTGTTCCGCGACAACGACCAACTTCCACCGGTCCTCAAACTTCCCAGCGAGTTGACCAGCCAGCCGTTTCGGCAGCCTGTGCTCCGCGTACAACACAGCGGCGGGCAAGAGCCTGAATTCCACCCCCGCGATCTGGCGCGGCTGATTCGCACGATGCGCGGCATCCAGGTCGGACTGGCGCTGGGAGGTGGCGGTGCCCGGGGCATTGCTCACCTGGGCGTACTGGAAGTGCTGGAGCGCGAAGGCATCTACTTCGATCGCGTTGCCGGAACCAGCGCCGGCGCTATCGTGGCCACGGCCTACGCTGCGGGTATTCCGCTCCAGCGCATTCGCAGCGTATTCGAACGCGAGATGACCCCACCGCGGTCGATTGCCTGGCTGCCGAAGTCGCGGCAATGGTACATGTTGGGCGTCTTTCGATTGGGGCTGGCAGAGAAGAAGTTCCGCCGCTACTTGAATCATTACTCTTTCGACGAGTTGCTGACCCCGGCCCAGACTGTCACGGTCGACCTGATCAGTGGCGAGCATCGTATCCGCGAAGCGGGCGACGTCGTAAGGTCGGTGCTCGAGAGCATCAATCATCCCGTGTTCGGGGCGCCCATCCTGCGCGATGGCGAAGCACTCGTCGATGGCGGCGTGTTGATGAACGTGCCGGTTACCGCTCTGCGGCAAAAGGGCGTCGACTTCAGCGTGGCCGTGGATGTCAGCAAGCAGCTCTCGCGAGACTTCGCTGGCAACACCAGCGAAACGGCCACCGCCAAGATGCGCAAACCGGGCTACTTGAGCACGCTATTGCGTGTGACCGATGTCGAGCTCATCAACCTCGCCAGGCTGCATGGTTCGCAGTGCGACTTTCTGTTTGCTCCCGATACCGCGGAGTTCCCATTCGACGACTTCACCCAGGCCGAGGGCTTGGTCGAAGCGGGGCGGCGGGCCGCCGAGGCCGATGTACCCCGGCTGAAAGAGGCCCTCGCCCGCGTCCTGTCCTGGGATCGCCCGCTCTCTGCGACCTCGTCGTCGTCGCAGCAGGTTGCCTAGGCACACCGGTCTGTGGCCAGGGTTCCCCTGTATTTTCCGCATTGCATCGGATGGGGATACGCGCGTCCGGTTACGCGATGGGCCCCACCCTGCAAAAAGTGCTTGTTTCCAGCAGGTTGTCGCGCCGTAGCTTCCAAGGTTCCTCATCGAATCTTCATATTGCCTTAACACTGGGGCCTTAACATTGCGAGCTGTGGGTGCTCAGGCGTGGCCAGCTTAGGGGGGCGTCGCACCCAGGAGTTGCGAATTCATCCCAGTTCGAGGAGTTGATGGTGGAACGGTTACAGAGATTCGGCAGCTTGGCACTGGTTCTCTCGATGGGCCTGGCGATAACAGGCTGTCGCCGACCTTCGAGCGGTGCGGACGTTCAGGTCGATGGATCCAGCACGGTTTATCCCATCACCGAGGCGGTCGCCGAAGAGATTCGCGACGCGTTTCCCGATATTCGCGTCACGGTGGCCAAGAGCGGCACCGGTGGCGGGATGAAGAAGTTCGGCAAGGGCGAAATCGACATCTGCGATGCTTCGCGTGAGATCAAGAGCGGCGAAGCCGAGGTCTGTAAGGAAAACGGCATCACCTACGACCACTTCATGGTGGCCTACGACGGCATCGCCGTGTGCGTTAACCCCCAGAACGACTGGTGCGACACCCTGACCGTCGAGCAACTTAAAGACATTTTCAAGCTGGACAGCCCGATCAAGACCTGGAAGGACCTGAACGAAGCGTGGCCCGACGAGGAGATCAAGCTCTACGGACCCGGTGCCGATTCGGGTACCTACGATTCGTTCAACGAGCAAGTGCTGGGCAAGGGCACCAAGATCCGGACCGGCTATACCCAGAGCGAAGAAGATAACGTGCTGGTCAATGGCATCGCGCAAGAGAAGTACGCCCTGGGGTACTTCGGCTTCGCCTACTACGTCGAGAACGAAAGCGACCTGAAAGTGCTCGCTGTCGATCCCGGCGATGGCAATCCCATCAAACCCACGATGGAGACCATTCGCGAGAAGACCTACGCCCCGCTGTCGCGGCCGCTGTTCATCTATGTGAATCTCGATTCGTTCAAGGAGCCCAAGGTCCAGCAGTTCGTGAAGTTCTACTTGGATCACACGGCGGCCCTGTCGAAGGAAGTGGGGTACGTTCCCGTAGCCGAAGAAATCGCCATCGAGAACCAGGACAAGTTCAGCAAGCTCACCTCGGGTGGTTCTGAAGAAACGGAGAGCTCTGAGGAAGCATCGGAGCCCAACGCCTAGTTCTTACACCGCGGAATCCAATCGGCTGGTTTGCGAGCGGTTCTCTGCTCGCAAACCGGTCGTTCGAACTACCTGTCTGGACCTATGAGTTCCATTCTCTCCACCGCCGACAAGCGAATCCTCCACGAGGAATCCGCCTCGCGAATTTGGCGTAAGCGCCTGGAAGCGGTGATTCGCTATGTCTTGATGTTCTGTGCCGGCGTGTCGGTGCTCACCACGGTGGGTATCGTTGTGCTGCTATTGTTCGAGTCGCTTCAATTTTTCGGGGAAGTCTCGATCATCGAGTTTCTGACCGGCACCGAGTGGGCGCCGCAGAACCAGCAATTTGGCATCCTGCCGTTGTTTTGCGGCACCATGCTGGTCACCGTTGGTGCGGCCATCGTGGCGGTGCCGCTCGGCCTCGGTACGGCGATCTACCTCAGCGAGTACGCCACGCCGCTGGTTCGCGAAACGGTGAAGCCGGCACTCGAAATCCTGGCGGGCGTTCCATCCGTCGTGTTCGGCTACTTGGCGATCATCGTCATTTCTCCGTTTATTCGCGATCGTTTTCCCAGCGCCGACCCCGCCAACGCCGCCGCCGCGGCGATTGTGGTCGGCTTCATGATATTGCCCACGATTATCTCCTTGTCCGAAGATGTCCTGCGATCCGTACCCCGCAGCCTTCGCGAAGGAGCGTACGCCCTGGGCGCCACCAAATACGACGTCACCGTGAAAGTCGTGGTGCCGGCCGCACTATCCGGCATCGTTGCCTCGTTCCTGCTGGCCGTGTCGCGGGCCATCGGCGAGACAATGGCCGTTACGCTGGCCGCCGGTGGCACCCCGCGCATTACGCTGAATCCTCTGGAAAGCATTCAAACCATGACCGCCTACATCGTCCAAAAGACGGCAGGCGACAATCCCTACGGTACGCTCGAGTACCGCACGATCTTCGCGGTGGGTCTCACGTTGTTCGTTTCCACAATGCTGCTGAATCTGGCTGCCCAGTGGATCCTGTCTCGTGTGCGGGAGAAATACGAATGAACATCACCGCCGAAGAACGCGCTTACATGGAGCGGTACCGCAAACACAAGTGGTTGCTCTCCAAGTGCTTCAGTGTGTTGTGCCTCGCAGCCATGTTGAGTTGCCTGGGCATCCTGCTCTTGCTGCTGGGTAGTGTGCTCTATCGGGGAATGCACTACCTCGACTGGCAGTTTATCGAAGGCCTGCCTTCCCGCAATGCCGAGAAGGCGGGCATGTGGGTGTACTTGATCGGTAGCCTGTGGCTGATCGGTCTCACGGCGCTGTTTTCGGTGCCGCTGGGCGTGGGGGCCGCGCTGTATCTGGAAGAGTACGCCGCCGACACCCGCTGGAAGCGAGCCGTGCAGGTCAACATCGCCAACCTGGCCGGTGTGCCGTCCATTGTGTACGGCCTCCTCGGACTGGGCGTATTTGCCTGGGCTCTGAACCTGGGGCACAGCATTCTGGCCGGTGCGTTGACGCTCACGCTGGTGGTGCTGCCCATTGTGATTCTCGCTACGCAGGAGGCCTTGCGGTCGGTGCCTGGTTCCATCCGGCAGGCCTCGTATGCTCTGGGCGCCACGCGGTGGCAGACCACCTGGCGGCAAGTGCTTCCGGCCGCCACGCCTGGCATCATGACGGGCGTGATCCTGGCCATTTCCCGCGCGCTGGGCGAGGCCGCCCCGCTGGTGGCCATGGGTGCGGTACAATACGTGGACCGGGCGCCCGACTCCATTTGGTCTACCTTTACCGCCTTGCCGCTGGCCATTTTCGAATGGGCCGGCCGGGCTCAGCCCGAGTTCCACGACCTCTCGGCCGCCGCGATTGTCGTGTTGCTGGCCGTGCTAATTACCCTGAATATGGGGGCCGCTTTGGTCCGATACCGGTTCGGCAAGCACATCCGATGGTAGCCGAGTATCGCCGGTTCCAACGACACACCGCTGGTAACCCGACGGGAAAGCGAGCAAACTGATATATGTCGACATCAACCTCTCCGAGAAACGGGAGCGTATCCACTGTGGACGACCCCCAAATAGGCATCCGCCGACCCGAAGTGTCGTCCAACAAACCGGGGCGCACCGCCAGCGAACTGGCGCAGTATCCCAAGAAGTTTGCCACCAAGGGTGTGAACTTCTGGTACGGTTCGCACCACGCCCTGCACGACATCAGCCTCATCATTCCCCAGAACTGTGTCACCGCGCTGATCGGTCCTTCGGGCTGCGGCAAGAGCACCTACTTGCGTTGCTTGAACCGCATGAACGACATGATCGAGCACACCCGCGTCGAAGGCGAGATCCTGCTCGACGGTCAGGAGATTCGCGGGCCCAAGGTCGACGTGGTCGAACTTCGCAAACGGGTCGGCATGGTCTTCCAGAAGTCCAATCCGTTCCCCAAATCGATCTTCGAGAACATCGCCTACGGACCACGCGTGGCCGGTTTGCGTTCCCGCGCCCGGCTCGAAGAGATTGTCGAAAGCTCGCTCAAACATGCGGCCCTGTGGGACGAAGTGAAAGATCGCCTGAACGATTCGGCCCTCGCACTTTCCGGTGGGCAGCAGCAGCGGCTCTGCATTGCTCGCGCGCTGGCCACCGATCCCGATGTATTGCTGATGGACGAACCCGCCTCGGCGCTCGATCCCACCAGCACGTCGCGCATCGAAGACCTGATCTTCGAACTCAAAGACGACTACACCATTGTGATTGTCACCCACAACATGCAGCAAGCTGCTCGCGTGTCGGACCAAACCGCGTTCTTCTACGAAGGACGCTTAATCGAGGCGGGGCCCACCACCGAGGTGTTTACCAACCCCACCAAGCAAGAAACCGAAGACTACATTACTGGCCGCTTCGGCTAGTCGTGGGTCCGCTGATTTTCATGTTGTCACTTTGGGATCACTTAACAAGGTGGTAAGGTTGTTATGAGCAGACATCTCGAACGCGATCTGCAGAATCTCGAGCGGGCGCTGCTGACGCAGGCCTCGGTCGTCGAGGGCATGATCCGCACGGCCACCCGCGCACTGTGCGAACGCCAGGCCGATCTCGTGTGGGAAGTGCTCCAACAGGAGCAACTCGTGAATGCCCGCGAAGTGACCATCGAAGAAGAGTGCCTGAAGATCCTGGCGCTCAACCAACCGGTCGCCATCGATCTTCGCCGCACCGCCGCGGTGCTGAAGATCAACGGCGACCTCGAGCGCATTGCCGACCTGGCCGTAAACCTGGGCGAGCGGGCCCGGTCGCTGGCCGAGCAACCCGACTTTTACGTCTCCGAGAACCTCGAGAAGATGGCCAACATGGCGGTCGAGATGGTTCGCGAGGCGCTCGACGCCTTTGTGGAGTTCGACGCCAACGCGGCCGCCGACGTCTGCCGTCGCGACAACGAGGTCGACCAGCTCAATCTGCAATTGATCGAAGAAGTGCACGAAGTGATGCGAACCCGCAGCGACCTGGTCGAGGCCGCGCTGCACTTCTTCTCCGCCACCCGGCATATCGAACGCATTGCCGACCATGCAACCAATATTGCTGAAGACGTTATCTACCTGGTGGACGGCGAAATCGCGCGACACCGGCATGAGGACCTCAGGCAGGACAGCTCCGCAGGATAATCGGTAAAGAGTCATGGCTAAACCCTCTGTATTGATCGTGGAGGATGATCGGTCGCTGGCCGACGTCTTGGATTACAACCTCCGCCAGGATGGTTACGAGACCATTGTCGCGCGGGATGGGCAGGAAGGGCTGACCCAGGCGCGGCTCAAGGGACCGCAGCTCATCGTGCTCGATCTGATGTTGCCGCTGGTCAACGGGCTCGAGATTTGCCGCCGGTTGCGATCCGACCCCGCCACGGCCGGCATGCTCATCCTGATGCTCACCGCCAAGGCGGAAGAGACCGATCAGGTGGCTGGCTTCAGCGTCGGTGCAGACGACTACGTTACCAAGCCGTTCAGCGTCAAAGTGCTGCTCGAACGCATCCGCGCTCTGCTCCGCCGACGCAAAGGGTCGGCCAGTTCCGGCGACACCCTGGTCAGCCAGGGCATCATGGTCGATCGCGAACGCCACCGGGTAACGGCCGGCGAGGAGTTGCTCGACCTGACGCCCAGCGAGTTCAGTCTGCTGGAATCGCTCATCCGCCATCCCGGCCGCGTATTCAGCCGCGCCGAACTGATCGACTCCGCCCTGGGCGGCGACTCTCTGGTGCTCGAGCGAACCATCGACGTCCACATTCGCGCACTCCGCAAGAAGCTCGATAAACACGCCGACCTCATCGAAACCGTCCGCGGCGTCGGCTACCGCTTCCGCGACCCCGCCTCGGTGGTGCAAGCGTCTTGCTGACCCGAGCGGACCTAGCCGCCGGACCCAGCATCGCCAGCACCCAGGTGGATTCGCCACACGGCGTGGTCGGCGCGTCACGGTGCGATTGGTCGTGCGACGATTGAAAGGTTGGCTTGACGAATTTTTTCGACCTTGGTATTTTGTAAGTGTTCACTTACTGACAGCCTTTCTGGGAGTCCACCCACCATGGGACGACCGAGCACGCTTGAAGAGCGACGCAAAACTCTGTTGCCCGTGCTGACGGAAGTCTTCAGCGAACTCGGGTATCGCAGAACGACGATTGCGGAATTAGCAGAACGCTGTGGAGTGCAGGAGAACATTCTTTATCGAATGTGGTCCGACAAAAAAGCGATGTTTCTCGCGGCGATCGACTTTCTGTTCTGGAGACGGATGGCAAAGTGGCAGCAGGCCCTGGAGTCGGATTCCAGCGGTGATCGAGTCGCCAGGTTGATCGACCTCACTGCCAATGATCTCGGTGAGCAAGGGCTCTATCGAATTATCTTTTCAGCACTTGGTGAAACGGATGACGCAGATTTCAAGGAGGCGTTGAAGCAGCTTTATCTGCGATATCACCAACGCATCCGAGCCGAAGTTGCGGCCTATCGCGCCGAGAGGACGTCGAATAACTCACCTGGCGAGGCCGATACGGCCTGGGCCCTGATTGCGATGGTGGCGTTCTTGAATATTGCGATCGAATTGGATTTGCTGTCCCCGACGGGACGCAAGCGCCTGTTTCAGACGATCAGCAAATTCTTGTTAGATGATGGGAGCGATTGACGATCTCTATTTAGTCGTTTTGTAAGTAATTAATTACAAAAGGAGGGAGTCGTGGTAACTGCTATCCCCCAAAGCGAATATCGTCAGCGTCTTGAGGACCTGCAAAAGGAGGTCTGTCGCCGCGATCTGGCAGCGTTTCTGGTTAGCTCGATGGAGAGCATCTACTACCTGACGGGGGCAGCATTCGCCCCATTGGAGCGCCCCTTCTTTCTGTTGGTGGTGCCAGGGCGACCGCCAGCGCTGCTTGTACCCAGGCTCGATCGAGACCATATGTCGAAGGCCATTGGTATTGAAGTTGGCGATATTCATGCGTACCGCGAGTACCCCGCGCCAACTGGAGCCAGGTGGTCTGATCGGCTGGGGGAACTGCTTCCCAGCAGCGGTGAAATCGGAGTTGAGCCATCGACGGCGGCGTACATTGGTGATGCCATCGAAGGACGCTCGCTTCGCTGCGAGTCCCTTGTCGAACGCCAGCGTCTGGTCAAGTCGGCAGCAGAAATTGACATGATCCGGCGCGCAGCGCTCTACGCTGACAAAGGGGTCAACCGGTTGATTGCAGCTTCCTACAACGGAGCGGTGGTGGCGGAAGGATTTGCAGAAACTCGCCATGTGACCAAAGCCATTATTCGATCGGTGCCCGATTGGGATGCCCTCGCGAACGACGTCTTGATGGCAATCTGGGCGGCGCCGAGAAGTGCCATGCCGCACTCAGTACCGATGCTTGCGGATCGCCTGAATAACGGTCCGCACGAGGCCCTCGTGCTCACCCGAGTGAATGGATACTCGGCGGAGAGCGAGAGAACCTTCTTTACGCGCAGTCCCTGCAAGGAGTCGAGACGGGCGTTTGCAGCCATGTGCGAGGCACGGCGCCAGGCGTTCTCGATGCTCAGGCCAGGAGTTCGCTGCAGCGAGATCGACAATGCAATAACAGAATTTCTTAATCGAGAAGGGTATCAAGGGGAAAAGAAGAGGCTGCACCGAGTAGGACACGGTATTGGTCTTGGCACGCATGAAGGTCCTTGGATCGCTGATGGAAGCGATGACTGCCTGGCAGAAAATATGGTCGTCAGCGTCGAACCTGGGGTGTACTTGTATGGTCTGGGCGGTTTTCGACATTCGGACACCGTGTTAATCACGAACGAAGGTTACGAAAGACTCACGAAGGTTCCGGATGACCTAGATTCTCTTACGACGCACGGACTCAAACTGGCAGCACGAACCAAAGGATGGATGATACGCAAGCAACTTGGGCTGTTTTGACAAGTGGACCAGGTGAGGCGCCACCCCGTCGCCGGGTGCCATGGGCACCGGCTGTGGCTTGACGTGTCATCAAGCAACGCCCCGAGAGCCCCATCCTATTTTCTTTGCTTCCTTCGTTACCTTCTGTTCAAGTTCCCCTGCAGATGTGCCGTAACTGCGCGGGGCTTGTTACGGCCTACGGTGCTTCTTTGCTGGCACCTCGCGGAGCTCGTTCCCAGGCACGCTGCGGTCCGAATTCTTGCGAATCCGGCTACGAATGTGTCCACGTGAAAACTCGGCGTTTTGGCTTGGTTTACGCTCATTTTTTTACACTCTGCGGGGTATAACGGGGATGCGGCATGAAGTGTACGCATGTTTATTTCCCCCGAGAGCTGGAGAACCGAAAAATGGCACGACCACGAGTGTTGGACGATGTGAAAAAAGGCGAGATCACCGCGCTGTTATCGGCCGGGATGAGCATGGCGAGCATTGCTCGCTACGTCGATTGCGATCGCAAGACGATTAAGCGGGAGCGCACTGTTGATGAAGATTTCGACCTCCGCGTACGGCGGGCGGAGATGGCGGTGCAGCTCAAACCGCTGCAGGCCATTCAGCGGAAGGCGGATACGCATTGGCGGGCGGCGGCGTGGTTGCTCGATCGGCAGGAGAAACGGCGTTTAGAGCGGCAAGCGCGTCGCGATGCGGCCAATGCGGCCGATAAAGTGACGCTCACGCGCGTCGAACTGGTGAAACTTGCGGGGCAGGTTAAGGATGCGGTGCTCTGTGCGGCCGTGTTTCGCGAGGACGAGGCGTATCTTGGGCGGAAGATCGACCAGGCGTTCGTGAACCTGGTGCCGGAATTGGCTGCGAAGCCGGACGACACCCTGCCACCCTACGAACCTGCGTGGTGGCCGCGCGATTATGCGCCGGGTGAAAGGACCAGCGATCCTACCACCAGCGATGCCGCGGCTGACGCCGCCCACGCCTCTTCCGACGCCTCCTCGAAAGATGCTTCCAACGATGGCACAACAAATCCTCCCGGTGCCTCGGCCGAGGCTATGTCGGAGACGTTGCCGCCGATGGACGGGCAGGTCGCGAAGCCGAAGTGGGTTCCGCCGCGCGGGCAGACGTGGCAGCAGTCGGCCAGGAATCTGGAGAAGCTCAACCCGGCACGGTATGGCAAACAGCCGGCGCCCGGCCTGGTGGTCGATTGGGAGGCGCTGCAGAAATTTCGCGACGACTTGATTGGGGTGATCAAGAAACAACGCGCTGAGTCAGCCTCTGCATCGGCCTCGGAACCATGCGGGGAACAACGCGGGGGGACAAACTCTTCGCAGGCACCACAAACGTCGGAAAAAGCAGCGGTTTGCCAGCCGTCGCCGACCAAATCACCAGGGGGTTTTGGGCCCACGAATCTAGATCCCGGAAGTTGACCCAAAATTAATCAGCTGAAATAGCCGGACCGCCACGCGGTCCGCGAGGAGTTTTCGCTCGGCTGAATGCTGGTTGTTTGCTGGGGGCTCGCGGAGCTCGACTCCAGGCACCCTTTGACGTTGATGGTTGGGGCCAACGTTGGGCGATGGCAGCGGAGCCAAGCATGCGCCGGCTGATTCGTCAGAGCTTGGTTGCCCGCAGTCGCAAGGCGTTGCCGATCACCGAGACGCTGCTGAGGCTCATCGCGGCCGCGGCGATCATGGGGCTCAGCAGCCAGCCGAACACCGGGTACAGCACACCGGCGGCGATGGGGATGCCCAGGGCGTTGTAGCCGAAAGCGAAGGCCAGATTTTGACGAATGTTACTCATCGTGGCGCGGCTCAGGGCCGTGGCCTTTACGACGCCGCGCAAGTCGCCGCCTACCAGCGTGACGCCGGCCGACTCGATGGCAACGTCGCTGCCGGTGCCCATGGCGACGCCCACGTCGGCTGCCGCCAGGGCAGGGGCGTCGTTGATACCATCGCCGGCCATGGCTACCACGCGGCCCTGGTTGCGAAGCTGTTCGACGAAGTCGTGTTTTTCCTCGGGCGACACGCCCGCGTGGTACTCGTCGATGTTCAGTTTCTCGGCCACCGCTTTGGCAGTCGCCTCGGCGTCGCCAGTGAGCATGACAAGCTTGAGCCCCAGGTCGTGAATCCGCTCGATCACCTGTGGTGTGGACTCCTTGATGGGATCGGAAATGGCCACCATACCGAGCAGCTGTTGATCGCGGGCAACGTACACCACGGTGCGGCCTTCGCTTTGCAGGTTGTGACTCTGCTGAGTGGCGTCCGGCGAGAGGTCGACTCCGCTATCGGTCATGAAGCCAGGTTTGCCCACCCGGATGCGAGCTCCGTCGACCGTGGACTCCACGCCACCTCCGGTGGTGCTGCTGAAGTCGCTGGACTTAGGCAGGTCGAGTTCGCGGTCATTCGCCGCGTCGACGATCGATCGCGCGAGTGGGTGCTCGCTGCTTTGTTCGACGGCGGCCGCCAGGGCAAGCAACTGGTCTTCGCTGGTGTCGCCGGCCGAAAGCACTTCGGTGACGCGCGGCTTGCCTTCGGTGAGCGTACCGGTTTTGTCGACCACCACGGTGTCGACGCGTTCCATGGTCTCCAGTACCTGGGCGTCCTTGATCAACACGCCTTCGCGAGCGCCGCGACCAACGCCTACCATGATCGACATCGGCGTGGCCAGGCCCAGCGCGCAGGGGCAGGCGATGATCAGTACCGAGATGGCCGCGAGCAGGGCGTGGGCGAACCGTGGCGCGGGACCGATGGTGGCCCAGACCGCGAACGCGATGATGGCCGATACGATCACGGCCGGCACAAACCAGGCGGCCACGACGTCGACCAGACGTTGGATCGGTGCGCGGCTCCGCTGTGCGGCCGCCACCATGTCGACAATGCGACTGAGCACCGTTTCGGAGCCGACTTGTTGGGCCTCGATCACCAGCGTACCAGTCTGGTTGAGCGTGCCGGCCACGACCTTATCGCCTTGCTGTTTCTCGACCGGCAGAGGCTCGCCGGTGAGCATCGACTCGTCCACCGAACTGCTGCCTTCGTGCACCACGCCGTCGACGGGCATCTTCTCGCCGGGGCGGACCCGCAGTCGATCGCCTTTATGCACCTGGTCGAGCGCAACGTCCTGCTCGCCGGAATCGGTGATGCGATGAGCAATGTCGGGCGCCAGCTCCAGCAATGCGCGGATTGCGCCGCTGGTTCGTTTGCGGGCGCGGAGTTCGAGCACCTGGCCCAACAGCACGAGCGTGATGATCACGGCGGCCGCTTCGAAGTAGAGCGGCGCCCGACCGTCTTCGTAGAAGGCCTTGGGAATCCAGCTTGGCAGCAATACGGAGAACAAGCTGAACACGTAAGCGGTGAGCGTGCCAATGGCGATTAGCGTAAACATGTTGGGGCTGCGATGGACGATGGATTGCCAGCCCCGTACCAGCAGAGGCCATCCGCACCACCACACCACCGGCGTGGCGAGCACCAGTTGCAGCCAGCCGCCAACGGTAGGAGATAGCCAATCGTGGATCGGCAGCCCGATCATTGGTCCCATGGTGAGCACCAACAGCGGCGCGCTCAGCGCTACGCCGACCCAGAACCTGCGAGTCATATCGGCTTCGGCGCCATCGTCCTGGTCGTCGAGCGAGACGCTCTTCGGTTCGAGGTCCATGCCACACTTGGGACAACTGCCGGGGCCCACCTGCTCGATCTCCGGATGCATGGGGCAAGTGTAGATCCGCTGATCGGCCGCATCCGGCTGGTTGGTCGCATGATGATCGTGGTGGTGCTCCGCCGCGCGGTGGTCGTGCGAATGGTGGCAATGCGAGTCGTGCTGCGGGGGTGTCGCCTCACTCGATTCCCGCGAGGCGACAAACTTTGACTTGCAGCCGTCGCTGCAGAAGTAGAAGGTCTCCGCACCATCGGCGTAAGAGATCGCCGTCGCGGGATCGACGCGCATGCCGCACACAGGATCGGTGACTTCGTCCACGATAGTCCTCGGTTGGGGGTGCGATTGGGGAAGACGATTATAACAAGTGCAAATATGACGCCAGCCGGGGGGAGCTAGTGATGTGGGGTTTCGGTTACGCCACCAGACTTCGCCTGTTCGCCGTCGAGGGTCCGTGATAGCCTGAGCAGGTGCCCCGAACCGAGAACCGATTTTTATGAGCGACTGCCGTGCCACGTAAACTTGCCATCCTTGCGATACTGTTGTGCTTGTCGAGTTCGGCTTCTGCGAGCAAGGTCGAGATTGTCGTGTCGGGTAGTGTGGAGTTTAACCAGATTCGAGCGAGTGACTCATCGTTGGGCCTGGCGGTCGAAGGTGACCCGGTAGAGATCCGCTTTTACGTAGACTCCGAGTCGTTTACCGACAGTGCGAGCATTCCGACGCGGGGCTATCCCATCCAGCCGGACACCTTCCGGTTCACAGCGGGGGCGTACTCTGCTGGGCTACGGGCTGTAGAGCCATCGGCAGCGGCGCCACTGTGGGGGATTCGCAACGACGATCCAGCCGTGGATGGGTTCTTCCTGTCGGACGACGTCAGCTTTCCGCTCGGGGTGGCGACCGACCAGGACGGCAGATTTGGTCCGTTTCGTACCGCGTTTAGCGTGACGTACGGACCGCTGGCCCTGCCGTCGCTGGATGTGTTGGATGCCGTGGGCAACTACGACCTCACGGGCCTGCAGGTGTTCGACTTTGCCATCATGGATGGATCGAACTACGCGCTGGGGGCGGTCTTCGAGCGGCTGACCATCGGCCCGGCGGTGCAGACGCTGCCCGGCGATTTTAACGACGACGGGTCGGTGGACATCGCCGATTATGTTGTATGGCGCAACCTGTTGGGCGCCGCGGAATCGGCTTTGCCCAGCGGCAGCACAACGGACGATTCGGAAGTGATCGACCTGGGCGAGTACACGATTTGGAAGTCCAACTTTGCCGCCCCGGGCAGTTCGATAGCCAGTGCAGCAGACGCCGCCGTACCCGAGCCAAGTTCGGTTGTGACGAGCCTGATGCTGGTGCTGGGTGGCTTCGCCATACGTAACTACCTCCGCACTCTCCAGCCAACGTTGCAGCAACCGCAACAGGCAGCAGTGAGTACCTCATGATATGGCAAGCCATCTCGCTGCTATTCCGTCGGCTATTCGATCACGCGCCGTCGCGCCGACTTCAGATGTTCGTTGAGCAAGTTCAACTGCTCGACGGTCGCCGTCTTGGCGGTCTGAAAGTCGCCTTCCTCCAACTTGGCAGCAGTGAGCGTCGACCACATCGATTTGCGTGCAGTGGCCAGCAGCAGGAGCGCTTCGAGTTCCAGCACCCGCGATAGATCGGTGTAATGCAGCAAGCTGCCGTTGAATTTGAACCGGCCGAGTTTCTCGGCCATCCAACTGCCGGCTTGTTTCAATCGGCTGGGGTGGCCTGCCATGGTAGCCAGCAATCGCCGCACCCCTTGTTGTTGCAGGTCGAGCGTTTCCAGGTAGTCGGACAGGAACGACGAGAGCGGCGTCTCGCGATTCTCCCGCCGGACGCGCCGTGCTAGTTCCGCCTCGCCCACCATCAGCGCCAGGTGGTCGCCAAGATAGATCTTCAAGTTACTCCGGCAGGATTTGGTCATGGCATCTACTTTCCAATTAACGGAGGTACCATGGAAGCAGGCAAGGACGCGGTGTCACGCCTGGTCGTGCTCCTCGGCTTGCGGCTGTGTCGAACCGTCGGCAGGTGGCTGGCAGGAACTACACCAATAGGTCGTGCGGCCCAGGTCGCCTTGGCGGCGTAAGCGAATGTTGGTGCCACACAAGTAGCAGGGCTCGCCCCGCCGGCCATACACCCATAGCTTACCGCCATCGCCAGCGAAGCGGGTGGTGCGTGTGGGGCCTTGCAGATTGTGTTGCATCAGGTCGCGTGCCAGATCGAGCAGGTCGGCCAAGGCCAGGTCATCGAGTTGGGCTACTGGGGCGAAGGGGTCGATGTTCTGCAGGAACAGCAATTCCGACTTATAGATGTTGCCGATACCGCAGCATAGTGTCTGGTTCATCACCGCTTCGCCAATTGGCGCGTGGTTCTGGGTGCGAAATCGGGCGATCACTTCTTCCACGTCCAGTTGCTCGCCGAGCAGGTCGGGGCCCAGGCGAGAGAGATGTGGATGGCGTCTCAGTTGTGTGGGCGAGAGCAATTCCAGCACATTAGGATTGAAGAACACAACGGCAAGTTGATCGGTCTCGAGCACCAAGGCGGCGCGGCGCGCGGGCTTGAGCCAGCGCTCGCCATGGGGATAGAGATGCCAGGAGCCAGTCATGCCACTGTGCCCATGCACGACGCGCGCGTCGTCCAGGTGAAGTAGCAGGTGCTTGCCGCGTGCCTCGATAGCGGTAACTTCGCGGTCTACTAGCGAGGCAAACTCGAGCCAGTCGCTCCACCCGTCGGCGGCCAGAATCTTCTTGCCGACCAACCAGGGCCGCAACGTGATGGCGGTGCGATGGATGGTGTCGCCTTCGGGCATAGGGCGAACCTGCGGATGGGTGCATGGTTGACCGTGCGCGATTCCGCCATTTAGGTTGCGAAACGCCGCGCTACTGCCCCCATGATTACTTGCGGCACACCGTCCGCAAGAGGGTGGCGGTGAGAAGAAGAAAAGCGAACAAAAGCAGCCCCGGGCTTCGGTAAACCGGAAGAACTATTTCATCTTCGGCAGGAACCGGAGGCCTCGAGGCTACTCATGAAACTCGAAGTTGGGGTGAAACCACCAAGATTTAACCAATCGATTGGTGTTAATTTAACTCGTTTCTTGCTAGATTTTGCAAAGCCCAGCCGGGAGTCCTGGCCCCCCTGCGGTTATCCCAGGACTTCCCAGGCCAGGCAATCTGCAGTGTTGTACTAGTCTTTAGGCCGAAAAGTTTCATTCGGCAATGTAGTGATTTTCTTGGTTGCCAATATTGGAAGCGGTGTAAGAGCCCTACTTCTGCGGCGGGACTACTGATATCTTTGTCGTCCACACGCTACTGTGAGTCAATGAACGCAAGATGAACGAAAGGTACGGGGAGAGGCAACAACGCTCCCACTTCCATTCATCAACTCGTTCAAAGAAAGGGATCTTGTCGCGCAGTTTGGGGGGCGCAAACACGATGGCATGGAAACAGCAGCCGGCTGGCCGTTCGTTGCGGTGCAATGGGGAGATACTTCGATACCACCGTGAGCACCATGGATGGACCCAGGCTCAGCTTGCCAGACGGGCCGGGTACTCTGCCCGGGTCATTGCCAAGGCGGAGGGCGATGGCACCCTGAGACCCGATACCATTGAGCACTTGGCTGATGCGCTGAGTACATCCGTCCATCCGGTCTATCCCGAAGACCTGGTAGCAGTGCCCAAGGCCATCGCTCGGCAGATTATCGAGAACTACGCTCGGTACGAAGCGGATTGTGCTCGGTACTGTCAGGAGCTAATTGCCGACGACATCGAGCTGGTCGTCCCCGGTGACCCCAGCGTACTCCCGTTTTGCGGCACTTATAGCGGCCGCGAAGGGTTCGACCAGTTCTGGCGCAACTTCTTCGCTGTCATGGAGCGACACGACAAAGAACTGGTTCTCCGCACCATGCGCGTGTTTGCCGAAGGTAATCATGTGGTGTTGTTCCTGCGCGAGTGTGGTTCGTTCGCCGGATCGTCTACTCATCACACGACGCCCATCGCCTTGTTGTTGGAGTTTGAACGAGGGAAGGTTAAGCGAATGGAAGACCACTTCAATGCAGTGGTGGCCGAAGAGCGAGTCCGTGAGTTGTTGGTCGACTCGCAGGAGGCCCGAGACGCATTGCGGAATGCCCTGGACGACCCGCAGAACGGTGACTAACGCCGACGTCGTCTTGGCATGTGCTCGTTGGGATGATCGCGATACAAATAGCCGCGACTGGTGGGTTCGAAGCCCGCTTGGCGTAGTGGCTCGGCCAGCTCGCTTCCAGCGATTGGTTGGTTGTCCACTTTGCTGAGCATCACGGGCTCGCCGAAGCTTGCACAGTCGACCAGCGCCGCCACAATGGCCCGCACCGCGGTGGTGCGTTCCGGTTCGCCGAAGGGCAGTAGCGTCGTCAACTGCCCTCCGCTGCTGCTAAGGTGGCCGACAAGCTGTCCCTGATGGATGATGACTCGCGCTCCGGCCGTGCGACCGAGTCGTCCCGCCGCTTCGTCGCGCTGCGGCCAAGGGATAGCCGCTCCGTACGGATTGGCGGGATCGGTGGCAGCCAGCAACGTCGCGCGAGGTTCGCTCTCGGAGTCGTTTTTGCCAATGGGACGTCGCAGCAAGTCGTCGGCACCCGGCGCTGCGAACTGTGCGCCGCCAAGTCCTTCGACCAGGTAGCCGCGCCGCAGCTTGCCGGCTTCTTCCATTTGCTTCAGCACCGGATAGATCGCGGCGAAGCCACCGGGCACAATCTCCTTGCTGACCGCGTTCTTGGTAAGCACGCCATGGCGGGCCACCAACTGCGATGCCAACGCGAGTGATCGTTCGGTGGGCGAAGGCCAGTGGTCGCCGTGATGCGGCAACAGCGACCACCGTCCTTCGCTGCCAGGTAGTCGCGTGATGCGGCGGGATCGGAACGATCGACCACGGCGGCGTTCGCGCCGGCGAGTTTCGCTCCGCCCGGTGCGAGTTAGTGATCGCAACGGAGCAAGGGTGTCGTTGGTCACCAGGCCGGCCCAGACCAATCGCCACACCGCATCGAGCACGTCCTGGGAGAAGGCTCCGGTGGTCCGCGTGAACTGGTCGAACAACAACGCCCCTCGCTCACGGAGCAATTCCAGCACCCGCGTGGCGAGCTCGTCTTCCGCCAGATCCGCCAGGTCGCCCACGGCCGGCGCAAGCAGCGGGTACTGGTCGGCGAGATACAGGGCGATACGTCCGTCGCTGGTGCCGATTGACTCGATGCCCCGCCAAGTGACTTCGCCAGCGAGAAACAGCTCGTCGAGGTCGCCGGCCGTGTAGTCGCGAACCCGTGTTGGCAGAATGTCGCTTTCCAGCACACTCACCGGCAGTGGCGCTCCCTGCAGTTGTTCGATGGCATCGAGCAACGCGTCGAGTCCCGCACGTGGTTCATCGAGCCCATGCCAGGTGGTGAGGAATCGCGCCAACGCGGCGGGGGGCACGGCCTCCACTTCCTTACGCAGCCGCGCCAGCGAACGCCGTTTGAGCGTCCGCAGCACCTCGGCGTCGCACCACTCGCGGCCCCGTCCGCCGGGTAAGAACTCGCCCTCAACCAGTCGGCCGCGCTCGGCCAGTCGCCGCAAGACGGCGACCACCGGTGCTTCGCCCAAGCCAAACCGTGTGGCCACGTCGAAGGCGGTGAACGGCCCGTGGGTTCGCGCGTGGCGGGCCACCAGGTCGCCCAATGGATCGTCGACCGATTCGAGGAACGCCTCGGGTAGGCCGGGCGGTGGGTTCGCGCCGAGCGCATCGCGCAACCGCGCGGCATCCTCCGCCGCCGCATAGTGATCGCCCGTCGATAGACGAATGGCAATCACTCGTCGGGCGGACGTCAACTCGTCGAGCCAGTGGTCGAGTTCCGCCAGGTAAGCTTCGTCGGTTCGTTGGCGAATCCCCTCGGCGGATAGTGGTCCCTGACGGAGCAACAGGTCGTGTACATCGTCGGGATGTTTGACGACCGGACGGTGCAATTGTTGGAGCTCACGGTCCAGCTCGGCAAGCACCTCGACGTCGAACAGCTCCCGCAGGTCGGCCGAGCCTAGCAGTTCGCGGAGCTGTGCATGGTCGAGCGTCAGGGCCTGCGCGCGGCGTTCCGCCAGCGGCACGTCTCCTTCGTAAACGAAATTGCCCGTGTACGAAAACAGCAAGGCCGCAGCAAACGGCGAGGCGGCCGACGTCTCGACGCTGCGCACGGTGATCTCACGACGTTCGATCTCGCTCAGGATCTTTACCGCGCCGGGCAGATCGAACACATCTCGCATTACTTCGCGATAGGTTTCCAGCAGCAACGGAAACGCCGGGTAACGCGCGGCAACCGACAGCAAGTCGGCCGCGCGGCGGCGTTGTTGCCACAGCGGTGTGCGGCGGTCGGGGCGGCGGCGTGGCAGCAACAGACTGCGGGCAGCGTTTTCGCGGAACCTGGCGGCGAACAACGCCGTGGAGCCGACCTGCCGGGCCACTTCGTCCTCGATCTCGTCGCTGCGGGGCACAAACCAATCGGTGGGCGGCGCACCATCCGATTCGGGCAGGCGGAACACGATGCCGTCGTCGGCCCACATGAAGTCGACCTCGTCGATGCCTTCGCTCCGTAGCCGGGCAGCCACCGCCATGGCCCACGGCGCGTGCACCCGAGCACCGTACGGAGTGAGCACCACCACTCGCCAGTCGCCGATTTCGTCGAGGAATGCCTCGACAACCACCGTGCGATCGCTCGGCACTTCGCCGGTGGCCTCGGTTTGATCGCCCAGGTAACGCAACAAGTTCACCGCCGCACGGCGATCGAGCGCGTGATCGGCCTGGAGTTGGGCGATGGCCTGCTCACTATTCATTTGCACCAATTGCCGTGCGAGCGAACCAATCGCTTTGCCAAACTCTAGCGGTCGCCCGGGACCTTCACCACGCCAGAACGGCATCCGTCCTGGCTCGCCCGGCGCGGGGACCACGATCACACGATCGCGGGTGATGTCGATCACCCTCCAGCTCGATGCCCCCAACAGGAAGACGTCCCCCGGGTTAGTTTCGAACACCATCTCTTCGTCCAGCTCGCCGACGCGACTGCCGGTAGTGCCATCGTCGGATGCCAGGAACACGCCATATAAACCACGATCGGGAATCGTGCCGGCGTTCAGCACCGCAATGCGCTGCGAGTTGCGCCGCCCCGAGAGTGTTCCGGCGATGCGGTCCCAGTTGAGCCGCGGTCGGAGTTCGGCGAACTCGTCCGAAGGGTAACGTCCAGCGAGCAAGTCGAGCACGCCTTCGAAGCTGGAACGTGGCAGGTCGGCCAGTGACGCTGCACCGCGCAGAGTGGCGTACAGCTCGTCCACGTCGATTGTCTCCATGGCAACCATGGCCACGATCTGCTGGGCGACGATGTCGAGCGGGTTGCGCGGATAGTATGTTTCTTCCACATGGCCAGCGAGCATGCGCCCCGTGGCACCGGCGCAGGCCACCAGGTCGCCGCGGTACTTGGGAAAGATCACCCCTTTGCTGGTAGCGCCGATCTGGTGGCCGGCACGACCAATGCGCTGCATGCCTGAGGCGATGGACGGCGGCGCTTCGATTTGAATCACCAAGTCGACCGCGCCCATGTCGATGCCGAGTTCCAGCGAACTGGTGGCGACAATGGCTGGCAGCACTCCGCGCTTGAGTCGGTCTTCGATATCCGCACGCTTATCCTTGGCGACTGAACCGTGATGCGCCAGGGCAATTTCTTCGTCGGCCAATTCGTTGATGGCCGCTGCCAGTCGCTCGGCCAGTCGCCGGCTGTTGACGAAGATCATCGTCGAGCGATGTTCGCGAATCAGCTTTACCAGTCGTGGATGAATGGCGGGCCAGATCGAGGGAACCGTGGGGCCAGCGGCAGGACCCGAAGGAATTGGCAGCTGTGCTGGCTGCTGGTCGTCTGTATCATCCGCATGCTTCGTGCCAGCCTGCTCGAGCGGCTCCCCTAATCGTGCCATGTCCTCCACGGGCACTTCGACACGAAGTTCAAACTGCTTGGGTTCGCTGGCGTCGACGATCTCCACCGGTCGGGGGCGGACTGGTCGGTCAATGTCGGCTGTGGCCTCCGCTCCGCCCAGCAGCCGCGCGATCTCGTCCAGCGGGCGCTGGGTGGCGCTCAAGCCGACGCGCTGCAGCGGTGGTGCGTTGGGATTGGCTTGACGCCGGAGTCGTTCGAGTCGCTCAAGCGTGACGAACAGGTGCGCGCCACGCTTGCCGGCGACCATCACGTGAATCTCGTCGACAATCACCGTTTCGACCTCGGCCAGCGACTCGCGGGCTTTCGAGGTGAGCATCAAGTACAGCGACTCGGGGGTAGTGATCAGGATCTCGGGGGGATCGCGCTGAATGCGGGCGCGTTCGGGGGGCGGAGTGTCGCCGCTGCGCACGGCGACGCTGGGCAGATGGTACGCAACACCGAGTCGATCGGCTACGGCCCGCAGGCCGGCGATGGGTGTTCGCAAGTTGCGATCGACGTCGACCCCCAGCGCCTTGAGCGGCGAGATGTAGAGGACGCGGACTTTGGACCTTTGCTTCTTGTTGTTCAGGCCATCTACTTTCGTTGATGGCGGGGTGAACATCATGTTGTCGAGTGATGCCAGGAAAGCAGCCAGCGTTTTGCCAGAGCCGGTCGGTGCAAGCAGCAGGGTACTTTGCCCCGAGCCGATCGCCGGCCAGGCAAGTTGCTGCGCCCGAGTTGGCGCGGCGAATGCCTGCGCAAACCATGCCTGGGTAACCGGGTGGAATCCGGCCAGGGCAGCGTGCGACGGGGGGGCGGTGCTGGTGGGCATGGGAGCGGGACTTCAATGCGTGAACATTTCTCTACCCACTCAGTATTGCGCCCTACGCGGTGCTGACAAGTCACGACTCCTCGTCACCCGCAGAACCAAGCCCGCCAGCAATGCACCCATTGGCACAATGGCTGCAGGTTCGGGTACCTGCAGCTGGGATTCTGAGCTTTCTGGAGTCGTTTGACCGAAGTTCGTTTTCCAAACTTCATAGTCGAGGGACGTGATGATGCCGTCACGATTGGCGTCGGCGTCGGTGCCGGTAGCCACGACGTTGCCTAACGTGTTTCGCCATACGACGTAGTCGACCAGGTCGACCACGCCATCGTCGTTATTGTCGCCCGGTGTTTTGGCGACAGGCACTTCGAGGTCGACCAGGATCTGCGAGGTGTTGTTCAGTTCGTCGACTTCCAGTACTCGATCGTACGGATCGACATGCACCTCGAGCCAGTACTGACCGCTGGCCAGGTCCGTGACATCGATCCACTGTCCCGGGAGTCCCGCGCCGTATAGATCGGCATAGCCGATCGAGATACCCAGTACGTCGGCATCTGCCGAGTCATAAACACTGCTCGGTGGCTTGCCGGGCACTGGCTGGTTGTAAGCAATGCTGTCGACGATACCCATGCTGAGCTTGTCATTCGAACGCACTTGGCTACCGACATCGGGCGTGGCGCCGCCGTTGACGATGGCTTCGTATAAGTTGTATTGAGCAAGACCGGGCAAGCGTAAGTGGCCGAAACCATTGACCACCTCGGGGGGATAGTCGAACGTACCGATGGTGCGATCGCGAAACGTATTGCCGCCGCCCGATTGCAGGATTTGTTGCGTGATGGTCTGTGTGGTTTTCACGCCATTTTCTTCGGCGGTCTGCTCGACCACTTGGAGCGGCCCCGCACCCACGTTGGCCAGGGCGGCGCGGAATCGGTACAGCACGCGCCCCGCGACCGTGGTGTCGAAGTATCCGCCGTACACGATGTCGAGTCCAGGCGGCGACCCCTCCTCGGAGAGGTCGTGATCCCAGGCAATCAAGTCGGGCAGCAGGTCCTCGCCATCGCACCGCGACGAGAAGCTGACACTCAGCGCGGCGAACGCCAACACTAGACAGTTTGCGGCCCAGCGAGCTGCATCAGAGCGTATCGGGAGCCAGATCATGTGCTGTGAGACTCGGATGCGGAAGGCTGTAGAGCGACGCTATCAGTTGGAGTGCCAAGAGGCTTATTCTATCGTTTCAGGCGAAGGCCCGCGAGTTTTTGGCCGCGAAAGCCACTTTGTGCGGAAACTCCTTACGATTGCTGCGACCGGCCATGTGTACCGGGCTGGACGAGGAAGTTAGAATACAGGTACCTGCCCTTTGCCGCGGTTCGCGCGGCCCATCACCTCCGGATTTGGTGAAACTTTTTCGATGCACCGCTTGCTCAACCCAAGAATCTGTATTGTGTCGGCCGTGCTGCTGGTCGCACTGGTCGCGTCGCACCTGCTCACGCCAAGTCGCGCGGCGGAAGAACCTGCAGGGGCGGCGCCCCGACAAGTGAGCTTCAACGAGCACATCCGGCCCATCTTCGCCAAACACTGCGTCGCGTGCCACGGTGGTGTGAAGCAAGCCAGCGGCATCTCGCTGATCTATCGCGACAAAGCGCTCGCCGAAGGCGACTCGGGCATGCGGGCCATCGTGCCTGGCGACGTCGAGGAGAGCTACCTTGTGGAGCGGATTGCCGATCCGGACCCCGACTATCGAATGCCACCGGCCGAACACGGGTCTGCCTTGAGCGACCGCGAGATTTCGCTGGTCAAGCAATGGGTTGCCGAGGGGGCAAAGTGGGAGGAACACTGGTCGTTCGTGCCGCCGCGTCCGCAGGAGCTGCCGACCACCCGCGCAAAGTGGGGTAACAACCGCATCGATTCGTTCGTACTGGCGCGGTTGGAAGCCGAAGGCCTGGCCCCATCGCCCGCCGCTGAGAAGAGCGAATGGTTGCGGCGCGTGACGTTCGACCTGGTGGGAGTTCCCCCCACGGCCCAGCAGCACGACGCCTTTCTGGCCGACGACTCACCGGAGGCTTACGAGCGGGTGGTCGAGCGACTGTTGGCGTCGCCCAAGTTTGGCGAGCGGTGGGCTGCCATGTGGCTCGACCTCGCGCGGTACTCCGACACGATGGGTTTCGAAAAAGATCCCCACCGCGACATTTGGCCATATCGCGATTGGCTCATCCGCGCGCTGAACGATGATATGCCTTACAACCAGTTCCTCATCAAGCAGCTTGCCGGCGATCTGTTGCCCGAGGCCACGATGGACGACCGCGTGGCGGCCGCATTTCATCGCAACACACAAACCAATACCGAAGGGGGCACCGATGACGAGGAGTTTCGCACCGCGGCGGTGCTCGACCGGGTGAACACTACCTGGCAGGTGTTTGGCGGATTGACGTTTGGTTGCACGCAGTGCCACTCGCATCCGTACGATCCGATCGAAAACCAGGAGTACTACCAGTTCGTCGCCGTGTTCAACACGACCCGCGATTGGGACCGCGACGAGGAAACGCCCAGGCTGCGGGTGCCCAAGAACCAAGAGGATTGGGAGCAGGCGAACGAACTGGACCGTCGCATCTCGCAGTTGAAGCAGCAATTGCACGCCGCGGGATTGCCGCTGGCGGAAGACTCCAACCAATGGAAGTCACTGTCCATCGAGCACGCCCTGTCGACTGGCGAAACGAAGCTGAAAGTTCGTGACGATCCGAACCGGGCAGGCAATGAATACGTCACCCAGGGGACCGTGACCGCCGGATCGGTATTCACGATCGATCTGGTGCCTGGCGATGTCCAGCGTTTGACGGCCATTCGCATCGATTCGTTGCCGATGGACCTCGAGAAGGCCCTGCGCAATCCCGAGGCAGGCTTCGCCGTGACCCGGCTGCGAGCCTGGGTGGTCACGCCAGGCAAAACGCCACCTCGCGAGGTGAGCTTCTATCTGGCCATGTGCGACGAGGCGGATCCGATTCTCGATCCGGCCGGCAGTTTGAAGGACAACAACGACGGGTGGGGCGTGTACCCCAAGCTCGACCGGCCGCGGTGGGCGGTGTTCGTGCCGAGCCAGCCCGTGGAGCTGCCTGAAGACGCGCGCATCCGGCTGCAACTGAAGCAGAACCGCAGCGCCACTGGAATGATCGCTCAGGTAATGAACCGCGGCCGATTCGCCGTGTCCGATAGCCAGGCATGGACCAATCTGCTGGCCGACCCCGAGTATCGGCAACTGGAAGACAAACTGGCCGCGGCCGAGCGAGAGCGGGCGGCAATTGCCTCGGTGTCGATGCCTGCCATCGAAGAGCAAGCCCAGCAATCCCATCGCCATACGTATCTTTTCGAACGTGGCAACTGGCTCTCCAAGGGCGACGAGGTTCAGCCTGGTGTGCCCGCGGTATTTCCCGCAATCGAGACGGACGAGGCCGTCGACCGCCTGGATGTCGCGCGTTGGTTTGCTTCCACGGAGCATCCACTTACCGCCCGCGTGCTGGTGAACCGCTTTTGGGAACAGCTCTTCGGCACCGGCATCGTCGAAACGGTGGGCGACTTCGGTACCAGTGGTATCCTGCCATCGCACCCGCAGTTGCTCGACGATCTGGCCGCGCGGTTCCAGCACGAAATGAGTTGGAGCACCAAGCAGCTACTCCGCGAGATAGTACTTTCGGCCACCTACCGACAGAGTTCGCAGGCGGGTGCCGAATTGGCGAAGCTTGACCCGCGGAACCGCTTGCTTGCCCGGGGGCCACGATTGCGACTGACGGCCGAGATGGTACGCGACCAGGCGCTCATGCTGAGCGGCAGGGCATCCGACAAAATGTTTGGCCCCTCGGTGATGCCGCCCCAGCCCGATGGCATCTGGCGAAGCGTCTACTCGGGAGCGCAGTGGGTCACCGCCAAAGGCGAAGATCGCTACCGACGAGCGATCTACACTTACTGGAAGCGGACGAGTCCCTACCCGTCGATGATGACGTTCGACGCCCCCAGCCGCGAGGTGTGCAGCGTCCGCCGTATCGCCACGAACACGCCGTTGCAGCCGTTGGTGACAATGAACGACCCTGTGTTTGTGGAGTGTGCCCAGGGCTTTGCCGAGCGTATGGCTGCCGAAGGTGGCTCGACGCCGCGCGAGCAGATCGCCTGGGCGCTGGAGCAAGCCACTGGCGACGCCCCGCGCGCGGCTGCCGTGACGGCGATGACTGCCTTGTACGACGATGCCCTGCAGAGCTTCGATGCTGCCAACGAGGAAATGGCCGCGCTCGGCTCGACACCCGAGTCCTACGCCCTCACCATTGTGGCAAGCGCGGTGATGAACCTGGACGACGTGATTACGCGATAGCCCCCACCCCGGTCCTACCCCGGACGGGGAAGGAGATTTGCCATGAACCTCACCGATCACCTGCAGCTCGCGACGCTCCAGCACCACACCCGGCGGCACTTCCTCCAAGGGGGCATGGCGGGTTTGGGGGCGTATTGGCTGGCGGCCAATGCCGCGCAGGCATCGTCTGGGGCCGTCGAGCACGATCCCGCGCACCCGCTCGAGGTGCGGCAGCCGCACTTCACGCCCCGCGCAAAGCGTGTGATCTTTCTCCACATGGCCGGCGCGCCGAGCCAATTGGAGCTGTTCGAGCACAAGCCCGATCTCGACCGACTGAACGGCCAGGACTGCCCGCAGGAGTTCCTCGAAGGTCAACGGTTTGCGTTCATTCGCGGTGTTCCCAAGCTTTTGGGGTCCTGCTATCCGTTCCACCAGGCGGGGGGGGCAGGGCAGTGGATCTCCGACCGCCTGCCGCACTTCGAGCAAGTGATCGACAAGGTCACCTTCATCCGCTCGATGACCTCCGATCAGTTCAATCACGCCCCTGCGCAACTGCTGATGCACACGGGCAATCAGAACTTGGGCTACGCCTCGATGGGCTCCTGGCTCGGCTATGGCCTCGGTAGCGAGAACCAGAACCTGCCGGGTTTCATGGTGCTGGTGTCAGGCGGCCGAGTGCCGAGTGCCGGTAAGAGCGCCTGGGGGGCAGGCTTTCTGCCGTCGGTCTATCAAGGCGTGCAGTGTCGCAGCGAGGGCGACCCCGTACTGTTCCTTTCCAATCCCAAGGGCATCGACCGCGCGATGCGCGAGCGCATCCTCTCGGCTATCAATCAGGTGAACCAGGATACCTACCAGGAGTTCGGCGATCCCGAGACGCTCACTCGCATCGCCCAGTACGAGATGGCCGCCAACATGCAGCTAACGGCCTCTGCGGCGATGGACCTGGCAGACGAGCCCGAGCACATTCACCAGCTCTATGGCACCCAGCCGGGCCGCGAGAGCTTTGCCAATAACTGCGTGCTGGCGCGGCGGCTGGTGGAACGAGGCGTGCGATTCGTGCAGCTCTTCCACTGGGGTTGGGATTCCCACGGCGCTTCGCAAGGCGAGGCGCTCAACAGTGGCTTCAAGCAGCGCTGTGCCGAAGTCGATCAACCGATGGCCGCTCTGCTGACCGATCTCGAGCAACGCGGACTACTGGAAGACACCCTGGTGGTGTTCGCTGGCGAGTTCGGTCGCACGCCAATGCGCGAGAACCGCGGCGGTCGCGAGATGCAGTTTGTCGGCCGCGACCACCATCCGCACGCCTTTACCATCTGGCTGGCCGGCGGCGGCGTGAAGCAAGGGTTCAGCTACGGCGAAACCGATCCCATCGGCTATCACGTTACCAAGGACCCGGTCGAGGTCCGCGACCTGCACGCCACGCTCTGGCACCTACTGGGCCTCGACCACCAAAAGCTGGTTTACCCACACCAGGGACTCAACCAAAAGCTCACCGGCGTGAAACCGGCCCGCGTGGTGCACGACATCGTTGCTTAAGAGCTGATGGCAGATAGCCAGCAGCCATCAATAGCCGTAGTGCGCCACGGAGTGCAGTTTGGCCATTTCGACGTCGTTCAGGCCTTTGATCCGCTTGGCGTCGAAACCGTGGTCGCGGGTCAGGTGCGTCCAGACGGTCATGCCGCTGACGCCGACATCCGGCACGTCGACATCCGGCAGCCACAGCCGTAGCTCCTCGGCGTACAAGCTCCGCAACCATTTGCTGGGGGGCCGCCCGTCGCGCGCCCGGCGGTGCACGGCTGCCTCGCCGTAGTCGTCCTCATCCTCGTCGGCGAGCTCGTGTTGCGGGTGCTCGACCTCTTCGCCGAATCGCACTTCGTCCGGCACCAGGCTGTCGTCCAGGTAGCCTTCGTATTTGGTGAACGCCTCGCCCGTGCGGCGGTCGATCGGTCGGGTGCGTCCGGTCAGTTCCCATTGACCGTCAATCAGCGTCTCGCGTTCGAACCACCGCCAGCGGCTGTCCTGGTGATAGCTCCACCGTTCTTCTTCGACGACCACCTGGCCATCCACCAGCGTCTCGGAGCACTGCATCACCACGGCGGCCAACGTGTCGAGTGTCTCGGCGTGCAGTCGCTCGCCAAGGCTGAAGAGTCCAGCACCAATCCAATAGGCAAACTGTCGGCGGTTCATGATTCGTTAACTTTGTGAGAAACTTCGTCTTTCCTGACCCAGTCCCTCACCGAGTTTAGGGACCGGGACAGGGGACTGTTTGGGGGCTAAACCAGCCAAAACATAGGCCGAAATTAACAACTGGCAAGCTGTTTTTGTTCGCAGTCGGTGCGACCCTCACTAGCGGTGCATTCAACTCGGAATCCCTCAATTACCGCATCCGCAGACTCGCTAACGCTGTAGTTTTGCGATAACATCAGTCGATTGAGGCGGTAACGAGTCATTGCGGGGTAGCAGTGCGATCGGTACCGATATGCACTTGCCGCCATCCTGAACCTGATCCCTGACCCCCACCCCTCGCGTTATGAAACACTACGATTGCGTCGTCATCGGCACTGGTCCCGCGGGCCAAAAGGGAGCCATCCAGGCCGCCAAGCTTGGTAAACGGGTTGCCATTATCGAGAAGAACCGCGTGCTGGGCGGCGCTCAAATCAACACGGGCACCATTCCCTCCAAGGCGCTGCGCGAAGCCGTGCTGCACCTCACGGGAGCTGCCCAACGAGGTCTGTTCGGCGCCAGCTACCGCGTCAAGAAGCACATCACCATCGCCGATCTCGGCTCCGTGTCGCAAACCGTCATGCGTCATGAGTGGGACCTCATTCAAAACCAATTCGAGCGAAACCACATCGACCTGCTGTGGGGCGCCGCCCGCTTTACCGGATCCCACGAACTGGTGGTCGAAGGCCCGGAAGCGGCCGAGCAAATTACGGCCGACAAATTCCTGGTGGCGGTCGGTACCCGACCCGCGCGGCCAGCGTCGATTCCGTTCAACGAGAATACCATTCTCACGAGCGACGAACTGCTGAAGCTGAACCACTTGCCCAAAAGCATGATCGTGGTCGGCGGCGGCGTGATTGGCACCGAGTACGCCTGCATCATGGCCACGCTCGGCGTCAAGGTCACACTGGTCGAAGGTCGCCGGCAGGTGCTCGGCTTCCTCGACCGCGAAATCGGCGACGCCTTCCACTACTTCATGCGGCAGCGGGGCATCACACTGCGGCTGAGCGAGAAGGTCGAATCGATTGCCGAGATTGAGATCCTCAACGGCAAGGCTCGCCATCTGGTGGAAGCCAAGCTCGAGAGCGGCAAAACGCTGCGCGCCGAAACGCTGCTGTACGCCGTGGGACGCCAGGGCGTGTGCGGATCGTTGGGGCTCGACAACGTTGGTATCGAGTTCGACGACCGCGAGCGCCTGCATGTGAACGACCAGTATCAAACGAACATCGATTACGTCTACGCCGCGGGCGACGTGATCGGCTTCCCGGCACTTGCATCGACCAGCATGGAGCAGGGCCGCCGCGCCATTTGCCACGCGTTCGGTCAGTGCGAAGTCGGCAACTACAACACCGAACTCTTCCCGTTCGGCATTTATGCCATTCCCGAGATCTCGATGGTCGGCAAGACCGAAGAGCAGCTTACCCAGGAAGGCATCCCCTACGAGGCCGGCATCGCCCACTATCGCGAGATCGCCCGCGCGCAACTGCTCGGCGATACACTCGGTATGTTGAAGTTGTTGATTCATTCCGACACGCACAAGATCCTGGGCGTCCACGTCATTGGCGCCGGCGCCACCGAGCTGATTCACATCGGCCAGGCCGTGATGGCCCTGGATGGCGACGCCGAGTTCTTCATCAACAATGTGTTCAACTTCCCCACGCTGGCCGAGTGCTACAAAGTGGCCGCCTACAACGGATTGAACAAGCTGAACCTGGTCTACGCCTAAGCGAGCGGACAGATCTCGTAGCTACCGTCGCCAGACGGTGGACTCCTTACAGCGAGCTGGCTCGTCCCCGAGCCCGGAGAACTCTCGACGTCAATTGCGAATACCGACCAGCCTTATCCGGGGCCGGTGACGGTCCGACTCGCGCGCGTTTTCTGGACCCGAGAGTTTTGGGCCCACTTCCCCGATTCAAATCCGTGGTCCCAAAACTCCAACCGTTTTGGTCCCCCCCAGGTGGTGAAACCACTTGTTTTACCGGGAATACCAATCGGGGGAGGGGACAAAACCCTCCACGTTGTTCTCCGCATGTTCCGCGAGTTGTCCCAATACTCGGCCAGTTGTCCCAAAACTCCTTAAGTGGCCATTCGCTCCGCGAATGAGCGCAGGTTCCCTCCCCCGGGCGATTTCGCTTGTGGGAGCTTTCCCCTCCTCGAACCTCCGACCGCAAAATCGTTTGGGGGAGGGCTAGGGGGGCGTACCGGTAGCGCAAACCTCTGGCCTACAGCATAGCCCAGAGCCTACAGCCCAACTTGGATTGCCAATCAGCCGCGCGGACCTCCCGCCACACCCCCATTGGACCAAATCGCTGAGCGGTTTCTACAGCGATTTTCTTACTACGGCCGATTCAACAACTTCGACGCAATTTCCAGGTAGCCGGATTCGCAAGAATTCGGACCGAAGCGTTGACGGCGTGACCAAACGACACGCCAATTCAACGGCGTCGAAGTCTCACGCCAAGGCAACGATGATGACCACCTATCTTGCTGAGGTGATGTACCCCGCGGGGAACTACGGATGGGACCGCAGAGCCTTTGCGCCGTATCGCGCAACTGCGGGAGGTGTCTTTGCCCAGCGGACACCTCTGCAATTTGGCATTGGACGTAACTTGCCGAAGCTGGTCCAACCGCTGTCTCCAAGGCTCTCCCTAGTTGAGGGCGGTGGAAGAGGCATTCGCAGCGTCAGTGATAGATAGATGGTATGAACTCGCTGAACGAAGAGGCACAAAGTTGCTCGGGACGAAGGGGTGGCGAAGTTCAGCGTCAGTGGGGAAAAAAGATCGCTTTTGGAGAATTTACCACACCGATTGATACCGGCGGTTGAACTTGACTCCAGCTAGCCCATAGTGGCGAAACGGCGGCCGTGAACCGCCGAAGGCGGCAGAGGCAAGGAAGATGGCCGTCAGCAGGCGGACAAATTGTCGAAGAAAATGTTGACACCCCC
>NZ_JAMXLR010000078.1 GCF_024054565.1 Aeoliella straminimaris
GTTCGGGGACTGGCGTCCAGCGGACGATGTAGCTCATGGCTCCATCGCCAGCCACTCCATAGATCATACCGTCGTCATCAATCGTGAATGCCGTTGAGCCCACGAGTTCGGGCTCCACGCCTTCTAGATACATGTGGAGATTCACAGCGTTCTGGGCCGTGCCATACCAGGCGTAGGCAAAGGATCCAGGAGAAAATGATTCGGGGATCACGACGCCAACTTGAACATCTCCAGCGGCATCAAACGCGGTAGACCAATCATTACCTGCGGGATGCAAATCAACCACACTCTCCGCCGTACCACGCCACAGGAGTGCATGGATGCCTGGATTCGAGAGATCACCTCCCAGCTTCACTCCATCGCCTACCTGAATCTCGCCGGAAGCGCCGTAAGCAAACGAACTGAAGAAACCATCGGGATGAAGATCCACGTAACTCGATGCCGTGCCGTGCCACAGCATGGCGTGTGGGGTGCCCGTTGGAGAATCGGGAACTCCAAAACCGACCTGGGTGGTGCCAGATATCGCAGAGGCCTGGGATTCGATGTACCCCGCGGGATTCAGCTTCACGACACTTTCCGCTGTACCATTCCAAAGCAGTGCCTGGTTTCTAAAGTTATTCAACGGCCCACCGAAGCCCACTTGGTAATCGCCCGAAACGCCGGTTGCGATGGAAACCTCGAACTCGGCGGGATGCAGATCGACCACACTCTCCGCCGTTCCATTCCACAACAATGCTCGTGCAGGCTTGATCACCTCCATCGATGGCTCCCGCCCAAAGCCCACTTGGTACGCTCCCGAAATGCTCTGAGCAACGGATGATTCGAACCCGTTGGGGTGCAGATCGACCACGTTGTCAGCCGAACCGATCCACAGCAGCGCATGTTGCTCACCATCGGTCGTGGGTCCGATTCCCCAACCAGCCAGACTTCCTCCAGAAGCACTCGAGGCCGTGGCGGTGTCGTAGCCTACTAGCTCCAGTAGCTCTGCCCTGTACTTGGATGCATTGGCCGCATCCAGGCAGCTTAACGTGACCAAAAGGGTAATCACCGTAGCAGCGGCGTAATGCATTCGCATCGTTTTCTCCAGTTCAGAAGGCAGACTTAGTTAAGAGTGAGGCACATAGCATCTCCGAAAACGCAGCGCACTCTGCAACTGCATCAACGTGGGAGCACTTCGAGAGAGGGTCGACGAGTCGGGATTGACAAACACAATCGACGACAGATTCAACTAAGAGGAATCTTGAAGACCCGTGTTATTAGGGCCACTGCCCTCGATGTCCAACAACTCCCCGGCCTCGTGAAGCAAGACGCACCATTCGATCCAGTCGGGCACCGGCACGGATGCCGCACCTCCAGGCTCTGGGGTGGCGGTCGCCATCAAAGTCGTCGCTCGCTCGTAGCACTTGCTGGCTTGGATAGGATTTCCGAGTTGGTGGTGGCACATCGCGAGTACCATCCAATTGAGGCCTTTCTCGGCAGCCCGCTCTCCTCCCCAATCGCCGGCATTCGACATCTGGAGATCAGCCATGGCATCGGTGTACTGCGCGTCGCGATAGCGGGCCAGGCCCACCACATGGAAGACCCAAGGGGACTTATCGCCCGCCAATCGCTCCTCCGCCAACTGCACTAATCGGCTAGGTACAACATAGTTACTGGGGCGGAGGCAAGCCGTACGGGCGGCGACGAAACCCTCGTAGCTGCCAGGGGGGCCAGCAACCTTGGCTGCCACCTCTTCGCAAAGCCGCTGGTAACTCTGTTCGTCGCCAGTGAGCAACAAGACGCCCGCGTACTCGATGAGCGCGGCGTCGTTGAGGGAACGAGCCTCAAACCCACGTGCGTAGTGGGAGGCTGCTTGATCCCACCGGCTCCGCTCGGCAAGGTGTTGCGCCCGCCCAATCCACAGAGTCGTCTCGTCCGGGTGCGCAGCGGTCAGTCGGTCAAACACCTCAGGCCAACTGGCGATCCTGCGGCAAGCGTTTTTTCGATCTGAAGCCCAGTCGTCGCTATCTGGAGCCCGCTTGAGCACGAGCGTCCAGTCGGCCGCCGCCAGATCCCACTGTCCAGCTTCGGCCCAATCGACGGCTCGGTTCCAATACATGGCGGACAGACCAGAGTTGGTCGAGTGCGTCTGAGAGTGATCTGGTCCCATCACAAACGCCTGCCTGTCCGCAGCCTTCCGATACAACCGGATCGCCTCTTCAAGGTCGCCCCGCCGATAATGTGCATGCGCCAAACTGGACATTGTGAACAGAGTATCGGGGTGACTAGGGGATAGCACACGCGTCTGCGTTTCGAGCGTGTTCTGCAGTAGCGATACGGCTTCGTCGTGTCGTCCCTGCTCGCTATACAGTCGAGCTAAATTGCTTGCCGCCATTAACACGGTCGGGTCTTCCGAGCCCAATTCAATCGTGCCTTTCATTACCACGGCGCCGTATAGTGACTCCGCCGCGTCGGTGCGATCTTGTTTGTTGTACGCTCCCGCCAAGTTGTTCATCGTCTTTAATGTGTCCAGGTGGAATGGCCCCAACACTCGTGTTTTGATCTCGAGCACCTCTTCATAGAGAGGAATGGACTTCGCCGACTTGTCTTGATACTGGTAGAGCATGGCGAGATTGTGCATCGCATTGAGCGTATCGTGGTCCTCGGGGCCGAGATGCTCTGTGTAGATGTCGACGACCAGCGGCAGGTGCTTCTCGGCTGCTGGGTAGAGGCCAAGGCTCATGTATACTCGTCCCAACACGCCGTGTAAGGAGGCGGCCACAATTTCGTCTTTGATCTCTCCTTGGGAAAGACGCTCGGACGTTGCGTCGAGGATGGAACTCAGCAAGCTGATGTCCGCACCTTGGGCCTCGTCGGGGTCCATGCTCGCGAACATTTGCGTAATCAAGTTGTTTACTTCAGTTGCGCGCGTTAACGCACGTTCGGCGATCTTTTGCTGCTCAACCGCATGCTGCTCGTTTACCTGCGCCTGCGCTCTCGCTTCTGCTTCCCGCTGTGCTGCATAAGCGGCTCGGCGTGATTCGCTATCCGCACGATTGCGTTCGTGAATCGCCCACACCATTCCCGCCGTGGTGCCAATCAGTGCCGCCACCAATGCCGCCGTCACGGCCGCCGCCGCGATCACCTGCACCTTGTTCCTCTTGATGAACTTGGCCAGCCGATACCGCGCGAGCGGTGGACCCGCGACCACCGGCTCGTCTTTGAGATATCGCTCGACATCCATGGCCAGTCCGTTGGCCGTCTCGTACCTTCGAGAACGGTCCTTATCGAGCGCCTTCATCACAACCCAGTCGAGCTCGCCGCGAATCATCGCGCCCAGTCGCGTGGCCTCGGTCTTACGATTGTCGGCGATCGTGGCAAGCGACGCGCTCGTGCTCGCACGCGTGCTCGGTCGCGGTGGGTCTTCTTCGCGGATGATCCGCAGCAGTTCGTCAAAGGCCGCACTGCGGAGCCGCTGGCGGTCGAAAGGCACTTCGCCCGCCAGCAGCTCGTAAAGCAGCACTCCCAAGGAATAAATGTCGGTTCGCGTGTCGACGTCCCACTGGTTGAGCTTGGCCTGCTCGGGACTCATGTACTCGAACGTGCCGAGGACCTGTCCAAACTCGGTGAACATCGTCTTCTCGGTCAGCCGATGGTCGGTTGCTTTGGCAACACCAAAGTCAATCACTTTCGGAACCGGCCGATCGTCGTAATCGGCCACCAGCACGTTGGACGGCTTGATGTCGCGGTGGATGATTCCCTTCTGATGGGCGTGCTGTATTGCCTGGCATACGGGGATGAACAGCTTCAGTCGTTGGCGGGGCGTCAAGTGATGCTCGTCACAATATCGGGTGATCGGCACTCCTCTTACCAGTTCCATCACGAAATAGGGTCGACCAGTCTCCGTAACCCCTGCATCGAGCACCTTGGCGATGTTGGGATGATCCATCATCGCCAGCGCCTGACGCTCGGCCTCGAAGCGGGCGATCACCTGCCGGGTGTCCATGCCGGGCTTGATAATCTTCAGCGCCACCCGCCGCTCGATCGGCTCGGTCTGCTCGGCCATGTACACCACGCCCATGCCGCCTTCGCCAATCTGCTGCAGCAGCTTGTAAGGGCCGATCGTATCGCCGGGCCGCTCGGTAACGGGTTGGTCGACGGTGCCGGTCGCTTCGGGATCTAAGAAATTACCAACCCGCGAGGCATGACGCAGAAGTTCATCGACTTCCTCACGAAGCTTGATGTTCGCGCCGCATTGCACGTTCAGAAATGCCGCACGCTCATCGTCGCCCCGGACTTCCAGCGCATCAAGAAAGATACTCTGAGCATCGTATTTGAGTTCGGCCATCGGTACGGTTCTCCTACTGTCGCTGTCTGCTATACAATGCGACGCGACGACGCCGAAGTCCGCCAATAAAATTGAAAAGTTTTTCTAACTACCTCCCGGTCCATCATCCGTAGCGAACTTCTCCATTTCGCGGTGCAGCCAGGTCCGCGCGTATGTCCATTTTCGTTCGGCCGTGCGTTTGGGTATCCCCAGCGCCTCGGCCGATTGATCCATCGAGAGGCCTGCGAAGAACCGCAGTTTTACGATGGCAGCCGCTTCCGGATTGTTGGCCTCGAGCTTGCCGAGAGCCTCGTCCATCAACAGCAACTGCGCGTTGGAGAACGACTCGGGCGAAGCCAATTGATCCAGCGAGACTTGTTGCCCGCGAATGGCATCCCGCCGAGAGCGTTTTCGCGCCCTCTCTATCAGTATCCGCCGCATGGCTTCGGCCGCGGCGGCGAAGAAGTGCCCCCGCGATTCCCAGTGTTGGGCCGTTTCGACGTTCACTAACCGAACGTAGGCGTCGTGGACCAGCGCCGTTGCTTGCATAGTTGGGCTCGACTTTTCGCCATTTAGCTTGGCGGCGGCCAGTTTCCGCAACTCGTCGTAAACCAACGGCAGTAGTTGGTCGCCGGCAGTTGGGTCTCCCTGCTCAATCTGCGACAGGATTTGAGTGACGTCGGCCATGGGACTGAGTATAGCAGAAGTCGACCTGAGTGCTCACGCGGGCAGAACACCAGTCCAGTTCTTGCGGAGGTCGCACCACCGCCCGCACTTTGCGGCAACGCTAAGCGTGGCGGGTGTATCGCTCGCCAGCTCAAAGAAGAACTCCTTCGGCGCGTCGATAGCCGGCGCCCAAGCAGTGACACGCCCACCAATTCGAGCATCTCCCAACTCCCAGCGGTGCAGCTCACCCCGCCCGTTTCGAGAGTGCAGAAAAACATCGAAAATTCACACTCTGACCGCGAATGTGTGGTACTCGGGCAAGCGGTGACAGAATAATGGGTGCCGATTGGGGACTGCCGCGCTACAATGCGCGAAGAGCCGTATAGCTGTCGCATGAGCATTTGACTCGGGCAGCTTGCAGCGACGCAAACGATCGATCCAAGTCCGAATCTGCTTCCCAAAAGGAGCTTCTGATGCGTTTGTTGGAACGAGCTGCCATCGTGCTCGCGGTGGTGCCACTGTTTGCGACCATGCAATCGTGTAGCAATATGATGGGACCGCCGAGCGGCACCTACAAGGTCGATACGGTACGGTTCGTCCCTTCCAACCCCAAAACGGCTGCTACGGATCCGGCGCCGAGCATCTGGATCAACACCAATACGGAGTTGAGCTCCCTATCCGGAGGGACGCTCCAGAGCAAACTACCCTATGGGTTGGCGTTCGACTACACGGACAACGACGAGAGTTTTCAGAATGCTGAGTTCACGAGTTTGAAGGTGATCTATGACGATGGCTCCGTCGAAGCGGCTACGACGAAACTGAAACTGCCGCTGCGTACTGCTGCCAGGCAGATTGAATCGGTGAACAGCGTCACTGGTGGTCGGATTGTGAAAAGCAACGTCTGGGTTATCTCCGGAGAAATCCCCGACGTTGTGACACGTCCTAAACCACTGACGCTGCAGATGGAAGGGCATTTCACCAAGCACGATGGGAGCAAGGTCCCGTTTGCGATCGATGAACATTTCGACGTCGAAATAGAAAACTCCACCCAGAGCGCTGTAGAGGTCTTGCAGGACAAATGAGCCCGCGGGATAGAGGTCCGCAAACGGCGCCGGCCAGTTCGTCCGACGCCGGTTTCGTCGCCCCTGCGCTGCAGATCTGCAGTGGATCCGTCGGTGACCAGCTTGCAGCGCAAAGCAAAGCGGGGCGACGAAACCTTTGAAAGGTTCCGCGCGCCCCGCTGCGCCTCTTCGTATTGGTAGTGGTCGGAGCCCTAGACGTGCACGGCTTCCAACTCTTCATGCGGAGCGACCACGGCCGACTCGACACCTTCCTTCACGCGATAGCCGTGCGGTGCGTCAGGGTCGACGACGAACGTCTTGGTATAGACGAACTGCTCCTTCTCCTGGCCTACGAACTTGCCGGCCAGGCGGAAGGTGCGGGCCATCGCCTGTTTGGCGTGGGCCGCAAGGCCTTCGACCTCGATACTCTGGCAAGCCTTGCCGAAACGGGTTCGCATCAGGTGGTTGGCCGTGTGCACGTTGATGCGACGCTTGGCACGCGGATTCTTGTGCTCGGTCGACAGCGAGACGTTCAGACCTTCAAGGTTGCGCACTCGGTGCGGGGCAAGTTGCGGCCAGGTGATAAGTTGCCCCGGCTGGGCGTCGAACACCAGGGCGTAGCGATCGAAGCTGGTGTCGTAGGGCACGTCCTCGGACCACTCGCCACTGCACACCTTTTCGAGCACCTGGCTCGATGCGAATCGCTTGTCGAAGTGCGGGTAGACCCACACTCGTTTGGTGCCACGAATGTGCCACAGCATGTTGACTGGCATGTCGACGTGGTAGGGCACCCAGGCGGTGGGCGAGCTGATCAGCAGGTTGGCGGTCCGCTGCTGGGCCCGAAAGCCGGGCTTGTTCGCCTCGATCTCGTCGTACACCTCGTTGAACACGCGGGCGTAGTCGGGGTTGTTGGCCAGCATCTTGCGACAGTTGATCCAGAGCTGTCCTTCGCGAACCAGTTGCAGCAGTTCGCGACCACTCACGCCGTTGCGTTCGCCCTCGCGCCAGTCGAACACATTAGGGTCGACGCCCATGGTGTTGATGCTGAGGTCGTCGGCGGGATGCGTGTCGATGATGTCGGCCAGGGCATCGTCGGTAAACAGGCCAGTAGCAGCCAGGTTGTGGCGGGCGACGAGTACGCCCTCTTCCACAGTATCGAAATCTTGTTGCGTCCAGTTATCGAGGAGCGATTGAGTCATTATCGGTACCAATGAAGTGTACGAAGAGGGCGAAGAGGAACTTGGCAATCTGACATTGCAAGTGGCGGACCAATGCCAGATTTACACCCAATGGGGGCCAACAACCGCTACAGGCGCTAGTACCGGACCCGTTGACGGGTCACGCAGCAACATGCATGTGGCAGCAACGCAACGAGCTACTGCGGTTCGAACGGCGCGACTAGCCGCACTTCGCCTGGCGGCTGGCTGCCGGCGGGAATAGTAGAAGCGGCCGGCTCAGGCTCCAGAGTCACGAGAATACTGTGGACTGAGTCCACCTGCTGTGGCACTGTGAAGGCTTGGGCAACATCGCCGCGCTGATCGACTTCAAGCAACCCAATTGGAATGCAGGCCCCCACCCCGTCGACCACCCAGGCTTGTAGTACCCCGCTGCTTTCGGTTGCTGGCAGGTCGAAGGCAAACAAGTGTACCTGGCGCGCCCGATAGTCCCAGACAACGGCACCTTGCTTATGGGGCTGGCTGGCCGAGCGGGTGGCCGTGGCCAGCCGCACCTGCTCGGCGTCAAACGACTGCTGAATCTGGGCCATTCGTTCCTGATAGAGCTGTTCGCGTTCCGCCTGGGAGAGCACCAGCGGCTGGGGCGGAACCGTGAACTGGGAACCCATCACAAACGCGATGGCTGCAGCCGCCGCGTAGGCGAGGACGTACTTCCAACGCGAGCGAGACTTCGCAGCAGGAGGCACGCTGTCCTCCCTCGGCACAGTGGCTACCTCGGCGACGCGATGCCGTGCGTCGTCTTGGACGCGCTGCATGAGTGCATCTTTCAGCTCTGCCGGTGGTTCAAGATGCTGTGTCGCGGTTGGGTCGGTAAATGGTATGATGGCTGCTGCTTCGCCCAGTTCGTCCAGCATCGCTTCGCAGTGATAACAACCAGCCGCCAGGTGCTCGTCGACCACGGCTGCTTCCGCTTCGGTCAGCAACCCGAGTGAATATTCGGGGAGCAGTTCTTGAATCTGGGTGCAGTTCATTGCTTGGGCCCTCCCGCAGGATCTCGGCGGAGGATGCCTCGCAGCTTATTGAGTCCTAAACGTATATGCGACTTGACGGTACCTAATGGAAGTTTGGTTTTCTCAGCAATCTGCTGGTGCGTAAGTCCATCGAAATAGGCGAGGTGCAGTGTTTCGCGTTGCGGCGGGCTCAGGCTGTCGAGTGCCTGATGCAACAGTTCGCCATCCTCAGTATGTATCGCCTGCTGTGCCGGTTGGCTGGCAGCCTGGCCATCCGCCAGGCCGGCTCGCCCGTGGATGGCGGTAAGTTGCTCGTGCTCGGCACGGCGTTTCTCCTTGCGCAGCAGGTCGATCGCACGACTACGGACTAGCATCACTAGATAGCTACGCGGCGTGCCGCGATTTGGATCAAACCTTTCACCACGTTGCCAGATTTCCCAAAATACATCGAGCAGTATGCCCTGGGCATCGCTGGCATTCTTCAGAATTCGCAGGCAGATCGGGTAGAGCGTGCCAGAATAGCGGTCGTACAGTGCTTCCAAGGCCGCGGCGTCGCCCTGCGCAATCGCCACCATCAACTGCTCGTCGCCAAGCGGCTCGTCGTCGGAGGGCAAATTGGGCGGTGGCACATTCATGAAGGGAGTACGTCGACGCGCGAGGCGACCTGATCAAATGCCGAGAACTGCGCGTTCGGTTTGCTGGCCTGGTAGCGGATCCCCTTGAACACCATATGTCATCCAACTACCAGCGTGAGGTCCCTCGGCTTGGCGTTCGAGATAAAAATGGAACACCGACAAACCGTGCTCATGATCCATGGTGGTAACCGTCACCGTGGCCCACGGCTCACGTACGACGGCTTGACCCACGATCGCACTGCGGCGTTCCACCAAAGGTCGGTAAGTGGGATTGACGAGCATGCCAGCAAAGCGCTCGATCGGACCGGTCGCCGCCTTGTTGGCTGGCGCGGCCAAAGCGTACACCTGACGCAGGGCATCGGGGTTGGTTTGGCATTCGGCCAGGGCTGCCACTTGCGTGCAGACAACCTCTCTTGGGTCGAGAAGGTCCGTGGCGCTCACCTGCCCGTCTGGTGTGGCAAAATCTGCCTGCTCGACAAGGGGGCGCGGATGATGGTGCCTCCACAAAGCTCCGGCGTTAAAGGCCCCGCTGGCCAGCACCAATAAAACCGCCAGGGCTAGAAATCTGCGAACCATATCTGCCGCGAGGGAGTGCCGTTTCAGTAAATCGCGATTCAACTAGTCCATTAGATTCGCTCGCGATGCCCATCGCAAGAAACAGTTTGGCCGGATTAAACAAATCCAACATTTTCTGGTCAAGCACTCATCCAAGGCGGCCGGAGGCTCGTAGCTCCTGGTGAAGTGCACCGAAACCGTTGTTGCGGTTTCCATCGCATTCGTTTTAGCCACCTCCGGAGCAACATTCAATGAACAAATCCATTTTGGCAGTCGCATGCCTGGTCGCAGCAGGCATTGCGGGACAGGTACGCGCCGAACGACTCGTAGCCCTCACCAACCTGGTTAGCGGAGGTCAGGGGCTACGAAGCTTCGACAGCAGCAGCCCCGATGTTTTCTCGGAGATGAGTATCACCGGTGTTGCCGACGACGAGGAGCTTCAGGCGATCGACTTTCGTCCTCTAACCGGTCAACTGTACGCGCTTAGCGATATGGACGCCATTTATACGATCTCGGCAACGGGTGTTGCGACGAAGGTGGGCAGCGGGTTCATGAACCCCGACAACGGCAATCAACTCAACGGCGGAAACTTCGGGTTTGACTTTAATCCGCAAATTGACAAGATCCGCATCGTGAGCGACGCCAACCAGAATTTCGTAGCCCATCCCGACACCGGCGACGCCAACATCGCGATGACGACTCCCGTGGCGTTTGCTGCCGGTGACGCAAACGAGGGGGTCGACCCCAACGTGGTACATCACGCCTACGACGGCAACGTGCTGGGTGCACTTGCCAGTAGCACTCAGTTGCGAGCCATCGACACCCAGCTCGATATGCTGGTCACGCAAGCTAACAATGCTGGCACCCTCCAAACCGTTGGCAGCCTCGGCATCGATGCCAGCGATATTGGTGGGTTCGACGTTGCCACGACCGGCAATGCATTCGCTGCGTTTTCCGACGGCGTCGGAGCAGTGACCTCCACACTGTACTCCATCGACCTGTCGACGGGTGCAGCAACTTCACTTGGTACCATCTCGACCACCGTCTGGGGCCTGGCCGCGGTGCCGGTTCCAGAACCATCGAGTGCTGCCCTGGCGGTGCTAGCGATGCTCGGCGGAATTTGGGGAATCCGCCGACGCTGAGCTCCCCCCAACTCCGCCATCTGATTCGCGGAGACACTGCTGGCGGCCGCCGCGCTGAACGGTGGCCGCCTTTTTCATGCGCACACCACTAGTAATGGCAGCATTGCCAGCCCCCGAGCAGCACTAAACTCAACCCGTTTTAACAATCATTCCGATTAAACCGGTTTGGTTAACTTTAACGGTTGCAGCGACCCGAAGTAGCTAGAGAACCCCTACCGGTCTACCGGTCCGTTGGCATATAGCTTCGGAGAGCTAGCAGTGAAACTGCAATCAACCGCACCAGTCCTAAGCACCTATTTCTTGGCATGTCTTTTCGTGGCGTCGGCGGGCGCCGCGTGCGGCCAGGGTATCGACTACCAGTTTGGTCTGGGTTACGACTCGGGAGACTCGGTCGGCCTGGACGACGGGTTTACCCGGTTCGAAACCTGGTTGCCGTTGATCCAGCCCACGCAGAACAGCATCGTGTTCAGCGACCTGCGCTTCCAGTTGTACAACGATCAATCGGACGCGGTGGGTCTGAATCTCGGCCTTGGCGGGCGATGGTATGACTGGAATTACAACCGCGTGTGGGGTGCCTACGCCTACTATGACTCCCGCGACACGGGACTGACCGACTACCAGCAGTTCACGATCGGTGCAGAGTCGCTCGGACAGTTCTGGGACTTCCGCTTCAACGGCCACGTGCCGTTCGGCAACGATCCCACCACGCTACTGCTGACGGGCAATATCGAAACTGAGTTTCAGGGACATAACCTGTTGCTCTCGAACTTGACCAATCAGAACGCCATGGGCGGCATTCATGGCGAAGTGGCGCGGGTCCTGTACAACGGCGGCAACGCGCAGATTCGCGGAGCCATCGGTGGCTACTGGTTCAACGACACCGACCTCGATCTGACGGCAACCGGCCCTCGCGCCCGACTCGAGTTCCGGGGCGGCGACGAATTCTGGGTGTCGGGTTACGTGCAGCACGACGACCAATTCGATACCACCGCGGGTGTTACCATGCTGTGGCGATGGGGCGTATCGGCCCGTAGCGAGCGCGAGAGTTCGGCGACCAACGTGGCAGCCAGGCTTGGCGACCCCGTGGAGCGCATTCAACATATCGTGCTGGCCGAAACCAGCAGCGACGAAACCATCGTAGCCACCGGCGCCGATGGCACACCCATTACGTTCGCTCACGTGGAGCAAGGTGCAGCCGGCGGCGACGGAACGTTCGAAACACCGTTCGGCACGCTGGTCGAGGCATCGAACCGGCCCGAGAACATCGTATACGTACATGGTGGCGGGGTGTTCAACGGCGAATCGTTCATCACCAGCACCGAAGGCCAGCGCGTACTGGGCGAAGGCATCACCAACACCGTGTTCACGCAGCAAATTGGCAACGTCGTGCTACCAACGGTTAACGGCGGCCCAATGCCCATCGTGCAAAACTCGGTTGGCAACGCCTTCACCCTGGCCGCCGACAACGTCGAGCTGGCTGGGTTCAACATCATCGGCGCCGGCAGCAATGGTGTGTTCTCCACCGGGCAGAGCGGAATTTACGTTCACGAGAATACGATTACCGGTGCAACCAACGCAGGCATCGCGTTCGCCAACATGACTGGTTCCAACACCATCGAAGACAATACGATCACCGGAACCACTGCCGGTGCAGGCGTGGCGATCACGGGCGACTACGAAGGCACCACCACGGGCAACACCATCACTGGTAACGCCGGCGGCGGTATCGCCGCCACTGGCAACGTGACCGGAGATATCACGAACAACACCATCGACGGCAACACGGGCGATGGCGTGAATATCGCGGGCAATCTGGTTGGCAATTTCACGCAAAACTCTGTGTCCAACAATACAGACGATGGTCTGGACGTGGGCGGCGATGTGACGGGCAACGTCACCAGCAATACCGCCTCGGGCAACACCACCAACGGCTTGCTGATCGCGGGACAACTCACCGGCAACGGGTCACTCAACACGGCCTCTGACAACGGCGAGTTTGGCATCAGCATCGGCAGCGGCGGATCCGCTGTGGTGGGCAATGTCGGTGGCAATACCACCAATAACAACGGCTCCGGCGCCAACGGCGGTGGCGGCTTGTTGATCGACGGCACCATGAACGGAACCTTGGCCGGCAACACCGCCACGGGCAACAGCGAAGGCGCAGCAAACGCGGGTGTCGGCATCGAGCTGACCGGGCTGCTCACCGGTAGTGCCACCAGCAACACGGCCACCGGCAACGATGGCACCGGTATCCTGCTGCTTAACGGTACCACTGGCACCGTGACGAGCAACACGGCCAGCACCAATGGCCAAGGCGTCGACGGCGGCAATGGTTTGGAAATCGTCGGCAACGTGGGTGGTTCGGTCACCGGCAACACGGCTGACTCCAACCAGGGCGGCGCGGTGAACGATGGCGACGGCATTCTAGTGACCGGCACGGTCAGTGGCAGCCTTTCGAACAACACCGCGGGCAGCAACGACGGCAGCGGTATCCTCGCTGACACGGTTAGTGGAGACGTCTCCGGCAACACCACCAGCGGCAATGGCGAGTTCGGCCTGTTCGCTCAGTCGACTGGCGGCGACGTCTCCGGCAACACCGCCAGCAGCAACGGCATAGATGGCATCTGGATGAACGGCAACGTGACTGGCGATGTCACCGGCAATGTAGCCAACACCAATGGTCTGTCGGCAGCCAACCTGGGCGGCGATGGCATCCGCATTGTCGGCAACGTCGGCGGCAGCATCTCCGGAAATGCTACCAGCGGCAACAACACCGGCAGCTCGTCCGATGGCAACGGCCTGTACTTGCAGGGCACGCTGGCCGGCGACCTGTCCGGCAACACGGCTAACAACAACGAAGACTTCGGCATTCGGATCGACGGCGCCACGATTGGTGGCGACGTCTCGGGCAACACCACCAACGGCAATGCCAATAGTGGCATCAACGTCTTCAACATCACAGGCGACCTGTCGGGCAACACGGCCGAGCAGAACGGGTCGATCGGTATCGCGGTCAACGGCACCGTGGACAACGTGACTGGTAACACCCTGAACGAGAACGACTTCGCAGGCCTGAACGTCACTGGCAACGTGGCTAGCGACGTGAGCGGCAATACTTCAACCGACAACGGACAGTCGGCCGGCGGCGAGGGTGGTAGCGGTATGATCTTCGGCGGCACGATCGCCGGCGACCTGTCAGGCAACACCACCACGGGCAATCTGGCCGGCACCACCGACGATGGCGATGGCATCTCGCTGGCCGGCAATGTGGGTGGCAACATCTCGAACAACACCGCATCGGACAACGGCGGCAGCGGCATCGAGGGAACCACGCTCACCGGCAACCTGAGCGGCAATACCGCTTCGAACAACGGCGAGTTTGGCCTACACCTCAACAGCGTCGATGGTGAAGTTACGAACAACATCACCAACAACAATGGCTTCGACGGCCTGCTGGTCGACACCACCGTCGGTGGCGACGTCACCGGCAACACGGCCAACACCAACGGTCAGTCGGCCGGTGGCGAAGGTGGCAACGGCCTGTCGTTCGGTGGCACGGTGAGCGGCGACATCCTGAACAACACCGCCTCGGGCAACCTGGCCGGTGCCGTCAGCGATGGCGACGGCATCCGTCTGGCCACCTCGCATACGGGCAACATCAACTTCAATACCTTCTCCAACAACGGTCGGCACGGCCTGTTCGTCGACGGCGACCTGAATGGCAACCTGCTCGGCAATGTCGCCAACACCAACGGTGGCGACGGCATGAACCTGCAAAACGTGATTGCTTCGAACTTCAGCGGCAACGTTGGCATCTCGAACAACACGACCAACGGCAACACCGGTTCGGGTATTTCGATCGACAGCCTCAGTGCGGTCGACCCGTTGCCCTCGTTCACCGCGATGAATGGCAACACCGCCAGCAACAACGGCCTGCACGGCATCTTCGTCGATGGCGACATCGCCGCTCAGGTGACCAACAACCAGACCAACAACAATGGTCAGGGAGCCGCGGGCGGTATCGGATTGTTCGTCGATGGCACCATCAACGGCACCGTGAACAACAATACCGGCTCCTCCAACCGAGCCGGCGCCACGTTCGACGGCGACGGCATTCGCATCACCGGCGACGTGCTGCGGGTGAACGCGGCCTCGGCAATCACGACGACTGTCAACGGCAATACCACCAGCTCCAACGATGGTGTGGGCCTGATAGTCGAGGGTAATATCGATGGCACACTCAACCTCAACAACGCCAGCAACAACGGCACCCGTGGTATCGAAATCGTGGGCAACGTCACCGGACCAGCACCGGCATCCACCTCGGTTGGCAACAACATTACCTCGACCAATGGCACCGATGGCCTGTTCATCGGTGGAGACGTCGTTGGTACGGTTGCAACCAACACGGCCAATGAGAATGGCCTGTCCATTGCGGGTGGACGTGGTATCAACATCACCGGCGGTGTCCAGGGCAACGTCATCGAGAACATCACCGACCTGAACGAAGATGGCATCACCGGCGACGGCGATGGCTTGTACGTCGGTGGCACCGTTACCGGTCTGGTAGCCAACAATGCGGCCGATGAGAACGACGGCAACGGCATGACGTTCAACCTGAACATCAATGGCAGCCTGTCCGGCAACTCCGCCTTCGACAACGTGGTCAACGGCATCGAAGTGCTCGGCACCCTGGGTGGCACCGAAACCAACAATAACGTTGGCGGCAATGGTGCCAACGGGCTGATCATCAACGGAGCGGTCATCATTCCGTAGTCCGCTACGCCAGATCGATTCCAACAAGCTGCTTGCAATCCGGGACACATGAGCAACAATGGCGGCAACCGCCGCCATGCTCATCTCTCCCTGGAATGCTCGTATGCCTGCTGAATTCGCTGGATTCTCGCTGGGGTTGCTGCACTTTCTCGAAGAGCTTTCACGCAACAACAACCGCAAGTGGTTCGACGCCAATCGCGACCGGTACGAGAAAGAACTGCGTGAGCCGGCACTCGCCTACATTGCAGCCATGGCGGGGCCCATTCAGAAGATCTCGCCCCACTTTACGGCCGTCCCGAAGAAGATGGGGGGGTCGCTGATGCGAATCCATCGCGACATCCGCTTCAGCAACAACAAGCAACCCTACAAAACCAACGTCGGCATCCAGTTCCGTCACGAACTTGGCAAGGACGTCCACGCCCCGGGGTTCTATTTCCATATCGACACCGATAGCGTGTTTGTCGCCGCCGGGGTCTGGCATCCAGACTCGGACAGCTTGCGGGCAATCCGCGAGACCATCGACGAGTACCCCACCGACTGGAAGCGGGCCCGCGATGCCAAGGCCTTTCGCAACCGATTCGAACTGGCAGGCGACAGCCTGAAACGTCCGCCGCGGGGCTACGGCATTGATCATCCGTTGCTGGAAGATCTGAAGCGCAAGGACCACATCGCCGTGGCCAACCTGGATCACGATGTCCTGTTCGACAAGTCGCTGGTCAAGCTGACAGCCGATTACTTCCGGTCGACTCGCAAATACATGCAGTTCCTATGCGAGGCCGTCGGGGTTGACTACTAGGAACATAGCGTGCCGCCCCACCGCTGCGCTGTGATCGCCGAACCCACCACCACCTCCTGTCCAGGATCGAACGCCATGCTCTTGCGAATTGCAGTTTGCCTCGCACTTTGTGCCGTTATCTCCCCCGCCGTTTCCTGGGCCGAACCGCCGGAGGGATACAAGCTGGTGTGGGCCGACGAGTTCAACGAAGACGGACCGCCCAGCGACGACGACTGGCGGCACGAGAGGGGACTGGTCCGCAACTTCGAGGCGCAGTGGTACCAGCCCCAGAACGCCACGTGCAACGACGGATTGCTGGTGATCGAAGCCCGTAAAGAAGACGTCGCTAACCCCAAGTACGAGTTAGGCAGTTCCGACTGGCGACGAGTCGACCCCGTGGTCCACTACACTTCCTCCAGCATCCAGACGTCCGGTCTCCATGAATGGCAATATGGCGTGTTCGAGATCCGCGCCCGCATCGACGCCCGACCTGGTCTGTGGCCCGCCATATGGACGCTCGGACGGCGCGGCGGTTGGCCAGGCGGGGGCGAGATCGACATCATGGAGTATTACGACCACTCGATCCTCGCCAATGCTTGCTGGCAGGGGAAGAAGCGTTACCAACAGAAGTGGGATGAGGTAACCGTGCCACTCAAGGAGTTCGACGACGGCTGGGCCAAGGAGTTTCACATCTGGCGGATGGACTGGAATGCCGAACGGATCATCCTCTCGGTAGACGATCGCGAGCTAAACACCATCGATTTGGCCGAGGTCGACCGCACCATGGGCACCCGCAACAATCCCTTTCGCCAGCCGCACTACCTGTTGCTCAACCTGGCGGTCGGCGGCACCCGCGGCGGCGATCCGTCCGACACCAAGATGCCAGGGCGCTACGAAGTGGACTACGTACGCGTCTATCAGCGGGCCGATGAATCCGAGCGGCGTGGCAGCGAAAACAGTGGGCGGTGACGCACAAACCAGCCACGGGAAATGGCGGTGAGCGCCAGGAAGTCGTAGGCCGCGTGAGCGATCATGGCGCTGAGGATCTCTTCCCGCCACAGGCTTAGCGAGCCAAAGTACAGCCCCACCAGCGTGGCCAGCCAGAAATAGCTCCAACTAGCGGCATGCACCATGCCGAACAGCAAACTGGCGATCACCAGCCCCAGCACCATGCCGATCGTCGGATCGAACAGGTGGCCGGCATAGGCTATTGCGACGGGCTGGATGGCCCCTCGAAACAGCACCTCCTCGCCCACCCCAGCGGCAATTGAGACAGCCGCAAATTGCCACCAGCGGGCTTGGCCAAACACCAGGCGGACGAACCGGCCCACCAGGCGCCGCAGCCAGGCAATCGGCCGCCACTGGCACAGTAGTGTGGCTACCAGCATTACCAACAACGGGAGCGTGGCGGCCGCCCCCCAGCCGAGTGCGGCCGCCAAATCCTCGCGGGGCCGCATCAAACTGGCCAGCGGCACCCCGCCCAGCCATGCCACGAGCCAGCCGACCACCGCCAGGGTGAGTTCGAAGGCGATTGCCAGGCCCAGAAACGAGGACTTCTGAGCATCGGGTTGACTTGTGGTTGACATGGCTGGCAGGTGGCACACCCGGGGAGGTTTAGACGCTTGACGAACGGCCAAACGCACCGCTACATTGACCGATTCGACACAATCGTTTGGGGCACGCGGGGGCGATGCGGCCATCGCGAGCGAGCCCCCAAGCCTCACGGCGAGGCCCATACAACCCTATACCAGTATTTCCGGCACAAGACCAAGGACTATCCAGGCATGGCCAAGAAGAAAGCTTCCAGTGCGAAGATGGTGTACTACTTCGGCAAGACCAAGACCGACGGCGACGGCTCGATGAAGCAGTTGCTCGGCGGTAAGGGTGCCAACCTGGCCGAGATGACCTCGATTGGTCTGCCCGTGCCTCCCGGCTTCACCATCACCACCGAGTGCTGCGACAAGTATTACCAAGAAAAGCAGAAGATGCCCACCGGGCTGATGAAGGATGTCGAAGCAGCGGTGAAGACGCTGGAGAAGGAAACCGGCAAGAAATTCGGCGACACCGAAAATCCGCTCTTGGTTAGCGTTCGATCGGGCGCTGCAATGTCGATGCCCGGCATGATGAACACCATTCTGAACCTGGGCCTCAACGACAAGTCGGTGGTCGGCCTGGCCAACGCCACGGGCAACGAGCGCTTCGCCTACGACGCCTACCGCCGGTTGATCAACATGTACGGCGACGTCGTGATGGAAGTGCACCACGAGCACTTTGAGGAAGCGTTCAGCAAGATCAAGCAGAAGTATGGTGTGAAGCTCGACAACGAAGTGCCGACCAAAGGCCTGGTTGAGTTGGTTGAAGCCTACAAGAAGGTCTATAAGAAACACACCAAGCAAGACTTCCCGCAAGATCCGATGGGGCAACTGGAACTGGCCATCGAGGCCGTGTTCAAGAGCTGGAACGTCGACAAGGCGATTTCCTACCGCCGCATCGAAGGCATCACCGGCCTGAAGGGCACCGGCGTGAACGTCCAGAGCATGGTGTTCGGCAACATGGGCGACGACTCCGGCACCGGTGTCGCGTTCACTCGCAACCCCTCGACCGGCGAGAACAAGTTCTACGGCGAGTTCCTGGTGAACGCCCAGGGCGAAGACGTCGTGGCCGGTATCCGCACCCCGCAGCCCGTGGCCGAAATGCCCAAGTGGAAGTGCGACGCTGACAAGACGATCGGCAAGAAGGTGCACGCCGAGCTGATGAAGATCAAAACCAAGCTCGAGAAGCACTACAAGGACGTGCAGGACATCGAGTTCACCATCGAGAAGGGCAAGCTCTACATGCTGCAGACCCGTACCGGCAAGCGTACTGGTGCTGCTGCGGTTCGCATCGCCTGCGAGATGGTCAAGGAGAAGCTGATCACGGAAAAGACCGGTGTGCTTCGCATTCCGCCCAACGACCTGACTCAGCTGTTGCTGCCATCGTTCGATCCGGCCGCCAAGAAGAAGGAAAAGCCCCTTACGATAGGCCTGCCCGCCTCGCCTGGCGCCGCCTTCGGCAAGCTGGCCTTCACCGCCGACGAAGCCGTGGAGCGCGCCCACAACGGCGAGAAGGTGATCCTGGTCCGCAAGGAAACCTCGCCCGAAGACGTCGATGGCATGCACTCCGCCGCCGGCATTCTCACCAGCACCGGCGGCATGACCAGCCACGCGGCCGTGGTGGCCCGTGGTTGGGGTAAGTGCTGTGTGGCTGGCGCCGGCGAGATCGAAATCGACGAAAAGGGTCGCAAGATCAAGGTCGGCGGCAAGACCTTCACCCACAAGGACGTCATCTCTATCGATGGCTCCACGGGCGAAGTCTACGGCGGCGAACTCGGCACGGTTGAGCCTAAGATGGGCGGCGACTTCGAAACCGTGATGAAGTGGTCGGACAAGTACCGCAAGCTTGGCATCCGCACCAACGCCGACTCGCCTGAGGATAGCAAGCGAGCCCGCAAGTTCGGAGCCGAAGGCATTGGCCTTTGCCGCACCGAGCACATGTTCTTCGAGCCCGAGCGGATCATTCACATGCGTGAGATGATCCTCGCCGAAGAGAAGCCGGCCCGCGAAGCGGCACTCAAGAAGTTGCTGCCGTACCAGCGGAAGGACTTCGAGGGCATCTTCAAAGCGATGGACGGCCTGCCAGTTACCGTCCGCCTGCTGGATCCGCCACTGCACGAATTCTTGCCGCATGATGCCAAGAGCCAAAAAGAGGTTTCGGACGCTACCGGCATCTCCACCAAGCAGATCAAGAGCCGCGTTTCGCAGCTGCACGAGCACAACCCGATGCTCGGTCACCGTGGTTGCCGCTTGAGCGTGACCTACCCCGAGATTCTCGTGATGCAGGTCACCGCCATCACCGAGGCAGCGATCAACTGCCTGAAGAAGAAGATCGACGCCAAGGCCGAGATCATGATCCCGCTGGTCGGCACCGTGCAGGAACTCGCTATGCTGCGAAAGATTGCCGAAGAGACCATCGAAGAGGTCAAAGCGGCCAAGAAGTACACCGGTAAGCTGCCGATCCTGATTGGCACGATGATCGAGATTCCGCGTGCGGCCCTTACGGCCGACGAGGTCGCGACCGAGGCCGACTTCTTCAGCTTCGGCACCAACGACCTGACGCAGATGACGTTCGGATACAGCCGCGACGACATCAACAGCTTCTTGCCCGACTACCTCAATGAGGAAGTGCTGGAGAAGGACCCGTTCCAATCGCTCGATACCTCGGGCGTGGGTCAGCTGGTTGCCATGGGAGTCGAGAAGGGCCGCCAAACCAACGCCAAGCTGAAGCTGGGCATATGTGGCGAACACGGTGGCGACCCCGCCAGCATCGCGTTCTGCCACAAGGTGGGCCTCAATTACGTGAGCTGCAGCCCGTTCCGCGTGCCCATCGCCCGTTTGGCCGCCGCTCAGGCTGCCCTGAACGGCGAGTGAGCCTCAACAAGCTCTTCTCCCGCTTGGAGAGAGATGAATTGAGGAGATAAAGAAACCCAGAACCTCCGCCGCGACCCACCGGTTGCGGCGGAGGTTTTTTTGTGGAGCAGCACCACTCATTGTACTCGAATAATCGGTTTTCTAGCGTCGCGGGAGTCACGGCTTCGAACCTGACTCAATACCGCCAGGATGCCTGCGATCCGTCGATGTGCAGCAGGAACTCGTGGATGTCGGCTTGCGTGGCCGCGTCCTCCAGTCGGAGGCCGAGTGCCATGATCCCATCCCAAACCTCCCCCCACTCCTCGATGCGGTCTTCGTTCAGCAGTGCCTGTTCCCGCTCGAACAGCGAGCGTAACTCCTCGAACTCCGACCGAGCCTCAAAGGTGCCGTTGTACCAAGTGCAATCACGGTCAGTAGACGTGAGCACGCCGAGCAGGCAGTCACCTCGATAGAGTCGATATTCCACTTCGAGTATCCTCCATCCGCCAACTTAGCTTTTGCTGGAGATCGGTGCGAAGCTCACTCGGCTCTAGCTCCCCGGCGAAACCAGCGTTCAGGTCCGCTTCGGATTCGACACGACTCCCACGAGGCCCAGCACCACAGCAACCACCAGCCCGACAAAAGTACCGATCAGCAGGTGGGCGGTAAGCGATGCCCGGGCATCTGCAGGGAGAACGTAGGCATTGGGCGCGAATAGAAACAGATATACAAGCCACCACGCCAACCCCACCAGCGGCCCGGCAGCGAGGGCCACAAAAGGCGCCCAACTGCGTTTGGGAGACTCAGAGCTCTTCGACGACTTCGAAATCAACCACAACACCAGTACCCCAGCGGCCAACACAGCGGTTGCCAACGCAAGGTGCGGTCGCATGTCGGTGGCTGCAAGAAGGTCGTGCGGCATTTGCTTTGGCTCACTCTGATCTTCAACGCCGCAAGCGGCGCGAAACCTATCTCGGCCAAACTACTTCTGGTCACTCCTCATCCAACTCCTGAATCTCAATCTTCCGGTACTCTACCGGGTGGCTTTCGGACTGGATGGAGATGGTGCCCTTGTCGATCAGCAGGTTGCCGTCGCGATTCTTGACGAACTGCTTGGCCGTGGCGTCCCTCGGGTCGTATTGGGGCTTGGAGTACTCGATCACCTGCTTGCCGTTCACAAAGTGCCTGATGACGCCGGAGCCGTGGACCTCGAGCTCTACGGTCACCCACTCGTCGTCGAAGGTGGGCGAGGTACTGCTGGTGCAGTGCTGGGTGTGCAGCTTGCCGTCCATCTCGACGTGAGTGCCGGGTGTGCAGAGGTTGGCGGTTGGGCGAGGACCTTTGCCCAGGCCGCTCAAGAGCTGTACTTCGATCGAGACGGGAAACTGCTGATCGAGGGCCATGGTCTCGGGCTTCTGGCCGTGGATCATGATGCCGCTGTTCTTGGTGGCCCAGCCGGCGCCACCAGCAAGCTGCTCGCCGACGATGCGATACTCGACCCGCAGCTTGTAGTGGGAGAATTCTTCGTTAAAGAACAAGTGACCGAATCGGGCATCGAATTTCTCGTACTGGTCATAGCCCACCTTCAGGATGCCATCTTCCACGCGGAAGGTGTCGCCAAAATTCTCGCCTGATTTGTGATACCGAATCTTGGGGGTCCAGCCGTCCAGGTTCTTGCCGTTGAAGAGCGGCCGCCACTCTTCTTCGGCGACGGCTACCGCCGCAATCGAAAGGACCAGGCCGAGGGACAATAAACGAAGAGCAAACGAGCGAGGCATGGTTCAGGCTCCAGAGTGTCGAGTCGTAAGAAAAGTCTCTATTGTAATTGCATGGTGCTCAGGAGTACTCCGCCAGATCGTCGTCGGCGCACTGGCGCAAGCGGGCGGAGAATTCGGGTAGCGCCGCTACAACGCGAGTCCACGTCGGCAATGCCGAGGCACCGGAAGGATCAGTGAACACCATTTCACCCGCCGCGGTAATCTGTTCGGCGAATGCCTCGATGGCCATCTCCTCGCCGTGACGGTCGTACTCCAGGTTGTTGAGCAGGGCGTCGGCGTGGTACTGGCGAATGGCGTCCTGGGCCAAACGCAGGTAGCTGTTACGGATGGAGAGCAAGTGGCCCCGCGTGACGACCATGCCCTGGCTCATCAGGGTGCGGAGGATGCTGGTCAGAATGTCGCTGGCCATGCCCATCAAACCCCGGGTGCGATCTTCCAGCGACAGCGGCTGGTGCTTGTGCTCGTAAGCACGGCCGAGGTCGACCTGGCACACCCGCTTGGGCGAGGTATTGCGAAACACTTCGGCCAGCGTGCCGACTTCCAGCCCCCAGTCGCAGGGGATGCGATTCGAGCGGGCGAGCGTCGCCGCCACGGCAAACTCGCCCGCCAGCGGATAGCGGAAGCTACGGACGAAGACCAGAAATTTGTCGCTGCCCAGCACCGAAATCATCGCCCGCGTGATCGGCGTCATCAGCAGCCGAGCGACGCGGCCGTGCATTCGATCGGTGCAGCGGGCGTAGTAGGCCTTGCAGAAATCGAAGTCGAGACTCGGGTGGGCCATCGGCAGGCAAAGCCGCATCAGCATATCGTTGTCGTAATTGACAATGTCGCAGTCCTGCAGGACGTAGGCCTTGAGTCTCGGATCGGCCAACAAGTAGCCAAAACCGGTCCAGACCGCCCTGCCCTTGCCGGCCCGTGAGACGTCGAAGCCAGCCTCAGTCAGCTCGTGGAACAGTTGTTTGCCCCGGGGCCCGTCGGTCCAGAGGATGCGTGCGCGCTCGCCCAGTTGCTTGGTAATAGCATGGGTGGCGCGATAGTCCTCCACCGAATCGGCCCGGTTGAGCACGATGACAATGGTGTCGATGAAGTTGGCCTCGGTCAGTTTGCCAATGATGTTGGCAAACGGTTCGGCCTGCATGTCCGAAGCGGTGATGGGCAGCAACAGCCCAATGGGCGATTCGCGGACACTCCGGGAGAGCTTAGCCTCCAGGGCATCGCGATCCACGGTTCCTAACTCGTGAATCGTGGTAATCGGGCCGTACTGAGCAAAATCGGGCACGCCTGTATCCTTTCGCCAGACATGGGAAACTCGCATGCGATGTGCATGCTGGATTATACCCGAGATTAGTGGCGGTTGGCTATTCGACCAGCAGCCACGCACAAGAACCGCCAGGAAGTGCGTAGTCGCCACTGGGAATCGGGCCACCGGCGTCCTCAAGCAGCGGGCGAAGCGTGCGGCAATCGGCCACAAAGCTGGAAAGATCCAAATCCACGGCGTCGCCGAAATTCGCCAGCACCACGATTCGTTGGCTGCCATCGATGCTGGACCGCTCGAAAGTCAGAACGGAATCGTGGCCAGCGTCCAACAGTGTCAAAGGTGCGTCGGGATGGAATGCCGCGTGGTTGGTGCGTACCGCAAGCAACTGCCGATAGCCGGCATGGATACGGGCGGCCAGGGATCCGTCGTTGGCCAGATGCTGCTCGAGTTCTGCCAAGTCGTACTTGTGGCGATTGATGCGGCGGTTGATGCCACTTTGCTCGACGCCCGCGTAGTCGTTCTGCGAACCAACCAGGCTATGGAAGTACACCGCCGGCATGCCCGGCAGTGCGAGCATCACCGCCTGGGTGGCGAGGAATCGCTGGGCGTGCAGCGCAATGTCTGGCGTCTCGCCCCGCTCGGTGGGCGAAGTGGCGTCGACGTACGTAATGTTCAGTTCGTACGGAGTATCGGTGCCATCGGGTCGGCGACGGGTGTTAATCAAGCCCCCCCGCGCCCGTACGGCCTCGACCACGCGATCGAATCGTTCATCGGGCACCAACCCTTCCAGCGGCCGCACGCCCACGCCATCGTGGCTGGCAGTGAAGTTGAAGAACGTGCAACCGGCGGGCGGCGGATCGAGCGTTTCGAGCCACCGCCGCAGGTAAACCGCGTCGCGATTCACCAGGGCGTCCAACAACAGCGGTGGCAGGCTGAACTGGTACACCATGTGGGCCTCGTCGCCGGCGCCGAAGTAGCTGACGTTCTCCTTGTGCGGCACGTTGGTTTCGGTAAGCACCAGCATGCTGGGGAACGCCTGGGAGGTGGCGTCGCGCATCAACTTCACTGCTTCGTGCGTCTCCGAAAGGTGCAGACAGTTGGTGCCGACCACCTTCCACAAGAATGCAATCGCGTCGAGGCGGACGATCCGCGCACCGCGTTTGGCGTACTCCAGCAGCATCCGCAACATTCGCAGCAACACTTCGGGCTCGGCATAGTTCAGATCGATCTGATCGTCCGAGAACGTGGTCCATACCCACCGCGGGCCGCGTGATGTTTCCACTTCGGTCAGGAGCGGCAAACTTCGGGGCCGCACTACCTCCGATAAGTCGAGCGAAGGATCAGCCTCGACGAAGAACCGAGTATACGGCTCCTCGCCTGCCAGGTACTTCTGGAACCACTCGCTCTGCTGCGAGATGTGGTTGAGCACCAGATCGAACATCAAGTCGACCACTTCGCCGAGTCGGGCAATGTCGTCCCAAGTGCCCGCCTGGGGATCGACGGCCAGATAGTCGATGACCGAAAAACCGTCGTCCGACGAGTAGGGACAGAACGGCAACAGATGGACCACCGCGAGCAGCCGATCGAGTTGGCTGTCGGTGAGCCACTGCCGAAGCGTTGCCAATGGCGTGGCGTCGGGGCTGCGAAGCAGATCGGCGTAGGTGATGAGCACCACATCCCGCTCGCTCCAGGGCGGCCCAGTGGCGGACTCGTCCGTACGGTACTCGTCGACGAGCGCCTGCAACTGCGGTTCGAGTTCCGCTGCCCGATCTCCGTAGAGAACTGTCAAGCGATCGAGCAAAGTGGGTCGCGTGCCCTGGTCGTCCATCGCATTCCTTTCGGTCAGTGCGGCCGTGGGCCGCTAACGCTTTGCTACAGTCCAGCAGCAAAGGCTACAGGTCGTCCATACCGGTGTGATTCGTGATCAAGGTTCGCAGTTTCCGTCGCAACACGGCGTAGCTGTAGAACCGTTTGCCGAGCGTGAAATTCGTGTCCACCATATTCTCGCGGTATTCGGTGTCCTCGATCAAGCGCCGCACCTTGGAGATGACATCCCGCGTCAGGTAGCCGTTCATCGTGATGACATCGAAACCGCGCGGTTCGATGTCGCTGACGAAGATCGAGTACCGGTTCACCAGGGCCGGCTTGCGGTAGTAAAAGGCCTCGATCAAGGCGTTGCCGAAACCCTCATACAAGCTCGGATAGGTGATAATGTCCGCGTGCAAGTAAGCGTCCGACAGCAAGTAGACCTTCTGGCCATTCTCATTGTAGCCCCGCTCCTCGCCAATGCGTTCGGGAATGTACAATAGTTGCACTCCCTGGTTCTCTGCCATCTCCTGCAGTGCGTGCAGGTATTCGTCGCCTTCGTCGCCCGACTCGTGCGAGATAACCAGCTTGCAACGCGGGTTCTTAAGTGCACCAATCAGGGAGATGGCGTGCTCGATGCCTTTGCGAGGCACGACGCGCGTGGGTTGCAGGAACAGGATGTCGTCGGGCTCGATGCCAATCGATTCGCGGAAGTCGGCATTGAAGTCGTCCATGCCCGGCGGCGGCGTATCGAAGTCGAGCACGTTGGGCACCAGGATCGACGACACCCCGCGGCGGTGCGAGAGCGCCCGCTGGGCCTCGGAGTTGATCGTCACATGCTGAATCGATGGCAGCGTGCAAGGAAATGCCATTCGCAACAGGTCGCCGCAAGCGTTGACGCTGAACCGGTCGCGCTCCCAGTAAAAGTCGTGATGGTGGGCAATGGTCGGGAAGTTCGTTTCGGCGACGAACATGGCAATTGCCACGCCCAGGGGAATGTTCATCGGAATGGTCATCGCGTTCTGCACGATGATAATTTCGATCTCGAACTTCCTTGTGAAGTCGTAGAGCTTTCGCTTCAAGTGGTCGGCCAGTGCGAAGATGCGGCGGCTAACTTCCGGATCGCGCGAAACCTGTCCGAAGCACCGCTCGTTGATCCACTGAATGTCGGAATGACCAAAGTAAGCGTGCGGCACCAGCATGCTGATCTCGGGGCTGGTGTCCAGCTTGCCGCCGTACCAGTAACTCACGTGGCGGTGGTCCCACAGCAGCTTGGCCCATTTGGCTGCCTCGAGAGAGACACCGTCGGTGCCCGCAAAGCGGGTACCAACGAAGCCTATGTTGTGGCCTAGTTGCGACATAGCACTGAAGGTCTTAGTGGTGGCAGTGTAGCGAAAAACTCTTTGGCGACGGTGCAACGCAGCCAAGCAAGGCAAACGCCACACCCGAACTGCCTGGAGACGCTGACTCGGTCCACCAAGCCAACGATCAACGGGGGCGACGCACACGATGCTCTCGACGCGGGGGAGCATCGATCGACTCAAATGTAAGCTACGTTGCTTCAGGGGCAAGGCGTAAAATAGGCAAAATCTGCCGCAAATCCGTTACTACCGCGTCAGCCACCACTCCGGCCACCAGGGCATCGCCTTCGCGAAGCCGCAGACTGCGCGCATCGCCAGCAAACAATACGGTCCGGAACCCCACGGCGGCCGCCGGTGCTACGTCGTTCCGCATATCGTTGCCAACGTACAGCGTCTCGCCCGGCGCGATGCCACGGCTGGCTAGTGCCTCGGCCGCGCGGTCATAGAGCCACCGCCCCGGCTTCGCCTGCAGGTGCTCGTAGCTCCAGACGCAAAGCTCATCGGCAAAGCCAAACTCCACGAGCGACTTGCCACCCAGCGCGGGAAACAGCTCGCGTGTGAACGCCTGCGCGTTGCTCACAATGCCAAGCGTAAGCCCAGCACTGTGAATTTCCGCAAGGCAGTCAACCAGTCCTGGCATCGGCCAGACGGGGTTCACTCGAGTTTCGTACTCGACGGCCAGTCGCTCTAGTTCCACGTCTTCCAGCGTGTAGTCGATCGAGCCATTCTCTGGCAGCCGCGCGAGCACCTGGCGCCACACCTGATGGATGTCGACTTCGGGATACTCATACTCCGAGGCCGCATGCTGACGCTTGATCTCGTCGTGCAGCATGGCCACGATGTCGTCGCCCACGCAGCAGGTGAGAACCAGCCCCGCTTCCTCGCACGCCTCCGCGGCTGCGTCGCCTCGACTGGCTCCGCTGGTCAGGCTGATGTCGCCACTAGCGCTGATGAACAGCGTGCCGTACACGTCGAACAGCACCGCCCGGATGCCCTCGATCACCGGCGTCTTGGGTGTCGTGTCGGTGGGCAGCGGCTCGAGCGGCTGGCTGTTTTGACGAATGATATCGGCAGGCGTCACGCAGCTACTCCTCGAACCGGATCGCATGCACGCGGTCGACATTCAAAAAGTGCTCGAGAATCCTCGCCCCGCCCGGTGCTGGCTGAATATCGCTGGGTGGCGGATCCGCCATCACCGTGGCGTAGGTCTCGCCCAACAGCCGGCCGATAGCGTCCAGCGAGTACCGCTCGCGCACCACCGAGGCATTCTGCTCGATGACCTCGGTGGTCTGGGCGGTTGCCGAGAGTTGCGACTCGAGCTGAGGGTTGGCGGCGAACAACTGCTCGCGAAAGCCGCTGGGATCGTTCACGGCCGCGCGAATCACTTGCTCCTGGAACCGGCTGGGCAGAAGCGCGAAATCCACCGAGTTGTCCGACATCACCTTGTCGATGGTTCCCGTGACCTTCGACTCCTCGGCCGTCGGCACCGCGTAGGCTTCGCAGGCCCACTGGTAGGCAATCTGCATGACCTCCGACAGGCTGGCCCGTTGCTCGATCAGCTCCAGCGGAATCTGCAGCGATTCGTACAGCCCTGGGAACTGGATGCCGTACGACTTGAAGTCGCGGGTGATGCCGGGCAGATCGCGGCCGATGAGCGGTTTGCCGGCCATCGGTGCTTCGAGGAACACCATGCCGAAGCCCTCGGCCACGCTGGTGGTGATCATCTCGTCGGCGGCGGCCAGCACGCCCAGGAACTGCGACGTGCCACCGCCACAGGTGTTCCACAGGCAACGCAGTTCGAGCGACTCGGACAACGCCTGCCAGCGTTGATACGAGGGTTGCTCCAGCGGGTTCTCCGGCGCCAGCGTCAAGGCGTGCCAGGTATCCTCGGGACTGATGGCTGCGTGCAGCAGCATCTCGCCCAGGTTCTTGCGGCGGATACCTCGCACGGGATACACCACCAGGCGCGACGACTCGGGGATGCCCAGCTCTCGGCGGACCTTGGCGCCCACCTCGTCGCGTGATTTAAGTTCTGGGAATTCCGCCACGGGGTTCGGCAGCGTGTGCAACCGCTCGGTCGGCACGCCGGCTTCTGAGAGTAGCTCGCGGTCGCGGCTGGTGAGCGTGGCGTAGTGAACCCCGGCGCCGGTAGGATACTGCCGGACGGCAATCTTCTGCGGATCGTCCGTGCCCCAGGCCACGGCCAGGTGGCGGTAGTTGGCCGGGCGGAAGTCCTCGGCGAAATCGTGAATCTCCAGCAGCAGCCGGTAACCCCGCTGGGCCAGCAGCTTCACCGCCCCGGGCCACGATATGTTCTTGCCCAGCGAGTGATTGTGAATGTGCAGCAAGGTATCGTCGGGCGCGAAACCCTGCTCGGCGAGCTTTTCCGCCACCGCGTCCGCCAGCTGCTCCTCATACAGATTGGGCAGCAGCGAGTAGTCCAACGACTCCAGCGGCATCAGCACTTCGTCGAACGGCACCAGCGAGCCCGACTGGATGTCCTCCCACAGCTTGGGGGGCCAACCTTCGTGGCGACCTCCGTACAACACTCCAACGCGTTGGGGCCGCTGATTCGCTTCGAGTTGGGCAAGGGCACGAAGTTGATTGACGATCACCTGCGTCACGCCACCGGCGTTCAGGTGATAGTGGACGAATACGACTTGCATGGGTTGAATCGCGCTATGGCAAACCGAAGCTTCTCACTCTAGCCATCCAAAGAGGCCACGACGAAACGGGCATCTGGGGGGGCAGCGCCAGTGCGATTAGTTCGGCTTGTCGAAAGTCTGGGGGGGCAGCAAGGGCAGCTTGCAATGCCCTACTATCTTCCCCCATCCGGCCAAGATGTTCAACTCGCCTTAAAAAAACAGCGAGGAACCGCCCCTAAGAAGCGGTTCCTCGTTGTGGAGTTTCAACTGATTTTCGCAACTATACCAAGTAGATCGGCAGCTGAACGCCAACGTTCGGCTCCATGGCGTCCGTCTCGGTGCCGTTGTAGTAGTAGTCGGTATCGTACAGCCGCTCGCGCCAATCGGCACGCTCGCGATAGTCGGGAGCCGTCCGGACCAGACGCAGGTCGTCTTCCACTTCCACGATGTTGCGGTCGTACTGATTGCCGTTCAACCGACGCATCGCTTCGTCCCGGCGGTAGTAGGGACGGTACGCGCGACGCGGCACGCGAGTGTAGCCCAGCGTGGCCGACTCGACAGCCCACTTGGTCAATACCGTGCGGATCACCGTGAGCGACAGACCGCCGGTCCGCTCCAGCACCACGGTCTTGGCATCGCGCCAGCGAGCATCGCTGCGGCACAGCTCGAGCAGTTCGATGCCGGCGTTGGTCAACCGGACACAGGTCGAACCATTGGTGGCCCGCTCGATGTCCTTCACCAGGCCCGCATCCACCAGCAATCGCAGGTGGTAGCGCAGGCGATCGTCGGCCTCGTTGGCCAAACCACTACGCAGGACGTTAATGGCACATTCGGTTCCGTGGGCTTCCAGATCGAACAACAGTTGCCGACACAAGTCGATATCACGTTTCATCGGGGTGCACCTCCATTTGCACACAAGACGGGGTGGGTCGCCAACATGCCGCGGCGGGGCGCGATGTCGGCCAAGTGAATACGGGGGGGCGGCGCTCCGCCACATCGGGCCAGCGCCAAGCGGCAGACATCTTCGTCCGAATAGCGATCGAGGGTCAATAGCGGTTTAACAGCTAGCGTTTCCTGCTAGCACCGCCAGCACCAAAACTCGCAACCCGCGCACAAATTCCCCGTAGCTACCGTCGCCAGACGGTGGCCCCCACCATCAACGTCAACAGGAGGAATCTCGCGGACCGCGTGGCGGTCCGGCTATTGCGGCTCGTTGGTTTTGGGTCAACTTCCGGGATCTAGATTCGTGGGCCCAAAACTCCCTGGCCCTTTCGTTGGCGACGTCTGGCAAACCGCTGCTTTTTCCGACGTTTGTAACGACTCCGAAGAGTTTGTCCCCCCGCGTTGTTCCCCGCATGGTTCCGAGGCCGATGCAGAAGTTGACTCAGCGCGTTGTTTCCTGATCACCCCGATCAAGTCGTCGCGAAATTTCTGCAGCGCCTCCCAATCGACCACCGGGCCGGGCGCTGGCCGCTTGCCGTACCGCGCCGGGTTGAGCTTCTCCAGATTCCTGGCCGACTGCTGCCACGTCTGTCCGCGCGGCGGAACCCACTTCGGCGACGCGACCGGCCCATCCATCGGCGGCAACGTCTCCGGCTCAGCCTCAGGCGGTGCAACGGAAGGATTTGGTGCGGCATCCTTGGAAGAGGCGTCGGAAGCATCGTTTGAAGAGGCATGGGCGGCATCCGTCGCGGCATCGCTGGTGGCAAAGTCGCTGGTCGTTTCCCCCGGCGCATAATCTCTCGGCGACCAAACAGGTTCGTAGGGTGGCAGGGTTTCCCCCGGCGTGGCGGAAAGCTCCGGCACCAGGTTCACGAACGCCTGATCGATCTTCCGGCCGAGGTACGCCTCGTCCTCGCGAAACACGGCGGCGTTCAGCACCGCATCTTTGACCTGCCCGGCGAGTTTCACCAGTTCCACGCGCGTGAGCGTCACCTTATCGGCCGCATTGGCCGCATCCCGTCGCGCTTGCCGCTCCAAACGCCGTTTCTCCTGCCGATCAAGCAACCAAGCCGCCGCCCGCCAGTGCGTGTCCGCCTTCCGCTGGATGGCCTGCAGCGGCTTGAGCTGCACCGCCATCTCCGCCCTCCGCACGCGGAGGTCGAAATCTTCGTCAACCGTGCGCTCCCGCTTGATCGTCTTCCGATCGCAATCGACGTAGCGAGCAATGCTGGCCATGCTCATCCCGGCCGATAACAGCGCGGTGATTTCACCTTTTTTCACATCGTCCAACACTCGTGGTCGTGCCATTTTTCGGTTCTCCAGCTCTCGAGGAATGTAAACATGCGTACACTTCATGCTGCATCCCCGTTATACCCCGCAGAGTGTAAAAAAATGAGCACAAACCAAGCAGAAACGCCGAGTTTTCACGTGGATATCCCTCGTTCCCACGCTCCGCGTGGGAACACCTGTCCGACCGCTCCGCGGTCATTGATCCCCCGCACCGTAGGCCGTAACAAGCCCCGCGCAGTTACGGCAGGCCTACAGAGATCATGAAACAGAAGGCAACGAAGGAAACAAAGAAGGCAGTGCCAATTAAAGGGGACATTCTACTTTGCCCAATAAGTAGAATGTCCCCTTTAACTCCCCTAGTTTTTGGACCAGACGGCACCTTGCGCTCTAGACCAAATGAGAACTGAAGTAAAAGCCACGGACAGATATCCAAGTGCTAGCCCAACAGTGCTCGCCACAACCCAAATTGGCCACGGGTCGTCGAGATTCCACCAACAATAAACTTGTATGTACAACATCAAGTGTGGGCCAAGGAAACCGGCCGACACAAGACAGGTGATGAAAACGATTTTACCAGTGGGAGACGTTAGGGTATTGATTGGCAATCTCACCGCCAATAGCAACCACCAGACTCCACCGGCGATCAGATAACACAAACACAATTGCCTAATCTCTGATCTAGTGGATGTGTATGTAGCGATTACACCAGACAGGATCCCAACGAGGAAAGTAACGAACAGAAGTTCCTTGAGTGTGATCCCGCAAGAAAGCCGTCTTGGCACATTGATTGACAACAAAAGGAGTGTGGGAGGGATACCAGTCAGTGAAACTACGAAAACCCCAACTAATTGCCCACCGAACGACGGTCCCTCCTCAATCATAGTGTCTACCCAAATTACATCTGCGACTTTGTACCAATGCGTGATATGAGCGGTCTCACTCTCATGGACCTCACTTCCAAGTTACTGTGCCATCATCCCCAATCGAAATATCTGAAGCGTACCCGTCACTGATACTAGAGCAACCCGTATCACACCCCTGTACTTCAACTGCATGCCACCAATCTTTGCCCGATCGCTTCCATTCAGAAAATGGAGTCCATCCTAATTTCAGTAATTCTAAAGCAGAAATCGAGTGCGTTTGATCATAGCGATCAAGGATCGGCTCTGGCCCACGGGTGCCACTGCTGGCTTGTCGACGTTTGCTTTTTTCGAATCATCAGTATGTCACACCGTTTTCAACTGGTTCGCCAGTTTGCAGAGGACCAGCAGTGCTCTGTGGGAAGCCTCAGTAGCTCGTAAAGTCGGATTCTCCAGCAAACCAATCTGGTGGCACGGCCGATAGCCTCGGCAGTCGTACGTCTTGCTCTGGGCCTTCGGCAGCATACCAGCGAGCACTGCTCCACGGATACTCGATCGCTTTGTCGACCAGGCCACGACGTACTGGATTCAGATGAATGTATTCAATCGATCCCTGCAAGGCTTCAGCCGAGCGAATGTTGCGGTCGTAGCCTGGACCTTCCTGCCAAAATCGAAAGGTCGTCTTGCCCGGCCTTTGCCTGACCGTAAGTCGCTGCACCAGCGGGTCGTTGTCGGCCCGCAGTTGTTGCTTGACTCGATAGCTCAACGGCCGCTTGATCGCAAACAGCAGCTTGTCGACTTTGGCCCCTGGTGCCGTCGGCAGCACCAGCAAATGGACGTGCTCCGGCATATAGACAAAGGCTGCCAGACGCCAGTGGTAACTTGCCATCGCTCGCTCGATCGATTGCGATAGCTGTTCCCGCCGCCAGTCGTCCTCCAACAAGGGCCACCGGTGGTAGCACGAGAACGTCAACTCGTGAATTTCGCCCTGCTGGTCGAAGTGCCGGACTCGTTTTCGATGAGGCTTGGCGGAGGACATGCCGTGAGTATAACACCGTGGCGAGTTGCACGCTAAGCCTTACGCACACTGCTGGTCACGGGATATCGTGGCGGCCCGTGTTTGACCCAACTAGCCGCTCCGACTCACTCCATGGGTCCACCGTCGACAAGCCAGCAGTGGCAC
>NZ_JAMXLR010000079.1 GCF_024054565.1 Aeoliella straminimaris
TACATGCCCCGCTGCCGACGTTAGCGGCTTAGCCGACCATCGCGTAACTCCCCGCGGTGCAGCTGCACCGACGCCAATTGAGGCTTTCGCGGAGGTACGGAGGTGTGACCCGCTTCTGCAGCATTTCGGTTGTTAGCGGTTTGGCAAGGTGATCAGTCTCGTCGATGCGCGACTTCTTTCGTAAAGCACTCTACCGTGTCGATATGTGGGCCGAAATTCGGCCGATCTACGAGCAGCTGTGGATGGAATCGCATGCCGAGGGGGTGATGGCACATAAGGCGGGAGCAACTCATTCGGGGGGCAGCCCATAGTGGGGGCACTACGTAAAAACTGCAGAACGCGGTCATTCCGAATCTCCTGTCGGCCAAGCGAAATCTGATATTTGCGTACCGGTCGAAAAAACACCAAAAAGCTATGCTTTTCTTCCTCAGAGCATAACCAATCTTGGGGATGTACACCCCGCGATGTGGGCTGGTAGAGTGCGGCGCAGACAGAGTGCTTCCCGTCTTTCAACAAAGGAGTAAGCAACGCCAACGTAAGCCATCGCTAACCGGAAATTCAACGAAGCCACTCTTGGGCACAATCCTGCATACATCTACTTCTCTCAATCACTAAGGGAGGCGGTGCGATGATTCGAGTTTTCCTTGCAGCTGCGGCTATTGGAGTATTCACGTTGCTAATGCCCCCCGTCCATGCCCAGGGGAATCCGCACACGCAGGTGATGCCACCGGAGTCCCACCCGTTCGGCAAGTCGCACGATGAATGGAGTGCCGAGTGGTGGCAGTGGGCGGTTTCACTTCCGGCGGATAACCACCCGCTGTTCGACACGGCGGAAGCAGGCGCGGGCCAGCCGTCTGATCATGTCTGGTTTCTTGGCGGGACGTTTACGTCGATTCCAGATCCGAACAACCCAGATTTGGTAGTAGGTGAAGCCGACCGGGCCATCACTGTTCCCAGCGGGACGGCCTTGTTCTTCCCGGTGATGAACGCCATCTCGTTAGAGTTTGAGGAGGCGCCGTCTTCTGAAGAGGACCTGCGAGAAGAGGCAAGATTTCTCGGCGACCACCGGACGGGTCTTTTTGCGGAAGTCGATGGCGTGGAGATACTGGACTTGGACTCTTACCGCGTCGAAACACCGTTGTTTACGCTTGGGCCGCTGCCCGACAACAACATTGTTGGTGTGCCGGAGGGACAAACGTTAGTGGGCGTCGACGATGGCGTGTACTTGATGCTCGCGCCCCTTTCGGTTGGCGAGCACAGCCTCGACTTTGGAGGAGCCCTAGTTCTACCAGAGAACGGCTTCGAGTTCCGACTCGACATCCATTACGACATCACCGTCGTGCCGCGGGGGCGGGCCGGAGCCATTCCCGAACCGGCGACCGTCTCGTTGGTCGCCGTCGGCTGTTTGGGATTTGCCGTGTTACGCCGAAGGCGACGTGCTTGAGACCGGCGGTCCACCGGTTGCCAGAGCGTCAAGCCAGAGAGAGAGCGGTTCAGTAGAGTACCCTACGGGCGTTGTGATCCCTGAAACACTCCATCCCTGAACCTTGCACCATTCCAAGAACTCGGGCTGGGAGATCGCAAATTCAGCCTCACAGCCGTACCAGTCGACGTAGAACGTGATGTCACTCGCACCAGCTGGAAGCTTCAGGTCGTCCCAGAGAACCCGATTCGCTACAGCGACACTCGTCCCTGTTGCCTGATAGGGATAATAGAAACTCCAGGCTGCTATCGATCCGACTGCAATCGCAATGGTGGTCGTGAGCACAAACAGGATTTTCAGGTTGTATCTCATCGAACCCTACAGGGAACGGTCTCTCCATTGCGAACTACTTGCGGTGCCGCCCAAAGCAACTCGGCTCGGTTAACATCCACCACCTAGTTTAGTCACTCTCCCGAAGAACTTTCGCCTTGCAGAGGAGTACCCGGGCTACGCCGCTACGCTGGGTAGGCGTGGCAATCGTCCCGGTAACCTCTTGTGCTGCGCACACGGACAACTGCCCGAACATAGTTTTTCACACAGGGCGACCGGGGTACTTGAGTCCACCGGCCTACACGGGACGGTGTGGCCTGAGCAGGTTTCGATATCTCCAAACCTGCTGAGGTGAGCTGCCCCGCGGGGAGTTGGCAGCGACTCGAAATCGGTCGCTCTGCCCCCCGTTGCGGTGGGTCTGGCGGGCTGGCTATTTACAGCGGTCGTCAAGACCGACGCGCCGAAGCCCTCCGGCCAACTGAGCGAGGCCAATGCAACTGCTGTCAGTTGGCCAGAAGCCGAACCGAGCGAGGGCAAAACCATCTCAGCTCCGCTCGTATTCGTACGACCTCGCGATCGGATGCGGATCCGCACGGACTGGCTGCCGGCGAGCTGCCAGTCGATGCCAAGAACATCGAACGGCGACTGAATCGCTTTCGCCGCCGCGTCGAGGATTCGGTACTACGACTCAGTGGCGACGAAGATCCAGACTCGTCTACTTGGCGATACCGCGCTCGTATTGCTTGAGCACTTGTTTTGTATTTCGCGTTCTGGAAAACGACTCCCGCTGGCAGGCCCACATTCGCATCTCGTCAGTCCTACAGCGCATCGATGGCGAATGGAAGATCGTGCTGGAACATCCCTTGCCGATGCAGGGCGTGGAGCGAATGGTGCCGATTGAGGGGTAAGGCCTCGCTGATCCAGTGGGCTGGCGCTTTCGGCTGGGCGTTAGACAATTCTGACGCTACACTGGGTTCGGTACGTTTAGCTCCTCAGACTTTAGCCTTGTGAGATGGATATGCTTAGGTTCTCTACTCTAGTCAATTGCGCCGCGTTGTTGGCAGTTTTCGTGGCCCCAGCCGACGCCGATCCCAACGAGAACGACTGGCCACAATGGCGTGGTGCGACTGGTGACAATAAGGCCGCAGCGGCGGACGTGCCGCTCATTTGGGGCGAAGAGGAAAACCTGCTGTGGAAGACGCCCGTCCCGGGGCGGGGGCATTCGTCGCCAACTGTGCGGGGCGACTACGTATTTCTGACCACGGCCGACGAGCAACAACACGTGCAGTCGATATTGGCTTTCGACCGTCAGAGTGGGAAACTTCTGTGGAGTAAGCAAGTGTTCGAGGGGGGCATGGACGATAAGGCCCATCGCCGCAATACCCAGGCCACCCCTTCAGTGGCCTGTTCGGACGATCGGCTGTTCGCGTCGTTCATGAACGATGGCCATGTGTGGGTGCTGTCGTTCGACTTCACGGGCAACGAGCTTTGGCGGGCCAACGTAGGTGAGTTTGCTTCGCATTGGGGCTATTCGGCGTCGCCCATTCTGTACGAGGGCAACGTGATAATCGCGGCGGACCACAAGCAGGGCGGTTACCTCGCGGCCTTCACGCAGGCTAGTGGCAGCCCCGTTTGGACCACCGCACGGCCGGCCGACCCGAACTACCCATCGCCCATTGTGCATCACGTATCGGGTAAGGATCAACTGCTGATGGCGGGGCTGGATCGCATCGCAAGCTACTCCCCCAAGACTGGCAAGCTGTTGTGGGAGACCGCGGGCGTCACGACCGAGTGCGTCGGCACCGTGGTGGTGGAGGGCGACTTGGCGTTTGCGAGTGGTGGCTATCCCGGCAACGTGACGATGGCCGTCAAGACCGATGGCTCGGGCGAAGTGGTGTGGCAGAATCGCGTGAAGGTGTACGTCCCTTCGATGCTAACGCACGATGGTTTGCTGTATGCCGTTACGGACAATGGCATCGCCTATTGTTGGGATGCCGCTACCGGTGACGAGCAATGGAAGAAGCGGCTCGGTGGCACATTCAACACCTCGCCCGTGTTGGCAGGCGATAAGATAGTGGCAGCCTGTGAAGATGGCACGACCTACGTCCTGGCCACGGGCGGCGCGAAGTGCCAAGTGCTAGCCGAGAACCAACTGGGCAACGAAGTGTACGCCACCCCCACGTTCGCCGGCAACCGCGCCTACATCCGCTACGCCGTGATCGATGGAGACGCGAGGCAAGAATACTTGGCGTGCATCGGAGAAAAGTAGGACGGACCACCGCAACTTGGTGTCAAAGGAAGTGTCATGCAGAGACGCGGATACGACAGAGAACGAAAGTCGGGGAACGCTAGTCTTTGCTAATGATGTTGATTATTCTCTTCTTACTTTTAGAACCACGCGTTTGAGGTAGGGAGCGTCGCAGATAGTTTTCATGAGCTTGGTGTCGAGAACTGCCAGGCCCTTATCGCCGCCTCTTCCAAAGCGTCGTAGTCTTTGTAGGCCCGGTTGCTCAAGTAGTGAGACTTCAAGTAGTGCTACAAGTACTCGATCGGATTGAGTACGGGGCTGTACGCCGGAAGCTGCACCAACGTGATGTTCTTGGGCACGTCCAACGCCTTGCTGGTGTGGAAGCCGGCCCCATCCCAGATGATCACCGCATTTTCTCCCGTGGGAATCGTGCCGGAGAACTGTCCGAGGAAGGAGTTGATCGTCGTGGTGTTGAGTTGAGGGCTCAGCAGCCCTTCGCCGTGGCCCGTCTCGGGGCAGACGGCACCGATGACCCACAGGTAACTGAAAACCGATCCGAGATATCAGGTGTTGTTTGGAGGTAGAGGACAGGTTCGCCTGACGAGAACACTTCTATTGCTCAACGCAAAAAGAACGGCTGGGCGCGGAAAGAGGTATGCTGCGACAGTCGTTACGCCGTTGCTCGTCCTCCCTACGGGCTGAATGGGAGAAGGTATGCCTAACGAACCGAGGTACGTTGGGTCTGGGCAGGCTAGGCGTAGAAGCGATCCGCTCCGCATGGATCGACACGAGTAACTGACACGGGCCGTTCCACTCCGCCGGGAGTCATCGGATTGACTACACTCGCCGCATTCTCAGACTGCGGTCGGTTGCTGCACCGACGGAGTGCCTCAAGTCTCTTGCGAATCGCCGGGGCTGGTAGGAACTCCGCGCATAGATTGTTGGCGGCGACCTCCAACACAGACAACTGTTCCCACAATGATAAGCACCACGCCAGCTATCCCCACAAAGTTGATGCGAGAAGTAACCGTTCTAGCAATTTCAGTTACATCCGCAGGCGTGTCGGAGCTTGCTTGAGTCGGAATAAGAAGCTGCAGGAGCGGATAGTCATCTGGGTTTTGAGAACCGGGTTCGGTGGCGAGAGTGTTGAGCTGTCCTCGAAGTGTGAGGCACAAGACGATAGCAACCAACCCCAGTCCAACTAGAAGGATTCCCAAAACGTACTTCATGGCTAGCTGTACCTTTCGACATCATTCATGCTGAGATGCTAACGCAACGACAATAGCAAGACCGGCCAACCACAGCAAACTACCCCGCGTTGTCCCAGAATTGCAAACGAATCACCATTCTATGGACGCCTCGGCTTCATCGGCCGACGCAGCTTTCGCGGGGTCACGAAACGGTGGTCGGTTGCCCAACCGCTGCCGCTTGGGCCAATCCGCAACTGCAGTCGGTGCACATCACCTTAGCAATGCTCCAGCATTCCCGAATCTGCTGAGGTGATTTGCCCCGCGGGGAGGTACGGAATCGCGAATGGGACTCGGCGTGCCCCTGGTAGGGCACCAGCTATCCACAGAGGTTGTCGCCACCGACGCGAGTTGGACCACAACCTACGGCGCCTCGGACGATGCAACGAATGGCACTAGGTTAAGGACTCAAGATCAAGATGACTGCGCCGAGCAGGGTTCGTCTTTCGGGTAGGTCTGTTTGGAAGTCGGGTGGAAGCCTTGTCATTCTGTCCTGGAAGGCGATGAGATGGACAATTCTGGGGTGCGGTGGCGTGGCATCCCAGTGGAAGCCAGAGAGATTCCCAGTGACTGCCGGTAAGGTTGCGAGCGACCTTGCCCGTTGAGTCTGGTTCGTCCGACCTAGAACCACTTGGAGCGGTTCTGTGGCAGCTTGGCGATGTGTCGTGGTTGCGTTAGTCGTGCGGCATGCTTCGGTCGTCGCTTCCGCGCCCGAGGTTCCCAGCGTCCAGGACGGTTGCCTACACGGTGGTAAGCAATGGTCGTCAGCATTGCATCAATGAGAGTCGCGCGATCCTCGGGCCGGGCAGCTTCAATCTTCGGAGCGAATGCCATCAAGGCTTGCTTCGCTCCTTTGAAACTTACCTTGCGAGGCTCGGTGTCGTTCTCGTCGGCAGCAACGGCCATGACCGTGCGGAGCAGGTTATAGGCCAGTAGGTGAGTCCAAATCTCTTTGTGGACCATATCCGGCGTTTTGCATCGCAGGATATCCATCTGCATCGTCGACTTAATCGATCGGATATCGACCTCCCCTTCCCATCGCCGCTCGTACAGATGGCCAATCTGCTGGCCATCGATCGACTCGTTGAGAAGGGTGGTTACCACCTTGAATTGTGTCACGCGGTTATTCCTATCGCGGGCATCAACGGCCACCTGCCGCATGACGAGGCTCTCTGGGTAGCTGCGGTATTGCTCTTTTGTCATGCCGCGTGGCTTGCTGGGACGCTGCCAAACGAGCAGGTCACCTTTTGGGCTTCTTTCCAATATCCGGCTGCCTACGCGCTCGCACTGAGCTCGCGCGACGATGTCGATGTTGCGTTGGTACAATTCCCAAGTGATGAAGTAGTCATCGAATAAGGCGTCGGCAACAACCACATCGCCCGGTTGGAGGGTATCGTACATGCGGCGGAAGAGGCTCTTTTCGCCGGTGCCCTTACCCTGATAGGACGCAATTTCCAGATCGTGACAAGCACCGGTGGCGAGCGATAATAGCACGGCGATCCGGGCCAGTGGGAAACCGAGCCCAGGTTTTTGGATTGGTGGCTGTGGATACTCCTGTTGATTCTCAGGAGTATCCGGCATTGAGACGGTCGAGCCATCGACAATGAACACAGAGCGACCGTTCCACTTCCACTGGCGGTCGATGCTCATCTGCAATTCTTCGGCCGTCTGCTTCGCCAAGGTGGAGAGTACGCCCGTGAAAAGACGGCTCCGCGCATCGCAATAGCTGGACGTATTCGGTGAACAAACCGCCTGGCCACTGGTCGCACGATGTGCGATGATCCGCGACACGGCGTCGCGACAACTATGGTCTTCGCTGAGCACCTGACTCAGGAAACCCCAGATGGTGGTGACCGGGTTGAACACGCGGTCTCGATATTGGACGCCATGCTCGTGGAGCACGTCCCGGATGCTGGTCTCGGTCAAGACATCTGCGAACGGAAGTCCCTCATTGCGCGCAAAGCGGGCGCGTACCGCATCCAAGCTGGCCATGGAATCGCCTTCCGATTGACAGCGATTCCCACCGCCCGATTCGATGGCGATTCAGACGGGTCCCGTTCTTAGGCGGAAACGCCTGGGGTGATTGGTTGAAGCGGCTGCTTCACCGAGTATTCGCTTTCCTGGCCGGTGTGACCGACCCTCCGCGTCTCTGCGTACGTAGACTACTGGTAAGCTTGTTCGCTGGGCTCAGAAAATTGGAGAAACCATGACCGCAGACGGCGTGATGCACAACATTCGCAACCTGTTTGAGCAATCGGAAATGACGCTGAATGAACTCGGTGAAGGCTTGGGATACAACGGTCCGACCGCCAAGAAACGTGCCTGGTTCCTGCTCTATCGCACGTCCAATCCCCGCATCTCCACCGTGCTAGCTGTGGCCCAAACGCTGGGCGTGAAAATCAGCGATCTAGTGAAATGACCAAGCGCCGTCATCTCTGCAGCGCTTAACCTAGTGCCATTCGACGATGCAACCTACCTCTCGAAGTAATTGCTCTTTGTGCTGGCGATGTCCCTTACTTCTGCTGTTTAAGAGGGCTTTGGCTGGCGATGGCAACACGTGATTTGTGACTAGGGAAAAGCGCGGTTCCAGTCTTCTTTCATCCGGACGACAATCCAACCATTCTTCCCAGCCTCGTCCATCAGCGACTGCGGAAAGGTGCCCATCTTAGAATCAGGCAGCCCGCCGGCCGGTCCATAGGCGTATTCTCGCTCGGCATCGTCGTGATAAACCAACAAACCGAGCCTCGCACCATCACCGCCAGTAGCGTACTGCAACATTTCGCGGTCACCGGCTGAGTTGCCAAAGGCCAGGATCGGGCGTTTTCCGATATGCTGACCGATTCCGACCGGTTTGCCTGCCTTGTCGTCCACAAAGTTGACTTTCGGAAGCCGCATCAATACCGGCTTGCCATTCTGCATTTGAAACTCAGTCACAATGCTGGAGCCAACCACCTGAGGCGCCGCGATACCATACACCCGCGCAGTCCAGGGCCGCATGAACTCGATGCCACCGCCCGATACGATAAATGTCTGAAATCCGTTGTCACGCAAGAACGCCAGCAATTCGAGTTGGGGCTGATAAACGCACTCCGTATATGGCCGTTTGAATCGCGGGTGCTTTGCTGTGGCGATCCAGTCGCTGGAGATCTTCGCGAATTCATCGCTCGTCATACCGGCGTGGGTTGCCGCAATAATCTCTGCCACTCCCTTTTCTCCCTGGCTTTTGAGCGATTCCAGATCCCCGTCAAGAACCGCCTTGTAGGGCTGCTTGGTCTTCCATTCCGGGTGCTCTGGGGCCAGTGCCTTTACGCGATCGAACGCGAAGGCAAGTTGCGTATAGATCGGTTGCTCGCACCACAGCGTGCCATCGTTATCAAACGTCGCAATCCGATCTTCGGGCGGCACAAAGTCAGGCGAACCATCGGACGATACCTTCTCGACAAACTCGATGATGGCAGCCTTGGTCGCCGTCTCGTTCCAGGACGGCAGCGGGTCTTGTGTTTGAGCATCTGCTCGCCCAGTAAGAATGACGCCAAGCGTTAGTATTGGCAGTATGATGTGTTTCATGTCGAATCTCGATTCGCTGGCGACTGCGGGTCGCGGATGTTGAGAAGACCGTCCATCTCGGAGAATTCGTTGCACCCGGCTGCAATTAGCAGACTGTCAAATTCGCAAAAGCCAGCGACCGCTGAACCACTGACGTGGGGCGCTGCGACGCAAACCTGGCTAAACTCATCCGGTTTTGCACTGCTCATTGCAGCACAGCGGTAATAAGAAATACGAGGCGTCATAGAGATATGACGCCTCGCATTGTATTGAAAAGACTATTGCCCTTTCGCATTCGTCTGCAGACTCTGCAAGACGTTGTCGACGCTCAGGCTCCCGCCCTTGGCTGGTGGAAACTCCTTCAGCGACTCCATGTATTCACCAATTAGAGTCTGCGCAGGCACCATTAACCACATTTTGTCGGCCATCCATCGCAGATACATTTGCGATTCGTAGACAGCTCGCTCGTAGGGATCTCTGCGAAGGTTGATAATCTTTGGCCAACTCGGCGTTTTACGGTAGGCGGTCGTGATGTCGCCGTCGACTTCGGCGAATACGATTTTCCAATCCTGATAACGCAATGCGTTCAAGTTGCCACCAGCATCAAAGTAGAATATCTCGTTGCGTTTTCCGGGCCCCTTACCGGTCAGCAAGTCCATCTGATTGTAGCCGTCGATGTGGGCTTTGAATTTCTTATCGCCGGCCTGGTAGCCTTTAAGCAGCTTTTCTTTGACCTCAGGTTCGCCAACGGCTGCGAGCAGTGTTGGCAACCAGTCCTGATGCGAGAAGATATCGTTGACGACCGTGCCCTCTTGAAACTTGCCTGGCCAGCGAGCCACGCAGGGGACGCGGAATCCGCCCTCCCAGGTCAAACCCTTCTCGCCTTTGAACGGGGTCGTTCCACCTTCCGGCCAGGTAAACACCTCGGCGCCATTGTCGGTCGAGAATTGTACAATTGTGTTGTCGGCAATTCCCAATTCGTCCAGCTTGTCGAGCAGCTTTCCAACCACGTAGTCGAGCTCCGCCATGCCATCGGCATAAATACCCTGACCGGTCTTGCCTTCCCATTCATCGCTCAAGTGAATCTACACGTGGTTGCGAGTCGAATTGTGCCATAGGAAGAACGGCTTTCCTTCCTTATGGCACTTCTCGATGAAGTCAAGAGACTTCTCCAGTAGATCTTCTTCGATGGTCAGCATCCGCTCGCGTGTTAACGGTCCAGTATCCTTGATCGTTTGCTTGCCAACCTTCCCCCAGCGTGGATCAACCGTGTCGTCATCTTTGTCCGTTGCATAGCATTCCAGAACGCCGCGTGGACCAAATCGCTCACGGAATTTAGGGTCCTTGGGATAATCGGGATCTTCTGGTTCTTCCTCTGCATTCAGGTGATAAAGGTTGCCATAGAAGTAGTCAAAGCCATGCACTGTAGGAAGATATTCGTTTCGGTCACCGAGGTGGTTCTTGCCAATCTGAGCCGTGGCGTAGCCCATCGGTTTTAAAAGCTCGGCAATGGTAGGGTCCTTCGCCTGAATGCCTTGCTTGGCACCCGGCATGCCGATCGTTAGCAATCCCGTACGGAACGGGGTTTGTCCCATAATGAAACAGGCTCGGCCTGCCGTGCAGGATTGTTGGGCGTAGTAGTCAGTGAACATGACGCCCTCTTTCGCCAGGCGATCGATGTTCGGCGTGCGACCGCCCATCAGTCCTCGGTGATACGCGCTGATGTTGTCAACGCCAATGTCATCCCCCCAGATGATGAGGATGTTTGGCTTATCTTGAGCCCGCGCTGCATGACAGACGACGAGGCACATGGTCATCGCGACAAGAGGCCGCAGTACACCATTGATCATGGCATGGTTCTCCCTGGTTCTGACGGGTCGGAGGAGGTGAAGAGAAGTGCGAATCACGAGCTACTTAGTACCCAAAGCATCGCTAATCGCGCAGACCGCCTAACAGTGAGTCTAGGGCAATAAGGTTGTTTGGCAAGATACTAGGCGTTAATCTAAAGTAGATTTCTAATTCCTTGCGATTATCACGTGATAACTGCGGCGCACTGCTGGAACAGGTTAGATAGATGATAGACCCCAGAGACCTGCGGAACCTCGTTGCCGTCTTTGAACATCGCCATTTTGGCAAGGCTGCCAAGGACGCCGGACTAAGCCAACCCGCCATCACGAAGTCGATTCAACGCCTGGAAAAGGAATTTGGGTTTGCACTCTTTGACCGCTCGCGGTCTCACGTCGGGCCAACCAAAGCATGTGAGACCGTTGTTTCCACGGCGAAAGCCGTTCTGGCAGGGTTGAAAGGCTTGGATCAGACGGTGCGTATGATCAGCGGTCTCGAAGCTGGATCGCTTGCCGTGGGGGTCGGTCCTGCAATGTCGGAGTCGTATGTCACAGAAGCCGTTGGCTCGCTTGCTCAGGACCACCCCGGTATTCAAGTCGATGTCCGTGTCGACCACTGGAAGCAACTATCAGAGTGGATCATCTCTGGAGAGATCGAAGTGCTTGTGGCCGACCTCGCAGACCTCGCCGAAGATGAACGATTCGAGGTGACTCCTCTGCCACCGCAAGATTTTACGTGGTTCTGTCGAAGCTGCCATCCGTTGGCTGATAAAGCAAAAGTATCACGCACCGACCTTCTGCAGTACCCGCTGGCGACACCTCGAATGCCTCCTTGGGCAATCGAGTGGTTCCATGCAGTACTTTCAGAAGAGGAGCGAAGCAAAGGTAGTGTGCCGCTGCCAACAATTCGATGCGAGAGCTACTCAACGCTCAAGCGTATTGTCTTAGACAGCAATTGCGTGAGCGTTGCGTTCGCTGCGACCATCCGGCCGGAGTTGGACTCGGGATTGCTCACCGAATTGCCGGTCGATGCTGCTATCTTGAAGACGCATGCCGGCATCGTCCAACGGCGTGGTCGAACTCCGTCGCCATTGGCGATCGCACTAGTCGAACGGATTCTAAAGCGTGCTTCCATCGAGTAATGCTCAACCTTGAGCTTTCACCGAGCAGAACGGCTGATAGCCGCGTCGGTTTTCTCACCGACTGCACTTAGTGCGGGAATTAAGCTAAGGCGGGTGGACCAGCTTCAGCGAGTTGCTCGTCCCCTGAACTC
>NZ_JAMXLR010000007.1 GCF_024054565.1 Aeoliella straminimaris
AAGCGTGCGCGGAGCGTTTCCAAGCATGCCATTGCCTCCTTTCGATGCTCGAAGCCCATCACAAAGTCATCCGCATAGCGGATGATGACGACGTCGCCCCGGGCGTGGTTGTCACGCCACCACTGGCCCCACAGGTCGAATACGTAGTGCAGGAACACATTGGCCAGGAGTGGCGATATGACCGCTCCTTGCGGGGTTCCCACCTTCGTTTCCGACCACCGGCCATCTTCGCTGACCCCGGCACGAAGCCATTTGCGGATCAAGCGAAGGAGGCGCCGGTCGCCGATGCGATGTTCTAGGAACTTGATCAACCATTGGTGGTCGATCGCATCGAAGAACCCTTCGATATCGGCGTCCAGTACCCAGTTCACTCGTTTGCCAAGGATCGCTGCGCTCAATGCATCGAGTGCATCGTGCTGGCTGCGCCCCGGCCGGAAGCCATAGCTGAATCCGAGAAAGTCCTGTTCGTAGATGCTTTGGAGCACCCAGAGCACCGCCTGTTGGACAATCTTGTCCTCCAGCGAGGCCACGCCGAGCGGTCGTTGTCGACCGTCCGGTTTGGGTATCCAGACTCTCCGAGAGGGCTTAGCACGGTAGGCTCCCCGGTGAATGCGACCATGGAGATCTGCGATACGGGCCTCCAGGTCCTGCTCATATTCGTGCCAGGTAACCGTGTCGACTCCAACTGCTGCGGTCTTCTTCAGATTGAAGAAAGCCTCGGTTAAGCAGTCTTCGTTGACATGGTGCAGCAAGGCAGTGAATTTGAGCTTGCTGTCCTTACGGGCAGCTTCACGCACGCCGGCCAGTCCGCGTGACCTGCGTTTCGTCCGGCTCGGCGTCCGGTGCAGGGCAGATTGGTCGACGTTCCTCTTGGCTGGGTCCCTTTCCTCGGCCGACTCCGCCGACGGTTCAGCACCGCCCTTGTTCGTCGGATTCGCAGGTACTATGGACCCATCTGACTTCCCCATGGCGTACATATCAGCAGTACCGTCGGAAACGTTCACTGACCGTTCCTCGTCATTCGAGTTGGAAACCATGGGGATCTCCCGGTTCTCGCGCTTGAAGTTTCCAGACATGCTCAGGATCTACGACTCCGCCGTATCGTGAGATCACTTGCCTTCGACGCAACCTCACGTGTTGCCTTCCACAACCAACACAGTGTGGGCATACGGGACCACGATGATTTCGGAGCTCCATAGCTGGCCTGCCTGTACCTCTTGCCGATGCTACACCCACCGCGTTACCGCGGTCAGCGTACGACTCAAGGCCGGAGTGACTGGCTAGGTCTTCTCCGTGGGACTCTTTCATTCCTTACTCCAAGCCGGTTTATCCCGGCGCTTTCGTTGGACCATCCGACGGGAGTTGCGCTCGAAGCTAACGCGCAGCGGTCGTGTCCGAGAATTGACACCACTGCGCTGTAGGCGCCTTTCTTCGAGATGGCGGCTGATATCTATGAAAGAGTTGGGTTGAGAAATAAGAGCGGTTCCCCTATCGCATGGGGGTGTTGTGAAACCCTTTCCCCAAAGACAGGAGAACCGCCAAGATGTTGTACCTTGGAATCGACCAGCACGCACGCCAATTGACCAATTTCCCTCCGCAATGAAGACGGCGACGTGGTGGAGGCGCGGCAGGTCTCCACGGAGCCCAAGAAGGTCAACGCCTTCTTCGAGCGGCTCACTCGAGAGACGGCCGCCAACGGGGAGTCGTTCGTGTCCGTGCTTGAAGTGTGCGGTTTCAATGACTGGCTGCTACGGATGCTCAAAGACTACCGCTGCCATAAAGTGATCCTGATTCAGCCCGAGGAACGCAAGCAGCGCAAGACCGACCGGCGGGACGCCGCGGCGCTGAGCGAGTTGTTGTGGGTCAACCGCCAGCGGCTGCTGGCGGGCAAGCCTGTTCGCGGCCTCCGCCAGGTGGACGTCGCCAACACCACGGACCAGGAGAACCGACGGCTCACGATGCTTCGCAGGCAGGCCGGTCAGACGCGGACGCGGCTCATCAACAAGATCAAGCACCTCCTCCGCCGCCATAATCTGCAGTGGGAGATGCCCACCAGGACCTTTCCGACACGCACGGCGATCGTTTGGCTCGAAAGGCTTGTATTGCCCGAGATCGATCGCCTGGAACTCGATCACTTGCTGGTGGACCTTGAGCATGTCCAAGGAAGGATGGCGAAGCTCGAAGTGGTTCTTGCTGGACGCTGTGAAGCCAGCGAAACCGCCAGGCTCCTGGCGACGACTCCGGGCGTGGGACGGTTCACCGCCATCTCGCTGGCATGTCGCATCGGTCGCGTCGAACGCTTTCCACGAGCTCGCAGCCTGGCCAACTATTGGGGACTTACCCCAGGCTGCCGCAACAGCGGCGAATCAGGCCAGCGATTGGGTCGGATCACTAAGGCTGGGAGCGGCATGGCCCGCTGGCTGCTGGCCCAACTGGTCTTCAAAGTATTGCGCAAGGATCGGGAGCTGCGCGACTGGTACAAGCGAATCAAACGCCGGCGGGGCGTCGGCATTGCCCGTGTGGCCGTGATGCGGAAGCTCGCCACGATCTTCTGGCACATGGTCACCAAAGAAAAATCCTACGGCGAGTGCCGCCTCCTATCGACGGCCTGACGGTCGTTCGCGGAGACGGCGAATAACGAACACCCCAACCCCTTCACACCGGGAGCAGCCCATGCCGATTCACTGACGGTTGTTCGATCCACTCCGCCTGACGGCGGAGTGAGATCCCTCCTGCGAGGGTCAACTCGTGTTGCATCGTCGATGCATCGGCTACGGCCGACGGGCACGAGCGGTTGAATAGAGTGGCCCTTGCAGCGAGGAAATCGCACAAGACAGATACGCATCCGCCGCTCGCGACCCTTGCGAGGGCGACTTGCGAAGGAATGTGTCGGGAGCAATCGCAATCGAAAAGAACGATCGCAACTTCCCGCGGCGACGACGACCTCAGCGAATCACCAGAGCATTACCCCCCACCAACTCCGAGAACGAATCAGACAGGCGAGTACGCAGACCACTCACGATGCGCGCCCATACCGATAAAAACCGTTTCTACTTGACAAACTCTTTCAGGAGCGATGCAACCGCCTTGAGTTAGAGTGGCAGCAAAATGCCCACGGTGGCGCTACCGCAGTAAGGTAACGGTGCTGCTGCCGCGCTGGGGACGCGACGTCTTTACGACCGCAACTAGCCGTGCTTCTTCGGCAGATGCCTTTTACTGACGCGAGCCACACCTACTGCCTGTAGTTAATCACCAAAACTCCTATTGAAGTGACCGTCGTGTTACTTGCAGGAGACCCACCAAAGCAAAACACAGCAGCATCAAGCTACCGGGTTCGGGGACGGGTGTGACGTCAGCGAAGGATTCACCAATGCGAATCTCGTCGAAGCTGAATGTGCCTGTCGAGAACAGGCCGATTTGCGCCACAATTCCCACGTCCGAGTCGGCTTTCATGGCATCCGGCACCAACGGTTCACTCTGCCCTGGCAACGGATTAACGTAGAGCCGGAATGAATCGTTTCCCGTCTCAAAGTCGGCACGCAGTACCAGCAGAACGGGCTCGTTCGTGATTGCAGCGACGCCCGATGAGTATTGTTCCGTACCTCCAATGTCCTCCAGAACATACTCATTGATACTTGGCTTGCCTACAAATAGCGCCGTCCCGCTAGAAACCAACTCGAGCCCGAAATAACCGCCGGAGTCCCCGGCACCCAGTTGACCCTCGGGGCGAAGCAAGAGGCTCAAATACCGCTGGCTGCCAGCCGCACCAAGTTGCTGCCCTAACGTTCGTCGGGCCGTCGTGAATCCAGAAGGGCTCACGTTGCGAACCACGGCGTGATTTCCGCTTGTAGCTAACGCCGCCACCGGATGCGATAGACTGGAACTGCCGATCACGTGTTGTGGTAAGTCAAGGCCTCCTAATGTCCACGGCTGGCTGAAGCCAAAACTCCCGCCGCCGGATTGGCTAGCCAGACTTGCGTCCGTGGAGTAGTCGAAACCTTCATAGGCCAACAACGCACCGAGAGCAGGGGCCGGTCTTCCATGGAGGGCGCCGATACAAGCACCTACCAGTAAAACTTGGAGGCCGCGCGATCTTGATTGTTGAAGGTTCATGGCAAACACTCTCCAATTCTGTTTGTTGACGGGAGTGGAATTGTCGAAGCCGACGCCAAACGAGCTGTAATCGAAGGAATTGTGTCGGAACAATCGAAAGGAAAGTCGACTCGGATGCACCAATTCCTTATGCTACTTGTTTCTAGTTGCCACCAACACTTTTGGTGGGCTGCTTGAGTTCAACTGTCGTCGCGACAAAATAGTCACACCCATTCCTGTCAGGCGGAATCTTGGAAAGATCGCGATCAACTTGTGTGATCACCGTTTCCTCGCCGCTCGCATCAATTCGAAATACTGCACCCTCGGATAGATCGTAATCAACATCATTGATTGTGAACGTGGCGGTTAGACCGTCGGCAGTTTCTGGTTGCCACTTATATTCCAACTTCCATTCGTTTGCATTCTCGTCCCACGTTTGCGCATCGCCCTTGCGTTGGTCAAATTCGAAGCTACCGCTCGATCCACTAATGTGGTGCCCGTCACACCAGTCAACGAGCATGATTGCAGACCCTTCGTCCCATTTGAGGAAGGTGTAGTGAGTCCCGTCTTGCGTCCTGTTGGTCAGGACCTGAGGCTCAGGCACAGATGTCCCAGTAGCGTACCGCCGACATCCAAATTGCACTACCACGCAAAGCAACAACAGAAATATTCGACAGAAACGCAAAACAGTCATGCTGGCGTTGTCCGGTTGGAATTGCGGGAATAAAGTGGTTGCTAACCAAGAACCGCTCGGCGACATTGATTCGCTTGGCAATCGCAACCCTCGTTCAGTAGTTGTCAGGCATTGCCACAAGACTTCACGAGTGCCTGCAACGTATCCATATCATCAAATTGGTCGCCGCCAGGCCGACGCCCGCGATGAAAGCTCTCAATGATGTTCGGATGTGCAAACAACGTTCCATCATTCTCGTAAACAAATCCATGTTCAATTAGCCGAGCCATGGCGGCGAGGAGCGTGGCTTCCGTTGGAGTCCAACGGTTGTAATGTTCGCAAGTCCCTGAAAACTCCCTAAGTGCCATTCCTCGTGCCTCATTGTAAATGAGGTAGAGCAAGAATTCGCAGTCTTTTGAATTGGGATATGAACGAGACATCTGACCGCAAGACAAGAGATGCAAGGCGGTTTACTACGTCGTGCCTGACAGGCTGGCACTAGCCAGCCCGTATGTTCCGACGCAAGCTCCACGTTCTCGATCGAAACACTCCATTCTATGCATCCTAACGCCGACAAAACGCCGCCGCAAGCTTCGGCGAAACCAACACACCATTGTATAGTTCGATCCTGACGGTTTTGGACCGAGGCGAGTTGCACAGTCCTTTCTGAAGTCGGTCGCCCCCACAGGATGCAGTTTACTGCTACTCAGATTGACGACGGATGCAGCTACGAATGTCGCTTGCGCTTTCCCCAAGTCTTTAGTTGAAAGTGAGATAGGCGAAAAGGCCTCGCTTGCTTAAATGGATTTCGTGAACGGATTCATCACCAGCAAGGAGGCCTAAACGATGCGTGGTTGGAGCCAGGGAAGGTTTTGGAAACAGGTCAGATTCGTGCGTCGTCAGTTTCTTCAGGATGGTGGCTTGCCGCTGACAGATGTACTGACGGGCAAGATGGTGGAGCAAGCACTGACAGCAGCCGGTGTCATGCCACGGCACAGCGGCTGGACCAGCCGCTCGGAGTTGCGCCCTGCACTAACGCGCAGCGGTCTTGTCCGAAATTTGACACCTCCGCGACTTGTCAATACTTCTTACTGCGGGCCGCCGATGCACCCACGTGCTCCAAACCAACGTCAAGATTTGCAGCGGTCGCGGTCACCTCCTTGAGTTTCGGCTAGACGGTTGCCAACCGAAAGCGTTGGCGAACTGCCCCTCGTTCGCTCGGCGTTAGGCGACCCGGCCGATCTCGATGCTTCTCATGCCCCCCCGCGAGCGCGATGCTCCTGCCCCACGTTGCGGCCCCCATCGAGCGACAACGTACAACCGGTGAGCATGCGGTTCTCGAGTAGAAATTCGACGGCCTGAGCAACCGCGTCGGGCGAGTCAGCTTGCTTGACCAGCGTTGACTCGCGACGGACCTCCTGCTCTTCGTCGCTCATGCCCGGCGGGGTCAGAATGGGGCCAGGGGCGATCGAGTTGACGCGGACGGCCGGATTGCGAGCGGCAAACTCCACGGCCAGCGACCGCGTCAGGGTCGGGATCGCTCCCTTCGATACGAAGTAAGCGGCGTGGTCTAGATAGGGATGCTCGATCAGGGCGTCGCCGAAGGTAACCACCGCCCCACCAGTACGCTGCTCCACCATCTTCAATCCGGCGTAGCGGCAGACCAGGAAAGTACCGAGCGTGTTGACGCGAAAGCTACGCAGCAAGTCGTCGGCGGACAACTCTTCAAGTGGGACCGTCTTCCAGATTGCCGCGGCGTTGACCGCGGCGTCGAGCGAGCCAAATCGACCGTGCACTTGTTCGATGAGCTTGGCGACTTCGTCTTCTCTTGTCAGGTCCGCCTGAAACCGTTCCGCCTCGGTTCCCGACTGCCGCAGTTCCTCCACGTTCTCGGTAGCCGACTCGCCCGATGTGCGGAAGTGGATCGCAATCCGCCAGCCACGTCGAGCCAGGTGTTTTGCGATGTGGTAACCGACGCGTTTACTACCGCTACCGGTAATCAACGCCACCCGGCCGGGTGGCGTGGGGATCTCAGGCTCTTCCGACATGTCGCTGCTCGCGGGCTAAATGAACGCGGACCCGCCACGCGGCGAGGCGTATGGTTGGGTTGGGCATAAACAGAATTATTCCACTTCTTGAGACTGGATCATCCAGAGGTGCTTTTCGATGCTTGCCTAAATCGCGATCAGCTGCTCTAACCCGCCAAACCTTTCAACTACTCGCAAAATTGAGGCTCATAACATCACAGTCTCCATCAAGTATGTTGGGAGAGACTAGTCGGACACGATTTCGGAGCCAGCAACTGTACTCATGGCCATGAACCAGCCCCATTGTTCAATTTCGTCGAGGTCATTGGGCTCCGACGGGTTGGGCACATCGCGGATGCCGTTGGGATTGACGGCAGCGAAGCCAGTCCTGCCGATCGATAGCGCCTCGGTATGCCCGTCGAGAAACACGAACATCACCACTCCGGGATGCTCTCCCCCGAATACTTGGGTCCCCCGACGACGCCATCCTGATTGCTCGGGAGAAACGGGATGAGCGTCCGGCCCGGTGGCAAGTCCGTCTTCTGTCCCTCGCATCACCACACGTAAGTTGTCGCCAGAGAGGAAGCAGGTGTCGGCCCGAGCACTGTCACGCTGTTCGTCGCTCCAGTCGCCCTCCAATGGAGGAATGTGCCGCTCACCAACAGCGAGGGTCTTGGACAGGCCGTCCGTTACTCGACGTGCCGAGATATTGGAGTTGCTGAAGATGGGCCCGGACAGGGACAAATCGTTGTGCCACCCCACAAAGTCGATGGGCTCGTCTTCATTGCCTTGCCCCTCCGCGTAGTCGTTTTGCTCCATCCCCATATCTTCCTCGAGGCCAGCGTTTGCCGCATAGTCGCCCCGAACGGCGGACCGCCGTGGCTCACCATTCGCCCCGCCACCCTCGCCGTTGTTATCGAAGTCGCGGTCGGCGCCCGCCGATCGGCGACTAGGGCAAACGTACACAGGAAGGCCGACTCGCATCGCCCCGGCATTCTCCTCGGCATGCACTGGAAATGACGGGTCGTAAGCGTCGTAGACCGCCTGCTGCTCGAGTTGCGGCAGGATGGAATACGACCACGCCAAGCTGAACTCATTTGTTGCGGTCCGGCCATTTGGGAACTGACCGTTTGTGTCGTGATAGTTTTGGATCGCCAGGCCGATCTGCTTGAGATGGTTATTGCACTCAATGCGACGTGCGGCTTCCCTTGCGGACTGGACGGCAGGCAACAAGAGGGCGATCAAGGTACCGATAATGGCGATAACGACCAGGAGTTCAACAAGCGTGAACCCACAGCGGCGGGAAATATTTGGGCGAGTAATCATAATCTAATACCAGTTGGAGGCTGGAATGAATCCGACTGCGTCGGGGGGCAGCGGCGGTTGCCAAAAGAACTATAGGAAGCACTCGCAACGTGACCAGTCGCTAATTGGGGCACCCTGGCCTCGCTCTAACCTTCGCGCAGAGGTTACGCGACCGACTTCAAATTGCAGGAGTTCGAATTTCTGGCGGGTGGACCAGCCGTCCTCAGATTGGCGACCGGCTAATCCGCAGAGATGTTCTTAGAAATCTTCTACCGCTGCGCCTTGGAGAAATCTCTTCCAGCAGTCGGACGATGTAACGAATGTCGCTTAGTTTTTCGCAAGTCCTTTTAGCAATTGACGT
>NZ_JAMXLR010000080.1 GCF_024054565.1 Aeoliella straminimaris
TACGTGATGCGGATCACGGGGGACAACGACGAGGGAAAGGCTCAGCTCGACTTCTTTATCTCGCCCGAAGAGCGATACCCAGTGATCGCCACCACCAGCAAGCTGATGACGACGGGCGTCGATGCCAAAACCTGCAAGCTGATCGTCCTCGACCGTCGCATCCAGTCGATGACTGAATTCAAGCAAATCATCGGACGTGGCACGCGGATCGACGAAGACTACGGCAAGCTGTACTTCACGATCATGGACTTCAAGAAGGCCACCGAATTGTTCGCCGACCCCGACTTTGATGGCGATCCCGTGCAGGTCTACCAGCCTGGCGAGGGCGAGTCGCCCGTTCCGCCTGAAGAGGGAACTGAGGAAACCAATACAGAACTGGGCACCGAGACGGAAGGTGAGGAGATTCTAGTCGACCCGATTTCGCCCGGTGGCAATGGCGGGGGAGGCATCATCGGCGATCCAGGTGGACCGCGGAAGAAGTACGTGGTCGCTGGTGTGACCGTATCGGTGGTTGCCGAAAGGGTGCAGTACTATGGCCCTGATGGCAAGCTCATCACCGAATCGCTCAAGGACTACACCCGTAAGACGGTCCTCAAGGACTACAAATCGCTCGACGACTTCCTCCAGGCTTGGACTTCAGCCGAGCGAAAAGAAGCCGTAGTCAAAGAACTCGAAGAACATGGCGTATTGTTCGAGGCGCTCGCCGACGAGGTCGGCAAAGACTTTGATTCCTTCGACCTGGTCTGCCACGTCGCCTTCGATCGTCCGCCGCTGACTCGCCGTGAGCGGGCCGAGAACGTCCGTAAGCAAGACTATTTCGCCAAGTACGAGGAGAAGGCTCGCGTTGTGCTCGAAGCATTGCTCGAGAAGTATGCCAACCAAGGGCTGCGGGCCATCGAGGACATGGACGTACTGCGGGTGAAGCCCATTGATGCGATTGGTACACCGGTCGAGCTGGTGAAACTCTTCGGTGGTAAGAAAGGGTACTTGGCCGCGTTGGCCGACCTGGAACGGGCTCTATACGCGGA
>NZ_JAMXLR010000081.1 GCF_024054565.1 Aeoliella straminimaris
TATCTGGGACGAGCCGCGGGCATATGCTGTTGTATACCCAACAAGGCTCCCCTTGGGCCTAGAGCCTTTCTAGTAGTGCATGCGCTCTAGCGCATTTAGATGGCATGGTCCGTCGTCAGGAAGGCGAGCCATTTCGGTTGTGCTGCTACTGCCTACTTGCCGTTTACGTTGACGAAACCTACTCGTCCGCGGGAAATATCGAGGTTGTGTCAACAGCCAAATAGCTCCTTGCCATCTACTCTAAGTGACTACCGAAGTTCGAGCAGCATGCAGTGTCCTCCACCTCGAGCCAGATGAATCTGCATCACATCCTGAGCGGTAACTGACCTCTTATGAACGCGATAGGCTTCTCGGTTACTTTCGTAGTGCGTGTCCGCTGCATCTTCGTAAAGCGTCGCGGTATAATTCTTGTTGGGCAGCAGAAAATCTAACGCAATCGGCAACGTTCTTGCTTGCTCGTTCGTTACCGTACCTACGTACCAAGTCGTGCCGCTTCTTCTGGCGGTCGCGATATGGCTGCCGATTTCGCCACTCAGAATATGGGTCTCGTCCCAAGTCATGGGCAGTCGCCGAATAAAGTCGAACAGGTCGGCTTTCTCCTGGTAAGCTTCGGGGGCGTCAGGAAGAATGGCCAAGCCGGAATAGGTAATAAGCACCCTGGCCGTCTCGGCCACAACCGTCGATTTAACCTCGGTGAAAATGCGGGGTCTGTCGAACTGAGCGTCTGTCAAGGAGAATAGGCCATTATTCATGTCGAGCGGACCCGCGAGCATGTTCACAAACACAGTCTTGCAGAAGTCAGTGGGACCAAAGGACCGCATAGCATCGGACTGGGCGTGGCAGAATTCTCTGGCCAAAAAGTTTGGAAAGGTGCGCTCGTCGCCGGAAGGACCAATTGGGCCATCATGAAAGTCGCACAACAGCTGGTGCTTGGCACAAAGTTCCACGATTTCTCGCGTGTCTAGCACCTTTTGCTGTCCCTTCGATTTCATGAAGCCGTACTTGATGCCCGCAGCACCCCACTCGTGATACAGTTCCAGCGTTTCCTCAAAAGGGAAATTGTGTCGGGCAACGTCGTTGATGTAGAGAATGACGCCCACGTGATGCTGTTTGGCGTAGCGTATCAGCGACGGGATATCAACCGGATCCTGCCAGTCTGCCGGAGCCGGCTTGCGTATGACCTCCGGTTTTCTCGAATCCGGCTGAATCACCAGATGGTCGCGACTCGTCCGCGGGTCGGACTGCGGATCGAATTCGGGGCCATACCAGTTGGCGTCCAGTAGGACATAACGCACACGGGATTGCGAGGCGAAGTTGATCAGCCGCCGCCAGCTTGCCATGTCCAGTCCATAGGTGAAACCGTCTGGGGTGCGAGCCCCCCAAACTCGCCAATCCCACAAAGCAAGCCCGGGCTCGATCCAGTCCGTTTCGGTGATTCGACAGGGTGGATTCAGGCAATAAATGAGGGGGGCAACGAGCAGGTCCCCCGGATGGTCACCTAGCAGCACCACCCGCCAGGACGTTACTCCCCCCGGCTTGAGATTCGATCGGTCAAACTCCGCGCGAAAAGTGAGTGGTCTGCTTCGATCTGGAACCAAACGAAAGGGAGCCTGCTCGAACACGGCCGCTTCGAGAATGGCCATATACGTCTGCGAATTGCGCTGGATAGTTAACGGCGGGGCTACGCTCTCGCGTTCGTGGAAGCGGCTTAAACTCTGCGGTCCAACTGGACTGTGTTCGCCGTTGTAGCTCCAGGCCGTGGAGTCATGCGCGAAACGGAATTCGGTCAAGTCTGTTGTCAGCGGAATCCTCTCTGGCCAATTACCGTCCTGCGGAAACTCATAACGAACAGCCACCCCGTCGTTATACACGCGAAAGACCACGTTCAACTTTCGCCGTTTGCCGAGCAACTCTTCCAATGTCCAAGTAACTTGGTTGAAGTTGTTGTTGTAGTGGTCCGTCTTGCCCCATAGTGTGGCAACGGTTTCTTGGTTAGAGTGCTGCACAAGTTCCACCGTGTGCAGGGAGACAAGCGGCGAATCTGTGGGTTCTATCCCGAGGCGCCCTTCGTCCAGTAGGACGGTGCTCCTGTAACTCAGTGACCAGTGTGGAATTCCTTCCTCCAGTCCTAAGAGAACCACGACTTGGCCGTCGGGACTCTTGACTGTTGGCGTCTGCTTCGTGTTTGCCTTGCTCGGCGACACCAGGGAAGCAACTAGCAGCAGGCCAGATGCAGAAGTAGAAACCACTCGAGGGAGCCTCATTACTCTTCCCACGGACGATAAATTCATGGCGAGTCTTCCCGTGGTGAGGGAACTCCAGCGGGTGCGTGTTCACCTTCTGGAGGCGGAGGGTTACGAGTGCTGCTAACGGGTCGTGTTGCCAGGTAGCATCGTCTTTATCGCCCTCAGCATCTGGCCAGTCAATCACCTCTCGGCATGGAAGTGGTTGTTCGCGGAAACGGCATACCGAATCCCCAAGGCACCAAGCATCGCGATGATGTGCGTCGCAGGTTCCGGCACGGTCACCAACATAGAGTTAAAGGCACCGGTTCCGTTGGCATTATTATAGGCGGCCTTGAACAGGTCGAAATCGGCCCAGTCGTTAACGCCGTCGAAGTTCATGTCGCCGCGCAAGTACTTCTCGACAAACGATAGCTCCGAAAGGTCGGCTCCAAAGCTATCTCGAAAGGTGATCCAATCTAGTGTGTTCACGACACCGTTTTGGTCAAAATCCCCCGGCACAATGGTCACGATCCCTAGCTCCACGGCATCTTTGTCGGCAGTATCCACCCGACCGTCGAGATTTACATCTCCTCGAGTTAGCGATTGCACATCACCAACAGCAGTACCGCTATCGTAACCGAGGTTTGCATTGATCAACGCGATATCTTCGTCATCCAGTCTCCCGTCCAACGTCGGATCCATCCACAGAACCTCACCGTTGGCATAAGCCCCCATAAATACCTGGCCTGCCGGGCCATGCAGCTTGAACTCGACGTCCCAGTCTGATGGCCAGGCGGGAAATAACTCGACTTCATCTCCATCGACTTGGAGAATCATCTTCTGTAGGGCGATGTTGGCCACGCTAGGGTGATCCTGATCAGGCAACCAATCGAAGTTTGGGCCGTAGAATCCTGGAAAGCGGCTGCCAGGATCGCTTGCCGCGTATCGGGCAATCACCTGCGACTTCGCCTGATCTGTCAAGCCCAGCAGGACCGCCTGGATCACATCTTGAGACCAACCGCTGTTGTTCGTGTGGTAGCGATTGTTATAGGTGTCGATCCCCATCTGGAGGTTGTCTTTCCCGACGCCCGAGATGAGGTAGGGGAACACACCGTACAATTCGCCGTTTTCGGAGTTGTGCTTGTCGGCGAATGTCTCGCCAGGGGAGAAGATCACCGTGTCGCCCACCGTGCGAGTAGGTATCTCGGGAAGTTCCCCCAGCAGGCGCGTCCATTGTTCGCGTTGCGTTTGAGTTGTTTCGCTCAGAGGGAGATCGAGCAGTTTCCCCAACACAAAATGCAAGCCGGCGACCTCGGGCAGGGGATTCGTCGCCTCCCACCACGTTTCAAGCACCTGCGCATCGCCGCTCAGCTCAAGCTTGCCATTGGCATCGCGGCCATAATGCTGGTCGTAAAACGTGACGACCGATTCGGCAATTGGAAGCAGTTTGTCCTGTAGGAATTGATCATCACGGGTAATGTTGTAAGCTTCGAGCATCATGGCGCTCAGTTCGATACCGCCTTGCCATTCGTAGCGAATGTAGTTATTCAGTGTCGTACCCGCCGGCAAACTTCCTCGCTCGCCAGGCCAGCCATAGTTAGCACTGGTTGGTGTGCCCCACAGATACACCGTTTCCGGGAAGTAGACACCATCGTGTCCCCAGTAAGCCTGGACGCTCTCCTTCGCCAGTGGTAACGCTTCGAGGTACATATCGAACAGTGGCATCATCTGCTCCACGTCGCCGCTCGCCGCCATCGACCAGTAGGGCAGCCGGGTGTTTTGCCACCAATAGGGGCCACCCCAGCGGCGGTAGTCGGCATCAAGGCCGCTGGAGCCGGCTACGGTGCGATTGTAGGTGTCGACGACGAAGATCGAGCCATTAAACTTGATCGGCGAGCCACCGCGACCAGAGAATGCGTTCATAGCCCGTTGCAAGGCGTAGCCCTGCGAAACGGTTTCCGCGGCGTCGCTGCCGCTGACTCGGATGTAGCTGCGATTGTTGAACTCATTCCACCACTGGCTATGGGCCATCTGCCGCGCTTCAAGTTCAGTGCTCTCGGTCTGAGCAATCTGTGTGTCGAGTTGCTGTTGCCACTCATTGGCAGTGGCAGTCTGAGATGTCAGTGGGTGGATCGTAATGGAATGCGTGGTGGACGGAACTGACGAACGGAGCGTGGTATTGTCAATGTTGGTGAGATTGGCTCCCCTGATTGCCGCACCGAAGGTATTATGCAGCAGAGGATCGGTACCGACTGTGTTGTTGGGATCCAAGTCGACCGTCTGCAGGTTTTGCGACCAAATCGAAGATTCATTGCGGTGGTACCATTCAATACGATTCGATTGCCCACCGACTACTGTATCCGCTGTCACAATGACCGGATTAGGATTGGCACCTTGCAAACCATAGGCGCTGTGGATTTCGGCGGAGGTCAATTGTCGATCGGCAGTTCGCCACGGCTCGAACCTCACTTCGATGGTCCGATCCGATTGACTCTCCGCCTGTATCTGAACAGCTGGGTTGTTGGCGTCCACCCACAGTGAAAGTGAGGTGGCATCCGCTCCCTCACCGGCGTTGATCTTAATACTAGCATTGCGGAGATCAAACTCTTGGCGGAATGTCTCGCCGGGACTAAGCAGGCCACTCACACGAATCAATCCAAGCTTGAGTAGGCGTGCGTTCTCGCTCCAAGCGTCCGTCTTGCCGACGTACATCAGCAGGTCGCCGTTCGGATCGACCCAGGCGTTGATACCAATGTCGCCGTTACCCAGCGGCATAGAGCCTGCGGAATCGGAACTGGGCGATGACCATACCACGTTGGCGTTCCCCACCTCTCCGGACCATGCAGTAGGGATGAAGTTGAAGGTCACCGCGATTACGACCGAGAGGGCGACTTGGCTCAGCGCACGGCGGACACCTTCGAGTTTCAATTGCCGGTGCATAGAGACTTCCTAAGTTGCGATATTCTTGCCGATTCGAGCGTTCTTGACGTGGGGGCAACGGTAAGTAACCTTCGGACGGCGGACTTATATGGGGTATGCCGATCGAACGGCTACTCCCCCACATTTGCCAGGAGGAATCTAGCGAAAACTAACAGCCAAGCTCCGTGCGCTGCAGCCGAAGGTTCAGGAACATGAGAGGTCATCGACTCGAATGCTCCAGCACCGTTGGCTGCGTCGTAAGCTTTCTTGAATAGGCCGAAGTCGGTCCAGTCGTTGACTCCGTCCTGATTCACATCACCCTGGCGATATCTATCATACAACGATAGGCCAGAAGTGTCTGATTGAAAGTTCTCGCGGTACACGAGCCAGTCCATTATGTCGACGGCGGCATCCTGGTTAACGTCTCCCGCAACTCCATTTAGAAGACCAAACACAGAATCGACCCCAGAGATGATACCGACAATATCCAGGTCGTAATTCGCGGAGCTGATGGCTTTTCCACGTGCCCAAAGGAGTGCGGTATGCTGATCGTCCCATTTGGGCACAATTGGCCGAATGTTATCGACACTTGAGTTCTCAGTGATCGCCGTCCAAGTCCATGTCTGGCCCATGTCGCTTGTGACGCCTTTGAATATTTCAAAGTGCCGCTGGTTGTCAGCATTGCTAACAAGTTGAGTGCCAGTAAGAGGGTTGGAATTTGTCGATATGTAGACAGTATCAACGTCGTTGGGATCAATCGCGATCAAGCCGGTGTAATCATCTTCGCCAATCTCGGCGGCGAACAACCGTGTGCCCGCATACGCCATCTCATTGACCTGCCACTGGCTGCCATCCCAGCGACCGTAGTAGTAACGGTGATCGAGGCCCTCGCCAGGATCTCCCTTGCTACCTAGATTGTTGTGTCCATCGGCCTCGACTTGCACGCTAAAGACACCGACTGGCTTGCCAGTTGAGTCGAGAGCAAGGTCGGTTACCCACGAGCGGTTGATAGCGTCGCCCTGATAAACGAGAGTCGCCTCGGATGACGTACCGAGTCCCTGGCTTAGCGAGCTGATGACCGTTCCATCCGACGCATGAAGACTGCCGTCTTTGTAGTAACCGTGATACACACTGTTATTCTCGGTCCAGCGAGGGTGGCCGTCATTCACCAAGAAGTGGATCTCGTCCGCGCCGTTCGAAGCGAACTTGATGTAAGGTCGGTCGCCTCCGACCAAGTTGTTGCCATTACTCCAGGTTTCTCCCAAGTCGTCTGAGTAGACGTACTGGGGGGTGATGTGTGAACGTGTGAAGTTGTAGTAGCGGCCGTTTCCACCGTTCTCACTGCTCAAATAATGGGGATTGGAATAAGTCAGTGGCGAACCAACATTGAACGTCTGCATTGGCCCCCACGAATTTGGATCCTTGGGATCGGTGGTAACACGAGTGTGCACCAGCGTGTCTCCATAGTGGCCGGTCCATACGGCCAGCAAACGGCCGTCGGGACGTACGCTAAACGCTGGTGTGTTGTGGTCGTCGTAGGGTTGGTTCTTTTCGCCGTTAAAGCGATCTTGCAGTTCGTTAAGCTGCAACTCTCCAGTAGAAAGATTCAGAGAAACCGCGTCGACGTCGCTTTGACGAAGTGGATCAGAGACTCCAGCAGCGGTAGATCCAACGATCAAGTAGCCATTGTGGATGATCGCTCTTTCGTCCTGAAACCAACACCAGAACCCGTCATTATTAAGTACGACCATGCCCTCGGGCGTCGCTGCGTCCGCTTTAGAGTGCAGCAACATCAACATCGTTGCCCCACAACATAAGTAGAATGCAATTCTCACGCTAAGTGCCTTTCTCTGCCGCAAGTTCTTTATGATTGTTCAGGGTGAGTACGTCATTCACGGGGTCACGTCGTAATCCGCGACGATGGGACCGCTGGAGTCACTGGGGACGACGAGTTCGGCCACCCAATCCTTGGGTACGTAGCTTTGACCGGGCCTGCCGGTCGCCTCGTCGGGAAGGGTCTTCCAACAGTCGATTTGCACCTCGTAAGTGCCCGGCATGATTCCTCCCGCCTTGGAGAACGACCTTGCCTCGTAACGTCCGTCTTGGTCGAACTGCGCCCAGGCGGGCCGCTTCGGCAGTCCTTCTGCCATTTCCTTCGGCAAGAACGTGATCTGGCCTGACTTCGGAGGGGGCGTACCGTTAAACGTAACGGTGCCCGAGACGGGAATCGTCTCCGGAAGGCCGTTCCGGTTACATCCGGAACAGAGACTCAGCAGAATGCACGCCACCAGGCAGGATAACAGAACCGAGGGTCGGCAATTGTGTGATTGACTAGAATACTTACAGTTTGTCATAGGCTTTTACAGGCCAGACGGCACACAGTGCCCGTCTTCAGCGACGTCCTCCCGATTCACCGGAAACTTCCTTAACCCCTTCGATCTCTCCTCCCGCTTTCGTTCCCATTTGGTTATAGAGTTGGAAGTCGAGTGTCTCCTGAATTAGATGCACACTGCCGTCGCCCATAGCGAACTGGACACCACCGGGGTGCATGCTCTTGTAGCCCAAACCCCTTTCGTGTGCGTTGATGCTGTGATTTTCGCCGTCCGACAATTCTGGGCGAGGCAACTCATGTTCTTCCATCATCAGATTAAGAGGCACATTGGTTACACCGATCGACATATTCACGGAATAAGCCGCGTTGTGCATATTCTGATTGGGCAAAGTCTCTCCGAGCATAATCGTCTTGCTAAGACCATCGGTAACCTCACGAAACTGGACCGTCTCCGGATCACGATAGAACATCCCTGGTCCCTCGCCGTCCTGGCCGTACTGTTTGCCCTGGCAACAGTAAGGTTGGTCCCGTGAGCAGAAGCGACAGTTGGGGCCCGTTTGCACAGGTCCTGCTGAAGCTGTGTACCACAAGGCCATCGAGCGACTCGGTGAGCCACTACCACAGCAACTGCAACGAGCACCCATTACGCCCTGACTAGAATACTCGTCGCTAGGGCAAGTAAAGCCCTCCACCAACGTGGTTACTGGACCTTCGTTGACAGGTTGGTCTAGTGTCTTAGTGAAATCAAACGCGTCGAACAGATTCTCCTGCTCAATATGCGGCAAAATGAGCGTTGCCCAAGACCCGGGTTCGAGCACTGGCCCAGCACCGCGCCAAGGGTTTCCATAAGGAAGTTCCTCATGGGTATCATGGTAAGTGTGTAAAGCAAGCGCCAGCTGCTTTATGTTGTTCGCACATTGTATTCGTCGGGCAGCCTCGCGCGCTGACTGAACGGCTGGCAGGAGCAATGCCACGAGAATGCCAATGATAGCGATGACGACTAGCAACTCGACGAGCGTAAATCCCCCCCGGCTTTTGATGCGAGCGCCAGCATTTATAAACGAACTTCGACGCATCTTTCAAAACTCCTTGTGTAAGTTGAACAAGCCGCTAACCTACCGCAGTTTGCAGAAGCAGCCGGCAATAAGTACGGCACTAATTCTTCGCTGAACCGTACCGACGCTGGACGGCTGCCATCGAGATCAAGGCAAGGGCAATCAACGTCACTGCCGACGGCTCTGGCACTACGGTTTCACCAGCAAGCAAACCAAAGTCCAGGCCGGCGGCGCCAGCCGCGAGTAATTCGTTGTGCAGAATCAAGGCATCAGCCAGCGACGTCCGACCGTCCAGATTCAGATCGCCTTGCCCCCACGTGTTCCAGTCGCCGACGGTGACGCTCCGGTGGGCTCCAACTAGTACATTTTGGGACAACCAGCCGTCGACGAACGCAGTGACATCGTCAGACGCGGAGGGTCCCGTACCATCGCCGCTGACGAATCCATCGCGGTTGACGTCGCCCGCCTTCAAGATTCCATTTAGGTTGGAATCATTCAGGATGGCGTTTCTGATCCACTCGTTGTCGGTGAATAGATCGAAGGAGCCATAATCGTCCCCCGAGGGGGTTCCAGTAATATCGGAATTATCACCGAATACATACATCTCCAATTCATCAATAGCCCCTTGGAAGTACTCGCCATAGACGGGAGTCTGGCCATCTCCCGATAGCTCCGCAGCGCCCACGGACAACTCACCAACACGGCTACCGGCCGTGAGGTCTCCCGGATTAGGCGTGTCGTTGTTCGCCGACACCGCGACGCCATTAACGTAGACGACACCGGTGAATCCAAGATCGCTGCCGGAGATAACCTTTGGTGCCCCGGTGCTACCCGACGGGTGAACGTGATGCATGACGTGGTACCACTGATCGCCGACAACTGATACTGACGCTGGAATGTCAGTGTCGTTCGCGTGTCCATCGTTGATTTGGGTCCACTTTCCATCAGCCGTGATGGCCACGCCACCGGCTGCAATAGTATCCATTAGGATCACTTGCCGCGTGACTCCCACTTTACTCGCATCGGGATAGACCCACATTTGAGCGCCGCGGGCGGTGATATTGTCGTAGTTGTAGGGATAGTCCGAAACCAGAGGTCCCGCCCCCACAGGGGTCGGCCCTGCCATTTCGTCTGGCCGATTTAGGGGATCACCTTCAAGCATGTCGTCCGTTCCATCGAAAAGAATACCGCGACCCGTCCGGCCAGTGCCAAGCGTGCTCACGTCGACGTAGACGGGGCTGCCCATCGCCTGCAAGTCTAAGTAGGAACCAGAGAGATCGCCTGGGTTTCCGCTGTCGATCGTGTACCCAGTATTACCTACACTTCCCGGGCCGGTTCCAACGACTCCACCGGGTGCGTTGGCGGCGTCTTCATCTGGATCGTCGCCGAACTGGTAGACGCGGTCATTATAAACCGCCGCCTGGGCGGTGCTGCCCACAACCGCCCAAGCGACGCATGCGATTAGGAGGGCGCCTGCCACACTTAATCGACTTGTCGTATTTGTCTGTTTCACTTTTCCGCTTCCCTTTCGATGGCGTCCCGCAAGCACGCCACCACCGCAGGCTGCGAGCAGTAGGATGAATGCCGACGGTTCTGGGATGGAGGAAGCCGCCAAACTGCCGCTTGCTGACGTTGCTCCGAAGCGGCTCTTCCAGTAGGTGTAATCCTCCACGGTGACCATACCGGGAGTAACACCCGATCCTTCGTTTGGGAGCGAAATGCTCGCCCCCAGATTGTTGCGCCATACCGTGTAGTCGGCGATGTTTACTACGCCGTCGCTGTTGTAGTCGCCTGATACAGCTACCGTGGTCACTTCCTCGATCAATCCAGGGATGAACGTGCCGGCCGGGGTACGAACTCGGAATGCCAAGTCCTGCGTTCCCAAATCAAAGACGCTACCTAAACTCACAGACTCCGTATCCACAAAGATGTAGCTGGATGTGAGAATCGCCTCATTGAGTGAGTGGTTGCTGGGTGTGCCCAACTCTTCAAAGCCCATACCATCTCCGGGAGCGCCGCTGCCTTCGTAATCCTTATCTTGCAGACTATTCCAGTTCCCGAAATTCAGCGAGCCGGCGTCGCTGGTGATCTCGTATCCGTCGATTTCGATCGGCGAACCACTCTTATTGGCAATCGTTAAGGTGCCGTTGGTGGTGTTGACCTCCAGAGTCAACTGAGCGATCTCCCTGTAGGCCACGGCAAAGTGATGACTGCGGAAGCCTGGTGCCCCAACAGCCTCGACGTAGAAGCTGGTCGAAGCGGCCGGCGTCAACCCCAGGCTCGCAATAGAAGTGGTCCACACGCCCTGAATGTTAAGCATATTGTCACTTCTGTTTTCCCAGTTGTATACCACGCCGTTGGTAAGCACATCATCGTTTAACACGGCTTGAATGCGTCCGTCATCTGCGTTCGAGTCTTCACGCGTGGTGTAGACTTCAAAAACTTCGTACAGGCCCGGGGCCAAGCCATTTACCGTAGTCCGTAGGGCGGGTGCGTTGGACGAATCGGGGTTCCCCACTTCATAAGTCCTATCGGTTGCACCAGCCAAATCGGGGTAACCAGTGAAGAATGGGGAGTACTCTCTTTCGCGCCATAGACCATCCGAGTTGGAAGTATCAGTTGAAGCCCAAAACGTGCCGCTGTCATCCGCCCTCACAGTATTGCCAGGTGTGTCACCATCTTTGAACGGGTCGACCTCGACAATGGTGACATCCGTCGAACCAATGGTCGCATCGAACGTGTTGGCGGAAGTGGTGTCCATGGTCGCAACAGCGATGACCGCTGCCATTGTCAAGCTGTTAAGGGAGTAAAGCTGTTTCTGCATGGTGCTCATGGTTGTAGAGTGGTCTTGTGGGGATGAGGCAATTCCTTCGCGGGAGATTCGTTTTCTGGATCGAAGCGCCAAGAGTCCCACCGGGGCTACGAGTGCCAGCAGGACTATTGTGCCCGGTTCGGGAACGCTACTAACCATCAGCTCAAAAGATCCGGCGCCGTTGGCGTTGTTGTAGGTGGTTTTGAACAAGTCAAAGTCGTCCCAGTCATTATCACCGTCGCCATCCAAGTCGCCTTCGGGATAGTTCTCGAGGGGAGTCGATCCAGACAAGGTGGATTGGAATGCATCTCGATAGATAATCCAGTCGGCTGGGGTAATGCCGTCTTGGAAATTGAGATCGCCGAACAAGAAGGAACTTCCGCCGTTGCCGGTGAAAGTGATGGGTATTATTTCCTCGCCACCAGGCAGCAGGATTTCCAGATTGACATCCTCCACGGGGTTCTTGATCCAAGCATTGCCCAGAGTCAATGAACCGCCATTTCCGGACAGCGTAACACCATCTCCGGGGCCAGGACCGCCAAGTTGCGATTCGCTCAAATCGGTGTAAACTCCTGTCGCAGTCAGCTTTGTCCACTTGTCGTCAGGATCGACCGTTTGGTCGCCGTCAACGTCACGGCTGGCAATCGTTTCCCAATTCGATTGGTCGAGCGCACCGATGGCGGAAGTAAACGAATAGCCAATGATTGAACCGGGACCGCCGCCAGAATTACTGATCGTCAAAATCCCAGTGTCTCGGTCGATGGATGCCTCGAAGAGCGGCGTCGTTGATACTCTGTACGCCGCGCCAACGATGTGGCCGCGACCAAAAGCCGTTGTACCGGCTACGTTCATTGTGAATTCAGTCGCGCCGCTATCTGTAACACCAAGGCTCGAAAAGGCCGTTCCCCAAGCGCCGGCAGAGCCTTCCAGGAGTTCGGTGACGTTATTGTTTCCATAGTTTGTCCCACCTGATGCGACTGTATCATTGAGTGCCGCCACGACTCCCGCATTCGCCGGATCTCCATCGATGCGAAGAGTGTGGACAAGAAACACCTCATATTTTGCAGGTGCAAGACCATTAACGGTCATTTGTACCTCAGGCGCGTTCGTCCGGTCCGCTCCGGAAACTTCGAAAGTGCGATCCGTTGCCCCGGCGAGTGAAGGATAACCAGTGTTGAACGCGGCATAGGCCCGCTCGTTCCACAGATTGTCGCTGGTAGTGCCGGTGTTCGTAGCCCAGAAGTCCCCAGGCGAAACGGCTCTAAGCGTATTGCCAGGCGTGTCGCCATCCTTGAATGGGTCGGCCTCGACCATGGTGAGGTCGCCCAATCCAGGTAGATTGAGACTGAATGTTGCGGCGTTGCTCGACGCGACGCTCAGCAAGATCCCACAACATGTGATAGATGTCAGAAAGGCTTTTCGTAGCGAACTAGGCAGATTCTTCATCAGGAGTTTCTCCACGACAGAAAAGGGGTTCGAATCGGTAGTTTCTCTAATGGATCAATCCGTCAAGTCGAAATCCAAAACGTTACTCCCCGCCTTCACTTCACGCTGAAGGGGAGTGGTTTTCCGTTCGGCATACTTCGCGGGGGCCAGCCAAGTGACCCTCACGTCGTTTGCTGATCCAGATTTCGGATCCGATGCCATGCGGATTTCTTCTTCAAACGACTTTGCTTCCGGCATACCCCCGGTCACTCGTTTGGCAGTAATGGTCACGGTATGCTTACCTACCAGCGCTCCATCGCCTGCCTCGAAGGTCGTCAGGGTGTAAGTGCCATCCGCGGCGATGGGACCGGCGGCCATTCGTCCTATCTCCGGATAGAACGCAATCTGCCCTTCCGGCAGCGGCTTCCCCTGATAGCTCACGGTGCCCGTAACAACAGCTGTTTCCGGCTTGCCGTCACCACATCCGGATGTGGTCACGCAGAGAAGTACCACAAGGGAGCCTAGAGTAGTGCGAGCTTTGCAGCTTGCGTTCATTCGAGATGTTCCATATCCAGTTACCATCAGCGACGTCCCGCTTCCTGCTCCACAACGCCTTCTATGTCACCACCGGCGAACGTAGAAAGCGTCTGGTACGTGTTCATGTCGATGTCTTCTTGCACCAAGTCCACGTGCCCGTCGACGTAGGCGAATAGTGCTCCGCCTGGATGTTCGCTTCCAAACGGGACTTCATTGGATTGATCAGGCTTAACTTCTCCGAATGCCTGTACGAATTCGAAGTTCAGTGGATACTTCGTCGTCCGCAGTGCACGCCCGTGAGATTCGCGGCCTTTGGCGCATGCGTTCGTTCCAGGTGCGCAGGCACCTCCGTGATACCATGCAACTGGACCACCAATTTTGCCGTCGCCGTAGCCATCGCCGAGTCCCCATCGTGCGAAGTGCACACTTTCGCCGACCGCTAATGTATTCGACGTGCCGTCGATGACGCGGCGCGTGGGAATGCCTTCTTCGGCGATGTGATAGACTCCATCGAAGAAGACGTCGCCACGCCAGCCGTGCGCGAATCGAGTCTTGCCACCTGCGACGCCGAAGTAGTCACGACGCGCACTCACGCCTTGCCATTCGGTACGGCTGGGACATTTATAGACGATGAATTCTGTCTCGATTAACTGGGCTTCTGGACCACCGGGGTTGTCCAGCGCCCTCTGGTAGAAGACGAGCCATCCGCCCGCGGCCCCATATGTATCAAAGAGATCCCCTGCTGTCACTTCTTCCAAGTACGGCATGATCGAAACGTACATGGGATAGCCGCGGCAATCACCTTGGCAGAACTCGGGTACCTTGATTTGGCCACCTGCCGGAAACGTCTTGTTAGTTGACTCGTAGTTAAGCAGCGCGAGGCCGATTTGCTTGAGATGGTTCGTACAGGTAGTCCTCCGGGCTGCCTCCCGGGCTGCTTGAACGGCTGGCAGCAAGAGGGCCACCAGAATGCCAATGATGGCGATCACCACCAGCAGTTCTACGAGAGTGAAGCCGTAGGGTCGGTGGTACTCCCGGCACGAACAAGTGGCCTTTGCCTGATTGCTGACAACGCTCGAGTCATTCAGAGTTCTATCCATCGATCCGAATCCTGGCTAAGGAAAGAAACACCGAGTTGGGAAAAGATGCCGACGGCTTTAGCCATCGGCTTTCTGTCTCAACCATTACAGGTCCGGTTTGCGCCGCAGGGACACGGCTGCCCCACCCAAGCAAATGGCTAATAGCGTGATGCCGGTGGGTTCAGGAACAGGGACGTAAGCCAATCCGTTGTAGACGGAACGCTCGGCATTGAGCGTCGCGCCGACGTAGACTTTGATCTCGCCATTGCTGTCGGCAATCGCCGTTCCGATGTTCTGCTGAGCGGCAACCCAGCCACTAGCCATCAGGTTGTCGCCCGTCAGCGTGCCGCCAGCTTCCGTAAGCGTAGTCAAGCTGCCGGAAGCAAAGCCGGCATCGATGTCTTGACTGCCGGAGCTGGCCGCTGGGTTGATTCCATAAACGATGTCGATGCTGTACATGGAGCCCACGTCCAGGCCAGTGATTGTGGTAACGACTTCATTGTGAGTTTGTGCGCCGCCAGTTTTGTTCTGGCCTTGGTAGGCACCGCTCTGTGGCGATGCTAGACCGACAATATCAAACGTGCCTGGGCGGTCGTGCCAAAGCCCCGCGGTGGCGGTCGTGCTCGAAAAGTCACTGACGCCATCAGAGGACTGGAACGAATTCACACCATCCACTGCCGGAACAAAAGTCCCGATAATGGCCGCCGAGGCGACGGCGCCAACACCCATGGCTAGCGCCATGACCATCGACATCAAGGATAAGAGGGCGACATGTCTCATTACAGCAATCTCCAAAGTTAACAAAACCAGAGAAGCAACAAAGAGGGTAACTCAACGAAGTGATGTGGGATGCTTACATGGAATCTCCATCCGGTGGCGATTGCCTGCCCAACTCGTAGTGGCGGCGTATTTCCTTGTCCGACAGGGCTCGGCCGTACAGCGATACCTCATCGATCTGGCCCACAAAAGGCCGGTGGGCAATGCCCCGGGAAGCTTTTATGAATACGGGGTAGACCTGCCCGATAAGAACTCGGTTCCCAACCGGCAGTGGCTTGCTGTTCTCTGCTGACGCCACTTTTTCGGCGTTGCAGAACAGTTCGAGCCGCGAGCCCATTTTTCGAGCAACAACCTGCTGCCACTGACGCACGGAGTAGGGGGACTCACTGGAGCAATGAGCACCATCCTCGGGCAAGACAGACGCGGGAGAACGGTGGACGAATCGCAAGGCGTTGGGTGTGACATACTGATCAAAGCCCTCCTGAAGGCCACTTAGCTCCAAAAGCAGGCTGTGGGGACACCGTCCATCAGGCAGAGTATCCCCAACCAAACCCAGCAACGCTCCCTTGTGGTAGTGGCTTGGTTTGACCCAGAACTGGACGGTGTAATTATCCAAATCTTCAGTAGGCCAGGTGGCTCGGCTTACGAGCAAACCCGGAGTTTCCGTAAGACCAAATTCCAGGGCTCGATTCTCGAGCGTGTTGTACCAGCTTACCGAGCCGCTGACATATCCGGTAAAGCCTTCCAATCGGCCTTCGTTTTCCACTGCGTCGTCACCATCCTCGAATCGCCAGTACACATCAGGTTTGGACTCCAGAATCGCATCTCGATATGCGTGGCCGAAATCCAAGCGATCGAACGCCATCGATTGCGACCAGGCAAAAGACGAAGCTGAAGCCTCGAAGTGAACCGTCGCCGGCTCACCCAACCTATCGCCCAACAACGCCACAGCTTCCCCTTCAGCAAGCTGTACTATAGGCTCGTTTCCCTGCATCCATAGCGCCGACAATTCGACACCACCATGAAAGACGTGCACTTCACTGCGTTCACTTGTCGCAACCACGCCAATCGACGCGGCGTCTGAGATCGCAATCGTCCCTTCGGCGGTGGCTATCGTGAATGCACCACCGTGCCAGTGAACATCCGCCGTCAGCTTGCCAGAGTTCAACTCTAACAACCCATCGCGGCGGATGAACAGCCGTGCAGGCCCCTCTACTCGGACTTTCGCCTGGGCTTCGTTCTCTGCCTGCCCGAACTCGAGAGCCACAATGCCTTCTAGCAGATTGAGCACCTCGCCTTCTCCGAGCTTCTTCCCAAGCTGAAGCTGCCCTGTTTCCCCATCGTCCCAAACACAGCCGGTCATAGCAACCAACCTGGGCGCCGCTGATATCAACTCTCCATTGGTTGAGTCTTGAACATAATCTGGGGCATTTGCGTTGGATGCCATGGACTGATCGGGATCTCCGTCAGTTGAACTTAGGGCGATCCAAGTTAACCCGACCGCTGCAAGGTGAGTTAACAACAGGCATGCTGCGATCGCAGGCATTAGCCGCCAGAAGGTTGGTTTCTCGCGCTGAGACGGGCTCTGGTTGAGATGCTTGCTGACTGCCGTAGACGCGTACAGTGCCAAGGGGAACTTGGTCTTTGCCTTGCTCCGACCGGCATCCGCTAATGCCGCTTGCTGATCCAGCAATCGTGCCGTCTCAGCCATCGCCTCCGGGTACTTAGCCAAAAGCTTGGTAAAGCGGCGCTGATCCGTTTCCGTCGACTCTCCTGCATCAATAGTGAGAATGAGCGTGCGTACTTCCCTCAGGATATGTTGCGGAATGCTCATCGCTTTGCCTCCCTATCCAGGGCGCCTTCTACACAGCACAACAGCTGGTGGTTGATGCGTCGCAGCTCACGATATACCGTATCGACAGATTTGCCCATTTGCTCGGCAATCTGCTTGGGTCGGACCAAGTGGAAGTAACGAGACTCAATCATCCTGACATCTTCACTGCCTAGCTTCTCAACACACTCCGCCAAAGCCTCTCTCCGCTCTTGCACCCTCTCTGCAATCGGCATGGCCTCATCTGCTAGGCTCGCAAGCACCTCTTCGCTGAAAAATTGGATCCGTCGTCTAGATTCTCGTTGTCGCAAGACCTCGTAGTAGGCGATTTTGCAAGCCCATGCACCGAAATTAGTGCCCTTCTCGAACTGACAAAACTTTGACCACGCTGCCGCGCAAGTACTTTGAAACACCTCTTCTGCATCGTTCTCGTCATTGAGAACCAAGGTGCGAACATAGGTGTAGATTCGCTTGGAGTGCTTTGAGAGGAGATCGACAAACTCGTCATGTGTGGGCTCGCTACTAGTCATATCTGGTCTGAATTCCCTTCTCCATATATTTGCGAGTATGCAAGCCGAAAAGAGACACGCCTGTCTTGCTCCCTATACTCAAACCAGACTTGCAGCTGAAATTCGGCAACAATTCCCAAATAAACACAAAAACACCATCCTGGCCAGCTTCCAGAGGTGCCCTGTCTTCGTATTTTGAGGACTTCCCCACTTCGCCCGTAAGGTGCATTTCAAACGAGGGAGCGCCCCGGCCCACGGATTGCGGAAGCTACCGGCTGATGGGCAGCGGCGGCCCCGGCACGACCAGCGTTAAACGCAACGACTGGTTAACCGTCTCCGGCGGCAATATCGGAATCGAGATCGGAATCGGCCATCATCTTGGCAACGCGCTCGAGGAGCCCGTGCTGATTCTCAAGAGCTCGATCGGCAACCGCAGCCTTGGCTGGGACTTGCTCCCGCCCGGATCGTCGTCCTATGAGTTTACCGACCCGAAAGATGGCAAGACTTACGTCTACGCGGGTTACGGACAGTCGCCGCTGCGCTGGGAGAAAGGAACTGAGCCGAAGCCCATCGACTGGACAGCCGGCCTCCAATACGCTGGCGACGTCGCCCGCGCCAAGGACGTACTCAATAACCTCGACAAGTACTATCCTGGGGCCAAAGAGTACGAGGTGGCAGGCTTTTTCTGGTGGCAGGGCGACAAGGACCGCTACAACGCAGGCCACGCTGCGATGTATGAGAAGAACCTCGTGAAACTGATCCTCGCTTTGCGGGAGGAGTTCGACGTTCCCGACGCCAAGTTTGTTTGCGCTACGCTTGGCCAGACCAGCAAGGAGAACGCCAAGGAGAATGAGAAGTACCTGCTCGAAGCCCAACTGGCGATCAGCGATGCCGAAAAGTATCCCGATTTACAGGGCGATGTCGCCACTGTGTATACCAATCCGCTGAGCATGGGCTACAGCTCCAACGCCCACTACGGCGGCAATGCCAAGACTTATATGAACGTGGGGTTGGGGATGGGCAAAGCAATGGTCGACCTGCTTCAGGGCGACAAATAAATCGGCGCAATAATCCGATATAGCGGAGTCGAGACCGCGTGGGTTTTGAGATCAAATTAGTCCGCGCAGCTAAGAAAAGGGCGGCGTTTGCTGACCTGAGCAAGCGATTTGAACTCGCACGCGGTGTTGTTGGAGGCCCTTTGCGGCTGTAACTTTAGTTAATTGTCAACTTGCCGCGGATGGACCAACACCAGCAAGTTGCGCCTCCTCCAAACTCGCAGAGGTGGCCTCCGAGATTTGACACCGATGCGAGTTGGCTGCAGCCCTTAGCCGCCGCGGGTGATGCATCCGCCTGCAATTCGAGCCGGCAGAAACTGCTGGCGGTGTCACCACCGATGCATGGGCTTACATCAGAGTAACCAAAGGCGATAGAACCCTTCAGACTCTTGCCCGCCAACGAAGCCCGCCAAATCACGTGCCCTAGGCTAAGTTATTCGCATTCATTGGAGCATTTCCTGGCGAGATGTTGGTCTATCTTCGCCATTATGGCGCACCAGCGGAGGACCCGGCGACCGCCAAAGTCGACGCCAACGTTTGCCGGTTGGTGTGTCCGGAAATAAGCCCCAAAGATTGAATTGCTGAGTTCTGTGGTCGGTGAAATCCAACTCATCTGATTTGCGAAGTGAGATTAGATGGACTCAGAGTGAGAATCATTTCCTAAGAAGCTCCCAGAATTGGTCAGCCCTCGTTTCCTTCACTATCCACATCCGACAGCGACCCCTTGGCATCGATCGAGACATTGTCACAGAAGTTGACCACGAAGGGAGGAAGTGCTGCTTCTCGGGGAGGATAGGCAGACGTTTTCTCCACGGAGTTTTCTTGCCAGGTAAGGCCGTCCACGCAGTAGGCGTTGAGCAGCGTGCTCTGGTCGAACACTCTGAATGTGTTGCCGGTGATTCGGACGTTTCTGTTGTAGCGGCTGGTTTCTTGGTCTTCGCGGATGCCAGCCTTGACGTCGATAATCGCCTCACCCCAGACACCGAAGAGGCAATTGTCGAAAGTGTTATTTCGGATAACGCAGTCGCGCACACCGCCCTGCTCGAACCAGAAACACGAGTCGCCCTCGAAAAGAATGGCGGCGCCAGGCGTGTGGAAATAATTGTCTTCGACTATGGTCTTGCCCCGACAGTTGAGTAGCATGCCGCGGGCGCGATTATTACGGATGACATTGTCAGAGATCGTAACTTCCGGGTAGTCACGGATCTCGGCGATTGCATCGCCGATCTGTATGTCATCGGGTAGAGAATTGGAGAACACCACCGCCGTGCATTCCTTGTTAATTCGTCTAACCGATTCCACTGTGGCGGTGGCGTAGGTGATCATACTTTGGCCACGAACCAGTTCAACTACGCTGCCCGGCTTGAGAAAGTCGAAACCGTGCTGCTGGCGGTGCATGAGTTGGACGATGACCTGATCATCGTCGAGTTTTTCGACAACCTGCACGTAAATACCATGAATGTTGGTGGCGTCGTCCTTCTGGTTCTCGAACAGGTTGTGAGTCAAAACAATTCTGCCCGTGCAATTCACGAAGTGAGTGGCGTCGGCGGTCGTGCTGACCATGCGTCCGTGCGAAGGCGTGACCTTGCAGTGATCGACCGTGACGTTGTGTGTGCGTTGACCAAGGATGCCCATGCCCCCGGCGTGGTGGATGGTAACGTTGTGTAAAACCACGTTCACGCAGTCAGAGACAACAATGCCGGGGACCTTACGGTGGTTGGGGCCGAACACCATCGTATTGCCGGGGATGCCCTTGAGACCGGGCACGCGGATGCGCACCTTCCGCCCGCCAAGAGACTCGGCAGGGTAGCCGTTAATGGAACTAAAGTAGAAGTCGTGCGCCATATAGGCTGTTTCGCGTTTCGCGGTGTCGTACTCCAACATATGGGAACTGCCGTAGACCTCGCCATTGGAAACAGTTGTCAGGGGGCCCTCATCGTCTTGGCCACTGGTGAACAGCAGCGTTCCTTTGTGTACCTTGAAGAAAAATTTCTCGAGGATCTCGACATCCATTCCCTCTTCGTCGCAACCCAGGATGATGGCCTCACTGTGGAACGGACGTTCGAAGTCGATGGAAAAGTTTTCCAGCGAGATGTTGCTTGACCGGTCGAGGATGAAGGGGTTGATAAAACCATGGAAGAGAAACTCCGACGCTTGGCCGTCAATGGCGAGGTCTTGGATTCCCTCAAGTGAAAAGGCAACTCGCTTAAGCCCCTCGTCGTTGTTGCTGATGAAGAAGTACTTTTCGGCCGCAAATTGTGGATGGAATTCGTACCGCCCCTTTGGGAATACCAGCCGGGTCGCTCCCTCCGCTTTGCAGGCATCCAGCGCAGCCATTACCGCGCGGGTGTCGTCTCGCCCGTCGTCGGGTCGCGCCCCATAGTCGACAACATTGACTTCCATGCTGTTTGCCGTTCCGGCACAAGCGAATACAACCAGCCAGGAGAGGCGAGTTGCGAGCAACGGAAAACTAACAATCATGGGGTCGCTCATCTCGTCCGATTTCCCTGCATAGTGACTTCTGTGCAGTGGTGAGTGAGGATTGGGTTTTCGGGACGATTGATGCCGTTGATAAGTCGAATCAATGCGTCGCCGGAAGAACTGACGTGGCCTTCCTGATGACAACGATTGCCCGTAATCACTAGATCGCTAGTGGAAGTCACGAGGATATTAGGCGAGGGGCAGCTGTCGATCCGATTGTCGGTAATAGAGATGCCTCTATGCGAGCGGCCGGAGCCGAACTCCCCGTCGCCACCGAGAGTATAGACGGCAATGCCAACGCCTCCGCAGTTGGAGATCTTGTTACGCAGGATCTTCACATTTTCCGCGGCCCCCGCTTCCAACCAATAGTATTCCGGGGCCACTTTGATAGACTCCATTCGACATCTAGTTAAAGTGTTATCACGGATCTCGCCGTTACTCGCCTTAACCAAGATCCCCCTCGACCGAACGTGACCGAAGTCGCATCCGGCAACGAGGAATCCCTGCCCCTGGCGTTCGCGAGCAGACACAAGGGAACCCTTTGCCATTGTGACAGCACGGTCTAGGGTCAACTCGAAGACTTTGGTTAGATGGCCATCTTCGTGGTCTTTGAGGGATTGATGCAGGTCGAAGGACTGCACAAGTAACCGATCGGCAGGCGTCAGCAGCCCCAACTCTCGTACTGAAACAACCCTGGCGTCGGGTAGTGATCCGCCGCTAAACATGGCCAACTCGACAAGGTCTCCCTCAACGATGTCCATTCCATGCTTTGCGAGCACACGCAGCTTGGTGTCCGTGGCAGATGTTATCAGGTGGTAGTCGCCGCAGATATTGACGCAGTCGTCTCCCATGTCATGGGCATAGCACCCGACAATCCTAGGACCGGCAGAAGCGCGTTTGCTGTGGAAGGCATCGGCGTTCGCCGATCGGAGTCGAGGAAGACCACGTGGCCACGGGTCGTCATCTGCGTCTCGTTTCTCGACTCGGCACCTGTCGTAGGTAACGCCCTGACAACCGATTTCTAAAAAGGCGAAGCAGTTGGACGCGAAAACGGAAACCTTCTCAAGCAGAATATCCACACTCTCCGTCAAGTAGACGGCATGCGAAAGCTGACGGCCGCGAGTGCTGCGTGAGCCGATGGCCACAAGATCACCCTCTTGTTCGAAGGGCGCGGGGCCGAGGTTCGTCTTCCGAACTTGCAGCCGCGTACCGCTCACCGCTTTGACATCCAAGTCGTAGTAGTCGACGCCTCGCAACTCGTGGTCTTTGCCGCGGAAGATCTGGTACTTGAAGTCGTAGGCAGTATCGGCAGGCGGGTAGCCTTCGAGGATCTCGATCTCATGGACGCTCTTATCAGCAGATAGCTTGACGATCCGCCCTTGGGTGAAAGGCAGTGGATCGTAGTCGATGGAAAGTCCCCTCAACCTCAAGCCACGGCAGCCCTCAATTTGGACAGCTCGTGTTGTTTGCGTGCAGACCATCTCGACGTCGTAGGCAATAATCTCCACGTTCTCAAGATCATGCAGTCGCAGATGCACTCCGTTCGTTGGCTCGACGCGGTAGCGTCCTGGCGGCACAACTACTGTCGAGTTACCTGCGGATATCGATTCATCAATGAACGCTTGCAAGTCAAATGATACGCCGGATGGCAGCTGATCTGGACACGTCTCCTTTTGAACATCGTTGGCTCCGCTTCTGGATGCCGAGAAGACGAAGCAAACGGCGCACAAGATGCAGAGAATGCGATCGGCTAAAAGTCTCATCCCAGTTTCCCCCAGGCATTTCGGGTGCGCGAGCGACCAGTTCGCCCAAGGTAAAGAGTGCATCCCAGTAGTACATGGACAAGACTGGGTAGTTCGGGCACGGCCAATGTGGCTCCTTCCGTCGCACTTGACGTGGCCCCAAAGTTGGAGCGCCACAGGGCGTAGTCGAATGAATCGACTATGCCATCGGGAACACCTGCAGGGCCAGAGCCATCGGCTGCGAGGCCCGGCCCGCTCTGGCCCAGAGTGTTCCGCCATACCACGTAATCCGCCAGATTAACAGCGCCGTCGCCATTGTAGTCTCCGGGGGCAAGGAAGATGTCGATACTGAAATCGAGGGTAAAGAAGTCGTTTACATCCATAATGGTAGGCCCGATGGTCACGTAGATAGTATCACCATTAAGGAGATGACCGAGGTCTGTGTCAAACGAAGCCGTAGCCCCCGACTCTATGACGTCGTAGTGAATTGCTGAATCGCTATTAATATGAACAAGGAGGTCCAGCTCTGTACCGTTAGGTACAGAGTGAATGAAGCTATCCCGAATCGCGTATTCACCTTCGCTGGTCACTGTGTAAGAGGCAATCACTGATCGCGCGATGCCCGATGCCCCCCCTTGAAGGGAGCCTAAGCCCGGATGCCCGTTTTCTGGACCGAGCCGGGCATAAGCAGCGGGATTGGCAGTGGGAGTCGACGTCCCATCCAACGTGTAGTCCCCGCCGGTCGAGACGAGCGGGGTGTAGTTGATGGGATCCCCGACAGGGCCTCCCGAATTCCATAGGTACTGCCATCCCGCCGCCGGAGTGTTGGACTGGAAGTCGTTGCGATAATTGGCGATCGTCAACGATGACTCGTTGTGGATCAAGTGGATGCCAGTGTCCTCACCACTGAGGCCGTCGGATGCGGCAGAAGCGCGAAGGAGGTTGTCCCCGTAAGAGCCTAAATTCTTGACGGTATTGCCTGAGAATGAAACGTTCGATGCATGATCGACCCAGACAACCGCCGTGGGGTCGACCCCTGAGTTCGTGCCGTTGTTCGTGTTGATCTCGTGGGTGTTGATGAACTGGTTCGAGTTGACTTGCACTCCGTCGGCCAGACTGACTATCAAACCTGGTCCCGCAACGCTGTCGACGATGTTGTCCTCAATCAGGATATTCGAGTGATTTCGTCCTACCCATTGATAGTCGCTTGTGATTGCTATGCCGGCGACCTGTGTCTGGCCGGGTTGTCCGAACTGTCGACTCGTATTCCTCACCGTGTTGCCACGTATGACAACATTCTCGGTGAATGCGGCTTCTGACCAATAAAACGGCTCAGGCGCCAGGACAATCCCGCCGATCGAGCTGCCATCGACCAGGTTGTTCTCCACCAATCCGTCGGACGCTTTGATAAGAATTCCCCTCGCGCGGTGGTTTTCTACTGTGGTATTGCGAATCTCAAAACCGCTGCCGTTGCGGTCGGGGCTTGCAACAAGATCGCCTGGACTGAGATTCAAAGGCTGGTCGAGTGTCAGTCGATAGCCGACGTTCAGTGGGTTTACCGCACTCGGTAGATAAGTGTTTCGGATCATAGTCAATCCGCTATCGAGTGACGCGTCTCTGGTGATCGACTGCACGGTAGCTTCCGTGATTTCACCGGTATTCACATGGAAGCCACGGATTCGGTCGCCGACTTGAAACCGCAACCCATCGTAGTTTGTTTTGGCGCCGACCTCTAAGTTGGTGCCGTTTGAGGAGCCGACGAGGTGAAAATCGGTATTGATAGCAATGCCATCGTCGCCTTGGTTCGCGAAACGCGAGTCGATGATCTTCGGACCCACCGAGGTGTGCTTACTGTGGAAAGCATCGGCGTTGCTCGAGAGTAAGCGAGGTACGGAAGCGCCTGGCGGCAATGGCCCCGGTACGACCTGGACATTGTGGTACTCGTTGGAACCCCCACCGTTTTCAAAGAAGCCGAATGCGGTCGAAGCATGCAGCGTCACGTCTTGCAGCGTGACATTCGTGGAGTCCTGCAAGAGTACACCATGAGGAATCTGGGTATCTCCGGTAATGGATACTAAATCCCCCACGGCCAGGGCGTCTTGTGTATTTCCTCGGGATACTCGCAGCACTCCACTCCCAAGATTGGTGATTCCTGTGCCGTAGCGGGTGACAGTACCGTCTTTGACACGGGCGGTGACTGGATCATAAGTGATGACTCGTTGATTCCCTGTCACCGTCTTGTAGCCGTCGTGAATCTCAACATCGAATGTTGAGTTGTTCATACTGACGATAGTCCCTTGCGTGAAGGGCAGCGGGTCGTAGTCGATGGCCGCCCCGCGGAAGGTGACATTGGATGAGTTGGTGAAGCTCATGACCTGCTTCAAGTCGGTGGCGATCAAGTTCACGCCGTCAGCATTGATGGTTAGATTGCTGGCGCCGTTGATCGGCAGGATCGTGTTCGAAAAGGAGCCGATGCGGTAGTCGCCCGGCGCAATCGTGACGCTCGGATCACCCGCACTGATAGCCGCATTTATCTGATTAACGAGCGACTGCGCAGTCGCTCGTTCGGCTGGAGTAGATGCAGATGCGTTTTCCAGGGAAAAGCAGGATATGGATAAGATACAAAGCAACACAGGCTTTACGACATCCATAGTCGACAATGTACGTCGACACTTGTAGAGCGCTGTGAACGAGGATCCTACAGCTCGACATTTACACGTGATCCAACGCTCCTGCCTATTCTGCATGCTAATCGTTTTAATCATTCCGTGTTGTACTGCTGAATCTAGAGTGCAATAGCCTGCACGTCGAATCTAATGAGATCGCGGGCTGCTGGACCTGACGATCGCAGCAGCCCGTGATTCTGTTGTCGTCACCGCATCCCATCACGACGTCGCTGCCCAGGACGCCGTGACAGGATACGCGTAGTCAGGCAGAGTAAAGCCTCCGCCGTCCTAAGGCCACTACTGAAAGGCCAAGTCCGAACAGAACGGCCGTGCCGGGTTCGGGGATGGGGCTCACGTCGAGCGAAATGGAATCAACTAGCCAATTCGTGTTATTGAATTGAAAGAACAGCGATTCGAACGAAGGGCGGTTCCAGAAGAGCAGTTCTGTTGCATCTGCTGCGTCAAATGGAGCAGCGTGCACCAATGTCCCATTGTGCCTGAGCTCCATGTCGTAGGTTGCGGTGTTATAGATTAACTCGATGGTATTGAACTCCTCCAGGAATGCAGGAGTGCCATTTCCGTTGTCACTCGAGACGAACACGTCAAAGCTGAGCCCAGGCTTGTACAGAAGAAAGGGTGCACCTAGAGATTGAAAAGCAAACGCCGGGCCAGAAGTAGTATTGTTGACGCCCTGGAACGGAACGTCGTCGAATTGAACAAATACGGTGCCGAACTCAGCGCCGTTACCACCGTCGCTGGTGCGATTCGAGTTAATCTGCAACGTGGCCGTGACGATCGAGTCTGTGTTTTCCAAATCTAAATCTCCGCCCGCCAATATGTCGATGGCCGCTGTGCCGAAGTTACCGGTTTGAGTCGCGGGGTTTACACCGGTCATCCCACTGACGCCGTCGGTGTAGACGATGTCCGCGTTAGCGTTGAAATAGGTTCCATTAACCGCCGCGGTCGATCCATCCGTCGAGCGACCTTCGACACTGCCTCCTGGACCAGTGAAATCGTCTTCGAAAACGATCGTCGCGCGGGCATCGACTGATAGTAAACACAATGCCACGGAAGCAGTGGCTACAAACGTGTAGCATCGATAGCGCGCGGAAGAGTAAGCGTTCATTAGTTCATGGCTCCAGGAGGTGAGAAAAGTAAAAAACAACAAACAACCAACAAGCAGTCGCCGTGCGCTGCATCTCGACATACTCGCAGATCACGCCCTGAAATCGTTGAGATGCCGTCTGCACGCCCCCACTAACAATGGAGTGAGAGCCAGCAGCATCGCTGTAGGTTCAGGAACCGAGGAGTTTGCAAGCGAACTAGACAGGGCCGCGTTGGCAGACTGTCCAAAAAAGGTTTTCCACACTTCATAGTCTTCCACAGTCACTTGTCCCGGAGTGACACTTGGGTCTTCATTGGGAAGCGTTAGAGACGCGCCGAGGTTGTTACGCCAAACGGTGTAGTCCGCCAAGTTCACGACGTCGTCGCCGTTGTAGTCGCCGAAAACACCAGTTGGGATGTCGCTTACGTCGACCACGAGTTCGCTAATAAAAGGATTTCCAGGACTATTGAACTGTAGGTATAAATAGTCAAACTCGACCACACCCGATGGCGAAGGATCCCCAAACAACGCGTAGATACTGCTCGGATCGATACTTCCAGAAAAGTTTTGGAAAGCAGGGTCATCATGATCACCGCTGATCTCGAAAGAATTATCGGAAGTATTGAACGCGATACTGACCGTCGAGAAATCGTTCACCTGGTTCAACACCGGGTTAATGGCGAAAGCCTCGGTGGACAAACCGCCGGGATTAAAGACTGTCATCGACGCACCGGAATCGTAAGCCATCACAGGGCCCACTGATCGCTGGTCGATTCCACGAAAGTCATCGTTACCGAATCCGATCAGGTAACGGCCTCCGTTGCCCACCATGTCCATTGTTACTGTCAGCGTCACAATCTTGTCGGTAATGTCGCCAGGCTCGATATCGATGAACACGGTGGTTGTAATGTCAACGGGCAATTCCAGGTTGCCGTTTCCGTCGAGGGCGAAGATCTGGTCGGTTTGTTCGGGCGTAAAAGCACCGTTAGAAAACGTCCAGGCGCCGCCCGCGTCATTGACGTCGGGCGTGTGGGAGGTGAGCGGTCCTGCGGGGCCGCTAAAGGTGTCCTGAAAGACGATCACTGCGCTCACGGGAGCGTTGCAGCAAAGCAACAGTGTAAACAGCGCAATGGTATTCTTCACAAGCATGATTCATCTCCGATGGATTTGTGGACGCATTGATCGCTCTGCAGACCCTGCGTTTCCTTGTTCATCATTTGCCATTAAATTTGAATTCGGCCACGTTGGACTCGCCCGACAGAACCGTAAATCGCAGATCCGACGTGCTACGTTCGGCATACTTGGGATCTAAGACAGCTGCTTTCCTGCTTGTTTTGCCTTTGGGTCTAGCTGCAAACACCGACGAGAGTCCCTCGTCCTCGGGCACAGGCGTTTCCACCTTCGAAACTTGATTCGCTACGATCGTAACCACGTGATCACCAACAAGAGCGCCATCTCCAACTTCCATAGTGCTAAGCTGAAAGCGCCCCTCTTCATTGGTGGTCGCCCAAGCGGGACGCCCGCCTTCCACTGGTGTAAAGGTAATACCAGCCTTGACGAGTGGCCTGTCGCCGACAGTCACCACGCCACTGACGGGCGCCAAGTTATGTTGAGTGCCGCAGCCAGCGATGAAAAGCAGAGCCCCGGTGAGTGCCCCTGTTGCAATAACTGCGCTGCGATATCCGGTCATTTCTTCGATCTTGAAAGCCATGAAATACGCATGGGAAGGAAGTCGTCGCTTTGGTTCTCGATCTTCGTGCCTACAAATCGAGGGATACAGGCACTCCATCCGCTCGGTCGCCGAGTGCCTGGTAGACCGTCGCGTGATCGATGTCTTCTTGCAAAGAATGGACGCTGCCATCTCCGAATAAGAAAAGTACGCCACCGGGATGAACCCCTTTGAAACCCAGTTCCGAGTTGAAATTGCACATTTTCAAGCACCCATCTACCTCGCTTCTGCGATCGGCGCACGAGTCGAAGTTCAGCGGGATCACGGTGCTGACCAAACCGTTTCCGTTGTTCGTATACACCCAGCCGCCTGAGAGGTGCTCGGAGCAATCGGGACGGACCTCGCCAAAGAAGATCGTGTTAGACAAACCATCGGTGATTCGGCGGAGTTTGATCTCATGGCCGAATCGAGAGAACGGTCCGGAGAAATTGCTGTCATTGGGATCGATGAACGATCGCACTCGGATGGCATAGTCGTTCCACGCGGGCTGCTGGCTGCATGAGCAACTTGAGTTATTGCCAACCAGAGCTGATCCATTGGATGCTGCATAATCGAACGACGCCAAGTTGTCGAATGTGCCCGGACGTCTAATCAACTTGTCGTGGGACTGCGATGGGCATAGATAAGCAGGGATCGAGACTTGCGCGAGTTCCTTCTGATCGGTAACGTACCCATCGAGTTCAATTTGCTTGTAGACCGCGCCATTTTCGAGATAAGGAAGTATGTCGAGAAGGATAGTGCTGTTTTCCTCCTTGACGACCCAGTTCCCTCCCGTCGTGTCGATGATTAGTCGGGCACCTGGTGGCAGCGCGCCATGGGTGGTCTCATAGTTGAGGACCGCCAACCCGATCTGCTTGAGGTTATTGGTGCACTGCGCACGCCGAGCCGCTTCCCGCGCTGCCTGTACAGCCGGCAACAGGAGCGCCACTAATACGCCAATGATGGCGATCACCACTAAAAGTTCAACGAGAGTAAACCCGGTCTTGCGGTCTCTGCCTGGCGCAGCGCCCAAAAGACCCACGAATTGGTTTCGCATGTGCGCTCCTTCTTTGAGCGACCTATTAGAGAAGCGATGGAATTCAGCTGTTACCAATCGACGTACGCCACCGCCCTGGACTAGGCTGCTGGGTGAAAACTACCGCAACGTGATAAGTTGTTGAAAAGGTACTCGCGAATATCGAAGCGTATCTCGATCTCTTCTATTCAAGGTATGTACGGCCCGGCGGAATTTCGGACGGCAAAAATGTAGAAACCCCAGAGATCGTGCTTCGGCGACTCATATGAATAAAGATAAGTAATGTCGTCGACGGACTCAGCTGCATTTTTTGGGTGGTACGCCGCTCTTCGAAGGCAGGTACGGCATGCCGCATGCGAAAATGGCGGAACTTATGTCTCAATATCGCGTGGTCCGGACATTCCAATAGGTTAAAGGGCGCCACAATATGTCTGCTTGCTGAAAGCAGTCATGCGGAACACCTTGTAGGCACAGTTTTGCGACCACTTTTCTTGGTCTCTTGGCGAATCAAGTTGCTGAGTGAATCCGTGACGAATCAAAACGACAAGCCTGAGGATACTAACGCCCTATTCATGCAGCTGTTTGTGGTCAATCAGCATCGGATCTTGGGCTACCTACTCACCCTGGTCGCGGATCGCAATATTGCTGAAGACTTGCTACAGGAAACTGCCGTGACCCTTTTAACAAAGTTTGACAGCTTTGAACAAGGCACTGATTTCACCGCGTGGGCGTGCCAAGTGGCTTATTGGAAAGTTAAGAATTACCGCCGAAGCTGTGCCAGAAGCAAGATATTGTTCAGTGAAAAGTTCATCGACAAGCTCTCAGAGCGAACCGTAGAGATGGGTCCGACGCTCGACGACCGTCGCAAGGCGTTGGACTCATGTTTAGAGCGACTCGACGAGCGCGACAGGGCATTTCTCATGGCTCGCTACGAGCCCGACGGTAGCGTCGCCCGTGCTGGGCAAACTGCTGGACGAACAACCCAGGCTGCATACAAGGCGCTGCAACGACTTCGCCGGACACTGAGAGATTGTGTGTCGTTGCGTCTGTCTAACGAATCGTAACGCATTATTTGGAATTGGAAAAATGAGTCCAGAGTCACGTTATGTCGAAGTCGATGAACTCCTGGCATTGATGCTGGACGGAAAAGGCCTGTCTGCATCTCAAGTAGTACGCTTGGAGACACTCCTCAGCGAAGATTCTGAATTGCTCGACCAGTTCGTCTACTCGGTAGCACTGGCAAATGACCTTCAGGATGTGGCTGCCTATGCGGTATCTGCCGATGGAGCATTGGACAGAGATCAACAAGCCAACAGGAGTACATCAAGCATTTTGAGCCGCGCCCGAGGGCTCTCACTTGCTGCGTTGGCCGCTTCTATTCTGATAGCCGCGTTTTCGTTGACACGCCATCGAGTAGACGATACCGAAAACCTACAACCACCACCCGGCTTTGAGGGATTTGTGGCGACAATTATTGCGCAGGATCATTGGAACGCAACTTCGGCCTTACCTGTTGGTTACCGTGTTCCTGCGGGAGAATTCGTTGTCGACGAGGGAATCGTCGAGTTGCAGTTCGACAGCGGCCCCTGTTTGCTGGTGGAAGGACCCGCACAAATCGATATCCGCAGCGCATCCGAAGCCCATCTATCGCTAGGCAAGGTGGTATTTCGGGATGAGACCGACGGGCTTCCATTCCGCCTGACAACTCCCCAATCGCAATTCATTGACCATGGCACTGAATACGCCCTTGCCGTTACCGAAGAGAACGAAGAAGTGCACGTATTCTCTGGCACCGTAGAACGAACCGAAGGCGCTGCAAAAGTGAACGGATCCGTCGACTTGCTCAAGGATGGAGAGGCAAAGCGGTACTCTCGTATCAAGCAGACTCCTGCCGAAGTCTTACACGTCGATCCGACGATGTTTGTTCGCGAGCTACCCACACATGACGACGACCCGCTTCAGAAGCTGCTAGCGATCGAATCATTCAATTATGATGACGACAATATTGTCATCGACGTACAAGCCAACGGCGGCACCGGATGGAGTTCTACTTGGTGGCCCAACGGAGAGAAGCTACCCGGACACAATGAAGACGACGTCGCCCTTCGAATTGGTGAGAGTCTCGTATTCGGTGGTCGCGATGAAAGTTCTCATGGTGGTTCGCTCGGATATGTTGGCGAGTGGTTGGTCCATCGTCCGTTGAACGAGAATCTTAGTCTGGCTCGCAATGACGTGCGGTACGTTAGCTTCCTTTTCCGCCCAGGAGAACTGTGGTCGCGTCCTGAGAATACGGTGAAGCTGATATTTCAGAATCCCGACCAAGGTGTTCTGGAGCACCGGATTGCCGTCGGAATCGATGTTGCTCGAGGTCACATCAGAGGTGAACTGTGCGGCGTATTAGGGCAAAGCCCGCTACCCATGGCAAACAATTCAACGTACTTGATCGTGATGAAGATCCTTGCCGCGAAAGAGAATCCGGATCAACTCATGATCCGGGTATTCCAACCACACGAACCAATTGGGGAAAGAGAAACCAGCAGTTGGACGGTTACAACCCCCATGTCCGACAGCGACGATTCCTTCTCCCTGATGAGCCTCTACTTTAACAGTACTGAAGAGCAAAGGATCGATGAAATCCGAGTCGGCAGCTCGTGGGCGTCTGTCACGTATCCCTGGTGGGCGACTGCGACCTCGGAGTTGTGAGCCTTACAATCCGCTCTTCAGAAGCTACTCTCTTTGGCGAAAGCTCTTCCAGTTCGCACGGCGTCGGTAGACTCACCTGAGGCATTTTGCTACCACCTCAACGCGCTGCGGCTTGCCCCGACCGGCAACACCCCTAAATCGGCCTTCGGCGCAGCGGTCGCGCCACCGCCTGCAGTTCACGAGTTTCTGAACAGAGCGAAGATGGACCAGCCGCTCGGAGTTGCGCCCTGGGCTAACGCGCAGCGGACGTGTCCGAAATTTGACACCTCTGCGAGTTCTGTGAGACTCCATCTCAGCGAGGTCGATGCATCCGCGGCGAGTTAGCCGTCTACCGAATTGAATGAGGTAAGGTGCACCACTGCGGTTTTGTAGAACCAACAGGTCCGAGCTGTTGCGCGACCGCGTAGGCGGATGCACCGTGTGGGGGGAGAATTATCCCCATTACCCGTAGGCCCCCACCGACACGCACAAAGCGACCCTGTGCTTGTCCGGTTGCGTGCGTGCTGCGTGCAGTTTTCCGAAGGTTCGCGAGGTAGGGTTAATGGATTGGGAACGCTGGTCACCCCACTTATCCATTCGCTAGTGCCTATCAGTATGACTACAGGTAGTTGTATCCAATCCGCCCCCTCCTCTGGGCATGGCCTGATACCCGTGTCGCTGCCATTGCTCCGCACCATAGGGCAAGCGAAGACGTGTGTCTATTATTGGAACGAGCAAGTTGGACGCGCGGTGCTGGTTTGTGACCGAGACGACTCGATAGAGGAGTTGTGTACAAGGAATCTCCCAGAAAATAGCAAGAATCAGCTATACCTTCGCTCGTCGGACTACGAATCGATCTGCGGGGAACTTCTCGGCGGTCTGAAAGACATCGCTGGCGACGAAACGCTCTCACCCGTTGACCGATTCGAGGTGATGCAAACGGTCGTGGGCCTCGAGTTGGAAAGGGCTTTCCATCGCATCGACTCCCATAGGTTTGTCGAACTCGGCGAGCATATCGGCAGCCAGATCTGCGGACTTGTCGGGGAGAATCGAGTGCTTCCGGCCAAGTTATTCGAGATCGCCAGGCACGACTACTTTACTTTCAGTCACGTGACGAACGTGACAGGCTATGCGGTTGTATTGGCACAAAGGCTGGGGATCAGCGACGAGACGGAGTTGAATCACATTGCGATCGGAGCGATGTTACACGACATCGGCAAACGCCATGTTCCGCGTTCCATCCTAGTGAAGCGTGCGAAGCTGACCCCGCAAGAACGGTGTGCAATCCGACAACATCCTCAAGCCGGTTATCGAGATCTGCTTAAGTCCGAACTGTCCAACGATGGCCAAAGGATGATGGCGTATCAGCACCATGAACGAATCGACGGAAACGGCTATCCAGTCTGCATTTTAGGTCCCGAGATCCACGACTGGGCCAAGCTGCTGTCAGTGGTGGACGTGTTTGACGCGCTCACGGGCGAACGACCCTACCGTAAACCGCTCTCGTTTACTTCGGCACTAGACTTCATGGCAGCACGGGCTGGTACTCAATTCGATACGGAGGTCGTCAAATGTTGGATTGCAGCGATCACCCAGAAATAGTCATTCCCAAATGGGAAGACGTAGAAATCCGAGCGCGACTACCGCTTGCCGTGCATGAATTCCTCGCGAAAGAGGGACCTGCCCCGGCAAAGTACGACTGTGAGCGCAGGCATGCGCGGAAGTACTTTCGAACCCGAGCGGTCATTCGTCGTGACAGCCATGACTACGGAGTCTACATGTGCGACATCTCACGCTCGGGCGTGGGATTCTATTCCCCTATTCAGCTCTTTCCTGAGGAGCCCGTAGAGCTTTGGTTGCCAAGCGAGAAACGTCTGGATCTGTTGATGGAAAACTGCGTCCGGCATGCGAACAACAGCTATCGGTGCGGAGCTACGTTCGTATCGACAAAATGACAGCACGTGCACCGTTTGTCGACTCGTGAGATCGAGGTTGCACGAGACGCGCTCCGCTCTATCCGGTCTATTCGGCGTCACCAGGACCACCCTCACCGCGACACGTAAGCGTACTTAGAAGTCTGGAACTACTATTGACTTCAGCCCCCCGCGACCTAGCTTTTTTCGGCTTGCCGAACGGTTGATTCCGTGTCGCCAAGCAGAACCTGATGTTGACTGACTGAACTGTCACTAGTGCAGAGACGCGAAAGCGGCTGCTATCCTCCCACCAATCTGAGATTGCCAGCCATGCTCGATCCATCAAACTCAATGGCTCTGTTGCTACTATTGAATATAGCTTTTGCCAGCCTCGCTCTGGTAGCTGGCGTTCTGGGCGGTTTATGGTTTGCCTACGCCCGTTGGAATGTAGGTGCTGCTTCGCCGGCGCAAGTGGAGGAATCGGAGCGACATAGTCAACGCGAAAGCGAGCGCATCGCTATGGCGACCGATCGCCTGCGTGATCTCGCCAGTGGCATTGCCAGCGACGTCGACAAGCACTCCTCCCGAGTGGGAGAGATCACCACTGGGCTACAGTCCTTGGACACCGATGACATCGAAGCCACTGGCACCGGTCTGGTCATGGCGATGGCGAACATCATCTCCGCCAACGGTGCGCTACAAGAGCGACTTGCAAAGGCTGAAGACCAGATTGCGGCCCAAGCCCGCGAGCTAACCCTCCAGGAATCTGAAGCGCGAACCGACTCGCTCACTGGAATGGCCAATCGCCGCGCTTTCGACGAAGCGATGTCGCAGCGACATGCCGAAGCGACGCGCAAAAACACTCCGCTATCACTCCTACTGGCAGACATAGACAGTTTCAAACAGTTGAACGATTCGCACGGGCACCTCGTGGGTGACGAGGTGCTTCGCGTCGTCGCTCGTCGGTTGAAGGAGACGTGCCGCAGTATGGATCTACCTTGTCGCTATGGCGGTGAAGAGTTTGCCATCATCCTCCCTGCCACCGATTTGCAGGAAGCCAAACGGGCTGCCGAGCGGGTACGTCAGGCAATCGAATCACTCACCATCAAGTTCGATGGCAAACAATTCCAAGTCACGGTCAGTATTGGTGTCGCCCAGCTAGCCAATCAAGAAGACACTCCCCGCCTGGTGCGTCGCTGCGATGAGGCCCTTTACCAATCTAAAGATGCTGGCCGCAACTGCGGACACTGGCACGACGGAACTGATTGCCACCCCACGGCCAACCAGAACCAGAAACGCGGCGAGTCGTCGCAGGGTGAGGAACCCTCTACCCAGCGGACGCTACTCGATTCGCTTCCCAATCGCACCACGTTTGTCAATGAACTGAGACGGCGCATGGCCGAGTCTCATCGGACGGAGCAGCCGGTCTCTATCGTACTTGCAGAGCTCAAAGACTCGCATGAATTGAAGCAACGCCTTGGTTCCCATGCTCTTGTGACAGCCCTTAACCGTGTAGCCAAGGCAATTGCGGGTTCACTGCGAGAAATGGACCTTGCAGCCCAGCTAGGCGAAAACCGTATTGGTATCATGCTACCTAACAGCACCATGGAATCTTCATGCACTACCATGGAAAGGGTCCGCTTGGTACTCAAACAATGCCCGCTGGAGTTAGAAGACGCATCCGTATGTCTATCTCTGTCGACAGGAGTTGCAGAACTTAGGACCGGGGATTGCGTTGAGAACCTGGTGGGGCGTGCCGAAGCCGCCCTGGCCTGCCAGGTCGAAAGATCTGATCCTTCGACATCCGCCTCCACGGCCCGCTAGGTATTAGTACAAGAGCCTGCATTTGGCGATCGCTCGGAACTGCTGGTGGTTACAATAGGCTTCGACCTGGTCGGAGAACGTATAGTTTCGCGGCTAGCCTCGCCACTACTGCTGCTAGTCAATTCAATTGCCAAGCAAAGAACTCAGGCCCGCGTTCGTGCGCGCCGATAGCTATGGATGAGATCCCGTTGCCCCTGGGACTCCCAGCGCGGGGTGGCTTCGGCTGCCCCGCGCGTCTTTTGTGAGTAAGTGCTGGCCCAGTCCACACCAAGGCTTGTCCGATTGGCGGAACACCGCACGCTATTGCGTCGGATGACGAGAGCTAGTCGAATTCTCACTTGCGAGTTGGCTGAGTGGAGCTACATAACTACGGCAGTGTAACTCCAGGTTGTCTAGGGGGGCTAGCCTGGAGCGTTCCCGCCCTGCGGGTGTAGCGAGGCTGTTGCGCCCGCAGGGCGCTTGATTGTCACTGGAGTTTCCGATGAGCGGAGACTAGGCTGTTCAAGTTCGCACTCTACTCACCACAGCGAGGTAGCCGCTATGCCTCACGACCTGACACCCCGCGAAATCGAAGTCGTCCGACTAATCAGCCTCGGTTGCTCTACGAGCGAGGCAGCCAAGATCTTGGGAGTGGCCGTTCCGACCGCCGACACGCACCGCACGAACGCCATGAATAAGTTAGGCGTCCGCAAGATGGCGTTGCTCACGCGAATGGCAATCAAGCACCGGATCACGTCGATGAAAGATACCCTCACCCCAGCGGAGAAAAGGAAGCGCGGGCGAAAGAAGGATGGGTGGAACTAGGTAGTCATCTGTCGCATCGCTCGAGGTCTTCCCGCGGTGGGGATACCGCCAGCAATTCACCGTATCTCTAAGTCGCAGCGGTTGAACCATCCGACAGGACTTGCGCCCTGGGCCAGCGCGAAGCCGTCTTGTCCGAGATTTGACACCTCTGTCGGTTCGCTGAGACTCGATCTCAACGAAGACCAGGTGGCCCTGGGTGATTTCTCACCCAGGGCTCCCACAGACCCGTACGTGCCCGCATTAGAGCATACGGTTCCTCAAATCATGGTTTCGCTGCGTGACGAAGCTGCGAACGAACTGCGCGTGCGGGAGCAAGCGGGTAGCGACGGAGCAATGCGCAGAATTTCTGCCAGTGCATCGAGCGGATGTTGTTGCGGCGGTTAAGCCACTTACGCCATCGGTTCTCGACTTCCTGACGAAACCGGTTCATTGCTTCCGAGTTCCCTGTCACTCCGTAATACGCATAGTGTCCACGTAGCTTCTGGTTGAGCTTGTGCTGCTGCTCCGCAAGCGACAAGTGTCGATTATCGTGGCACCATTGATCGATGCGACGAGCAGCGCGGGTGAAACGATCTGTGGCAGTTTTCAGCTTGACCACCCAATAGCCCTTCAAAGAGACACCCCAATAGTGGGTGAATCCAAGCAGGTCAAACGTGCCAGGACGATCGTCGTCCTTCGTCCGTGAAGACGGGGGACGGAACGAAATGAGTTTCGTCTTGGTCGGATGAACAGTCAGACCATACTTACCGAATCGTTTCGGAATGACTTCCATCACGCGGTCGGCATCGCGAGGATCGCAAAAGCCGATCACGAAATCATCCGCATAGCGGATGAGGAAAGCCTTCCCACGCAGGCGGGGCTTCACGTCTTGTTCGAACCAAACGTCCAGCACGTAGTGCAAGAACACGTTCGAAATCAAGGGTGAAACAACACCACCCTGGGGTGACCCGGAGTCAGGGTAACTCACGTTACCATCCTCCATCACGCCCGCTTTCAACCACTTATCGATCAGACGCAGCAACACGCCATCACGCACCCTCTGTCGGAGAAACTGTCGGAGATGTTGATGATCCAGATTATCGAAAAACTTCCGGATATCGACCTCCAAAACTGTCACGCCCGTCCGCCGATGGCGCATCGTCTGGTCGCGGAAGGAAGTCAATGCATCGTGTGCCGAGCGGCCACGTCGAAATCCGTAGGAACAGTCCAGGAAGTCCTGCTCATAGATCGGATCCAGTAACATGACCACCGCACGCTGGAGAATCTTATCCTCCAGCGTAGGTATTCCGAGCGGACGAGTCTCCGTGGTGGAGCCGCCTTTCGGAATGTGCACTCGGCGCACAGGAGGAGCTTTGTAGGTGCCGGACTTCGCGCGGTCGAGCAAGCTTTGAAGGTTGCCCTCCAAATCCTGTTCATATTGTTCCGCGGTCACTCCATCGACACCAACAGCACCGTCCTTACGCGTGCATCGATACGCATCCTTTAACCAGTCGATGTCCATCAGATAGGCGAGCGAGGTGAAGGCCATCTCTGTAGACCGTCTCGCCAAGCATGCTATCCGTCTTTGTTTCGTGTACACGTCTATCGAATTTCGAGGCATTCGCCGTGTTTCTCAAAAACGGTTCCATGATTCGACGTCTCGCTTCCCTCCACTGGCTCCAACGGGGTGAAGTTCGCCAGCTTCAACAGTACTATCAAGACGCTATGACTTCCTGCTACTCATCTCGCCGCACTTCGTTTCCTTCGCTTGGCGATACCTCGGTTGCACTCGTTGTGTTCGCTCCTTAACGGACGAGTCAGCCGCCAAGGCCTGGAGTTGGTAACCCGGTGTCTCCGTCCGGGATGTTGCCGAGGAAGCAACAGGATCTCCCAAGTTCCTGGGGAACCTCAATCATCCGTTTGCACATGTTCCAAACCGACGCCGGCAGGACTGCTTGCACCAGACCATAAAGTGCAGCAGCATGGCCCCTGGTCATCAAAAGGCAAAGGCTCCCACGATTGGGTCTTTCGACGCTCAATAGCATGGCTTTCGGATTCGCTGTTTACGCTTCGCAGGGCCGGTCACCCGACA
>NZ_JAMXLR010000082.1 GCF_024054565.1 Aeoliella straminimaris
TCCAAGGGCCGTTGTGGACGGAATCTGCCTCCGGCGGCGCAGGTTCATATCCTTATGCCAATTCGAACTATTCGCAAGTTCACGAGATAGATGGGTGTGCCCATGGGTTTCTCGGGTGCCCGCCTAGCCAAGCAAAAGCATTGTGAAGAAGAAACACAGTGCCACAACAAATGGAGCTACGATAAAGCGCACCACTCTAGCCTTCCCTGCCCTCTCTTCTTTTAGTTGCTCAAACAACACGAAGGCAAGCAACGGAAGAAATACAAAGAAATATGTCATGATCATCATGCCTAGCATCGGCGCTGGCAATGGAGGTAATTGCTCAAAATCATCACTTGGGTAAATCGTTCGCAACAGTAAGATCCCCGAAACACCTGCAATGCAGGCTATCCACAACAAGTATCTCATACATCTAGCCCTGTTTCTGAGAGGGCGCAAGGTGACATTCTGGCTCTGTTGAAAACACGGCGGCTGGCACTGCCATCTCGAGCGACACGAACTCTGCCAGTGTAGACCAACGGAGTTCGGCTTGCACTCATCGAACCGGGAACAGGAGTGGTGCCCAATGAGCACACCTTGGCCACCATCCCCAGCCGCACCTTACGATGCGCGCACAAAAAAACCCCGGCGACTCCAAGGAGGGGGAAGTCGCCGGGGCTGGGGGTTACGTGGTTGTGGGGGCAACCACGCTGGGGAAACGCATTAGCGAGGGAAACGCTAGTACTTCCATTCGAAACCGGTTTGCAGGCCGTGCAGCACGATCGAGTCGTTCGAGTCGACAATGCCCACGTAGTCCGCACCCGACCATTCGGTGGGAATCTGCTCGGTGGAGAGGGCCACACCCGTGATCGCAATCACGCGGTAGGCCGTGGTCCAGCGACAGTTGTTGCTGAGGTGGTAACCCACACCAGCCCGCAGTTCGCCCATGAAGGACACGTCGGTCTTGTCGGAGTTAACCACCGCGGCACTGGTACCGTCCGCCAGGTAAACTTCGCCATCGCCACCGGCCCACACGCGTTGGTTGCTGCTGATGCTGTTGCCATAGATACCCATTTGGGTGTCGCAGAACAGGCTCAGCTTGCAACCAACCATGTAGTTCATGTTGCCACCGAACTGGAAGCCGACCAGTTCGTTGTCGACATTGATATCGTGGAAGATGGTGTTGTCGTCCGTGGGCAGGAAGCCGACGTAGTCCACCGGATCGGTGGCCACGCTGCTGTCGGAGTACATGGCGGCGAGTTGAAAGTCGTCGTCCAGCTTCATGTATCGCACACCGCAGACCGCGTTGACGCTCAGCGGCGACGGGCAGGCCGCTGTGCCGCCGCCCATCGGGAAGCGGATGAAGTTGAGCTCCACGTTCTGGACGCTGAAGTTCTGGCGAGCACGCATGCCGAGCAGACGGACGGTACCGGTCGCCAAATCGGGGTTGTAGATACCGTCGAAGTAGGTCGGCAACTCTTCAGCCGCGTAGGTACCACCGGCGGCGCCGTCGCGGTCGAATTGCAGGCCGTTGTAGTTGACCACGCTAAACAGGCGGTCGGTATCGGTCAGCGAATCGATGATCGCCGCCGACTCATCGTCTTCGGCCAATCCCCAGTAAACCACTTCCCAGGCGCAAGGTCGTTGTGCACTGCCACCGCAGGGATCGCAACTGACGGGACGACCAAACGTGCTGCCGAAACGGATCTCGGCACCCCACTGCCATTGTGGCTCGATGTTGTCAGTCGAGAGAACAACGTCCTGCTGGGTGGGGTAGTAGGGGTAGGTCGTCGCTTCGTCGGCCGAAATGGCAAACCGGCTGTAACTGGGATTGTCCCGTGTCATGAACAAAGCGTAGGCGCCGAAGAACCACTGGCGGCCACAGCCCGTGTTGCAAGCGCCGTCGCCCAGCAGCTTGTGCGTTCCGCCGCCACCGAAGGCGCCGTAATCGCAGTCCGGATAGCACGAGCTGTTATTGCAGCCATACGAACCGCCAGGTGCCTGGACATAGCCTTCCCAACTGCCCGAAGTCCCCTGGTTGCAGTTGCAGTCGGCCGTCGACGAAACGGTGGTCGGAGAACCGCCCCCTTGCACGGGCGCCGAGTGAGCTTCTGACGCGGGTGGCGGTGGAACCGACTCGGCTTCGGCGGTCTCGTCCATCATCGCGTACCGCTGGCCAGGCGCGGGGGCCTGGTAGTTGGGCAGTTGGTACTCCGCTACACGGTAGCCTTGCTGGGGAGGCGCCGAAGCGGTTTGCGGCGGCACATAGGCGGGAGCCGACTGCTGCGGTGGCGCGTAACGTTGCACCTGGGTTGCCTGCTGAGCCGGAGCTTGCGCAGGCGGTGCAGTTACCTTGTAGGGACCAACCTGCGGCTGAACGGCCGGCGTGGAAGCCGGCTGTTGCCGATACGGGCTGTACTGTTGCTGCTGCCCGTACTGCTGCTGGCCGTACTGTGTACCGGCCTGCGAGTAGGGTGCTTGAAAGTTGGGAGCCGTTTGCGCTACAGCGAACGAGCCACCACCGGTCAGCGCAAGCACGAATGCTCCCCAAGTGCGCAGACCTGCTAATCGAGAACGTATCATCCGAGCGACCTCCTAAACTCCATTTTGTGGGTTCGCGGTCCCACGCTCCTGGCGCAGGTTCTGATGTGCGGGTGAGAGGAGACGCGGCAGGCACATCCACGACATCCTTGTGTGGATCCCTTGCTCGACTTTCGACAGTCGAAGCGAGGGGACTGCGCGGCCCTTCCTACCCCCATCAATCGTCCCTCCAGGCGCGCCGGTCGCGATAATCGCGCTAACCAGGCGCAAAAGGGATACCCGCAGGCCGGTCAATCGCTACGCCAGGAAGAAGCCCCGCAATCGACAAGGTCGCCGCAGCCAGCAAGGTTTAACGCGCGCTATCAGAATGTGGCTGACACCTAGCGGACGGTGCCAGCCGGCGCTGTAGAGAAGAATTGGCAATGGGCAAGCAGCTTTTACGCCGCGCCGCGGTGCTCGATGAGCTCCGGCTTCGCCACTGGGGGCAAGCTGGCGGGAGCATCGACCAATGCTCTGCCAGCGTAGTAAGACAGCACCTCGCTGGTGAGGGCATGGTAGTCCTGGGCGCCGGCCGACGACTTGTCGTAGCCAAAGATGGACTTGCCGAAGCTCGGCGCCTCGGCCAGGCGGATGTTGCGGCGAATCCGCGAACTAAACAGCCGGGCGTGCTCCCACACCGGGCCTTCGGTTCGCAGGTGGTCGAAGTATTCCTCGACGTCGCCCGATACTTCGTTGGCGAGCCGGGTGCCCGATTCGTACAGGCAGAGCACCACGCCGGCCATCCGCAGGCGATGGTTGAGTCGGGATGCTACCAGCCCGACGGTCTGCATCAGCTTGCTCAAGCCGTGCAGGGCCAGAAAGTGCGGCTGGAGCGGCAGAAAAACGTCCTCTACCGCCGCTAGCGCGTTGAGCGTCAGCAAACCGAGCGACGGCGGGCAATCGATGATCAGGTAGTCGAGGTCGCCGGACACCTTTGCTAGCTTGTCCCGCAGAATCGCTTCGCGGCCCACCACGCCAGCCAACTCCACTTCGGCGGCCGCGAGGTCCAAGTGCGCAGCGGCCACCTTCAGGCCGTTGTCCACGGTGCGCCACATGCTGGCAAACTCGGCGTCGCCGGTCAGCAGGTGATAGGTCGTGTTGCGGGCACTGCGGGGGTCGATGCCCAGGTGCAGCGTGGCGTGGGCCTGTGGATCGAGGTCCACCAGCGCCACGCGTTTGCCCTGTCGCGCGAGGCCGTCGCTCAGATTCACGGCGGTGGTGGTTTTACCAACGCCACCTTTTTGATTGATGATGGCAATCGAGCGCATGGGGGGCAATCCTTTGCCGAGCAGAAGTTGAAAACCGAAACGTGGCGGCAGAGTGTAAGAGAACGCCCCCGGCCGTCCCATAGCAATTCGCAGCCAATGCTAGCACGGCTGGCTGGGTACACCTATGGGAGAACTTTCGCGGACCGCGTGGCGGTCCGGCTATTTCAACTCGCTGGTACCTATCAAGTCTTGTGAGTTTTGGGCCAACTTCCGGGATTTACATCCATGGGCCCAAAACTCGCTCGGTTTTGTCGCCACGCAATTGGTGAAACCACTATTTTTCTCGGCCAAACCAATCGGGGGGTGCGACAAAACCCCGCGCGTTGTTCTCCGCATGTTGGGGGATACGCTCCGGGGACTGGGGGATTCAGAAATTCGGCATCACTTACTCGCCTACTCGCCTACTCACTTACTCACTTACTCACTTACTCACTTACTCACCTACTCACTTACTCACCTACTCACTTACTCACCTACTCACCTACTCACTTATTCACTCATTCACCTTACTGCCCACCGCCCACTGCCCACTGCCCACCCGCGTTTAACACGACCAGGGGCCTGACGGCCCCCGCTCGCCGGTGTGTGTACGTACTGTCACCAGCTTATTGGACCACACCACAGGCCGCTTTCAACAATGATTTTTGGACACCGCGCATTGCCCCGTCTCGCCCACCAAGCCGCGACTAGTGACCGCGGAGAAGGACCAGCCAGGAATTAAAGGGGGAAATTAAAGGGGACATTCTACTTTTCCTCTAACCTCGGCCTGCCCCGTGGGCGGAGGGTCGACTCCAGTCCTAACTCTCCTGCAGTTTTAGCTTGCCACGACGACTCCCCGAAAGGTGTCCCCCGGGCCACGCACTTTCGTAGTGCGGCAAGTTCGGCCTCTGTCTCGACGCCGTTCACGTAGTTGGTCCAGCCGCGGGATTTTTCTAGCGGCCCGGTCGATAACAAACCCTCCGGTCCGCTCCGCTTCGAGGGCTTGAGACTCGACCACTCCCAGTCTTGGCTCCGCTCGACCAACCCGGCCCGCAGCGGATTGCGTTCGATGTACCGCAGCACGGTCCAGTAGTGCTCGTCGTCCTGCACCGGGAAGGCCTTGAAGCGGCCCTGCCAGACGTGACCGCTCGACTGGTAGTGGCGATGGTAGCGGCGGACATGCGAAGTCATGAGCCACTGCATCCAGCGGCTGAGGTCGCCGTCGTGGTGCGGCCAGAGCAGCAGATGAAAATGGTTGGTCATCAAACAGTAGCCCACCACCCGCATGGCGAGCCGCTCGTTGGCCAGCCGCATCAAGTCGACGAAAGCCAGGAAGTCGGCGTCTTTATGAAACACATCGCCGCGGGCGTTCCCTCGATTGAGAACGTGGTAGAGGTAGCCACCTTGCGAGGCTCTGGCGGTTCTGGGCATAGAGGCCAGTGTAGCAGCGGCTGGGGAGGAATTAAAGTAGAATGTCCCCTTTATTCCTCCGTTGCGGCGGGGTGGCAATGCGACCCGGCACATTTTGGGTGCCACTGCTGGCTTGTCGAGTGTGGCCCCGATGAAGGAGTCGGAGCAGCGAGTTGGGGCAAACACTCGCCGGACGGGTGGCACTGACGGGCCATCAGGTTGCTGTGTGCCACTGGCTTCGCCAGTGAATTGAACTGCCGCGAAGCAATACCTGCGGAGCCCCATCGAAAACGAGTCCGGCACTTTGACGGTCACCGCCATTTGCATGAGCTGACCTTCTATTGTTACCGTCGTCTGCCACTTCTCACCACGCCTTCTGCCCAGTGGTTCGACCGTAGTGGTGTGCAGACCGAACACAGTTAGCCTGCACTGGCAGAGCCAGTGGCACACACGCGAAGCCCAAGCGGTTCTGGGCATAGAGGCCGGTGTAGCAGCGGCTGAGAGAGCAATAAAGTAGAATGTCCCCTTTATTCCCCTTAACTACTATCACATCGGTGGTTTGGCGTTCGATCCGTTGCAGGACGTGCTGTACATGGCGGATCGGCGGACGGATGCGATCGAGGTGTACGATACCAATACCTGGGACCTGTTGGGCAGTCTGCCGGTGGGGGAGGATATTGGTGCAGAATTCTCTCCGGTGCCTAACTTTCTTTCCACTTCCGCCGATGCACGGCTGCTGTTCGTAACGACCGGTTCGGGGGTGCGGATGTTGGAGAATCCCTTTGCAGTCCCCGAGCCTTCTTCTATTATCCTACTCGCCATCTTAGTGACCTATGCTTTGGTACCTATTGGTAACAGGTTGCAGATGATGAGTAACTCGCTGTGAGTTTTCTTCTGATTTCATGCCGTGCAGCCGTCCTGTGTAAATAAACGACAGTTGGTTTGTCTTAACGTCGGGTCTATTGGATAACGCGGAACTTGAAATGACATTGCAAACTCTCAATCTACTTTAGCCAGTGGCACTTAGCTTCCTCAATAAACAGATCGATATGCGGGCATCATTCACTCAAAGTCAGGCCAAGTTCTTTTTCGAGAATGCGTACCCCCTCTGCGACGGAGCAATGTAGCGGAAGGGAGTAGCATTCCCCATCCCATGTACAGAGCCACGGTGCATTCGACATCAGCGCCACCATCAAGTCACCAGAAGCTAGAAATGCTTTCGTGTTGTAGAAAACAATCCAGCCATAGTCTTTGTGGATTGTCTTCTGATCGTCGATGTCAACGTCCTCACCAAACTCCAGTCGTATTTTCTGCAGTATAGCTTGTCGAAATTCTTCGGGATCCATGTTTTGCTCAGTAGTTTGTCGGGAGAAAATAAAGACCCTCGTATTCATCGAGGTTTGATATCCTGGAATTGTTTTGGCCGTCAAAGAAATGCACTTTACCATTCTTGTTTATCACATTGAAGGCGTGGGACGTACCATCCTTCCTATAACCCACTACAACCCCTCGATTACCAACATTTCCTGCGATTGATTGCCGTATATTCGACAACGAAGATGGAACGAAGAACTTGCCGTTATCGATCACAGACTCAACATACTGCAAACCTTCGAGAAAGGTCTTTGGGTACCACGAATTAAAGGGGACATTCTACTTTTCCTCTAACCTCGGCCTGCCCCGTGGGCGGAGGGTCGACTCCAATCCCAACTCTCCCGCTGTCTGAATCCGCCAAGACGACTCCCCGAAAGGTGTGCCGCGGGCCACGCACTTTCGTAGTGCGGCAAGTTCGGCCTCTGTCTCGACGCCGTTCACGTAATTGGTCCAGCCGCGGCGGGGTGGCACTGCCAGCCGGCACGTTTCGGGTGCCACTGCTGGCTTGTCGAGGGTGGACCCATTGAGTGAGTCGGAGCGGCTAGTTGGGCCAAACACGGTCCGCCACGATGTCCCTTGACCAGCAGTGTGCGTAAGGTTTGGTGTGCAACTCGCCACGGTGTTACACTTGCGGCATGTCCTCTGCCAAGCCTCAGCGAAAACGAGTCCGGCACTTCGACCGGCAGGGCGAGATTCACGAGTTGACGTTCTCGTGCTACCACCGGTAACCCTTATTAGAGGACGACTGCCGAGGTGATCGGCCGTGCCACCGGATTGGTTTGCTGGAGAATCTAACTTTACGAGCTACTGAGGCTGCCCACAGAGCACTGCATCGAGAAGTACTCGAGGCTTCGGCTCTTGCTCGGGTTCGATCAGAAATCCGGTCAGTCGCGGATCAAGCGGTTGCCGGTGTAGGTATCCGGTTCCAGATCGGTAGCCAGCCACTCGTCGAGCAGCACACTGGTTTCGCTGCCGGTGCGTTCCAGGCGACGTATCCAGGTGGACCGCAAGAGGCCGAAGCTGTCGAACATCTCAGGGTCGAACAATCCCATTGCCGCGGCGGCAACTTGCTGGTTTTCACTGTCGTTGGGGCCCGCCTCGCCACACTCGTGACGCAGGCCGCAGATGGTTCCGCGTAGTGCGGGCCAGTCCGCCGGTTCGTCGCCTCGGGCCACTCGGCTGGCGGCCAGGGTGCCGAGTTGCTCGATCTCACGCGGATTGTGGGCAAAGGCGGCCACCTGGGCGAATGGCAGGAAGCAAGCCACCAGTTCGTCGGTCAGCCGATGCAGCCGCGCCCGCAGATTGCGGAAGCGAACCACGTCGCGATAGGCCGACTCGTCGCGCCCGGCCAGCAGTTCGTTGAGCCGGTTGGCCACATCGCGATGCCCTGCCAGTACGTTGGTGGTGATGGGGCCGGTTTCGTGGCGGGCGTGCTGCGCATCGTGGGCGAATCCCAAAGCCGCCAGCGTGCGGGCGAGCACTTCGCTGGTGTCGATCTCAACCGACAGGCGAAACAACCGGGGCGTCAGCGGTCGGGCATCCGACTTGCTGGCCGCCACGGCGTACATACGGAGGTCTTGCCCCCAGCTATCAAAGCGACAGCGTGAGGCGACCCAATAGTCGACTAGCGCTGGTTCGGCCAGTTCGGGTTGGTCGCAGGCGAGAGTGCGAGCATTGGCGGCTAACAGGCCGGCCACTTCCAGAAGTTCTTGCGATTGCATGGCATTGGGCGCGTGTGGGGCGTGGCTCGCCTCAGCGGTCGGGGAGGTGCGTCGGCGACCGAGCGAGTTGAGATCGTTCGGTCGCCGACACTGAAGAGGTTCGTACTCCCGGGTAACGCACCCCGCGTGCCAGAGTGCAGCGGCAGTTGCCAGGACCTGAAAAGACCGACACTTTTACAGCGGGGCCTGCCGGATCGGTCGCCCGGACGTTGCGTTTTTACCCCACCAGGCGCGGCAGCATGTTGCCTTTCGGCCACATGAGGCGGCGAATCACTGAGCGGCAGACGACTGCACACCCACGGGATGGCGGATCTGCAGTTTGAAGAAGATGCGATACACCGGTTCGGGCATCTGCTGCGTGGGGAAGTGCGTCCTGGGCGTAACGCCACTGCGGAGCACCACGGCATCGTTCCAGGTATCGCTGAGGGTTGGTTCACCCTGATTGTTGATGAACAGATGATCGTTCACCCGCGGGACCATGGGGGCCTCGAGACTACGCACGCTGCCGTCCTGGAACAACGTGTTGACGATGTTGCCACCATGATTGGCACCGGTTTGATAGTTCTCCACCATGCTCGGTTCGTCGGCCAACACCGGTACCAGGCAGTTGCGGCGGTTGCGGGCCGGCAGGTAGCACTTGCCCCGCACGTAACCTGGTTGATAGGCGTAGCTGCCGGCCGACATTTGCTTCAATTCCGTTAGCCAGTTTCCTTTGGCAACTGCCAATTCGGCCGTGGTGGGCACGTGGAATCCGTGACCGCTGCGTTCGATCTGCTCGGCCACTGGCGAATCGGGGCACACGAACAACTGATCGAAGGCTTCGCCTTGCATGTAGTCCGCTTCACGCAATCGCGTGGCGAAGATGCCAACGTGCTCGTCCGGCCGCACCACAGGGTAGTAGCCGCGATGCTCTTCGGAGTACTGCGTCAGTAGCACGCCGAGCTGACGAAGGTTGTTCGTGCAGTTGATTTGCTGCGAATGATTCCGGGCGGAATACAGGGCGGGAGTCAACAAGCTGCCCACCGCCAACAGAATGCCCAGGGCAACCGTCATGTCCATGGGCGTCATGAAACCGGTAGCCGCAGCGATGCCCATCGGACGGTATTCTTCCTCCTCCGACTCCGCACAACCGGCTAAAACGCTAGCGGTGGTGCGATCGGCAAGCCCGCGAGGAATGGGGTTGGTGGGCTTGCCACACTGGGGATCGCCCAGGCAGTCGCGAACCTGCTCGAGTTCGTCGCGGAGCTCTGGATCCTCGGCCAACGCCTGCTCAATTCGCAAGCGATCGTCGTCGTCCAGTTCGCCCAGGGCGTAAGCTATGAGATCTTCACGCATCAGAACGTCGGAATCGCCACTGCAGAGGGCCAGTAGATTAGGGAAAACTCCCCGCCAGTGGTCCACTGACGGGGAGTCGATTGTAACGCAAACCTGTCACCGATTGTTTGTCGCCGGTAACGGTGGTTGCCTCGCTCTCTATTCTACTACGCCCGTGGGGCGGATAACGTTCGGCCTTTTTGGCAGGCAATTTTCGGCAACTTACTTGCCGTCGGAACCATGCGCCTGTTCCCACGCATCGCCCAATTGCTGCACGGCCGAGTGCAGACGGCTTTTAACCGTTCCAACCGGTACAGCCAGCTCTTCGGCTGCTTCCCGGTATTTCATGCCGCGGAAATAGACCAGGCCAATGGCCGAGGCCAACTGCTCGGGCAGTGCGGCCACGGCGCTGCGAACCCACTCCATCCGCTCGCGGAGGTCGAATCGTTCGGACGGGCTCGCTTCACCCGACTCCAGCAGATTCATCAGGGTGCCGACCTCGGAATGGGCGGCGCGCTGCGGCCGATCGAGACTGGCAATCTGATGACGCTTGTTCCGACGCTGCAGATCAATCGCCTGATTGGTGGCAATTGTGTACAGCCAGGGACGGAATCGGCGCGAGCCATCGAACGTATGGCATTTGCTATGTACCTGCATGAACGTGTTCTGGAACGCGTCCTCGGCCAGGGCGGCATCGCCCAAGAAGCGGCGCAGATAACTATATAGTTCCCGCTCGTACCGCTGGACCAGTTCGCTGAGCAACAGCTCATCGCCGGATTCACGATACTCGAGCAGCAATTGTTCATCCTCCCGTCCATCGGCAGTCGCCGGGCGGGTGGTCTTACGACGTGTTTCTTCCTTGCGTGCAGTTTTCATAATAATCCGAACTCCTCAGCTGGAGAGTCCGACGCTCAAGGGAACCGAGTCCATGGATTCCCCTCCCGTCAAAAATGGGTACCCGCCGTCCTCGCATTGTACGCGCATCCATGGACAGCGGGATAGGCAAAAGGCCGGAGTTTAGGTTCCACCCCTCATGGCCAATCGCAAGGATTTATAAATGCAACCGGTGTGCCACCTAGCACACCTGACCGCTACGGTTTAGTGCTCAAATGTATTTAACCCCATAGCAGTTAATCGGTTACGTGTTGAAGGGGGGAGTTGGTTCGCGCATTTTTTGAAAATCCTACAATTTATCTATCTGCCAAAATTGCACTCCATTGCACAAACGGTGTCCCATAATCGACCGCCGAGAGCCATTATGAGACACTCACAGACTGCGGTCATCCGCACCACTAGCCGTAGGCCGCACCCTTTCAATAGCCGCTGCGCAGCTCTGTCCGGTATTTGCGTGATTACCCTTTGCGGAGGTCTTTCTGGACCTCTAGACTCTGTTTCATCGCCCCCCGCAAGAGAGCCTGCACTTTTGCTGGCAATCCTGGGGTGCGGAGCGGCCTCTTTCCGCAAATACTCGCCCAAACACTTGACTTGGATTTCAGTTTCCCGAAAGTGGACTAGAGAGAGCGTTTACCGAAGGTATGTGGTGTCGCCCGGTGGGAGGGGCTTTAGTCGCCACGATTCGATGGGTGCTACGACTCGCATGAGATGCCCCGGGAGAGCATTACGAGTTTCTGATGGGAACTCCTCCGTCTTGTCCTTGGAGTCGACGCTGGTGAACTCAACTGATCTCTTTTCTACTTTCTGTTCGCTTTCGAGACCCGTCGCTTCCTGCGTAGGTTAGCGGCCGAATTCTGGGGAAATTTGGGTCTCGTACGTTTCGCTGTCCAACCTCACAAGGAGTCTAATGATGATCTGCGCTCAAGCTGCGCGCATGCTGAGCCGCTGCTCGATCGTTACAATCGCCGCCACACTTGCGCTGGCCACCTCGGCGTTTGCAACCATCCCCTATGGATCGGCCGGTGGACCCTTTCCCGGCTTTGGTCCTGATGTAATCGCCCCCAACGACGTTGGAGGCAAAGAGTATTCGCACGACTTGGATACCGACGACACCGGAGCTCTCGATCCCCAGCAAGTCATCGCCTGGGATGGTGTTGGAGGGGTCGTGGACGTGGCCGACTATACAGGCACCCGGCCCAACTGGACAGCGGAGAACGACGTCGACGCCCTGGCCAACTCCGGCGACTATGCCTATACGCAGTTGAAGGAGGATCGGGCTCACCTGATTTTCTCGTTCGACGACACGTATCACACGATCACCGCCGCTGGGGGTGTCGTGGTTTCTACCTTGCCCTCAGCCGGTCCGATTGCGTTGCCGATCGGCATGGCCGGTGGTGCCGGGGAACTATCGTACGAGGAAGCCACTGGCTATGGCGCGGCGGCCAGCACCATCGGCACCTGGGCCAAGCAGGCCGAGATCAATGGCATGCCGCTGCCCGACGACGTGGATGCCGTGGAGGTCTGGGGACCGGAACCACCGCTGTGGGACGCCGACAAGTACTCGCTAGACAACGACATCTTCAGCGGCACTTCGATTTGGAACGCTTCGGGCAGCACCTACTTGCCGCAGTCTGTCATCGCATCGGCGGTCATCTCTCTGTTGGGTCCCGATATCGATCCCGACCTGATTGACCTCGACGCCCTGATGGTGCACGACGTGTTCGGCGAGAGAGAGCGTTGGGACGATGGCCCGGATGGACCTGGCGACGAGATCATTTTCAGCATTCGCCAGATACCCAGCGCGGCTTACCCAAGCGGTTTCTACGCCACGGGTAGCGAGCTGTTTGTGCTCAACGCCAGTGCTCCGACCGAGTTCCTCAAGCATGGCGGACATGTGTGGGACAAGACCTACGCGTTGACGTCCTTCAACATTGGCGGCGACAACGAGCGGGCCATCCTGGACATCAATGCCATTGAAGCCGTGGGCGAATTTGCCGTGCCGGAGCCCGCTAGCATGATTCTGCTCGCCATCGGTGCCGGAGCGATGGTCCTGGTGCGGCGTAAATACCAGGCCACGCGCGATGCCATTTAGTCAACCATAGACTTTACACCGTTTCGCCTGTGCAAGCGGGTTGCCATCAACCCGTTTGTGCAGGCACTGTTGATTCACCTCACCGTTGTTGAAACTTGGAAGGAAGCTGATGATGAAGTGTGAACTGTTGGCGCGCTCGCCGCGCGTGATCCTCACCCCGATGTTGCTGGCCGTACTGGGCACCTGGAATTCCGCAGGAGCCGAAGACTACTACCGAGAGTTACCTTACCTGCCGACGGTGAAGATCAATCCGCAGGGCGAAGGGGCCACGAGTGTCGACACTGTATACGGCAAAGAGTTCTCGCGCAGCAATCCCGACGCCGTGAACGATCCTGACCGGCAAAACGCCCAAGACGGCGATGCCGGCGGCATGCTCGACCCGCTGCAAGTGGTCTCCTGGGATGGCCTCCAGGGGCGCATCAACAGCAACAGCGGATCGGTCGACGCCTTCGACTATGGCACCGGCACCGCGTTCAACTATCCCGAAGGACAGATCGACTCGCTGGCAAACCACAACGACCTCCTGCTCAAGCAGGTCTTGCGCAACGAAGCGTCGCTGTTGTTTTCCACCACCGCCGACCTGGGCGGCGGACGCGTACATTATGAGGCCCCAGTAGGGCCCGGCGCGGGTCTGAACGTAGGCCACGGCGTGTGGGCCGCTCACGAAGCGCCCGCGGGTGGCCCTGGTGTGAACCATCACCCCGTGTACGACCTGGACGCCTTGGAAGTTTGGGGCCCCGAACCCCCTTCGCATGACCTGGAGCTCGGACCGGCGCTCCAGGTCAAGGAAGGCTACCTGGGCGGCATGGGTCCACCCCCCGGACCGGCCACGGCCGACGCCACTCGTTTCTCGCTGGATCTGGATGCAGCGACTGGCACGTCGGTGTGGGCCTACTCACCAGCCACGGCCGCCTCGCCGGCGCCGTTTGTCTCGCCATGGGTTCCGCATGCGGAGATCGTCGCGGCGGTGGAAGAACTGTTTCTCGTTCCCACGTACGGAGCGGGAGCTCGCTTCAACGACGAGGTACGGCGTGCCATCGACGTCGATGCCACCATGGCACGCGACATGGATGCCCCGGCCGGCACCGCAGGCGCGTTCTGGGGGCCTGGCGATGAGCTGTTGTTCTCCATCGATCCGCTCGGCACCGTCGAAGTGATGGACGCCACCGGCGGCGTGGCGGGCAGCGCCACGATCGACGGCGGCGAGATCATGCACCTGATGAAGACGGGCACCGGCATGGGCTCGGGCTCGTTCGTCATCGATTACCTGAACCATGGCGGACACCTGTGGGACACCGCGTTCGATGTCGCGTCGACGTTTGGCTACGAGCACGAAGATATCGACGCCCTGGAAGCGGTTGGCGTAATCGAAGGTACCGACATCACGCTTCCCGAGCCTGGCAGCATCGCGATCTGTGGCCTGGGCATCGCGATGGCCGGTCTGTATCGCTTTCGCCGTCGCTAGCGGTTGCTGACAACACGCGCTCGAGTTTCGCAGCGTCGTGCCTGGACTCCAGGCACGACGCTTTTTCTTTGCCAGCGCAACGCATTCTGGGAAGGCCCGGACGGGCGTGCTAGAATCCTGGACTTGCCCGCCGGTCCTTTGCACCCTTTGCCCCCCGCACTGCAACATGCCCTACCAGACACTCATTTCGGTCGAACAGCTCCAACAGCTTTTGCAGCAGGGTCAGCCGGTGGTGCTGGTCGATTGCCGCTTCGAACTGGCCGACCCCGCCGCGGGCGAGGCGCAATACGCCGCGGGGCATCTTCCGTCGGCCGTGTACGCGCACCTGGATCGCGACCTGTCGTCCCCCATCACCGAGACCTCGGGCCGACATCCACTGCCGGACGCCGACGCGCTGGCCGCCAAGTTTGCCAGTTGGGGTATCGATGGCTCGCGGCAGGTCGTGGCCTACGATAGTTCGGGCGGAGCGTTCGCTTCGCGCCTGTGGTGGCTCGCGCGGTGGCTTGGTCTGCGCAACGTCGCGGTGCTCGACGGAGGTTTCGCCGCCTGGCAAGCGGCCGGAGGCGAACTGTCGCAGGACACCCCCACACCCACCCCAACCGAGTTCACCGCCACACCGGACCATTCGCTATGGGTCACTTCCGAGCAACTGGCCACGGCCGTGGCCGAAGACTCCGTGGTACTGGTCGACGCCCGTGCTCCCGAGCGCTACCGTGGCGAAGTGGAACCGATCGATCCGGTGGCGGGACACGTGCCCGGCGCGTTGAACTTGCCTCACGTGCAAAACCTGGACGATGCGGGCAATTACCTACCGGCGCAAAATTTGCGCACGCGATTTGCACCTTTGTTCGATCACGGCCACCAGGTAGTGCATATGTGCGGCTCGGGCGTCACCGCGTGCGTGAATTTGTTGGCCAGCGAACACGCTGGGGTAAGTGGCGCAAAGTTGTACGCCGGTTCTTGGAGCGAATGGATCCGCGATACAGCGCGTCCTGTTGAATCGGTGGGCGAGAATCATTAGGAGCATTGTGTCATTAAAGTTGGCATTGTGCGGCGGAGACGGTTAGAATCAGCGCACCCACCCCCATCACGCCCTCCCACCACCCATGGGTCCCGCCGTGCGTCGATTGATAATTGCAGTTGCCTGCTGCGTGCTGATCGCCGAAGTTGCTCCGGCTGATGAGCATTCTTCTCTCGAGTTCTACGAAGCCAAGATACGTCCGATACTCGTTAACCGTTGTTATGAGTGCCACGACGGCGAGAACGCCGAAGGCGCGGCGAACCTGCGGCTCGACTATCGTGGCGGATGGCAAACCGGTGGTGATAGCGGACCTGCCATTGCAGCCGACAAACCGGAACAGAGTTTGCTGCTGCGGGCAATCTCCTATGACGATCCCGACTTGCAGATGCCCCCGCGAAGCAAGATGCCGGATCGCGAGATCGAGTTGCTCCGACAGTGGATTGCCAGTGGTGCGATCGCACCAGACACCGAACCCTCCAAGGAAGGTGGCAGCCAAGCCATCGACATCCAGGCCCGCCGCGACGCGCACTGGGCCTGGCAACCAGTCGCCCGCCCCGAGGTGCCCCCGGTTGCCGACGACCAGTGGCCCCAGGACGACATCGACCGCTTCGTCCTGGCGAAGCTGGAAGCCGCCGGGCTGAAGCCGGCCGACGCCGCCCAGCGGAGCACCTGGTTGCGCCGCGTGACGTTCGACCTGACCGGCCTGCCGCCAACCGTGGAAGAAATCGAGCAGTTCCTGGCCGACGATGCGGACGACGCCTGCGAGCGGGTGGTCGATCGACTGTTGGCCAGCAAAGCCTTCGGCGAATGCTGGGCGCAGCACTGGCTCGACTTGATGCGTTACGCCGAGACCCGCGGCCACGAAGGCGATTACAACATTCCCCACGCCTGGCGCTATCGCGACTACGCCATCCGCGCGTTCAACTCGAATGTGCCGTACAACCAGTTGGTTGTGGAACACATTGCCGGCGACCTGATGCCGGTGCCGCGGATCGATGCAGAAACGCGTACCAACCAGTCGATCCAAGCCACCGCCTGGTGGCACCTGGGCGAGGCGACCCACGCGCCAGTTGATATTCGCGGCGAAGAGGCCGATCGCATCGACAACCAGATCGACGTATTCGGCAAGGCGTTTCTCGGCATGACCGTGGCCTGCGCCCGGTGTCACGACCACAAGTTCGACGCCATCTCTTCCGACGACTACTACGCGCTGTGCGGATTCATTCAAAGCAGCAGCTATCAATTGGCCAACGTGGCCGATCCCGAACTGCAGGCGCGACTGTACGACCAATTGGCCGAACTGAATCGCCGCGAAGCTCCCGCCCTGCTGACGGCCTACACGCAGCAAGCAAAATCCCGCCTCGACGGACTTGCCGCTGGGGTCGTTAAGCATCTGCTATCGGACGAAGGCGCCGAAGAGCTGAGCAAAATGCTGGCCAACGCCGACCACCCGCTGCACCTGCTGGCCGTCGCTTTGCACGCCGAACAGCACGGGCACGATGTGGCGCAGGCCGTGCAACAGGCGTTGGATAAGGCGGCGGCGGAACTGAGCGCCGAAGCAACAGGCACATCGGTCATCGACTTCGCCACGACCGATGGTACCCTGCCCTACGCCGATTGGCGGACCAGCGGGGTCGGCTATGGCGAAGGCCCCGTCGACGCATTGGCGGTTCTCGCCACCGGCGATCGCGAGCGCCCACTGCGCGTCATCGAACGCCCTGTGGCGACGAACCTCGTGGCCAGCCCTCAACTGACGGGTCTGTATCGCACGCGGACCTTTGAAGTGACCGCTGGCCAGGTGTGGTATCGCTATCGCGGCAAGGCCAACGTGTTCCTGGCGGTCGATTCGCACCGCACAGTGCACGGCCCGCTGCATACTATTTGTCCGCAATCGCTCGACTCGGGCGGTGACTGGGCCTGGTACAGTCACTCCACCAGCGACTACCTGGGCCATCGCGTGCACGTCGACTTCGTGCCGACCGGCGGCTTCGAACTGGCCGAAGTGCGTCAAAGCGACACACAGCCCGGCGGAGCATTGCACGTGGCCATCGCCATGCGGGCGAGTGGCCGATTCGATCGCGACGGCGTCGCCTCCGCCACGGTGGCGGCCTTCGCCGCGGCGCTGGAGCGGGGCTCGGCGGGCGAGGCCACCCCGGAAGACGCGCAGTTGATCAATTGGCTCGTGGCCCACGACCACTGCCTGCCGCCGGCTTCGGGCGACGCAGCGGTTGCGTATCAGGCGGCGCTCGACAAATTCCAGCAGCAGCGCACCGAGCTCCAGCGGCAGATCCCCGCGCCGCAGTACTCCCTGGCGCTGGTGGATGGCAGCAGCGAGAACGAATTCGTACATCTTCGCGGCAGCCACAAACGTCTGGCCGAAAGCCCCACGCCGCGGCGACTGCTCACCGCGCTGGGTGGCGAGTTCCCCATCGAGCATGGCAGCGGGCGACTCGAGCTGGCGCAGCGCATCGCCAGTGGCGACAATCCGCTGGTCGCGCGAACCTACGTCAATCGCATATGGGCTCACCTCATGGGGGGCGGCATTGTCAGCACCGTCGACAACCTGGGCGTCCTGGGCCAACCGCCCACGCATCCCGAGTTGCTCGACTACCTGGCCAGCGAGTTCGTCGACGGCGGCTGGAACACCAAAGCGCTGATCCGCCGGGTGGTGCTCTCCAGCACCTACCGCCAACAAAGCCAACCCTCGCCGGCGATACCCAGCGGAGAAATCGAACAGGCCGACCCCGCCAACCGACTGCTGCACGCCAGCCGGGTCCGCCGCATTCCGGCCGAGGCCATTCGCGACTCGCTGCTGGCCGTGTCGGGCGAGCTCGACCCCGGATCGTTCGGGCCAAGCGTGCAGGTGCACATCACCGACTTCATGCGTCACAACCGTAGCCCCAAGGGGAGCGGTCCCTTGGATGGCGAGTGCCGGCGAAGCATCTATGTCGAGGTGCGGCGTAACGCGTTCAATCACTTCCTCGAGGCGTTCGACAAACCGTTGCCGTTTACCGCGGTGGGGTATCGGCATGTGAGCAACTCGGCCGCACAGCCCTTAATGTTGCTTAACGATCCGTTGGTGCATCACCTGATGGACAAATGGTCGGAATCGTTGACAGCGCAGTTCGACGACGACTCCGCGGCCGCCCGTCACGCTTTCCTCACAGCCTACGCTCGCCCGCCGAGCGATTACGAACTCCAGCAGATCACCTCGTTCGTCGCCGCGCAGCAAGCAAAACAACTCCCTCGCGAAACGGCCTGGCGGGATGTTTGCCTGACCCTGGTGAACAGCAAAGAGTTTGTCTTTTTGAAATAGAGAAAGCGGACGCGGCCAGTCGTCCGTCGTACGTCGTAAGCACGGAAACCTCGCTATGCATTGCAATCACTTTGGCGCCGCCCCACTCTCCCGCCGCGAAATGCTGGCTCGTTGTGCCTGCGGTTTCGGCAGCGTGGCCCTGGCGGGACTGGCCGGCGCGGCGGCCCCTGCCCCGCCTGGTTATCGCGGCCGCGCGAAGAGTGTGATATTCCTGTACATGGATGGCGGCGTATCGCAGGTCGACAGCTTCGACTACAAGCCAACACTCAAACGCTTCGACGGCAAGCCATACGAACAGAAGATCGAGCCCACGCAGTTTGCCAACGTCGGCAACACCCTGGCTTCGCCCTGGAAGTTCGCCCAGCATGGCGAGTCGGGCCTGTGGGTCAGCGAGTTGTTTCCCCACATCGCCCAGCAGGCCGACAAGCTGTGTGTTGTGCGGAGCATGGTGAGCGATTTCTCCGAACACAACACGGCCAACTACTTCCTGCACACCGGCTTCGGTCAGGCCGGGCGGCCCAGCATGGGGGCGTGGCTCAGCTACGGGCTTGGCAGCGAGACGCAGGACCTGCCGACCTTCGTCGTGATCAACGGTGGACTCGTCCCCAGTGGCGGGCCCGAGAACTTTGCCGCCGGGTTCCTGCCCGCGTTGCACCAGGCCACGATGTTCAAGCCGCAACAGTTGCCGGTCGCCAACCTGCAGTGCCCACCGGGCATGACCGACGAACGAAGTCGCGATATGCGACACCTGCTGACTTCGCTCGACGCGGGCGTGGCCGAGCAGTACGCCCATAACGACGCCATCGAAAGCGCCATCGCCAACTACGAACTCGCCTATCGCATGCAACTAGCGGTGCCCGACGTCGCGGCGCTCGACGACGAACCGGAGTACATCCGCCAGTTATATGGACTCGACGCCGAGTTCGAAGGGACGCAGGTGTTCGGCCGCGAATGCTTGCTCGCCCGACGGATGGTCGAGCGGGGCGTGCGATTCATCGAACTGACGTGCCCCGGCCTGACCGGTAACGACCGCTGGGACGCGCATTCGAACCTGCGGAAGAATCACTCGCAGAACTCGCAATCGATCGATCAACCCATCGCCGCGCTGATCAAGGACCTCGACGCTCGCGGGCTGTTGGACGAAACACTCATCGTGTGGGCAGGCGAGTTCGGCCGCACACCGTTCGCGCAAGGCACCGACGGCCGCGATCACAATCCGTTTGGCTTCACCATCTTCATGGTTGGCGGCGGTGTCCGCGGTGGCATGGCGTACGGCCAGACCGACGAGTTCGGTTACCGTGTGGTCGAGAACAAGGTCACCATTCACGACTTGCACGCCACGATGCTGCATCTATTAGGCATCGACCACACCCAGCTTACCTATCGGTTCGGCGGACGCGATATGCGTTTGACCGACGTGCATGGCGAACTGGTTACCGACATCCTGGCGTAAGCAAACTGCTTGCAATGGACATCGATAGCAACAATGGGCCGCTTCCCAATCCCTGTAACCAACAAAAACGCTAGCTTGCAGTGTTGTTCGTCGGTTATTTGCCAGGGGACCTGAGTCTTTGGTGCCTAGCTACATGGGCCTTGGTCTATACAATGGACTCCGCACGGCTGCTGCATGGCCGCTGGATCGCAACAGCTACGCGGTTACCCTCAAAGGCAAGCTAGCATGGACCCTTCGAACGACGCATTCGCATTACCCGCCCCTTCCTCGAACAGGCTTGATGCGCCGTGCCGGCGTGAGCCAATCATCATCCAAGGGGGAATGGGTGTCGCCGTTTCCGGTTGGGAGCTCGCAAGTGCTGTTGCCAAGGCTGGGCAACTGGGAGTGGTTTCGGGCACCGCGCTCGATACGGTGCTGGCACGGCGACTTCAGCTAGGCGATCCGGGCGGACACATGCGGCGCGCTCTCGACGCGTTTCCCTACCCGGCCATGGCCAGGCGAATTATCGACCGCTACTTTGTCGACGGCGGACTGCCCCCAGGCGCAACGCTTGCAGCCACCCGAAGCTTGTCGGTGAATCCTAGCCGCGAAGAGCTGGAGCTGGTCGTTGCGGCCAACTTCGTGGAGGTGTACCTGGCCCAAGAAAATCATGATGGGCTGGTCGGCATTAACTATCTGGAAAAGATCCAGACTCCTACCCTTCCCTCGCTGTTCGGCGCCATGTTGGCCGGCGTGGACTATGTACTGATGGGGGCGGGCATCCCGCGGCTGATTCCCGGCATTCTCGATCGATTGCAGGATGGCCTGGAGGTGGAGCTTCCGCTCAACATCATTGGCGCCACGGAAGACGATCCGTTTGTCATGCGTTTCAATCCCATGGAGCTCTGCGGCGGCGAGATCCCCTGGCTCAATCGCCCGAAGTTCCTGGCCATTGTCGCTTCGGCGCCACTGGCCACAATGCTCAAGCGCAAGTCCAACGGCCGCGTGGACGGGTTCGTCATCGAAGGTCCGTCTGCCGGCGGACACAATGCCCCGCCCCGCGGCAAGATGACGCTCGATGATCGCGGTGAACCGATTTACGGCCGCCGCGATGACGTCGACCTTGAAGCGATTGCCGCGTTGGGACTGCCCTTCTGGTTGGCCGGTTCCTACGGCTCGGCCGAAGGGGTCCGCCGCGCCATCGAAGCCGGCGCCACCGGCGTACAGGTGGGTACCGCGTTCGCTTTCTGTCGCGAGTCGGGTTTGCGTCCGGAGCTCCGCGATCACGTGCTCAGTGAGTGCCGCGAGGGTCGGCTCGAGGTGCGAACCGATCCGCTTGCATCGCCCACCGGGTTTCCGTTCAAGGTGCTGCAACTTGCCGGCACCATGTCCGACGATGCGGTCTGTGCGGAGCGGTGTCGGGTGTGCGACCTTGGCTACCTGCAGCAAGGTTATCGCAAAGAGGATGGCACCATTGGTTGGCGGTGCCCTGGCGAACCCGTGAAGTCGTACGTCGCCAAGGGCGGCGACATCGAAGACACCGTGGGGCGAAAGTGCGTCTGCAACTGCCTGCTGGCGAATGTTGGGATGCAACAAACCAGACGCAACGGCTACGAAGAGAAAGAACTGCTAACCTGCGGCACCGATGTCGCCACCCTGGGCCAATTTCTCCGCAGTCCGGAACAAACCAGCTACTCGGCGGTCGACGTGATCGACCATCTGCTGACGGGCATCTCGGCCCATTGCCCCACGCCGGCTGGGTAGAAATCGTGCTGGCGATAGGGCCGCGGCACCAAAATTCGTTGCGGATGATGCTCTTACTCGAGATGCGCCCCGTTGGTTCAGTTTTACTCCCAATTGCGGTTTCCGGCGTCGGCACAGACTTTGCCGGCTGGGCAAACCTGTCGGCCTGTGTGGTGTTTAATCTGGCCGCTTGTCAAGTTCGCGCGAAGATGAGCGTTTTAACTTTCCGCAGGCCGTGTGAAACTACGATAGACTTCCAACGAGTATGAGAGTCTGCGACACGCATGTGTTGGGTGCAAATGGCAGGCTCGCTCTTTCACGCAACATGGATAGGGAAGTCCGGCATGTCACGCACGATCTGCGTCTCCGTCGCCGTTGTAATGCTGGCGGCAGTAAGTCAAGTCAACGCTCAGGGGACTTACCCCCAAGCGGCTAGTGGAGCTTACAACCCGGCTCCCAATAACGTCGACTGGCAAAGCTACGTCGCACCGCGAGCCACGCCTTATCAGGGTGGCTACCGCGTCGCCTCCGGCACCCCCACGCCGGTCCCGCAAGGCTATACCCCGGCCGCCAATCCCAACACGGCAAGCTATCTGCAGGCTCCGGCCGGCTACCACGGCGGTGTTCCATCGTCGGGTGGCTGCGAGTCGTACAGCTCGTACGAACCTTGCTGTCCCGCACCGAGTTGCGATCCCTGCCCGACTCCCTGCACCCGTTGCTGGTACGCTTCGCTGGGCGCCCTGTTCCTCACCCGCGAACCGCAAGACAACTACACGTTCTCTTACGACAGCGCGAACGAAGACGACCAGTACGTGGATGCCGCCAACGCCGACATGGACTTTGCCCCTGGCGTTGAAGCCACGGTTGGCTGGTACGACTGTTGCACGAACGTTGGTTTCGAGCTGACCTACTGGCAGTTGTTCCCCGGTGATGAATCGACCCAAATGCTGGGCGCCGATCTGGCCCCCGGCTTCCTGGATGGTATCCGCAACTACGACCAGCTCGACTACAACGGCGGCACGGCCGACGCCAACGTGAATGCCGCTCAGATTCACCGTCTGACCCGCGGCTGGGAAGTCTACAACGTGGAAGCCAACCGCGTGATCGTGTTCCGTCAGAACGGCTGTGCCAGCCCCTGGCAGTTCCAGAGCCTCGCCGGCTTCCGCTACTTCAAGTTTAAGGAAACGCTCGGCTTCGTGTCCGATCCCACCGAGACGATTATCGATGGCGACCTGGACGAGTACCGCATCAATATCGACACCGACAATCAACTGTTCGGTTTCCAGCTGGGCGGTATATCCGAACGTGCTATCGGTCAGCGGTGGACCATTCGCTTGATCGGTAAGGCGGGTCTGTACAACAACCACATTACCATGAACTATTTCGAAGGTGGTGCGGCCGGTGCGGCCGTGATCAACAACGGACCCAACGCCGGACAAGCAATGATCGTGAACGCCAGCACCAATGACCTGGCGTTCCTCGGCGAATTCGGCGCTGGTGTGACCTGCCGCGTCGGTAACTGCTGGCGACTGGGAGCCGATTACCGCATGATCGGCGTGACAGGCATTGCCCTGCCAACCGACCAGATTTACTTCGACACCCGCGGCATCAACGATGTCCGCATCATCGACAACGACGCCAGCCTGCTGTTGCACGGTGCCTTCGTGCGAGTGGAACGCAGCTTTTAATCGCCCGGCCAAGCGCCGCATGGCGAAGGCAGACCACCAAGGGCAAGCCAGTAGAAAGGTCGCGAACCGACCGACTATTGGCTTGCCCTTTTTCATGCCCTCTACAGCGGTTGCCATTTCGCAACATGTTGACGCTTCGCCACAGGCGGCCACCTCTGGTGTGGTGCCTGGGAGACGGCATAGGGGCTGATAACCGGCACCGGCCCTCCCACCCTACCAATTCGGCCCCTCCGGCACGCGGCGTGCAATACAACTGGCTCTCCAGAAATCTCCGCGCGAGAGCCCGATGGCCGAAGTTACCGAGATCAACCACCCGAGCGACCTGGCCGCGTACCGCGCCACCTGGAATGCGCTGCTGGCACGGACCGCGAATGCGACGTTCTTTCAGACCCTCGATTGGCTGGAGATCTTCTGGCAGCACTTTGGCGACGACCAGCGACTGCGAGTGCTGGTGGTCGAGGAACACGGCCAGGCGATCGGCATCGTGCCGCTGTGCGTCCGCACCCAGCAGCATCGCCTGGGCCCACTGCGTACGCTGACCTATCCACTGGATGGATGGGACAACTTCTACGCACCCCTGGGCGACCGACCGATGGCTACCCTGACGGCGGCCATTGCTTATCTGGGCAAAGCACCGCGCGATTGGGATCGGGTGCAGCTTGTCGGTGCGATCGGCGACATGGGCGACGGCCAGCCAACTCGCCAAAGCATGACACTCGGAGGCATGCGGCCCACCGTCACAGCCATGGGCGTTGCGTCGCTGGTCGACCTGGCGGGCGACTGGGAATCCTACCTCGCGAGTCGCAGCGCGAAGACCCGTCACATGTTGCGGCGGCACCTCCGTGAGGTACAGCAATCGAGTGGCGTCGAGTACCTCCGCCACCGTCCACAGTCGCGGCAACAGGGCGATGGCCAACCGCGATGGGACCTGTTCGACCAATGCCAACAAGTGGCCGAGCAAAGCTGGCAATCGCACTCGGTGGGGGGCAACACGCTGTGCCACCCGCGGTACCGGGACTTCTATCGCGATGCCCATGCCGCGGCCGCCCGGCTCGGCATGCTCGACCTCAACCTGCTCTTGCTTGATGGACAAGCCGTGGCGTTCAACTACAACTACCTCCACCGTGGTAGGCTCACCGGACTGCGGATGGGCTTCGCCCCCCAGGCATCGCAGTTCAGTGCGGGCATGTTGCTGATGGCCGCGATGCTTCGCGACAGTTGCGAACGAGGCGACGCACTCGTTGATTTGGGCGCCGGCAATCAGCCGTTTAAGTGCCGGCTGCGAACCGACGAGCAGATGAGCCACCAGCTAACCTACACTCCCCTGTCCGCGGTGCGATGCCAGGCGTTGAGGCTCGCCCGCTGGGTCCGCGGCGAGACCTCTGTAGCGAGCAAATGAGCCGCACCGTGGCGCCCGGGGGGGCTCTGCCGCTGGTTCGCCGCCCGTGATACGTCTGGTGCACCCAACCGCGAAGCCGATTTGGTCCCCCGAGCTTGACCCGACGACTACGACGTCGAGATCATCGGCACCCGTGTGCCCGAACCCAGCACCTTGGTGCTGGCCGGCCTGCTGGTGGTGGGGTACGCCGCCCGCCGGCGGTGTTGAGTCGAAGCGGACCGCACGATTGGTGCCCTGCCTGGCTGCCATCGCGCGGCCACCTAAATGGTGAAGTGCAGGCGGGAACTCACGTTGGACGCGGAAACCGCAATCACGGCCTCTGACGCGTCGTATTGCCGATACTCGGACTCGGCTTGGCGAATATCGTCGTACGCCGCGAGGAAGGCCAACAGCACATCCGGATCGAAGTGCTGTCCGCCCGCCCGCTTGATGATCTGCAGGGCGTGCTCCTCGGTGTACGGCGACTTGTACGGGCGGTCGCTACGCAGAGCGTCGTACACGTCGGCAATGGCCACGATGCGGGCCGTCAGCGGAATGCGATCTGCCGCCAGACCGTGCGGGTAACCCATGCCGTCCCAACGCTCGTGGTGCGACATGGCAATATCGGCGGCCATTCGCAGCAGTGGATTGCTGTGACGCTCGGCGGGACTCCAGTCGTAGATTCCCGAGTCGAGGCACATCGGCGAAGGTCCCTGTTCGGCCAGGATGCTCCACCCGATCTCGCAGTGTTGCTGCATGATGTGCCATTCGTCGCCGTTCAGCTTGCCTGGCTTGCGAAGCACGGCGTCGGGAATGCCGATCTTGCCGATGTCGTGTAACGTGGCCGCCAGCAACAAGGTTTCACACTCCGACGGGGCCCACCCCATGGCCTCGGCCACCAGGCGACTGTAGGTACCCACCCGAAGAACATGATTGCCGGTATCGTCGTCGCGACACTCGGCCGCTTTGGCGAGCCGCCAGATGATCTCGAGTCGCGAGTCGGCCAGTTCATGGGTGCGCTGTTGAACCTGCAGATCAAGCGACTCCTTCTGCGCTTTCAATTCGTCCGCACAAGCTTTGAGTCGCAACGCATTGTTCAGCCGCGCCAACAGCTCGTTGCTGTCGACCGGTTTGAGCAGCAAGTCGACCGCTCCCATGTCCAATGCACGGGTCTTCAGTCCGGTCTCGCCGCGGCCGGTAACGATGATGAAGGGAATGTCTTGCGTGGCGGGGTCGAGTTGCAGCTTGGACAGCAGATCGAGCCCCGTCATGCCGGGCATGTCGACATCGGAGATTACGACATCGATTCGCTCGCTACGGATGCGTTCGAGCGCGTCGGCGCCTGACTCGGCAAGCACAAAGTCCCAGCGACACCCTCGGTGCCGGAGTATTCTCACGTACGCGTTGAGTACCGAAAGCTCGTCGTCGACAAAGAGAATTCTGTTGTTCATGAAACTCGAGTGCATCAGCGGTCGACAGCCGACGCCTTCAGCGTCGCGCGACTCCATCCGACCTCCCAACAAGTTCAAAAAGATGCGATGCAAATCAACAAGAGTGTATGAACTCGCATGGCCCCGTCGTTTCGGTTGCCAACCAAGCACTCTCCCGCGGATGCATGCAGAACACCTCACTCAAGAGTATAGAACGCGGACAACCACCAAGCGGACAACAATGGCATAGTTGTGGGATGTGCGATGGGAACAGCCTCCCGGCTGTAGGGGCTGTGCAATCCGTACAACCAACTCCCATTTGCAGCACCGCCGCGCAGGGAGCCAAACCCTGGCAGCCTGTCGACCATCGCCCATCGGGAGCGGTTCGGTGATGGCCATTGGCCATCTGGTGACGCGGCTGACAAGACAAGAGATGCCTGCTTTGACGTGACTGGAGAAGCACACTCAGGAACGCGTAAACCACAGCAGGAGTTGATTCCTCCAATGGCAGTTTTCAACTGGATTAGCGGGTATTCGCACCTTCATCTCTGTTTTTACGGTCTATGTTTGGTGAGCCCGACCATGGCCGATGCGGGCGGCCCGGGCGTGTGGCAGATTGGCCCAGTTATGCCCCCACCAACCGCGCCGAAGTCGGCTCTCAAGGAGACACAAGAAGTGGTTAGTGTACTTGTAGTTGACGACAGCAGGTTCATGACTCGGGTCGTGAAAAGTGCGTTGGAATCGCTGGGCGTGCAGGTGGTTGGCGTGGCCGGAGATGGCCTGGAAGCGCTGGAACAGTTCCAGCAACACCGTCCCGACGTGACCCTGCTCGACATCACCATGCCCAACATGGACGGCCTGGAATGCCTGACCAGGATTCGCGAAATCGACGCCGACGCCCGGGTGGTGATGTTGTCGGCCGTGCAGGATGAAGAAACTGTAGCGAAGTGCCTGAAACTGGGCGCAGCGACGTTCTTGCGGAAGCCGATTCGGATGGGCAACTCCGAGGACGAACAACGCCTGCAACTTGCATTGGGCATCACCGCACCCCAGATCAGCTAAGCACCATGGGCCAAATAGTCGACTACACCGCTGCCTTTCAGCAGATCACCCAGCGCCTGCTTGGTGAGATGTTCGGCACTGCCCATTGCGTGGCATCGCCGGTTGAAGAGGCAAGCTCCGTCCACACCGAGAAGTCGTTCATCGTCTCGCTGTACTACACGGGAACCGTGTATGGCGAATACCTGTTGGCGATGGACGAGGAAGTGGCCGCCCGGATGATTGGCTACGACGAACCGATTGCCGATGACGACCGGGACGAAGTTCGCCATGCGATCAGCGATGCCCTGAGCGAAACGTTAAACGTCATCGTGGGCGAAGCGATCGTCGAACTGCAAGACAGCTACTCCAAGCTGACCATCACCTCGCCCAGGGTTTACTTTGGCGAAATTCGCTATCCGCAGTTCCGCACTGGCAATTCAGTCCTGCAGACTTCGCATGGCGAAATCGAGTGCTTCTTCTGCCTGGACCGAATGCGACTGAGCCTGGCGGCCTCCTACGACGAGGCTCTCGCCTCGTTGATAGAAACCAACGGCAAGTTGAAAGAAGCCAATCGCCACCTCGCCCAACAGCAGGCGAAACTGGTGCAAGCGGAGAAGATGGCGTCGATCGGTGTGCTGGCGTCCGGCGTAGCGCACGAGATTAATACACCGCTGTTCTTTGTCGACATGAACCTGTCGGTCATGGACGAGAATATCGCCCTGATCGAGGCACTGCTGCACCGCTACGAAAAGATCAAACAACGACTGGAAGCGGACGGACTTCCGCCTGACAACGAAGACGATAATTTTGCGGAGATCCTGAACGAAACCCGGGAAGTCGTGGCCGAAGCCCGCGACGGAGTAAAGCGGATCAAAACCGTGGTGACGAGCCTCAACGAATTCTCCAGCATGGATCAGAGCGGCTTTGCAGAAGTCGACGTCAACCTGATCGCCAAAAACGCGTGCACGCTGGTTGCGAGCCTGCTGCCCGAGGGATGCAAGATCCAACAGGACCTGGCCGAGCTGCCGCTCGTGTACTGCAATTCGGGAGAGATCGGGCAGGTACTGGCCAACGTGCTAACCAACGCAGCACAAGTAGTCGACGTGGGCGGGCACATCCAGGTCAGCAGCCATGCGGTGGACGAGGACGTGGTGTTTACCATCGTGGACGATGGCCTTGGTATCGCCGAAGAGCATGTGGCCCAAATATTCGACCCCTTCTTCACGACCAGAGACGTGGGCGAAGGTTCCGGCCTGGGGCTCTCAGTGTCGTATGGCATCGTCACCAAACACAGTGGCTCTATTTCCATCGAGAGCCAGCCCGGTCAAGGCGCCAAGGTGACCATCCGCCTGCCCGTCTCGCCACAAGAGGCCTGCTGCTAACTGGCACGTTTCGCCGCGATACCGCAACCCGCCAGCCATCGCTGGCATTGCTTGGCTGGCATCCCCTGCAATCGGGTCGGTATTCTCCGAAGCAGCCAGTATCTTGGAACTTGGCGAACTATGCTGGGTGTGGGTCGCGGACGGCCGAGCGTCTTCCGCTCGTCAGACCGGCCGCGCCCCCTGCTTGGGGCACGTCGACTGCTTGAACGGGACGCTCCGCGGGCGTACAACTGAAGGCAGAGCTTCGGTTTTCCCTTCCTCCGAACGAGCCAGCCAGACTCCCGATGACCCTCATTGCACCGCCAGTAGCCATTAACAGCACGCTGCTCATCATCATCGTCGTCGTGATCATCATCGTGGCGTTGGTGTTCCTGACGATTTTCGCCCGCTACTTCCGGTTGTGGATTCAGTCCTACATGACCAAGGCGGGCATCGACCTGTTCGACCTGATTCGCATGACCTTCCGCAAGGTGAACCCAGCGGTGATTGTGCGGAGCAAGATCATGGCCGTGCAGGCCGGCCTGACCGACGATGAAGGCCTGACCACCAAAGGCCTGGAAGCGCATTACATGGCTGGCGGAAACGTGCCGCTGGTGATTCGCTCGATGATCGCCGCACGTAAGGCCAAGATTATCGACCTCGACTTCAAAAAGGCCACGGCCATCGACCTGGCCGGGCGAAACATCCTCGAAGCGGTACAGACCAGCGTTTACCCGCGGGTGATCGACTGCCCCAGCAAGAGCAGCAAAAAGCCATCGCTGGACGCGGTCGCCAAGAACGGCATTCAGCTCAAGGTTAAGGCCCGTGTCACCGTGCGGGCCAACCTCGACCAGTTGATTGGTGGTGCCACTGAAGAGACCATCGTCGCGCGGGTGGGCGAAGGCATCGTCAGCGCCATTGGTTCGGCCGATACGCACGCCGATGTGCTGGAGAATCCCGATCGCATCTCGAAGGCGGTGCTCGCTCGTCGGCTCGACTCGCAGACAGCGTTCGAGATCGTATCGATCGACATTGCGGACATCGATGTCGGCGACAACATCGGCGCCCGCCTGCAAGCCGACAAGGCCGAGGCCGACACGCGCGTGGCTCAGGCCAACGCCGAAAAACGTCGAGCCTACGCGGTGGCTACCGAACAGGAAAACATCGCCACGATCGAACAAAACCGGGCCACGCTGGTCGAAGCCGAGGCCGAAGTGCCCAAGGCCATGGCCGAGGCGTTTCAGACCGGCCGCTTGGGCATTCTCGATTACTACAAGTTGCAGAACGTACAAGCCGATACCGAAATGCGTGAAGCCATTGCCGGCGCAGGCGTCAAACGAACCGCGGGCTGATTACTCGCAGTCCCCCACACGAGATAGCATGCTTCCCCAACTTCCACTCATTCTGGCTCTCGACCTCGGCCCGATTATCCAGGTGATTTTCTTCCTGGTGATCCTGGCGTCGGGTGTGGCGAAGATGTTTCGCGAGTCGAAGGAAGTTCAGCGGCGGGCCGACCAGCAACGACCGCGGCCCCGCCCTCGTCCGCAGCCGCTTGACGACGATGTGAGGCTGGAACCGGTCGATGCCGGAGCGGCACGCCAGCGGCCGCAGGAGAACATCCGGTCGGAGGTGGAGGAATTCCTGCGTCGCGTGGGCGAGGAAGACCGCGAGCAACGCCCCGCCCGCCAGCAACCCCGCCCCCAGCAGCGGCAGCGCCCCCGCCAGCCCCAGATCGAGTTGATCGAGGACGATTCGGGCTTCGACGTGGACAATCGCCCTCGCCAGTCGCATCGCAAGCAACGGCCGCTATCCCAGCCCGACTCCCGCCCCGAGCCAGCTCGGGTACACCAAGAGTCAGTAGCGGAACACGTCTCCGAACACATGAAGCAGGGCGAATTCGCCGAACGGGCCTCGCACCTGGGCGAGGTGGTGGCCCACTCCGACGAGCGGCTGGAGGCCCGGCTGCATCAGAAATTCGACCACGGGCTAGGTTCCCTCTCCGCCCGCCGTGAGGCGCGGGAAGCCGCAGACCTGGCAACGAAATCGGCTCAAGCGTCGCCGACTGCCCTGGCCGACAGTCTGGTCGAGCTGCTCTCGACTCCCCAAGGAGTCCAGCAAGCGGTCATTCTGAGCGAGGTGCTCAATCGACCAGCCGATCGCTGGTAGTCAGTAGCCCCTAAACCGGGGCAAAATATAGCACAAAGCAGCTGCGCCAGGTGTCATGTCCGTCACAACCGGTGGTCTCCAGGCACGGAGGTGATAATTGCTTAAACCTCCTAAATTGACAGGGCTTTCCGGCCCTGACTATACTGCGAAGAGCCTTGGATGAATAATTCGGTGACTGGCCAACGACCCTTTTGTCGGCGGCCGCCACCCCTTATCCAGGCTGAGGCTGCCTACCGCGGAACACCCTTTGCGGACTGCAGGCCGAGTCGCGGCCGGCGTTCGCGTTTTCTTATTTACCCTCCACCCTGCCGCTTCGGCTCCGGTGGGAAAGCTCGCCGAATAGATGAATCTCCTCGGGAAGATACTGGTCGTCCTGGTAACGCTCATGAGCATTGCGTTCTTGGGTGTGGCTACTGCCGTGTTTGCGACCCACAAGAACTGGTCGGCAACCATGACGAACCAGAACACTCAGATCACGCAACTTCGCCAAGATCTGGAAACGCTGGAGACCGACTACAAGCGACTGGAAAGCAACCTGGAACTCGAGATCGACACGGCCCAGCAACAAGTGATTAAGCTGGAGAACGAACGGGCGGCGCTTGCCAACCGTAACGCTGCAGCCCAAGCGCAGATCGACGATCTTCGCCAACAGCGCCGCGACCTGACCACTGCCGTGGCGTCGACGCAGGCCAAGAACAAACAGTTAGCAGAAACTAATGCTCAATTGCAGCAGGATATCGCCGGCACGATGCAAGCGACCAATGCAGCATTCGACGAAACCGTACGTGCAACCAGCCAGCTGCACGAAGCCAAAATGATGCTCGAAACCGAGTTGGAACGTAACGCTCAACTAGTCGAGCAAGCCGGAGGAAACTAGCCGAAATGAATCTCATCGGAAAAATATTCGTACTCATCATCCTGCTGATGAGTGTGCTGTTCATGGTGCTGGCGATGGCGGTCTATTCGACCCAAAAGAACTGGCACGACTCCTACGTCAAATCGCAACAGCAATTGCAGCAGAAGGACGCGGAGTACAAGCGACTGGAGAGCAAGACGCAGCTCACCGAACGCGAACTGCAACGGCAAATCGATGCTGCGACGCAGGAAATCGGCCATCTGCAATCCGCGCGGACAACGCTCTTGGCACAGAACGAGGATCTGCAGGCCGAAAGCCAACGCCTGAAGCAGGAAAGCCGCGACGCCACGGTCGCTGTATCGTCCACGCAGGCCAACGCCGAGCGACTGGCGGACGAAAACACCGTGCTGCAGCGAAACATCATCGCTGCCCAGGAAGCTTCGGACAAAGCGTTCGAGCAGACCGTCGCCGCCACGTCCAAGCTGCACGACACCGAAGTGAAGCTGACCTCGGCCACCGAGTTGATAAATGAGCTAACCGAAAAAGTTGCTAACATGGCAATCGTCATGCGGCGTGAAGGGCTCGACCCCAACATGCTGGTTGGCGACACCAAGCCCACCGTCGAAGGCTACATCAGCTCCATCTCTCGCCGTGGTGGTGATGAAACCATTGAAATTACCATCGGTTCGGACGACGGTATCAAGCCCGAGCATACCGTCGAGATCTTCCGAACCGCTGCCGAGCCCGGCCAGTCCAAATGGCTGGGCCGCGCCGAGGTGCTGAGCACCAATGGCGACCGGGCCTACGCTCGGGTGCTGCGTAACTTGAAGAAGGGCAACATTCAGGAGGGTGATCGTGTCGCAACCCGACTTAACTAGCCCCGGACGCCCCGTGGCGTCGGGCCAAAAGCCCAAGAGCAACGTGTACACCGGCCTGATGGGCATGGCCGCCATTTGCCTGGCGATCGCCTGCATCCTGCTGATGATGGATATCGGCCAGTCCGCCGAAGACTACGGCGCGACTAGCGGCTGGTTCGGCGTCGTGACCTCGGCCAAATAGTTTACTCACGCTTTGAAGAGGTGCGACGTGTCGCAGCCCGAGATTTCCGATCAACCACGCTCGATGGTGGTGCAGAAGCCCAAGAGCAACATCTACACCGCTCTGCTGGGCATCTCCGCCCTGGCCCTGATGATGGCCTGCCTGTTCCTGCTATTGGAATGGACCGTCTACACCGATGGCAGTTTCAGTCCCTTCCAGCTCTGGGACGCAGCCAGCGGTCCCTGAGCGATCCCCTGCTGCACTCCGTCGGCGGGGCCGCGCGCCACTACTCTCCCGCCGCTGTCGGGCTGTCGCCGCTAGCACGAGTTCCCAACTCACGGTCGAGGTCCAGTAGCGAAGCCGGATCGTCGGCCACCAGGCCGAACTTGTGCACGATGTCGCGGGTGGTTTTCTCTTCTTCCACCTGCTCCTTGATGAACCACTCGAGCTCTACCAAAGCGGCAAAGGCCTTCTCTTGGAACGCCAGCTCGTAGAGCTTCTCGATCTGGCCGGTAACGCTCTGCTCTTGCGCGTAGGCGGTATTGAACACCTCGGGCACCGATTCGAATTCGGACTGCGGCTCGACAATCGGGGCCAGCTTCACGCGGGCGCCGCGGGCAATCAGGAAGTCATACAACCGCATGGCATGGCCATACTCTTCCTGGCTCTGCATCCGCATCCAGTGAGCACAACCGGTAAACTGCTCGTGCTCGCAATAGGCGCTCATCCCCAGATAGCTGTAGGACGCAAACAGTTCGTTGTTGATCTGCTCGTTAATGGCATCGGCCATCACTTGCGAGAGGCTGGACATCGGTATTCCTTCATGATTAGTCGCATAATGGCGGAGGTGCAGCGACGCGTGACGAGAGATCTCCAACGCGTGCCTGTGGCTAGCCATCGCTGCCCCGGGTGTGAAGGATAACCGATCGGGCGGAGAGCGACAAATGGCCCCAGCAAAGCACTACACAGGAGTTTGCCACTACGCAGCGACAAATGCAGTTGGGACTCAATCGCAAGTTGCAGGTGCCTCACGTCGTGAAGACCGCAAGCAAGAATCGCAGCGGCAAACAGGTCTCTCTCCGGTGGCCGTGCGGGGTCACGTCGCCCAAAGGGAGCGACTCGATGCGGTGGGCTGAGAAAGTCCGGTTGGCCAAAGCACCCACGCCAAACGGGTCTTTCTCAGGCGGCGGCCGCGGGGTCACGTCGCCCAGAGAGAGCGACTCGATGCGGTGGGCGGAGAAAGTCCGGTTGGCCAGACCGCCCCACGCCAAACGGGTCTTTCTCAGGCGGCGGCCGCGGGGTCACGTCGCCCAGAGGGAGCGACTCGATGCCGGCGGCTGAGAAAGTCCGGTTGGCCAGATACAGTGGGCCCGACTGGAGTCGAACCAGCACGCCCTTGCGGGCACATGCCCCTCAAGCATGCGCGTCTGCCTATTCCGCCACGGGCCCAATCTGCGGTCAATTCGACCGAACCTAAAGTCTAACCACCCGGCCCCGGGGGTCAACCGCCCGCAGCCCCTACTCAGGACCTCTGGCACGTGCCCAGGTTCGGGGGGCGAAACAGGATTTTGGCAGGGTCGCGGAACTCCGAAATGCCGCCGGGCGTCTATCGGGTAGACCCGCCTCGTACCCAATAGCCGCCCCGACCCACTCCGCAGGAGATCCACGCCATGTCCGCCCGCCGTCAGCTTGGCGTCCTGCTACTGGCTCTTCCCATGCTGTCCTGCACTCACGTTGGTCAGCGGCTGCTGACGGTGATAATCGAAGTCGATGGTGCCGCGGTGCTGGAGGGGCACACCGCGGTGCCCGACTTCACTCCCGTCGACCAGATGTGGCCGGCACTGGCCGAGGCCCAGTTCGAGCCCGTAGCCGGCGCCGGGGAGCCCTCCATGCCGCTAACGGGCGAGGTGACGGTCCGCATCCAGCACACGTCGACCGTGCTGGCAACCGCCACGTTGGAAACGCTCACGCTTACCAAGGACCCGAGCAGCAACACCTGGTCGCTTTCCGGCAGCCAGGTCACTCGAATTGAGCAGGTGGCCACGCCGTAGGGCCGCGTGGCCCCACGCCGTTGGGCTTGGCAGGCCTGGGTGCGGTATACTCACGGTGGTACGCCCCCCGCTCATTCCATGCCCTGAGTTCGCCGGTTGAAGATTATCATCGCCACCCTCGGCACGCGAGGCGACGTGCAGCCATTCGTTGCCCTAGGCAAAGGTTTAATCGCCGCGGGGCATCAGGTTGTTCTGGCGACTTGCGAGCACTTCGAACCGTTTATCCGCGCGCATGGACTCGAGTACGGGTACGTGAACAACGAGTTGATCGAGTTCTTGCACTCCGAAGATGGCAAGATCGCCATGGAGAACTCGGCCAACCTGAGGGAGACCATCGCCACGGCCATTAGACTGGGGCCGAAACTGGGTGCCATGGTGCGTCGCCAAATGGACGACATGTGGGCGGCCTGCGAGCAGCATGCGCCCGACCTTGTTATCTACCACCCCAAGGTAGCCGGCGCGGCGGACTTCGCCGAAAAGTTGGGCGTACCCTGCATCCTGGCGTTCTACCTGCCGATGTTTGCGCCCACCAGCGAGTTCCCCGTCGCCCGATTTCCGGAGTGGCCCCTGGGGGGTTGGTACAACCGCTTCACTTACCGCTTGGTTCGGGGAGCATTCCGACTGGTGAGTGGTCGGGTGAAGCGGTGGCGCACCCAGCATGGCCTCGCCGCCCGCAGCCCGGCGCTGAAGCTGCAGTTGCCCGACGGGCGCCCCATTCCCATACTGCAGGCCTACAGCCCACTGGTGATCCCGCAGCCAAGCGACTGGCCCGACTGGGCGCAGGCCACCGGGTTCTGGTTTCTCGACGAGCAGCAGGATTGGACACCCCCGAAGGAACTGGTCGACTTCCTGAACGACGGTCCGCCGCCGGTTTACTTTGGGTTCGGCAGCATCTTCGGGCGGTCTCCCCAACGCGTCGCGGAGTTAATCCTGCAAGCGGTGCAACAAACGGGCGTGCGAGCCATACTGTTGCGCGGCTGGGGTGGATTGGAGCCACCCGCACGCGCGCTCGGCGACAACGTGCTGTTCATCGACTCGGCCCCGCACGACTGGCTGTTTACGCGGATGCGGGCGGTGGTGCATCATGGCGGTTGTGGCACCACGGCCGCGGCCCTGCGGGCGGGCAAACCTCAGATCATCTGCCCCTTTTTTGGCGACCAGCCATTCTGGGGTAATGTCGTCGCGAAGCTTGGAGTCGGCCCTCCCCCCATCGCGCAGCGGCGATTAACCGCCGAGCGACTAAGTACTGCCATCCAGCAAACAATGGACAACCCCACCATGCACGCCAAGGCGGCAGAGCTGGGCGATCGCATCCGGCAGGAACATGGCGTGGCAGAGGCCGTGGCGTTTGTGAACCAGTGGTATGACAAGTTGAGGTGAAACTAAGCACCATGCAAAGAGAACTCGAACCTGAATTGATGGACACGCTCGAAGAGGCGGTGGACTACGATCAAATGGATCACTCGGAGGTAAACCGGGTGTTCGTCGACGATCTGCTGGCCGGGTGGGGAGCGATCGACTCGCACCTGGCGGTGGTGGACCTCGGCACGGGGACCGCGCAGATTCCGATCGAACTCTGCCGCCGCGATCCGCGCATCCGCGTTACGGCTATCGATGCTGCGGCGCACATGCTGGATGTCGCGCGGCGGAACGTGACGCGGGCCCTGCTGGAGGAACAGATTGAACTGTCACTAGCCGATGCGAAGCAGCCAGCGACTGGCAAGTTCGACGTTGTGATGAGCAACAGCCTGGCCCACCACCTGCCCGAGCCGGCCGTGATGTTCGACCGCATTGTGGAGTTGTCCAAGCCAGGCGGCCTGATTTTTGTCCGCGATTTGTTTCGCCCCGCCGACGAAACCGAGTGGCAGCACCTGGTGACGGCCTATGCCGGCGGCGAAGCGTCCCACGCCCGGCAGATGTTCGCCGACTCGTTGCGAGCGGCGCTCACCGTAGACGAAGTCCGCGACCTGGTCGCCGCGCGAGGTTTCGACCCGCAGTCGGTAGCGGCCACGTCCGATCGGCACTGGACCTGGTCCGCGCGAACCTGAACGTTGCCGCGCTACGGATGAGGCCCCAGCGTCATGCCGCGCAAAGTTTCTGGAACAGGTGGTCGAGCCCCTTCTGGCACTTGCCCCAGTCGTACCAGGCGCCGTGCACCATGGCGGCGGCGGCCAACCAACTGCCCTGCTCGGCGCGCTGCACGCGAATCGACAATTTGGCAGCCATCGCCCGCAAATCGGCTGGCAGCGTGGCTTCCAGCACGCATTGCTGGTGGTCGTGGTCGACACTCGCGAGCGTGTGCTCGATCGACTCCAGTGCCACGGCCACGTTGGCCAACACGACGCCGGGCGGAAGCAAGATGAACTCGCGCCGCTCTTTGCCCGTCTTGAAGCCGAGCCGGGTGGTAATCGGTTGGGCGACCTTGGCGATGGTAACGCTCGATAGCCCCCCCATCAGCGGCGACGCCACGGCGTCGACCAACTCCAACATCTGCGAACCCGACACGTTGCCCTCCGCAGCAGCCTTGGCGGCGGCGATCCGCTGGCGAACTTCCGGCTCGTCGACGATCCGCGCGTAGTCGCACGACTCGCGCCAATCGAAATCCGGCTCGAGCGTCACGTCCACGATGCCGAGCGGCGTCCCACAGTTCGAACAGAACTTGCCGGCCGCCTGGTGTCCGCATTCGCTGCAATACATGGGCAGATTCCTTTCTCCGAGGTTTATCGGCTGGCGGTGGCCCGTAGCTTCACCCCCGCGATGCTAGCAGCGTGGTCCGACTGGCCCGCAGATTTAGATTCGCATGACCTGCGTACCGCTCACCCGGCGGATGAGTTTCCGCATTTCCAGGACACTGATCGTCGAGAGCACACGGTGCACGGGCAATCCCGATTGGACCACCACGTCGTCGATCTGCGTGTTTGCCGTCTCGATGGCACCGAGCACCTGACGTTCCACGTCATTCAGTGCCAGCTCGGCCGCGTGGCGGAGCTCGCCACCATCGGCCAACGGGATCGGTGCGGCCGGGTGGCTCAGTTCGCCGAGAATGTCGTCGACGCTCATCACCAGCTTCGCGCCATCCTGAATCAGCCGGTGGCATCCCCGCGACTGACGATTCGCCAGCGACCCGGGCACGGCGAACACATCGCGTCCCTGCTCGGCGGCATGACGTGCGGTGATTAGCGCGCCGGAGCGGTCGTCCGCTTCGACGACCACGATGCCCAGCGACAGGCCACTGATCAGTCGATTGCGCTGCGGGAACGAGCCAGCCACGGGTGGGCGACGCGGTGGGGCTTCGCTCAGCAGGCAACCAGAGGTCGCGATTTCCTCAGCCAGTTTGCGATTCTCAGCCGGGGTGACCTCGAGCAGACCACCTGCAATCACGGCGATAGTCCGCCCACCGGCGTCGAGCGCACCACGATGGGCCGCGGCGTCGATACCCCGGGCGAGCCCGCTAACCACCGTAACACCGGCCCGAGCGAGCCCTGCTGCCAGCAGCGCCGCCTGTTCCAAGCCATACTTTGTGGCATGCCGGGTGCCGACCATGGCCACGGCCATCGCGTCGTCTGGCAGTAATTCTCCCCGCAGGTAGAGCACTTGCGGCGGATCGTCGATCTGGGCCAGCGACGCCGGATAGGAATCGCTGGAGCGGGTAAGGTGGCGAATGCCGCTTCGCTCGGCCAGACGGAGCTCCGTCTCCACGTCTTTTATCGAAGGCGCAGCAGCGATGCGACCAACCAGCTTGGGGCCAATGCCATCGACGGCGAGCAATTGTTCGCCACTAGCCTGAAAGACCGCTTGGGAAGAACCAAACGCAGCCCGCAAATTCTGAGACAGCCGTGGCCCAATGTCCTTGACCAAGCTCAGCCGGACATCGGCTAGCAGCTCAGCTGGCCAATCAGACATAGGGCACCCAACGAATCACGGGACCAGGGATAACAAATGTCATCCTAGTCTCGCGATTCGCGGTTTGCCAGTAATTGATGCGTCTAGTCGTTGCAGCAAGCTTCGGCTTTTGCGCCAAGTCGGCCGGACAGGCAAATGAACTTCACCAATTCGGCGACGCTCTTGGCCTGCATCTTGCGCATGATCTTCGATCGGCGGAGTTCCACCGTTCTCAGACCGATGCTCAGCCGCTGGGCGATCTGCTTGTTGGCCAGGCCGTCGAGCATGGCTTCCACCACCTCGTTCTCGGCCGGGGTAAGCAAATCCATACGCGACTGCATTTCGGCTTGCACCGCTCTGCATGCCGCTTCGGCCCCCGATGCTTTGAGGGTTTGGCTCACGCGGTTCCAAAACTCTTCGCGACTACACGGCAACACGACCACGTCTTTCGCACCGTGCTTCATCAGGTCGACTGCGTCTTCCACCGTGGTAGACGAAGTGGTAACCATCACCGGCAACATGTGGGCAAGCGCATCGACACTCGCCTGAGACAGATCGGAACCTGAACCAGTGAGAATGGCAATGTCGGGAGTACCCGTCGTGTGACCGGTGGAAGATTGATCCTGAATGTGCTGTGCTAGAGAAGAGGTTGAGGTGTGACGCGACACCTCAAAACCGTAGGAGGAAATGATGGTTTCGGCAAAGTCGGCTTCCGAGGGATTGGAAGCGACGATCGCCGCTTGACGAGGGATGTAGTTCACCTTTCTGGTCTCTCTTACATGGAATGGCGTTGTGACCTGCCGGCAGTGCGAAACACGTGCCGACAAACGCCCCCTGACAGTTAAATGTATAGTCGATGCGGGAAGTCGTGACTACTGGTAAGCGCAAAAAAGTTGCTGGTTTTGAGGGATCAAAAA
>NZ_JAMXLR010000083.1 GCF_024054565.1 Aeoliella straminimaris
TCGGCCCTCTGCCAAACGTGACGTTAGCAAGCAACGCTCGCACCAACAGATAAGATTACCCTCGACTCGGGATGGAGCCTATTGCAATAATTGTGGGTAATAGAAAGGTTCGCGGAACGGACACCCAACTCCGAGAACGAATCAGACAGGCGAGTGCGCAGACCAATGACGGTCCGCTCATCTTCCGATAAAAACCGTTTCTACTTGACAGACTCTTTCAGGAACGATGCAACCGATGCCAGGAACCAAGCCGCGACACTTGCATCGACCTATGTCACTTTCGTCTTTATGGACCGAGATGGTCTCCAAGAGAATCTTTGACTCTTAACTGCATTCTTGAAGCGGCTGCGGACAAGCAGCAGCAAAATGCATAGGTACAGCAGCTTTACCGCAGACGGCTCAGGTACGTTGGTTTGATGAGCAGTTCCAGACATGAAAGACGTAGTATCCGTCGTAGCACCGTAGACGTTGCTTCGCAGCGCTACGGCGGACGCTCCCAAGTTGTTTCGCCACACCACGTAGTCTGCCAAATCGACGTGGTTGTCGCCGTTACCGTCGGCCGCCAACAGGGTCGTCGATCCAAAAGTGTCTTTCCACAAGGTGTAGTCTTTGTGGTCCACAACGAAGTCTGCATTGTAGTCACCGACTGGCGGCGTCACTCCCGCAAGTTCGAAGGCGAGGTCGCCGGTCGTTTCGTTAACGGCCTCGACCCAGATGTCTTGATCGTCGAATCGAAACCAGTTTGAATTGCTTGTGTCGCTTTGCAGCCAAAACCAACCATTCGGTGGTGAATTGAGAATCGACACGTAGCCAACGGAATTGCCTGTTTGAATCACGGATGTCGGCAATGTCGCCTCATACACATAGACCGTATCGTCGAACGCGTCGACCAGTCCGCTATCGCTTCGAGAAACCGCCAGCCCTTCGAAGGTTCTTGTCGGTTCCAGTTCCGGGTCACCTGAGTCATCATGGAAGAACCGAATTGTAAAGTCATCAACCTCCGCTGCTGAGGTTGCATAGACTCCCCACCAGCGAAGGGAAGTGATCTTCGTGGGTGTGCCGAGCAGAAAGTTGTCGGCAACTTGAAGTGTCTCTAATTCGCTCTGAAACCCGTCGCCTCCGTTTAAAGGGGCTTGGAAGAACGTCGTTGCGGCTGCGAAGGTCGCTCTGACGCCAAGCGTCAGCGCGATGACAAGGGCAAATCGGCCAATCCCACGACAAGCCATTCTGCTTCGGTAAATTGGCGTCAAACCGCGGTGCAAATTCATGGAGCTCTATCTCACCCCACCGTGGCAGGCTCAGCTGATAAGTAAAAGTGACAGACAGCGGAAAGTGCGTTTGCGTCCCTCAATATCCGTCGGTTCAAAGTACTGCGAAGGCTTCGTCGACTGCTGCTTCGGATGCGTCGGTTCCGTCCTCTTCGGACTCGGCATCAACCCAGTCTGACGAAGAACTGCCCTCCGTGTCATCGGCCTCGGCTGTCTCCAGCAATAGCAGCAGGCCGCCAGACGTATCGGGCGAGGAAGCATCGACTGCCTCCGGTGACAACAAACCCTCAGAATCACTCTCGCTTGTCGAACTAGTAGAGAGCAATGAAGCGGCTACGAGAGGCTCAGACTGCTCAAGTGAACTGGTGCTCGAGGTCGATTGTGTCTCAGCGCCCACAACTCGCGACTTTGTGATGCGGGCAGCTTCCAAGTCTTCGCTCGGGACGCCAAACTGGTTTAGACCTCCTCCACCGTTGTTGTATTCATCGAGCACGTTCTTTAAAGCATTGATTTCACTTGGATCCGCTTCTGCTAGTACTGCATTTACCATGTCGACGATCTGCGTGGTAGTCAGTGGATAGCTGACCTCCGGATGGGCTGCATTCAAGTAGGCGGCCGCTGCGTGACGCATCAGCGCGTACTCCATCCCACCTTTGGCATTCAGTGCTTCTTCAAAAGTAGTGTCGTTACCATTCAGCACTTGGAACTCAGTAAAACCAACAGAAGAGAGTGGGTCGCTCGGCACAACTCCTGTGGCCACCCAAGCCAGCGGAACGCCATTTCCGTCGGCAAATTTATCGGGACGCCGCTCCGCGTTGGCCGCATTGCTCTTCCAGAAGCCTGGTGTAAGTCCTTCGGCATTCGCCAAGAGATTACCAAAGTTGTTGCCGGAGTCGATTTGGCCACTTGTTAGCGTGATCGCGTAGCCGTACTGACTCAAAGTCGAGTCGACAAGGTTTACTTCCTCATTTGGTGCGGTTTGCGACCAATCGGGCTGCAGCACTTCAACAACGATGTAGTGTCCTGGCTCCAACTGCACGGAGTAGTCGCCATTCCCATCTGTTATGACAGTAGCTACCGGAACAGCTGCAGACTCTGCTAGCGACAATACTTCATCACCGTCGTCGGCGTAGACGCGCACTTGCCAGCCTTCCAGGCCAATTTCGTCGTCCGGTGTGCTGGCCATGCCATCTGCACCGTTTGGCTCCCAGGTGCCACTAGCGTCAACATCATGGAACTTTGTGCCACTCTTCGTCGCTA
>NZ_JAMXLR010000084.1 GCF_024054565.1 Aeoliella straminimaris
TCGGCCCTCTGCCAAACGTGACGTTAGCAAGCAACGCTCGCACCAACAGATAAGATTACCCTCGACTCGGGATGGAGCCTATTGCAATAATTGTGGGTAATAGAAAGTTTAGCGGAACGGACACCTTTCAAAGAGCAGAAGTCGAGTTCTTGGTTCCATCTTTGCCGATACAGATCGGCTAAGTCAGCGACGGATGCCTGCTCAGGATCGAGCAGCGTCGTGACCAAGATCACGACCTTACTACGAAATCCGCGTTGCTCGACCCGCACGCGTGCTTCACGCACCCTTAGCTGCCTGGGCATGGCCCGCTGAGCCTAGCGTCCCACGCCTCGGATATGCGGTTTGGGCCAGTCGACGAGATGATCGTCCTTGCCCAGGCGTTGGCCTTTACGGAAGTCGGCCTTTCGCAGAGCCTTGTTGAGTCGGGTAACGACATGGATACCACGCTGCTGAAGTTCGTAGAGGTTACGCCAGTTGCACATCAAGGAATCGGTGAGCAGAACGTCCCCAGGCCGCAAGAGCCCCCAAAGCTGCCGCAGCAGAGTGACTTCGCCTTGGCCCTTGCCGGAATAGGCCGCAACTCCCAAGTCCAAGATGGCTCCGCACGACAAGGAAAGCACCGCTCCAACTCGAGCCAACGGAAAGCCTACACCAGGAGTTTGTTTATTCGATTGCGGATAAGCCTCCTGGTTGCTCGGTGTATCCGGCATCGAGATAGTGGTGCCGTCATACATGTAGACGCGACGCCCCTTCCACAACCATTGCTCTCCCGCCTGATCGGTAAGCTGGCGTCCTATGGTGCGTGCGATCGTGGCGAAGAACTTCTCGGGGAGTCTTTTCCGAGCTCGACAATAAGCACCCGTCTTGGAAGAACACGGAGTTAAACCGCGTGACACTCGATGGGCCACCAGACGAGCGACAGCACTTCGACAGGAATGATCGACACTCAGGACTTGGCCTAGAAAGACCCACAACGTAACTAGGGGAGTGTAAGTGCGATCGTTCCAGCATGCCCCAATCGTGGACATCGCTTCGTCGATGCATGCAGGTGATAGCACGTCGGCAAAGGTTCGCTTGCCGTCCTGGAGAAACTGACGTCGTAAAAACTCGCGCTGCCTGCGGTACGTTACTCGGTTAGAGTATCTCATCCTTGAGCCTCCTTGCTGAGATGGGTATCCTTCCAAATCTCCATCTACGCAAGGAGGTCTCTTCGTGTATATGTCACTTCAGCAAAACGACTTACGGAAATGTAAGCGACATTCGGTGGACCATCCTCGCGGAGTTGCTCTCGAGGCTAACGCGCAGCGGTCTCGTCCGGGATTTTACACCTCCGCAAGTTGGCGGAGGCAGTAATCTGCAGCGGCCGATGCATCCGACGCAGATTCGAGTGGCAGTGAACTGCAGGCGGTGGAGTTACCCGACGCGGCAAGTGGTACCGGCAGATTGGCAGCCGTCGAGGTCTATTCCTTCGACAAGGAGTCCAGTTCTGCGCGCCAGTGGTCAGATTGTTCAGTGTCGCCTCTGGACTCGTAGAGTTCGACCAGCGTTTTCAGGCACGACAGATGTTGCTCCCGTTTGGTCAGCGGGATCTTCTCGCGACACTGCTTCAGACTGCGGCATCCCTTCAGAAGAAGGGTCTCGGCCTCTTCGATCTCGCCTTGGCTGGACAAGAGCTCGCCGAGTTGGCACTGAGTCAGGTAGGTTTTCCATAGATCAGGCAGCTTAGAACCGGACAAAAAACTCAGTTGTTAGACGACCGGTAAAGGCCGGTATGAAGTCACCGTTGTTATC
>NZ_JAMXLR010000085.1 GCF_024054565.1 Aeoliella straminimaris
TCTAGCGCCATCCGGGTGAGTTAGCTAGATTAGGTTCACCTCAAGCCCGGAGATGGACCTATGAAAGCGTATTCGAAGGAGCGTCGTGGCGAAGTGCTGGCTGCTTGCGATGCCGGTGTCGGCACTCGTGAGGTGGCTTTGCAGTTTGGCGTGTCGGAATCGTGGGTTCGACGAGTCAAGCAAGAACGCCGAGAGCAAGGCAAGGTGGAACCGAAAACCACCCGCCTTCGCCCCAAGTGCTGGGAGCCGTACGCCGAGTGGCTGTTGGCTAAGTTGGACGAACGTCCTGACATCTACTTGCGAGAGTTGCAGGCTGCCGCCGAGGAAGAACTCGGCTGGATGGTTTCGGATGTGACGCTTAGTCGAGCGTGCCGAGCGCTCAAGCGAACGCGAAAAAAAAGACGCTGATCGCCATCGAGCAAGAGCGAGAAGACGTGGCGGAAGCACGGCGGCAATGGGTGGCCACGCAGTGGGACATCGACCCGGAACGCTTGGTGTTTCTCGACGAAACCTGGGCCAAGACGAACATGACGCGGACCTACGGCCGCAGCGTGCGAGGGAGTCGGCTGAAGAGTCATGTTCCTTACGGACGCTGGGAGACGACCACCTTCTTGGCCGCCTTGCGATCGACTGGCTTCGTGGCCCCACTCTGTGTGGAAGGGTCCATCAACGCCATGCTCTTCACCGGTTGGGTGGAGCAGCACTTGGTAAAAGTCCTGCGGCCAGGTGACGTGGTGGTGATGGACAATCTCTCCAGTCACAAAGGGAAACGCGTCATCGAGGCCATCGATGCAGTCGGAGCGGAAGTTCGTTACTTGCCACCCTACTCACCTGATCTGAATCCTATTGAGCTGGCGTTCAGCAAACTGAAGAAGCTCTTACGAGACGGAGCCCAACGCACCACCGACAAGCTGTGGCAACTCTGCGGAGAAGTGCTCGATCTGTTCAGCGAAAGCGAATGCCGAAACTACTTCCGACATTGCGG
>NZ_JAMXLR010000086.1 GCF_024054565.1 Aeoliella straminimaris
TGACTCTAAGGGAGGGGCGAACTATTGGAGGTGTCTCCTCGGCGAAATCACGTCAGCGAGTTTGAGGCGGTAGCAAATCAGATCGGCTGGTCGTCTTCGGCTTCGAAGGACAGTCCGATGCTGGATGCGGTCGATCCGAACCTCGGTAGATTGAAGGATCGCCGGACCTATTTTGATCAACTGGACCGCCGCACGTATACATGCAGTCGCATTCGGCTAGTTCCCCTCGCATCGTGACGCGCCCAGCAACTCGCTCAACAAGACAGAGTTTTCAGAGAATGCTGTTGGCAAGGTCGACAATCTTTACGCTTACGCACGCCCTGGAACAAGTGTTGAACCCACTACCACTACTCGAGATTTGATCGAATAATCAAAAGAGAAGAATCATCAAACTTGGGGTCGCAATCAGCAGCAAATAGACCATCCAGGCCACCAGGCATCGAAACCGAAACGAGTCGTGGCAGCGATGCTTAAGCTTCACCCCGCACTTGTTGCAGGTGGTGTACGAACAATCTTCGAGAGCATATGCACCGCATGACGAACATCGGTACTCGTAGGCTGTGAGTTCACCTTTAGTGAGCAGGACCCCGCCAAGAATGGCCACGCCAAGTAGAATTAGAATTGGGATGCCTCCGAGCGTTAACCAATACCAGGTCGCCAAAGGCACGCCGAATAAGCAACCGATTATCCGTAGCACGACACCTTCGCACGTAGGATGTCGGTTAAGTGTTGCAGTTGGTTCCATGATGTCGATTTCATTCGGCATCTCGGTAGGTGCCTGACGATCGACAGTTTGCCGTTCGCCTCGAATCAATCCTGGTTGATGGGGTCTTGTTCGCACGAATGAAGCACGCAAAAAGCCAAGGGAGTCCATAGGGTAATATGCGTCTTACGCCCCGGGTGTCATTCAAATCCTAACTCGCGTGCGATTACGCACGCGTGGCCGCCTTCGCAGGCGAGTTCGGATGGGGCATCAAGCCTACATACGACTCATGGAAGTGTGAGCAATTACTGTTCCTTAGTGCTGAACGCAGACCATATTGGCTCGCTACAAGGCCCCCAGAAACCGTACCGGGCAAAGTACATTCCTTCGATGTGATAAATAGCAAAATGCTCGCGGATGCATCGACTGTTGCGCCGTAGCGAATCGCCAAACTCGCGTCGGGAATACGACCTCCGCACGAATCAGCCGAATCAGCGATCCAACTCCACCACTCTTGTAGGAGGGATTGATGGGTAGGTTGCCACATCGTTACAGTC
>NZ_JAMXLR010000087.1 GCF_024054565.1 Aeoliella straminimaris
TGGCAAACTCCTTGGCCTCCGCCTCTGAAATTGGCTCGCCGGCCGCAAAAGCTATCGAATGACAAAGAAGCAAGATCGCCGTTGTGACGGAGAGATAACAAGCGAGACGCATCGGAGTGCTCATGGGGCCAGTGCAAATACGGAAGGGTGAGGTTCCCGCCCATCTTAGACGAAACTCACCCAGCTGGCGATAATTCCGAGGAGCTGGCCCGTGCGATATGAGGTCAGGTGTGCCCCCTACCGTTTCTTCCGCTTCTTCTTCAGCGCCTCTTGCCGCGCTTTGCGCATGTTCTTCTTCTGTGCGTTTGAGAGGCGTTTGCCCGTGTGTTGCTTTTGTTTGCCGAGCGTTCCGCCTTGGGCGAGGCCACCTTGCAGTTCGCCCATCATTTTCATGCGATCCCGCATGCCCTTGCCGGCCATGGCGGTCATTACCTGGGCCATGGCGTCGTATTGCTTGATCAGCTCATTCACCTGATGCGGCTCGCAGCCGGCACCGGCGGCGATGCGGCGGCGGCGGCTTTGGTCGATGAGCTTGGTGTTGGCCTTTTCGGCCGGGGTCATCGAGTCGATGATGCCGAACAGGCCTTTCATCTCCGATTCATCGAAGTCGTTCATCGCCTCACGCATCTGCCCCATGCCCGGCATCATGCCCATCATCTTCTGCATCAGGCCGGGCTTGGCGATCATCGACATCTGCTTACGGAAGTCGTCGAGCGTGAACTCGCCCTTCTTCAGCTTCTCCTCCTGGGCGAGCATCTGCTCCTGGTCGAATTCCTTCTGCGCCGTTTCGAATAGCGTGAGGATGTCGCCCTGACCCAGGATGCGCTGGGCCATGCGGTCGGGGTGGAACGGCTCCAGAGCCTCGAGCTTCTCGCCGGTGCCCATGAACTTGATTGGCACGCCAGTCACATGCTTTACCGATAGCGCCGCACCACCGCGGGCGTCACCGTCCAGCTTGGTCATGATCACGCCATCGATTTCCAGGGCATCGTTAAACGCCTTGGCGCTGTTCACGGCGTCCTGGCCGGTCATGGCGTCGACGGTCAGGTAGATCTGCTCGGGACTGCATTGCTTGTCGATTCGCTCGAGCTGGCCCATCAACTCTTCGTCGATGTGCAGCCGGCCAGCGGTGTCGAGGATCACGACATCCGCACCCAGCTTTTTGGCTTCCTTTATGGCCGCGTTGCAGACCTTCACCGGGTCTTTCTCTTCGCGGTCGCTATAGACGGGCAGACCAAGCTGTTCGCCCAACACGTGCAATTGGTCGATAGCCGCGGGACGCTGCAAGTCGGCCGCCACGAGCAACGGATTCCGCTGGCCTGCCTTGAGCATCTTGCCGAGCTTGCCGACGGTGGTAGTCTTGCCGGCACCCTGCAGGCCGCAGAGCATCAACACGGTGACGTCGTTCTTGCCCTTGAGGTGCAACGAGTGATCGACCGGGCCCATGAGGTCGCACAGTTCCTGGTAGACGATGCCCACCACCTGCTGCTGCGGCTTGAGCGACTTGAGCACCGTCTCGCCGACCGCCTTCTCGGTGACGTTCTTCATGAAGTAGCGAGCTACTTCGAAGCTGACATCGGCTTCGAGCAGGGACCGCTCGACGAGCTTCAGCCCCTCGCGCATATTCGCCTCGGTCAGCTTGCCCTGGCCGCTGAGCGATTTTAGGGCGCTGGAAAGTCCGTCCTGGAGCGATTCGAACATGGATACGATTGAGGGGGTTAGGGGCGTTGGTTCTGGGGCCGGATTTGCCAAAACCCGTATTTTAGCGGACTGGCGACCATCGGGCGAGGCGGCAACACGGCTGAAAACCGCTCCAATCGCCGTGGAGCTGTGCCGTCACGAAAACTCCTGGCGGGTAGACACACCTGCTGCTAGGCGGGCATCGGTGACCACGGATTGTCCGGCGGCGGATCGTCCCCTTCGTCATCGGGTGGGAAGGGTGGCCGCCTCCAATCGTAAGATTCGCGGCGCTCTCGCCGCTCCTTGGGAGCGACGAACTGCTGATCGGCCGATTCTCCTGCCACCTTGGCCATCGCTTGGTACCACCGCACGAGATCGACGACTTCTTGCAATGTGCAGCCGGAGCCTGCTGCAATCCGCTCTCTACGCGAGTTGTCCAGCAAATCACTTTCCGCCCGCTCAGCCGCTGTCATGGCGTCGAGGATGCCAATGGTGGCCTTGAAGTTGACGGCCTGCAACTCGTCGACCGCATTGCACAAAAGCCCCGATCGAGGCACAAACTTTCGTACCTTCTTCCACAGGCTACCATCGGCCAACATGGCCATCTGGCTGCGAAACTTGTCCAATGTGTAGGGTTCGTCCACGGTGTGAAATCGGTGGTGGAATGGAGGGGAAAGCCACAGTCCAATTATGCGGTTTTTCGCCACTGGGGGCCAATATCGTCGGACACCCGCGTGGTAGCTGATGTGGCTGAAGGGTGTTCGTCGAGGAGACCGCTGTCTTGAGGCCCAAAATCCAAAGGCCTAGAATGACGGGTCCTACCGAGACATTCTCACCCAACCTTCCTGATAAGCGAGCAAAACCATGGCCCACCTTGTTCAGACCGAAGCCCCCGATTTCGCCGCCCAGGCCGTGATGGCCGATGGCAGTTTCAAGGAAGTCAAACTGTCGGACTACCGCGGCAAGTACGTCGTGCTGTTCTTCTACCCGCTGGACTTCACGTTCGTCTGCCCGACCGAGATCATTGCCTTCAGTGAAGCGGTGGAGGAGTTCGAGAAGCGGAATGTGCAGTTGTTGGGCTGCAGCATCGACAGCCAATATTCGCACTTCGCCTGGCGGAATACCCCGCGCGAGGCGGGTGGCATCGGTGCCATCAAGTATCCGCTGATCGCCGACCTGGACAAGAAGATTGCCGACTCGTTCGGCGTGCTGCTCGCCGGTGGCGTGGCGCTGCGTGGCCTGTTCCTGATCGACAAGGATGGCGTTGTCCGCCACGAGCTGATTAACGATCTGCCGCTGGGCCGCAACGTGGACGAAGCCATTCGCGTGGTCGACGCCCTGCAGTTCCACGAAGAGCACGGCGAAGTCTGCCCTGCCAACTGGAAGGCCGGCAGCAAGAGCATGAAGGCCGACCCCGAGGGAAGCAAGGAATTCTTCAACTCGACCTACGGCAGTGGCGCCTAAGCTCACCAGCCATTGCTGACGTTGCAAGGATCGACACAACTCTCGCAATGGGCCATGGCGGCGCGAACATTCGCCTGCCATGGCCTGTTGTTTGATTATCCGCCCCCCGCTCCATGGAGTTCTCGATGTTCACCCGCTTGATGTTGTTTGCTGCGCTATTCGCCTCGGCACCCCTGTCCGCTGTGGCGCAAGACACCCTGCCCGCCGGTCAGCCTGCTGCCCAACAGCCCCCACAGATGAGCCCCGAAAAGTTCAACCAGATGGTGAGCTACGCCCTCGGCCGATCGATTGCCGAAGACTGCAAAATGGGCGGGGTAAAGCTCGACTTTCGCGCTCTGCAAACCGGCATGACCGAAGTGCAGGAAGGCCGTGAGTCGCAGTGGAGCGACGAAGAGATGAATCAGGCCATGCAGATGTTCGCCATGAAGATCCAGCAAAGCGTGGCGGCGAACAACAAGAAGCAGGGGGAAGAATTCCTGGCGAAGAACGCCAAGCAACCGGGCGTGCAGGTAACGCCCAGCGGTCTACAGTACAAGGTGCTGAAGCAGGGCAACGGAGCCTCGCCCACCGCCAATAGCATGGTGGTGTGCCATTACCGTGGTACTTTCATCAACGGCCAGGAGTTCGACAGTTCTTACCGTCGGGGCCAGCCTATCCAGTTTCCAATGCAGGGTGGCGTGATCGACGGATGGGTCGAAGCGGTAAAGATGATGAAGGTCGGCGACAAGTGGCAGTTGTTTATCCCTTCGGAACTGGCCTACGGCGAAGAGGGCAAAGGCCCCATCGGCCCGAATGAAGCGCTCGTGTTCGAAGTAGAGCTACTGCAAGTCGGCCAGGCACCACCTCAGCCCCGTCAATAAATGGCGAAAGGGCTCGCCTGCCCGCTGTCGAGAATGCTACAGGCTCACCTGCGGCGACGTTGGGATTTGGCAGGATAGAACCGCGAGTAGTTTTGGAACGTGGCCGAGTGACCAGTGGGCGCAACCTGCTGGTTGCCCGTCACATTGTAGGCGTTGCGAGCAGACAGTGCGGTGAGCTCCTGGTTCACCTGCATTTCTTGCCGCCGAACCTGGCTGTTGAATCGCTCTTGCTGCAATTGCGGTCGGACGATGGTTTGGTAGTTCAAATCGTCTTCGCCGTTGAGAGTCTCTCGAAACAGGTTGAGGTACGGGCTGACCGTTGGCGACGGAGAGAAGCCGGCGAACGGCTTGGCTCCGGAAGCGCCGGCCGTGCCGACGCCGAAGCTTGCCGACTGGGCACGGGGAGGCTGGGCAGGTGAACTGCCGACGTTGACACCCGGATCCGATACTCGCGGTGCGCCAAAGCCACTATTCACCGTGCGATCGCGTTGAATCACTCTCTTGGTATAAGCATCAACACTGCCCTGTGCTTGAAAGCGATTGAGCTGGCGCGTGGCTTCGCTCTGGCCACCGTAATCGAACATCTGCGCGAAGCAGTGGACGGGCAGCAGCATTGTGGCCAACAGGGCGAGTAACGAGAGCTTTGCAGACATGAGTCGCTGACCTGCTTGTACGGGTCTGATTCGGAAGGACTGTCAGTCTTCATTTTAGACAGTCGCCGCTAGTGCGGCAAACTTCGTCACCCGTGCGATTCTCGCAGAATCCCCGATTCGATACCGATTGCGCCAGTTGTGCAGCCACCGCACAGGATATTCCCCCCTGGCGAGGCATCTAAGAACCAGGCCGACAATTCAGTCTTCGTAATCCGCCGAGCCGTATCGGCGGCGATAAGGCTCGTAAGCTCGCTGAGTGGCAGAGGATTGCGCGTGGGGATCGGGCAGCTTCCAGGGCAGCAGGTCGCCGTACAATCGATAGAATCCTAGCAAAGCGAACGCACCCGCCACGGCCACGATCATTCCCATCGGACTGGTGGGGGTAAGCCGCTCGGCATCGTAGAAGAATCCCACGCAGCCGCACCCTAGCACCGAACCGGCCACGCCCAGCACCAGGGTGGTGATCGCCCCGGCGGGATCGCGCCCCGGCATCAAACCTCGGGCCAGTAACCCTACCACGGTGCCGAAACCAATCCACACCAGGATGTCGTTCACCAGTTGGTGCACCTCGGGGGAGAGTTGAAGCGAGCTCATGGATACTAATCCGTGCAGAGATATAGGGCGTACAATCGACGGCGCTCGTCGCTTGTAGCTTTCCGGCGTGGCGGCCGCAATACGGTTCCACGACTGCTGGCCGATCTTGCCAGCACGAGGCAGCTCGTGGTAACGTAAACGTCTGTGCAGTAAATCAACGGAAGTGACCACGGAGATGTCGCCATGGATGTTGCCCAGTTGCTGTCTCGCATCACTTCGCTGCCCGAGTACGCCGGGCAGCTTGAACATCTGGAGGAACTGCCGGAGCGTCCCGCCCAGTACGCCTCGCCCGCGGCGGCGCTACCCACGGACATCGCTCGGCTGCTAGCATCGCACGGCATCGAATCACTTTACTCACACCAGGTCGCAGCACTCTCGGCCGCCCGCGAGGGTCGTGATGCGGTGGTGGTGACCGGTACGGCCAGTGGCAAAACGCTATGCTATAACCTGCCGATCCTGGAAAGCGTCGTCTCCGATTCTGAGTCGCGGGCCCTGTATCTGTTCCCCACCAAGGCGCTGGCCCAGGATCAGCTCAAAGGGCTGCTCGGCTTGGTCGCGGACGATGCCGAGATGGCCAAACGAGTCCGTCCCGGCGTGTACGATGGCGATACGCCCACCGCCCAGCGGCGGCGCATCCGCAACGAAGCCAACTTAGTGCTCACGAACCCCGACATGCTGCATGCGGGCATCTTGCCATATCATCCCAAGTGGTCCACGCTGTTTGCCGACTTGCGCTACATCGTGGTCGACGAAGTGCATACCTATCGTGGTATCCTTGGTGCCCATGTGGCAGCCGTACTGCGGCGGCTCGATCGTGTGTGTCGGCACTATGGTTCGAATCCCGTCTATCTGGCGGCGAGCGCCACGATTGCCAATCCCGGCGAGTTGGTCAGCAGCCTGCTGGGGCGCGACGTTGAAGTGATCGACAACGATGGCTCGCCGCGGGGCCGGAAGTACTTTGCCCTGTGGAATCCCATGCCGCTGGGTTCCGATGCCCTGGCGCGACGCAGCGCCAATGACGACGCGGTCACTTGGCTAACCGAAGCCATGGAAGCGGGTGGGCAGGCCCTGGCGTTCACGCGGACTCGTCAGGCGGCCGAGTTGGTGCATCGCTACAGTCGCCAGCGGCTCACCGAGCGACACTCGCCGCTTGCCGACAATGTGCGGGCGTACCGAGGCGGCTATCTACCGAACGAGCGGCGCGAAATGGAGCAAGACCTGTTCGCCGGCCGCCTGCGTGGCGTTGCAACCACCAACGCCCTGGAACTGGGCATCGATATCGGCTCGCTCGACGTTGCCATCCTGGTGGGCTATCCCGGCACGATCGCCAGTTGCTGGCAGCAGGCAGGCCGCAGCGGCCGTCGCACGGACGACAGCCTGGCCGTGCTGCTGGCGGGCAACGAGCCGGTCGATCAGTACCTGCTGCGACATCCCGAGTACTTCTTTGCCCAGTCTCCCGAGCACGCGGTGGTCGATCCTAACAACCCGTACGTGCTGGCCAAGCACCTGAAGGCCGCGGCGTTCGAGCTTCCGCTTACCGCGGCCGATCTCGAACAGTTTGGCCCGCTGGCTGAGCCGATCGCCGGTGTGCTGGCCGACGAGCGGCAACTGGCCAAGGTCGATCAGCAGTACTTCTGCCCTGGTGGTCAGAATCCCGCGGTGGGCGTGAGCCTCCGGCACATGAGCGACAATACCTTCAGCATCGTGCTGTTGAAGCACACCCGCATCTCCCGCGACCTGTACACTTCGGGTTCGCCGCCGCTGGTGGACGATTCGCACGAGGTGATCGCCAACGTCGATTCGATCAGCGCGCCGGAGCTCGTCTATCCCGAGGCGGTTTACCTGCATGCTGGCGAGACCTACCTGGTTCGCGAGCTCGACCTCAACGGCAAGGTGGCTTACGTCGAGCGGCGCGAGACCGACTACTACACGCAGGCCGTGCTCGAAAGCAATGTGCTCGTGACCAAGCCCCGCGACGAGAGCAGCGCGCTGCCAACCGCGGAAGTTGGCTATGGCGAGCTCGATGTTTCCTGGCAGACCGTGGCGTTCAAGAAGATCAAGTTCGACACCCGCGAGAACATTGGCCTGGGACCCGTCGACATTCCGGCGCAGAACCTGGCCACCACCGGGGCGTGGGTCGCACCGCGGGACGAAATTCGCACCGCCCTGAAGGCCGAGGGACTTCGTACCAGCGAGGGCATCTGCGGTATGCGGAACCTGGCCGTAGTGGCGTTGCCGTTTGTGGCGATGTGCGATAGCCGCGACATCGGCGGAGTGGTCGACGCCAAAAACCTGGGCCGCTCGACTATGATTCTCTACGACCGCTATCCCGGCGGTCTTGGTTATTGCCAAAAGGGCTTCGAACACATCGAGCAACTGCTCGCCATTTGCCTCGAGATGGTGGCCGATTGCCCTTGCGAAGATGGTTGCCCCAGTTGTGTGGGACTGCCCAACCTGCGGCCCGCCATCCATAGCGACCCCGACCTCACGCGGGGCCATCCCATTCCCAACAAGCGGGCGACGCAGCGACTACTCGAGTTGCTGTTGGGTCGTCCCGCTTCCGTAACCGACGCTTCGCAAACCACTTCAGCCGCTACGTAGCTTTGAAGGTTAGATCGATGTCCAACGAACCCGACGACTCCTTGATCGTGCAAGTGCGAACGATGCAGATCATAGTGTTTGCCATGGCTACCGGGTGCGTGATGTTCGCCATCATTGCACTGGTAATCGTCGACCCTCAGCCACCGAACGGACCACCCATGATCTCCTGGATTGCCGCGGCAATGGGACTGGTGGGGCTGATCGCCGGCACCATAGTTCCGCGGTTGCTGGCCGTCTCGCAGCCAGCCACCGGAGCCGGATATCAAACCCTGCTGATCGTTGGCCTCGCGCTCTATGAGGGGGCCGCATTCTTTAACCTGGTTGCGTTCCTTGTCGAAGGGCAAATGTTCTCGCTGGCCGTGGCGGTGGTGCTCATCGCGGCGATCGTCATGGCATTGCCCACCGTAGGCCGCGTGCAAGACTGGATCGATGCTCGCCAGCGCCGCGCGGAGGAAGCCGAGGCGTTCAGCCGGCGTTAGTTGTTTCCATGTCGTCCAAGGCTTCTGGGTGAGCCTCGCGCCACAGTCGCTCGGCAAGATTGCAGTAGCCTTCGAACGCGGGGTCGTCGAAGAACGCCCGACTGGGGATGCAATGCGCCGCCGAAGCAACCACGTAGATGAGCAGCAGTTGTTCGATTCGTTCGACCTTGGCGACCGACGACCATTTGCGAAACGAATGTCCATCCTGATCGGCTAACTCGAAACCTTCGTCGAACAGCGTCGCCCGGTTCTTCCGATCCAGTATTCCCCCTGCTTCATTCTCCAGCATTTCTCTTCCGATCCTGTTGTTCGCTCGCTGCACATTCCTGCGCAAGCGGAACGCACCGATTCCCAGGCCAACCGCCAATGCTAAATTTATCCACACGAATGGACTGTAAATCGAATCGATGACAGCCAAGCCCAAGGCGATGGCTGCTACTACGAACGCGACCATCAGAAGTCCGCGTTGCCGCCGGCGTACAAATCGCTGCAAGACGATATTGGAGTTGTTGATATGATTGGCTGTCGCCAGCAATTCCTCTTCGGTAAGCTGAAAACTCACCGACTGGGGCGGCTCGAGACGCGGCACTTCGCGGCTTGCCGATGCTGGCAGAGCGGGGGATGCGTAGGGATTTTCGGAGTCCATCGATATCTTCTCGGCGGGTGCACAGGATGCTATCACTCTATCAGAACCGCTGCGGCGGCTGATAGCTGTTCCCCTCAAGGGGGCCAATTCGCTAGAATTCAAACCATGCTCGACGAATCCCTCCGCCAGCGACTCGAGGCCTTGAATCGCGAACGCATCCCTGCGCCGGCAGTGCGTACCCGACCGACCGCGCCGCCGCAGGTGCCCAAGCTCCGACGCGTTGATCCGCCGCACACCAAGAAGCAGCAAGCGCTGTTCGAACGTGGCGAGGTTGTCAGCAACGAGCGCGGGACGCACCTGGCGGTCCGTGTGCCGATCGCCGAACTCTGGCCCGAGGGCGATGGACTTCTGCACGCCAGGCACGAACAGCTCGCGCAAGCCGTCGACTTCGAATCGGCCGACGTGCGGCAAAGCTTTGTGCAATCGTTCCCTTCGCGTTTTCTGGGTCTCGACCTCGAAACCTGTGGACTCAGCGGTTCGGCGTTGTTCCTCGTTGGGTTGGTTCGCTCGTGCGACGATCAGTTTGTCGTCGAACTGCTGTTCGCCCGCAACTACGCCGAAGAGGCCGCGGTGCTCTGTTCGCTCGGCGAGCGACTTTCGGCCACCGACACGCTGGTTACGTTCAACGGCAAGAGCTTCGACTGGCCCATGGTTTCCGATCGGTGGCGGCGGTACCTGCTCGATCGGCAGTCGCCACTGCCGGACCTGGTGCACTACGATGTGCTGCACCACGCCCGACGAAAGTGGCGGACCACGCTGCCCGACTGCAAGTTGCAGACCATCGAACGGATGATCTGCCGCCGCAGCCGCACCGGCGACATCGCCGGCCATCTGATCCCGGGCGCGTACGACCACTACGTGCAGACCGGCAAAACCACCGAGATGGAACAGGTGCTCTATCACAACGCCATCGACCTGGTAACGCTGCTCGACGTGGCCATGCGGCTGGCCGGTTGAATTGTCGAAGTTTTGTCGCAGTAATGTCGCAGCGCTGCGGCAAATCGATTCCCTGCGGCAAAACTCCCCGCACGTTGAATCCTTCGATCTGCGTAAGTGCTTTCATGCTCGCCGGTTACAAATTTCACTCAGGTAAAGGCTCGGGGAGTTGTTGCGCGCGTTTTGCCGCAGGTGCGACAAAACCCTTGATTGTGGCCACTTGCTCCGCCAATGAGCGAAACGCTTCTGGTGCTCGTTTGGGGAGCAAACGGCCACAAACACTCTCCATTTACAACACGCCGCACTACTATTGGACCATTTGCAGAGCTGGTTTCAACCTCGATTTCTTTACACCCCCGTAGGCCGCGAATAAGCTGGCGCAGTTACGGCGATGTAGAGTTCTCTCGCAGAGACGCGGAGACGCAAAGGGCCAAAAGAACAAAGTATCGCGGTGGTTGGAGTCCCCTCTTCCCCGTTTCCCTGGCGCGCGGTTCTTGCTGTGCGAGACGGTACCCCGTGTTATTCAAAAGGTACCATCTCATTCTCGGTGTCGTCTGCCAGTGCGGCCTCATACTTGTTGAATATGGACCGCCAAACTGGTGACCAGCGTGTTTGATACCACTCTTCATAGACGCGAAATCCAACGACTACCAGAAACCCGATCACTACCATCGGGATACTGTCGTTTAGCGCGCCGTAACCTGCCACTACGCATGCTACAACAACATACCCGAGACTGTATCCACGCGATCGTCCGGCTGCATCTGCGTACCTCATGTAGTTGATTAAGTACTGCTCCTGGGCAGTGAATTTAGGGCGTTTCATCAGAAGGTCCCATCGTTGCTTACGCAGGCCAGCGGCCCTGGAATGTTGCCGGAGTCGTCGTGCCGTCGCGGTTATTGTAAGCTACAGCTGCAGCGCATTGTAGAATCGGGATCGACCAACCATGAACCGCATCGACTATCAACAGATTGCCCAGTGGCTTCGCGACGCCGAGCGGGCCGTGGTGTTTACCGGGGCCGGCATCAGCACCGAGAGTGGCATTCCCGATTTCCGTTCGCCCGGTGGAATTTGGACCAAGTTCCGCACCGTGTATTACGACGAGTTCATGGCCAGCCCCGATGCGCGGCATGAGTACTGGTTTCAGAAGGCGCAGGGGCATCGCGAGTTTGCCGACGCCCAGCCCAACGCCGGACACAAGGCCATCGCCAAGTGGGAGGGGCAGGGCAGGGTGCGGGGTGTCATTACACAGAACATCGATGGACTGCATCAGCTGGCCGGCAACCAACACGTGCTCGAGCTGCATGGCACGGCGCGTGAAATCGAATGCCAGGATTGCCACGAGCGGTACGATGCCGACTCGCTGGTGGCCGAATTCCTCGAGACGGATCAGGTGCCCAAGTGCCAGAAGTGCCAGCGCGGGCGGCTGAAGCACGCCACGGTGTCGTTTGGCCAGTCGCTGCCGACTGAAGTGCTCGAAAGGGCCGTTGAGTGGAGCCAGCAGGCCGATTTGTTCCTGGCCATCGGCTCGTCGCTGGTCGTCACTCCGGCGGCCGACTTGCCGGTGATCGCCCAACGCTCGGGCAGCCGCCTGGTGATTGTGAATCGCGACCCCACGCCGCTCGACGAGTTGGCCGATGCGCTGGTGCCCGGCTCCATCGGCGAGGCGCTGGGCCAGATCGACGAGCACCTCGCCGACTAGTCTGTCCCCGCTCTCGGACGCCCACCCGAGAGAGGAGACGTGCAGGAAACCATTCACAGCATCGCATGAACCGATTGTCTCTGACCACCAAACTGTTACTCTCCGGCGGCGCCGCTTTGGTGGTGCTTTGTTTGCTGCTGCCTGGATCGCCACTGTTTGGCGAGCGGCAGGCGAGTTCGCAGCTCACGCTGTACAGCGCTGCGTCAACGCGAAAGCCGATGGAGCAGATCGTCGAGATGTACCGCACGGAGTGTGGCGTCAGCGTGCAGACACAGTATGGCGGTTCGAACACGCTGCTCAGCCAGTTGGAGATAGCTCGCCAGGGCGATTTGTACCTGGCGGCCGACGCTTCGTACGTGGCATTCGCTACCGAAAAAGGGCTCGTCGAGCAGGTGGTGCCGCTGGCGCGAATGACCCCGGTGGTAGCCGTGCCCAAAGGCAACCCGCTGGGCATCCGGAGCTTCGACGATTTGCTCGAACATCGGGTGGCGTTGGCCAATCCCGACCAGGCGGCCATCGGTCGCGTGACCCGCGAGGTGCTCGAGGCGGCCGGCAAATGGAAGACGCTCGACGGGCAGATCCGCAATCACGGAGTCTACAAGCCAACGGTCAACGACACCGCGATGGATGCCTCGCTGGGCAGCGTGGATGCGGCCATTGTGTGGGACTCCGTCGCGCGGCAGTACGACAACCTGGAGATTGTCCGCCTGGATGAACTCTCCGCCGGCGAAGGGCTGATCGCCGTGGGGGTGCTAAAGTTCTCCAAAGATCCAGCCGCCGCCCGCCATTTCGCCCGTTATCTGGCAGCCTCTGACCGCGGACTGGCGGTGTTCGCTCGGGAAGGCTACGCGGTCGTCGAGGGGGAAGCCTGGGGGGAATGAGTACCGCTTCGCCTTTCCCAGGCCCTCAACTGGGCGAGGCCCGGGAACGGGGGGGCGACATGCAAGCTGCTAGCTGCTTTACGACCCCCGTGAGCATTGGGTATACTGCGGGATTCGCCCAGCGTGCGCATCGTCAACTAGGGAAATCCTATTCTCCATGCCTCCCATTGCCGACAGTCCGAACGGCCATATTCGCATTCGCGGGGCACGGACGCACAACCTGGCGAACGTCGACGTCGACATCCCCCGGAATCAGTTGGTGGTGATCACCGGCGTGAGCGGTAGCGGCAAGAGCTCGCTGGCGTTCGACACCCTGCTGGCCGAAGGGCAGCGGCAGTACATCGACTCGCTGAGTGTCTACACCCGGCAGTTCTTCGATCAGATGGAACGCCCCGACGTGGAGTCGATCGAGGGTCTGCAGCCGGCCGTGGCGGTGGATCAGAACACTGGCAGCCACAACGCCCGCAGCACGGTAGGCACCGTGACCGAGGTGTACGATCACCTTCGCGTGCTGTTTAGCCGCGCCGGTTCGCTGGCTTGCCCCGACTGCGATACGGTGATCGAACAGCAGAGCCCCGACGAGATCGAACAAGCCATCGCCGCAATGCCCAACGAGTCGCGAGTGATGATCGTCTCGCCACTGGTTCGCGGCCGGAAGGGGAAACACAGCGACGTATTGGACTCGGCCCGCAAGGCGGGCTTCGCCCGGGTGCGAATCGATGGCACGACGTACCCCATCGACGAAGTGCCCGAGCTCGGTGCGCGGAAGACGCACGACATTTCGGCGGTGGTCGATCGCATCGTGATTCGCGAAGGCATCGAAAAACGGCTGACCGAGTCGGTTCGCCTGGCGCTGAAGCATGGCGAAGGCGTGATGGAGATCGTCTATCAGATTCGCGAAGATGGCCAGAAGTCGGACGAGTGGCACGAGCGGGTGTTCAGCACGCAGTTCGCCTGCCCCCGTTGCGGCGCCAGCGTGGCGGAGGTCGAGCCGCGGACTTTCAGCTTCAACAGCCCATACGGCGCGTGTCCCGAGTGCAGCGGCCTGGGCATCAGCGAAGGTTTCGACCCCGAGCTGGTGCTGCCCGATCTATCGAAGTCGATTGCCGGTGGAGCGATTGCTCCCTGGCGAGGCGAAGCGAAGACCCGTGCCGAGAAGCATCGCAAGCTGCTGGCCGGCTTCGATACCGAGACGCCGCTGGAAAGTTGGACCGAGAAGCGACTGCAGGAGCTGTTGACCGGCGACGGCAAGAAGTTCCGCGGCCTGTTGCTCGAGCTGGAAATCGAATACGCCGGTGCCAAACGCGAAAAGCTCCGCGAGCAACTCGCCACGTTCCGCGGCGAGGTCACGTGCGCCGATTGCCGTGGGTCGCGACTCGGCCGCGCGTCGCGGACCAGTCGCGTGGGGGGGAAGACGATCGACCAGGTGACAGCCCTGACGATCTCGGCGGCACGAGAATTCTTTTCCACCGTCGAGTTCGACGCCGAGCGGGCCCCCATCGCGCAGCCGCTGGTGCGCGAGATTCAACATCGGCTGGCCTACCTGGCCAAGGCGGGCGTCGGCTACCTGGCCCTCGACCGGCGGGCCGACACCCTTAGCGGCGGCGAATTGCAGCGGGTCCGCCTGGCCACCGCCATTGGCTCGGGACTAGTCGGCGTGATGTACCTGCTCGACGAACCCTCTATTGGGCTGCATCCCAGAGACAACGGCCGGCTGATCGAAACCTTGCGCGAACTGCAGCAGCAGGGCAATTCGGTGATTGTGGTCGAGCACGAAGAAGCGTTCATGCGGGCGGCCGACTACCTGATCGACTGCGGCCCCGGGGCGGGGCGGAATGGTGGGCACGTCGTGGCCACTGGCACCCCCGACGAAGTGGCCGCCAGCGAGCAGTCGCTCACCGGGCGGTATTTGTCGAACCATGCTGGCAACGGATACCGCGAGCCCCGCAAACCACGCAAGACCAAGCGATTGGTGCTGGAAGGCGCCACGCTGCACAACCTGCAGGACGTGACACTCGACATTCCGCTCGGATTGATGACCTGCGTCACCGGTGTGAGCGGCAGTGGCAAGAGTTCGCTGGTCATCGAAACACTGGCCCGGCAGCTTGCCCGCCAGTTGCATAACGCGATCGCCAAACCTGGCCCATTTCGCTCGCTGCGAGGCACCGCGGCGCTGGACCGCGCGGTGCTGGTCGATCAATCGCCCATCGGCCGCACGCCACGCAGCAACGCGGCTACTTACACGGGCATCTTCGATGACATTCGTAAGATCTTCGCTGGCACGAAGCTCGCCCGGCAGCGAGGGTGGAAGATCGGCCGCTTCAGCTTCAACGTCAGTGGTGGTCGCTGCGAGGAGTGCCAGGGCCAAGGTCTCAAGAAGATCGAGATGAACTTCCTGCCCGACCTGTTCATCGAGTGCCCCACCTGCCACGGCGCGCGGTTCAATCGCGAGACGCTCCGCGTGACCTATCGCGGCAAGTCGATAGCCGACGTGCTCGATCTGTCGATCGCCGATGCGGTGGAGTTCTTCGAGAACTTCGCCAACGTGAGACGATTGCTCCAGGCGCTGGTGGACGTGGGGCTGGGCTATTTGCCGCTGGGGCAGCCATCGACCACGCTCTCTGGTGGCGAAGCGCAGCGGATCAAGCTCGCTACGGAACTCGGCCGGCCCGCCAGTGGGCACACACTTTACATTCTGGACGAACCGACCACTGGACTGCATCCGCACAATGTCGAGCAGTTGCTCTCGGTGCTGCACCAGTTGGTCGACGCTGGCAACACGGTCGTAGTGATCGAACACCAGACATCGGTCATGCGATCGGCCGACTGGCTGGTGGACCTGGGGCCCGAAGGGGGCGCGGATGGCGGTCGGCTGGTATTCGCCGGCCCGCCGGCCGACATCGCCGAGTGCCAGGAAAGCCACACGGGCAGCTGGCTGCGCGAGCACCTCTAAAGCGCAGGGCGCACAATGATCTAAGGCCGGCTCGCCCGGTGTCGAGCTTCGTTGCGACAAGACCCTTGTCCGGTGAGCAGCCGGAGCTAGAGCGCTTTCATCTTTGGTGTTCCGGTTTGGCTTGTTGTGTCGGCCCGCTGCTTTGTCGGCCTGCATCGACGGATAGCAATTCGCCTGCTTCGGCCTTCGCGCATCGGACCAACACCACGGCGCCAAACCAGCACACCAATTCTGAAATCGCTCTAGAAGCCGAACTCGCCGCCGAATTCGCCACGACCACCACCGCGACCACCGGCAGGGCCAAAGCCACCGCGGCCGCCGGCTTCGGTCTCTTCGAAGACCGCTCGATGGATGGCGACTTCCATTTCGTCGTCCAGCTCGTCGCGCAGGTACATGCGACCCGACGAGTCCATCATCAAGGCGTGCGTCGGTTCGGGCATGTCCCGCGAGAAGCCTTCGTTGATTTTGCCACCTTCCAGGTCGAGAACCATCACGCCGGTATCCAGCGTAAAGTCCTCGACGGTCTCGATGAACCGGCCCTGATCCACCAGCATTTCCACTTCGCCCTGGTAGTTCATGACGGACCCTCGAACAACGCCTTCGAGTTCCTTGTAGATCTGCATGGCGTTGTTCTTTTCATCCAGACCGAACGACTCGACCAGCATCGTGGCGGCCGGTTCGCTGTAGGAACCGCCGCGAGGCGATTGCGACTCGGCCACGCGGATGATGCCGGCTCGGGGAATCACCACGGTGGGGCTCGGCTCGCTCCAGTCGCCGCGGATATCGGGGCGACTGCGATCGCGATTGGACACCTCGGTTTCCAGCATGGTCGTCGGCATTTTGTGGTTAGGATCTCGCAAGATGAGTTGCACGCGATACTTGTATTGCTTGCCGGGTTGGACCGTCATATCGAAGAAGCGGAGCATCAGGAACGGCACTTCGACGATCATCTCGCCGTTTTCGTCGAATTGGGCTTCGCCGCCACCGCGGTAGCCGCCACCCATTCCGCCGCCGCGGCCACCACCACCATCGAATTCACCTCGGCCACCCATGCCCGGACGCCGACCGCCCATGCCGCCCATGCCGGGACGTCGGCCGCCGCCGCGACCAAATTCGCCGCCCATGGCACCGCCGCGACCGCCACCACGACCGCCCAAGGCGTCGGTAAAGTCCAGTGGGTCGTTGCCTTCGCCTTCGCCGGTGGCTGCCGGGGTGTCTTCAAAGGATTCTTCCATGTCCGCTTCTACTTCCGAGGCCAAGGGCACCTCGGACATGTAGGCCATCTCACCCCAGTTGCGGCCGACCAGCGGCGCAGGTGGAACCGTGAGCGAGGGGTGGTAGTAACGAGGATCGTACACATCTTCCAGTCCCCGGGCCCAGTTGTAGGTCATCTTGTCGATGAACTCGAGGCCGGGGGCGTTGGTGATTGCCGACAGATAGCGTTGTTTGTCGCCTTCGACTCCAACGTGGCCATTCGGGAAGCGGAGCAGCTTCCAGTCGAGCTCGGCATCGTCGTCGGTGACGACTGTTCGCTGGACGATGTAGCCCAGGTACTGGGGGAAATCGCGATCGGATCGGTACCCCTTGGCGTCGGCCAGGGCGTTCTTGTACTCCTTGAGCTGCTCGGGCAGCGGCACCTTGGCCATGACCACAGCGCACGACAGTTGGCGAATCAACTCGGTGCCGTCCAGTTCCACGCCGGCTCTGGGCAACTGCATTGCCACGGGGCGACGGTTCTCGTCCATGCCCTCCATACCGCCAGGACCGAAACCGCCTTCGAAGCCGCCGTCACGTCCGCGACCAGGGCCTCCACGCTCCGCTTCTCTGGCGGCGCGTTCGCGTTCCAGCTCGCGTTCCCGTTCCAACTCCGCGGCATTACGTTGCTCTTCCAGGGCCCTGCGCCGCATCTCTGCTTCGTCGATGAAACCAAACACACCCGTCACGGCATGCACTTCGTAGTCGGCCACGGGCAGCAGCTTGGGATCCTTGCGCAGTTCGGTTGCAGGGACCACTTGGGGGTCGATACTGCTGAGGGCGTAGGGATCGGCTTCGACCTCGATCGAGGCGGATTTCACCGGCTCGAAAATGCGGATCTCTTCAGGTGCCTGTTCGACGGCCTCGTCCCACTTATAGGTCTCTTGCGAGTTCCTCACCTGCTGCGCCTGCGTCTCCAGGTTGTCAGGCCGGTGTTTGTCTGGGAGCGGTTCGTGGCTCAATGTGGCGTACACCAACCAGCCACCCATCAGCACCACCAGCAGCATGACTACCTTTTCGCCGTGCTTGAGGGCCAGGTCCTTGATGGCCGCCAGTCCGTTGCCTTTGCCTTTCATCGTCGCTCTCCTGGAGGGGGTGCTCGCCTAGCGCACCCATAGGTTTATGAAAGTTTTCGTTTCGGGAAAGTCCGCTTTTATTTGGTATTCAGCGAGGTCAGCCAAGTCGCCGATTGCGACCCAGCGGACCTACCTGATGTTTGCAGTAATGGTCTCGGGGGCAATGTCCGATCCGTCGCCTTTGTTCAGGATGTCCTGGTTGGGACGGTTGAAGATCAGCACCACGCCCTGGATGACGACGGGCTTCATGAACGGCTTGCGGTCGAACACCTGCACTTCCGTGTTGCCGAATCCGCCGCCAAAGCCGCCGCCAAACTCACCGCGTCCTCCGCCGCCGCCGAAGCTGCGACCTCTTCCGCCGCCACCGCCGAACTCGCCGCCGCCGCCACCGCCGGAGGATTCGGGGTCGACTCCTACGCGGACCTCCGTGACCTTGATCTGCAAATCGGCGTTGGCTAACTCCGATATCAGCTTGGGCAACCAGCGGGCGTCCATCTGCAGGACCATGCGCACCGGCAGCCGCTTGATCTCCTGGCCGAACGTGGTTGGGTCGAGTGGCATTTCGTCCGGCGAAACGGAGATGGGCAGTCCCTGGTCGTCGATGTAGCGTCGCGACAACCAGCGGGCCTTTTCCTGCGCGGGATCGAGTTGATCGCCTTCGCCGCCGCCGCCAAACTCGCCCTCACGACCTCCTCCTCCGAATTGCGCTGACTCGTCGAACTCGCCCGGACCGCCGGCCCCACGATCCATGGGGTCGCCCATCATTTCATCACCACCGGTCAGCGAGTTGGCTCCCTGCAGACGCTTGATGCGCCCCGAAGTACGGCTTTCCTGGGCGGCATCACGGCCGACTTGCAGGTAGTTGATCACGGTAATCGCGGCATTGCTCTGCCGAGTGGCGCCCTTGGCCTCGTTCGTGGCGGCAATCGCCCGCAGCATGGTCTCGTACACCCAAAGGTCTTCCTGGGTGACCCAGATCCGCCAGTGCGACTGCCGGGTGGGCCAGTCGAGATCCGACTTGATTCGCAGTTGATCTTCATCCGACCAGTACACGGTGTAGTCGGGTTCGATCAGGTTGCCCTGTTCGTCTTCCATACCACCAGCAGCGTTGTCACCAAATGCGCCATAGCCACCGAACTCGCCTCCTGCACGGCCGCCGCCGCGACCGCCGAATCCGCCCCCGGTCGCGTCCTCATCGACCTCGTTGGCGTTGATCAGCTTCGGCAGGTCGGCGAAGCGCCCGCGGATGTAGTCGCCGTACTGGTCCCGGCGAGTGATGCTGATGTCGTCGCCGAACTGCTTGCTCTCGATTTCGTTCAGGAACCCCTTGGGCAACTGTTGCGGCCACTTCAGCACGTCCTGCCGCTGACGATCGTACAGTTCCTGCCAGATCCTCTCGGTCTCCGCCGCAATGGCTTTGATCTGATCGCTTTGCTGGTTGAGCACTTCGTCGCTGGGCTTGGGTTGCTTGGCCGCCAACTGTTGCTGCTTGTCAAACGCCTGCTTGATGGTTTGCAGGTTGGCTTTCTTCCGCTCTGCCAGGTCGCTGGCTGCGAGATACCACACCACAAAGGCCAGCAGCACAGCAACCCCCGACAGGAGCCAGAAGTGATGCTTTCCCATCCACGCCAGTACCATTCGTACTTGTTCCATAACGCTTATTCTCTTGCTCTGGTTTTACCGCTCGTAAGGCGAGTTTCGGTGTCCGCAGTAGATTATTACAGGTTCGACTTCCTAGAACGCACCGGCTCCCGTGTCGTCGAAGCCATCGGTTGCTGAAGGGGGATTGTCACGCAGCGTACGAGGTTGGGGCTGCCAGATGAATTGCACCTGGAACTCGTAACGCTTCAACTTCCAATGTTCAGGTTTGGGTGCGGTCGGTCCGTCCGGCTTGCGTTGGGCGGGGCCGCCCCAACCACCACCCATCTCGTCCTGAGAGGCTCGGTAGTCACTCATGGACTTCGAGGCTTCCTCGGGGGTCGCCGCGTTGGGATCGAACGTCACCGTTACGGGCCGGAAGTAGCTGACCATCACCGGCTTGGAGATGCCCAGTTCCTTCATCGTGTACTCCTTCATTTCGCCTTTGGAGCTGGGGAGCTGCACGGTTCCGTTCTTCAGGTTTTCGATCAGCGTGCGGTAGACGAACTTGCCCGCTTCGTCTTCGCGATCGAACTCGCCGGGATTCTCCGGATCGCTGTTGTGGTAGTGGTAGCCGGTCAGTTGGATGATCCAACCTTCGCCGCTGGGCGGAACCGGTTCGGCCTCGCCGCCCATGCCGTCGTCCGAGAACTCATCGGCCATGTCGCCGGCGAGTTCGCCAACGGCCTCGGCATCCTCGGCAGCCGTCTCGGGATCGACTTCTGCGGTCGCTTCGCCAGCTGCTTCGCCTTCGGCATCCTCAGCGGGAGCTTCGGCCGGTGTTTCCTGGGCCACCACCACACCGGCGGCTTCTTTGATGGCTTGCTCTACTTCGGTGTACCAAATGGAAACGTCGGGGAAGAACTCGCAGTCCATCGATTCGATGTGCAGTTCCTCGCGATTGCGGACGTCGTCGGCTGTCAGCTCGCGTTCGCCAATCGGTCGGGGGTCTTTTGGCAACGCGGTGTCGATGGCCTTCAGCAGTTCGAGCCATAGCAGCCGGCCATCATCGTTGCTCCGCAGGTTGGTGCGGATGGTTGCCAGTTCGTCGAACTCGGTTACCTTCTGCTGCAGCTCTCCTTCACCACTCTGGAATCCGCTGGCGACGCCGCTGGCGGTACTCAGCGCTTTGGACATGGTGTCGCTTTCGACATCCGCGCTGCTGTATGTGCTGGAGTGACTGATGTAGTTGACGGTCAGACCCAGCATCAGCACGGCGGCGGCGGCCACGGTCCACGGCTTCTTGCCCTGCACCAGGCGCTCGGTGACGATTTCATGCGGCAGCAGGTTGGTCTCCAGCTTGCCCATCCCCAGCCCCTGCACGCACAGGCCATACGCCTCGGCGAAGCTCAGGTGGTTGGCCTGGAATTGCGGGGCGGCCGTGACACTGCCGCCGACCAAGCCGGGGAACTCTTCCAGCAACAACACCTTTTGATCCAGGTTCTGCGACAGGTATCGCTGCAGACCAGGCAGTCGCATCGGATTGCCCAGGGCGACGATGTCGCCGATCTCGGCCTTCTTGTTGTTGTTCATGAAGAAGCCGATGGACCGCTGGATCTCGGCCACCAGGTCGCTGAACACCGGCCGCATCGCCTGGAACAGAGCCTTGGGGTCTTCGGCTTTCGTGGCGTTCCGCTTCAGGTGCTCGGCCTTGGTAAAGGTGAGCTGCATGTCCTTGGTGAGCGCCCGCGTGAAGTGGCTGCCACCGATGGGGATGTTGCGCTGCCACACGCGGTAGCCGTTGGTGATCACCAGGTCGGTGGTCTCGGTGCCGAACGACAGGACCAGCAGGCTCTTCGGCGGATTGTCCGGATCGAACGGCGGGGCGTCCTCCAGGTTGTTCATCCGGTCGAAGCAGGCGTAGTTGTAGATGGCCAGCGGCGCGAGCTGGATGTAGTCGACCTCGATGCCGGCGTCGGTCAGCGGGCGAATGGCCCGGTGCACCTGATCGCGCTTCATGGCGAACAGGCCCACTTCGGGATCGATGGCATAGCCATCTTCCTGATTGCCGCCAGACAGTTGCTGGTAGTCCCATACCACGTCTTCCAGCGCGAAGGGAATCTGCTGCTTCGCTTCGTACTTGACGATGTCGGGAATCTTCTTCGCTTCGACCGGCGGCAGCTTGATGAATCGCGACAAGCCGCTCTGTCCGGGGACGGAGACCGCCACGCGATCGCCCTTCAGCTCGTTGCGCGATACGAACGTGGCCACCGCTTCGGCGATCAGCGCTTCGCGATCCGCTTCGGGCTGGGTGAGAATCTTGGAGTACTCGACGAAGTCGAATGCCTCGACCACGATGCGGTTGGTGTCTTTCTCATGACGCCGACACTGCAACGCTTTGAGCGCACAGTTGCCAATGTCGATACCCCAAACAGCGCCACTCTTGGCCATGTGATTAGTTCCTCTGTTCCGTATTCCGATCCCTGCAAAACCCTCCAGCGACGAACCCGTTCCCGGAATCGGGTGGGCCCCACAACCGGGTCGACGCTAAGTGGTCTGCGTGTGTACAACTGGGGAGGAGAGCCAGGGCGCACAAATATTGTGCGACCAGCCGCCCGACCTACGGTCCGGCAGCTGCCCCTCGGCTGTAACTTCCATTGTAATCGATCCTTACAAACTGTGTACCAAGTTTTCGGGGGCTAAGCCGCGAGTGGCTCCCGGGGCGACTGGCCTACGGTGCGGGATATACCGAGTTTTCTGCCTCAATTGCCGTTTTGCCTGCTATGCACCCCAGTCAGACCACGCTGGCCCTGCCGGGCGACACGCTGGGCGATCTCTCGCCCAATTGGGACACCGCCGCCAGCGGGAACTTCCTGGCCCTGTGGACCTCGCTCTGGCATCCCCGCCTGCTGGCGGCCACTGGTCGTCTGCCGGACACCGTGCCGGTGGACACTCTGGTCCACGAGCCGTTGGCCCCGGGCCACCTGATGTTGGTGCCCGATATTTCCCAAACGCACCTGGGCGAGCCGGTGTTGGCCGACGAGGCCATGGCGCCCCGCGTCCAACAATTCGCTTCCCGCGGGCAGGTTATTTCGCACCTGGCCGAGCTGCTGGAGCTGCCGCTGGAGCAGGATAGCCAGCTGACGGCCGATTTTTACGCCCTTGGTTTCGCTTACCTGCAGATCGAGCTGCTTACCCGCTCGATGCGGTATGATCGCGAGGTCACCCAGGAGTCGCTCCGCACCGCGGTGGTGGGGGCAGCCGCAGCCGCGCTGGCGGGCGATCAGACCGCGCTCGACACTCACCTGAGCGACGCGTACGACCAATTGATGCAGAGTCGCAACCACTACTACCCAATCGACTTCTACCTGATCGACCTGTCGCTGACCGCTGCGACGACCGTGGGCGAGGCCTTTCGCCAGGAGTGCCAACAGGCCAGCCAATTGAACGTGCTGGTCACCAGCGAGGTGCTCGATCACATGGCCGCGCAGGAGCCCGAGTCGCTGGTCGCTCTCCGCACAGCGATCGACGAGAAGCGGGTGACCGTGTGTGGCAGCACCCGCAGCGGCGCCCCGCTCGCCGAACTGGCCCCTGAAACGCTGTTGGCGGAACTCAAGGCGGCCCGCTCCGCCACCGAGCAACACCTGGGCCACCCACCGCGCGTGTTTGCCAACCACGCTGGGCCGATGGCGCCGCTGGTGCCGGGCGTGTTGAACCGATTGGGGTACCACGCGGCCGTGATGAGCAACTTCGCAGGCTATCCGCTCCCGGCTGGGGTCTCGAGCCGCACCACTTGGACCGGGCTCGACAACATGTCGATCGAAGCGCTGGCCGCCGAACCCATCGACGTGGGCAGCGCCACGGCCATGCTGGGCCTGTCGCAGCAGATGCAGCACACGATGAACTACGACCTGGCCGCCTCGCTGCTGTTGGTCGGTTGGCCCGGGCACCGCACCGAGTGGCACGCCGATCTGATGCAGGTGACCCGGCGCTCGACGTTGCTGGGACGCCCCATCACGCTGGGCGATTACTTCGATCAAACCAGCTCGCACGACTACTCCGGCATTACTCCGGCGAGCGACTATCCCAGCACCTCGCGGGTGATCGACAGCGTCAGTTCCGCCAGCCAACAGGTGGCGGCCCTGGCTCAACTGGCCGGTGCAACCGGCGAGCCCCCCGCCGCGTTTCGCAATCTGCTTGGTGCAAGTGAGTCGGCCGAGACACCTGGCACGCTATGGATCAACGCCTCGTCGCTCGATTGCCCCATGGCCGGTGGATCGCTGCCTGGCTGTGGTTGGCGATGGTTACCGGCCATCGACACGAAAGCGCAGCCGCCGCGGTGCGAGCCGGGCGTGTTGCGAAACGAGCACCTGGAAGTGGTATTCGATCCCACTTCGGGCGGCATCTCAGCCACTCGGTTCCACGACCGTCGGGGCAACCACCTTTCGCAGCAACTGGCCGTGGCACCGCTCGGACCACCAGGCATCGCCGCCGGTTTGCAGCTCGCGCCCGATGGCTGGGAGGTCGCCGAGTCGAGCGACACACGTGGCACGCTGGTGAGCCGCTATCGTGTGGTTGACCGCGATGGCAAGTCGCTAGCCGCCATTCGCCAGCGCACCACGCTGCAGGCTCACTCGCGCAACATCGATATCGAGGTCTCGTTCGAGCCGCTGGCCGATCGCGCCAAGCACTGCGCGGTTGCCAGTCGGATCGCGGTTCGCGACGAAGACTTCGTCCTTTCCCGGGGCCTGCAGGGCATTGATCTGCCGACCGGCGCCTCCCGGGTGCGCTCGGCCTGCGTGGGCTTGGCCAGCGAGATTTCGCCCATGGCCGTGCTGTGCGACCAGGTGCGACTCCATTACCGTCATTCGGGCCGCATGCTCGACACCACGCTGTTCGAGGCGGCTGGCGAAAACACCACTGCTGCGCTAAGCTACGTGCTCGATGGTCGCTATCCGGCGCAGGCCTATAGCGTCTGGCGGCAGGCCGAGTCGGTGGTGGCCCTGCCTGCCGCAACGCCTCGGCAGCCAAGTGGCTGGTGGTTCCGCGTGGGGGCCGCCAACGTGATGGTCACCCATCTGGAGGTGGAAGACCATGGCGCCGAGGGCCGGCTGTTGCGAGTGCGGCTGCTGGAAACGGCAGGCCGCGCGGTGCATACCACGCTCGCCACCTGGCAAACCATCGAAGAGGCCCAGCAAGTGAACTTTCTGGGCGAACCAGATCAACTGCTGCGCGTGGAGGAGGGCCGGGTGCCAGTGAGCCTGGCGGCGTACGAATTTGTCGAAGTGCTGCTCGCGATCGGCGATGGGCAGTAGAGTGAAAAGCTGCGTGATATTATGGTTCAGGCCCGCACCGGCAACTCCCCGTTTCCAGGCCCCAGTCCCCATCCCCCTGTCATGATCGTCACCATCGATGGACCTGCCGGAGCCGGCAAGAGCAGCGCGGCCAAGGCGCTGGCCAAGCGACTGGGCTTCCATTTTCTCGACACGGGGGCCATGTACCGGGCGGTGGTCCATGCGGCGCTCGAGCGGGGCGTCGACCTTGACGATGCCGAGGCCCTCGAACAAGTGGCGGCCAGCCTCGACATCCAGCTAACCGACGACGCCGTGCTGGTCGACGGTCAGGACGTCACCCGCGTCATTCGTACCCAGGACATCACCACCGCCACGCGATACGCCGCGGATCACCCAGGAATTCGGGCCCGGCTGGTCGAATTGCAGCGTGCCGCCGCCGAAGGACAGAACTTCGTCACCGAAGGACGCGATCAGGGGTCTATCGTTTTCCCCCACGCTGAGTGCAAGATATTCCTCACAGCCAGCGAGCGGGTGCGTGCCGAACGGCGCTACCACGACCTGACCGCGCGAGGCGAGCAACTGACGTTCGAGGAGGTGCTCGAAAAGCAGCAGCAGCGCGACCAGCGCGATGCCTCGCGGCCCGTCGGAGCGCTCATCAAGGCCCGCGACGCCGTGGTGCTCGACACCGATGGCATGTCGGCCGAAGAAGTGGTGGACCGCCTGCATGAGATCGTCATGCAGCACCAGTGACGCGTTCAGCGCAACTATTTGATTCTTGTTCACTCTTCATTCGTCACTGGTCATTCGCCCCGCATGTATCGTCGCTCGTTCCCCAAGCTCCTCTGGTATCGCCTCACACAGTGGGTCGTGGGCGGCGTGGCGCGGGTCTATTTCCGCTTGCGACGGCGGGGTATGCGGAATATGCCGGCCGAGGGACCAGTTGTGCTGCTGGCCAATCATCAGAGCCACCTCGATCCGCTGCTCATCGGCTGCTTCATGCCGCGGCCGCTGGGCTATCTGGCTCGCGATACCCTGTTCAAAGGCATCCTGGGACCGATGATCCGCGCCTACGACGCCATTCCCATCGATCGCGATGGAGGCGGGCTGGCGGGCATTCGGGCGACCCTCAAACGCATCAAGCAGGGCGATGCCGTGCTGATGTTTCCCGAAGGAACCCGCTCGCAGGATGGCAAGCTCCAGCCGCTCAAGCCGGGCTTCATTGCCCTGGTGCGGCGGGGCAAAGCGAGCATCGTCCCGCTGGGAATCGCTGGCAGTTTCGAAGCCTATCCCCGGGGAAAGACCTTTCCGTCGCCGCGGCCGGTTGCGTTGGTCTGCGGCAAAGCGATTCCTCCCGAAGATCTCGCCAATCTGGACGACGAGGCCCTGCTGGATCTGGTGGCCGAGCGAATGGCCGATTGCTACGCCCAGGCACGTCATGTGGCGGGCTACGGACTCACCTGATTGGGTGGCTATTTGACTGGCTTTTCGTCCCGCGATGGGGGGCTCTCCGCCCTCGGGCCGCTCCAGCGGTTTGGTTGACACCCCCTGCAAGCGACATTAGTCTAGGTGACATAGGGAGTTAGCGTCGAAGTCCGGGCCTTCTGCGTGAACATCTTATACTCCCCTTCAGGCGGCCACTCGATCGGGAGCAATACGCTTTCTCCCGGCTGACGAATGTCAGAAGGCGAGTGAGATGTACACTCAGCTCGCGACGCGTTGTCCCTTCACCTAATCGCACCCTCCGATCCCCATAAGTAATTTCCATGGACCTGGGCCAATACCTCGTTAAGCAGGGCCTCATCAGCCAAGAGCAGTGGGCGGAGGCCAAGCAACTGGCCACCTCACAGCATATGAAACCTCAGGATGCCTTGGTGCAACTGGGGTACTCGTCGAGCGAACAGATTATGCAGGCCCTGGCGGCCCGCGACGGTTTCGAATACTACGACCTCCGCGACGTCGCCATCCCGCCCGCCGTGGTGGAGTTGGTGCCCGAGTCGGTGGCCCGAGAAAACGCGGTGATTCCGCTATCCGAGGAGGATGGCGTGCTTCGCGTGCTGGTGAGCGATCCGCAGGACTTCGACACCATCGATAAGCTGCAGTTCATCCTGAACCGCAAAATCGAAATTGCCCTGGCTACCCGCGAGAGCATCCTCGAAGCCATCAACCGCAACTATGGCCAGATTGGCGACGAGTCGGCCGACTCAATGCTGCAGGAATTCACCGACACGGCCATCGACTTCACCGAGACCGAAGAGGGCGACGGTGCCGACGAGGATGATTTGGTCGACGAGGCCAGTGCCCCCATCGTCCGCCTGGTGCAGTTGATGATCGGCGAGGCCGTGCAACTGCGGGCCAGCGATATCCACGTCGAGCCGTTCGAAGATCGGGTCCGCATCCGCTACCGCATCGACGGCGTGCTGGTCGAACGCGACAGCCCGCCCCGTCGTCTGCTAGGTGCACTGCTCTCGCGTATCAAGATTCTCGCCCGCATGGATATTGCGGAACGCCGCAGGACGCAGGACGGCCGCATCAAGATCACGGCCGGCGGCAAGGAACTGGACCTCCGCGTCAGCATGCTGCCTACCAACCATGGCCAGTCGTGCGTGATGCGACTTTTGGACAAGGACAACATCAAGGTTGGCGTCCGCCAGCTTGGTCTCTCGGATCGCGACTTCAAGGTTTTCCGCAACCTGATCCGTCGGCCGAATGGAATCCTTTTGGTGACAGGTCCGACGGGTTCCGGAAAGACCACCACCCTGTACGCGGCCATGAACGAGCTGAACCGGCCGGACCGCAAAATCATCACCGCCGAGGACCCGGTGGAATACTACCTGCCGGGCATCAATCAGGTGGAAGTGCGGCACTCGATCGGGCTCGACTTCGCGTTGATCATTCGGGCGATGCTGCGTCAGGCCCCGAACGTGATCCTGGTGGGCGAGATGCGGGATTACGAGACTGCCAGCATGGGAATCCAGGCTAGTTTAACGGGACACTTGGTATTTAGTACGCTACACACGAACGATGCGCCCGGTGCCGTTACACGTATGGTCGATATGGGTGTCCCCTCTTATCTGGTGGCGGGAAGTGTCATTGGAATTCTCGCCCAACGTTTGGTCCGCGTGATTTGCAGTAAGTGTAAACAACCGTACACGCCTCGCGATACCGAATTGGAGGCCGCTGGCATCCCGCCCGAGATGGCGGCCGAGGCCAATTTCATGAAGGGCCGCGGCTGCAGCCACTGCGGCAACAGCGGCTATCGTGGCCGCTTGGGTGTATTCGAATTGATGACAATGAATTCCCGCATTCGTGAGCTCACTTTCCAGGGGGCTTCGACCCAGGAGATTCGAAAGGAGGCCGTAAGCCTTGGCATGACAACGCTTTACGACGACGCCATCCTCAAAGTGTGCAAAGGCATTACCACGCTGGACGAGGTGTTCCGAGTCGCCAAGAAGGTCACCTAACCCGCTGGACGCTCGGGCTGCCGGTTCGACATGCGAGACCATGCGGTGCATGACGAGTGACCACTGCGTTGCGGCCAGCCGCTTGCCGAGAAGCCCATCATCGCCAACTGCCAACGGCGACCAACAAGCCACTACAACCGCCTTGATGGCGCTAACTAGATGTAAAATCGAGACTTGAGTCGTCCTGTGCGAGGGCGAATAATCCTGTACCGGCCGCTCGTCACCTTACGCGATTGGCGGCTGCCAACGTGTTGAAGATTCGCTACCGGGCCAGGAAGCGGATGAGGCAACCCAACACGCCGGGCAGACGCGGTTCGCCAGGTCGGAAACATCACTACCAGGCAAGTCCGCTTCAGGGGCGCGACCGGCGATGAGTGGTGAGCGAGATCGGAACAGGGAAATCTTCCTCGCGCAGAAGAGAATGCCCGGCTGCCACTGGCGGTCGCGGCACCGCTTAAACCCGCGCGCCAGGAAGTAATCGTCATGGGCACTATTCTTATCGACAAACTGCTGTCCGCTGCCATCAAGCAGGGTGCTAGCGACTTACACATCACATGCGGTCAACCGCCGGTGCTGCGTTTGCACGGCCGGATGCAGAAGCTGAAGACCAAGGTGCTCGAGCCCGAGGACACCATGGGCTTGATGAAGAGCATCACGCCCGACCGCTGTCAGCAGGAGTTCCAGGAGACAGGTAGTACCGACTTTGGTTTCGCCTTCGGCGAGCAAGCCCGTTTCCGTGTGTCGGTGTTCCGGCAACGGGGCAAGGTGGCCATGGTGCTGCGGCAGATTCCGGTCGAGCTGTGGACCATGGACGAGCTGAAGCTGCCGCAGGTGTTTAAGAAAATGATCCTGCGACCGCGTGGCCTGGTGTTAGTTACCGGGCCAACGGGTTCAGGTAAGAGTACCTCGCTGGCGGCGATGGTCGACTACATCAACGAGAACGTCGACCACCACATTATCACGATCGAAGACCCGATCGAGTTCCAGCACAACCACAAGAAGTCGACCATCAACCAGCGTGAAGTCGGCGTGGACGTCACCAGCTTCGCCGAGGCCATTCGCCGGGCGTTACGTCAGGACCCCGACGTCATCCTGGTGGGCGAACTTCGCGACCTGGAAACTATCGAAGCGGCCATCACCGCGGCCGAAACGGGCCACGTGGTGTTCGGCACGCTGCATACCTCGAGCGCCGCCGGCACGATCAACCGTATCATCGACGTGTTCCCCACCAACCAGCAGGATCAGATTCGTACGCAGCTCGCCAGCTCCATCATCGGCATCCTTTCGCAGCAGTTGCTCAAGAAGGTGGGTGGCGGTCGTGTAGCGGCGTTCGAAGTGTTGGTGGTGAACTCCGGTATCGCCAACCTGATTCGCGAGAACAAGATTTTCCGTATCACTTCGCAGATTCAAACCGGCTCGAAGTACGGCATGCAGCTGCTGGACGACCACGTCTTCAAACTGTGGCAGGAAGGCCTGGTTTCGAAGGAGGATGCCTTGGCCAAGTGCAACACGCCGGACGACTTGGCTGCTCGCTTCGCGGCCGCCGAACGTGGCATGTTCGACGACGAACCAGGCGAGGACGATGCGGCATAGCACCGTGGAACGGAATTCGTTCCGTTGCAGAGAACACCAACGACCTAACTAGAAATCAGACCGAAACCAACGGAATAAACTCCGTTTCACTACCATGGCAATGCGTCGCATAGGACAGATTCTGGTCGACATGGGCTACTTGTCCGATGAGCAGCTCGAGCTGCTCATCGACGAGCAAAAACAGCAGCCCGGTCAGTTATTCGGCCGCGTTGCCATGGACATGGGCCTGGTATCCGAGGAGCAGGTGGCCCAGGCCTTGGGCGAACAGATGGGTTTGAAGGTCGTGACCGTGTCGGACCTGACGATCGACAAGGACGTGCTGGCCATGGTCACCGAGCCAATGGCCCAGATGTATCGCATCGTGCCAACCGAATTCGAAGGCGACACGCTGACCGTGGCGATGTGCGATCCGCAGAACTTGGCGGTGCAGGACGAACTGCGAACGTTCCTGGGATACAACATTCGCGTGGCGGTCACTACGGCCAGCAGCATGAATGCGGCCCTCGAGCGTTACTACGGCGAGAATACCGAGAGCGTCGAGAGTCTGGTGGGCGATCTGGAGAACGACGCCGAACTGGCCAGAGCCGCCGCCGAAGTGTCGAGCGACGGCCCCATCGACCTGACCAGCGTCGAAGCATTGGCCGATAGCGCGCCGGTGCGAAAGCTGCTAAACATGGTGCTGCTGCTGGCGATTAAGGACCATGCCAGCGACTTGCACTTCGAACCGTTCGAGGACGAGTTCCGCATTCGCATCAAGGCCGACGGCGTACTGTACGAAATGGTGCCGCCGCCACGCCACCTGGCGTTCGCCATTACCACCCGTATCAAGGTGATGGCCGAACTCGACATCGCCGAGCGGCGGATGCCGCAGGACGGACGTATCGAACTGACCGTCGGTGGCCACCCGGTCGACCTCCGCGTGAGCGTGCTGCCCACCATGTTCGGCGAGAGCGTGGTGATGCGAGTGCTCGACCGATCGGTGGTGTCGCTCGACCTGAACAAAGTCGGCATGAACGAGGAGACAATGATCGGCTTCCGCAATGCCATTAAGCGACCCAACGGCATTGTGTTGGTGACCGGTCCGACGGGATCGGGCAAGACGACCACACTGTACTCGGCGCTGAACGAGCTGAACTCCGTCGAGGACAAACTGATTACCACCGAGGAGCCGGTGGAGTACGACATGGACGGCATTGTCCAAGTACCGATCGACGCCTCGATTGGCAATACGTTCGCCCAGTGCCTGCGAGCCATCCTGCGGCAAGACCCAGACAAGATCCTGGTGGGCGAGATTCGCGACCTCGAGACGGCTGAAATCGCGGTGCAGGCATCGCTCACCGGTCACTTGGTGTTCAGCACACTTCATACAAATGACGCGCCCAGCACCATTACGCGACTCAAGGACATGGGCGTGCCGACATTCCTGATCACCGCCACAATCGAAGCGATCCTCGCCCAGCGGTTGGTGCGCCGGGTGTGCAAGAACTGCCGCGAGGAATACCACCCCACGCAGGAAGTGCTGGACGACCTGGAGATCACCGCCGAGGAGATGAAGGGGCACAAGTTCTACCGTGGTAGCGGCTGCGAGGTCTGCAACAACACGGGCTACAAAGGCCGCGTCGGGTTGTTCGAGTTGATGATCATGAACAACGACCTGCGCGACATGATTATGGAGAACTGCCAAACGGAAGAGCTTCGTAAGGCGGCCGAAAAGCATGGAATGGTCACCCTTCGCACGGCCGGCATGCAAGCCGCTTTGGAAGGGACAACCACCCCCGAAGAAGTCATCCGCGAGACGATTATGGAAGCGTAAATGGCTACTGGCTTTCGGCTGTCGGCCAATGCAACCCATCACCGGACCAGTTTGAAAGAGCTGATAGCCAATAGCTGACAGCGAATAGCCGTTTCCGAAGGAAACCGAAATGCCTACTTTTCAATTTGAAGCGATGGACGCCACGGGTGCTGAGATCAAAGACGTGATCGAAGCGACCACCGAGGAAGAAGCGCAAGCGACAATACGCCAGATGGGCTACTTCGTGACGAAGATTTCCGTCAAGAAGAGCCGTAAGAAGGAAGAGACTGGCACCGCGGCCAAGAAGAAGCGGGGCTTGGTGATCGGGGGCGTGAAGAGCAAGGACCTCACCACCTTCACGCGTCAGCTCTCCATCTTGCAGGACGCGGGCTTGCCGATTCTGCGCTCGCTCCGAATTCTCGCCACGCAGGCCAAGCCGGGGCGGCTCAAGTACTCGCTCGAGGATACCTGCGACGAGATCGAAGCTGGCGCCACCCTCAGCGAAGCGATGGCCAAGAGCCCCAAGTGCTTCAACCGCCTGTACGTCAACATGATCAAGGCGGGCGAAGCCGGTGGTGCCCTCGAACTGATTCTGCAGCGTCTGGCCGACTTCCAGGAACGGGCCGAATCGCTGAAGCGAAAAGTCAAAGGTGCGATGATCTACCCCGTCTTCGTGGTGGGTATCGCCGTGATCATTTTGACATTGATCATGATCTTCATCGTGCCGCAGTTCCGTCAAATCTTCACCGAGTTCGACCTCGAACTGCCTCCCATGACCGAGGCCCTGGTGTCCCTTTCGGACTGGACCGTGAGCTACTGGTACCTGATTCCGCTGATTCCCACCAGCGTCTGGTTGTTCATCAAGCTGGTGCGGAAGTTCAAGGAAGGACGCATGGGCTGGGATCAGTACATCATCAAGGTGCCGATTTTTGGCCAGTTGTTCGAGAAGAACACCATGGCCCGCACCGCCCGAACGCTCGGTACGCTGGTGGCCAGCGGTGTGCCGATTCTCGAAGCCCTGAACATTACCCGCGACACGTCGGGCAACGCCGTGTTCGAGCGGATGTATAGCCGTATCTCCGAAGCCATTCGCGAGGGCGAATCGATCGCCAAGCCGATGAAGGAGCACAGCATGCCCGGTTTCCACCCGGTGGCGCTGTTCTTCTGGATCACTTCGATCCCCGTCATCGGTGGCTTGCTGTACCTGTTGAAGTACAACCAACGAATCGTCGACGACATCGTGGTCAACATGGTGGACGTCGGTGAGGAGACAGGTGAGCTCGACACGATGCTTTATAAAGTGGCCGACGTGTACGACGAAGAAGTGGCCGTGCTGACCGACAGTCTGACGAAGCTGATGGAGCCAATCCTGATTATCGTCCTGGGCGGTATGGTCGGCTTTATCGTCGTCGCGCTGTTCATCCCGCTCGTGAAGCTGATCGAAGGCCTCAGCGGCTAGTGCCGAGTAACGCGTAACCAATTCCGTATGACCAACCAGCCGAATCACTGCTCATTGAGGAGCGCTCGAATGACTCCCCGTCACAAATCAGAAACTGGAAAACTGAATTCAGGTTTTACCCTGGTGGAACTGCTGGTGGTGATCGGCATCATCGCGGCGCTGGCGTCGCTGTTGTTGGTGGCCGGCGGTGCTGCAATTAATGCCGCTCGCGAAGCGGCGATCAAGACCGAGGCCACGCAGCTCTCGGATGGATTTCAGTCGTACACCAACGACATCTCGGGTGGGGCGTATCCTCCGAATTTTTGCCTGCCCAACGCAACGCCAGAAGCGAAGCTCAGCCTGTTCAAACGCCACTTCAATAAGGCGTTCCCCAAGCAACGCGAGCCGGATGCATTGCTGGCCGTGCTTGCCACTGGAGTGAGCAGCGGTAACTACCAGATGAACGTCGACCCCACCTATGGAATGTCTCCCTACGAAAGCATCGTGTTCTGGCTGGGTGGCTTTAGCGACGACTCTAAGTATCCGATCAGCGGGCCGAAAGGGCCATCGTTTGTTACCAACTCGGCGGGAACCGATCAAACCCAGGAAGATGTTGGGGCTCGTGGCGGGTTTGCCTTTGACGAAGCGCGTTTGGGCCCGCGGAGCGACGACAACTTCTTCAGCGGGCGGTACATCACCTATCCCGACCCGCGCGACGCCAACACCACTCGCCGTATCAACTTGTGGTGGTACACACCGAATAACGTTACGGTGCCATACGCCTACTTCGATGCGTCGACCAAGCCAAAGACGTTGATCAGGCACGATGGGATGGGACCTATCGTGACGCTGAAAACGGGAAGTGGCAACAACTACACGCTGAACAATCTTCGCTTGGCAAACGACGGTAAGTGCCAGATCTTGTCTGCTGGTCTGGACGATGCTTGGGGCGACTTCGCCAACGAACAACTGCTGGTCGATTGGTCGCTGGACCCCACGACCCAGTTCAATGGTCTGGTGTATCCCGATGGTCCCTGGACCGGAGAGATTGCCGACACGATCTCCAACTTCTCGACGGATCGAACGCTCGAGGACTCGCAACCATGATCTTGAATTCGGAATGCACAACCCGGTGTGCGGAATCACGCGGCAGCGTTATCGACGCAGTGCGCGCGGCGAGGTCGCTTTCTGCACCCCGCACTCCGAACTCCGATCTTAGCCTGACGCGACGGGCGGGGCGGCAAGGCGGTTTCACCTTGGTGGAACTGCTGGTGGCCATTGCCATCATCGCCATTCTGGCCGGATTGCTGTTGGGCGTGGCGGCCAGGGCCGCCGAACACGGACGCGAAGCCCGCACCAAGGCGATGATCGCCCGCATCCACACCCTGGTGATGCAGCACTACGATACTTACAAAGACCGCCGGGCGCCGGTGAACGACAACAATCCAGCACTCAGGGCACTCAAAGGACAGGATCGGGCACTGGCTCGCCTGTTCGCGCTCCGCGAGCTGATGCTGGCGGAGATGCCCGATCGTTGGAGCGACGTCCTCTTCAAGGTGCCAGCCGATGTAAGCAGCGTGAGTGACCTGACCAACACTGGTCCCGTGTACCTCAAACCGCCAACCGCCTTGACCTCCTCCACGTACGGTGGCGTCACGCCCCTGAACGAGGCCTACCGGCGGCAGTACTTTTCGATGCTGGATGCCGGCGTACCGAAGAGCGATATCCTGAGCAATCAGGGCGCCGAGTGCTTGTACATGTTCGTGATGACCGCCACGGCCGACGGCGAGGCCCGCTCGTTGTTCAACGAGAGCAGCATCGGCGACACCGATCGCGATGGCGCGTACGAGTTCCTTGATGGTTGGGGACGTCCGATCAGTTGGATTCGCTGGCCGGTGGGGTACGAATCGGACCTGCAGATGAACGCTCGCGAGCTGGGTGGCGATCCAACCGTCCAGGCCTGGGTGAGTGCAGCGGCTACCGATCACGATCCGTTTGACCCGTTCCTTGTCGATCCACCCGCCTTCCGTACGGTACCGCTGATTTTCTCGCCCGGTGCCGATGGGGTCTATCAACTGTACACGGCCCGGGATTCCATCGTTTGGCGTTTGCCTGGTTCTAATCCCCGATTGCTACCCTACGCATTGATCAATTCCGCAGACGGCGATTTCTACTTGGGGTCGCCCATGAACGACAACCTGGACGCCGTTGACGTCAACGGCGGCGCCGACAACATCACCAACCACAACATTACGGCCGAGTAACATGCAAGTGGATATGCGAATGCCGAATAGGGAAAGGACGATGGTTCCCGTGGCGCCGCTGCGCCCGCAGGTTCTGCGTCGTTCGCCATTCGTTGTTCGTCGCTGTCGCTCGGCGATGACACTCATCGAGCTGTTGATCGTCATCGTCATTCTGGCCACGCTCACCGCGGCGGCGCTGCCAATCCTGACGCCTACCACTTCCGGGCGGCGACTGCGGGAGACATCGCGGAGCTTGAACACGTACCTGACCCAGCAGCAATCACAGGCTATCTCCACCCGCCGACCGGTGGGCGTGGCGCTCAAACGCCTGTCCAGCGAGACCGGCCGAGCAGCCGACCGCGGGGTGTGCCTGGAGGTGGTGCCTGTGGAAGTGCCCGTGCCGTACGCAGGGTTCGACGAGAACTCGCGGATGCGTGTGGCGCTGAATCCGAATGTTCCAGGGCAGGTGGTGTTGGACTTCATTACACGTGGTAACACCCACCAGCCGAACAGCGACAATCTACCGCTGGGGTGGGACGCCGATCTGGTGGCGCCCATTCTGTTGCGGCTCGGCGATGTGGTGGAAGTGCTTGGCAATCAGTACCGCATTGTGGACTCCGGGACGATGGCTATCAGTAACAGCTACCTGGAAGGTCATTTGGGGGCCTCGTCGTCTGCCACTCCGGCGCAGATCGGCGCTGTGCCGATCAACAACACGGGGCAGCTGATCGAGCCAGTGTACGATGCAGCGGGACAGCGGTTGTCGACGGCGAGTATCCGGACCGGCAATAGTGCCTCGCCGTTCTGGTCGGAACCGTGCCCCTACAAGATTCACCGCCAGCCGGTAACCACTTCGTCCGACCCGTTCCAGTTGCCCGAGGGTACGGCCATCGACCTCGAGGCATCGGGCATCGTGGGCGAAGTGCCGTTCCACTACGAGGACGGCGACAACACGGCTGAATTAATGGAGAACGTGTCGGATGGCCCCGTGTTCATCATGTTCAGCCCCGAAGGCAATGTCGAACGGGTGCAGTATCGGCGAGTGCAGTACAACCAAGATGGCAATCTGGTTTCCAGCACGTTGCTGGGCATCCCTGCGACCAACATCTCGCTGCTGGTTGGCAGCCGCGAATTGATCCCAGCCGATACCACGCTCGACCTGGTAGGTGGCACCGAGACCGAGCGGGAAACAGAAAAAGCAAAACTCAACTGGCTGAACCTCGAAAGCCGGTGGGTCACCATTGGTTCGCAAAACGGCAACATCGTGACCACCGAAAACGCGTTCGTGAACGTCGCGACGCTGCCCCCGGTCGACTTCGACCAGGATGGAAGCATGAGCCCGCTGGACATTCGTCGCACACAAATCCAAGCCGCCCAAGAGTTCGCCCGCGAGATGCGGCGCACCACCGGCGGATAGTAGTTCCCCACGATGTGTGGAACGGTACAGGACATTTTTCTCAGGGGCAAACTGAGAAACGAGTAAGAACCATGTTACGAAAACAACCCTACAGTTGCTTACGGCCTCGCTCGCTACGCGTCGGTGTGACCCTCACCGAAGTGCTGATTTCCATCGGCATCCTGGCGGTAGGCTTGTTGGGCGCGGCGGCCATGTTTCCCGTGGGTGGCTACTTCATGCAAAAAGGCGAAGTGGCCGACCGCGGGGCAGCCATTGCCCAAGCGGCCTTCGCCGATCTGGTCGCCCGCGGTGCGCTCGACCCCCAGAATTGGAGAGTCTGGCATGGCGGTGCGTATGCAACGATGGATCAATTCATGCAGACCGGAATGGCTGACAATCGCGATCAATTCGGAATCCTGGATCAGATCGGTATGAACAGTGACACAGGGTTCATTTATATCATCGATCCGTTGGGCACTGCAGGAGCTTTACGGGGGGGAGCAGGTGCGCTCCAACTCAGCCGAGCGCCGGCCGTGATTCCAGTCAACTGGGCGGCTTCCACCGGCAATCGTTGGGACCAGTTCAATGGTGCCTGGCCAATCCGCCGGCTCTGCACCGATTCGATGATGTTGGGTAGTTCACTCCCCAGTGAATCGCTGGCTCAGAGTCTCTACTCCAGCAGCGACGACCTGGCCATTCAGACGGACGACGATGAGTCGCTTCCCCGCCGCCAGCGGATGGTGGGGGCCGACACCAATGGCGACCAGACCGTCGACGTGGCCTATCGCCGCGAATCGCGGGGCGACTACTCCTGGATGGCGATGGTCGCGCCTACCCAGAGCGAGGCCCGCCTGGCATTGGCGCTCGACCCGTCGGCCTATTACTTCGACGTGTCGGTCGTTGTGTTTTACAAACGCCCGATCAGCAGCATTGGTACCAGCGAAGTGTTAGTTGAGGGGGCCATTGTTTCCACGGGCACTGGGGGAGGTGAGATCTTACTGGACGCCAGCGACCTGCCCGGTACCGGTAGTGAAACGGCGTACGATGAGTTCCGCCAGGGTCAATGGGTCATGGTTTGCGGCCCTCACCCTTCCAGCACACCCGCCCAACCGCTGTTCTTTTCGCAGTGGTACCGGGTGCTGACCATTGATGACGAGCCAGATGGCTTGAATGTGGGCAACGCAACTTTCGACAACGATAAGACGCAGCGGCGCGTTGGTTTGCGAGGTCCCGATTGGCCGTGGAAGAAGTCCGGCAGCCGCGTCTGCGTTGGATTGTTTCCTGGTGCGGTAGCCGTGCACACCAAAACGATGCGGCTGGAATCGTCGGGCGCGTACGAACTGTAAACAACGATATTGAGAGAGTCAGCGTCTGTGGCCGCTTTAGGGCACGCAGGCTGCCGACTCGGCTGAGTTCAATACCCTCTTCATCGCTTGGTCGCTGGCAAGTCGACCGCGGCGAAAACCTACGGAACTGAGAGATGAGTCAAGCCCAACAACGCCAGTTGAAAGTTCGCCGCGCGAAGAGGCTTCTCCGCACGCGCCGCCGCGACCGTCGCGGTGTGCTGCTGATGGTGGTGCTGAGCATGCTGGCCCTGTTCCTGCTGCTTGGAACGGCCTTCCTGGTGAGTAGCCAGTTCTATGCCAAGAGTGCACGGTCCGCCGCCAAGGAGAATCGCACCGAGAACAACCCGTACGACCTGATGGAACGGGCGATGATGCAGGTGCTGCGCGACACGAACAATCCGTCGAGCGCGATCCGCTTCCACAGCCTGCTGCGCGACATGTACGGCACCGATGGGTTCGTGGCCGAAGTGTACCCTGACAGCACCATCTATCCGTGCGAGTACTCTGGCACCGCCCAGTTCGCTTCGTCTCCTAACGCGACCAAATTCGGCCCCACGAACGGGCAGTTCATCGACCTGTACGTTCGCGACTTGCCCGTCACCAGCATGCTTCCGCTGCCGGAGAACGTGATCAAGCTGGATCGCCATCCCAATGGCACGACCATCGACCACAGTTTGTCCGCCGCCACGGGGTACTACAACGGTTGCCTGCTGACGATGCTCGACGGCGCGGCCGCCGGGCAGACAACGCGGATTCTCGACTACCGCTACATGGGACTCGATGGCGCCGGTGCGCCGGTGTTTCGCCTTCGCGTGATGGCCTTCGGTCGGGCCGATGGTGGTGAGCTCACGCCCGACGATCTGGCCGGCATGCAGCGGGCCCGCTTCATGGTGAACGGCCGGCCCCACAATGGAACCGGCGCCGGTTACAACCGCTTTGCCAAGCGAGGCCAGCCGCGACTGAGCACCGTGGAGGTCCTGCTCGATCAAGGCGGTTCCGGTACGCCGATCGACGCGTTGGAACTGGCCCTGACACCCAACGGTCGGTACATGGACCCGTTCTGGTATGCCGATAGCAATATCGGCGACACGGTCTCGAGCCTGGGCTCGATTCTCAACGGTACTTATCAGCCGTTTGGCTATCGTGCCGCAGGCGACCAGGTGCTGTACACCAGCTTCGATGGCCCCGGTGGCAGCGATGAATCTTACGACGCCGTGGACTACCAGAACATGTTTCTGGCGCACATGCCGCTGTCGCCTTTGTCGCAGGCGGGAGTACTCGTCAACAGCACGACCGGTGGCGGCCCGATGCGTGTGGATCTGGCCGCATTCGACAGCCAGAACAACTCCAATCCTCCCTCCGGCGGCATGCGGCTGGACATGGAAAACACGATCATTCCGTCGTTCCATCGTCCCGCGCTGCTGAACTATTGGAACCATCGTCTGTTGAACGCTTCGTGGATGCAAAGCATCGACGTCGGCCGGCGTGCTGAATTGATTTCGATGCCGTATGGTGTAGACGCTGCGACACGACCATCGGACGCTGCAGAAGCTGCTGCAGCGGATATGATTGTCGGAGTCAAACGCAGGGTGTCGCTTCGTCCGTTGCGCGAAGATCATCCCAACTTCGACGGTACCAATCCGTCAACGTCTTTCGTCGGTACGATACCGGGCACAGACAACTTCTTTGGTTGGGACGTGGTGGGTCCGTGGGACGTCGATAACGACAACGATGGCATCAACGACAGCATCTGGGTCGACCTTGGCGATCCGGTGCAGGAGACCGAAAACGGCACGCTGTTCAAGGCGATGTACGCCTTCCTGGTTGTCGATCTCGACAACCGCCTGAACGTCAACGCCCACGGCTCGCCCGATCACCTCGCGGCGACGAATTGCGATCCGCTCATGAACGTGACCGGCAACCTGGGCAACATGGCGGGAGGGGATCAATCGCGACTGGGCAACACGCCGATCGTGTGGACCTCGAACATCATGCCCGTCGGCATGGGCTGGGGCCCTGGCGATGTTTCGCTGCGGTCGATCCTGTCGCCACTGACGCAGGCGTACACCGGTGGTTATCCATTCGCGAGTATTGGAAATCCAGCCATGGACGATTACGCCCGGCTATTGTTCGGTCGTTTGCCTGCCGATCCGAATTCGGATGCCATCTGGGGACGATTGGGAACCACCGTCGGTTTGGGGGTGAACTCGCGGCCTGGCATGGTGCTCGATTCCACGAACCTCAGCACCGTGGCAGCTACGCGTGAGCCGATGGTGCCCTACGATTTCTTCCAGTACCCCATGGCCGATCGCATGCGATCGGAGCGGTTGGGCGTAACGCTGTTCTCGCAGCCCTCGTCGTTCGCCACTTCGCCCGACCTGCGTGGACGCTACTCCACGGGCCTCGACTATCTGGGGCAGCCGGTCTACGAACCCGCTTGGGATCTCGTGAATCCGGCCAGCATGACCAGCGGACAGGCCCTGGTTCCGCTGCTGGACGATTCCCCGTACGAAATCGACCTGGCAAGTAACGCTCGTCGCGGGCTGCCTGGGGCGGTTACTCCGCAGGACGATGCCCTGTTTGCCACGAGCGAGCTGGAACGGATCTTGCGCGCGTACGATCCGGAAATCGGCACCGCGCCGAGTCGCCTGTACGAAATCGTCGACGCGTTCGACCCGAACAAGTACGCCCTGACGGTGGCCTCGAACTCAGCGAACATCACGCCCGAAGAGTTGGCGCTCGCCCAGCTGGCGACGGCCGAGAACCGTCGTCAGGTGACCACCGACAGCTACGAGGTGCCGGTGCCGGCCGAAGTGGTGCCGAGCTACATCACCGAGCTGGGTCCCGACGGCGCACCTGGTATTGCCGGTGTGGACGACGATGGCAACGGCGCCACGGACGATCCAACGCCGTTTAACGTCAGGACTAATGTTGGTGAGATTGGCTGGTACCAGGTGCAAGATCCGGCTCAGCCGAGCGTGGGCCTGTACTTTACCGCCTGGTCGGACGACTTTGCGTCGTATACCGGCAAGAGTGTTGCCGATGCGCGGTTGGTGGACGTGCTGTGGTATCGCATTCAGCGCGACCGCGAGCGTCGTGGACTGCCGATCTACAACTGGAACAATGTGCAGGCAGTCTCCATTCTCGACAACATCGCCAAACAACTGTTGCCACCCGAAGTACTGGCGGGCTACAAGATGGACGTCAATCGTCCGTTTGGCGACGGCGTCGACAACAACGGCAACGGCATCGTCGACGAGCCGCTCGAAGCTGGCGAACCCTTCAACGACTCGAATCAAAATGGTGTGTGGGACAATGGCGAGCAGTTCGTCGACCTCGATGGCAATGGTCTCTATAGTCCGCCGGTCGACAACCTGTGGGCCGCACAGCTGGGTGTCGGCGTTCGCCTCGACAGCACCATGAGCCAGGACGTGGCACAGGCTCCCTTTACCGATGTCAATGGCAACGGTCGCCGGGATCTCGTGGCCGCTGAACTGCAAGTCGATGTCGATGGCGATGGCAGCCCAGACGTGAATGTGCCCCCCACCGTGCGCAACGACGCGCACCTCGCGCGGCAGCTATACGCCCGCCATCTTTACATGCTGATGCTGATTTTGATGGACGAGGACTACGTGATGCCGTACGACCCGTCCGATCCTTCGGTCCGCGCCTATCTGCGGGTAAAGGCCATCCAGCTCAAGTCTTCGTCCATCAACGGCATGACGGATGCCCAGGCGAAGCTTGAAGCCCAGCGCCGCTACACCTATCGCCAGATCGCCCAATGGGCGGTGAACTGCGTCGACTTTCGCGACTCGGACGCCATCAATACCCCGTTCGAGTTCGACGAGAATCCCTGGGACGGCTGGGGCACCATCAACGACAACGGCACGCCAGACGATCCGACGGATGATACTTACTTCCCGCTCGACGGCGATGCGACCACCAACGAGAACTTCCAGCAGGTCATCGATTGGGAAAACATGTCCAACGACGGCATCAAGATCGTCACCAACCCGATCCCCACCTACGGCCCTGGCAGCAATCAACAACGCGACGAACTGGCCACCCACAACATCGTGTGGGGCGCGGAACGACCGGAGCTGTTGATCAGCGAAACGGCCGCCTTCCACGACCTGCGTTTGGAAGACCTGGCGACCAGCGAGTCCAAGGGCGACAACACGACCACCGACAACGACCAGAATCGGCCCCAAGATGACGATCTGGATCAACGTCTGGAACCACGCGGCTCGCTGTACGTCGAACTCTACAATCCTAACTCTCCCGATTCTCCCAAGCCAGTAGAGCTCTATCGACACGGGGATTACCGTAGACATCCTGTCGATCGCAATGGTGATGGTGACATCAATGATTTAGACGAGTACCACTGGGTCGACCTGAATGAAAACAATAGATTCGATCCGGGTGAGCAGATCGAAGGCGTTCTGCTGAACCGTCTTTCGGACGTGGGGCGTCTGGAGCGGGCCAATGGCAAGCTGCAACGCTCGCCGGTCTGGCGGTTGATCGTCGTGGAGGAGCACCCCGGCTATCACGACTTCACGGGCCAGGATAAGGCCTACGTCACCCGGGACGACAATAAGTCGAGTGTTGGCAACCTGCAAACCGGTTCGCCGAACCGCCCCGAATCGGTGGCCGACTACTGGCAAGCCATGCGAGCCGCCGGCACCGAGCGCGACCAGATTCCATACCTCGCGCCGATGAATATGGACTGGGAAGAGATGTTCTTCATCCCGCCATTGCTCAAGGGAGGTTTCACGCCAGGGCAGGCCACGGTTCGCTGGCCGATGTCGTGCTGGCAGCAGGAACGCACCAGCGAAGAGAATGTGAACGCCAACAACCCCGAAAATCAACAGGCCAGTTTCGACCGCCAGTTGTTTGCGAAGCCCTACCCGTACATTGAAAGAGAGTTCTACTTCACCTCGAACAACACTCCTTACTTTGGCCAGAACCGCAAGCCGGGTGGTGGCAACCCGACCAAGATGGTGGGTACCGCCCGTACGTACCACGACATCGACAAGGGACAATTGAAGGACTTCTACCTGGATATGGGTGTCCGCATCCCGTTCAATTCGATAGAGCTCGGTAACCAGTTGGTATCGCTACCGTTCCGCTTTGTGTCGACGGAACTGAAGACGGGGCGGCCCGACATGCCGATTGCCCCCGTGATGCCGGGCCGCTACGCGGTGATCGGCTCGGCTGGCACCGCTTACACTGGTTTGCGACAAGTCGATCCCGACAACGGCGACGATCGCTGGCGGTTTGTTACCACGTTGGGTCGCAACGTGATGGGGGGCGCCGGTACTCCCAAGGCGCGTACCGAAGACCTGCAGCACAAAAACGCCCTGCCTGGGACTCGACGCTTCGAGATGCACCCCTCGTCGAACCCCTACCTGCAGCAGTGGGTGGTTGGCGCCAATGGTGGTGTCTTCCCCAACGGTACCGCAATCACCCGGCGATCGAACGAGTTGATGTACGTTGCCGCCAACAACGATCCCACCAATCCGGCTCCTCCCGAGAACATGACCGGCGAACCGAGTGGTAAGCTGCTGGCCAGTACTTCCAACATCGCGGCCCCCGCCGTGGTGGTGCCGGTGGACGACATGAACATCAGCGAACCGGCTTACGGTTATGGGGTAAGGACGCGAGAGCTGTTCGAGTTGGAGGTAAACTCGGGCGATGAAGGCCAGCAGTGGAGTCCCCAAGCGGCCGAAGGCGAAGGCGCCTTCGTCAACGCAGCCGGGGAGGAAGCCCACTTCGACACTCCCTTCGACGTCGACCCCGAATTTACCGCGGCTGTCGACTCGCCCAAGACCTACAAGAAGTACCGCGTGGTCCACCTGCAGCGGCTGGCCGATCCCACGATGCCGTGGAATCCTCCGCCAGGCTACAACGAAATCGATCAACAACGAGCTGAGTATGGCCGCCATGATGCTTCGCTGCCAGTGAATCCCTACCTGACGGTCGATTCGGCCTCGGTCGATCTGACCATCTTCAACGGTACTTGCAGCGTGAATATTCAGACCTCGGCGAACCGGATGTTCGGTTCGAGTGAGCGGATGCACGAATCGCAACGCTCGGCACAGGAGGCCGGTGGCAGCTTCGCCGTCCAGCAACGGGCCATCTTCGATCAGGACTTTTTCATGGCCCCTGAACAGTTGCTGCCGAATGAATCGACCACGGCCCTCTCGACGCAGCGTCGTAACATGCCGGAGAGTGTCGAGAAGGAGCATCGCATTCGCGAGAACCACAACGATTACTTCTTCAAGCACTCGCTCGGCCTGCCGAACGAGGCGATGGGAGAATTCTATATCCGGCCAGAGGCCAATCTGGCAGCCGCTGTTACCGATCCGACCGATTTGGCGGGCAACGATGGCAATCAACAAACCATGGGCACCGCCTTGGGCGCCCCGCGTCCCGACACCACCACGGGTGTGGCTTCGACCTATCCCTGGCTGAATTGGACCAACCGGCCGTTCGTGAGCGAAAGCGAATTGCTGCAGGTGCCGGCCTGGGGGACGATGGAACTGCTGCGAAAGTTCTCGGTAATGAATCCCATCGCGCAAAGCGATCCCTACACCAATGAGGGCGCGCGAAATGCGTCGAACACCCGGGTCCGCGCGGCCGATATTGAAGCCGACTTTGCCGACGACGGCATGCAGAGTCTCACGGTGGATGCCGAGAAGACGAACGCCGCGCGGTACAAATCGCACGTGGCCGGCTTTGGCGCATTGCTGAACATGATGCAAACGTCGAGGTATCCCGCACGAATCCTGCAGGATACCAACGGGAATCCCGTTCCCGTCGGCGCGCCGAACTTCCACCGCATCCTGGACTACGTCCACACGCCGAGCCGCTTCGTAGCGACCGACACGCTGCTGACTCCCACCACGTTCAACCTGGCCAACGTCAACAGCGAAGACGATCCGCGCGTGGGCTACCTGGCCCCGTTCAACCGGGTGCCCAACTATCGTGAGCCGGGCAAGGTGAACCTGAACACGGTTGTCAGCCAGCGATTGGCCGCCAGCACTTCCTCGAGCGGTCCCGCTCGCTTCGTGGATGGCACGACGAACCTGTCCGTGTGGTCCAGCGTGTTCGATGGTTTGATGCATCGCGTGCAGGATCTCGATCCTGTGCAATACACCAACGGCAACGCCCCGTCGTATGGTCACTTTGGACCCGCCTGGCGCGACGTGGTGCTGAGCCGCCGCGGCTACGCCGACTCGGTTTACCCCAATGGCATCTCTCCGGGCGGTGTCGACCGCGTGGATCTGGTGCTGCACAGCAACAGCCCCACCTTCTTTGGCAATCCATTCCGCAGTGGTGAAGCAGGCGACCTGGTACCGCTGTCGGCAATGATTCAAGGCGGTTCCGAGGCCTCGATGTACCGCTCGCACCCCTACCAGCCGGGAGCCGGTCTAGCGTGGGGCGGTGGAGACAGTAACGGCAACGGTCTGGTGGGGGATGCTCGCGAAGCGGGCAACAACGATGGCAACCCCTTTGTCAAAGTGACCGCTGGAGGAAGAACTTCGGATCAGGCCTCCGTGCCGCTGTTCAGCGAGTTGTGCTCGACGACGGCCATCGATGCCACCCGCAATAGCGCGATGCATTACGGTCCGCTCACGCGAATCGATAACATGACCACCAACCGCAGTGGCGTGTTCGCCATCTGGGTAACGGTAGGGTACTTCGAAGTCACAGCCGCACCCAACTGGGAAGACGATGAGAATTCGGTGCGGACCAAGTTCATGAACCAGGCCGGGCGAGACGCAGATCGTGCTCGCGCCCTGTACAACAAGGTCTACCCACAGGGTTACCAGTTGGGCAAGGAACTGGGCAGCGAGATCGGCAACGTCGATCGGCATCGGGCGTTCTACATCGTCGACCGCACCCGTCCGGTGGCCTTCAAGCCGGGCGACGACGTCAATGTCGAGGACGCCATCCTGTTGAGGCGGAGAATCGAATAGCGAGCTTCCCAGGTGCGTGGCGCGAGGTCCGAGTAGCGAGCACGCTGCGGCGCTGCTAGGCTGAATGGCATCGTGGCTGGTTTTCGCCGTGTGTACGTTGCGGAAACCACCAACTCCGACCGAACGCCTAACCACTCGCTAACTCCATGTCCAAACCACCTGTCACATCCGGCACCTTGTTTGTTGTCGCGTTGGTCGCCATAGCGGCCCTGGCGCTCGTCGTCCAGTGGCGAGGGCGGCCGCAAGAACCATTGCCGGCGCCGTTGCCGACGGTGCTGGTGGGAGGGTGGCTGAATACCGACCAACCGCCCACGACCAAAGATCTCAATGGCAAGTGGGTCGTAGTAGACTGCTGGGCCACGTGGTGTGGGCCCTGCATTGCCTCGATGCCGGAGCTGGCTGAGTTCCGCCGACAATGGCCCGAGGACGAAGTGGCGATGATCGGCCTGGCCGACGACGACGCCACGGCCATGGAGGATTTGGAAGGAGTCATCGAATCGGTGCCCGGTTTCACCTGGCCCGTGGCCTACGGTGGCAGTCACGCCTTGACGCAGATGGCCGTCCGGGCCTTTCCGACGCTGATTCTGTACGGCCCCGATGGCAAAGAAGTCACCCGTGTGGCCGGGATGGGGGCCATCGAGGAAATCGAAGCACTGATCGTGGCCGGCAGCCAGTAGCGAGCGGCGGGCCAGGGGTAGAGTCAACGCGACGCCCGCTCCCAAGCCGCGCCACCTACTCACCTACTCATTCCACTACTTCCCGAATGTACTTCACCTTCGGCTTGCCACTTTTGCCTACAGGCAGGGCCATCAGGTAGTCGGAGGCGTAGAACAGTCGCTCGCCACGGCGTTCGGGCACGCGGAAGTTGTCGCCCTTCTGCAGGATGGTGCGGGCGATGGGCATGCCACCGAACGAGCGGGTGCCGGCCGACTCGATGGGGAACCATTGCCCCTCGCCCTCGGCGTCCTCCATGTAAAACTCGGCATAACAGTGCTGGTCGACCCACACCACGCGAGCCGGCACCTTGTTGGCCCGGCAGAGCGCTATAAACAACGCGCTGCGGCCGAAGCAGTCGGCCTTGCCATCGCGCAAGGTGTTCAGGGCGCTTTTATCGGTGCCCTCGGAGTACTGGATGTGGTCGAGCATGTAGTCGTACAGGAACTCGATCTTCTGCCAGTCGGTGGGGTCGCCGTCTTCGCTGGCTTCGGTCTCGGCGTCGCGCCACAAATCGCGGGCGAGCGAGACGATACTGCCGTTGCGACTTTCGATCATCGGGCTCTCGGACAGGTACTTTCGCACCTGGCGTTCGGGTCGGCTGGGAACCACCAGGTCGACGGTGTCCTCTTCTTCGGGAGGATTAATCACGTCGGTGGTCACTTCGAAGGTGGCCACCGCGCGGGCGGTTTGGCCCGAAGTGAGCATGGGCACCGTGATGAGCATCTGCGTGGCCCCGCCATCCAGATCGCGATAGCGTACCTTGTCGACGTGGCGGCTGAACTCCTCGTCGATCCGGCGGACCTTCTGTTCGTCGCACGCAAAGGGGATAGCGACCATCGCGCGGATGTCGCGGCACGAGCCACGCGCGGCGGTGATCTCGGCCCCGACGCGAAACGTGAACACCTCTTGCTTGGCGACGCGGGATGGATCGGTCTTGCCGGCAGACTCGTCCAGCAATTGCGCCATCGCGGCGGTGGTCATCGAGCAGGCGAACAGCAAGGTGGCGGCGCGAACAAACATGGGTCTCCCAGGTGGTGCGAGGCGCGAGGTAGAGCGGGGGCGGACGGGTGCCGATGGAGGCAGCCGGCCCGTTTTCCATTGTACCTTGCAGCCTGTCGCGGGGCGCGTAAAAGCAGCCACCCCGCTCGACTTCAGACGTTCAGGATTGCGTCTGAAGGGCGGGGTGGCCTGATCGGCGGAATGTCGTACGGGGGGACGAAGCATTCCGCGTGAGCCACCTGGAGTGGGAGAGAGGTGGTGGCCCGGACTGTGCGAGGGAGGTTGTTATTCTGCAGGGCCAGGGTCAGGTCCAGCGTCGGTGGGGGCTCGAGAGCCTTGCCATTCGCCACCAGCGTCCTGGACACCACCGAAGTACTCGCCCGGACCCACCTGGATGCCAAACGGGGCGTTGCAACCGCAATCGTTGTCGCAGACGTTACAACCCGAATCGCAGCACGTACTGCCGTAGCCGGTGCAGCATTCGTTGGCAGGGGGACAGCAGGGGTCGCACACCGTGGGGCAGGGGCAAGGGCAGCAAGGCACGCACTGCGGGGCAACCATCTGAGGACGGATTACCCGCGGTTGGACATATTGCGGCGCTTGCACCACGGGCGGCGCCGTCACCACCTGTGGAGGCATCACAATGGGCGCCGGTGCCGGGGCCCGAACGGAACCCATCACGGGCGCACGCGATCCGCAAAAGGCTCCCGGACAAATGGCTCCCCGGATGCGACGGCAACAGCCGCAGCCAGTAAAGCTGGTGACAATCAGTCCGACGGCCAGCAACAGGGCGATACGTTTCATAGTATTGGTAGCTCCTTGCCTCGACCAAGGGTTCCGTGTGGTGCAGGGGAACTTGCCGGTGGTCGGCTTGGTAAGGCGAGAGGTGGGAGTCCGCCAAGGCGAACTATAGGGAGGGGCTTAGGGCGGGCGGCGACTCCCGCAGCGGCCGTGGTGAGTTCCATGGCGGGCGAGATGTCGCGTCAGGGAAACGTACCTCATGGCTTGTGAGGTGCAAATGCAACCGGTGATTTTTTTCAACACGCGGCGCCCGGTGTTGCCTTGCTTGGCCCCCAAGATTGGGCTAACCGTTACAAGTCCTACCAACGGTTCCAAAATGGCGCTGCTAGCACATTGCGCACAGGCGGAAGTTCCTATTCCATCAGACCTTGCGGCACTTGGGGTGGCGAGCAGCGTGCGGTAAATCCGATGGATAATCCGTCTGCCCCTGCCACACCTGCCCCGCCCACCATGCGTGTTCTCCCCGCCCATCGCCTGGCCGCACTGGCCACTGCCACGTGCTTGTCGTTGGTGTTCTGCGCGCCAGTGGTTGCTGGATGCTATGGCGTCCGCCCCACCGACGAAGTCATCGAGGTCAACGTCCGCCCCGCCTGCTGCAGCACCGACGCGGCGACGCTTGCCGCGAAGATGATCGTTCGCGAGTACGTGGTAAGCGACGAAGAAGGCAATCGCCAGTGGGTCGACTCGGACCTGTCTCGCCTCACCACGGCGCCGGGCGAGGACATGGTTACCGTGTTCCATGTGCACGGTAACAAGGTCGACCCAGGCATGGCCCGCGATCGGGCGCTGCGAGTGTATCGCCAGCTGATTCATCGCGCGACGGACGATCGCCCCATGCGGTTCGTGATCTTCTCCTGGCCGGCAACGGAGATTGACGGACTGCTGTACGACTTCCGCGTGAAGGCAGCCCGAACTCAGCCTGTCGGTTGGCAGTTGGCCTGGATTCTGAATCAGATGCCGCCCGAAGTTCCCATCAGCCTGATCGGCTACAGCTACGGCGCTCGCATCGTGGGCGGGGCCCTGCATGTGCGGGCAGGCGGCGATCTGAGTGGGAGGTCGCTGCCCGATGCCGCGCCTGACAAGCATCGTCCGCTGCGGGTGTTGTTTATCGCTGCGGCCACGCACTCCTGCTGGTTTGGGCCGCACGGCTATCACCGCCTGGCGATGAGCCAGATCGAGCACCTGGTGATGCTGAACAACCACCTCGATCCGGCCATGCGGTTCTACGCTCTGGTGCCGAAAAACTGCAATCCTCAGGCGATGGGACTCCGTGGCCCCACATCGCTAGCACGCGGGGATCGCAAGAAAATCGAGTGCTACGACTGTGCCAACTGCGTGGGGCGCTCGCACGACCTCTTCAAGTACACGGCCACAGGGCGTACGATGAGCAGGGCGTGGCAACACTTGATGTACGCGGATTGATCGCTGCGACCGGCGAGCGGCCCACGACGTTGCCTTGCTGTAATGCTGTAGCCCCTGCACGCCTCGTAGCCGGATTGCCGCCTCGATGTCTCAGCGCACTGCGTACTTCTGTGGAAAGTGGATCGACGAAGGGGAGATGAAAATCCCCATTGGCGATCTGGGGTTCAGCATGGGGGTCACCGTTACCGAGCGACTGCGAACCTTCGGCGGCCGCTTGTTTCGCAAGTCCGAACATCTCTCGCGGATGCGACACTCGCTCGAGATCGTGGGAATGGATGCCGATGGGATCGTCGACGAAATCGACCACGCTCTCGATGAGTACATGGAGCGCCATCAGGAGATGTTCGCGCCCGGCGACGACTGGGCTGTGATCACGTTCGCCACGCCTGGCAGCGGCAATGGCCCCACCGTGGCGGTGCACGGAGCGCCATTGGCGTTTGCGGAATGGGCGGCCCAATTTCGTACGGGTGTCGTCACCTACGTCAGCCGGCATCGGCAGGTACCGCCCGACTGCTGGCCGCCGCAACTGAAGTGCCGCAGCCGGATGCATTACTACCTGGCGGACGCCGAAGCCCGCGGGCAGAACCCAGCCGCCCGCGCCGTGTTGCTCGATCAGGAAGGCTTCGTGGGCGAAGGCTCGACCGCCAACCTGGTGGTGTACGATCGGGCGACGGGACTGGCGACCCCCAAAAGTTCGAAGGTGCTGCCGGGGGTAAGTGTGGCCGTGATTGCCGAGTTGTCCCAAGAATTGGGGGCCCCGCTCGAACAGCGAGATATCACGCTCGACGAGTTGCGCGCCGCCGACGAGGTTTGGCTCACCAGCACCTCGATCTGCATGCTGCCCGTGGTGTCGCTCGACGAGCAACCCGTGGGTGAGGGGAAGCCTGGGCCTATGTACGACAAGTTTCTGGCCGCGTGGAATTCGCACGTGGGGATCGACATCGCCCGGCAAGCCGAACAATTCGCCACCCGAGCTTAACGACACCTGCCGCACGACCAAGCCGAACGATTTGCCCTATGGCGATGCTCCGCACCACCAATTTGACTCGCCGCTACGGCGCACGCCTGGGCGTGGACCGTGTGAACTTGGCGGTGGATGCCGGCGAGGTGTTTGGGTTTCTGGGGCCCAACGGGGCAGGGAAGACCACGACCATTCGCCTGTTGATGGGGTTCTTGAGACCTCACGCTGGTCAGGCGGAAATTGGCGGACTCGATTGCTGGAGGCACAGCGCCCGCCTCAAGCGGGACGTCGGCTACCTGCCCGGCGACTTGCGACTGTATCCATGGCTGACGCTGACAACGGCCACGTCGATTGTCTCGCAAACTCGGGGCATGAACATTTCGGCTCGCGCCAGTGAATTGGCCGAGCGGTTCGAACTGGAGCCGACGTTGCCGGTTCGCAAGATGTCGCGTGGTACCCGGCAGAAGTTGGGGCTGGTGCTGGCCATGGCGCACCGGCCGCGGCTGCTGATCCTGGACGAACCGACTTCGGGGCTCGACCCGTTGATGCAATCGCGGCTGGCCGATCTGGTCCGCGAAGCGGCCGCAGCAGGGGCGGCCGTGTTCTTTTCGAGTCATACGCTTAGCGAAGTCGAAAGTTTGTGCGACCGCGTGGCGATTGTTCGCCGTGGCAAGGTGATTGTCGATGAGTCGCTCGACGCGCTTCGCCACCGGGCGCCACGAGTGGTAGAGTTGCAGTACGGCGACGAGCACGCGGCGAGCGCCGCTGTGCTGCCCGACTTCTTGCAGGTGGTCGAACGCCGGGGCGCGGTTTGCCGCTGCGAGTTGGAGGGAACCACTCCTCCCTTGGTTACCTGGGCCTATCAGCAGCCGCTGGTCGACATTCGCATCGGGCGTCCCGATCTCGAGTCGGTGTTCCATCGACTGTACCACGTGGGGGAAGAGGGCACCTGATGCGTGGATTGCTGCAAAAGACGCTCCGCGAACTGTGGGTCAGTACGCTGCTGATCGGCCTGGGCCTGGCCGGGGCCAACATGCTGCTTACCTTTCTCATTCCCAAGGTGCAGATGCAGCTTGGCGACGTGTTCGAGCGTTTGCCCTTTGCCCAAACGATGATGAGCGCGCTACTCGGCACCGAGGTGGGAAAGGAACTGACGGCCCGCGCCATGGCGTCGGTGCTGTGGGTTCATCCAATCGTGCTGGCGCTGGTGTGGACGCAGGCCATCAACCTGTCCACGCGTGTGCCGGCCGGCGAGGTCGACCGGGGGACGATCGATTTCCTGCTGGGGCTGCCGGTCTCGCGACGACTCGTCTATGCCTGCGAAGTCGTGATGCTGCTGGCCACCGGAGTATTGGTCATTGCCATGGGATTTGCCGGGCACCGCGCGATGGCGCCAGTCATGCCAGCGGACATGCGGCCCGACCTGCAATCGTCGCTCATCATCATGGCGAACTTCTACTGCCTGTACCTGGCAGTGGGGGGAGTCGGTTTTCTGGTTTCGGCGTTGTGCAGCCATCGCGGCCGTGCGGTGGCCATCGTGTTGGCCCTGGTGCTGGGGTCGTTTCTGCTCAACTTCGCCGCACAGCTTTGGCCGCCCGCGCAACGCGTGGCGTTTCTCGGCGTCCTGGAATACTACCGTCCCGCCTTGGTGCTACAATCGGGCGAAGTGCCGTGGAGCGACATGTTGGTGCTGCTGGCCATCGCGGCCTTCGCGCTGATCGCTGGCGGCGAAGTAATGGCCCGCCGTAGCTTGTGCACGACTTGAAGGCTACAGCGTGGCGAAGTAGTTCTCCACCGCCACGTCGATGCAGTCGGTGTCGATCTCCAGCGGCAGCTCATGCACTTCGCAGTAGTTCTTGATCTGGCGCAGCAGATCCCGCGGCTGGCAGAATCGCAGCGGACGTTGCGGCCGTTGGTAGTGCTGTTCGATCAGGTAATCGATGGCCCCGGCGGGGCAGAGGAATCCGCCTTTCTGCGCGAGCACGGCAATCAGCGAGCGGAACTCTTCTTCGGTGGGATCGTCCACTTCGATCTTGTAGGGAATCCGCCGCAGGAACGCTTCGTCCACCAGTTCGCGTGGTTCGAGGTTCGTGGAGAGTGCAAACAGCATGTCGAACGGAATCTGAAGCTGGCGGCCACTGGCCAGGTTCAGAAAGTCGAACTGCTTTTCCAGCGGGACGATCAAGCGATTGAGTATGTCGGTGCTGCTGACACGTTGGCGGCCAAAGTCGTCGATCACCAGCGCGCCGCCATTGGCCTTCATCTGCACGGGGGCCTCGCTGATGCCCGAGGCCGCGTTGTAGCTGGCGTCGAGCTGCTCGAGGGTTAGTTCGCCACCCACTACAACCGTGGGGCGGCGGATCAGCACCCACCGGCGGTCGTACGCAACGCCCTCCAGGTGCGAAAGGTCCACGGGGTGATGGCAGTTGGGGTCGAACAAGCGAATCAGGTCGCCCCCCTCGTACACCATCCGCGGAATCCACAGATATTCGCCAAAGGCGTCGCAGATTCGCTCGGCAATGGTGGTCTTGCCATTGCCTGGATTGCCGAACAGAAACATGCCGCGGCCGTCGTTGATCGCCTGGGCGATGCGGCTGAGGATCTTGGGCGACAGTCGCAGGTCGGCAAACGCGGCCGTGAGTTGGTCGAGGCTCAGCTTTGTGTTCTGAATCGACTGGTGCCGAATCGCGGCTTCATACGAAGCCAACGGCACCGGCGCCGTGCCCACATAGGTGGAGCGTGCCAGGTGTTGATTGGCGCGGGCGAAGCCGGCTTCGCTCAGCTGGTACAGGTAGTCGCCCATCCCGGCTGCATTCTTGATGCCTACCAGCAACTCGTCGCGCAGCCGCTCGAGCGCTTGGTCCACCAACAATCGCGTGAGTCCCAGGTTGGTAGCCGTTTGAGTGCCGGTGGAGTTGCCGTGGTGCAGCAGGTGCTTGAGCACCAGGGCCTCGAGCTGCGATTCGCCCAATCCCGCCTCGGCCAGCGTGCGTGGTTCGCGCGGCGCAGGTGGTAGCTTCGGCACCGGCGTGGCCGTGGAAGCCGCCACGGTGGCAGCCATTTCGGGATCGGCCGCTGTCGACAGCGACGATGGCAAGGCACTCATAAGTTCTCTTCCGCCAGACTCGATTCGTTGCAGTGGAGGCGCGCAGTTCTCCCCCCACTGAAATACATGTCTTGCGGCACCCCTGGTGTCCAACCGCGGCGTCGAGCCAGTTGCGAAAAGAAGGCGATCCACCAGTTGCCGCTGCGGATCAGCTCACGGTACGACGGTTGTTACCGTAAATCGTAAGACTCGGATGGAAGCGGTTGTAGCGGCCCGCCTCGACTAGACCGCAGCCGTCAGGTCGAACTGCGTGATTTCGGGCGAGCACATGAATCGCACGCGATGGGTGTAGCCCAGCCCGCGATTAACGTACAGCCGCCGCACGGAGTCGACTTCCACCTCGCCCGCTTCGTAGCGTCGATTCTGGATGGGTAGGATGGGGGCCCCAAAGTAGGGCAGTCGACACTGTCCTCCGTGGGTGTGGCCCGCCAGAACCCAACCCTCAAATCCATCCCAACCCGGCATGTCGAGCGTATCGGGATTGTGTGTCAGGGCGATGCCGGGGCGAGACACATCGAACTGAGCGAATGCCTTCTGTGGGTGGAATCGCCGCGCCATCCACTCGTCGCAACCCACGATCTGCAGGCCCTGGTAGTCGATTTGCTCATTTCGCAAGCCATGAATGCCAACCTTGCGAAGCTCGTCGAACAGCATCGTGACAACCTGATCTTGCGCCACGTGAAGGCCATAGTCGTGGTTGCCCGGCGTGACGAAAATGGCGCAGTTATCTGGATTCAAGCGTTTGAGCAAACGTACGGCCGGTTCGATGCACTCGGTGTGGTGGGCCGTCATCAAGTCGCCGGTAACCATCACCAGGTCAGGCTGCAGTTCGGCCGTTTGATCGATGGCCCGCTGCAGATAGTCGTATTCCACCACGTGGCCGACGTGCAAATCGGTGATATGCACCAGCCGCTTCCCCACCAGCGAATCGGGCAGGTTAGCCAGCGGCATCTGCCGCTGCACCACATCCACCCAGTGCGGTTCCACCCTCCAGGTGTAAAAACCGGCAACTCCGGCTGCCCCCAGGCTACAGAGACTGGCCGATCGGATAAACTGTCTGCGGTTGACTTTCATACCAAGGAGCGGCATTTTGGAGATAGCGGCAGCGTGGTTGGCAGCGAAGTGAGCGCGATTATGGGCCGAATGGAGTGCAGGGGCAAAAACTTAGTGCTTTGAAACGGAGTGACGTCTGGATGCGATTCGACGCATCCCGAAATGTGCGAACAGGTTACGTTTCCTCGCACGCAAACAATTCAATCTGGCAAAGCACTCGTGCTGCGAATATGCAAGAACCCCAATTTCACAGAGCACCGGCGAAAACACTCTCCGTCCTACGTAGTGTAGGCCGATCGGTTCGCCCGCCGGCCAAATTAAAGCTGGTTTTGGCCCTGATTGTGATGATGCTTGTTTCGCCCGGGTGCTGGTCGGATATTCGATACGACCCCGCCGCCGAGGGGCAATCTGCCGCGACCAGCGAGCAGCCATCTCCGCCAGCCGACAGCGACCCGCCGGAAGCGGCGCCGGAGTTTTCCCTGTTTGACGAGTCCACCACCCCAGAGCCGGAGCCGGACCCCGCCATCGATTCGACCGATGACGCTGCGGTGTCGGCCGACTCGGAGCCGCCCGACCTGTTTGCGGATGTGAACGATGGCCCCCAGGAGCCCGTTGCCGAGGAGACGGACCCGCAGCCCTTCGGCACCACCGTGACAGATACAACGGTAGTCGAGGAAGCCGACACTCCGCCCAACGACACTTTAGCGGATGCGGAGGAGCCGGACGCCGAGGACGATTTATTCGAGTCCATCATCATGGGCTCCGACACCCCGGCTGCAGAGCCCGAGGAACCGGCAGAACCGGAAACCACCGAGCCGGCGCCCGAGCCCGAGACGTTGGCCGATACACCGCCGGCGAACCTGGACCCGATGGTGGGTTCGCGGCGCTTGACGGACGTAGTGCCGAGCGCGGAGGAAACGCCCCGCGTTGAAGCGGTTACGCCTGCCCCGCTGGCCGACATGACGCCGCCCAGGCAAACGCCCATCTCCGATCTGCTGCCTTGGCAGACCGCAAGCGAGGAAACACCGGATCCCCCCGTCGCTACCGAACTGGCGCCCCGCTACCCAGTGCGGGAAGAACCGAAGCCCGAAGAACCAGCGCGAGAGGACCCTGCGCCGATCGTTTCGACGGAGTCGCCAGACTTGGCGTGGGCCGCGCCAACCACTGAGCCAGAGACTCCCGCACCCGCCGCCGAACTGCCGGCACCCGAGATCGCCGAGCCCGTGGTCGAATTGCCCGAGCCAGAGCCAACGCGTGAAGCGGAGCCCCAGCCCCAACCTCCCGCCGTGGCATCGGCCGACACGCCCGAGTGGCAGGCCCCGCAACCGATGGAGCTGGAGCCGTTGGATCCTCGTCAGCAAGTGTGGCACCTGGCGTCGCGGTTGAGTTACTTGTTGGTGGCTCCCAACGTCGAAGGGGCGGACATCGAAACCGAATTGGGCGCTGCCGCCGAGGCGCTTGAACTCGAATTGCCCAAACTGAAGACAACCGAGCCCGGGTCGGCCGAACAGCTCAGGCAATTGCTCACCGTGGGTCGGCAATTGGGCCATGATGCCGGGGACAAGTACGGCATGGAAGACGCCGCGCTGGTGGAAGTCGCCTTCAAGAGCAACCTGCTGTTGGCCGTGGCCGAAAGCCGGCCGCAGTTGAAGCACTCGATCAGCGGTTCGGTGTCGGCCGCCGCTGTCAGGGCCGGCCTGCCCGAGAGCGTGTGGCAGCCCTTCCAAAACAACCTGGCCGATAGCGACCAGCCCGCTGAATTGACCGACGCGGTGGTCGAGTTGCACAGTGGGGTTGGCCAGTGGCTGAAGCAGTCCACCGAACCCTCGCCCGACGACGAGCCGCCCGTGCTTCGTTAGTCGTGCTCCCCCCCGCATCTGGAAGAAAACCAGCACCACTCGCAGGCGACAGGATGTCCACCTCCCCCGAGCAACCCGACGACGCGTCGAGATTTCTCTCGCGCCTGTTGCCTTTGATTCTTGCCGCGCTGGGGTCCCTCTTATTGGTGTTGGCGCAACCGCCGCTGCACTGGAGCATCCTAGCCTGGGTGGCGCCGCTGCCGTGGTTGTACCTGATCCGGCTCCCGCAACTGCCGGGCCGGCGACCGTATTTGCAGATTTGGCTGGCCGGAATCCTGTACTGGCTGCTGGCCATCCATTGGATCCGCCTGGCGCATCCAGCCACCGGCATCGGCCTGTTATTCCTGGCCGGGTACTTGGGCGTGTACCTGCCACTGTTCGTGGCCGCGGTTCGCGTGAGCGTGCATCGACTGCGAGTGCCAGTTTGGGTCGCCGCGCCGGTTGTGTGGACTGCCGTCGAATGGCTGCAGGCGCACCTGCTGGGTGGATTCCTGATGGCTGCGCTGGGGCACACTCAGATCGAGGAGTCCCGGCTCATTCAGATCGCCGACCTGGCTGGCGCTTACTTGGTGTCGACCCTGATCATGCTAGTGGCCGCGTGCGCCAGCGAGGTGATCTTTGCCGACCGCCAGTCGCGCAAGCCTGGCTGGTCGCCAATCGCAGCAACGCTGATCGCCGCCGCCGCGGTGGGGGGCGCATGGTGGTACGGCGGAGCAAAGCTGGCGGAGTTCACCACCGCCGACGATGCCCCCACCAAACGCATCGCCCTGGTGCAAGGCAACGAGCGGGCGGTGTGGACGCCCGACCCCGATCGCGAAAAACGTGTGATGGATCACTACACCCGGCTATCGCAAGAAGCCCTGGACATCGCCCAGGAGAGTGGCGAACCCTTCGACCTGATGGTCTGGCCCGAAGGGGCGTTTCGCACTCTGCTGTATTCCTACGACCCGGAAATATCCGCCGAGCAGGACACTACGGAAGCCGATAAATACGCGAGCTACGGCCCGACCGACCTGCAGAGGTTCGTTGAAGTCGTCGACGTCCCCGTGATGGTGGGCATCGATCGATACCATCTGACGCACACTTCTCCGATGAAACCGGGCAACGGCAGAGTCTACAACGCTGCGGTGGCCGTTGATCGAGAAGGCCAGATCATTGGCACTTACGATAAGAACCACTTGGTGATGTTCGGCGAGTACGTTCCAGGTGGCATCCTCTGGCCGGGGATCTATCAGTACTTTCCCATCGGCGGTGTCACGCCCGGCACCGAGCCCAAAGCGTTCGAGATCGACAACGTGGCCTACATGCCGACCATCTGCTACGAGACGGTCATCCCGCACGTCGTCCGCCGCCAGGTGCTGCAGCTTACCGAAGCGGGCCAGCGGCCAGACGTTCTGGTGAACCTGACCAACGATTCCTGGTTCTATGATTCCAGCGAACTGCGGATGCACCTGGCATGCAGTCGCTTGCGGGCCATCGAGTGCCGCACGCCGCTTGTGGCCGCGGCCAACGGCGGATTATCGGCAAATGTCGATGCCTGCGGCCGGCTGCTGGCTGTCAGCCAGCCGATGAACCCCGAAGTGCTGATGGTGGACGTGGTGCCAGGCGGGCACGACACGCTGTACCTGCGTGCGGGCGACACTTTCGCCATCGCCTGTCTGGTTGTTACGCTAGTAGCTGTCGCGGCCGGCCGCTGGGTTGGCCCGCAACCGCCCTCCAGTGATACCAATTAACGGTCGCAACGCAGCGACTGTGTGCCCAATAAAGTGCCCGTAGTTCTCACTCTGCAAGACGCTTACAAACGATATGGCGAGCAGCAACTGCTCGACGGCGCCACCTGCGCGCTGGCCGACGACCAGAAGGTGGGCCTGATTGGCCGCAACGGGGCCGGCAAGTCGACCATGTGCCGTATCCTGCTGGGCGAAGAAGAACTCGACGCCGGCGAGGTGGTGCGGAGCAAAAAGCTGCGGCTGGGCTACCTCCGCCAGCACGATCCATTTCAGCCGGGCGAGACGGTGCTCGACTTCCTAATGCGCGACAGCCAGCAGCCAGATTGGCGGTGCGGTCAGGTCGCCTGGCAGTTCGCCATCAGCGACGCCATGCTGGCCCAGCCGGTCCGCGAGCTATCTGGCGGTTGGCAAACCCGCGTGAAGCTGGCCGCCCTGCTGCTGCACGATCCCAATTTGCTGGTGCTCGACGAACCGACGAACTTTCTGGATCTTCGCACGCAGATGCTGCTGGAGCACTTTCTGCGTGAGTTTCGCGGTGGCTGCTTGATCGTCTCGCACGATCGCTCGTTCCTGATGAAGACCTGTTCGCACACGCTGGAAGTCTCCCGCGGCCAGCTCACCATGTATCCGGGCGATGTCGAGTCGTACCTCGAGAATCTTGACGAACGCCGTGAGCACGACCGCCGGGTGAACGCCACGACGCTGGCTAAACGCAAGCAGCTCGAAACGTTCATCAACAAGAACCGCGCCAACGCCAACACGGCCAGTCAGGCGCGGAACAAAGCCAAGCAGCTCGAACGACTCGAACTGGTGGAAGTGGCGGGCGAGGAAGCCAGCGTGTCGTTCAGCTTCCCGAAGATCGAAGCCCGCCGCGGCCCCGCCGTGCGGACCGAGCGGCTGGCCATCGGCTATCCCGATCGCCGTGTGGCCGACGACATCCACATCGAGATCGAACATGGTTCGCGCGTCGGCATCGTGGGCGACAACGGACAGGGCAAGACCACATTCCTCCGCACCATCTGCGAGTCGCTCAAGCCACTCGAGGGGCAACTCAAATGGGGCTACGGCTGCGACCTGGGCGTCTACGCCCAGCATGTCTACACCACGCTCGACGGCAAGAAGACCGTCATGGAGCACCTCGAGTACGAAGCGGCCACCGACGCCACCACGCAGCAGATCAAGGACATCGCCGGTAGCTTCCTGTTCGGCGGCGACCTGGTGAACAAGCGGATCAAAGTGCTCAGCGGTGGCGAGCGGGCCCGCCTGGTGCTGGCCAGTTTACTGCTGCAGAAACACAACGTCCTGGTGCTCGACGAACCGGGCAACCACCTGGACGTGGAGACCGTCGAAGCCCTGGCCGACGCGCTGGAGCGTTACGAGGGCACCGTGATCTTCACCAGCCACGACCGCCACTTCATGCGACGCGTGGCCACCGATGTGATCGAGGTCCGTGAAGGTCGCGTCGTGATCTACCCATCCAGCTACGACGACTACGTGTACCGCGTGCAGAAGGAAATCGACGCCGGCCTGCGAGCCGAAGCAGCCGCCCACGGTGCACCGGACGACGCCATCGCCGACAGGAAAGCCACCGCCCGCGCCGACCGCGACGCCCAAAAACGCCTGAAGTCGGTAGAACGCAAAATTGCCAAGCTCGACGAAGAGCAAAAAGCAGCCAACGAAGAGTTACTGCAAGTGACCGACGCCGCCGAAGCACAGAAGCTGCACGATCGCACCACCCAGATCGCTACGGAGCTCCAAGAACTGGAAGAGCAGTGGATGGACCTCTACGAAGCGATGGAAGCAGAATAGCAGACGCCCCGCCCAATTCCATCCGGCCTCAAAAAGCGCCCCCGGCAGGATTCGAACCTGCGACACACGGTTTAGGAAACCGATGCTCTATCCCCTGAGCTACGGGGGCACTGAGTTCTGTGAACTCGCTCTCAGTGTTCCTGACGCCACCGGTGGCGTCAAGGTCTCGTAGCTCAGGCCCGTGCGGCTGGTGGCTGGTTCACGGCACGGCGGTCGGGTTTCTCCGCAAGGCGGCAAAGCACCATTCGGAGCGAGGAAGCGGGGCACCCGCATTAGTGATTGCATCTGCAAGCGTCACGATGCACGGCGTCTGGGGTCGTAGTAGAGCGAGGTGTCTTTGATTAGTTCGCCTTCGTTAAATGCCGTTTCGAGCCAATCCTTTACGGCGTTGTGCGAACATTCCATTTCTGGGCAATTTCCTGCTTGGAAGTTCCAGAGCCGCCAAGCATCGAATCCATCGCGTTCGCCGTTGTCGCCCCAATCGAAGTCAATAACAAGATCGTTGATTTTCAGTTCTACGCCATAACCATGTGCGTAGATACCGATTCCGTTCAACTCTCGCGTGTCATGTAGACCATTCGCAGCACAGTAGAACGGCCACGCACGATTGGATTCGGGGAGTGGAATCGACAAATCGTGAAGCAATGTGTCAACAGCGAGGTCCTGTGCCCTTCGGAAGCGGTCAATCAGATTGTCGAGAACCTGGTGCATAACAATGACTGTGATTGGGATCAACGCAGTCTTTTGAGTAACAAAGCACCATTCGGAGCCAGGAAGCGGGTGGGTTCGTTGGGAGGTAGTTACAAAACGTGGATGTCGTCCAAGTAGACCAAGTATTCCGTTACTCCCTTCCGAAAATCGAACTGCACAGTGAAGTCTGAACGTTTTCCGTCCAGAGGTAAGTCGTGGTCCACTGCGTAGCCAGTTCCATCGTTGTATTCATACGCTTCGACGTGAAGGTCTTGCACCTTGTCAGGGTCGGTAATTCTGGGTTGGCATCCGTCTCCGAAATGGTCGAAGGTTACTTGCTCCAAGAGCGATTGTGTCCAGTGTACTGATCGGCTCGGCTCCAATTCGGAGACTGCTGCCTCAAATCCCTTTCGGGCAGCCAGCCTTATCCAAGATTTCGCGTAATCCAGGATTTCCGATTCACTGGCGTCCAATGCAGGACGATTCATTTTGTGGCTTGGCATGGCACCAACCTGTGTCACTCTGAAAATGCCGCGTTTGATTCTGCGCACAAGCAGTCCTCAAGACTCAGTCGCGAGTTCGCTGGTAGACTTTATAGCCCAATCAAGCGACTCACGGACTGTCGGGTCTGTTTCTATTGCGAGCCGTTCCAAAAGCTGGTCTTTGGCGTTTAACCGAGGTGACACAGCTATGTCACCCGCCACCTTAGACCTGACCTTCGCAGACTTGTCGTTCAGAAGTTGCGGGAAGATTTCTGCGAAAACTTCATCTGGAACGTCGCAGATGTAGGCAGCAGCGCGAAACCGAATCGTGGACGAACGATGAGAAGCAAAGGTCGTCCAAAGACCGCTTAGGTTGGGGTACTCGCGACCGATCTTAACCAGCCAATTTCCGGTTTGCTCCCAAACGCCAGACCCGCCATCCACGAAGGCTCCAGAGATGACGGGTTTCACTTCATCGTCGGTCGTAGACCCATCCAAGAGATCGTGAACGGCGTCGATAACGTAGTGAATCCTGTGTAGTTCATCAGGATTGCGAAGGTACTCACCCGAACGCTTCTTCTCATGCTCTCGACCAAACGTGAACACAGCCTGTTGTCCTCATCTCATGCACTGAGGGTTGTGAGCACGAGTCCTATCCGGTAAGCCTTCTCAATGCTCTGTTGCGAAATGGTTGTTGAAGCCGCCTTCGTAGCCGACGCACAATCTTGGGATACAGCGGCTGACATTACTGCAGTGTCAGTATGTCAGTAAATCGGGGTCAATCTTGGTCAAGTTTGGGAAATCTCTCGACGGCCTCGATTCTCAAAAGCATCGGAGAACACCGTGTTATCCGGTGTTTGCTGGACCCGTTTTGGCTCGCCCCTGAGCTGCGGGGGCCCTTCAGTCATTAGACTCGCTCTCAGTGTTCCTGACGCCACCGGTGGCGTCAAGGTCTCGTAGCTCAGGCCCGCGTGCGAGGAGAGGGGGTCACGCTTCGGTGGGCGTGGTGGGCAGGCTCTCTAGTTCGAACACTGGACGCACTTCGACGGTGCCTTTCTTGGCAGGTGGGATGCGGGCGGCGAAGGCAACCGCGTCGTCCAGCGTGGGGACGTCGATCAGGTAGAAGCCGCCGAGTTGTTCGGTGGTTTCGGCGAAGGGGCCGTCGGTCACCTGGCGTTGGCCTTCGCGGACGCGGACGCTGGTGGCGGTCGATACCGGGTGCAGTGGCGAGGAGAGCAGGTACTGTCCTTTCTCGCTCAGTTCGTGGCACAGTTCGGCCGACTCCTGCATGCAAGCAGCCCGCTCAGCTTCGGTGTAGGAGTCTTCGGCGCCGTAAACCAGCAGCATGTACTTCATCGATGGGGTCCTCGTTGGTTGTTCGATCGGGGTCGAGTGGTCCGCAGGTGAGTCGGATGCTATGCTTCGACGAATGCCGTCTCCAGCATTTCGATGTCGAGTTTTTTCATCGTCATGAGAGCGCCCATCACGAACTCGCTTTGCACTTCGGTGCCGCCGAAAAGCAGCCGGTTCAGCACTTTGGGTACGATTTGCCATGAGACGCCGAATTGGTCCTTCAGCCAGCCGCATTGCTGCGCGGCAGGGTCGCCACCTGCCGATAGCTGCTCCCAGTAGTAGTCGACTTCGTCTTGAGAGTCGCAGTGGACCTGCAGCGAAATTGCTTCGGTGAATTGGTACAGCGGCCCACCGTTGAGCGCCGTGAAAGATTGGCCATCCAGCTCGAACTCGACGGTCAGCACCGAACCAGCCTGTTGTCCATGGACTTCCTGTCCGGCTTTCGTGTAGTGAGTCACTGCCCCCATTTGGGAGTTGGGAAAGATCGAAGTGTAATGCTCGGCCGCCTGCTGTGCCTGACCATCGAACCAGAGACAGGGCGTGATGCGACTGGTGGTGATTGACATGAGTGTTGTGTGGTAAGGGGGATGTAATGGAATACTGGGTGCTTACGGGGTGTTTTGTTTGTCGACTTCAGCACGGAGGCGTTCGTCCCGTTCCTTCAGTTCGGGCGTCATGTTCTCGCCGAAGTCTTCCGCCTCGAATAGAGGGCGGACTTCAATTTCCGAGTCTTCCGGCATCGGGTTGGGGCACTTCTTGACCCATTCGATGGCTTGCTCCATCGATTCGACCTGCCACAGCCAGTAGCCGGCGACCAGTTCCTTGGTCTCGGTGAACGGACCATCGACCACCGCGCGGTCGCTACCGGAGAATTGCACGCGGCAACCCTGCGAGCTGGGTTGCAGGCCGGCGCCGGCTTGCATGATGCCCGCTTTCACGAGTTGCTCGTTGAACTCGAACATATCGGCGATCAGTTGCGTGCTGGGTAGTTCGCCCCGCTCGCTGCTGGCGGTCGCTTTGACCATGACCATCACTTGCATTGCTTCGTTCCTTTTTAAGATTCAGACTCAGTGGACAGCCGCGAGCTACGATGGGTGCACGCTGAACTTCGCATCGCGCTCGGCCACCAGGGCATTGATCGTCTCGTCGGCAGGGCGAATCTCCCAATGGCCGAACTGGATGCCCGGGTGCTTCGACATCAGCGCGATGGCGTGGTTCAAGTCGCGGGCCTCGAGCAGCAGGATGCCGCCGAGTTGCTCCTTGGTTTCAACAAACGGGCCATCGATTACCGACACCTGGCCATTCACCAGTTCCAGGGCCACGCTGTCGCGGACACTCTGCAGCGCTTCGCCCCCGAGGAAATGCCCACCGCGACGCAGTTCGTCGTCGTAGGCGAAGCATTCGTCCATTTTCTCTTGGAACTCCTCCGGAGCCATGTCTTCGAACTTCGATTCGTCGCAATATCCCAAGCAAATGAATTTCATGAGAGTGACTTCCCGTATCTGGTTATGAGTGTAGGTCTCGGATCGCCGATGATCGATTACTGCTGGGCGTCCGCTTGCTGGAAGGCTTCGACCATCGCCTGTTGCATCTCTGCTGGCGAGAGCTCGCGCTGATGCGTGGCGAACGACCAGCTATGGCCGTAGGGATCGGTGACCATGCCGTAGCGATCGCCCCAGAACATGTCGGAGGTTGGCATTTTGGGCGTCGCCCCCGCTTCGATGGCGCGGTTGTATACGGCGTCGCAGTCTTTCACGTAGCGATGCACGGTCACTGGCGTGCCGCCCAGCGCTTTGGGATTCTGAGCCGCTCCGCCACAGTACTCGGGGAAATCGTCGGCCAGGTAAATCACCTTGCCATCGATCGACAACTCGGCGTGCATCACGCGCTCGCCATCGGGCGACATCAGGCAACCCAGCGACTCGGCGCCAAAGGCCTTCTGGTAGAACTGAATCGCTTCGGTGCAGGGGCTGCAAACCAGGTGCGGAATCAAGCCTTCGCGGCCGGAAGGGATGGGAGAGACCATGGGGAGTTTTCCTGTAAGTAAGAGCTGCGTGCCGGATGCCTGTCACCCGTTCCATGAGCTTGTCGATGTAGCACCGCCGTGCTCGACATCGGTCTCGAAAGTTTCTCAGAAAAAAACCGGCCAGTTCGTAAAAGTCGTGGGCGATTGAAGTTAAGCGAGGTTCAGCCGGCCAGCCATGACACCATCGTACGGCAAGGTCAGGCCATCGGAATGGAATCGGTCGCGAAGATCCGTGTCGAATTCGCACGGCCTACAGAACCATAGGGTTAAGCGAGCTCTCGGAGACGCTTCTCCAGGAATCGCCGCTCGGGTTCCTGGGTGGCTAGCTCGAGGGCCGCCTGGTACGACGCGCGTGCGTCGTCCGTGCGGTCTAGACGCCGGCAAAGATCCGCCCGGGCGGCGTGGGCCAGGTGATAGTCCTGCAGCTGGCCACTGGCGAGAACCTCATCCACTTCGGCCAGTCCCACCTCGGCGCCGTCGCGCATGGCGATTGCCACCGCGCGGTTGAGTCGCACCACGGGCGAGGGGGCCGCCTGCAGCAGGATGTCGTAGTAGGAGACGATCTGCGACCAATCCGTGGCGTCGAACTCCGCGGCGCTGGCGTGCACCGCCGAGATCGACGCTTGTAACGTGTACATGCCGATGCGACCCGTGGCCAGCGCCCGGGACACCAACTGGCGACCTTCGGCAATCAGTTGTTGGTCCCACAGCGAGCGATCTTGATCTTCGAGCAGCACCAGGTCGCCAGTGGCGTCGGTTCGCGCGGTGCGTCGCGATTCGTGAAGCAGCATCAAGGCGAGCAGTCCCAGCACTTCGGCGTCGGGCAGAAGTTCGGCCAGTAGCCGGCCCAGACGGATGGCTTCGGCCGACAGGTCGGTCCGCGTGGCCGACTCGCCCGACGATGCCGAGTAGCCTTCGTTGAACACCAGGTAGACGACCGATAACACCGAGTCGAGCCGCTGCGGAACCTCGTCGAGCGCAGGCACCTCGAACGGGATGTTGGCTTCGCGAATCTTGGCCTTGCCGCGGACGATGCGTTGCGCCATGGTCGAGGGCTTGGTCAGGAACGCCGAAGCGACTTCTTCGGTCTTCAGGCCGCAAACTTCGCGGAGCGTGAGCGCCACCTGCGTATCCGCTGCCAGGGCAGGGTGGCAGCAGGTGAAGATGAGCCGCAGTTGATCGTCTTCCAGTTGGCGGCGATCCAGTTGGCTGATGTCGGGTGGCGACTCTGCTTCCATCCGGCGGGCCAACTGCTCGAGGTTGGCATCGAAGCGGGTCCGCCGCCGAATGGTGTCGATGGCTTTGAAGCGCCCCGTGGACACGAGCCACGCCCGTGGGTTTTGGGGAACTCCTTCGTTGGTCCATTGCGTCATGGCCGAGGCAAATGCTTCGTGCATGGCGTCTTCTGCCAGATCGAAATCGCCCAGCAGACGAACGAGCGTGGCAAAGATGCGCCGCGACTCGCGCTGGTAGATCGTCGCGATCAGTTGTTCGACGTCTTCTTCGCCGCTGGCCATGTTGATTCAAGAAGATAGAAGTAAGTTGCAGCCCGCTGCCGATGTTTCGTCCGGAGTACCGAAAATCTGCCAACCGCTCATCGATTGACCTGCGGTACCCAGCATAATGCCACGGATTCGAAATTTTTGACTCCAATGTCGTCAATCCAGTATATTGCTGGTGTACGGGCGATATCTACTCGCTGAGATGCGCCCTCTGCCTTCCCCAGTTTCCCACCCGCCTCTCTCGGCCCGCGTTGCCTATCGTGATTCGATTTGCCCTGCCCGCCCATTGCCGCCGTTTGACTGCCCTGGTGGCAGCGCTATTTCTCAGTGGTGCATTCACCCAGGGGGCGGAAGAGAAGATAAGCTACTCGCGTCAGATTCAGCCATTGCTGGCTGCGCGGTGCTTTGCTTGCCATGGTCCTGACGAAGCGGAAAGCGGGCTGGCCCTGCACGAAGAGAAGCTGGCCCATGCCGAACCCGACTCGGGCACGATGGCCATTGTGCCTGGCAAGCCGGACGAAAGCGAACTGCTGCGGCGGGTAGCCTCGACCGACGAGTGGGAACGCATGCCGCCGGAAGGCGAGCCGCTGAAGCCGGCCGAGATTGAGCTGCTCCGGCGCTGGATCGCCGAAGGGGGCGAGTACGAAAAGCACTGGGCCTTCGAGCAACCGCAGCGGGCCGAACCCCCAGCCGTAGAGAACAACACGTGGGTGGCCAACCCGATTGACGCCTTTGTGCTGGCGAAGCTCGAAGCGAGGGGGATCGAACCGGCTCCTCCCGCTGACCGCCGGGTGCTGGCCCGCCGGGTGTACTACGATGTGACCGGCCTGCCACCCACGCTGGAGCAGTTGGAGGAGTTCCTGGCCGACGAGCGCCCCGATGCGTACGAGCGGTTGGTCGACAAGCTGCTGGCCTCGCCCCGCTACGGCGAGAAGTGGGCGCGGCACTGGTTGGACCTGGTGCGTTACGCGGAGACCAACAGCTTCGAGCGCGACGCGCCCAAGCCGTTTGTGTGGAAGTACCGCGACTACGTGATTCGCTCGCTGAACGACGACAAGCCGTACGATCAGTTCGTTCGCGAACAGCTTGCCGGCGACGAACTCGACGAAGTCACGACCGAAACCATGACGGCCACCGGCTACTATCGGCTGGGCACCTGGGATGACGAACCGGCCGATGCGTTGCAGTCGCGTTACGACGACCTGGACAACATCGTTTCGACCACCGGCCAGGCTTTCCTCGGGCTCACCGTGGGCTGTGCGCGGTGCCACGATCATAAGATCGACCCGATGCCGCAGACCGACTACTACAGCATGTTGTCGTTCTTTGCCGACGTCACGCCGTATGCCACTCCACGCGGCCGCGATGCAAGGCAAAACAGCTTGAGAGATTGTTCGCCCTCCGAGGCCTCCCGCCGCCGTGGCGAGATCGAAGAGCGAATGATAGTCGTGCGAAAGCGGATGACCGAGCTCGAAGAGCTGGCCATCGACCGTATGTCGGCGCCCGATCAACACCGCAGCGAAACCAGCGAACGGCGCGAGCTGTTGCGAGAGAAACTCGACGAGCACCAGACCGACGCCGAGCGCGACGAATACACTCTGCTGCGTAGCGAGCGGGAGGAACTCAGGGACGCGCAGCGCGAGTTGCCGCCGGCTGAATGGGTGTTGTCGCTGGCAACGTGCGACGCCCAGCCCGAGCCCACCACCGTCATGATGCGAGGCAATCCCCACGTGCCGGGCGACGTGGTCACGCCATCGTTTCCTGAATTGTTCGACGACGAGTGCCCCGAGATACCCGCAGCCCCGGCCGATGCCCACTCGGCGGGGCGGCGGCGAGTGCTGGCCGATTGGATTGCGAGCCCCGACAACATGCTCACCGGCCGCGTGATCGCCAATCGTGTGTGGCAACACCACTTCGGCCGCGGCATTGTCCGCAGTTCCAGCAACTTCGGCCTGTTGGGCACACCGCCCACGCATAAGGAACTGCTCGATTGGCTGTCGTTCTATCTGATCGATCACCAGTGGCAGCTCAAATCGCTGCACCGCCTGATCCTCACCTCCAGCACCTATCAGATGGCCAGTACCGCGCGGCCGGAAGCCCTGGCGGTCGATCCGGCGAACGACCTGTTCTGGCGGTTCGACATGCGCCGGCTCACGGCCGAGGAGATGCGCGACACGGTGCTGTATGTCTCCGGCCAGTTGAACGAAAAGCAATATGGCCCCAGCATCTATCCCAAGCTATCGGCCGAGGTGCTCGCCACGCAAAGTCGACCGGGCCAGGACTGGCACACCTCCGATCCGCGGGAGGCCGCGCGGCGGAGCATCTACATCCACGTGAAGCGCAGCTTGATCGTGCCGGAGCTCGCCGTGTTCGACTTCCCCGAGACCGACACCAGCTGCGAGGCGCGTTTCAACACTACGCAGGCCGCCCAGGCGCTGAACCTGCTGCATGGCGAATTCATGCAAACTCAGTCCCGGCACTTCGCCAGCCGCGTCGAGCAGCAAGCGGGCGGTGGCATCGACCAGCAACTGCGCCACGCCTTGCACCTGGCACTGGGCCGCGAAGCGGACGAAGAAACGGTGGCCGACAGCCGGAAACTCTACGATCAATATCGTCAGCAGCATGGACTCAACGATCGACAGGCCTTCGAGCAGGTGTGCTTGATGGTGCTGAATCTGAACGAGTTCGTGTTTGTCGACTAGCCATCAGCTTGTGAGGCAATCGGGATGACCATGCGTAACTTCTGCAACCGCACCCGCCGCCAGTTCCTGTGGGAAACCGGCGCGGGATTTGGCGCCACGGCGCTGGCTGGCATGCTGGCCGGCGATGGCTTCTTCGGCTCCTCGGCCGCGGCCTCCGGCCTGGCCGGAGCGGATGCCAATCCCCTGGCACCCAAGTCGCCCTCGGGCACGGCCAAGGCCAAGAGTGTCATCTTCCTGTTCATGTATGGTGGGCCCAGCCACATCGACACGTTCGACTACAAGCCGAACCTGGTGGGCATGGACAACAAGAGTGTGGCGGTCAAGACCTTCGGCCGCGGCGGCAAGAAGAACGAAGGCCGCATCGTCGAACCGCGATGGAAGTTCAAGCAGTACGGCCAGTGTGGCAAATGGGTCAGCGACCTGTTCCCGCATGTCGCCGAGTGCGTGGACGACATCGCCTTCGTGCATTCGATGCAGGCCGACTCGCCCATCCATGGCTCGGCCATGCTGATGATGAACTCCGGCAAGCTCATCTCCGGCAGCCCGGCCATGGGGTCCTGGGTGAACTATGGTCTGGGCACGATGAACGAGAACCTGCCGGGTTTCGTGGTGATGCTCGATCCGACCGGCGGACCGATCTCCGGCGCTAAGAACTGGTCGAGCGGCTACATGCCGGCCACGTACCAGGGAGCCACCTTCAAGCACGAAGGCGCGCCGGTGCTGAACCTTTCGCGTCCCGCCGGCACCACGCGTGAGTTGCAGCGCGACATGCTCGACACACTGGGCGACATCAATCGACGTCATATGCAGCCGCGGATCGACAACACCGATCTGGCCGCTCGCATTGCCAGCTACGAACTGGCCTACAAGATGCAAGTCTCCGCGCCCGAGGCGGTCGACTTCGCGCAGGAGTCGCAAGGCACGCTCGACATGTACGGCGTGGGCCGCGAGCCGACGCACCACTTTGGTTCGCAATGCCTGCTTGCCCGACGCCTGGTCGAGCGGGGTGTGCGGTTCATCCAGGTTTACTCGGGTGGCAACCACATCGACCACAACTGGGATGCCCACGGCGATCTGGAGTTCAACCACAACAAGCACGCCGGCGAAACCGATCAGCCGGTGGCCGCCCTGCTGCGCGATTTGAAACAGCGGGGCATGCTGGACGAGACGCTCGTCGTCTGGGGCGGCGAGTTCGGCCGCCAGCCGACCGCCGAATACGCCAAGGGCACCGGGCGCGATCACAACAGTTACGGCTTCACCATGTGGATGGCAGGCGGCGGCATCAAAGGGGGCGTGAGCATCGGCCAGACCGACGAACTCGGCAGCCGCGCCGTCGAGCGACCCACTGAGGTGAAAGAGCTACACGCCACGGTGCTGAAGCAACTGGGCCTCGATCCCAATCACCTCAGCTACTTCTACAATGGTCTCGATCAGAAGCTGGTGGGCGTCGAGCACGTGGAGCCGATCCACGAGATCATCGCGTGACACTTTCGACACCCAGCGTGGCGGTGGTATCTTAAGCCATTCCACAGGCGCTTGATTGATCGCTCGGCGTGAATCGCTCGTCGCGCGAATTTCACTTTGACTGCTAACAACGGTACGAAGAATTCAATATGTCTCTCACCATCAACAATCGTGTCGCCCTCATCACTGGCAGCACCCGCGGCCTCGGCAAGCAGATGGCCTTGAAGCTGGCGGAGAATGGCGCTCGGGTGGCCATGAACTACTACGGCAACCAGGAACTGGCCGAGCAGTCGTTTGCCGACCTGCAGGCCGTCGGCGGCGAGCACTGCCTGGTGCGGGGCGACGTTACCGACGAGCAGGGCGTCCAGCAGATCGTGGCGGAAGTGGCCGAGAAGATCGGACCGGTCGACATCCTGGTGCCCAACGCCACGTGCGAGCAACCGCTCAAGCCCATCGAAGAGTACGACTGGGCCTTCTTCCAGCGGATGGTCGACTTCTTTCAAAAAAGCCCCTTCTTGCTCACGCAAGCTTGCCTGCCGCACATGCGCCAGCAGGGGTGGGGACGCATTGTGCATCTGTCGAGCGAGGTGTTCCCCGGCTCGTGGGCGGAATTTTGCCCCTACTGCTCGGCCAAGGGAGGGCAGACCGGCCTGGCCCGTAGCAATGCCCGCGAGTTCGCTCCTTATGGCGTAACCGTTAATATCATCGCGCCCGGTTGGATTCCCGTCGAACGTCACAGCGATGCCACGGACGAGGAAAAGGCCGATTATCTCGCCACCGCGCCGATGGGCAAGTTTGGCGATCCGCAGGACGTGGCCCATGCTTTATTGTACCTGGTGAGCGAGGAAGCCAGCTTCGTCACAGGGGCCACCCTGGACGTCAACGGCGGCCGCACGATCTACTAGGAGTAGTCACCCCGGCCACCTTGCCAGTCACTGTTCGCGAATACTCCCGCAACCGTTGTCACGATGAAGAATGGGTTCGCCAACACCGGCGACGAGACTCCCTCGGTCCAAACGCAGCCCGGTTGGTCGGGAAAGCTGGGGGTGTGGCTGCTCCTGGGGGCTGTGTTCACAGCATTCGCATTGGTGACGTGGATCGTGCTGACCACCCCGCTGACTCGCAATGAGTTGGGCCTGTTGGGCGGACTCAACGTCGAGGCCAGCGAAGACACGCTCGTCTTCGTGGGCGATCGCTACATCGGCACCGGCAAGGTGGAAATCTCATGGAACGACCTGCTGGGCGCCGCGGGCCGACCCCCGCTGGCGGTGCCAGGCGACAAAGACACCCAGCTTGCCGGTCCCGACGCGGAACTCGTCTGGTCGCAGCAGGGCCCGCAAGGCGCCAATCGCGGCCCCCAGGACGTCGACTACTCGTTTCGCCAGCAACTCTACCGCCGTGCCGATGGCCAGTTCGATCAACTGTTCGTCATCGATTGCAGCTTTCCCAAAGCCGAAGGGCAGTGGCGCCAACTGCTCATCCCCGTTCGCGGCCGCAAACAAGGCGCGGCCGCGGCGGGCTACTTCCCCCAGCCAGGCCTGCAAGGCGCCGGCAACGTCAGCCGGGGCATGATCCCCAGCCGCCGCGACGCCGCAACGTTCCAACTCAAGCTACAAGTGCGCAAAGGCACCTGGCCCAAAGCGGTGCAAGAGCCAACCGCCGACCTGGTGTTGTGGCAGCCCGAGCGAGCTGAGAAGTAGGTGGACTCATGCACCGAAGCGAGCAGCATTGGTAACGAGTTTCTGTATACCGGAAGGAGACTCGATCCCGAGACGGGTTTGCAATACTCGAGGTATCGGTACTACCACCCGCAGCTTGGGCGGTTCGTGAGTCGGGACCCGATTGGGTACGGGGGTGGGATGAACTTGTATGCCTATGTGGGGGGGATGCCGACTATGCATACGGACCCAATGGGGCTTGAACCACCACTCGCTGTCCGACCGACTGAAAAGGACGGTATCTGCACGCTGGAAGTCCTTTGTCGGATTGGTGGCGTCAAGGTACGGCGGTATCGCGTCGGATTGCTTAGAATATTCGATCAGGGGTGGTTGGGCTTTGATCTCTCCGATGTGGATGATCGAACTGTGTGCCAGTTTGCAGCTTTGGTTGCGATAGCCGCCCCCAATGCTTGTCCTGATGGTAATCAAGGTCCTGGGCCTGGGCCTGGGCCTGGGCCTGGGCCCGGACCTGGCGGAAGTAGGCCTCCACAATCGGGTCCGCTGTCTGAACGTCTTCCTAAAAGGATAAATCCTCACCTTTCCCCGGAAGTGCCCACGGGTCCGGCTGCATACACTCCCACGCCAGATTTCCTGCCCCTCATTCCACTTTCTTCTCCAACTACTCCGACATATGGTCCCGGTTACTACCCGGACTTGACTACACCCCGTACGATTATTGAGACTAAACCAACTCCCAGCCCTACAACTACGCCCAAACCTTGCGGTTGTGGAACACCTTGGTGGCAAAAAGTAAGAGTCCCAAATATCTTCTTCTGGATCGTTCCTTATCCCTTACTGGAACCGTACCTTCATGATCGCTGTGAACCGCGTGTGGCCTAATACAGAGTAAGATTTTAGATGTTTTCGCAGTAATCATGTCAAAGTCGTCTAACAAGACCGAGCAGGCGAGGCTCGCACTTGAAGCGGGGGACTTAGACGAAGCGCAACGTCTAGTCGAAGCTGTACTGGCGGTTTCGCCCAACAACGCAGATGCACACAATGTGCTCGGCGTGATTAAACAGCTATCGGACGATGCCGTGGGGGCGATTGTAGAGTACAAGTTGGCAGCGAGTCTCGACCCCTCGCTCTGGAAACCGTTTGCCAACGCTGCCGAATTACTCTACCAATTGGGAAGACCAGGTGAGGCCCTGCCATATGCAGAGGAACTCTTGGTCTTAAGCCAGAATCCTGCTCATGTGCGCCTAAATGGACTGATTCTTGTTGCTCTCGACGACACAATAAAGGCTAGAGACTGCTTTGCAGAGTTTGTGGTTAGAGCAACGGAGGATAGAGACACATACCTTGGCTTGGTTGATTTGTCAATCTGCGATTTTAATCTCGGGAAGTTTGAAGCGGCAGCACAATTGTCTACATACGCCGTAGAAATCTTGCCTGACGAACCCATAGCATACTACTGGAAAGGCCTTGCGCATGAAGCAATGCAATCATACGATGAGGCCCTGAAAGCGTTCACTATGTTGATTGAATTGGAAGAGCCGAAAGACGCCGCGCTTCATGCTCGAAGCAGAGTCTTCGGGGCCACGCAGGAGTATGAACTGGAAGCAGCGGACTTATCCGCTGCGATTAGTATAAACCCGGAACATAACAGGTATTACTTAGACAGAGCTGTCTGTTATTTCCATTTGCGGGGTTTCGATTTGGCTCGGGAGGACCTTGAAGTTATTGCGGGAGACGCAGAGTTCAGGGTAGATGTCCACCATTATCGATCCCTCATGTTTGCAGAGGAAAACAACTGGTGCGAAGCGTTGAGGGAAGCCGAAGAGGCACATCTCTTGGCACCGAATGATAAGACCATGTACGAGAATTTGGTTTGGCTTCGAGATCGGGTGCGTGAAGAAGACCTCCCTCCATGAGCATAACGCGAGTACGCTAGAGCCGTAGAGTGCAGAAACTCAGCCGAAACCAGCGGCCAATGTCAAGCCCAAGGAACAGAAGCCATTTTCATAACCACTTTCAACAATCCCGGTTGCAACCGCCCTATTCCGAGGCTTTCGACTGATGATTAGAAGCAGTTTCAAAACCTCCTCATGACGACCATGAGGCAGGCAAGTTGTACAAATCCGTGAAATAGGTGAGCGTAGTGCTCGTATCTCGTAACCAGGCGTCGAAAGTTTTGCAGCCAGCCGATGGAGCGTTCTACTTTCCAGCGGCGACGGTAACGGCGCAGTTTGCGACCGTCCTGAGTTGCTGCTTTCTTGCGGTTACTGCGATGGGGACAAATCAGGTCAATGTGGCGTCGCCTCAAGCGTTTCCGCAAAGGGTCACTGTCGGCAGCGCCGTCGTAGATCAGCCGACGAGGGCTTTTGGGAAGCATCCGCTGGTCGAGCAGAGATTCGATCAGCGTGACCTCGTGAGGGCTGGCGCTGGCGATCTCTCCAGCCAGGGGCAACCCATTGCCATCGATGAGGACCATGATCTTGGTCCCCTTGCCGCGTTTGGTCTTGCCTACGCAATCTCCCCTTTTTTTGCCGAGGCAAAGGTGCCATCGGCCATCGATTCTTCCCAGTTGATTTTGCCTTCGCGGTCGAGTTTGCGAAGCAGGCGTGCCCACGCCTTGGACCAGATGCCCGCTTCGGTCCACTCTTTGAACCTTCGCCAGCAAGTGGCTGGCGAGGGGAAACACCGCGGCAGGTCTTTCCACCGGGCTCCGGTTCTCAATATCCACAAGATCCCCTCGACACACTCGCGCGTGTCGGCGCGGGGCCTTCCCCCTTGGGGAGAAACCGGTTGGTTGGGAAATAGGGGAGCAATTAACAGCCATAACTCATCAGTGAGTTGTTTTTCGGTTTCCGTCTTGGACCCCTGCGAGGTTTCCACCTCGTGCTTGCAGGGTCGTTTGTGCATCAGCGACCTCGTATGGTCCAAAAACTAAACCGACGCGGAAACCACTTGAATTCCAGGAGTTGCGAACACGACCAGGGCTGACACCCTAGCAACACGGCTCACAAGAGCGAAGAACCGCTGAACGATAGCACCCCCACCATGCTTCTGCATGGCCGCCTTACGGCGGACCTTTCCTAAGCCATCGGTGAATAGTAGATTTTGAGCCTACGCCGAAGCGACACTTACAGGCGTTGGCTACGTCGCGGACTGAGCAGTCCCGCATTACTTGGGCCAGTTCCTTTGGTGTGGTGGGCATCGGGCCGTAGACCTTGTTGTACGCCCGAACGAACCCGATTTCAGCAGCCAACAGGTGGAACCGGACTGCCTTACGCATTGGTCGCTTGGTCGATCGCGGTCGTGAATCTGTTGGCAATTCTCTCCAATCGTTCAGGACCTTCGGGCAAGTCGATGATTTCGTCCGTAACGGCAGCAATCAGCACCTTGGCCAGTTCGGCAAGCGTGTCCTTGCGCAACGCTTGGTTGCATCGTTCGGAAATCTCTTGCTGAGTCTTTACCAGTCGCGCGACCGTTTGGAGTGCTGGCGTCAGGGCCTGCAAGGCTTCATTCGGATCGTTGCCCGTGTCCTGTAGCTCCTGCAACTTGGCTTCAATGATCGCGCGCATCAAACAGATTTCGTGCTCGATGGATTCCAGTGTTTTGGATTTGTGATAGTGGTCGGCAAAAACATGCGCTTGATGGTAAGCGTCGTGTGAACTCGATGTTGACATAAGTGTCTCCTAGAAAAAGTGCGGCGGGGTGTGCCTTCCCCGCCGCGGCGGAACCCGATAGGGTCGTAAACATGAAGGGTCGTTAGCCCACCCGCCGTTAGATTTGTAAACCCTTGCTCACACGTTGTTGTGTGGCAACGTCGCCCCGTAATGCGGCTGCGCGCAGAGCCAAAACACGGAGGGAGGTGCGTTGCTCGTCTGACATTTTCAGCCATGCTGCGTTCACGGGATTCTCTGTGTCGATCATGTCACCTTCGACAATGATCCGCGCCGGGTCGGTGGCTTCGCCGATAACGAGCGGCTCGCGGAGGTGGCGAAGTTCGGCCTCGCTGATTTTTGTAACACGTCTCAATTCTCTAGTTGTGATTTTCATTTGTTTCTCCAAAAGGTTAAAAGTTCCCCGCCCCAAGGGAAAATTAGGGCGAGGGCGTCAGCGACTACGCCGTCGCTTCGGTTCCGCCGCAATCACTCGGCGTCACTCACTTGATTTACGATTTCTGTAATAGCTTCGGTGTCGCCCGCCGCGAGTGCGGCATTCAGGGCTGGCTTGGCCTCGGGAAAATCGGCAAGGTCCATTGCGGCGAATGCTTGGTTGCCCTGCCCGATTACATCTAGGGTACGATCGACCTGGATTGTTGGCCGAACGTTGAACAACTCGGCCTGGGTCGCTGCCAATTCATCGGCCAACGTTTCCATGCGTTGCTGGATTCCGGCAACCTTGTTCGCGTGACGACCCTCCAAGATTTGGTTGACCATGCCCAAGAGTGAATTGGTCTCGGCGGGGTGGCACTGGCTAGCCGGCGGGGTGGCACTGCCGGCACGTTTCGGGTGCCAC
>NZ_JAMXLR010000088.1 GCF_024054565.1 Aeoliella straminimaris
TGGTGGCTGCAGATGCGTAAACGCCTATCCATAATCTGGACGCCTGCGTCTTTGGATCGAGGCATTTCGGCCCGCATTCATCTTTCGGACTTGGCCCTGGAGGCACTCGCCGAGGCGTTTTGGACGCTTTTACCCTTTTGTGATTGCTACTTGCTATGATGTTTGAGACAATTGGGGCTCGGCGAGTTGCATCTTCCATAACACAACCCTACCCATCGGAGGTATTGCTCCCAGGAGCGAGCTACTCGCTCTCCAACACTCTTATCTTATTTGATCTGCCAGAAGGCGCTCGTGTCTTCTTCCACCTCAGGTGACTTAAAAGTCGTGCGAAGTGGAAGAACACGCGAGCGTCTTTTTGCATGCGCTGATGAACGAAGCCAACGAGGCTTCATCAAGAAATAACTTAGAAGTTGCGTGTGATTCCTCCAACAAGTTCGAAGCCTCGAGAATCGCCTACGACGTAGCCCGGCCTCACCACACTTTGCGGGGCCAGCCTGCGACGGAAATATGAGCAGCAGGTATTTGCTGCGACGACTGCTCGACCGACAGGAAAGACATCATCATGTCCCGTATGCGTCGTTTCGCTTGGCTTAGCCGCCAGCGCAATGTTGGAAACAAGAAGTCCGCTCGGAAAGATCGAGGTTTGCGGTTTGAGCCGCTAGAAGATCGCCGCCTGTTGGCGATGCTCACCGTTAATAGCGCGCTGGATAACGTCACGTTCGGGGACGGGCTGGTCACCTTGCGTGAGGCCATTGTCGCCGCCAACAACAATAGCCCCACGGTGACCGATCTTGGCGAGATGGGTGACATAGGGCCAGATACGATTGTGTTCGACCCTGCGGTGTTCAGCACGCCGCAGACGATCTTGTTGAGTCTGAATGATGATATCGAAATCAAAGAAGCGCTCGAGATCAAAGGTCCCGGTCAAGAACTGCTGACGATCGACGCCCAGTCGAAATCGCGGATATTTGATATTACGGCCACCACCGGCGACTTTACGATTGCCGGCCTCACGCTTTCGGACGGATTGGTTCTCTACAACCCTACGCATCCTATATCCCAAAGTCGGGGCGGGGCAATTCGCTCGCTCACGACCGGCTCCCTCCTAATTTTCCAAAGCACGATCACTGGTAACCGTACGTCATTCGACCCGCAAGATGGCACCGGCCAAGGCGCAGGTCACGGCGGCGGGATTTATTCTGCTGGCCCCCTTACGCTCATTCAAAGCACAGTCAGTGGAAATTCAACTCGTTCCAACAATGTCTTGGCCGACACTGCCCTGGGCGGCGGGATTTACTCCCTTTCTCACACGACGCTCATACAGAGCACGATAAGCAATAACCATACTAACGGCGCCGGCGCCAGCGGCGGCGGGATGAATGTCAGAGGCCAACTAGAGGTCTTCAACAGCACGGTCAGCGGAAACGCTACACTTACTGCCGGTACCGGACAAAATGCCGGCGGCGGCGGGATTTATGCCTTTGGCAACGTCACGCTGTCAAACAGCACCGTCAGCGGAAACGAAACGGAAGGCATGAATTCCGACGGAGGCGGAATTTTCGCCAGAGGTAACGTCACACTCACCAACAGCACCGTGAGCGAAAACAGAACGCTCGGCGACTCGGCCGAGGGTGGGGGAATTTATTCCCAGCAAGATGTTACACTCATTGGCACGATTTTCGGTGGAAGCACGGTCAGCGGAAACAGCACAGCGGGTGATCTGTCCGAAGGCGGCGGGATTCGAGCTCATGGCGTCACACTCACGCAAAGCACGGTCAGCGGAAACAGTACTGCGGGCAACACTGCCAAAGGCGGCGGGATTCGAGCTCATGGCGCTGTCACACTCACGCAAAGTACGGTCAGCGGAAACAGCACGGCAGACATAAATTCCGACGGTGGCGGAATTCGAGCAAATGGCAGCGTTACGGCCACAGGTAGCACGGTCAGCGGAAACAGCACGGCAGGCTTAAATTCCACCGGCGGCGGGATTCGAGCTAGTGGCGTCACACTCACGCAAAGCACGGTCAGCGGAAACAGCACTGCAGGCTCAAATTCCACCGGCGGCGGAATAAGGACGTTTACCAACTCACTCGTGATCGTCGGTTCGATCGTAGCCGGCAACACGGCCGTCGGCGGCATGGATGACATCGACCCAGGCACGGGAACGCTCAATGTCAACTTTAGCCTGATCGAGCAGACTGGTTTGACGTTTGTCGGCGGTGACAACATCATTGGGATGCCGGCCAATCTGGCGCCTCTGGCCAACAACGTCGGCCCGACTCAAACGCACGCCCTGCTAGCTGGCAGCCCGGCAATCGACGCCGGTTCTCCTTTTGTTGCTTTCGATCCGGCGGAGTATGATCAGCGTGGGGCGCCGTTTGTTCGCGTCTTTGACGGCGGCATGAATGGCCTGCGGATCGACATGGGCGCCTACGAACGCCAGACCCTGCCCGCATCTTTTCTGGTCGTCGATACACCGCTCGACGGAGATGACGGTGTCTATAGCGCCGGCAATTTGAGCTTGCGAGAAGTGGTTCACCTGACAGGGAGTAGTATCGGCGCCGACACGATTACGTTCGATCCAGTCGTGTTTGCCACGCCGCAAACGATGTTGCTGACTCTCGGCGAAATTGAAATCGGCGAAGAGGTCACGATCGAAGGTCCCGGGCAGCACCTCTTGTCGATCGACGCCCAGCAGCAGTCGCGGATTTTCGACATCACGGCCACCACTGGCGATTTTACCCTGTCCGGAATAACGCTGACCGGCGGGCAGACGATCGTGGACGGTATCCTCGGCGCGGGTGGAGCGATTCGTTCACTCACCTCCGGCACCTTGACAATTGACCAAAGCACCGTCCGTGGAAATAACACGGTGGGCGAATCTGCCGATGGCGGAGGTATTTATTCGTTTGGCGATGTCACATTCCTTGGCAGCACAATTAGCGGCAACAGTACGGCGGGTGAACTGTCCGACGGCGGCGGTTTGTTTTCATCTGGCAACGTGACGGCTACGGGTAGCACCGTCAGTGAAAATAGCACGACGGGCGACTTTGCCCGCAGCGGGGGGATTCGTGCCACTGGCGCAGTCTCGCTCACGCAAAGCACGGTTAGCGGAAACAGCACGGCGGGCAGCAGCGCCTACGGCGGAGGGATTTCTTCGTCTGGCATCATCACGATTACGCACAGTACTGTCAGCGGAAATAGCGCGGCGAGCCTGAATGCCGAAGGCGGTGGCATCTCGAACGATAACGATCTGATTATGATCGCCAATTCCATCGTGGCCGGCAACACAGCTGGCGGTGGAATGAATGACATCCGCCCGGGCAGTGGACCGCTGGATGTCAACTTCAGCTTGATCCAGCAGACGGGTCTGACGATCACCGGCGGCGATAACATCATCGGGCAATCGGCCAAATTGGGGCCGCTCGCAAACAATGGTGGACCGACTTGGACACATGCTCTGGCAGCCAACAGCCCTGCACTCGATGCAGGCGATCCGTCGATCTTGTTCGACGCGAATGAGTTCGACCAACGTGGGGCGCCGTTTATTCGCGTATTCGACGGCAACGCGGTAGTTGGTGCGCGGATTGACATCGGTGCCTACGAACGGCAAACCGTGGCGGGCTTAAACCTCGTCGTCAACACACCAATCGACGAGAGTGATGGCAACTACAGCGCCGGAAACTTGAGCTTGCGAGAGGCGGTCGGACTGGCGAATGGCAGCATTGGTGACGACACAATCACGTTCGATGCCGCTGTGTTCGACATGCCGCAAACGATGTTGCTGAGTCTGGGTGAATTCGGTATCAGCGAAGTGGTTTCGATCGATGGTCCTGGACAAGCGGTGCTGACTATTGACGGCCAGCAGCAGTCCCGGATCTTCAATATTACGGCCACCACGGGTGACTTTACGTTGAGCGGGCTTACGCTCACCGGCGGGCGGACGGTTGTAGACAGTATCTCTTCAGTCGGTCTAGGCAGCGGCGGCGCCGTTCGCTCACTCACGATCGGCAACCTCACCATCGACCAGAGCACCATTAGCGGAAACGGCACGGAGGGTAACTACGGCCGTGGCGGGGGGATTTTTTCCACACGCAACCTCACGCTGACCGACAGCACGGTATCCAACAATAGCACCTCAGGTATCGGCGCCAGCGGAGGCGGGGTGTTTGCCTTTAGTGCCAGCCTCACCGGCAGCACTGTCAGCGGCAACAGTACGGCAGGCACCAGCTCCGCTAGCAATGGTGGTGGCATTTATTCCGTACGTGATACGGCGCTCAACCAAAGTAGGGTCAGCGGGAACAGTTCATCGAACCGAGGCGGCGGAATCTATTCATTCGACGGTTCCATCACGCTCACCGACAGCACGGTCAGCGGAAACAGTGCGGCGAGCCGTGGGGGCGGGATTGAATCCAAACGCAGCGTCACGCTCAACAATAGCACGTTGAGCGGGAACGTGGCGATCGCCCCTGGAGGCGGGATTTATGCAAGAGTTGATGTCACGCTTACTAACAGCACGGTCAGCGGAAATAGAACAACGGGTGGTTATGCGGTCGGCGGCGGGATCGCCGTGTTTCGCAACCTAACAATCACCAACAGTACGGTCAGCGGAAATAGTACGGCAATGTTGAATGCCAGCGGCGGCGGCATCTGGCACGACAGTGGTGCGTTTGCGATCACCAATTCGATCGTAGCCGGAAACACCGCCACCGGAGGCATGAATGACATACGCCAAGGGGGTGGATCGTTTGATGTCAACTTCAGCCTGATCGAGCAGATCGGTCTAACGTTCATAGGTGGCGATAACATTATCGGCATGCCGGCCAACCTGGGGCTCTTGGCTAACAACGGCGGACCAACCGAGACGCACGCGTTGCTCGCCGGCAGTCCGGCTTTGGACGTTGGCGATCCCGCTGCGATGGCAGGCGTGGGTGATACGCCGCTGTTCGAGCAGCGCGGTGCTGGTTTCGATCGCGTTGTGAACGGTCGCATTGACATCGGTGCGTTTGAATTACAGCTTTCTGAGGTGGACACAGACGCCGATGGGGTCAGCGATGAGGTGGAAGACAGCGCCCCGAACGGAGGAGACGGCAATCAGGATGGCATACCCGACAGCCAACAGGAAAACGTCACATCGCTCCCGAACAGCGTGACCCAAGAATTCGTCACTCTGGTCGCCCCTGTGGGGGTGACCTTGAAGAACATTTCCACCACTGATAACCCAGCGCCTTCGACCGCACCCGATTTTGCCTACCCTTACGGCTTTTTTGAATTTGAGTTGTCGGGTGTAACCGCAGGAGAGGCGACGACCGTCGAGCTGTTGCTTCCCACCGGTGCGTCACCCCCGTCAACCTATTTCAAATTTGGTCCCGAACCGGGTAATCCCGCCCCACACTGGTACGAATTCCTGTTTGATGGCACGACGGGTGCCCAAATTTTGTCGGATCGCGTCGTTCTCCATTTTGTGGATGGATCTCGGGGAGATGCCGATCTGACGGCCAACGGCACAATCACCGACCCCGGAGCGCCGGCGTTAGAACCGCCGGAGTTGCCCGGCGACTACAACCTCGACAATAGGGTGAACCTCGCCGACTACACGGTGTGGCGGAATAATCTGGGTGCTACTGTGGCCAATTACAATGGAGCGGACGGTGATGGAAGTGGAGTGGTCGATGTCGCTGATTATCAAGTCTGGCGTTCCCACTTCGGCGAAAATCTCGTCGCTCCAGTCCTGGCCATTAGTTCAAATGCGGAGAGCGAAAGCTCTTCGTTGGAATCCAATCCCGCAGGGAGTTCCTCCCAGTCACTTCTAGGCACTCCCATCTCGTCGTCCAACGCTGACGAGCCAGCGAAGGATCGCTCAACGGCGAGCAACTCCGGCTTCGTTGGCGGAGCGCGCCATGCCGACACCCCATTCGCTCAAGGCCAAAGTGCACCGTTTGCTTCACCGAAAAGCGAGACGCCTGTTGGGCAACGTAAGTTCGCAGGTGACAACTCAATCTTAGACAGCCATGAACAGGCACTATTGCTGTTGCTAGGGACGCGATACCAGCAGAACGCAAGAGCAGATGATAGCGACGTACTGGATGAGGCATTTGCGACCAGCTACGAAGAGGAGAAGCATCTAGACGAGGACAGCGGAATCGAAATCCTGCTGTGGGCAATCGATGAGTGATTCATCGCAGGATCCCTTGCGGAGCGTCCACACGACGAGTTTTCCACAGCTGTTGGATCAAATCGGTGCATCGCTCCTAGTGACAACCTACCAGGCGGGCAAGCTGGTCGTCCTCCGCCACGATGCGGGTATTCTGAACACCCACTTCCGTAACCTCAATAAACCGATGGGGCTGGCCAGAGAGGGCGGCCGGTTGGCGGTCGGCTGTAGCGTCGATATCTGGGAGTTTCATAACGTACCAGCAGTCTGCAAGAAGCTCGACGCTTCGGACGACTACCAATCGACCGAAGCGAAACACGACGTCTGCTACCTGCCCCGCCGTAGTCACTGTACGGGCGACGTCCAAATTCACGAAATGGCCTGGGCCGACGATAAACTGGTTTTCGTCAACACCGCCTTTAGTTGCTTGGCGGTGCGGAGCGACGAGAACAGCTTTGAGCCGACTTGGCGTCCCGGATTCATCCAGCAATTGGTCCCCGGTGACAACTGCCACCTCAACGGCTTGGCCGTCTGTGATAGTCAGGTCCGCTACGTGACCGCGCTCGGTGAGACCGACGAACCGGGCGGTTGGCGGGAAAATAAACGCAACGGTGGAATCCTGATCGATGTCGACTCGGGCGAGGTGATCACCCGTGGCTTGTCGATGCCCCACTCGCCCCGCTGGTACAACGGCAAGCTCTGGCTGTTGGAAAGTGGTGAGGGGACCATCGGCACGGTCGACTTGCAAACCCGCAAGTACGAGTCGATCGCCCAGTTTCCTGGCTTCACCCGCGGGCTCTGCTTCTACGGTCCGCTCGCCTTCGTGGGACTCTCACAAGTTCGCGAGTCGGCCGTGTTCAGTGACATCCCACTAGTCGATCGGCTGAAGGAAGTCGAAGAACGAACCTGTGGCGTCTGGGTTCTGAATATCGAGACCGGCGAGACCTTGGGATTCTGCCGCTTTGAAGAGGGCGTGCAAGAAATCTTCGCGGTGGAGGTATTGCCGGGGATACGATTCCCCGACTTGGTAAACCAGGATACGGAAATCGTCGGCAGTAGCTATGTGCTCGGGGACAATGTGTTAGCCGAAGTTCCAAAGGATCTAAGGGCCTAGCCAGTCCCGTTTTCGTGACGCCCACTCTGCCAACTGGCAGTGAAGTACCTCGGCTCCGACCGAGCTCGGTTTCTTGTGAAAGAAACACGACATCAGCGAGTTTGAGCGGTCCGCAAATCCAGTCGGGTGGACCAGCTTCAGCAAGTTAGCCGCCTTGCAAAGTCGCAGAGGTGGCCCAGCGGCAGCGACACCTCCGCAGCTAAGTCGGCAAGCCCCGCCGCATCACTTTAGTCGCTTCGGCAGGGCGAAACGCTTCGGAGTCGATCCCCTCTGGAAACCACTCGGCGTAGTCTTCGTACTCTTCATGTTTTGGGTCGGCGAGCACGTCCAGCAGGTGTGCGTAGCCCCACACTCCGCCACAGTCTTCTGGCGGACAGGCTCGCTCCCCCTCCAAACAGCAAGGCGGCTTCTTGCCCCGTGGTGGACCGACGATTCCTTCAAATTCCAACTCGTGCACCCAGCCGTCGCCGAAGTCGTATTCGTAAGTGAACTTCTTGACGGGCCGCGGCCGATCGAATAGGTCGGCCAGGTCGACATCGCAGGAGTCGATCACGTTTGACTCTCCAAATCCGTCATCGAGCATCCGGGGGTCGCCATACTGCTTGCCCTGGATCTCGAAGCGGTGCAGGTGCGCGTCCTCCCAGCCCATCGCCGTCTGGATCCACTCGTGCAAGTCGTCGAGCGATCCTTCGGGAACGAGAATCCGTCGCCAGATCGGTGGGTTGGAGTGAATGAGCGTGACCTTGAGCTGGAAGGCGGCGGACATGCGATTCCCCTCTGAATGAAAGACTATAACTTTCGACTATTATCGCGCCGCTCCGCGAACCAGCAAGCGACCTCGGCGAAATACCCGCTGATGACCGCTAGACTACTTGGCGAAGCGAATTAGCTTGGCCACGAAAACGCGCGACTGCACCGTCTCGCCGAGTTCGGGACCCGTAAAACACGCGAGAGTCTGACGTTGCCTAACGCACCTCCATAGCCCACCTGGGAGGCGTCTCCCGGGCCAGGTGCTACGCCTGGCGGAATCTGCGGCGGCAGCACGGGCACTCGCCGTCGAACCCGTGTACCAGCGCGGTAAACGCCGTTGGTTGGGGCAGCGACATGATTGCCTTGAAGGCAAGCGGGTCGCGGTGGGCGTAGTGCCGGTAAGTCACGCCACCCACGGAGTGCCCTAGGATTTCGATGCTCGACTCTGGCATGTGCTCGTCGTAGTAGGTCGCGCAGGTTTTCCGCAGGTCCTTCAGTACCCAGGGCTTCTCCTCGCCGGTCTCGACATCCTGCTTCGGCTTCACTCCTGCCAATGTGCAGAGCCGTTGAAACTGCGCGTTCGGCCGCGAGGTGCCGCAATGGAAGACCGGTTGGTCCGGCTCAACCACGTCGCGCCGGAGGTTCTTCAGGTGCACCTGCACGACCCGATTCATCGGTCGATAGAACTGCTTCTTGGTCTTCACGCGGCGGTAGTACAGCCAGCCGTATCGTGAGTCTTTGCCTTGCCCGTTGGGTGGTTCGGGACGCCAACAGACGTGCCGCCAGAGAATAGGCTCGTGGAATGCAGCAGTCTTGAAGACCGTGCCGGTGTCGACCCCGTAGTTGAAGAAGATAACGAGGGCCGTGCGCCAATAATGACCGACTGTCAGCGGCTGCCTCCAGCCCCTCGGCCGCTCCAGTTCGTAGGTGGCGAAGTAGAGGGCGTTCAGATCCGCTTTCGTGAGGTAGTGCCGTCCGGCGACGTCACGCTGCGGCTTCGGCTTGGGGAGCCGTGGAAGTTTCTCCAGGAAGTCTTGCTCCCAGGCCCATGAGAGAATCGCCCTCAAGTTCTCGCGGGACTTGTTGGCCGTACGCCCGGCATTCGACCCGCCGTCCGCTGTCGCCTTTTCGTAGACCCAGTCGAGGAAGTCCCGCAAGTGAACCCTGCCAGTTTGGTCGACATCGACCCCCTTCCCTCAGGCGGTCCATTTGGTGACAGTGCCCCGGTACTCCTTGCAGGTGCCGGACGACAGCTTCTTGGTAGCCAGATACTTGGCGGCGACGGACTCAAAGCTGATGGACATGGTGACGGCTCCCAGCCGACGGCACATGCTTCCATCCCAGGTCCTACCAGCCGATGGCCATAATCGGCCTCCTGCTGAACCTCCTGTCACTCTGGTGTAAGATCAGGCAGCTTACGCCAGCTGCACAGATGCCTCCATTTTAGTCGAGAAAACGGCGATCGGTGCGAGTTGGCGATTGGGCGAACTTGCAGCGGCCGATGCATCCTCCGTTACGAATGAAACGCTACAACTCGCATCGGTCTTCATCTCCTCAGCCGTGTTGTTGCCTTGGGATCACCGGACAGGAATGGCCTACAATCGGTAGTTTGGCCAGCGTTGGACGAATTTTTCCGAATTCTGTTCGGAACTCCGGCACAGTTCCCATGGCAATCTCGCAATGTTAGGAACGAACTAACGTGGCACGCTGTTGGAACCGCTGCCCCCTCTGCTGGGTTATGGCCGTCCGTGGCGCGCGGCTTAATCTGTTCATTCGGGGAAGAATTGATTGTTAGGGGGCTGCGACAGAGTTAGACTTGCGATGTTGCGTCGCTCTCAAGAAACGCGTGGGGTCGCCGAACTCTTCTGAAATGCGAGGCCCATCATGGCACCGACTCGGTTTCGACAGGCGTTTACTCTGGTGGAACTCTTAGTGGTTATTGCCATTATTGGAATCTTGATTGCTCTGCTGCTACCGGCGGTGCAATCCGCCCGTGAAGCAGCGCGGAGAATGCACTGCAAGAACAATCTCAAGCAACTGGGACTCGCGGTGTGTTCGTATGAGTCAGTTCACGGCCTTCTGCCAAAAGGCAACGACTTCCGAAATACACCACCCGACGTGTTCAACTTTAGCATGCTAGTCTACCTGTTGCCACATTTGGAACAGGAGAGTCTTTTCGACACGATCGACATTGAGGCACGGTGGTATGACACCCAGAACCTGCCTGCGTGGAGACCAGTTGTCAAATACTTTCAATGCCCCTCGGAGTACGGCGAACGCACATTGGAAACGGAGTGGAACAACATCAAGTTTACTACAACATTTACCAACTACGTTGGCTCTATTGGCTCGTTCGCTCCTAAGGGGCCGCCGCCACAGCCAGAACTGAATTACCTAAATGGAGTCTTCTGGGTTGTAGACAGCGATGTTCGTCTCTCTGAGGTCACAGACGGCGCAAGCAATACTCTCGTATTTGGGGAACGGCAGCGGGCACTTGTAGCAACATCAGGATTTGGAACCTGGTACCTTGGTCACCCGCAAGGCATTATGTTCAGTACAATGGTCCCCATTAACAAATCGCACGAGTACGCGGGTATGTCACCAACAGACTATCCCGATGCGGTTCGGACTTTTGGCGCCGCGTCGAGCTTTCACCCAGGCGGGGCCAATTTTTGCTTTCTAGATGGCTCCGTCCGATTCATCGACGAAACGATTGACAGTGCCGATCCGACCAAGAATGAAATGAACCGTATAGCGAATGCCTTGGGCTGGGGGAACGGCTCTCCAGAGCCGCGAATCTATCAAGCGCTGGGGACCCGAGCCGGAGGGGAGATCGTCAGTGGCTATTAATTGTGGCATCGACGCTCAGGTGGGCATTAACGTCCTTGTCGATATGCTATTTCTGCCATCGATCGCCATTGAAGAACAGACTTCCCGTCAAACGTAATTTGCTATAATCGGCCGCATGGCCGACTTGACCCACATCTTGTCGCAGATGGAGACGGGGGATCCCTCGGCGGCTGAGAAGTTGTTGCCGCTGGTGTACGACGAGTTGCGTCAGCTCGCCGCCGTTCGTCTCGCGCACGAGAACCCGGGGCAGACGCTACAAGCTACCGCACTGGTGCATGAAGCCTATCTGCGGCTTGTCGACTCCGGAGGTCACAGCGACTGGAAGTCGCGAGGTCAATTTTTCAAGTCCGCTGCCGAGGCGATGCGACGAATCTTGATCGACTCCGCCCGGCACAAGAAGTCGCAAAAGCGCGGTGGCGAAATGCAGCGAGTCGAGTTCGTCGACGCGGCGATCTCGCTCGCTCGCTCGCCCGAGGACCTGCTCGCCCTCGACGAAGCCATAACTCAACTCCTCGAAACAGATGCGGCGGCGGGCGAGATGGCCAAGCTGCGCCTGTTTGCCGGGCTAAACATTGACGAAGCGGCGGAAAGCCTGGGGATCTCTCGCCGCACTGCTTACCGCAACTGGAACTACGCCAGGGCTTTCTTGCAGCTTCATCTACGGTCGGACACCGAGTTATCTGGCTAATAGCGACTTTCTTTTAACTTGATGGCACAAATGGCAGTTGTTTTTCGCACTGTCCTGCAGAGCCGTCCGTGCGAAAGGGGCTAGGCGATGCGTTCTTCCGCCCAAGAAGCAAAAAACATTTTCCTGGAGGCGATCGAGATCGAGTCGCCCAAAGAACGCGGGATGTTCCTCGACGGAGCTTGCCGTGGAGACGGTCGCCTCCGCGAACAGGTGGTGGCTCTACTCGACGCGTTCGCTGAGCCCAATTCCATGCTCGATGGAGATGGCCTGATTGCCGAAAGGGAGACTAACCTGCCGGATGCTGTGGGCACCTCGATTGGACGCTATGATGTGAAAGAACTGATCGGCGAGGGGGGGATGGGACTCGTTTACCTCGCCGATCAGGCCGAGCCGATCCGACGACAAGTAGCCTTAAAGGTCATCCGCCCAGGCATGGCCAGCAAGGAAGTCGTCGCCCGGTTTGAAGCGGAGCGGCAAGCTTTGGCGATGATGGACCATCCGAACATCGCCCACGTCTTCGACGGCGGCGTCACCGAGTCTGGCCAGCCGTACTTCGCCATGGAGCTCGTAAACGGAGTTCCGATCACACAGTACTGCGATTCCTGTCGGCTTGACACGCGAGATCGGTTGGGGCTGTTTGTCAACGTTTGCCAGGCTGTGCAGCATGCCCATCAGAAAGGGGTAATTCATCGCGATCTAAAGCCATCGAACATTTTGATCGCTATTCAGGATGGACGGCCCACACCAAAGATCATTGACTTCGGAGTGGCCAAGGCCATCGGCACGAGACTAACAGATCAAACGTTGCGGACCCGGTATGCCCAGTTGATTGGCACACCGATGTACATGAGCCCCGAACAGGCGGAGCTTCGTCCGATCGATGTCGACACGCGTAGCGACGTGTATTCCTTGGGGGTCTTGCTGTATGAACTGTTGACCGGTGCGACCCCATTTTCCCGCGAGCGTTTGGAGAATGCTTCGTTCGACGACTTGCGAAGGATCATCCGTGAAGAAGAACCGCCACGTCCCAGCACGCAGGTCAACACGCTCGCCGCAGACGCATCGAGTACACTAAACGAGACACATCGCATCGCGCCGCGTCAATTGGCGCACCAACTCCGCGGCGAGCTCGATTGGATCGTGATGAAGGCTTTGGACAAGGACCGCACACGACGGTACGCGTCCGCCGGGGAATTGGCTGATGATGTCGAGCATTATCTCAGTGACGAACCGGTGCAAGCCAAGCCGGCCAGCGTGCTTTACCAAATCAGTAAATTTACGCGGAGACACCGGGCACTAGTCGCCACAACGAGTGCATTATTACTTGCAGTTGCCGCAGGACTTGGTGCGGTGGCTGGCTTCTGGATCGCGGAGCGGCGACTCGCTGAAATTGAACAAGGACGGGAGGCTAACGAGGTACTGCTTGGTTTCTATCAAAGCATGTTCGACGCGCCTCACGGTCAGGAAACAACGAGCGGAGAGCGATCGGTCCGAGACCTCCTCGACGGCTTGTCCGGCAGTTTGAAGGAGCGGGCGCAAGGCCGGCCGCATGTAGAAATCGAACTGCATCGCATCGTCGCTCGGATGTATCAAGAAATTGGCGAACCGAACGCCGCCTATGAACACCAACTGCGGGCACTACAGTTGGCCGAGAGTGAAATAGGCTACGGGGAATACGACGAAAAGTACGCCGACTTGCTTGTCGATCTGGCAAGCCAGACGGAGTGGAATGACAAACCGGACACCTTTGACTTCCAGGCAACGAAATTGCGTGCGGAAAAAGCCGTTCAAATCTATGAGTATCTTGGCGTCGAAACGGAAGCAGCGGCAGACGCATACTTTCACTTGTCTTGGTTCCACGATCCGATGGAGCCCTTGAAGGTGCAAGAGTTGCGGCGCCGCGCTATGAAGATTGCCGACAAAGTCGCTCCTCCCGGAGGCTCCCAGCGACAAATTTTCGCGCGGATCGACATGGCGCTCTCCCTCTCCCACATGGACGTCAACGATCACCAAGAGGCCATCGATTTGATGGAGGAAGGCGTCGCGATAAGTCGCAGAATCCATAGTTCAACCGACCCTATGGCGGCGACGACGCTGCGTTATCAAGGTGAAATCCTGCTTCATGCCGGTGACATCCAGGGCGCGATCAATTCCTACCGGGAAGGTTGGGAATACTACCAGGCGGCTGGATACGACAATGAAGAAAGGTCGCATGGGTGTGCGCTTGCGCTTGCTGAGGCCCTGCACTGTGCAGGACAATACAACGAAGCCAATGAGACGCTTCAAGATTTGGGCGCGATATGTAGGAAACACGAGGCCTGGAAGTCGCTGGGCAACTGCTGGTTGGTGCGAGGATGGTGCGAACTCCACCGCGACAATTACCCGGATGCGCATCAGTGCTTTCTTGAGGCCGTGAAAGCAGCTCACGATGAGCCGGGCGACGACACGGAACTCGATTTTCTGTCCGAGTTTTACGTGGCACGATCGCTCGACTTGTGGGGGAGGACAGCCGAGGCGCAATCTGCCTACCAAGAACTCCAACCGCTGAGTAGTCATTGGTCGGAACTCGAGGGAATCGCGCCGTTCGCGCAACACCTGCACGCATTAGCAGTCGTCCACGGCAGCCCGGGCGACACGGACGCGCTCGAAAGCGCCCTAGCCGCCGCCGAAAGAGGTTTGGAGTTCTCCAAGATTGCGATCGATGCGCCGCATCGCTTCCGCACCTCTCAGCTATGTCTGGCCAAAGCTATCGCGCTCGATGCGGTTGGTCGATCTGAGGAGGCGATTGATGTCTTAAAGTCAGGCCTCGGCATACTGCAAAGGCCCTTTCCGTCACCGGTCGGCGCCGGCGCGATGAGGTATCACTATCGCGACCCGCCCAAGTCGCGGCGGGATTTAGAGCTTACCTTGGCGCACATGCTAGTGAAGCAAGGCAGATTCGACGATGCCGAAAGAGTGTTCGAAGACGGAATCGCTTTTAGGAAGAAGTTTACCGAAGTGGAGTTTCCCGCAAAGAAATTGCAAGTCGCGCTCGCGGAGTTGCGGTACGGCGAATTTCAGGTCGAGCACGGTCGATTTATAGATGCCGAGGAGCACCTTCGGCAGGCCTACGACGAACTCTGTTCCAATCCTGAAGCGGCGAAGCCTACGGTCCAGCGGGCCGCAAGACAACTGGTAACGGTCTACGATGAGATCGATCGACCTACGGAAGTGGCCCGCTGGCGGGAAGTGCTAGAACAGATGAACGAATCCGTCGACGAAAATGCGGAACCCGACGAAGACGCACCCTCCGATTCATCGGAAGCCGCGTAGAGTCGATACTGCAAAACCAAACAGGCCGGTGAGCACCACTCGGGAAAGTGCACCGCCCACCGGCCACAGATGGGCCACGGGCGCACGGTCTGCGCGTCCGTTGCTCCTTTTCCATGGTAACGCAGGCCGCCTGAAAGGGAAATGCGATGAGTGCTTGGAAACCGCAAATAGGTGGCAAACGCCGGCGACCGGCCGATCCGGCAAGGCCAAAAGGTAGCCACGATTTGCTCCTCAAAGTCCCTCCCCCTCGATCCGCAGAGCGACTGCGACACCTACTGGTGGGGGCAACGATGGCAATCAGCTTAGTGCACTGTGAATGTGCTAATCGTGTGCTGGCGCAAAGTGCAAGTGGAGGGGGGGTCTTAATGCTTAGTAGAGGAGACCTCGACATACGTGGGCACTACGGATTCTCCGCACGGACTCGCCCGGACGGTAGCATTGACGGGCAAGCAGAAAGTTGGTACCGGCTAGATAACCAAACGACGATTTGGGGATCACACTTTAGTATCGAAGCGATGGAGTTTATGGATGAAAAAACGGTGATCTTGAGTGGCACCGTGACGCGGGATTTCGATCCCAACTACATTGGAACAACGATGGCTTTTGTGGTACGTGACAATGGACAAGGGGCCAACAGCCCTCCTGACCTGGCGACAGGCGTTCTGTTCGGTGCCGATTATGATACTCCCCTTAACTTTATCGGCGCGGATGAAGCATTTATGAATTATGCAGGCGCTTTGAGGGGCTTTGGCACCGTCGAAGAAGAACTCGCAAACTACCCCTGGAAGTCTAACTTTCAAGTTTGGCCTCACGGCCCCGGGGCTATCGCATCCAGCGCTGTGCCGGAGCCATCGACGGCAATTTTATGCGCGATCGCAGTTGGGGGAGTCCTGGTACGGCTTCGCAGGTCCGTGCCGGTGAATCGCACTGCCGATTGAGTTCGGCTCAGTCGGTGAAAGAGCCTCGACGATGCCAATTGATTGGGGCGGCATCCTTCATGAAAGGAGAAGAAATTGTGGCATCCTCGCGCCGGGAGCTTGGCCCAGCCATGCTCCCGGCGAATCCAGGCCAAGGCTTCGACAATCATCCACAATAGAAAGGAGCGAACCAATGACGCCTATGCTCCGCAGTGAATCATTCTATTGGACCAGCATCCGGCGAGTACTGATTGCGAGTGTTGCGGTTACATCGATCTCGACCAGAAGCGAAGCACAATTACAATACGACTTCAATACATTTGCCGGGGACGTATTGGCCACGCTAGAGTTGTCGAATCTGCCCGCCACCATAAATGACATTGAGGCACTGACCTTCACTTCGGAGGGGAAAGAGCTGTTTGGATTAGGCCCAACATACCAGGGCGTTTTCGATCGAGGCTCCGGCACCATTATTGAAATTGGGACCGATTGGATCGCAGGACATCGCACTTTAGCCGCAGAAGACGATGGTGTGACGATATTCTGGTCGGACAATGCGCCACCTTACGCATCGGTGCCGCCCGCCGGGCTCAGCCCTAGAAGATTCTCTATGGGGTTCAACATAGGATTCTACACACCTCCCCTCAACGGCGTGTCCAGCTTAGAACCGGACAGAGAACCCAAGCGAGTTTGGCACGCCATTTGCGCCTT
>NZ_JAMXLR010000089.1 GCF_024054565.1 Aeoliella straminimaris
TGTGAAGCAAGACCGCCGCAACGGCAAACATCAAATATACCGTAGCCCGGCTCAAGCATCTGGATTGCCAAGTCCGACTCCATCAACAGAGTCGCGTGGGGCATCCTTGGATGGCAGTATCTCCTTGGGAAGATCGCCTAGTAGCGGCGTCCTCACCGCCTTTTGCAATGAAAGGACGCTGCCCTCGAAGGTAGCCCACTCTAGCAGCGAGGCCTCGCCTGCCGGTGACGTCAGACGAGGCCTCGTTCGATTCAGAACCAAGTCCTTATGCCCGGCGACCACGAAGTACTACAGCCAAGCCCGTGAAGGCCAGGACCACAGTGACGACTGAAGCCGGCTCAGGAACTTCAGTGGAGATGTCCACCGCCAGCGAGTCCATAATCAGGTCACCGCCGCCACCATTGACAAAGCGAAAACGGTCGACCGCCAGATTGGCGGTCCCTGTGCCCGATAGCTCGACAGCGCCATCGATCGTCAAAGCATAAGCACCGGAATCGAAAGAGTAGGTAAACACCGCCGTGGCATCCGGATCATTGTTGGTTGAAAGCGTTGTGCCTCCCACCAGCGTTTGATCGAGCCCCCAGAATTCGCCACCACCGGTATCGCCGATGAACATAACTTCTGAGGCGTCACTTCCCTCGAAGAACGAGAATCCCGCGTAGCCACCGCTAAAGAAATTGCTGCCGGACGGATCCTGAGTGGTCAGTCGCATCGTGAGCAATTCGCCTGCCCCGAGGGCTTTCCCACCTGCGAAATCGAGAAAACCAGTGCGTCCGGCGCCCGTCGTGTCGAGTACACCGCCTTGCACATCGAGGTCGCCACCGCCCTGGGTAACCCGCCAGTTTGCCCCGACATCGGGAGCTTTGCCGTCCAGCAGAGTCCCATCGGCATCGTCAAAATCGTCAGCGGCAACCAGGGCCGCTGATGCCGGTAGAGCTGTGGCGATAAGCCCAACGGCAACGAGAGAATAGAAGTAGCGACTCAGTGCAATCATTGGTTCATACTCCCAGAAGAGAAAAATCAGATATCCGCTTGCAACTTTCATAGCAAGGCAACAGCTTAAACCGAAATGCCGCTACCCGTTACACCTCGCCCACGGCAAATAACTACCGCAGACAAGGCGCATAAACTCTGCGATGACCAGACGAGATTACCTCCCCTGTTGTTAATCCGCATTAGTTTCGCACGATGCGACGGTAAAAACGGAAAAATCGTCACATTTATTCTAACACAACCAAACCCCACAAGCACTCACAATCCGGCAGGTTCACTACCGAGCTTCGTGTCTCCGGCCATTAAGCGTTCGAATCTCGTGCTCCTCCAGTTCTCCAAAGGCCAAGTCAAAAGCTTCGATTGAATGGCTGCGATCCGCATCATTCGCAGTGCGATATAACCAGCGAGCTTCTTTTCGCTGCAGCCGACCGTCCTGCTGGTCGATTCGCCACAACACCGGTCCTACATTGGCTCGGGCATCGACCGCTTCCCCGTTTGCGTCGCGTGGTGATCGATGCGTTCGAGGCTCAAGCCGGTTGCGTGCAACATCTCTCAAAGGTTGTGGCGTAAGTTGCTGTTCATCGCCGGCGGTCACCGCGGCCTCCGATATCGATACCTCCGAGGCACCAGGGATCGACAACGCGGCTGCCACTTGAACCGCCTGAAGTGTCACCCCCAGATGATTGCGCCATACCGTGTAGTCTGCCAGATCGACGACGCCGTCTCCGTTCGCATCCGATCGAAGCTCTACTGCATCTTCGAGCGTGAGCCCAAAATCGGCCTTCCAAACGGAGTAGTCTAGCTGATCGACCACCAGATCGTGATTGAAGTCACCTGGCGGGTAGGTCACACTAGGGGTGCTCACAGGCTGATTCGCTGCATCGAACAGCGCACGACGCAATCGGAAAGCGTCAGAGCTATCTACCAATCCATCGAGATTGTTGTCGCCTGCAAACAAGGCTTGCTGCGTGGTCATGCCACTGGTATTACTGAGCCAGCCATTGATGAAATTTTGCACATCCTGGCTCTCTTCAACGACGCCATCCTGGTTGGTATCCGTTGGCAAGTACCCGGCAACAATGTAATCGGAACGCACCAAAGTGCGAGCTCCATCTTCGCCGACGACCGTAAGTTGCACGTCGTAAACGCCCGGCGTGGTGTAGGTGTGCAGCGGGTTCTGTTCGGTGCTCGTTGCTCCATCGCCAAACTGCCACTGCCATGAGGTCGCGCCACCGACGGTCGAGGTATCAGTGAATTGCACGTCGAGATCGTTCAATCCCGCGCGAACGTCGGCCTCAAAATTTGCCGACCCACCCGCCACGCCCACATAACGGACACGAAGAATACGTGCCCCTGCAGCGGTGGGGTCCTGCATGTTGGTGTCGGGATACAGATCTGAGAAGTACAGTCCGTCGGGCCCTGCCGTGATGCCCGCCGCGGTAGCGCGACCTTGACCTTGGTACTCAACAAAGGGGGTCGGCCCGCTAGTAAGGTTGCCGTTGGCATCGACCTCGAAGGTAACAATTCGTTTGCCTCTCTCCTGGGGTCCAGCCGCCCAAGTGGGGCCGGATTCAGTGACGAACGCCACGTCCTGATACGCGAGCGGATATTGGCTGCCACCGAACGTTTCGGGCTGAACAAATGCGATGTCGACGGGGGCGTGCGGGGCAGTCCAGTTGTAAATTGCATTGGTCTGCATGGACGCGGCCGAACCGTTCCAGCCGTAATTGGCGCCCGCTTCGACGCGCGCAAATCGATCGTCGCTCCCCGGACCGTTCTCCACCTCGTACAGCATGCCATCGGCTGCTCGCCAATCACCGCCAAAGGGATTGCGAAACCCGTAAGCATAGATGTAGTCAGTGGCAGTCAGTCCATCGCCCGCGTCATAGTAAGGGTTATCGACGGCGGGAGTGCCATCGAGATTCATCCTCAGGATCTTTCCGCGGAATGAGTTGAGGTTCAGTGCGGTGGACGAGTCGAACCCATCGCCATTGTGCACATAGAGTTTGCCATCTGGCCCAATAGAGATGTCGGAGATCTGGTGTGACTGCCCCTGAGTTTCGCCGACCATGTCCAAGACGATCGTCTCGCCTGTAGACGAGCGGCCTTCGTCCGTGCTATGCAATCGTACCACCTGACCGTGGTGTGGGCCGCCTTCGACTCCATCGGCGTCCGCGGCACGGGTGATAAAGACGTCGCCTGTGCCAGGATCGACGACGATCCCGGCCACTCCCTGTTCACCAGACCCAGGAAAGTTCCCGGTAGGGTTGTAGTTGAGCAAGTCCGTCGCATAGTCCAACACGTCGCCGTTGTTGAGCACGACCTTCACTTGGCCATATAACTCGGTGACATAGAACTGAGGATCATTCGGATCGGTTCCAGGATTCGGTACGAAGGCGATGTTGACCGGCAATTGCAAACCTTCGGCTGCTACTTCGACGCGAAACCCCGGCTCCAAGGCGACGAACCCCAGGATGGAGCTACGGGCGAGATTCGAAAAATCTGGCTGCGTTTGTTCCGGATTCGCGTAGTAGGTCGAGCCATCCGACGCTACCCAGAGGTACAAGAATTGACCAATGCCCAGGTCGACTTCCGGCAGGTAGATCTCGCGCTTTGATGCATCGTCGTCATAGATCACCAGATCGCTCGGCCCCAACTGTAATCCCGCAGAGCCGCCAAATAAGCTCACTCGTATGGCCACATGGTCGTCGACGGCCGGAGGATTGGTGACGTTGTTGATGATACCGTTGTTGGCTGCAATGGTGAGCAACTCGTCGCCCTCGGGCGACTCGAGTTTCAGGTGTGGCACGGTGGACGCCGGCTCGAGAACTATGTTGTTGGCTAGTTCGTCTTTCCACGTTGGGGCAGGTGTCGCAGCAACATCCTCCAACTCGAGCGGAAAGGCCTCGGTGGCCGAACCCGTGGTAAACGGTCGCGAGGCCCACTCGCCCACTGAACCAGCGCTATCGCGAAAGCGAACCCGCATTGTATAGCCGGTGCTATGCTGCAAATCGCCCCGCCCGGCGTGCGTGTTGACGAAGATACCGTCACCCAGGTGTGTGTGATACTTCTCGACTCCAACGATTCCGATGGTCGTCCAGGCCAGCTCCAACGGAGTTCCAGCACTATCGGTTGTCCAAATCTCCCAGTCGGAATTCACATGCGAATCGCCATCGCTGTCGAAATAACCCACGGCCTCCATATGGACATCGCTGGGATTGACGATTTGCCCCGCGAAAGTGGGTTCCTGAATGAGTGCCGCATCAGGTTGCTGATTGCTGCCGGATGGTTTGCCGATAACGTAGAGGTAGTTCAGCCTGGTCGAACCACTAGCGGAACCGATAGCATCGATCGACAGTCGGCCGTCCGCTACGGTGACGTTTGCAGTGGCCGTCCGGAACTCGTTGGCCAGCGCAGACTCGTCGGCAAATACGACTTGACCTTCGACGCCAACAGTATTGGTGGTTGCACTGGACGGATCGCCAACCGAAAGGGTGACCTCGTAGTTCCCATTGGGCAGCGCCAACTCCCAGACCGAATCCGTCCCCATGGCGATCCCGGTGTCCAAGCGTTGATCGGGTTGCAAACTTCGCTCAAAGGCGCCGCCGCTCTCGTTGGCCGTCCAACCATAGCTCAGCCCATCGCCCCTCAGACCATAAACCTCACCCGAATCGACCAGAAATCGATTGGGGACAAAGGAGGCTTCCGGCTGGAAATTGAACAAATAGACATCCCCCGCCAAGAGCTGCCTTGGCTCGAGGGGCTCTAAGGTGAGACGTGACGCAGCGCGGTGCTTTCGCCAATCGGTGGACGTCCGACCGCCCGGTCGCAATAGACTCATGCTGCCAATCTCTGATCTGCCGAGGTCGCACGGAAATAGCGAACCACGTCGAGGTGTTGCAAAGACAGTGGTGTTCTAGAAATACCCGACGATCGACGCTGCGGTTTAATACTCGCTTTGGTCGACCACTTGGCCATCGGCGATAGACCCGAGCAGTACGAACGTATCTGGATCCACGTCGTAAGTAACGGTGTGCACGGATCCGTCGCAGAGCACGAACTGACAACCGGCAGGGTGAGCACTGCCAAACACCGACACGCGATCTTCACCCGTGATATTGGGTGGGAAGTCGGTCCCGTCCGCCAGCGGCGGGAACTTTGTCCAGCGGCACACGTCGGTGTCGAACCCAAGGTCCCATCCTTGGTCGTTGCCGGGGAAGGTACCGGTATCGTACTCGCCGTACGGAATGTGCTTCTCGCCAAACAGAAGCACTTGGGAGGTTCCATCCGTGATCTGTGCCATCTTCACCTCGCTCATCCCGAGCACGACACCGTTGCCGCGCAGCGAAACGTGCCCCTTGGTGGTTGAATACGTGGTAAAGTCGCTGTAGTCCGGTGGTTCGGGCATGGTGGTACTTCGTTGCCGCGGTCCTTCCCAAATAGACCCAGGGAACTTGCTGCCCGAGTTCGCGGCAAAGTCATTGCGGCCCAGCACCTCTGGTCGATCGGCGTTGTAGTACTCACTGCCATCGGTACGAACATACGGATAGACTCCGCCGCCACGTCGCGAGGGGCATATGAATAAACTAACAGTCGTCTCAATTCGCTGCTTTGCCATCAACTTCTGATTGGGCGTGATGGCACTGTAGTCTCCGTCCGAGCCCAGGTCGCGAATCGACCCCAGTTCGCCAAACTCCAGGATGTTAAAGTACCAACCACCAGGCTGTTTGCGGCCGTATCCACCATCGGAGTCGCCGGCATAGCGCCATCCCCAGCCACCGGTGGGGAAATGCTTGTGAACGTCATGATGATTGAGAGCAGCGATACCAAGCTGTTTGAGTTTATTCTTACAATCGGACCGCCTAGCAGCCTCTCGAGCAGATTGAATAGCCGGCAGCAGAAGCGCAACCAGAATACCAATGATCGCTATCACCACGAGCAGCTCGACCAGCGTAAAGCCCGCACTCCCGAACTTCGCGCATGAAACCCTGCACGGCGAAGTGCGGAGTGAACTGCGTCTAACCTCGTTTCGCAACATTTTCCATTCCTTTTATTTTTACGAGCCGACGATGCCGGTGAATAAGGCCGGTGACTACGCGTCTGCCCATCGCGTAGCCACCGGAACGAGGTGCGCGTGTTAGCGGCACCTCCTTGAAATGAGAGCCATCGCCGCGCCAACACAAACTATCAACAGGCTCGACGGTTCGGGAACGGCCGATGTTGCCAGCGAACCGGCCGCAACATAGTAGACGCTGCCGAAGACGAGCTCACCGTTCGAACGATATGAGAAACTAAGGTCCTGCGTACCATCCGGACCGCCGCGATACGCGGGGCCAAGAGACAGGGATGTTGAGCCAACCGCCGATTCGCCGAGCAGGTAATACTCCGCGACTTCAAAGGTGCTGGGGTTGCCACCAGCCTCCCAGCCGAGACCGTTGTCACTGCCTTGCGGGAAACCTGCGACAGGCGTGTCGCGTTCGGCAAAGCTCTCCCAGCCATCCCCAGGAGTTGCCATATTGCCGAAATTAGCTTTCCACAACTCGTAGTCGGCCGCTGTCACGGTAGCTCCACCAGATCCATTTCCTCCCAGCGCGGCTGCGTCGCCGCCCAGATGGTTGCGCCAGACTGTGTAGTCAGCAATGTCAACCGCCCCGTCGATGTTGAAATCACCCGGCGTTCCACCGGCGTCCAACATGCCCGAGCCGCTGGTAATGCTGTAGCCGCTGATATCAACATCAGCACCGGTGCTGTTTTCGATCATCACCTCGCCGGTAGATTTGTCGACCAACAGGTTCAACGTTTCGAGCGCTGGCGGCTCGAAGATCATGCTCTGCTCGCTGCCATCGGTGATCAGCAGATTGTCTGCAAACTCATGTGTTCCACTGCCATTGAAGCGGAGCGATTGCCAAGGGGCGTTGATGGCCCCCTGACCGTCAATGGTCAACGTATTGTTGGGGTTCTGCACATCGAAATTGTCGATCCAGATGCTGTAGATCGTGTTGGCACCCGTCTGATCAATTGCACCGATGATGGTTCGGTACTGGGCATTGAAAGGCACCATGGAGTCAAGGTTGCCCCCACCCTTCGTATCGAAGGCGTAGTTCTCGGTTCCACCCGGGTTAGCACCAGCGAAGAAGGACTCGTCATTGCCTGCATCCAATCCTTCAAAGAATGCGAAACCGCCCCAATCCTGCCCACTGGCCTCGCCCTGGCGATAGTCGAACCGAATGTAGGTGAGGTTGTTCTGCGGATCGATCGGTGCAGCAAAGTTCCGGCTACTGAATGTGTTGTCGGGGGATCCATTGGGATACGTGGAAAGGAATCCACCATCGTCGCGAGTCTCCCATATATCGCCACCAGCCCAGCCGACTCCCGAGCCGTCGGCACTGAAATCGTCCGAGGCATAAACCACGGCTTTCGCGGTGGATCCAAGGCTCGCCACCAAGAAAACCGCCGCCACCAAGTGCACGAAGAGGCCAGTCCTACGACGGACTGTACATGCCAGAATGCCAACGCCAGCCAACATCGCGATGGTTGAAGGCTCGGGGACACTAGTGATCGCCGCCGCAAAAGCGCCTGCACCGTTGGCCAAGTCATAGGCCTCGGCAAACAAATCGAAGTCTTCGAGATCGTGGACAAAGTTCCCGTCCAGATCCCCCATCCTGTACGCTTCGACCGCCGTCATGCCGCCGTTAACCACTCCCTGCCCTGCCTTGAAGTCTACCCAATCGTCCAGGTCGATATCGCCGTCGCCATTCAAATCGCCGGAAACGACTGCATCCCCGGTGTAAACGACCTCAATCGCCAGAGGCACCTCCGTACCGTTGTCGTCGATGGTCACTACCGCAGATATGTCCTCGATAGGCGAACGCATCCAGGGCGTGCCCAACGAAAGCGGGGTAGTTCCCAGAGCCAACCCGTCACCGGGGCTGACGTCGAATGTGAATTCGCTTAAATCGGTCGTACTATCGGCCCCTGTGAGCACCTCCCAGTCATTGTCATCAACACTGCCATCGCCAGGAGGCGTCGCATCGGTTGCATCGCGTCCGTCAATGGTATTCCAGGTGGCTTGGTCGAAACTGCCAGCATTGGATCTCAGGGTATACCCAACAACGTTCGGCAGATTGCTACCACTACTCAGGCTGATTTCGCCGGTACCGCGATCGATCGTCAACGTGGCATCCACCGACGGGGTCATCCCGACATCGGCTGCTGAGTCCGCAATTACGAGGTTATCGACTGTTACAATAGTGCCGGCACCTACGTCCGATGCTACACGGACGGACTGCCAAGCGTCGTCCACGACAAATCCATCCAATGTAATTTCGCCGTTTGGCATCGACTCGTTGAGATTGTCCACCCACAGGCGATAGGTGTCGTCGCTGGAGCCAAACTCGATTTGCGCAATAATACGATGAACCTGGGTGTCTATCGGCACGCCGGACAGGAGCACGCCCTGACCTCCTTTGAGGTCGATGCCGTAGGATTGCTGGCCATTGGGCATGCCAACGAAAAGCGTTTCATCTCCTCCGTCTACTCCCTCAAAAAACGCCAATCCGCCCCAGTTGACCGTCTGGCTGGTGGAAAAATCGAAGGAAACGTAGACCGTCCCAAGTCCGACGGAGTCCAAGGCGGGATCCAATGCCCGAAACGCTGGGCTTGCCACGGCTGTAGTGCTGACGCCGTTCTCGAGGTTGCCCCATTCATCCGTCGCATTGAAGCCGGTTCCGCCCAACTCGGCACTGAAGTCATCGGATGCCACGACTACTGCAGAGGCTCCCCTGCAGGCCACGCACGCGATTGACAACACCACTAGAATTCTCCACGTCCTTAGCATCGAAAAGCTCCTCGTTGCGTTACTCGCATTGGTTGAATCGATTACTGTCGACAAAGACACACTTGCTCAGCGGCGCTGCCACGGAAATTCCGTTGCGCCCACGTTCTGGCATTTAAGAAAATGACTTAGTTAATGAACTGAAAAGTAATGGAAACTAGTGCGCCAGCATGCCGCGAAAACGGCTGGCGAGCAACGGGCAATCACACTTGACTGCAACGCCCCACGACGCAACGCTTGCGCGATGTAGTTGGGGGAAGGCCTGTACGGAGGTGCTCCGATGCTCACTCTCCACTTTGGATGGGCATACCGCGACACTCATATTCCGGAAATAATGAAAAGTACACTTGCTACGCGAGCCAATTACATACTCGCACACTCTTCTCCGTCTGAGGCCCCGAAAGCACGACACTAAAAATCCAAAAAAGTCCAAAACGTCTTTGCATCTGCGTTTTCTAGGCTCCCCCAGTCTGACAGCAACACGCCCACCCCGTCAACTTCCACCGCGCTGGTGGTGCCACCTCGATCGCATGCGTCCGGCAACCGCTCGCCTCGCTCGTAGCAGCCGACCCGCAACCCACCAGCACGCCTCGTTGACTACCGCGCTGCTGGGTGAGCTAGACGAGATTCGGGGAGACACTATGATGGTAAATGAATCTTGTCGAACTACTCTGGCAACGACTGACGTGCGCCACCGGCGCGCAGCCACTAGATTCTCCAGCAACTCTACTGGGCGGTATCCCATGTCTGCAGCAGACACCCCTCGCAATCCACTGTCCGAAGCCGCATTCGTGCAGTTGCTGTCCAAGCACCAACGACACTTGAACTCCTTTATCCGCTCGCTTGTCCCCACTCACGCAGATGCAGACGATGTGATGCAGGACACGAGTCTTGCTCTGTGGGAAAAACGGCAACACTATGATCCGGAGCGAGACTTCTTTTCGTGGGCTTGTGGAGTCGCCCACATTCAAGTACTTCGTCACCGCCGAAAAACTGCAACTGAAAGGTTATGGTTTAATGACGAAGTGCTCGATTTGCTGGCATCACAAATGATCGATGAGGCCAAGCTGTTCGAATTCCGGCGCGACGCACTGGATAAGTGTGTTGATCGGCTCCCCGACTCCGATCGAAAGGTGGTGGAGCTTCGTTACCAGGATGGAATGACACTGGACGTGATGTCGAGAGAACTCGGCAGCTCCGCCCGGAGCATTCAGCGAACCATGGCACGAGCGAGGCGGGTGTTGCATCGCTGTATTTCCGCGACACTTCGTGAGTGGCATGTACAGTAGCTTTCCAGGAAAGAAGCACAGGAACTGACCCTATGTCACCCGACGAGATCCAATGCGAATTCCCCACCCTGCCTCGGCTGGTCGCGGCGTGGCAAGCGGGCGATCTCTCGCTGCAGGACCAAGGTTTTGCCGAGCTCAACACCCTGTTGCGAAGCGATCGTTCCGCAAGAAGCTACTTCCTGGAGGCCATGCAAATTGATGCAGAACTTCGCTGGCGAATGGCGTCCACGCACGAGGTGGACTGCGCGCTGGCTAGCGATGCCGAAGGCACCCCAAGGCCAATCGCCAGCATCCTGCTCAGCGAATTGTCCTTCCGCAACGATGAAGCATTTGCCGACGTCTACCAGTGTGTAGGCCAGAGCGAAGAACACGCTCAGCTCTGGCTGCGGCTATATCCGGCCATCAGGGCGTGCGTGTTGCTCTGCCACCCTTCATTGTGTTCGGCGGATGCCGAGGCGAACGCCATCTGCTCCAGCTTGGTCCATCAACGGCTCGCATCGATGTCGCTCGACGAGTTTCGCCGTCTTGTTGGCAAAACCACCGTGGCGCAGGTTTCGCAAAGCCTTCGCCACCTCGGCAACAAGCAAGCGAAGTCGTACTGCTCCATCGTGGAACTGTGCCTGGAGACCGCCGTCGAACTGGATACATCGGAAATCTATGAGTCGGTCGAAGCAATTGTGCCTCACCAGCTACCGACTGACTCTTTACGACTGTTGTGCATGCGTTATCTGATCGAGCAAACGCCAGCTCAAATGGCCTCTAGGCTCGCAGTGTCATCGCAACGTGCAGTCTCCCTGCTCGCCGAAGCACGCAACCTTGTTTGGAGAGCCTGCACGGGGGCATCGTCTCAACCCGTCGTCTCACCTCACGACAAGACACTGACGTCGCTTAACTGTTTTTTCGACGGGGGGCCGGCACAAGCAGCCCTCTCGCAAGAAGCCACCCCTGGCGTCTTCGGTTCGAAGTCGCTCGACAGCCTGTTGACTTGGCTGACTAGCGGCACGCAAAACTGCCGATGCTTGCTAACTTTCGCTCTCATTCACGAGGCACTATACCGCCAGTTGTCGCTGCCTCAGTTGCTCAACGAGTCTCAAACCCGGAAGGACGAGGAGTTCCATGCGGTAGTCACCGACATGGTCAGCCAGCTGGAAGACGTCCCCGCCACATCTCCCCCGAAACTTGCCACGCGATCTAAACCGGTTACGTCGCGTGCTGCCGTGGGGTGGCTTGCCGCAATTGCGGCTGCCTTGTTGGTGGCCGCCACGAGTGCACTATGGCTGCTGCCCAAATCGAAGCAAGGCGGCGTCAACCACACGACCGTTACGGAGGAGACTCCCATTCATGTCGAGACTCCCAAACCAGCTGCAGAACCTATCGCACCGCCACAGCCGGTGGTAGTGGGGACGGTTATGACCGCGCTGAATCTTCCCGATGGTCATCCCTTGAACGGGATTGGCGGTCTGGTGTTCGCGGGACAAACAGTCGAACTAACCGAGGGCATTGTCCAAATTTCGACGGTTTCTGGTAGCCAGTGGGTGCTCGAGGGCCCCATCTCCGTGACGCTAAGTGAAGATAGCTCTGTCACTTTACAGCATGGAAGACTTGTCGGCCTGAACAGTGGCCAACAGATTCCGCTGGTGGTACACACGCCTAACGCAAAGGTAGTGGATGTTGGCACCGAATTTGGCGTGGGGGTCGATGAAGACCTCACGACCTTTGTCGCCGTGTACCAGGGGGAAGTACAACTCGCCCCGACCTCTGCTGGCAACGAACAAGTGGCCGCAGAAGTTGTGGCAGTCGAGGCCAATACCCAAGTCGTCCTCCCTAGCAATCCGCGGCAGGCGATTACTCCCCAGTCGCTGGTGCACGACCGAGGGTTTATTCGCCCGGACGAGGTGCAACTGCGAGTGGAGCAGGAGCAAGGCTCTCTTTTGGCAGCAGAGAAAGTCGCCTTCTACGAAATGCTGCGTACCCAAGGACTTTTGGCGTATCAGAGCTTTCATGGCGACTCGCAAGGTAAAGAGTTTACCTTTGGATTCGCCGAGCCCTATATCCGACCTTCCGGCATAGGGAAATTCGGTACCGATTTAGCCGTTGGCAGCACCGCTTTCGCTTCCTCGCAGTCTCTGGTACTCGCCAATAAAGACTCCGTATTCTTGGATTTGGATGTTTCAGATCGGTCACCACTAGCGAGGAGCGAGTTGGTCGACGACACAGGGCAACTCGGAAATAAGCCAGGAGAGATTTGGCTCTTCTGGAGATCACAATCAACCTTGCAGGCCAACCAGCGATTTCAATGGGTTGGGCTATCGATGATGCGGGGCGACGAGCGGGGGGTAGATGAGCCACTCTTCATTGGGCAACCGAGTGGACTTTCGACCTTTGGCATCCAATCCTATGGAGGTGACGAAGTACAGCACGAGTTGGATATCGCGCCCCAGATACCTGGCGTACAACCTTTAAATAGCGACAGCCGCCCTCACCACTGGGTGACGCGAATTGACTGCAAAGGTGAGGGCCACGTCACGGTGTCGGTTTGGTGCGATGTAGACCCTTCGCGCGTCGAGTCAGTGGCACCTCAGACAGAACAAGCTTACGAAAATTTTTCCTTCGACCGCCTTCGCCTGGAGGTGTCCCAAGCAGGAGATCGGGGACAGTGCGCCTTCGACCAAGTAGTGCTGGGTACTTCCGCCGATGCGATCAATTCGGTACTGTCACTCGCCGCCAAGCATCCCCAGGGATCGGTCCACGAAGTCGATTGAGGCGTCCGACTCTATCGAGGGGAGCTGATGTCCATGTCCGCTCGAGTCGTCTACGCTTGCAGGTCATCACGAACCGCCTCGACATCCCAGCGGGCGCGACCGAGTAGGCGATGAAAACCGGGCGAAGTTTCGGCCCCCTGGCTTCGACAAGTTGCCAACTGGTCTTCCGCTGCACCCGCGAAAGCAGGCCGACACAACAAGCCAAACCGGTACACCAAAGAGTAAAGCCCTCTAGGTCCACTCGTTGGTCAACACCTTTGGCTCTTCAACGCCAGTGAGGCGAACGTCGAGTCCTTGTGATCGAACACTGAACCGGCGATAGTCGATGCCAAGCATGTCGAGCATCGTGGCGTGCAGGTCGCGGATGTGAACCGGATTTTCTGTCGCATGGTAGCCAAAGTCGTCAGTCTTGCCGTAGGTGGTACCTCCTTGAATGCCACCTCCTGAGAGCCACATCGAAAAACCCTTAATGTGGTGATCGCGCCCGATCTTTGACCGATCGCTTCCCTGCGACATGGGTGTGCGACCAAATTCACCGCCCCAGATCACCAGCGTCTCGTCGAGCATCCCGCGCTCCTTGAGATCATTAATCAACGCGAAGGCGGGGCGATCGGTCAGCTCGCAACACTGCTTCATGTATTTGTCGAGATTGTCGTGGTGATCCCAACCCCGGTGATATAGCTGGATAAACCTGACGCCACGCTCAGCCAGTCGCCGAGCCATGATACAATTCGAGGCGAAGGACCCGTCACCGGGCGTGGCTTGGTAGGCGTCGAAGACGTGTTGCGGCTCACCAGACAGGTCCATTAACTCCGGAACGGCCGTTTGCATACGAAACGCCATCTCATACGCGGCCAGGCGCGTCGCAATCTCTGGATCTCCCACTCTGCGGTACAGCTGTTTGTCGAAATCGCCGACCGTATCCACCAATCGGCGCTGAGCGCGTTGACTTACGCCGGGTGGGTTCTGAACATAGTGCACCGGAGCTCCGGCTGCATTGAACTGCACACCCTGATAGCGGCTTGGCAGATTGCCACTTGCCCACTGGCGCGAAGCAATCGGCTGAGGGTTACGCCCCCCTTGGCTAGTAAGCACCACGAACGCAGGAAGGTCCAGGGTTTCGCTGCCAAGACCGTAGGTCACCCAAGCCCCCATGCTCGGCCGATTTGGCGTAATCGTCCCAGTATTGAGAAACGTGTGGGCCGGATCGTGATTGATCTGCTCGGTCACCATCGAGTTAACCACACAGATGTCGTCCGCCATTTTTCGATGCCAGGGTAGCAAATCACTGATCCTCTGCCCGCTCTGACCGCAGGGGACAAACCTCGCTCGGGGTGCAAGGATCCTCAGCTCCTTCGACTGCAACTGAGCGATCGGCTGGCCCTCGGTGAGCGAAGTGGGCATCGGCTCGCGATCGCGTCGCACCAGTTCGGTCTTGAAGTCAAATGTTTCAAGATGCGAGGGTCCACCGGCCATACATAGAAAGATAACTCGCTTGACACGCGGGCGATGGTGAGGCAAACCCGCTAGAGCGTCAGTAGGCAGACGTGTAGCCGTGGCGCCGCGACTATCGTCTGCCAGCAGCGCTCCCAATGCGCCGATCCCCAATCCCACGCCCGACTGCTTCAGAAAAGTCCGACGGGCGGAGATGGACGTACGACCAGCAGTGGATTTGCAGTTGGAGTCAGTTCCGTGCATTGGTTTCACTCAGGTTCAAGAGCACTCGACTTACAGCAGTCCATGCAGCCAGCTCCGTCGTCTCCAGGGACTCATTCACAGGGGCGAGCCCCACGCCCAGCAACTGCTTGGCGTTCGCGGGGTGATTCGCGAAGTCTTGCCGACACTCGGCCAGACAGTCAAGCAACTTGTCTCGCTCGTCCTGCTCCGGCTGACGAGAGGTCGCCAGCTCGAAGGCGGCGTCGACCCGATCCGCGTCACTGTTGGCCGGTATCAGCAGGACTCTTGCGGCTAGGCCTCGTGCCGCTTCGACGAAGGATGGATCGTTCATCAGCGTCAGCGAGGCAAGTGGCGTATTAGAACGGGGTCTTTCTGCCGTACACTGCTCGCGGTTGGGTGCATCAAATGCCGCCAGCATCGGGTGCAGAAACTGTCGCTGCCAGTGCATGTAGACACCGCGCCGCCATTGGCGTTCGTCGGAGTGGGCATGGTACTTTCGCTTAGGAAAGTTCAAATGCCTGTAGTGCCCCTCCGGTTGATAAGGCTTGATGCTTGCGCCACCAATTTCATGGACAATCAATCCCGAGATCGAGAGCGCGTTGTCACGTATCATCTCAGCCGGCAGCCGGAATCGTGCTTGACGCGCGAGCCATCGATTGTAGGGATCGATCTCTAACATTTGCCCATTGACGTTGGACGCTTGCCGATAGGTCCGACTGAGGACAATGGTACGCATCATATGCTTGATGTCCCAACCGCTTTCGACAAATTCGACCGCCAATGCGTCGAGCAGCTTGGAATGTGACGGCGGTTCGCCTTGCGCGCCGAAATCCTCCAAATTCGGCGCTAGCCCCTTGCCGAACGCGAGTGCCCAGAATCGGTTGACCATCACCCGTGCTGTCAGACCTCCTATTCCCTGGCTGTCGTCACATAACCACTTTGCGAGATCAAGTCGCGTCGCTCGCCGACCCTCGACCTCGAGCTGGCCAAATGTTGCGGGTACCGCGGGCTCGACAATCTCGCCAGTATCGTCCATCCAGTTGCCCCGCGGCAGGACTCGCGTCACGCGTGGGGTGGTGTGTTTGGTGATCATAATTCGCCGGGCCGACTTCATGATCTTTTCCACTTCGGCATCGATCTCCGCCAGTCGCTTCTGTGGCGATTCTACGCTCACGGTATTGGCCAACACCTTTGCTTTGGATGCCTGACGAATTCGATCCGCTTCCTTCTCCAATCGCGCGATCGCAGCTTCTTCCTCGTCGCTTAGAACTGTGATCTCTGGACGACGCAGCGTGAATTCCCGGTTGACGATGTAGGTTAGATGGTGCGTGTCGTCGATATCGGCGAAGAACGCAGCGAGCGAGTAAAACTCCTTGGTAGAGAGAGGATCGTACTTGTGATCATGGCATTGGCAGCAGCCCATGGTCGACGCCATCCACACGGCAGAGAGATTTCGCACGCGATCCGCTGCGTAGATGGCCGTGTACTCTTTCACCTGCACTCCACCTTCGTGATTGGTCTGCAGCAGGCGGTTGTAGCCCGAAGCAATCAGGTTCTGCTCTTCGTCACTGGGCAGAAAGTCGCCAGCCAACTGCGCGACGGTAAAATCGTCGAACCGCATATTGTTGTTAAATGCATTGATCACCCAGTCGCGGTAAGGGCTCGCATGGTGGTTCTGGTCGCCGTGGTAGCCGACCGTGTCCGCATAGCGAACCAAATCGAGCCAGAACATGGCCATTCGCTCGCCGTATCGTGGCGACGCCAATAGTCGATCGACCAGTGTTTCGTAGGCGTCGGGCGACTGATCTGCCAGAAACGCTCGAACCTCTTCAGGAGTAGGCGGCAAGCCGGTGAGATCGAAGCTAAGCCGGCGAATCAATGTGATTCGGTCTGCGTCGGGCGAAGGAGCCATGCCACTGTCGCGCATGGTTTCATGGACATAAGTGTCGATCCAATGCGTCTCCCATTTGTCACCGCCGGGGGGCGATCGTCCCGCATCAACGGGTTTCAGGTAGGCCCACGCTTCGGAATACGTTCCGCCTGCGGCAATCCACTCCCTGAGCGTCGCGATCTCCTCGGCGGAAAGTTGCTTGCCAGCGTCACTTGGCGGCATACGCTCCCCGTCGTCTGCGGTTTCAATGCGGCGTACAAGCTCGCTTTCATCAGGTTGCCCAGCGACGATGGCTGGTGTGCCCAATTCCTCAGACTTGGCATGTTCCTCAAGGTCCAACCGCAAGTCTGCCGCGCGTGATTCGGCATCTGGCCCGTGACAGTGGAAGCAATGTGTGGACAGAATCGGCCGAACATCACGATTGAAATCGATAGTCGTTTCGGCACAAACACCTTCTCCCGCGACCAACAGCAGGCCAGTGGCGATCGTGACGAGGATTGGACGGCGTAGGCGCATATCGGTAGCGGGGCGGGGGAACTTAAGGACTAGCACAAGAGCATTCGACGCCAGCCGATCAACCGATGATCTCGCTGACGTCAATCAGGTAGAGTTGTCGGCCCATATCGTGGGGTGAATCAATACAGACGGTGCGGCCATCGCGGCTGGCACGGGGGTGGGTATCGCATCGCCATTCGCCCTTATATTCGGCGGGACTCGGGAAGTGCCCTAGCGGCAACTTGCGATTGGTGGGGATATGGTACAGGTATGGATGTTGCAGCCGCTTTGAATCGGGGTAAGTATCGTTTAGAACCCACTGGCTGTTGGACTTAGGCAGATAGGTGTTATGCCCGTTCTGTGTCATCACGTCGGGGCCGACAGGGTGCACTTCATTCGTTCTGTCTTTGTAAAGATAGAATTTGTTGCCATGCGAGGGATGCCATGCCCAGGCCATCACGTGCTGTGGATCGCGCCAAATGAAGTGAGACGTCTGCCCATAAGGATCCAGCACGTACGGATCGGTGCCATCAGGATTGATGGTAAACGCCCGTGTTGCCCAGCCGCGGCCAACAGTCCAGCGTTGCAGGAACCAGATGCGCGACCCATCGGTATTGAACAGCAAGTGGTTGAACCAATGCAAGGAGTCGTCCGCAAATCCCAGCCGCTCAGAGCCCTCAAAGGGAATTTCAATCGCTTGTGCCAGGCTCATGATGAGCTTACGCTCACCGCTGTCCAAGTCAACGATCCACAAACCGGAATCCTCAGGGGCTCCAACTGATTTGTTCTTGTCCGGCACCCCGGCGTAGCCATATCCAGGGCGGCGATCATTCAGCCGGGCAAAGTCGGTGGTAATGGCAAACTTACCATCGGGGCTGACGTTATAGATCGGATAGGGAAGCGTCCGCTTTTCGTTTGTTTCAACATCCAGAATGTGCGACACATACTGATCGTCCTGGCGGTCGTTCCAGATCACCTCGTGGCGTCTGTTCGGGATCCATTGCAGCATACACCCCTGCTGCCATCCCCAGGCTTTTGATTCGCCCAATTCAATCCACTCATCGCCGTTCTCAGTATCGACCATGCCAACCCGGATCACGTCATCCGCGGTGGGCGAGCGGTGTTCGAAGTCGACCTGGTTGCTGAGGACAAACCGATTGTCTTCGCTAAACTGCCATTTGTCGTAGTAACCAAACCAGTGGTGCTTCGGCCCACCGGTAATGCGTCGCACCGGTGGGAGTCGATCCACCGAATCGCGGGCCAGCAGCGGGCTGGCTCCCATAGCCATAACCGAAACGGCGGCGGTGGTGTGGCGTAAGAAATCGCGACGACTGGTACTGTTCATGATTCGCTGCATCTCAAACTCTCTGGTTCAGACAGGTTTCCGTCTAATCCGCCAGATCGACGCTGAACTCGCTTTCCCCTTCAACCACCGTATGCCGTAAGGGACTGGTAAGGGTGCTGCTAAACTTGGCGGGAATATTCTCCCTCGTGGTAGACCTCTGTTGGGCCAAGGGCTTAGATCCATCGAAATCGCCAATCTCGCGCCCGCCCTGCGTATCGGGTGGGACTACCGCCACGACGTACTCACCAGTCTTCAGTTCGTCGACGTGGAAGGAACCATCAGAATCAAGTGGTACCGCAAGGACGCTGCCGATGTCGCCACTCTCAAACATTATATGTGCTTTGCCAATCGGCTGCTGATTGAATGTGACTTGCCCGTGGACCTCGCCAGTTCCATTATCTGTTCGCCCGCAACCAATGGCGGTGGCTGCCATCAACGCTACGCAGACGCACGCCGCAGCGAGGAATGGACGTACATTCGATTGCTTGGGCATATCAGGACCAAAAGAGAAAAAGGGAACTATTCGACGGAGACCAAGCCATCGTACCGGCAGCCTAACCGTCGCAGCGCTTCCATGGACGTATCATTGGTCAGGAATCGAACGCTGCCATCGGCAATAAGAACGTTCACTCCGCCAGGGTGATCGGAGGTAAGGCTCTTATTGAATTCACCAAAGTGCGACTTGCCAGCTTGTCGCACGCTGAGCCAGTCGGTGTTGTTAATGGGGTACCGTAGCGTCGTCATGTTATAGAGGAATACATCCGTACCTCGAACGTCATCCAACGGCACGGGATCCACTCCATGGCCTGACATCTGACCATCGCAGGAACTCGAAAACACCCCACCCGTGGCACAGCTACGAATGTCCCTTTGCTTCTCCGGATTGTTTTGCTCGAATCCCCACCCCGATTGTTCGCCCATTGCCATGGTGTTGGAAAGGCCATCCGTAATTCGCTTGGGTTTCAACAAGCTATCCGCGTAAAACAGTCCATTGCGCGAGAGCAGTCCACGCTGCACTGGTACAACTTCTCGATACTCGGGGCTATTGATCTTGTTGTCAGTGGCGCCAGAAATCGCTACGTACATGGGCATCACATGACCTTCGTAGAGCGGATTCAGGTTGTCTTCGTCCAGCACCACGCGTTGCGGCAACGTGCTGGTGGGACACCATAAGTAGGAGGGCGACCAGGACTGCAGTAACGCTGCATTCTTGGTGCCGGGGGTACCGTATCCAGCCCAGCGATTGCCCGTCTTTTCGAGCTGATCGAACAACACTTCGTCTTCGACATAGGGAATCACGGAGTCGAAGAACCCTTTAATCTCGCACTTATAGCCACCGGTTGGTAAGGTACCCTTGGCGGTCAGGTGGTTGTGCAGCGCGAGCCCCAACTGCTTCAGATTATTCACGCACTGTGTACGGCGAGCGGCCTCTCGGGCGGCCTGCACGGCCGGCAAGAGCAGGGCAACTAGAATCCCGATAATGGCAATCACCACTAGCAATTCGACTAAAGTAAAGCCGATATTGCGATGCGGTAGGTGTTTACGCAGCATCATCCAAGTTCTCCCAGCTTGGTAGTTAGCAAGCAATAGCAACAACGCTAGTTGCTCTTTGCGTCGTAATGTCGCGCGACCTCGAGAGGCACCGCCGCGATACCGTACATGCAGTAACCCGTTCCACGCCGGGCCTGCCTGACACTGCCCAGGACGACAGTGGTGGGGTAGTCAACGTCTCGTTGCCAAACAAAGAACTTCGTATCGATCGCCTTGCCTGGCCCCCTTGCTAGTTCATAGCCATCGACCAGGGCATACTCACCCGATTCGTCCAAGCCAATTTGCATATCGGTCTTGGTAAATTCGTCGGTCAACCACTCTGGCACTTTTGCAATGGGACTCATGAACACGAACAAACGAGAGGGTCGGCCTACCGTGACCTCCACGCTCAAATTGGACCGACCTTTGTCACCGTTGAACGGCATGATGTAATCGGCGCCTTGAAGAATCGATGGGATACCGCTCGAATCGACACCATTCCATTGATGCTGACGGTCAACATAGGCCAACACGTCTTCACGCAGACCGCCGGGAACAATCCGGTACGATTTCGCGCCAATTCCATCACGAATGTTATCGCTAACGTTCGTGAAGATGCTGGAAGGTCTGCCGGCTTCCAATGGCAGGTCATTGCGAAAGGTCGGAAACTGCGAATCGTCGTACGACACCAGGCGACGCATCGACCCATCCAGATCCATGGTGAGAGCCTGACCTTGCACAAGGCGACGCGTCACACTGGGCTTCAAGAGATTATCCTGTGGGCCGTACATCAGATCGACGGCGCCGCGGAACACCGCCACCGCCGTGGAACCTTTCTCATCGACGGCCACTCCAAACTCGGTACCCAAGTCGACAATGCGGCCATTGGGTGTCTCAATCGCAAAGCCTCTGCCGGCTTTACCGACCCTGGCCGACAGGACACCAAAGCGGCTGTAGACTTCCGTCGGAGAGCGCAGCTCCAAAAGCGCGGGGCCCCGAACTCTCATTCTGACCGAGCGGTCGAATACCAACTCGAGTTCGCCCGAAGTCAGGTGAAGCGTCTGCCCGACAGAAACACGAGTAAGCTCATCAACGTCGATATTGTCCTTGGCCCAGACCACATCATCCGCTCGAATCACGGTGGCCACTTCGCCAGTTACGGCCTTCGGCACACCTTCCTCCGCTCCGCGAGAAGCAGAACCATTTCCAACGGTAGCCGACCTGTCGGCCGATACAAGTGTGTTGGTCACACCACCTTCGCCACCAGCGGCTACGGAAGTGGTGTTGTCATCATTGCGCGAGAGCAATAGCACCACCGCTAAAAAAATGCTTGCCGCTGTGACAATGTAGGCCAGCGGCGCCCGCTGGTGCATGCGCGATCGCACTGATCGATCCAGCAGCGTCAACGGTTTGCCACCGGCGTCCTCACTTTCACGTCCCGGTCCAGCGCAGTAAGACGCGGCTTCGCTAAATCCTCTGAAGACGGACGAATCGGTTACCAGTTCCACATAGTCCGATATAGCCTCCGGCTCCGATTGCAGCAGTCGATTCAGCTCGTCTGAATCGGCCTGGGTCGCCTCGCCATTTAGCTGCAATGTCAGCAGCTGATCGAGCCGACTAATGCGACCTTCGCTTTTTTGAGGAAGTTCTTTCATGCTAAGTGGTCTCGTTTCAGTCTTCGCTCTATACAGTTTCGAAGCGAAGCTCTGATACGCTGCAGAGCCTTATATACAGCCGCGCGTGTTTTGCCGATGGAGCGTCCCAATTCGTCGACACTCGTCCCGGGTGCGTAGAACCTGGTAATAAGCTCTCGCTGTCTGTCATGCAGTTCCTGAAAACAGTCGCGCAGCGCTCCAAAGCGGGCATCGGTAACCGGCAACAAGTTGCCATGTTGCTCCGCGATCGCATTGATGGTCTCGTCATCGAACACCAGGCGATTGCGTGACTGGCGTTTGCGCCACGTGAGCACTTGATAGTAAGCGACACTTATCGCCCAGGTGCCGAAATCGGTCTCGCCGTCGAAGCGAGAAAAGTCTCGCCACAGACGAATGTTTGTCTCCTGAAACACCTCATCCGCGTCGGCCCAGTTTGGCACCAGGCTCAGCACATAGGCGTATACTCTCCGCTTATGTGCGGCCCACAAGCGAATGAAATTGGCTTTATCCATGCTCGACAAGCCGTGGTCCGAGTCCCCTTCCAAGCCATTCGCACTTTCACGCATTACTTCAGTGACCTCGGCTGGAACGGTTGCGCAGGTGGTCTTCGTACCCGAATCGTCGGATGTCGGCTTCGTTGGCATCAGCAGCTCCTAACGATATAAGGCGCGTCGGACGGGAGTTGGACGAAGATTTGTACCCAATCGCAGAATTCTCACCCGCCAACAGCGTACGGGGATGGGCATCAAATCGCAAACTTTTTCTAACCTTTTTAATTCCCCAGTTTCGGTGTCCAGAAATAGACTGTCGCGCCTTTTAGTTGTTAGTGCACTTGGTTGCTGCCGACTGTCGGAAGCTATTCGACACAAGCTCCACAGTGCAATCTTGCGAGAAGATGGCGGAATGTACCCTTTCTACTGATGTTCATCTCTAGCGGAGGCCTTGTTCTAATGACCATCCAAGATTTGCGACTGTCCCTCCCCGTTGCCACCACTACTTTTCTTGCTTTGTTACTGGTCGCGACTTCTTCCAGTACCGCTGGCACCTACAGCGACGCTGTCCTCGCCGACAATCCACTAGCGTACTACCGTCTCAACGAGACGTCTGGCACCACAGCCGCCAGTAGCGGTAGTGCGGCGGGCGTCGACGCCACCTACGAATTCATTCCCGGCGCCACTTCGACGAATACCAGCGACTACAATCAGCCTGGCCCCGACCTGCCCGGCTTCGACGCCACGAATCGCTCAATCGTCCTTGATCCTGAAGAAGGGGGTGGCGACAACCCGGCAGTGGTCCGTCCGTGGAGTGCCTCCGACCCGCTGGCCATCGACGGCTCCACCGGTCTCACGCTCGAGGCATGGGTCAAGCGTGCACCTCAGTCGATCGAAACCAGCAACGACAGCGAAGGCATTGTGGGGCGCTATCAGGATAACACCGCGAGCCCCGATGGCATGGAGGCACGCTCCTATTTGCTTGTTTACGACGACGAAGACAATGCCTTTTCCTTTATCATCACCGACCTTGGCAACTTTTCCGACGCCGACCAGCTCATGGCGAGCGAATACGACGTTCCGTTGGATGAATGGTTGCATGTGGTCGGCACCTATGCCCCCCCAGCGCTCGTGAACCCGGGTGATCCTGGCATGTTGACGATGTATGTCAACGGAGAGGTTGTCGCCAGCAAGGAAACCACCAAGACCTCCATCTACACCGGTCAATCCGATTTCTGGATCGGAAGGCAGTACACCAACTCCGACCAATGGACCTTTGAGGGGAACATCGACGAAGTGGCTGTGTACGACTACCCACTGAGCGCCGAAGCGGTCGCAAGCCACTATGCCGCGGCCATCCCGGAACCCAGTACCATTGCTATAGCAGTGCTCGGCGCAGCAGCATTTGGCCTGCGACGTAGATTATTACTGGATTGCGATGCTTCTCGCAATTAGTCTGATATCGCGCCACTTCAAACCACCGCATTCGCGCCCCGCGAGTGGCGGGACCGTTGATCGCTTCGCACCACCGCTGGTCTCAACGACCGTCTCGACCAAGGATCCGTCGATGCTTCGAACTTACTCTGCCTTGCTCGCGTCCATGTTGGTTGCGGGACTGAACGCGTCCGTCGCATTCGGCCAGTACTCCAACGAAGTATTCTCCGATTCCCCGATTGCCTACTACCGTTTGGAGGAGACGTCGGGGACCATCGCGACCAACAGCGGCTCGCTCGGCATGGCGGTGGACGGCACCTTCTTGAACCTCGGTACCGACACAGGGGTCAACAACATCGCTCAGGCCGGCCCACGTCTCGGCGATCTGGCCGGGGGCTTTGCAATCGACGGATTCGGGGCGGACAACAAAGCAGTGCGGCTATCGCCACTCACAGCGCCTGACTTCCCCGGTGTAGAAGTGCCCTGGGATACAGAGGGAGCAAATCCCCTGGCCCTAGATGGTTCCACCGGCTTGACGCTCGAGGCGTGGATCTATCGCGACCTTCCCATCGTGTCCGGCTCCGACAACGAGGGCATCGTGGCTCGCTATCAAGACGATACGGCCAGCCCCGATGGCGCCGAAGCTCGCGCGTACAACTTGTATTACGACGACGACATCAACGGCTTCGGATTCGCTATTAGCGACGATGGCAACTTCGACAGTGCGAACGGTGTACTCGAAGCGGTCGACTACGACGTGCCGTTGCAGGAATGGGTGCATGTCGCAGCAACGCTAGAGCCCATGGGCACAGGATCGGCCAACATGAGCATCTACGCCAACGGAAATCTGGTGGCCAACCGAACCACGCCTCTGACAAGCCTGTACACTGGGGCAGCCGATTTCTGGATTGGTCAGCAGTTCACCACCGCCAATAACTGGACCTTTGAAGGCACGATCGACGAGGTCGCCGTCTACGACTACCCACTTACCGCCACGCGCATTCTCGAGCACTACGAAGCAGCCACGACCAACATCCCTACCTCGTTCTCATGGAACGTCGATTCGTCGGGCGACTGGAACGCCTCCGGCAACTGGAGCTTCAACACAGTGCCGAATAACAATCAGCAGGTCGCGGTGCTAGGTAACTCAATCAGCGAACCTCGCGTCGTCTTCACCAACGATGATATCACCATCAAGGGCCTAACCATTTCCAACGGCAATCAGTACATGCTGGCCGGTACTGGCAGCATCACGCTCTCGGCCGATTCAGAAAACGCCCAGGTCACCGCCTCGGGCACGCACACCATTGCAGTCGACCTGGTGCTGGATTCCGAGACCGATCTCAGCGAGGGCTTTGTCAATCTCACCGGCGAACTCGACATGGGAAGCAATAACCTCAATATCCTGTCGGGCACGTGGAACATCTCAAACAGCGTGACCTCTACCGGAGGCGCCACCGTGATCAACGAAGGCACGCTAGGCACTGGAGGTAGTGTCGACTTCGCAGCCAACCTCACCAGCACGGGAACATTGGATATCGATATCGCTGGTGAAAAGGCAGGGGAGTTTGATTTCTTCGACATCACCGGCACAGCGACACTATCTGGCGTACTGGCTGTAGAACTCTACAACGGGTACGCGCTCTCCGGCGATGAATCGTTCACCGTCTTGTCAGCCACTACACTCATCGACAACGGTATCACGCTCGGCGGACCGAGTAGCGATATGTTTTCTTTGTCGGTCGTCGGCAATAGCCTCGTGTTGAGTGTAAGCATGGCATTGGATGGCGACTTCAATGGCGATGGCATGGTAGATCTTGCCGACTACACCGTATGGCGCAACAACCTCGGTGCCGGCGACGATTCGGCCATCAACAACAACGGTGATGGGGTAGACGGCATCGACACCAACGACTACCTAGTCTGGAAACAGAACTTCGGAATGGACAATTCGGCCGCATCCAGCAGCTCCCAAGCAGTACCAGAGCCTGCATCTCTGGGATTGATGGTCGTCATTGGGCTACTCTACTGGCGGCGCGGACGGCGAGCAGTTGTCCCGCTTGCGACCGCCCTGCTGCTGCTTATGTGGCCATCCGCTTCGCGAGCCCAGTACAACTCTACCGTGCTGTCGAGCGGGCCCACCGCCTACTACCAGCTGAATGAACAAGGGGACGGACTGACCTTCTTCGCCGAGAATTCGACCAGCGTGACGGGAATCGATGCCGCAATTCAGAACATCGACAACTTCGGAGACACCGGTCCCAACAACATAGGGCAAGTGGGACCTCGCCCCGGTGACATTGCCGGCGGCTATGTCATCGATGGCTTCGCCACCGACAACTTAGCAGTACACTTTGGCCATCCTATTTCGGGCTTCGGTCGACTCGAGGTTACAGACGACGCCGTAACGCCCAATCCTCTCGACATTACGGGTAGCCTGACACTGGAAGCCTGGGTGAACCGAGATGCACAGACCGACAGCGGGGGCAATGAGGGTATCGTCTCCAAGTACGTCGGCGACGGCAACAATCGCTCCTACAACTTGTTCTACGACCCGGTCCCAGGTCGGGTTGGTTTTGTCATCGGACAATCGGGGACATTTGCCTCCACATCCCAGATCAACTCCGAAACCGACATTGCGCTGGGAGAGTGGACTTACATTGCCGCCACCTACGATCAAAGCACCACCACGATGTCGCTCTACGTGAACGGCGAACTGTCTGCGCAGGAGGTTGTCGCCACCACCGAGATCTTCGACGGGGTCGGGGAGTTTTGGATCGGACATCAGTTCTCGGGCGATAATCTCTGGGGCTTTGAAGGACGAATCGACGAAGTGGCCGTCTACGACACAGCCCTATCAGCCGGTGAAATTCAGTCTCATTTCGAAGCGGCCGTCGGTGCTTCTTCCGGTGCATACACATGGAACATCAACGGCTCCGGCAATTGGGGTAGCATCGCCAATTGGTCGCAGGCTTCCGTACCAAACCGAACTGGGGTGGTGGTGAATCTGGGGAATGTAATTACGTCGCCCCAGACGATTTACCACGAAGACCCCATGGTCGTTGGCGAATTAAACATCGACAGCGCCCAACAATATGCGATCGCCAGCTTTTCCACGATGATCATGCGGACCGACGCGGGATCTGCTGAGATCAACGTGCTGCAAGGCGACCACTTGCTGCAGACAAACATACGGTTCGATGATGATACCACGCTGACCGTTTCTTCTGGCAGCCTGAGCTTCGAAGGCACCGTAGATCTCAATGGCAACGACCTCACTATTGCAGGCGACGGCACCGTTAGTTTCGACTATCGAGTGCTGCCCACCGACGGAGGGACCATCATTAACTCCGGATCGCTTGCACTTTCGTCATCGGCCCAGATCGGTGGCGATTTAATTAGCGATGGAGCGTTGTCGCTGGGCTTCGGAGAGACCAAGGCGCCTTCGGTCACCGGTATGGCCAGCCTGTCTGGCACGATCGCCCCCGCCTTGCCCGATAGTTTCCAACCAACATCGGGCCAGTCGTATGCTTTGCTTACGGCAGGCGAGCTCGTTGATGAGGGATTCACGTTGAGCCCCGAATTCTCGAACGGCTATCGACTTTCCGTGTCGGGGAATAGTCTTATGCTCACCGCGGTGCCCGAACCTGGCTCTCTACTACTAGGCTCGGCAACATCACTACTTCTGTTGCTAACCTACCGTCGTCCGCTGAGGTGGGTAGCCACTCTTAACAGATCCTGATACTCTTGCATGCGCGAGGAAGCGAACCTATGTCGCTATCTCAGAGTTCGGGGAGAGCCTGCGTACTGCTGGGCTGCGTGACCCTGGTGACTGCGTCCACCAGGGCCGAACAAATCGTCGATCTGGCGACAATCCGCCCTGCATTTGAGACTTTTTTCGAGAGCCGTCGACTCGCCGCCGAACCCTACGGCCAGTATCGGATGCGCTCGACCGATAACAGTCCCGACTACTATGCCTCGCTCGATGTCGTGATCTCGCGAACGTTGATGGGCGAAGATTTCACTCAGTCGCTCTCTAATCAGCAGCGCACTGAGTGGATCAATCATCTGCACTCCTTCGCGTTGGCGAATGGAACCTACAGTTCCACCTACGGACACCACCAGTTGCATGCCAACGGAATGACCATAGGAGCATTGGGGCCACTGGGCGGTAAGCAACTCTATCCGGCCACACCCTTATACGCTCCGTTCGACCAACCAGACGAGGTGAGCGGCTATCTGCAGAACAGCATCAACTGGACCAATCAGTGGTCGGAGTCCCACAAGTTTTGGGGCGGCTTGCATGTCTACAGTCTGAGTAGCGGAGCGAGCGATGAATGGCGCGACACTGTATTCGACTGGCTAGACACCAATGTTGATTCCGGCACCGGTTGGTGGCGGATCGGCCAACAACCGAGCAGCGATGTACAGGGACTTGGCGGAGGAGCTCACATTTGGCCCATCTACGAACACTGGGGACGTGAATTCCCCGAGCCCGAGCGGGTAATCGATCGCATCTTGTCCATGCAACTGCCCAGCGGGCGATTCGGCAATGGCAATAGCGGCTACATGGACCTCGACGCACTTTACGGTTTGAAATTCATGAGGTCGCACTCTCCCACCTATCGGTCGGCTGAAATCGATTCCGCCGTGGAAAACTTCGGAGTGTATCTTGCCGGTAGTATCAATGGGTTCCTGGCCAGCGGGCCAACCATGCATGAAACGCTGGCGAAGGTCGGAGGCTTTGGACTGCTCAATCAAATGGCGCCCGAAGAATTCCCCGACAGCACAGGAAGCCAATGGACCGACATCTTTACCGACCCCAAGCTCTACCAAACGGCGGCCGTCGAAACACTGCCGGACGACCTGGAACCACTGGGGTCCGATGATGTGTCGATCTACTCGTCCGTGGTGCTCGCCGATGGCCCCGTGGGCTATTGGCGCCTTGGGCAAACAGGTGGAATCGTGGCACCCAGTGCCGCGGTTGATGAAAGCCTGAATGGACTTTACGTCGGTCTGGGGGCAAGTGCGGGGCCGGCAAACATAGGGCAGCCCGGCCCCCGCCCCTCGGCCGGCTTCTATGGGATGTCAAGCGACAACCGTTCCGCCCATCTTGATGGTGAAATCTCGTACGTATCCATCGCCGATTCGCCTCAGATCGATATTACTGGCGAATTGACCATGGAGGCTTGGATCAAGCTGGACGAGTATCCTGAAGGCAATGGCGGCATTGTTGCCAAGTACCAAGGCTCCGGCAACCAGCGTGGCTATAACCTGTACGTCAATTTGCAGAATGGTGGAGTGGGTGCGCTCGGCATGGTTATCTCTCCCGACGGCACCTTCGGGTCCGCTCGCGATATTGTCGACGACACACCACTTACCATTGGAGAGTGGATTCACGTGGCCGGGGTCTTCAAGCCCGATGACTTTATGAGACTGTACGTTAACGGACAATTAGTTCACGAGGAAACAGAGGCAAGCGGCAGCGTCCCTAGCTCGATTCATTCCGCCACCGCGGATCTATGGTTGGGTGCCCAGTTCAGCACCTCCAGCGACTTTCGACTGCCCGGGCTCATCGACGAAACCGCCGTATACGACCGGGCTCTCACCGACAACGAACTCCTGACCCACTATCTGGCAGCCACCCAACTGCCGGGCGATTTCAATCGCGACGGCCTCGTCGGCATTGCCGACTACGTGGTCTGGCGCAACTCCTTGGGGCAACTCGGCGCTGGACTGTCTGCCGACGCGAACTATGACGGGGTCGTTAATGCAGCAGACTACGAGGTTTGGAAGCTGCATTTCGGTGCGGTGGCGATGTCGAAGGAGTCGTCCATGGCGAGCATGGTCCCCACGCCCGTTTCCAACCAACTTCTACTCATCTCCGTGTCTCTATTCTGTGGCAGGCGCGTACTTCTGGCGTGCGCTGCCCCTTAAAACAAGCTGAGTAGCTTCAATGGAGTCCGATTGGTGTGAGTAACCTCTCGGATGGACTGACTTGCGCCGCGTTGCAGACATTCCACCCTCGGTTATACGCCCGCCGCATCTACTCCTGCAGATTCTTGCAGACTGCAATGGATGCGAAACGATGGACTCGCTACGCTACACCCTACTATCAGCGGGGCCCTGTTGACGTTTGTGCGAGGTAGCGGGCGAACAGCACGGTGTCTCGGCTAACACGACGAAGCCACCATAGTTCGTGCTAAGGATTCCTTGTATCGACAACACTAAGGCCAGTGGGTCACGACTACTGTTGGAGATGTAGCAAGGAGTCCGCAGCCAGTGGCCGAGATTTTTCGCAGTTGCACGAGCGATTTCGTCGATTATCCGCCTAGAAACCGAGCAAGAGAAGATCGGCCAAACATTGCAGCCTCACACAAGGATACTCGAGGCATGTGGTCTCACACTTTCAACAAACGCGTCGCACTAGGCATCTTGACTTTCGCCTGCGCCGCGTCATCGCTGGCTTACGTGCCCGACGATCGCTGGTCGACAACCACATCGGGCAGTACGGGCAACTATGGCGATCCCGCCACCCTGGCATGGAGCCTTGTGCCCGATGGCACTAGGATTCCTGGGGAAGAGAATAGCAACCTAATTAACTACCTGGACGACCTATTTAATGTCTCGGCCAATAGCACGGATCTCACCAATCGCCCCTGGTTTTCATTGGTGGAAGAGTCGTTCACTCGCTGGTCCGATTTGTCGGGCCTGACGTTTGTTTATGAGCCGAACGACACGGGCAGTTCTCTGGAGACATCCAGTGGTGTGCTCGGCACCCGCGGCGACATTCGCATCGGTGGGGCTTACCTCGATGGAACAAATGGCACGCTAGCCTATGCCTACTTGCCGGACATTGGGGACCTGGTGGTCGACACGGGCGAGACGACTTTTTATTCCAATTCGTCGAACAACTATCTACAACTGCGAAACGTGCTAATGCACGAGATAGGCCACGCATTAGGACTGCTGCACGTTGAGTCTTCCAGTGAGTCGCTGCTCATGGAGCCAACCATCAATCTAAGCATCGACGGGCCACAGCTCGATGAAATTCGCGGAATCCAAGGCCTGTACGGCGACGCCTACGAAAAATCAAACAACGGCCTGGGTAATGGCAGCTACCTGCGGGCCACGGACCTGGGACAATTGGTCTCGGGTGGAGACCTTGCAATTGGAACCGATGCAACAGGTGGCCAGACAGTACTGGCCACGGAGTCCGACTTCGTCAGCATCTCGGAATCCACGGATTACGACTATTACTCCTTTACGATCGACGCCGCTTCGCTTGTCGACCTAACGCTGACTCCGCTGGGAGGCGTATTCAGCCAGGCGGTGGAGGGGGGCGCCGAATCGGCATTCGACGCGAATTCGCGAAATGATCTGCAACTCGCCCTGTACGATACGGACGGGACAACGTTGCTCAAGCTGGCAAACGAAACCGGCCTTGGGGGAGTTGAGCAACTCTCAAACCTCGAGTTATCCTCGGCCGGCACCTACTACGCCCGTGTTAGCGGTTCGACCAGCAGCATGCAACTGTATGAGCTGCAACTTTCGGCCGCCGCTTTAGTGCTTGCCGAGACCGGGGACTTCAATGGAGATGGTCTGGTTGACTTGGCCGACTACACGGTGTGGCGTAATTCGCTTGGCGACGCCGGTGCCAACCTTGCCGCTGATGGCAACTACGACAACTTGGTGAATGCGGCGGACTACGCCATCTGGAAGAATCAGTTCGGCAGCGCAGCTTCGACCGGTGTAGTCGTAGGAACCACCAACGTGCCAGAATCCAGCAGTCTGGTACTACTGGGCATCGCGGCACTCGCTATCACCCATACAAGACTGCGACGCACCACCAACCGCCTGGACTAACCTGTCAGGTGGTTCGAGCGGCCCACGAGATCGAACGTCCGCGGCTGCTAAGGAATTTTCACCTCGAATCGAAATGTGGCAGACATCGATGGGTCAGGACGCTGGACCAACGTTGCCAGCAAATCGCCGGCACTGCGGTGCGGGCGAATGGAGGCAAGTGCCTCGCCATTAACTATGACCTCGACCTCGTTGTCCAAGTCCACCAGCTCGTCCGAAAGCAGCAGCGTCAACCTGGCACCACTGAGCGACTGCGGATTGGACTCGGGCCGCTTGATGTGCGTTGGATGTCCCTCCGGCGTTTGCTTGGACAGTTGCTCGGCCACGAGTTCGATGCAATTCTCTTCACGACTTGCAATCGCACGAATGTGATTACGCCCCGTGCGATCCTCCGACTCCCATTCGACCCAATAGAAACGCTCGCGTCGGTGACCTTCCAGCGGCTGATCGATCCATTCGAGCGTCTTCGGGAACGGCGTGCGGCTTTGCTTCGCGATCCAGCCAGGTCCGGGGCGATAGTCGATTCCGTGGCCACGCCCGGTTTGGACGTTAATACTATGCTGATAGCCGGCGGGGTCAGCGTCGTGTAGTTTGTCGAGCTCCTGATGAAACGCCACCGCCAGGGGCCTGCGGTCGAACATGTCGTCCATTGCGCCCACGTCAGTCCGAAAGGCAACGTTTCGCAGGTTCTCGGGTGGATTACCCAAAGCAACCCCAGCGGCCATGGCACTCGCACCAGCAAAGCGATCGGCCATGAAGGGGACCACGACATCAGTCGCATAGCCACCTTCGGAAACACCGAGGAAGTACACGCGGTTGGGGTCTACTCCCCACTGAGAGATCGCGTGGTTGATCACCAAGTCGTAGGCCTGCTGATTGTGATAGTGCCACCAACGCCCCAGTCGGTCGTCGGCCATGCGAGGGATCCAGTAAATCCCCTCGGACGGATAAACTTGCACGGCCAATTGAATCTGAGCCTGCATTTCTTGAGTATTCATTGGCCAAGCGTGCGGGCCTTCCGCATCGGGATTGGCTCCGCCCCCGTGCAGACAGATGAATAGTGGCCGTCCCGCTGCAGGAGGATGTTGCTGCTCGCGGCGAATCACGACGTACGGCATAGTGAACTCGCCAAGCTCAAGCGTCTCGATGTCGATGCGCAGCTGGCCTTGCTGTACTCTGCTATGCACCTCATCCGGCAGCGCTGACAGAGGAGAATCTTTCTGCAACTGCTCGCTCACCAGATGCCACAACTGTTCCTTGACCAGCGCGGCATCCTGCTTCGAGAGGTCGCTGGGCAAATCTAGCGACTCAACCGAGGGACGAGACTGCCTTGGCGTGGCGATCCATTTTCTCGCTTGCTCGAGCTGATCAGAGGTCAGCTTCGCCAAAGAAGAGGAAGCTACACATGCCAAGAATAGCACCACTATCGACGTTCGAATCATAAGGATCATCAACAATTTATCCTGAATTGAGTGTTGGCCTGAGCAACCCTCCCGCGAAAACTCCCGTGGCCGCCGCGTCTCACAACTTGACCGGCCCTGGCCAATCCGCACGAACGGAATTGGTGGCAACTTCATGCGGCCAACCGCCTCTCGGCGAAAGAACACACCTCGACAGCTCTTCCGGATTCGTACCTGGACAGCGGAATGCGGAGCCCGATTCGGAGACTTTGTATCAACGCAACTCGACACGGCAAAAGCGGTGCCCCCCGTGTCCAACCAGAACAAGTACCGCTTCGGCATGCGGACCATTTCAACACGAATCTTCACGGCGACTGTGACTGCCTATAATTCCGCGCTCCTGGAATTGGTTACCCGGATTTAGGCAAGAAACGGACAAGGGGTTGGCGGCCCGCCCCCCGCGCTCAGATACCCGCATGCGTGGTTTCACCGAGCAAGTCGAAGGCAAATACTTCCAGCAGGCGCCCAGAATTATGTAACCTCCTGCTACCACCATGGAATAGTAGAATGCGTAGGTGTATGCACCCATCGCAATACAAACTTGCTGGCGGTACAGAAGGCGCGAACATGATTCGTCGGCCGAGTGTTGGCCTCGTTTTCGCTCAGATGACGGGGCGCTCCAACTAAAGGCGGTACTAACCACCACCAAATTGGCAATTGGGGACGCGACGCTAGATGAATTTAGACGACCAGCAAGACAGGCCATCCGGTGCCGATGAGGAGTTCGTCCAGTTGCTCATTGCCGAGCAACATCGACTGCAGCATTACATCCTCACCCTGCTGCCCAATCGAGACGCAGCCGACAACGTCTTGCAAGAAACTAACATCGCCCTGTGGCGCAAGGCATCGGATTTCACTCCGGGCACGAACTTCTCCGCTTGGTCTCGTAAGGTGGCCTACTGGAAAGTGCAATCGTACTTGCGGGATCGACAACGCGAGAAAGTGGTTTTCAGTTCGGCCATGGTTTCCCAGCTGGCAAGTCGGGAAAACGCATTTGAGAAAAAGGCCGATGAGAAGTCGGCTCTGCGTCACTGCTTGAGCAAGGTCAGCGGCGCCAACCTACGACTACTGTACGAACGATATACCGAAGGCTGCTCGATTCAGGCAATTTCGAGCAAGGTTGGAAAAAAAGAGTCGGCCATCAAGGTGCAGCTTATGCGACTCCGCCGCAAGCTCTTGGATTGCATTGAGCGGAAAGTCGCACAAAAGTCGCCCGGCAACTAGCGGGGCACTTTAGATTGTTGAACGCCATTGGATGGAACCACTCAAAGTAACACGGGCGGAACAGCCTGCTCTACTCCACCTGCAATTGGTGAACACTGTGAACGATACCGAAAAGCTACACATCGACGAGTTCTTGGCCGTCATGGCCGATGGGGATCTGGACGAAGCGAAGGTAAAGAACTTTGAAGAGTTATTGCTCGATCGCAGCGATCTGCAGGACTATTATGCTACGCGGCTCGGCCATCAACTGCTGCTTCTGAACCAGCTTAAGTACTTTCACCCGGAATTGGGCTGTGACAGCGGCCAATTCTACCCATCCATCAGTCCACTCATTCCCGGTCTGACGGACGATTGCATGCCCCCGGAGTATGGCGATCGCCTCGAACCGCTATCTCTCGCGCCAGCTCGCTGGCAGCCGAAATACGATTGGCGCTATGTGCTTGGACTCGCCTGCTCCTTCCTGCTCGGAGCCGTAGTGGCAATTTGGTCGAGCCAGGGCAGACAACTCGCCAGCTGGAGCACCCCCACACCAGAGCATCCCTCGGTGCCCACGGCGGACCTCATTGAATCGGCAAAAATAGGTGAATCAGCCTCGCCCGACACGAAAGATCCGGCAGCCACTCCGCCTGAAGTAACCGACAATGGCTTGATGGTTAATAGCCGCAGGTCGCTGAATCTGGTCAGCAACATCACCCGCACCGAATCGATCGAAAGCATGGAGCTACCGTGCAAATCCGATTTCACTGGCTCAGTTTACAAACCCTGCACTGGTACGGCGCTGTTGCATCGCGAAGAGGGCACGCCGGAGAGAGGCTACCTTATCGCTCTCGAGCCCGGACAGCAGATGGATATCTATATCGACACCACAGCACACGATCAAAATGCTTTGAGCATCGTAGAACTCGACGAGCGAGGCGAGTTGGCTGGCGGTTGGACCACCTTTGACAACCTGTTCGAGAAAAACGCCAACCTTCCGGTAAGGCGATTGGGCAAGATCGGCTACCTCTCGGAGTACAACCCAAGCGACCAAACAAAATATTTCCTTTTCGTCGGCTCCCACATGCTCCCGGGACAAACCATCGACCGCCGCTGGTATCAAAGCGATTTTCGCGTCCGCCTGTCTAGTGACGATCTCACCGTGGTCGGTTGGGACGATAGCGGTACAGCACGATACAATGGCCCCGTGCCCGTGGACTACCAGCCGGACTACGATTTCAACGACGTCATGATGACGGTGCACTTCACCTCGCCCGAGTCCCCCGAGAATCCTCTCGGCGCCGGCATCGTAAACTACTTGCCCCTCCCTCAAGAGGAGGAGGCCTTCGCGGAGAAAGTTGGACTTGGCTGCAAGCTTCAAGTAACGCCGGGACATGAGCTGATTCTGTCCACGGCCTGCAACTCCTCCACATTGAACTCGGTTCAGATTGTAGAATTGCCGTCGAAGCGGATCATCTGGAGGAAGTCGAACGAACCGGATGAATCGGGCAACCAACCCGAAGGCGACTTTGGAGTATTTGCCATCCGTAACCTGTCTGATAAACCGGTGCTTTATGAGTTCCAGTCCTTCCATCGCCAGAAAGCGGAAGAAGGCGAAGAGCCGAGCGACTGGTCGGCGAGCCCCTTTCGCGTTTTTGCTGGCGGAGAGCGTCATGTCCTGTTTGGATTCGAAGACCACCCCGGCGATCCCATTCATCACAACAATGAAGACGTGAATGTCATCGGACGGCTATTGAAACTCGAATGATGTGCTTACCCATAGCCGTCAATTGCAGTACCGGCGCTTAACCGCAAAGCTCACTTCACGACCAGCTCCGCGCGGGCGAACCGTCACCAGCAGTAGACTTCCATATCACCCATAAGTGGAGCAATAGAAGATTTGACCCTACTGCTCAACATTCACCGTCCAGACGGCGCAGCGGACAACCGGCCTTCGCGCGACTGGAATACCCGCCAAGCAGTTTTTTTCCGCTTTCTGACAGGTGGAACGTAACCAAAATCGAAGGTGCGGAATAATTACGCGTTGGAACGAGGGCGGCGCTACCGGTTTGACCATATCTAGGTCGTGTTGAGCGCATTGGGCCAACGCGGCCGTCGGCCAAGTACGGTGGCGTGTGAGTGAACTGTGGAGGGCAAGAGGCCTGTCGGCCCTTGCTTCCAGTTCCTAATTCAAACTTGGCTCTATTTCATGGCGGACCTGGGCGGGGAGTACCAGCGTCTTCCTCGCCTCAGTCAGTCCGTTCCTCAGCAGATATGCAAGCTATTCCGAGCCAACCCATTGGTGAGCTAACTCCCCTCCCAATAACGGAGAACCAAGTGCCGATTTCCCCTCGAGATGCCTGGCGTCGACGTCCCTTCCACCATGCCAGCTCCGCCAAGCATAGCCTCCCTGGTTTCACCCTTGTGGAGCTACTAGTAGTGATTGCCATCATTGGCATACTCGTAGCGTTGCTGTTGCCTGCCGTTCAGGCAGCTCGAGAGGCTGCTCGGCGGACGCAGTGCACCAACAATCTGAAGCAGCTTACGCTCGGCATAGTGAATTTGGAGTCGACTACCGGTCGGCTTCCTTCGTCCGGATGGTATGGGTCGTGGACTGGCGATCCTGACCGAGGTACCGGCAAAGACCAGCCAGGGGGATGGCTTTTCAGCATCCTGCCTTACTTGGAGCAACCAGATCTCCGCGACTTGGGCGCTGGACTTTCCGGTACGGCACGTGCTCAAGCGCTCGGCTCCCGCGACGCAACGGTGGTGTCCGCGACCAATTGTCCCTCTCGCCGGAAGGGCGGTCCCTTTCCTGCCACCGCTTGGGAAAACCCCAAAACCGGCGACGGAGCCGGCGGAGTGACCACCTACGCCTCCGACCCGGTTGCCAAGTGCGACTATGCCATGAATGTGGGAGACATGACGGGCTACGATGGCTTCTGTCAATCGCACAGTCCGTCCAACTACGGCACGCTGCCAGCCTCTTGGCCCCCCAAGTCGCAGGAGTATAACGGAGTGACCTTTTGTGGAACCGCCGTGAAGCTTCGGCAGATCACCGACGGACTCTCTAACACCATCGCGCTCGGCGAACGCTGGGTTTCACCTGAGGTCTACCAGGGTGAGAAACATTGGGATGCTGATGACTGGTCGATGTACACCGGCTTCCAGGACGACATGGTGCGCTCTACGTACTACAACGGGAGAAAAAACACGCATACTCCTCGCCAGGATACGGACGATGTCACGGACCTCGCTCCCAATGCGTCTTCTACCAATAGCAGCATCAATCCACTGACACTCGCCATCCCCCGAGAACTTTTTGGATCTCCCCACGCTGGTGGTTGTCTCTTCTCGATGTGCGATGGATCGGTGGACATGGTCGAATTCGACATCGATCCTCAGGTCTTCCGGCAGATGGGTCACCGTAGCGATGGTGGCGAGATACTCAAAGTCAACATTTGGTAAGCCGGTAGTTCAATTCCCTCGATGCCACGTCAACCACTCCTCACAGTGGAGGCTAGGGAATGTTGCGTGCAATCAAACTGGGCGGAACGGTAAAAGATATCATCACTTCTGGGCTACATAAGTAGAGGTTGGTTTCAATGAGGATGCATCATTGGTTACTCGCATGTGCACTGCTGCTAAGTGCCTGTCAATTCAGCAATACCGCCTGGGCACTGAACATCCTGGCCCCGGGCGATGCCATTCAGGCTGCCGACTTGGATGCCACTTTCACTTCGGGTAGCAACACTCCCGCCGAAGAGACCGCCCCAAAGCTATTTGACGACCTCTATCTCGAAGCCGACTACGTTGGCTACGCCGCCAAATACCTCAACTTTGGCAAGGAGTATTCTGGCTTTATTGTCACTCCCCAGTCTCCCTCCGAGATTCACAGTTTCGTCTGGGCCACGGCCAACGATGAGCTGGGACGAAGCCCCACTTCGTACCAACTCTGGGGCACCAATGACTTCATCACCAGCACCAACAACAGCCTTGGCAACGAAGAGAATTGGACGTTCATTTCCGAGGGCGATCTGACGGTTCCCGCAACCACTTATACGCTTTCGGATCCCGTTTCGTTTGCCAACTCCAGCACTTACAGTTCCTACCGGATGATCTTTCCGACCATTCAATCTGCCACTGCCAATTCGCTGCAGATGGGAGAGATGAGCTTCTACACGTCGACCGACGGAACAGGGGTCGACGTAGCAACGAATCCGAGCAACGTACTCGCCATTCGCCTGCCACCTGTCCCCAACCTTACGAGCGATAGCGCCTATCCCGCTGGCGAGGCGCCGGAGAACATTCTGGACGGTGATTCGGGAACCAAGTACCTGAACCAGGGTGACACTAATAGCGGCTTTATCGTTACACCCGCTTACGGATCCTCCGTACTGGAGTCCTTCCGTATCACCACGGCCAACGACTTCGAAGAACGCGATCCAGCATCCTGGCAGTTGTACGGCACCAACGATGCCGTTACGAGTCCCAACCATAGCAACGGCGGCCTGGAAGACTGGACACTGATCGACCAGGGCGACTTCAGTGGCAACACCGGATTGCCTGTGGCCCGGTACACTCCCAGCCCGAAGATCTCCATTAACAATCCAAACGGCGATGCCTACACGTCGTATATGATGGTCTTTCCAACACTGCGTGACCCCAACAACACCGGTGCGATGCAGATTGCTGACGTCGAGTTTTTTGAGAGCGACCCCGTGACTCTTTCGGTGAACGCGTTGTCCGGTGAAGTAACCATCCAGGCTGACGCCAATGTCACCATCGGAAGCTACGAGATTACGTCGCAGATTTATGGCAGCCTTGACCCCAGCGAACTCAGTGGCATCGGCACTCTCGATGGAACTCCCTCCAATTCGATGATTGCCGAGACTATTGGTGGTGGCGGGCTTCCGCTCACTACTGGCCAATCCGTGAGCTTGGGAAGCATCTTCCTAACGACACCTTACAATGACTTGCGTCTCAAACTCTACGATGAGAATGGAATCCTCCTGGCAGAGAATGTGGAACTTACCCCCGCCGCTGCCAACTTGGGCGACCTCGACTCCTCCGGGGGAATCAACCTCGACGACTACAACCTGTTCATCGCCAACTATGGTGGCACGTTTACCGGCGACTCGATTGCCGAAGCCTATTTGAAGGGCGACCTGGATGGCGATTTCGATTCGGACCTGGACGACTTCTGGATGCTTGTCCGGGCTTCCAATGGTCTGGAGGCATTGCTTTCTCCTTCCACAACAGTGCCCGAGCCTGGCACTGGCCTGCTATTCGTTTTGGCCGGTGGGTTCGTTCTGGCGGCACGCCGCTTCCGAGGCAGCGCAGTTGCGTTTGGCTTGGCCGCACTGAGCATGCTCGTCGTGAGTGAATCGCAAGCTCAGACCTACACCAGCCTGGGAATCCCCACTACCTACTCGGGCTCCGCCCCTGACAATGTCAATCGTGGCGTGGAAAACCTATTCGATGACTTCACCATCGAAGACCCCATTTATCCCAACTTGACGATTCAACATTTCAATCGCGACTACAACAACGTCAATCCGGATGTCTTTAACGGCGGTTCTTACGCTGGCCAGGGTGTTGGCCCACAGCAGGTCTACATGGACTACGGTTCACAAATAACCGCTAACGCGTTTTCATTTGCTCAACGCGATGGCGACCTCCCTAAAGCCGACCGCGTGGGCACGTGGGAATTCTGGTTTAGCGACACGCCGTTCGGTGATGACAACAACGAGCTTCCCACCACCGCCCCTGACGCCACGTTCCATATCGATGGCGACGATTCGCGCCTGCTGGATAGCTTTCTAAGACCCTATCCGCTCGGCAACGCCACGGAAGACCAATTCACCTTCCAGTATGCAGCCATGCAGTTCACGATCTCCGAGGTATCGGTGGATCAGCAGTTCAACAACATAGGCGGGGCCGAATTCCGTTTCGCTTATGGTCCTTCGCCAGTTGTGCTCGAAATCGACCGCCAAACGGGAGTAATGACGCTGAAAAATAATGGCACGAGCGCCCAGGCGTTTGACCTGCGTTCGATCGAGATCGAGAGCCCCCTGGGAGGGCTGAATACCACCGGCTACCTCGGACTGACCGGTGCGGCTGGCAACCCCTTCCCATCCTGGCAGTTGGGCGGTGGTTCGGACGAGTTCCACATTACCGAGGCAACCTACCCGGGCACCACTCTACTTGCGGCTGGAGCCAGCATTGAGCTGGGTACCGGCTACAATGTCAACGCTGCCACGGAAGACGTGCTGATTCGTTTCGCCGAAATGAACCTCGGCAATGAGGCGAATCCCAATGGCGTTCCCTCGATGTACGATGGCATCGTCCGCTACGTCGGCCCCCCATCGGTCAAGGACCCCGGCGATTTCAATGCCGATGGATTCGTCGACATCGCTGACTACGTCGTTTGGCGTAACAACTTGGGCGGCAATGCCGCTGCGATTAATTTCAACGGTGCAGGTGGCGTGGTAACGACAGCCGACTACGAAATCTGGAAGGACAACTTCGGCACCGCTTACGGATCGCTAAGTGCTTCTACGAGCCCAGTGGCAGTGCCCGAGCCCTCGACCTTGACGATGATCGCCCTGGTGGTGATCGGAGCCTTCGGCACTCGCTTCGGACGTCGCGCTTAGTCACCGCTCACTTCGTCACAGAAATCTCCCCGTGTGGCATGGTGACGGCAATACGTTCGGAGGGGCAGCCCGAGCAAGTTGTCGTGGCCAGTGACGAACGGGAAGCTATTGACGCCATCTTCACGCTTTAGTGGAGATGGCGTTTTGCTTGTCTTTACCGTCGGTCTCGCAATCCTTCCTTGAGAACAGAACACAACTCTCGCCATCTCGCAGCCACGCGTGATCGTCTCGCATCACAAAGATTCTCCACGATGCAGTCCACCTCGGCCCAATGCTCGAGACGGAAGCAGCGAGTACATCGGCGTCGGCGGCGGCTGCCGCGATCCTCCAGTCGATCGCCCCGCGACGAGGATCGCCGACGCTGCCTCGATGTTGGATGCTGCGCAGGCCGAGTACGACGGAACAGACAACGGGATCAAGTCGGGACTGGCCGACCGGGAAGCCTGCCTTGTAGCGATCCAAACAACCGGGAATCTGGGGGAGACGCGAAACTGGGAGAAGTTTCCAACTGCGGTACAATGTACACGCCGCAAACCAGCCCGTGATGCGAACCGGCAGCTTCATCTGCTATGATGGGGCCCGTTAACCTATAGAGCCGCCTGCTCATGGCGGGCTTGAACCAACTGGCTGAATACTAACGGCGGAGCAGGATATGCGCATACTACCCGAATTGGTCGACAACAATCGCAAGTGGGCTGACCATGTCACGAAGTCCGATCCGACCTTCTTCGAACGCCTTAGCAAGACGCAGTCCCCCGAGTTCCTGTGGATCGGCTGCTCAGATAGCCGGGTGCCCGCCAACCAGATCGTGGGCCTCGACCCGGGCGAGGTGTTCGTACATCGCAACATCGCCAATGTCGTTGTTCATACGGACTTCAACTGCCTAAGCGTCATCGAATACGCCGTGGCGGTGCTAAAGGTGAAACATATTATTGTTTGCGGCCACTATGGGTGTGGTGGCGTGAAGGCTGCCAGCGAGAATCACCACCTGGGCCTCATCGACAACTGGCTGCGACATGTCCGCGATGTTCGCCAGAAACACGAGGGGCTCCTCTCCACGATCCAGCCCGACGCCATTCGACTCGATCGACTCTGCGAGCTAAATGTCATCGAGCAGGTTCACAATGTATGCCACACATCGGTGGTGCAGGCCGCCTGGGAACAGGGACAATCGCTGGCCGTTCATGGCTGGATTTATCGCCTGGAAGACGGCCTGATTAACGATATGGACGTGACGATTACCGAACCACGCGAAATTGCGCAGGCCTATCGCGTAGCGACCGGCACTGTCTAGCCGCCGCGGGCCCCACTGCAACTGGCTGTGGCTGCCGCTGCCAGCATGGAAAGCTCAAGGAACTATCGGCTATTCGAAGATCACCTGGGTGCCCCGAAACCACCTCTTCGGGGGTGCCACCACTGAGCGGGCCGCGCAGCTAGCGGTTTACCGCGAATTATGCCCAGCATTTCCGCCGGTATGCCGAAGGCTTCGGGCAATCAGCCTTCATATTTCTAAAAATTCGAAGATTCTAGTCGAATAAGCAGCCCCCATTAGTATTGCTCATAGAGGGTTTCCCTCGTCCTGAACGCAGTCGAACAGGTCGGTACTTTTCGAAGATCTGCGGCGAAGCGGCGAGCTGCGCGCTGCCTCGGTTTTTACTTTTTCGAATTGGTGCGTACGCATGCCCCAAAGCCAGGCGATATCCGCGGGTCAATTCGTCCAACTCGTAGTGAAATACGAGTGGCGATTCCGTGGTTTCGTCGCCACGATGCTCGCCTCGACCAGCGACATCGACGAAGTGGTGCAAAACTCGCTGCTCGTGGCCTGGGAAAAGCTGGGGGAATTTAGCTACACCGACGAGACCCCCGACGAATCTTTCGTCCGCTGGGTTTGCACCATCGCCCGCTACCAGTCGCTCCGACTTCACCAGCAACGGGTGGGGACCTCTCTGATCTTCGACGATGCACTCATCGAACGACTTACCGCCACCCAACTGGAGGAAGCCCCTCTGCTCGAGGTGCAGCGTACCGCACTCAAGGGGTGCATTGAGAAACTGGTGTCCGACGACAAGGACCTTGTGCAGCGTCGTTACACCAGCGGACAGACCGTTGAGGAACTCGCCACCTGGACCGGTAAGACCAAGTCGGCGGTGTACAAATCCTTGAAGCGAATCCGGAACGTGTTGATGCGTTGCATCGAGCAGACAACCCGCCAGGAGGGCTTCTGATGGCTGTCGATCGACCATTGACCATCAGCGAAGTGCGGACCGTCAAGTCACTGGTCCACGATGTGTGTGATGATGCGGCCACCGATGCCCAGAAGGAGCAATTGCGCCAGTACCTGGACTGCAGCGAGGAGGCTCGCAAAATCTACGTGCGAATGATGTACGTCGCCGTAGGGATGCACAGCTGGTCGCAGCAGGCGAATGAAGCCAATAGGCATGCTCTGGATCAACCGGTTGACTCCTGCCAGTCGCTTGCATTGCAGTTGGCTAAAGACGAAGTCACTCGGATGATTGTTCGAAATACTCGGGCCGAATCGAGTGCCACCCAGTTTGCGCGTCGCAAGCCCTGGCTTTCGTTGGCCGTCGCTATCGCGGCCTGCTTGCTCGTGGCCGTCGGCGTGATTGCTCTGCGGCAGGGCCAAGGAAATCTGACTGCCACGTCTCACGACAAAATTCTGCCCCCCAGATCCGACCAGTATCAGCCACCAATCACTGTGGTCGCGACTGAATACATTGCCCAGGTGGTCGACGCCACCGACGACGTCCGCTGGGTAGGCGACTCCGCTCCCTTCGATTTTGGGTTGCGAGTCGGCACTGGTGAGCGCATCGCCGTGGAGTCAGGCCTGCTCCGGCTCCAGTACTTCACGGGCGCCACCATTATCCTACACGGTCCTGCCAGCTTCACGCCCACTGGACCGTCCAGCGGTCACCTGGCAGCAGGCAAGTTGACTGGCCGCGTCTCCGGCAGCGAAATGACAAGCTTCCGACTGACTACGCCCAGCGCCGACGTGATCGACCTGGGCACCGAGTTCGGTGTGGCCGTGAGCGACACTGCGGCCACCGACGTCTGCGTGTTCGATGGCGAAGTGGAGGTCAACCCATCGGTCGCCTCCCGACGCACCGCATCACCCATCCGGCTGACCATGGGGATGAGCTTGCGAATGTCGGCCGACGGCGTGCCCGACCTGACTTCTCGAGTGGACAATCAGCAGTTTCTGCGAACTTTGCCGGAGCGCACTGTCAGCTCCATGCCGCCCAACGAGATCAGCCTGGTGGATGCCATCATTGGCGGCGTTGGATTGTCTCATCGACTTTATGGGGCGCTCGATCCCAACAGCGGCAAAGTCGACGAAGAGCCTTTGCGGAAGTCGCGGATGGCAGACGAATTGGGGTTCCGTTTCGCAGTCTACAACGAATTCGTAGACGGAGTGTTTATTCCCCACCGCCGAGACATGCCCACTCGCATCGATTCGTATGGTAACACCGTCGATTTCCCGGCCAACTTGAGCCGCACCGAGAGTGCCATCTGGGCACGGCGTCCCGTGCCTAACTGGTCGCACGCGGTATTAGAACGATCGGGGGACGAAGAAGAACAGTGGGGCCTGGGGGCAACCCGCAATGTCTGCGAGCGGCTGGCCGAATGCCGGCTGGGGCTTGTGGGAATGCACGCCAACGTGGGCATTTCGTTCGACGCCCACACCATTCAGTCCGTCGAAGGCCGCGCTGTCCGCGCTTTTCGCTGCACGCTGGCCAATGTCGACGCATCTTGCGGAACGGTGCTCAACGGCAGAGGCGGAAGAGGCAGCATCGTAGACGTGCATGTTTTTGTCGATGGAGTCGAACGGTGCACGGTGCCAAGACTCGATTGGTATCAAGGTGATCAGCAGATCGAAATTGAGCTTGGAACGCACAGTCGGATTGTAACCGTCGCAGTTACCGACAGCGATCTGCAACTCGATCACGACGAGGTAGTCATGATCGATCCGGTATTGGTAATGAGCGAATAATTCGAAGTCTAGCCAAATAGAATCTTCAGCAGTAGTCGACAATTTAAAGGTGGAGAGAAAAGATGTTACAGAGCTTTCTCAGGTTGACTTGCCTGGCAGTGGCAGTGTGTCTGACCGACCATGTGCAGGCGGTACTTGTCTACCAATACACATTCAACGATGGAGTTGCCAATAACGGACTTGTGTTCGCCGACGAAGCAACCGGCGACTCGATAGGCAACCCAGGGCTTACCTACGTCGACCCTACCAACATGGGACGCATCGTCGGTGGGCAGGTTGATCTGAGCGCCAACAACGGCCAGGGCTCTGGCGCCGACGGCATCGGTGTCGATGCCGCGGGCATCTTTCTTGACTTGGACGACTTTGCCTTCTCCAACGCCGCGTTTGGAGGTGCCAACGGTGCCGCTTCCATCGAAATGTGGGTCACGGTCTCGCAGAATCGCAACTGGGCTCGGTTATGGGACATCGGCACCAGCGAGGGAGGAGCGGGTGTTTCCGACAGCGGAAGTAGCACATCGTACGTGATTGGCGTCGGCCAGTCCGGCTCCGGGCATTTCGGTGGATCCACCCATGTCTCAGGTGCCGAGCAGTTCGTTCCCGCTCCCCCCAATCCTGAACAACCACCATTGCCAACCAACGTGAAGCACCACGTGGTGTTCACTCTCGACCACTCGGCCACTACGGCAGAACGTCCCAATGGTACGGCAACTCTGTACCTAAACGGCACAATGGTCGGCCAGGAAGCGATCGTGGCCGATCTGGACCTCAACAACGACATCCTTTCCGGCGGCAATTCCGAACTGATTGACAACAATAACTGGTTCGGACGTGCCCAATGGGGCGGCGACCCGTTGTTCGACGGGCTCTATGATGAAATCAATATCTACGACCACGCGTTGACCGAAAGCGAAGTCACCGCTAACAACGCTCAGGGCCCCGTAGCGGCGCTGATCCCTGTTGTATCGATCGATCGCAGCACAGGCGAAGTGCAATTCACCAATGTGACCGATTCGGCTCTTCAGCTTACGTCCTACACGCTTACTTCCAACGCCGGTGGGCTGGATACGGACAACAATGTGACGATCGATGGATCGTGGACAACCAACACGGAATCAGCCACCGAGCTGATGCAGACCGGCGGAGCCGCCGTGACGCTGCCTGCCAACTCCGATGGAGCCAGTATCGGAAGTGCTTGGTTCCAGTCGACGGTTGAGGACATTCAGGCGATTGGCCAGATGTCGGACGGCACCATGACCGCATTGGAAGTTGTTTACACCGGCGACGCCCTCTCTCCCATCGACCTGAACGCCGATGGCATTGTGGACGAAGACGACTGGTTCGTGTTTGCAGCTAATGCCTACACCAACATCAGCGGACTGACCGAAGCCCAAGCTCGCCGCGTTGGCGATTTGAACTTCGACGGACTGCAAGACTATGACGATTTCCGCAGTTTCAAAAGTCAGTTCAACGCCTTGGCCGGAGCGGGTGCTCTGGAAGCAATCATTGGCGGTGCCTCGGTACCCGAACCGTCGACTCTCGCTCTGGCAGGTTTGGCCGCGGCGGCCCTACTTATTTCGAAGAGGAGCAACCTTTCCGTGTATCGCAGCAAGTTGACTGTCCTTTTTGCGGCCCTGCTGTCGCTCGCCATCGCTCCGTCCGCTCAGGCACAGGTAATCATGGACTGGGACGCGTCAGCCTGGAGCGGCAATGGCGAAGACTTGGGTGGCGGTTGGAACGGCGATTCTTGGATCGACTCTGCGGCGGGAATTCCGGCTTTCTCCGGAGGTAACCTGGCTGAATCGAACAACGGCGGCGTTCCCGTAAAGACCGAGGGTCAGATCGGCTTAGATCCTTATGCCAACTGGATCGACTTTTCGTACGAGTCATTTGACGTCAACAACACGGCACATCCTCTCGCCGGGCTACGTGACTTCACGATTGCCGCTGTTGTGCGCGTGCCTGAAAGTGCGGGTGCCCTGGCTCCGAACGTCGGTGAGAACCAATTCTGGCTGTTCAATGGGTTCGTCGGCAAGGAAATTGGCAACGCAGGCGTCGGCGACTGGGTGCTGGGATTGGTTCAGCAGGATGGCGACGGGCAAGCCCACATCGCCGCCGGCACCGGCCTCGCGGCCACAGACGTCGGCACGTTGGGCCCCGCTATCAACGACGACATGTGGCACACCGTCCACTTTGTGGTGAATGACCTCGGCAGCAACATGTTCGAGCAGCGCCTGTACCTCGACGGAGTTGAGGTGGCCAACGATTTGGACCTCAGCTTTGGCGGCCCTGTTACTGCGGTTGCCGCCTCGGACTTTGCAATCGGAGCTCGTCGCGATGGTGGCAATGGCTATCTGCCCGATGCCGACATGGCTCGCCTCAAGTTCTACGGCGCGAGCTTGAGTCCCACGGAAATTGCCAATCAGGCGTCCAGTTTCCTGGGCGAAGGTTTACAACCTCTGCAGATGGTTGTTGGTGGCGACAACTCACTGTCCATTGAAAACCCCAACGTTTCGGATGACATCAACATCGATGCGTACTTCATCACCAGCAACACGGCAAGTACGTTCAACACCTCGAACTGGACCAGTCTAGAAGACCAAGGAATCGACACGGATACCGGCAATCCAGACGGTGACTTCAACGAAGATGGAACTGTTGATATTGCCGATTACACTGTGTGGCGAAATAATCTTGGTAGCACCAATGGACTTCCAAACAGCGCCGCCTTGGGCGGGACTGTGGACTCCACTTACTACGAATTGTGGAAAGACAATTTTGGTGCCACCGGCTCGGGTGAAGGCCTTGGCTGGACGGAACTTACAGGCGCTTCTAACGACACGCAGTTGCGTGAGTACTTCCTGGGTGAAGAGGGCTCGACTCTCGCTGCCAGCAGCTCCTGGGAACTTGGCACGGTCTACACAGGATCTGGAGCCGAGACGCTGGAATTCATGTACTCGCAAGACGGCGTACTTCGCCGAGGCGTGGTGGTCATGTCTGGCGCAGTTTCCAGTGTTCAGGTACCCGAGCCCGGTAGTGTCTTCCTGGCTCTCGCTTCGATGGCGACTGTCGGAATCATCACGTTACGCCGTCGCCCGCTGCGGTAGGCTACGGCCAAGCATTCCGTGGTGGTGACGACGGGCAGCGTCGCCACCACGGTTTTGTGTGATTGCCAATTAACTGTTACCAACAATCGGCCACGATGGTCGCTGCCCAATACCACAGTGATGCACGAGATTCGAACGCGTGCCTCCTGGCTAGAAAACCCGAGGAATGAAATGACTGGGTCTGCCCGATGCGGTCGCAACCGCTCAACCGCCTTTACCCTTGTTGAACTGCTGGTAGTGATCGCTATTATCGGCATCCTAGTGGCGTTGCTGTTGCCCGCTGTCCAATCAGCTCGCGAAGCTGCCCGCCGTTCGACGTGCACCAACAACCAGAAGCAACTGGCACTCGCGTGTCTGAATTACGAATCGACCCACGGCAAACTACCTTATGCCCGAAAAGTCGATCGGTGGGACTCCTACACGTGGACGCAGTTGATCATGCCGTACATCGAGCAGCAGCAGGTCTACGACAACTACTACGACATTGACGACACCTCCAAGAGTGGTGGCGACCAGTGGACTAGCTGGGCTCCGTTGGGGACCGATTCCAGGAAGCGTTCGGCTCGCGAAGCACAGATCCCCGGATTTTATTGCCCCAGTGCCAACACACCGCTACCAAATGAAATGAACCAAGCGCCCTACAGCTTCTGGCGAGGCAACTATCGCGCGTCGATGGGTAGCGAGATCAACATGTATGGCGACACCACTACCACGCTGCAAGCATTCAAGAGTGCTCCCAACTTAAATGTGTTCGGTCCGGGCGCTTTCCAAGTCGAGCCCAACCAGGGCTACCAGGGCATCAATTCCCAGATTTCAATGTCGTATGGCGGGGCTCCCAAACAGGTCAGGCTGGCCCAGATCACTGACGGAACCTCTAACACGATCCTACTGTCCGAAGGCATCACCGCCACGGAGGTGGTTGCCTACGGTGGCCCTCTTGGTTCGGTGCTGTATGGCAACATGGGCGGAGCGTTGATGACAACCGTCACTGCGCCGAACGAGTCGTCCGTCGCGGATCGTCTGCAAGGCCCCTGCCCCAATCAGACGAATCCTCCCGACTCCGCCTACCCCATCGAATCGGCTCCCTGCAATGGTACACCGTCAGTGCCGACCAACGGCCCTGGTGCTACCAATGTTTGGGTCGCTGCCCGCAGCTACCATCCTGGTGGTGTGATAGCAGCCAAAGCCGATGGCAGCATCGACTTCTACACCAACGGCATAGACATCAGCTACTGGCGTTCGCTTGGCACTCGTGCAGCCAACGACATTGTGAATGATCAATAGTTCCTGATTCCGTCGACAGGCAAAACCAGATGGCAATAAAAACTAAATGGCTCCACATCCCCGTCAGCTTGCTGGCGGTCCTGGCCCTCGTCGCGGTTGCCGGTTGTTCGGACACGGTTGGTGTCTCTGGCAACGTGACGGTCGATGGCCAGCCACTGCCTTACGGTCACATTGGACTGCAAGGCAGCGGGAGCGGTGGGGAGCGATTTGGGGCGGAGATCTCCAACGGGAAGTATTCCATTCCGTCGGTGCCACCAGGCAAGTACGAGGTAACCATTACCGGGGAAGATGGCCCTCCGGTGCAAGTTACTGCGGAACAAGCACGCCAGGGTGGTGTCCAAGCTGCCAAGGAACTTATCACGCTGAGCCATCCCAAGAATGGACAGACTGTCGACATTGTCGGCGGCAGAAATTCGCTCGACTTCGACTATTAATTCGCACTGCTGATTTCGCGAGACGTCATCCCCCTTGAGGTAAGAGGCGGCAATTGAGGTTCATCAACTTCTGCATTGCCATCTCGCTCACCAACCACCCCCTGTCCCGCGTGGGCTGAGTACAACGTTCAGACGGTAGCTGTCGGACTCCTTCAACCGGTCCACATGGTATAAGTGCCCGGCGACAACAACACCCTTTACATCGTCGAACTCCACGATGATGGTGTTCCGCTTGGTCGGATCATCGCCCAAGATCAGCTGACAAGGGGACAGCGTGCCTCTCTCGACCTGCTGGGCACCAATGTCTGCGATGGTGGGCTCCCGGCGGTGACGTTGCACCCCGACTTTCAGCAAATCGACAGTTCTAGACGGACTTCAACACCGGATGCACCAACGGCCTGCAGGTCACCGTGCAGCTATTCGATGGAACAATTTTCACTGCCGTCATCCTCTTCGCCGGCGACCTGGATGGTGATGGCCAGAACGATTACACCGACCTTCGATCGGTCAAGCAAGCTTTTAACGATTCTCGCGGTGCCGAAGCATTCAGCCGACTGTTGGCGGCATCCGCACCAGATGCGATAATACTGATGGCGAGAATACTTATCGTCGGCGGGATGGTGTGTCGATCGTCGGGGGGTGTCCCTCTGTTTCGTCTCGGATCGAGTTCAGTGGGACACCTCGAATACCGGTCGCAGCAAACCGATGGTTGGAGTTGGACAGCATGAACATTACCTATTCGAACTTCTTGAAACCGGCATGCCTACTGGCGCTAGCGGCTGTTCCCTTCACCCAGCTTACGGTCTGCCGGTCGGAGGAAGTCAAGAAACTGCGAACTCGCTGGGCCGACGAAGTGACGCCCGATAACGTCCTGTCCGAGTACCCTCGCCCTCAACTTCGCCGCGGTCAGTGGTGGAATCTCAATGGCCCGTGGGAGTACGCCGTCCGGCCGGACAACGCCGAACAACCTCAGAAGTACGACGGCGAGATTTTGGTGCCTTTCGCCATCGAGTCGCAGCTCAGCGGCGTTGAGAAGTACGTGGGCTATGCCGAGTTGCTATGGTACCGTCGCAGCTTCTCGCGACCCGAGATGGACGATGGCGAACGGTTGCTACTGAACTTCGGAGCTGTCGACTGGCTGTGCGAAGTATGGGTCAACGGCAAGAAGGTCGGCGAACACCGGGGTGGCTACGATCCCTTTACCTTCGACATCACCGATGCCACGGTCGAAGGCGACAACGAGCTTACCGTGGCCGTCTGGGATCCCACCGATGGCGGCGCGCAGCCGCGGGGCAAGCAGCTCCGTCGCCCCCACGGAATCTGGTACACCTCGGTCACTGGCATCTGGCAAACGGTTTGGCTGGAAAAAGTCCCCAAGTCCTACCTGAGCGAAATAAAGATTGTCCCACACGCCCTGCAAGGCAGCGTCAGTATTACTCCCCGAGGCCCAACGGACGAAGTAGTGACCATCGTCGTCCGCGACGGCGATCGCCAAGTCGCCACCAGCACCACGCGAATGGGAATTACGGCCACCCTCGACCTGCCCAATCCAGTCCTTTGGAGTCCGCAGCAACCGCATCTGTACGACATCGAATTGACCACCCTCAGTGGCGACCGGGTCGAATCGTACTTTGGGCTCCGCGACGTCTCCGTTGCCAAGGATAGCGATGGCATCAATCGCCTGACACTCAACGGCGAGCCGCTGTTTCAATTTGGCGTGCTCGATCAGGGGTGGTGGCCCGATGGATTATACACTGCGCCAACGGACGAAGCACTTCGCTACGACCTGGAGGTGGCGAAGCGACTAGGCTTCAACATGATTCGGAAGCACGTCAAGGTTGAACCCGCCCGATGGTACTACTGGTGCGACAAAATGGGACTTATGGTCTGGCAAGACATGCCCAGCGGCGATCGGTACATCGGGGGAAGCGAGCCCGATATCACCCGCACGGACGCCTCGGCGGACAACTTCGAACGCGAACTGCGACGCATGGTACATTCGCTCTACAACCATCCATCCGTCGTGATGTGGGTACCGTACAACGAGGGATGGGGACAGTGGGACACCGTGCGCATTTGCCAACTGCTCGATGAATGGGACAACACGCGACTGGTGAACAACGCCAGCGGCTGGACCGACCGCGGCATGGGAGACGTGCATGACATCCACCGTTATCCCGGCCCCGCCGTACCTGAAGAAGATGAACTGCGAGCTTCCGTACTCGGCGAATTTGGCGGACTTGGGCTTAGCGTACCCGAACATACCTGGCGCGAGGTGCAAAACTGGAGCTACGTGCCCGTCGAGAACGAGGAGGAATTACTCGAGCGTTACCGCAAGCTTCTGACGGAGGTGCGCTACCACATTGGCAAAGGACTGGCGGCGGCCGTCTACACCCAGATCGCGGATGTGGAGATCGAACTTACCGGCATCCTCACTTATGACCGTGAGGTGTGTAAACTACCCGATTCGGTCAGAACGCTCACCGAACTACTCTACAAATCGACAGCCGAGATCGTCGACGTCGTACCAACCTCGGAACAAAAGCCGCAAACTTGGCGGTACACGTTTAGTAATCCTGGAGAAGACTGGCAGCAACCCGACTACGACGACTCGTCCTGGAGAGCTGGGCAGGGGGGCTTTGGTGGCAACGAGGTTCACAACGCTCAACCCCGCACCGGATGGACCACAAGCGACATTTGGATTCGTCGCAGTGTCGATGTCTCATCCAAGGACCTCTCTCGACCTACCCTCAGGGTGTATCACGACGAGGATGCCGAAATCTACATTCAGGGCAAACAAGTCGCATCGCTTGTGGCCTACACCACCGAGTATGTCCACGTTCCGCTAAATGAGGATGTGGTAGAGTTGCTCAAACGTGGCCCGGTAACCATCGCGGTACATTGTCACCAGAGCCTGGGCGACCAGTTCATCGACGTGGGCATCGTCGATTTTGCCCCCTGATCGACGCGCAACCCTCGGCCGGACCTTTGTAGAATTCTGAAATCCTGAACACAGAATTGGGGAATCGGATTGGAGTCGGCGGCAGCCGACCATCTAATGGCATCCGCATGGACGTCGTGCGTTCTGGCTCCTGCGTATCGCCCATTTCGTTTCCCCTTTTTTGGTTCCCAAGTTTGTCCTTAAAACGCTCCACGACCGACACCCACTCAACCCGGCCAACCGATGTCCGTGTTGTTGCGGTCGAGCTTTACTATCTGCCCGTTGAAACACGCGTACCACTGAAGTTCGGTAGCGAAACGCTCACCTCGGTTGTCTGCGCACGCGCCCAGGTCACCGTGGAGGATGCACGTGGACAGCGGGCCATTGGGTGGGGCGAGACGCCTCTCAGCGTGCAATGGGTGTGGCCCTCGAGCCTGTCGTATCAACAGCGACTGGCAACAATTCAGCGTTTCTGCCAACGCCTGGCGGAACAACTAGTCGAGCACGACGCGGTCGGCCACCCGCTGGAATTGGGACATCGATTCCAGCAAGAAGTCCTCGAGCCCGAGTTGGCATCCGAGCAACAAACCGCGCCACCTGGAGCCGCAATTCCCCTGCTCGCGGGACTGTTGTGCTGCTCGGTGTTCGATGTGGCCGTCTACGACGCCTACGCCAAGCTGTGCGATGCGTCCGTGTGGGACGTGCTGGGCTCCGCTCACTTGAGCAGCGACCTGGGGTGTTTCCTCACTGCCGCAGAGGGCGAACAGCTCAGTTTCTCCGGCCGCTACCCAGCGGATTTTCTGAAGAAGCCTGCCGATCAGTCGCTCACCGCTTGGCACTTAGTGGGAGGACTCGATCCCGTTGTGCCGAGCGACCTGATCGGCAACGAACCTGACGATGGGTACCCGGTACTGCTGTCAGAATGGATCGATCATGACGGACTCCAGGCCCTGAAGGTGAAGCTGCGAGGAAACGACGCCGATTGGGACTATCGTCGACTGATACAGGTTGGCCAGGTGGCACTTACACATGGTGCAACAAGCCTGACGGCGGACTTCAACTGCACTGTGACGGATCCGCAATACGTCGTCGAGGTGCTCGATCGACTCGAGCGTGATGAGCCAGCAATCCACGAAGCCATCCTCTACATCGAACAACCCTTTCCTTACGACCTGGAGCGTTACCAGCTGGACGTGCGGCCGGTGTCGCAGCGCAAGCTGCTATTGATGGACGAATCTGCGCACAACTGGCAGCTCATCCGACTTGGAAGGTCGCTCGGATGGACCGGCGTGGCCCTGAAGACCTGCAAGACACTCACCGGTGCGCTGCTGTCGCTGTGCTGGGCCAGGGCACACGACATGCGGCTGATGGTTCAAGACTTGACCAACCCGATGTTGGCCCAGATTCCACATTTGCAACTGGCTGCCAACTGCCATACGCTGTTAGGGGTCGAGACCAACGCGATGCAGTTCTATCCTGCGGCCTCAGAAATCGAGGCGCAGGTGCATCCAGGTATATATTGCCGGCAGAACGGCCGCGTGGATCTATCGACCACCAACGGCACAGGTTTCGGGTACCGTGTCGACGAGATAGCCCGCCCGCTGCCCGATCCTGCCTGTTGTTTCGAGAGCGTGTAAGAAGCACCGCCCCTGAGCCGGCACCATGCGTGGCCGGCGGTCTCTGCCCTTTTTAGCGGAGCCCGAACATACCCCTTCATTCTTGACCGCGAGACACGTGATGCAGAAACGCTACTCCTTGCCTGGACTGTTGTTGTGCCTTTCGGTTGCCTGTTCTTCCCGGGCGGCAGAAAACCCCATAACGCCAAGTGAAGCCAAGATCGATCGAATGGTGGAACAGTTCATCGAGCGCCGTGGAGTACCCGGCATCTCGGTGGCGCTGGGTTCTAGCGACGAGGTCCTGCTGGCCAAAGCCTACGGTCTGTCCAATGTCGAACACGAGGTACCAGCCACCACCGACACCGTGTTCCGCACCGCATCGATCTGCAAGATGTTCACGGCGGTGGCTATCCTGCAACTCGCTGAACAGGAGAAGCTTGATCTGGACGAACCGGTAGCCAGCTACTTTCCCGAGTTGGATAAGAACGACTGGACTTTCACCACCCGACAGTTGCTGGGACATCTGGCTGGTGTACGGCACTACAAGTCGTCGAACGAGCCCAGGTCAACTCGATACTTTCCGGACGTTCAATCCGCGTTGGTCACGTTTGTTAACGATCCGCTGTTGCACGATCCAGGCTCGCAGTACAAGTACACGACGTTCGGCTACAACCTGCTAGGAGCGATTGTAGAACGCCAATCGGGTCAGGATTACGCCGACTACATCGACCAGCATATTGGTAAGAGGGCCAGCATGCCCAACACGCAGGTTGACAACCACTTTCGCATTATCCCTCACCGCTCCGCGGGATACATGCGAATGCAGCGCGAGGACAACGCTCCCATGTCGCTGCGACGAGACTTCAAACGGGGCGAACTCTGCAACGCCGCACTGCACGACACCAGTATGAAGGTGCCTGGAGGAGGAATGCTTTCGACACCAACAGACTTGTTTAATTTCGCTAAAGCTCTGCTCGGTGGAAAGCTCGTCACCAAAGAGACCATGCAGGAGATGTGGACCGAGCAACAAACCAGCGATGGCGACAAGACATCGTATGGACTGGGATTTCGCCTCTATGACGACGACCAAACCAAGCTGACTGGTCACAGTGGTGGACAGTGCGGTGTATCGACTCAGCTGCTGATGAATCCAAAGACCGGCAACACCGTGACCGTAATGTGCAATCTGGAAAACACCGAGTTGTACCCGCTAGCTTTGAAACTGCTGAATGCCGTAGATCAGGAGACCAACCCCTCCGACTAGACGCCCCGCCCCCGAGGGGGAGAACCGCCATGAGATTCGCAACGTATTTCCCACAAAGGATTTACGACTATTCGCGGTGTTTTTCCACAAAAACAATCCAAGCTGGTGGCTTGCCGCAGTTTCGATTGAGGTTATACTCAACCTCCTGTTAAACTAGGGTATATAGGGAAATGCTACGGCCGCTGTGCGTCGACGCGGTCTCAAGCGGGGGAGCCGACTCGCAATATGACAGCTATCGCTGTTCTTTTAACTACCGATCCGGCACTAGGTCGTTGCCTTCAGGAAGCTATCTCACAATGGGGGATGCTCCACCTCGAGTGGCTCACCTCGATAGAGCAGACCTCGCACCTTACGAACAATCGTCTGGCGATTGTCTTCGCGGACTACGCTCGTGGCAAGGAAGAGCAACTGACAAGGGCGTTGCAGTTCGCCCGCGCGCATCCTTCCCAACCAGCGGTAGTAGCAATCACCGAGGACTTCCAGCCTGCCCAGGCATCGTCTCTGCTTAAGCAAGGTGTTGCAGATTGTTTGACCTGGCCGCTTGATGTGCCGCGTCTGGCGATGCTGACCGACTACCTAGTCTGGCGGAGCTATCAAACACCACCTGCCAGTGCTCCGCCCTCCAAGACGACGCCGCGCCCCGCAAAAGGTGAACTGTTGGTCCGATGGCCGAATGAGGTTGCCCAGCGAATAGAACTGCTCGCACCTCAAGACACCACCGTGCTGATTGTGGGTGAAACAGGTTCGGGAAGAACACAGGCCGCCCGTGAGTTACATGCACGTTCACCGCGCCGCAACAAGCCGTTGATCGTGGTCGAATGTATGTCGCTGTCTCCTACCCTGCTTGGCAGCGAACAACATGGCCAAGCTATGGCCGACACGCAAGGCGTTGAACATCATCTTGCCAACCGACTTCAAGCGGCCGGTGATGGAACGCTGCTACTGGAAGACATCGACGTATTGCCGCTGAAACTGCAGGACTACCTGTTTCGCGCCATCGAACGTCGTTTCAGTAAAACACAGAACTCCGAACTGGTTCCACTGCGGGCGCGCATTATCGCCACCACGCACCGTGGCCTGGAATTGAAGCGGCGGGCCGGCAAGTTCCGCGACGATCTGTTCTACCACCTCAATGCGACAAAGCTCGGTTTGCCGAGCTTGACCGAACATCGTGAATTGATCGCTCCCGCGGTCGAACAAAGCATCGAACAGGCATGCTCACGCCATGGCGGCGCAGCGCCGCAGGTCGATCAACTGGCCATGCGGGCAATGGTCGCCTACGGCTGGCCTTCGAATCTGCGGGAGCTTCGCAACGTGATTGAACGCGCCGTAGCGCTTTGCAGCGATGGCGTAATCCAGCTGGAGAATCTTCCTGCCGTGGTGGCCAAATCGCTTTCGGTGCCGCGCCCTGCTCGCAGGGCGCGAGACGGTTCGAACTTGGAATCATCTCGCCAGAATGCCGAAATGCTGGCAATTTCCCAGTCATTGGCCAAGAACGGCAACAACCGCTCGAAAACCGCCGCGGATCTCGGCATTAGCCGTGTGACGCTGTACAAGAAGCTTCACAAGTACGGGTTCATCCAGCTACCCGATGGGGCAGGCTGAACTTCTACTACTCATAGTTCTCATACAGGTCCGTGTCGGTCGCCACTGGCACCTTGTCGATTGCGGCGTTTAGCAGTCCGGTGGCGTCATTCACCAAGTTACTCGACGTGGCTGTCTTCCGCGAATTGAACAGCACGGCGAAGTTCCGGCCATCCGCCCGCCGTACCAACTTGGTATTGGTGCCAGCCAAAGCACCGCCGTGCTGCTGGTAAAGCGGCTTACCCTCCTCGTCGCAAATAATCTGCCACCCCAAGCCATAGTAGCTGTCGAGAGGATTTCCCTGCTTGTCGTATCCAGCCCGTCCGTCCGGACGAGCAAGGATCTCCGTCACCGATTCAGGCTTCAGCAGGGGGCAGTGCTTGGGATCGTTCAAGGCATCCGCAAACCGTACCAGATCAATCGCCGATGCAATCCACGCCCCGTGCGAGTCCATCGATTCCAGGTACCAAGCTCCATAAGGTGCGGGCACACGCTGGAAGAGGTTCTCAGCGTAAACCGATCGGGTGACCGTGGGCGAGTAGTAGCGAACTTCGCCCTGCTTGCGGCCATCGAGGTGCGTTGCGCCGATCACCATGTCGTTCACGCCTATCGGCGCCAGCACGTGCTCGCGGACGTACTCTTCGTAGGGCATGCCGGTCAGCTTTTCGATCACGCGACCCAACAGGCAATAGCCATAGTTGGAGTAGGCGTACCGCTCGCCAGGAGCAAAGTCGAGTGGTAGGCCCAGCATCGAGCGAATGATCTCGTCGTGGCCCGCCGGCGAAGGTGTGCCCAGCGCCCGTGCAAATCGTACGGACTGGAACATCCCATCGAACGACTCATCGCGGTCCCAGCCGCCGCGGTGCTGCAGCAGTTGGCGAATGGTGATGTCCTGCTGGCGCGCGTCAAGTTCGGCGCCCTGCTCCAGGTGGGGTTCGTACTCGGTGAGAATCGAGAAGACGGGCGTGTCGAGGTCCAGCTTCCCTTCGTCCACCAGTTGCAGTGTGGCAACTCCTGTGATGGGTTTGCTGACGCTGGCGATACGATACAGGTTGGTGGGAACGGCCTGCTCTTTCTCGCCAATGTCGGCGTAGCCAAAACCTCGGGCGTAAACCAGTTGCCCATTCTCGGTAATCGCCAAGGTTGCGCCGGGCGCCCGGTGTTCGGCCAGGAACTTCTGCATCACTTCGTCCAACGCGGCGTAGTTGTCGTCCCGCTCGCCAGTCATCACGTTATAGGGAGCCTTTTCACGATCGTAGCCGGGCCCCCGCAAGACGTATCCAGGTCTGCGGCGGGTCATCTTGCCGTTCTCCAGCACTAGCTTGCCGTTGACGAGAACGTGTTGCATTCCATTGGGCATGCTCCGTGGATCGGCCGGCGTTGCGGTTTCTTCCACTTCATCCAGATCGAACACAATGACGTCGGCAGCTAATCCCACAGCAATGCGACCACGGTCGTGCAGCAACACCTCGTTGGTGGCCACGGCACTGGCCTGGGCCACGGCTCGCTCCACGGAGATGGCGCCAAGATCGCGAACGAAATGCGACAACAACCGCGGGAACGCCCCATGCGAACGTGGATGGGAGACACTGCGCGACTGCGAAGCGGGGCCGACATCGGTACAGAACGAAACAAAAGGCTCCTGCATCGCCCGAATAATATTAGCCTGCGACATCGTAATCGGCATGGCGAACGCACTCTCGGGCACCAGGTTAAAGAAAGTGTCCCAAGGATCTTCGCCGGCGGCTTCAGCAATCTCGGCGATGCTCTGGCCATGCCACTTGGCGTACCGCTTGCTGTTCGAATTGCCGATCATCACGCGGTTCCAGTCGCTGCCAGCATGGCGGTACCAGTTCTCCCAGCCGTCGGTCTCTTCCATTTCCTCCCGAATCTCCGCCCGCAACGACTCGTCGTCCAGGCGGCGAAAGAGCTTACCGGATCCCTGGCTGAAATGGCGGGGGTGGATCAAGGCTTCCAGTCCGAGGCCATTAAACTCGTAGGGGTAAATGTCAGCAGCGACCTGCCGGCCTTCGGCACGAGCTTCTTTGATCTTGGCCAGAGCCAGTTGCATCTTGCCCCAGTTCTGTTTGCCAGCCGCCTTGAGGTGATAGATATGGACTGGTGTGCCCGCCTTTTCGCCGATCTCGAGTGCTTCGTCGATGGCCTCGAGCAGTTGGTCGCCCTCGTTGCGCATGTGCGTGTAATAACGACCACCGTATTCACCCGCCACCGAACACAGCGCGGCGATCTCGTCGGTCTTGGCGTACACGGCCGGAGGGTAAATGAGTGCTGTGGACACTCCAATCGCGCCGGCTTCCATTGCCTCGCGGACATGCTGTTTCATCTCCTCCAGTTCATCCTCGGTGGGGCGACGGTCCACTTCGCCCACGACCAGCCGTCGCACCTGCGTGTGCCCCACTGTCTGCACCACGTTCACCGGCAGACCGCCGAGGTCGAGCAGTTGGAAGTACTCCGACATGTTCTGCCAACCAACCTGGGCCGCGCGATCGTCAGATAGCGGCGCTTCGCTGGAACCTTCGCCCGCGTTGATCGTCGTGATGCCTTGTTGCAACAGGTTCTCTGCCGTCCGCCGATCTTCTAACATGGGCGTAGCGGTCTGGCCCATCATGTCGATGAATCCCGGCGCGACGATCGATCCGGTGGCGTCAATCGTCTTCTCGGCATCCGCTGCGTCCAGCCGACCGATGGCGACGATCTTACCGTCGCGAATTGCTACATCGGCGATGTACCACGGAGCCCCTGTTCCATCGACTACACGCCCTGACTGAATCAGCACATCATACTTCTTTTCGGCAAGCACACTTCCGGCAGTCAGCGTCATGAGACCACCGAGGACAAATAGCAAGGTGAAAACTCGCAGGCGGGAGAGGTTCGCGTCAAGCATGGTGCTCCACAGGGGATGATAGGAAAGGCTGCATCCGGGTGGGTTGGGTACAGGATGCGGGGCGGGGGAAGTGGCTAAAGCCACTGTTTGAGTTGTTGGAGGTCGTTGGCCAGAGCCTGCATGTTTTGCTTCGTGCCGGCTTGCTCCAGGTATTCGACGTGGATTGAGTAAGGACACTGAATGCCCGATGCCTTGTGCATGGCAAAGAACTTGGGATCGATACGCCCGTCGCCCAAAGGCACATTTTGTACCTTCTTGCCTTTCCAGACAAAGTCTTTGACAAACACGGCGCCAATGTGAGGCTTCATCAAATTGTATTGTACAGGCCAAGACAAACCACCTTCGACGGTCGCGTGCCGGATATCGAATGCACTGCCGATCTCGGTGGGATCAATGCCATCCAGCAAGTAATGGACATCCCACACCGGTGCCCCCACAAAATTGGCTCCTGAGTGATTTTGGTAAACGGCTGTCATTCCCAGTTCGCGATTCAGTGCCGCCAGTTCTCGCAAGCGCGTTCGGATTTCGTCAAGCTGCTGGATGATGTCCTGCTTCAAGTCGTATCGATAGAAGCCCATGCGATATTTCTTGATGCCCAAGCCGGCACCGGTGCGGAGGACCCGTTCGCTGAGCGGTTGATCGAGCCCCAGTACATCGGTCGTCATAATGGTGACCTGGATGCCCGCCTTTTGAGCCGCTTCGACCAATTGTGGAAGATGCTCTTCTACACGCTGCGGGTCAACATGCCCACCTTTGCGGACAGTCGACTCGATGCCATCGTAGCCAATCGCCGCAATCTGCTCGGCAAGGGCATCGTAGCTGAGCGACTGCACAAACTTGATGAAGGCGCAAATGATCGGCGTCCGGCTCTCAGCTTCGGCGGCTCCGGCAATCGAACGGGGCAGCACCGCAGCGGCCGATAGGGCAGCGGCGCCACCTAGCCAATGCCGGCGGTTTATCTGCTGAAGCGTGTTGGGGGTATCTCGGGCTGCTGGGGACATTGGGAAAATTCCTTCGGGGGATCTTTTAGCCTAAATGGCAACTCGGCCGACGACGACGGAAGTATGCGCACTCACGCTGCGTTTTTGGGCCTGGAATCAACTTTTGACGTATCTGCCTCTACTCGTCGATCCGCATTGACGGAATCGAATGCCAAAAAAATGCAGCAATTTCAACGTTTTTTTGGTATCCCGGGTGAGAAACCCGTTATTTTCGTCATTAGCTATCAGGGGGCAAGATTTTGACAAGCGGATATTGAGATGGCGAAAGTACCCCACGTTGCGTTGCTGATAGAAACTTCCCGCGAGTACGCTCGAGGCCTGCTCAGGGGCGTGGCCCGCTACCAGCAAGAGCATGGGCCGTGGTCGATTTACTTCGAACCGCACGGCCTGGACGACGCGCCGCCCGAGTGGCTTACTGAGTGGAAAGGCGATGGCATCCTGGCCCGCATCAATAGCCAGAGCACGGCCGACACTATTCTGTCCACCGGCATCCCCGCGGTTGATGTCCGCGGTGCGCTACCCGATTTGAATATTCCCTTCATTGGCGTCGACAACCGGCCCGTGGCGGAATTGGCGTACGAACACATGCGCAACCTGGGGCTCCGCCACTTTGCCTTCTGTGGCACACCGCGGGGTGAAAATCCCAATCAGGACTTCCGCTGCGACTACTTCGTGAAACTGGTCGAGCAGGGGGGGCAAACCTGCAGCACTTGGTTGGGTGAACAACAGAAACAGCGGGCCCACACCTGGGAGGAGCAACAGCAGGAGATTGCCGCCTGGCTCGAACAATTGCCCAAGCCCGTGGGGATCATGACCTGCCATGACGATCGCGGACAGCAGGTCCTTGACGCCTGCCGCCGCGCTGATCTGTCGGTGCCCGACGAAGTGGCGGTGATGAGCGTGGACAACGATCCCCACCTTTGCAACCTGTGCACGCCACCGATGTCGAGCATCGACGTGAACCCTAGCCGTATCGGTTTTGCGGCGGCCGAGTTGCTGGGACGTCTAATGCAGGGCGAACAGCCAGAGCAAATGCGAACGTTTCTTGGTCCGCCACGCGGCATCGCGGCACGTCGCTCCACCGAAATGCTGGCCATCGACGACGGCGACGTGGCCGACGCCATTCGCTACATTCGCGAACACGCCACGGAAGGAATTCGCGCAAGCCAAGTGGTCTCCCGCGCAGCGAAGGCACCAAGCACCCTGGAGCGGCGATTCAAGAAGACCTTGGGCCGAACCATCAAGGCGGAGATCACGCGCGTGAAACTGAGCCGCGCAAGGCTATTGTTGACCGAAACGGAATACGCCATTTCGACCATCGCAGAGCGGGCCGGCTTCGCCGAGGCAAAGTACTTCTGCGAAGTATTCCGCAAGCACCACGGAGTAACAGCTACCGAGTATCGTCGACGATTCCGCGACGAATGACCTAGTGCACGCGTTGGCCGACCTTGGCACCTTCGTCGGGCGAAAGCACAAACACCTCTTCGCCGCCGGGTCCGCTAGCGACAACCATTCCTTCGCTCAGACCGAACTTCATTTGGCGAGGGGCGAGATTGGCCACGCAGACGATCTTGCGTCCGATCAGCTTCTCGGGATCGTAGGCAGCCTTGATGCCGGCAAATACTTGCCGGTAGACGCCGCCGCCCAATGAGAGCTTGAGCCGCAGCAGCTTGCGGGCTTCGGGAACCTGCTCGGCCTCCACGACACGAGCCACTCGCAGGTCGACCTTCAAAAAGTCGTCGAATGTGCACTCTTCGGCCAACGGCTCGGCATCCAGGCAGTCGCCTGGGTCGTTCCACTTGTCGGTGGTTTCGGTTGCAGAAGTTTCCGACTCGGGAGCGCTGTTGGCGGCGGATTCCTCTTTGGATTCTTCAATCATGGCGTGAACCTTTGTCTCCTCGACGCGTTTGAGCATGTGCTGGAACTTGTTGACCTGGGTACCCGTGAGCGGCGATTGTGCCTGGTCCCAACTTGTAATCGGATCGTTGAGCAGCTCACCGGTCTGTTCGGCCAGCTTCGGCAGAACAGGAGCCAGGTATACGACGATCTGGCGGAATAGATTGAGCGCCACGCTGCAGATGTCCTGTAGCCGCTCGGCTTGCGACTCGTCCTTGCGCAACTCCCATGGCTTGTTCTCTTCGACGAACGGATTCGCCCGATCGGCAAGCGCCATGATCACCCGCATCGCCTTGTTGTAGTCGCATGCTTCGTACGCCGCGGCAATCTCCTCGCCCGCCTCTGCAGCCGCTTTGAACAGACCGCCATCGTCGGGATACTGATCGGACAAACCGGTTTGAGAGACGAACTTCGCGCTGCGACTGGCTAGGTTAACCACCTTGCCCACCAGATCAGTGTTTACCTTGGCGATAAACTCGTCGATGGACAAATCGAGGTCGTCGACCTTGCTGGAGAGTTTCGAAGCGTAGAAGTAACGCAGGTAGGCCGGGTCCAAGTGCTTGAGGTACGTTCGCGCGGCGACGAACGTGCCTTTGCTCTTCGACATCTTCTCACCATCGACGGTCAAGAAGCCGTGAATGTGCACCTTGGTCGGCAGCGAGAAGCCGGCCGTCTTGAGCATGCCGGGCCAGAACAGCGTGTGGAAGTACGTGATGTCCTTGCCGATGAAGTGGTGCACTTCGCAGTCGTCGGACCGCCACCAATCGTCGAAGTTCTCTCCCTCGCGCTCGCACCACTGTTTTGTGGAGGCCATGTAGCCGATCGGAGCGTCAAACCAGACGTACCAATAGTTGCCGGGCGAGTCGGGAATTTCAAAGCCAAAGTATGGGGCAGGGCGGCTGATGTCCCAATCGCGTAGCGGTTCGGGCTTGTCGGCCTCGCCCAAGAAGTGCCCGCGGAGGTAGTTCGCGATCTCCGGCTGCAGTGCACCGGAAGTCTGCGTCCACTTGTCCAGGAAACCGTGCAATTGCTCGAGCTCGATGAATTCGTGCAGGGCGGTGCGAGTCTCGGGCGTCGTGCCACTCAGGGTGCTGACGGGATCGACCAACTCAGCCGGTGTGTAGGTAGTGCCGCAGCTGCTACAGTTGTCGCCTGGTTGGTCGGTAGCCCCGCACTTGGGACAGGTACCACGGACGAAGCGGTCGGCCAGGAAGGTGTTGGCCTGCGTATCGAAGAGTTGTTCGACTTCCTGCTCTTTCACCAGGCCGGCATCGCGAATCGATTTCCAAATCTCTGCACACAGCACGCGGTTCTCGGGACTATGCGTGCTGCCGTAATTGTCGAACTCGATGTTGAAATCGCCGAAGTCTCGCTGATGGTCTTCGCTCACCCTCGCAATGAACTCCTCCTCGCTGACGCCGGCCTTTTTGGCCGAAATCATGATGGCCGTGCCGTGCGTGTCGTCGGCACAGAAATAACGACAATCGTTGCCGCGGAGCTTCTGGAATCGGACCCAAATATCGGTCTGCAGGTACTCGACCAGGTGGCCGATGTGGATCGGCCCATTGGCGTAGGGCAGGGCGGAGGTAACGAGAATTCGACGCATGAAATAAAGGGGCGAGGATCGAGGGTTCAGGAGCGAGGGGCGAAGCGCTTGCTAGCGTGCTCGGATTGTAACCCGCCAGTCCGCTGGCGACGAGGCACGCCCCGCGACGAGCACTTTTTGCCCAAAATTGACTAGTTTCGGATAACACTCTTGTCGCAAGACAAAGCCCTTGAAAAGTGGTTCGCTTGGGCATTATGTGTTTGGCGGGCGGGTGCATGCTAGCAGTGCACTTTTCAGAATGATCTTGCCACTTTTGTTAAAGTCCGCGACATTGCCGCCCCTGGCCGGCAAACGGACAGCTTGGTTGCTGTTCGATCGGCCAGTGAACTCGATGTCACGCACCGTTGTTCGGCTAGCTTGGCCTTCGCAGGAAGCGAATGCCCGGTCTGGCGAGTCCCAGCTTAGGGGCAAGGGCAACGGGTGGGCGGTTGCAACACGGATTCCAAGGAGGGAATCAATGGCTCGACAAAAGTTCTCCCACAAATGGTACGTCGCGGCACTAACCCTGGCGGCAATAGTTCTCGCGGTGCCGGCCAGTGCCAAGACCGAGTTGTGGGTGTTCTCCAGTCCTTACTGTGGCCCGTGCCAACAGCTGAAACCAACGCTCGCCGCGATGGAGAGCGAGGGCTATCCCATTCGCCACGTCGACATCATGGAGCACCCGGCGTTAGCTTCTCGCCATCGCGTGGACCGCGTTCCTTGCCTGATCATGGTGCAAGATGGCCAGGAAGCGGCTCGACAACTCGGCGGCGATCGCAACAGCATCCAGCGCATGTTCGCTGCCGCAGGTGTAAGGCCAGGACAGCGCCAGCCTACCAAGCCCATGGGATGGGATGGCGGGGCTCAAGCCGCGCCTTCGCTGCCCAATCGCCCGCTGGAGGAGACAGGTCTCGCGGGCCCTCCCAACGAGGTGCCGCCAGGACAGGGCATCGCCAAGAAACTGCTGGAATCGAGCGTTCGCATCACCGTGGAAGACTCCACCGGCAAGTCGTACGGCACCGGCACCATTGTCGACACGCTGAAAGAGGACGCTCTGATCGTTACCTGTGGCCACCTGTTTCGCTGCGACACCACGCAGCAGCAGTCTTCGAACGAGAAGTTTGAGGCTCAAATCGTTGTCGAACAGTTTACCGTCACTCCCGCCGGACTGGAGGTGAAGGACCGCTCGGTAGGCCAACTGCTGTACTGCGACCTGGATCGCGACGTGGCCCTGGTTGCCTTCCGTCCCACCCAACCCGCTAAAGTGGCGCCCGTGGCCGCCAGCTTTGTCGAAAAAACCAACGACCGCGTGTATAGCGTTGGCTGCGATCGCGGGGCAGACCCCACCGTGCGTGATTCGCGCGTGACAGCCGTCAATCGATACAACGGCGCGCCCAATGTAGAAACATCCGGTGCGCCGGTTCAGGGCCGTAGCGGCGGTGGACTGTTCAACAGCCGTGGCGAATTGATCGGCGTGTGCTTCGCCGCGGACAACGAAGGCGACGAAGGCCTGTACTCGGGCCTCGCCTCGGTGCACGTGGGGCTCGACGCGTTGGGCCTGCAGAACGTCTACAGTCGGCCATCGAGTTCGAGAGGAGTTGCCCAAACCGGTGCATTAACTCCGTTGCCGGACACATCGTCGAACCGACTCGAAGCGCGTGGTCAGACTCCTAGCGAAAACGACCGTTCGATGTCGGTTTTTCCACCGCAACCCGCCGACACGCCGCCTGCCGCCGGAGCGCCTGCCGCTCAGCCGTCGGAACTATCTGGTCGCGAGCGGGCAGCCTTGCAGGAAATTGCGCGTCGCGCCGTGGATTCGGAGGTCACCGTGATCGTTCGTCCGCGGGACCCCAACGGCAAGAGCGTTATTCTTCAGCTAGATCGAGTTTCACCTCAGTTTGTGGAAGAACTTGGCAACGTCATGCGGTAGTACGATCGGCACGGTGCCGTGTGCATGGTGGTACAATCGTCTCAAACCAATCCATCCACAGCAGTCGACCAGTGCCGCTGCGGCCATGCGAAAGGTGGATGACCAGCTCCGATATCCAGATAGTACGTGAGCTACTCTTCAGCACGCCCGGCCTTTATATGAGCGGCCGGGGGAGTTTGCATGGCTGCCACGTCTAGCTGGATCGATCCAAGATGGCCGCGTACATCGCCTTCATCGCCTCGCTGAACCTGTGCATCGGGTATGCGCTGGGGGTGTACATCGGGGTGCTACCAGGCATTCCATCGCGCCGAGATCGTGAAGAAGACCACGAAGAGCCACTTGGCCTGCCCGTGGCCGAGCCCCCCAGATCGCCTGCTGAGCCAGATCCACAGCCGAAACCGGAACCCGCCCCCGAGAAAGTCACGGTAGAGGCACCGGTCGAAGGAGCCCCGGCGCCAGAAATGGACACCGCCGCAGAGCCCGACCAGCCTGCCATAGAAGTATCGTCGAGCGAAGACAGCTACCGGTTTATTCTCGACGGTATTGCTGGCTTCAAACAGAAGCTGGAAACAGTCAGCGGGAAGCTGGCCGAAGCCAAGGAAGATCGCGAGGCGGTGGATGAATTTGCCGACGAGATGAAGCAGGCGAATAACGCCTACCTCGATCAAACGTCCGAGGCGGTGGAATCGCTCAACAGCGCCGACGACAAAGATCTGTCGGCCACTGACGAAAGTGTGCGTGAACTCTTGAACAAACAGACCGATGACGTCCGTCGGGCTAACCAAGAGATCGATGAAATTCTGGCCGACATCGACACCGAGGTCGTGCGACGGAAGCTGATGGAGTCCAACGAGCAACTTCTTGGATCGGCCGCCGAACTGGCAGCGTCAATTCCCGAAACCGCCGATAACGTCAACTCAGCCCAAGCCACTAAAGACGCGGAGCCGGCAAACGAACTATCGTTCGGCCAGAAAACGGAGCCGGACGAAGTGACCAAGTCGAACAAACGATTCATTGCCAGCGAAACGAGCGAAGACGACGACGAAGCCGCACCCGTTCGGTCCGCCAGTGACTCCCTCGCACTGATGGATGAACTGATTAAGTCGATCGACGAGGCGATTGCGGAGCCGGTCGACAACAATCCACTTCAGGTAGCGACCCTGTCGCTGCAGCTCGACGGAGATGACGAACTCGAACACACCCAGGCAATGCTACAGTGTGTTCAAGACATTGTCGCCAAGGAGCTCGGTCCAGGCCAGCGAGTAACAATGACACCCGACGGGGATCTGCTTGTCACGCTGCCAGGGGACAACGTGGCCGAAGCCAACGAGCGCTGCGAACGGCTTCGCCAACAAGTGAAAGAAACGACATTTTGTCGCGCCGACACCAATTTGTACGCATCTCTCGTGTGCTCACTGACCGACACGAACGACGCCAAAGATCATGGTGCGGTGATGTCCCGGCTGAAGGAGTGCCAGGACGAAGCCCTCAAGCTGGGCGAAAGTCGGACGTTCCATCACGACGGCGCGCTGCCCGTACCGGTTCCGCCACTTACGCTGGCCATCGATCCGCAAACCGTCGAGTTCTAAAGCGGCGGCAACACGCTAGCCCACCAGTTCGAACACCGCCTCCACTTCCACGGACATGCCAGCGGGCAACGAAGCGGCGCCCACCGCACTGCGAGCAGCGATACCGCAGTCCTCGCCGAACACTTCCCGCATCAATTCACTGAATCCGTTGATCACGGCCGGATGGTCGGTGAAGTCGGGCGTGGCGTGCACTAAGCCGAAAGTCTTCACCAAGCGGGCCACCCGATCGAGCGAACCGAAATTATCTTTCAAAGTGGCCAACGTGGCGAGGCCCGTTTGCCGCGCCGCCTCGTAACCCTGCTCCACAGTTAGCTGATCTCCCACCCGGCCGGTAGTAAGCTTGCCATCGGGCATCAGCGGTCCGTGCCCCGAGGTATACGCCAGATTGCCCACCACAATCACAGGGCGGTACAAGCCAATAGCCTTGGGGGCGGGAGGCAGTTCCAGGTTCAATGCATCCAATGCGGCTTGAAAGCTCATCGTGGTACTCGAAATTGGTTTTATTCTGTTTGCTTGTAAACTTCGCTGGGATCGAACACCCGCTGGGAAATAATCGTCGCCCCGGCGGGGGTGATCTCCCGAAAGAAGCAAGACGGGTAACCTTCGTGGCAAGCAGCACCGCCCACTTGGTCGACCTCTAACAGCAGGGTATCGCGGTCGCAGTCGATTCGCACTCGCCGCACCTGCTGAATATTGCCGCTCGACTCTCCTTTGCGCCATAGCCCACCACGGCTGCGACTGTAGTACACAGCCCTGCCCGTCGCGAGCGTCTCGTCGTAGGCCTCGCGATTCATGTAAGCCAGCATCAACACTTCACCTGTGCCCACTTGCTGCACCACCACGGGCACGAGTCCGTCAGATTTGGCGAAGTCGGGTTGAACTTCCTGAGACATGGGTTTTAGGCGAATTGCGGGGAGATTCGGAGTCAAAAGTCCTACTAGACTGAGCATACCCGAACGGGTTACCGCCAACCAGCGGTACAATCAGCACTGGCGACACTCGCGCCGGACATTGCGTCCGACCCTCAGCATCCATTCTGGTGGAATTGCTCGCTCAACCCGAGGTTTTTCGCTGGGGTTGAATTTCTTTGGGTGCAAACTCCGATAGCAATTTTACGCACCTCTCAATCGCAAGTGTCCTGGTGCTCGCCCCGCATTGCGCGCCACACCCCTCCCAGTTCCTCGTGGCAGGAGAATCGATCCGTGACTGACAAGCTGACGATTGTGTTACCGGTCCACAACGCCGAAGCAACCCTGGCCCGCGACGTGGCCGATGTGCTGGAGGTGGCCGGCGAGATTGTCCGTGCTATGCAGGTAGTTGTCGTCGACGACGGCTCGAACGACGACACTTACGATGTCGCCAACGAACTGGCGATGCGGTATCCGCAGATCCGCGTCGTCCGTCACGCGGTACGACAAGGGCTGGGAACCGCGCTGAGCTCGCTGCGGCGGGAACTGGCGGGCGAGTTCGTGCTGGTGCATGACGGTGCCTCTCGTATTGATGCCAACCAGATTCGCCAACTGTGGCAGGAACAACAACCGCAACGCCGCGGCAATGGGATCGCAGAGCCGACGAGCATCGACGACCTGCGAGTCTCGACCATGCATGACGCGATGGCATCAGCTCACTCGCGACTTTCCGGCTTTCAGCGACTCATGGCTGCCAGCAGCAGTGACGAACGTCAGCTCGCGCGCCGCGATCAACGGCAGCAGAAGCAGGGTGTCGGCGTGATTCCTCCGCTGCCGCGTCCCAACTTCATGGGAGCGTTGGCCAACTTTGCCTTGGGCGAATAAACCTCGATAGCGACCACGGTGAACCGAAGTCGACCAGTTGGCGGCGATTTCGGAAAAAAAGGCCAAAAAAAGTTGGCTGCGCCATTTCAATACAGTGGCCTTCACCGCGCGCCGCAGAATCCTACAGTCGGGTCGCGGGCGACCGAGGCGATCGTCTCATTATTGAACGGCCGCCCGCAAACCTTTTTTTGTGGGTTTTCTTATCCGGTGATGGCATTCTTGCCCGCCGTTTTTTCGCCTTGTAGTATTGCTTCGGTGAGGGGCGACAACGTCCTCATCAGCCTCGCAGGCAGCGAGGTGTCTGCCGCACAAAGCTCTATGCCGGGCACGCGGCCAACGGCATGACAGTCTCAGATTGGGCTGAGAAACGTCAGGCGAACTAGTATGACGCACGAAGCCGCATGCAGCTTCGGATTTATCTGGTGCTTCTCTTGATTTAAGTGCGTCTATTGATCGCCTTGGTGCGTATCAGTTGGGGACTAAATGGGCCTGAATGAACAGAGAAACCGCACCGACAACTCCATGTTAGTCGGGGCCCAATGCATTTGCGGCTTTCACCTTTTGCGAGGTGCGGCATTTGCATGAGCATCTTTTCCGGAACGAGAGAAGGAGGCAACCAAGATGAGCGTTGCTGACAATTGGGATACCGTGAAGTCGGGAGAAACTCCACTGCCACTGCCATCGACCAACGAGAAACGCCCTCGCCATCGAGTTGCCGAAGTACGTCGGCAACAGGGGGTTTCGGTGCGCAGCATCACGCGCAAGCTGGGGCTTTCTGCCGAAGAGGTACGCCGTCAGGAAGACCCGTACTTTAACCTTACGCTATCGCAGCTAGTGGCCTGGCAACAAGCACTCGAGGTCCCGCTGGCGAGCCTGCTGGTCGACTGCGATGCACCACTCTCCAGCCCCGTGCTTACTCGAGCACGCATGTTGAGAGTGATGAAAACCGCACAGGCCATACATGAATCGACCAAAGACAAAGGCATCGAGCGAATGTCGCTGATGCTCATCGAGCAATTGGTGGAAATCATGCCCGAACTCAAGGGCGTGAGTGCCTGGCACACAGTCGGACAGCGTCGCACCCAAGACGAAGTGGGACGCATTGCCGAACGTCCTGTGTCCGAAACTTTCATCCAGGATTCGCTGCACTAGTGCCAGTCAATCTGGCGCGCGACGTCGCTCGCGACATGTTTGTCGAGTCCCCCATGTCGAAACGACGCCACGGGCATTTGTTCATGGCACTAGCAGCGGGTCCTCACACGGGGCTGGCATCCCCTCCCCGAAGTAGCGGTCGGTTGTGAACTATTAGCTATCTTTGATACGGCACCGACCCAGCCGACCGCTCTTTTGAACGCAAGAGCGACGTCCCAGCAACTGTGGCCAATCAACTGCTCAGGCAATGATTGGTTCATCGATTCTCTTCATCTCCCATCAGTTTTTCCCAGTCGCCTTTGAGCAGCCGCGACAACGAACGATCGGCCAGCAGCTTTCCCTCCGTCTGACACTGGGGGCAATAATTTGTCTCGCGCGTCGCATATCGTATGCGGGCCACCTTGCCACCGCAAACGGGACAGGCCTCGCCGTAGCGACCGTGCACGGCCATCTGCGGACGGAAGGCCGTGACGCGTTCGGGGAATCCATCGCCAACCTCCTCGCGCAGCAGGTCTGTCCAGTGCGTCAACTGGTTGCGGGTTGCTTCGAATAGTCTCTCGAACTCATCTTCCGTCAGCTTGCTGGTCCATTTGATGGGAGACAGCCCCGCAGCATGCAGGATCTCGTCGCTGTAGGCGTTGCCAATACCCGCAAGTATGCGTGGATCGGTGAGTGCCCGCTTGAGGGTGTGGTTTTCGCTGGTCAGTCGCTCGCGGAACTCGGGCAGTGTTGCCCCAGCGACTTCCAGTCCACCCGGATCGAGGGCGTCGACTTCCGTCAGACCTGCTAGCACCACCAGCGACGCTTGCCGTTTGCTGCCTTGCTCGGTGAGCATCAATGTTCGCTCGATTGGGCCGCCGGCACTGCTGGCAAAGTGAAAGGCCGCTAGATCGTTTCTGCCGGTGGGGCGTCGACCAGCGGAACGCTCATGTAAGCGGCCGGCGATCATCAGGTGCATTACCAGATACAGCGAATCGGAGAATGTCCAGACGATGCGCTTGCCAATGCGACGGAAGCCCTCCACCCCGCGCCCAGCTAGCTCATGGATGTCGGGCTCGAAGGTCCGCACGACGAAGGGACTGCGGATATCCACGCGCACTAGCACCCTCCCAGCGTAATGTCGCTGGAGTGCTTCGCAGTACACGGTCACATCAGGCAGCTCTGGCATGAAGTTAGAGTTTACTCGCAGTTTGCCCCTTGCCACACAAATGCGTGGAACGGTACGATAGGAGCTGAATTGAGACGCAGTCTCATTAAAAGCGGCCGCCAAGCATTTATGCCTCCCACCTCCACCCAACCCGCCCGCCTTTCCGAGGCCCCCGCAGGTGGGGTGTTTCGCGTGGTCCGCGTGGATGCCGAGTCGCAGGATGCCGACCGGCTCAAGGCCATGGGAGTGTGCCGCGGACGCCGCCTGTCCCTGATTCAAAACGGCGATCCATTGATCGTGTGTGTGGTCGGGTCACGAGTCGGTATGTCCTCCAGGCTGGCCGATACTGTATACGTCGAGCTCGAGTGTCTTCCTTCCCCTCCATCTGAAGCATGAGCACTGCCGCGCCAGCTCCAACGCCGACCAAGGACGCGCCGTTACCGGTTGCGAACGATTCGGGCAGCGCCGCGCGCGGACCTGTAATCGCTCTGGTGGGCAATCCTAATTCGGGCAAGACCTCGCTGTTCAACCGCCTCACTGGTCTTCGCGCTCAGACCGCCAACTTTGCCGGCACCACGGTCGAACACCGTCGCGGCCGGGTGCGCATCGCCGGCCATTCGGCCGAGCTTATCGATCTGCCTGGCTTGTACAGCCTGGATGCCACGACGCCCGACGAGCGCGTCGCCCGTCAGGTCGTTGTGGGCGAAGGTCCCGTAAAGCCGGACGCCCTGGTGCTGGTGATCGACGCCACGAATCTCGAACGCAACCTGTTCCTCGCCAGTCAACTGATCGAAGCGTCGCGGTCCACCGAGCGGCCGATGCTAGTGGCGCTGAACATGATGGACCTGGCCACCAAGCATGGCGTTCATATCGACCGCAAAAAGCTCGAACACGACCTCGGTTGCCCGGTGCTGCCTGTCTCGGCCCGCTCTGGCGAAGGATTCAGCGAACTGAACTCGGCCATCGGCAAGTTAGTAGGCTCGCCAGTGGGGCTGCCGGTGCAAACGCAGTGTGCCTGCTCGGGGTGCGCTGGTTGCGCGTTCTCCCGGCGGTACGATTGGGCCGAGTCGGTGGCTCGACGCGCGGCCGGTGATCCTTCGGTCACGTTGGGACGCACTACCGAGAAGATCGATCGCTTCCTGACTCACCGAGTGGTAGGACTCATTGGCTTTGCCGCCGTTATGTTTGCCACGTTCTGGACCATCTACAGTCTGGCCTCCTATCCGATGGACTGGATCGAGGGACTCACGGCCTCGGCTGGTGACCTGCTGGGCCGCTGGCTGCCGGCCGGCGACTTCCGCAGCCTGATTGTCGATGGCATCATCGGCGGTGTGGGTGGCATGCTGGTATTTCTGCCACAAATCTGCATCTTGTTTTTCATGCTGTCGCTGCTCGAAGACTCTGGCTACCTGGCACGTGCCGCGTTTGTGATGGATCGGCTGATGCAGCGCGTGGGCCTGCCCGGCAAGGCGTTTGTGCCGATGCTCTCGGCGCACGCTTGTGCCATTCCCGCGATTATGTCGACCCGCGTCATCGAAGATCGCCGCGACCGACTGGCCACGATTCTGGTGCTGCCGCTGATGACCTGCTCGGCTCGGGTGCCCGTGTACGCCTTGGTGATTGCACTGTTGTTTTCCAATAGTCCAGTGATGGCCGCCACGGTGTTCACCGCCGCTTATGCCTTAGGCATTGTCGCAGCCTTGGCCATGGCATGGTTGTTCAAGCGAACGCTGCTGCCCGGCGAGACCCGTCCACTGGTGATCGAACTGCCCAACTACCGCCTGCCTTCACTGCGCAACGCCCTGCTGCAAACGTACGATAGGGCTACGGTGTTCATCAAGAACGCCGGCACGACCATTCTGCTGATCACGTTCGTACTGTGGGCGGCCTCTACCTATCCCAAGACTTCCTTTGAGGACCTGACTGCCGAGCAGCAAACGACCATCATCCAACTTGAAGAAGTTGGCGACACCGAAACTGCCGAACATTTGATGGCCGAGTACTCGCTGGAAGGTTCGATTACCGGCCACATCGGCCAGACCATCGAACCAGTGTTCGCCCCGCTGGGATTCGATTGGAAGATGAGTATCGGCGTGGTTAGCTCCTTTGCGGCCCGCGAGGTGATCGTCTCCACGCTGTCGGTACTGTACGGCCTGGGGGACGAAGTCGACCACGACCAAACGGCCACACTTACCGACCGCCTGCGTCACTCCACTCACACCGATGGAACCAAAGTGTTCTCCACGGCCGCTTGCTTGAGCCTGCTGGTGTTCTATGTACTTGCCATGCAGTGCCTGCCTACCCAAGTAGTAACCAAGCGCGAAACCGGCAGCTGGCGCTGGACCGCCTTCCAATTCGGCTACATGACGGTGCTGGCCTACGGCGCGGCCCTGGTGACCTACCAGACCGCTGCGGCGTTTGGTTTGGGCTAGGGTGGTTTCGCCGCCGGCGAGTTGCTATCCGTCGATGCGGGCGGACAAAGCAGCGGACCTACACGACAGCAAGTCAAACCGGTGCACCTAAGAGGACAACGCTCTAGGGCATCGGCCGAGCGGGAGCCGTCCCCAGTTCGAAGATGTCGATTTCGGTCAGGAACGTCGAGCGATCGGCGTATTCGAGCACCCATAGCAGGTGGCGATAGGGACCGATGCCCTCCTCGCCCGCTGATAGCACGCTGGCGTGCAGCCCGCCAGGGTCGAGCACATCGGTGTTCACGATGCCGATGAGTTCCCAACCTTTGGCTCCGGCGGCGGTTTCGAAGTCGACCGGCGGCATCTTCTCCGATTGGGAACCCCAGACCGTGAAGTTCTGGAAGCTACGATCGAGCCAATGCACCGAATAAGTGCGGATGGACTGCAGCTTCGTAGATTGTTTCAAGTCGATAGAGAAACGCCCCTGGCCATTGTACCAGAAGTTGTGTTTCAGGTCGTCGTAGGAGTCGGCAAGCAGGCCATCGTTAAGAGCCGGCGCGACATTGCCTTCCAGCACGGTCGTATCGGGATGGGGTAGCAAAAGTCCATCCAGCGTTTCGGCTCGGAACAAGAGTCCGTTCTTCACGGCCCCAAAATCGTTGGCCGTGGGCAGCCCCATCATCAGTTCGCCATACTGCATGCCTCGCTCGATCTCGCAGATGGTCGCGGGTTCGGGCAACAGTCCGCGATGGATCAGACCCGATCCGATCTTCGGCTGATGATTAGCGACCGGTTCGTCTCGGGTGCTCAGGGCTTCCTCCAGCGGTACGGCCACAATGCCATACATCACCCGCCAATGGATCGGAGGATCGAGCGCGCCCAGCACAACGGGATGCGGATTCGGAACGTCGACATACCACACCGAGCAAGAACGCTCGAGGCTTACTCCGGGCCCCTCGCCCAGCTGCTGCCACGATCGCTCCACCGAGAAAGCGTCTTCATCGATGCCCACATCGTAGCCGGTATCCGTGAACTCGCTGCGAAGCCACCCGGGAATGCTCAATCGATTGTCGAGCAGCACGAACAAGCGCGCGGGCCGGGCCAGGTCGACGGTCACCTGGATACGATCCTGCACTTTGTCGTCGCAAAACGGCATCACGTAGTCGCCGCCTCGCAGCACTCTGGGCAGACCATACTTGGCCGAAATGCCATTCCATTGGTACTTGCGGTCGACAAACGCCCCGGCATCCTCGCGGAAGCCATTGTGGACAATCTGGTACGCCTTCGAGGTGTCGCGTGTCGATAGGTTATCCCACACGTCGCGAATGACCGGACCGGCATCGGGCAAGATGGCGGGTGTCGTGCCGGGCAGCGGGTAGTCGGAGCGCGTAACCGACACGATTCGTTCGGCGAGACCTTCCTGCGTGACACGCAACGCGTTGCCTTCGGTGAGCAGTTGGCTTCGCGACGGTTTGTGGAGCGGAATAGTACTGCGGCTTTCTTCTGCAGTGGGCAACTGGCGGTACTCCATCGCTACCTTTCCGGAGAACACGACCGTGTCGGTAACTCCCGAATCGTCCACCGATACACCAAACTCGGTGCCCAGGTCGGTGACCTTTGAATTGGGAGTGTCGATACGAAATCCGTGGGCCGATTCTGCAACGCGAGCGGTCAGCGTTCCCTTACTCAGCTCCGCTCTCATCGGCGAGACCACACTCAATTCGGCTGGCCCCATCAGCAGGACGTCGACGCCACAATCGAAGTGCAAGAAGGTGATTTTGTCGTCGGTCGAGATAGTGTCCCCCACACGAACCGGCTTGCGATGTTTCTCTAGACTCGCGAGCACTTCCTGCGGAGGTACACCGACCACCAATGTACCCACCTGCTGGGAAGCGGCCGACTCGTTGGCGGCAACTTCCTTATCGGAGGGCTGGGGTGCGTCGTCGTCGCCATTCCAGACGAACAACGCCAGTAGCAGGCAGGCTGCGACGCCCACGCTCCAGAACAGGCCACGGGTCTTTGGTGACAAATTCCAGGGACCCGTTCTTAACGAAGACCGGTGGTCGGTCGGACCATCCTCCAGGTCCGCGGCGTCCTGCAACTCGTGTGCAGAGCCGTGCAGCGTGGCGACTCGATCGACCAGTTGAAAGTGCCGCTGCAGAACGGCTTCGCCGGCCATGAAGTCGCAGGTCAGCTCGCGAGCTTTCTCGTCGCGGAGCAGTATATCGTTCAATTGGTCGAGTTGCTCGTCAGTCGCCTCGCCCAGCGCAACGGTGGCCAGTAACGCTTCGAGTGCGCTTCGATCCGGCGTCGCATTGTCGGGTTGGTTATCCACGGTATCTTGTGATACGCTCGTGTGATTCTAGGCCACTACAGTTGATCATCAATCGCCAGACGCCGGTCGATACAGTGCTCCAAGGCGCGGCGGATTCGCAAAAACAGGCTCTTCACAGCATCGACGGTTCTGCCGGTCTTGGTGGCCACCTGTTGGACGGATTGTTGCTGTGCGTAGCGAATCTGCAGGAACTCGCGGTTCCGCTCCGGAAGCTCTTTGATGCATTCCATCAGGGCGCGGCTGCGGCAGCTTGTCTCGGGGGTTCGCTGGGCCGCCACGTCCATCAGTAGTTCGACCACCTCGGGCGAGAACGTATGCCGGTCGCGACGCCTTTTCCGCATGAAGGCGAGCACCTCGTACTTGGCGACCCCGATAGCCCACGGCAGAAACGGAGCCTTGGAGTCAAAAACGGTAGCCTTCTTCCACAGCGCGATGTTAGTGGCCTGCAACACGTCGAGCGTGTCGGGGTGGTTGCCCAGCGACGACATTATAAAAGCCTGCAGGTCGACTTGGTGGTCCGTCAACAGGCGAATGAAGACATCGACGCTTTCATTGCCTCCACCACCAGCGTCGGAAATTTGCTTGTCGTCCATCTGCTCGGTGCCGCACCCGTCGAGAGAAGATTCTGCGTACGAAGCTTGGTTGGGTATGCCCATAGTTAAGGCCTCAATCCATACTCTGCCGACGGTGGCTGGATGGTGGCGAAAAAGGTGATCAAAAAGTCGAAAATTCCGCGCCGTGGGGCATGGTCGCGAATCTCTACGGTCGATGTTAGCGATCTTTTCAAGAGTGCAACTTTTTTCGCCACCTCCGACCGGGTACCGGCAGAGTCTCCCATAGAACGGTCAGGCGGCCTCGTTTCCGATTTTCTCCTCAATCGGCTCGATATGCGCTGCCTGCTTCTGCAGGTTTCCTTTTTTACTGTCCAGCCAGACGGATAGCCGTCCCATCGCAACTATGGATAAACGAGAGCGCGGTTTTACTTTGGTCGAACTCCTGGTGGTGATCGCCATTATCGGTATCCTGGTCGCCTTGCTACTTCCTGCGGTGCAGGCGGCTCGCGAGTCGGCCCGGCGTGCCCAGTGTACCAACAAGCTGAAACAACTGGGCCTCGCGGTCCAGAATTACATCTCCAACCACTCCGGCGCGTTGCCGCCAGGTTCTCCCGGTCAGGGCAGGCACGGCGCGTTTACCTACCTGCTGCCCTATCTCGAGCAGCAGGCTCTGTTCGATCGCATCGACCTGGATCGCACCACCTATCAGTCGTACAGCGACCCGATGCGGATGGAGATCGTACCCGGATTGGTCTGTCCGAACTATCCCGAGGAACCCGTGTTGAGAAGACCTGGCAGTCCCAACTCCGAAGGGGCACTGTCAACTTATCAGGGTACAGGGGGCGCCTTCGTTATCCCCCGACAGCCGCGGGAGTCGTCACCCCGGTTTGGCGACCTGCCACTCAATGGTGTTTTCGGCTGGGGGGATGGCGGGCGCAAGTTGCGCGAGGTCGTCGATGGCACCAGCAACACCCTGCTGTTTGGCGAATTCGTTCACGTCGACCGTTTGCCTGGTGCGTACTCCGACTTGCCCGGCAACATTCGGCCCTGGATGGCCATCCCGACGCTTTCCAGCCCAGACGACAAGGTCAGCTACCAATTCAAGGTCGCTGCGTTCACGCCCAATACGCCGGTTGATCGCGAGGCCGATGAGACGCCCTTCAATCACTTGCCATTTACGAGCCTGCACCCCGGAGGAACCAACTTCGCGGTGCTCGACGGTAGTGTGCAGTTCATCGTCGACGACATCAACCTAGATGTCTTCCAAGCCGCCTGCACAGTCGACGGTGGAGAGATCGTATCCATGGGGGACCTGCATTGAGCAAGCCCACTCGAATCCTGTACGGCCTGCTCGGCCCGTCGCTATTGGTAATCGCTGGATGTGGTGCCAGCGATGAATACGCGCCCGTCAGCGGGCAGGTGTTCTACAAGGGGCAGCCGCTCAACACCGGTGTCGTCATGTTTCAGCCAGCCAGCGGACCGATTGCGCGAGGTCGCATCCAATCCGATGGGACCTTCCAGCTGGAAACCCTGGGCGAGGCTCCCGGAGCCCGGATTGGCGAGAATAAAGTGCGCATCTCCGCCCGCCAGGCACCTGCCGACCCGAACGCCGCCGAAGTAGGGCTCGGCAAGCTGCTTATTCCTCGGCGGTACACCGACTTCAGCACCAGCGGACTCACCATCGAGGTCGAGCCCGATCGCACGGAACCTTACGTTTTCCGACTGACCGATTGAAGCCTCCATTCTTTGAAATCGCATCGCTGCTAGAGCCAACGAACTACATGCCCAAACTACGAATCAGGTATCGATATCTCTGCACCGCGCCCTTCTTTGGTCGACTGTTATGGATGGCATTCGCCTCGCTGGCTGTGCTGGCGCCTGTGCAGGCGGAACAGTACGACGTCGTGGTGTACGGTGGTACCTCGGCGGCGGTCACCGCGGCGGTGGAGGCAGCTCGCATGGGCAAGTCGGTGGTGATTGTCTCGCCCGACCATCGCTTGGGGGGGCTGACCTCCAACGGCCTTGGCTGGACCGACATCGGCAGCCGCGATTCCATCGGCGGGCTGAGCCGCGAGTTTTACAACCGTATCTACGATTACTATCTCGACGACGACGCCTGGACACTCGAAACCCGTCAGAACTACACCAGCCGCACTTATCTCGATCCAGATAATCAGCGTGAGATGATGTTCACCTTCGAACCGAAGGTGGCCGAACAAGTCTTCGACGACCTGGTTGCTGAACACAACATCCCTGTAGTGGCAGGCCACCTTGACCGTGCTAACGGTGTGGAGATGAGTGGGCAGGCCGTCTCATCCATTAGCACGGTCGAAGGTGGCACGTTTCAAGGCAAAGCATTCATCGACGCCACCTACGAAGGCGACCTGATGGCAGCTGCCGGGGTGAGCTACACCGTAGGCCGCGAAGCGAACAGCCGCTACAACGAGTCGCTCAATGGCATTCAAACGGCCAACTCCGTCAAGAACCAACTGCCGGCGGGCATCGATCCCTATGTGGTCGCGGGCGATCCGAGCAGTGGGCTCTTGCCCGGGGTGAATTCCAGTGCCGGCGGAGTCGACGGCAAAGGCGATCTGCGGCTACAAGCCTACAACTACCGCATGGTGCTCTCGAACAACCCGGCCAACCGCACGCCTGTTCTTCAGCCCGATAACTACAACGAAGCCGACTACGAAATCCTATTTCGGGCGATTGAAGCGGGGCAGAGCGACCGGTTTTTCAAGCTCTCGCCGATGCCCAACAACAAGACCGACTCGAACAACGACAGCGGCATCTCAACCGACTTCATCGGCGGCAACTACTGCCTGGAAACGGGCGTGAACTACGCAGAGGCCGATTATGCCACCCGCGAGCAGATGGAGCAGGCCCATCGCGAGTTTCAAATCGGTTTTGTGTGGACCTTGCAGAACCATCCCCGCATTCCTTCCAGCATTCGCAATGCCTGGGATGACTGGGGGTTGCCGCTGGATGAATTCACCGACAACGGGCACTGGCCCAACCAGATTTACGTTCGCGAGGCCCGCCGCATGGTGAGCGACTTCGTCATCAACGAGCACCACGTGAACCAAGAGGAAGGTTTCGAGCAAACCAACTCCGTCGGCATGGGTGGCTACAACATGGACTCGCACAACGTGCAGCGCTACGTCGACGACGCCGGGCACGTTCAAAACGAGGGCGACGTGCAGGTCGCTCCTGCCGAGGGGCCTTACCCCATCAGCTACGATGCCATGGTGCCACGTCCTGGAGAAGCATCGAACCTGTTGGTGCCGGTGGCCGTGAGCGCCAGTCACATTGCTTACGGTTCGTTGCGCATGGAACCGGTGTTCATGACGCTCGGGCAATCGGCCGGGGCGGCGGCCTCGCTGATCTCCGAACGATCCATCGCATCGCAGGATCTGCCCTACGCTCTCTTGCGTTCGCGACTCGTCCGCGGCCGGCAGGTGCTCGGTGCGGGCTACGTTTCCAACGATCCCGGCATCCTGCTGAACTTCGGTGCCACGGTCAGCGACGACGACAACAGCCCTGGGCATCTGCTTGGCGGAATCCCGGGTGAGTCGTGGAACGTCATTACCGGTGATACCTCGGCAGGCATTGTCGACTCCAACGGCGGGGCCACATCGCTGAGCGTCGATCTCGGCAAGAGCGCGCCCGGCGTGCAATCGATCGACTGGAACGCGGCGGGTTACAACACGCTGAGCTCCGGGAGCGCGTTTAACACGGACATCTACGCCGGCAACGCCAGCAGTGCCCTGTTCGTCAACGATGGCAAAGGCAGTCAGGTCGACCTGGGCGTCCGCATCAGCGGTCTGTCCGAAGGTACTTACGACGTATTCTTGACGGCAAAGAACACCAACACGAGTGTCGAGGAACGCTACAACATCTATGCCACGACCGTGCAGGGTAGCAGCTCCGTCACGAGCTACGGCAGCCTCGCGCCCTCACTCGTGGTTAACGAGACGTCGCAACAATGGTTTCATGAGGACAGCTTCCTCGCCCAAACCATCAGCGTTGCCGATGGGGAGGATCTGGTGCTCGTCGTCGAAGGAATCACCGTGGGCGAGATGCGGGGCTTCCTCAACACCCTGGAGATCGTGAAGCTCTCAGGCGTGGTTACCGCCGACGTCGATGGCAACGGCTCCGTGGACATTGACGATTTCCTGCTTATTCGGAGCAACTACCTGCAAGAGGTGTCGCTGGGAACCGGCGGCGACGCGAATTCCGATGGCATCGTCAACCACAAGGACTTCTACATGTGGCGGACCGCCTTCGTGGCGCAGGGAGGCGATTTGTCGTTGCTCAACAACCTGGATGTACCCACTCCGGCGGCAGTCACCTACCCCATAGTGCTCGCTCCGCTGGCCGCCGCGATGCGTTATCGCGCCCAGTTGCGAATTCATTACCTGCCACTGCTTGTCGAAGCTCGCTCCAGCAGCTTGCTGGATGCCGCAGACTAGTCCTTTTACTACCACCAATCCTTTTCACGATCACGTTCGGAGCTAATGAATCGGTCGTCATCACTTGTCTTGCTCAGGAGTATCACCATGTTGAAGAACTGCTTGTTATCACTAGTTGCCACGGGAGTGCTTGCCTCGGTGGCGCCCGCCGAAACGATCACCACTTTGTTCGGTAACGGAGGCGACCTGAACGTCAGGCGGGGCTCTGCTTCGGAAAACAGAGACGATTTGTTGCTCCTCAAAAATCAATCGGGCGATGCAGAGGACAGTCAGAACGACCGAGTTGTGTTCCTCAAATTTGATTTGAGCGGGCTCACTGAAGCGGTGACAAGTGCCGGAGTTCAACTGGAGCTTCCCCGCGGCGAGAGTACTGGGCAGGCGACCAACAGCTTTCACACCGGAGACACGCTGTTCCTGTACGGGGTTCTTGACTTGGCCGCCGACGAGGACTTCGATGAAACAACAACCACTTTTGCCAGTTCTCCGTACCTGACGGGAGCACTCAGCATGACGGACCCTCGTCCGGTGTCGGATGTGACAGGCAATAGCGTGAACGATGAACTCGCTGTGCTGCTGGCCACTTACACCTTCGCCGACGAACCGGATGCGGGCGATTTGTTGGTGTTCTCGGGGGCCAGTCTCGCGGGCTTTCTGCAAGATGACACGAACGACATCGCAACCTTCCTGGTCACTGCGACGCTCACGCCTGTCACTGACACACCGGTGTTCGTCGCCGATACAGGGACGGCTGGCATGCCTCCTACTTTGCTGACCAACGGCAACGCTCCCATCCCTGAACCCTCGAGCCTGGCGCTGCTGGGCATGGCAGGGATCGGCGTGGCCGCTGTTCCGAAGCAACGCACGAGGTAGCCCGGCGTTACACACTGATGCGAACCCTTATAGCACGAACCATCGTGGCGCCGGACCGCGTGTCCGACGCCACGAGGTCGTGCATGATTTGATCGACCAACAGAACTATACAACACGAACTGCTCACCCTCTTGTTTTTGCGAAGGAGAACCTGGCCGTGATCAACAAGGCGTATCTAACAACTCTCATTGCAGCAGTGGTCATGGCCCAATTAGCGGGCGCAGAGACGCTTACCAACATTGCCGGCACCGGTGGCGATGTCGTGGTGCGACGGAACAACAACACCGAAAACGATGGTTTCCTCCGCATCAAAAACCAAGGTGGCGATGGAGAAGCGAGTGGCAACGATCGCATCGGCCTGCTGAAGTTCGACCTCTCGGGCCTGTCCGAGTCGATTACGGCCGGCGGCGTGCAGTTGGAATTGCCACGCGGCGAGAGTACTGGCCAGGCTGTCAATACGTTCGATGCCGGCGACATCCTGTACTTGTACGGTGTGCCCGATCTGGGAGCCGACGAGAATTTCGATGAAGCATCCGTCACGTTCGCCAGCTTCCCGTATCTTACCGGCGATGGCAGTGTGACAACCGTGCGGCCGGAGACCGACCTGACAGGCAACGGCGTGAACGACGATCTGGTGCCGCTGCTCGATACGTTCACCTTCTCCGAGCAGTCCGATGCGGGCGACCTGGTGACCTTCACTGGCGGCAGTCTCACCTCGTTCTTGCAGGCCGATACTAATGACATTGCGACGTTCATCTTGACGGTATCCCAGACACAGGACGTGTTCAAAACGGCCGTCTTTGTTTCCGACACCGGCACCGAGGGTACACCCTTGCCGCCGACGCTGCTCACGAATGGCGACGTGCCGATGGAAGGTACCGACTTCAACATGATGGACGGCACTACCATCGACGACTTCTTCATCCTGCGTGACAACTATCTGACGGGCACCACGTTTTCTCAGGGCGACGCCAACCTCGACGGTATCGTCAACCATCTCGACTTCTATCTGTGGCGCACCGACTACCTGGCAGCAGGTGGTAGCCTGTCGGCCATCCAGTGGTCGCCGGTTCCCGAGCCAGCCACTTCGGCCATGCTCGCCATCGGAGGAGTCGCCGCGATGTTCGTCGTGCGGAAGCGTCGCCAACGGCGATAAGCACCCTCGTTAAGACAGCCATCGCAAACAGACATCACAGGATTTCATAGTGGAGCCTCTCATGATTACGGCAGCGCGGTTTACGGCGAAGCTGGCGGCACTCGCCCTGCTCGCCATTCCTCATGTCGCTTGGAGTCAAACTCGCACCGACTGGATTGGGCCCGAGGGAGCCGAAGCCTCCTGGACCGAGGGAGCCAGCGGGGCGGGCGAGGGAAGCAACTGGCAGTCAGTCGGTGGCGAGAATTTCCAGCCCGATCGCACCTTCGGTGGTGTGGGCGAGTACGCGTCTATTTCCAATGGCGGCATTGCCATGATCGATGGAGCCGACGCCACGCCAGTCTCGCCTGCGGCGATTAGACTGGGCGAAGATGGCGGTTCGGCGGGCACGCTCGTTATCCGGAATGGTGGATCGATTGTGGTTCAGGAGGCGTCCGGTGGCCAGGGGGATGGTCGGTTGGCCAATGGTGGCGCCGGCAGCGGAACCCTGGTGCTTCGCGACGACCTGGGCAGTGTGAGCCTTCAGCAGTATTCGCAAACGGCCTCCTCAACACTCGTCACCCAGCTTGGCAGCGCGGGGTCGTTCGGCAATCCCGTGCAGGTCTCCGAGACCATCGACGTCAATGGCACACTCCGCGTCGAAGCCACGCCCTCCAGCGGATTCACGGCCAATACCGGCGATTCGTGGACCATCATATCGGGCGCTCCAGTCAGTGGCGAGTTCGATCAGATCCTTTCCGATCCCTCGTTGCTCAGTAACCCTGGCCAGGCGTTTGCCGTGTCGACAGCGAACAATGCTGTGACGCTTTCGGTCGAGCAGCGGTTGGTGCTCGAGGTCGATCGTTTCACGGGTGCCACGCGATTAATGAACCCAGCAGGACATTCCACCGACGTGTCGTTGATCAACTACACGCTCAGTTCCGGCGTAACACCACTGGTGAGCTCCGACGCCAACTGGCATTCGTTCACAGACGATGGCGCCAAGGCCGGCTGGTTCGAAGCGAATCCGACCGCCCAGAATCTTTCGGAGCTCAACCCCGAAGGTGAGCTGACGTTATCTTCGGGCGACGAACACGACTTTGGTACCCCGTTAGCGGCCGACACTTCGGCCCCGCTGGGGGTGAATCGAGTGGAGGTGAATAACGTATCGTTTAACTACCAGCTGCCATCGGGCAACTACGTGTCCGCCGCCGTGGTGCCGGTGGGACGGATCAACGACCTGGTGTTGGTGATCGACCCCGATACGGGGGCGGGAACCATCCAGAATCAGTCAGCCCAGTCCCTCGAACTGATCAGCTACACCATTGGCTCGGATGCCGGTTCGCTACTGCCGGGCTTCAGTGGTTCGGGACTGAGCGACTGGTTTGTGGCCAATCCCACCGCGACAAATCTGTCGGAGCTGAACACCGCCGACCCGCTATTGGCTGGTGTGGGCGACGAGATTAGCCTGGGTACGGTGTGGGACACTTCCGCCGGATTTGGTGATAGCCTCTCATTCAACTACCAGACGCCCGATGGCTCCTACTTGACTGGCACGGTCGACTTCGGCGAGCTGGCCGAAGTGCCGACTACGCTGGTGGGCGACTACAACGGCGACGGCGAGGTCGATATCGCCGACTACACCGTGTGGCGTAACACGCTCGGTGCGACCGTGGCCGCCGGCGCCGGAGCCGACGGCGACGGGAGCGGCATGATAGACGCCGGCGACTATCAGGCCTGGAAAACCAACTTCGGCACGTCGCTCGCCGCTTCGGCGATTGGTAACGTCAGCAACCAGGCCGTACCCGAGCCCACTGCGGTGATACTTGCACTGGCAGCGCTGACCGGATTGTCCATCGTTCGTCAGCACCAAGGTGGCGTGCGTGCAGCGGTCTAGTCGACAATCGGAGACACTGCGTTGTATCGGCCGGGTCGCGTGCGTTCTGGCGTTACTGGCCATGCAGACGGGAGGACGTGCCCTGGGGCAGACGCCGCGCACTGGGAAGCCAACCGCAACGTCCTGGCTCATCCAGCAGCTCGATGATGGTCAACCACAGACTATTGTTGTTTACGGCACCAGCCTCACCGCCGGCGGCGCGTGGGTCCATCAGCTATCCAGCGAGCTCAACGCCAGGTACCCAGGTCAAATCACCTGGGTGAATGCCGCCTTGAGCGGTAAGGCATCGGCCAGTGGGCTGGCGGAACTCGACCGTCGCGTACTAAGCAAGCAGCCCGACGCGGTGTTCATTGAATTTGCGATGAACGATGCCTTCACCGAGTATCCTGCGGGAAACATCGACGAGGACATCACTGTCGAAATGGCGCGGTCGAATCTGCAAGAGATGATCGCCAGGATCAAGCAACAGAACGCGGCCTCACAAATCGTGCTGCAGACGATGAACCCGTCTTGGGACGCCCCCAACGGCAACCAGTCGGGTACCAAGCGTCCCGCGCTGCCCGACTACTATCAGATGTACCGCGACGTGGCGGCGGAGCAAAACCTGCTGCTGATCGACAACTTTCCGGTGTGGAAGAAGCTGCAAGCGAATCAACCTGCTGAATTCTCGCAGCGAGTGTCTGATGGTACCCATCCGGATGCCACCGGCTACGCCCGACTCGTCACGCCAGCGGTGCTGGATGGCTTGGGGGGCGAAAATGGCCTGGTATTGCTCGTGGACGTGCAATCGGGACGGACCGTGTTGCACAACCAGTCGGACGATTCGCTGGAGATCATCAGCTACACCATCAATTCGCCGGCGGCCGCCCTGAAAACGTCGTGGAGCAGCATGGCCGACCAGCAGCTGGATGGTTGGCACGAAGCCAATCCCGCCGCCAGCCATCTGAGCGAGCTGAATCCCACCGGCAGTGGTTCGCTGGCGGTCGATGAGCGGTTCGACTTGGGCGCGGCATGGTCGCCCTCGGGGGCCTTGGACCTGTCCTTCAACTATCAGACGTTCGATGGTGTCCAGCATTCGGGCCTCGTGGTCTACACCACGGGAGTAGACGAACGGCTGACGATCGCAGGCGACTCCAACAGCGACGGAGTGGTCGACCTCGCCGACTACACGGTGTGGCGCAACACGCTCGGAGCGACAGTGACCGTCGGAACGGGGGCCGATGGCGATGCGAGCGGCGTGATCGACGCGGGCGATTACACGGCCTGGAAGGCCAATTTCGCCGCCTCGTACTCGGACGCCGCGGCGATTGGGGACGGTAGCTATCAATCTCTACCCGAGCCAAATGCCGTTGCATTGGCTCTGGGTGCGCTGATGTTCGCTACTGCTTGGCCGCTTTGGCAGCAGCGCTGGTAGCGGCCGTGTCGAGCGTCGTGCCGGCGAGATCTGCCTGCCAGGTGTTCCAGGCACTCAGTAGTTCGTCGAGCTGTTCCGGGTGGCTGGAAGCCAGATTGGTGGTCTCGCCAGGATCCTGAGACAGGTCGAACAGCTCCCAGTTCTCGCCCGATCGTTTCGAGGCCTTCCACTTGCCGTATCGCACGCCCGCCCCGTTTCCATGCTGGAAGAACAGGTGCCTGGGCTCGAGCGTTGGTTCGCCAGCCAACACGGGGGCCAGGCTCGTGCCGTCGCACAGTGTTTCGGCAACCGGCTGGACACCCGATAGCTCGTACAGCGTGGGGGCGATGTCGATCACGTGGCCCACGTCGGCGACAAATTCGCCTCGTCGGTTGGCGATTCCTTGGGGCCAGTGGACAATCATCGGTGTGCGGCATCCGCCATCGTACGATTCCATTTTCCAGTAACGAAGCGGCGTGTTCACGGCACTCGCCCAGGTGTGACCGATGCCGGTATAGCTTTCCTCGGTGCCGAGTTTAGCTCGATTCTCGGGCCGGCGTAGTTTGGCATCCCGCCAGGCGGTGCGTCCGTCGCGAGTGCCACTGTAGCGGTCGTAGCCGGGGCCTCCGGGAATCTCTGGCGAGGCTCCGTTGTCGGACAGAAACAGAATACAGGTGTTCTCGTACACGCCAGACCGTTTCAGTTCCGCGATGAGCTTGCCGATACCCTGGTCGACGCGGTCGACCATCGCGGCGTGGACTTCCATCTTTGCGGCTTCGAACTCCCGATCCTCCGGTGACATGTTGTCCCATTCCGGTGACCGGCCGGACAATTCGCCCAGCGGTACCGAGGTGTCGAACAGGCCGAGCTCTTGCTGCCGAGCGAAACGTTGCTGGCGAAGCGACTGCCAACCGTCGCTGTACTTGCCGTGGTACTTCGAGATATCGGCTGCCGGCGCTTGAATGGGCCAATGCGGAGCCGTGTAGGCCACGTAGAGGAAGAATGGCTTGTCGGTGTCCACCGCGTCTTCGATGTATTGCGCCGCGTGCGATGTGATGGCGTCCGTCGCGTAGTAGTCGTCGGGCACATCCGCCACGGGCGTCTCGCCATCGGTCAGGCTGAAGGGATCGAAGTGGTCGACAACACCCCAGATGATTCCGTAGAAGTTCTCGAACCCGCGTCGCGTGGGATAGGTCGCCTTGTTGCCGAAGGGGCGTTTGAGTTGCAGTTCGTGGTTCATCCACAGAATGCGCTGAGCGCCGGTAGGCTTCGCGGGCAATTCGGTAAGGTGCCACTTGCCGCTCATGCTGGTTGCGTAGCCGCCCCGGCGGAGGTTCTCAGCCAGCGTCGGCACATCGGTATCCATCGAGCGACCGAAGTCACGCATGCCAACCCGTTCGGGGTAAGCGCCGGTAAGCAAACTGGCACGTGTCTGGCAACATCGCGAACAGTTATAAAACTGCGTGAACCGTAGCCCATCGGAGGCCAGCCGATCGATGTTGGGAGTGTTGATCTCGCCGCCGTAGCAGCCGGGGTCGGAGAATCCCATGTCGTCGACCATGATGACCACGAAGTTGGGTCGATCGTTGGTCGCCGCCGGCGCTGCAGCCAGCACAGGGTTGGTTAGTAAGAGTCCGACAAGAACAACAAGAGCATCCGACCTGAAAAAACTTCGCATTTACCGTTTTCACCTATTCAGCCGCCAGAGGCACCAACGGCGAGTCGGACACCTGCAGCTTAGAGCTATACTTGGCGTCTAGCCATTCATTGAGACTGCGCATCTCTGCGCTGGAAAGTGGTTTATCCAGTACCACAAACTCGGAAATAAAACCTGTGAATCCAAACCCTTTTCGTTCGAAGTGGGCCCCCAGGAAACGAGGTGCCGAGGTAGGTTGAAGCCGCGGGGCGTCGTTCGATTCGGCTACCAGTTGTCCATCGAGCCACAACGACGCCTTCGAGTTTCCGCCGTCGTACGTGTACGCGGCGACGTGCAGTCCGCGATCTAGCGGAACGAGTGTTCGGATGACCCCCACGTCGACCGGATCGACGTGATCCTTGAGCCAACCCAGGTGCACCCGCGATTCGAGCGTGAGATTCTCATTGACCTGCAGCACCGTGTGAGGTGGGCCATTCAGGTTTAACAGCTGGACGCCCAAGTGGCGATATTCGTTGCGGGCGCGGATCCGCTTGATGGCTTTTCTTGGCTCCAAGCGGAACACTACGGCCGAAGTATGCGATGGTCCCATGCTGAGCGGCTCAGTGACCAACCCCGATTCACCATCGAAATGCAGCGCCGGATGACCGTTCATGGCTTTAGCATGCCAAGTGGGCCGCATGGATGATTCAACCTGCCAGGCGTCGACCGCTCTTGTATGGTCGTTATCCGCGAGGTTGCCCCACGCGTATACGCGGCCGGCGTCGTCCCGTTGGGTGGCCTGGGCGGCGTCAAACCACAGCACCAGACGATCGGTCACCGGGATGTTCGTGCCGGCGGCTACCGATCCTGTGGCGAGCGGCCGCATGAACCGCTGAGGCTGCGATACTCCCTCGGCATTGGTACCGCCCGAGTCCGTACGGCTCCAGGCCTTGCCTTTCTCGAGCAGCACGTGCTCGCTACTGGACGTCGCGGTGGGCGTTGGCTCCGCCCGCACCTGGCCCTCGAAGACGTGCGTTTCCACGCTTCCTTCTTCGGTGATGATCATGCCAAACTCGGTCCCCAGATCGATGAAGTCGCCGGCGTGGGTCTCCACGGTGAAACCGCGGCCCTGTTCCGGTACTCGAGCACTGAGGGTGCCTTGAATCAGCTGGGCGCTGGTCTCGGACCTGGCAATAAACGTGGTGCGACCGCTGAGTGTCACCTCGGGCCCCGAGTTGAACCTCAACACCAGCAAGCCCCGCGAGAGGTTGATCTGCTGCCCGGCCTTGATTGCGGCCGAAGTGTTCACGCCCCAACGGTCCTCTTCCCAGTCGCAATCGACCTTGCGAATCACCGTGGCCACGGTATCCGTGGTCGCCACGGCGGGGGTGGGCTTCGCCAGGGAATTGGTGGGAACAACCGCTTCATCCCGCGGCCAAACAAGCAGCGCCACCGTAGCCGCCAGCGACGCCGCGGCGATGCTCCACGCCAGCCAAGCCGAGCGGTGGCCGAGGTGATGGGGGGTCGGGTGGGCTATTGGGGCCGGGGCCAGCTCTGCGTTTTCGTCCTCATCGGTGCCCGAACTTACATACCGATCGAGTTTCTCGTCGATCGCTTGGATGGCCAGCAGTTCCTCGGCGCTAAAGGCCCGGACCGGCGCCACCGCCTCGGACAGTTCGGTGTGAACCTGCAGCAGTTTCAAGTACTGCTCCACCGCGCGCTCGTCCGATCGCAAGAGCTCCTGTACCTCTTCCAGCTCCGCAGGCTCAAGCTGCTGCTCGATCAACTTGCTGATCAGGTGGTCTTTTTTGGCATCCATAGATGGAATTTACCCAGATGAAAGGGTGCGTAACCTGAAAACGTTATGAATTAGGTGGAAGATTCAGGGGCGAGGTTGGTGGGGGCACTAATCGGCGCACCGCTGCGCAGCTTGTACGTTGCGTTCCATGCAGTCGGCTAACACTCGTCGAATCCGTGACAAGGATTGCGATACACTGTTCACCGGCCTGCTCAGCTTGTCCGCCATCGAGTTGACGGAGTTGCCGGGTTCGTAGCGAGCCATGATCAATTGACGGTCCGTGTCTTTGAGTTTGCGGAGGCACTCGTTTAGCACTTCCAATCGGCTGATCGGTTCCTCTGCGATGTTCGAAAGTCGGGTCGCTAGCTCTTCAAGCAACTGGGGATCGAGCGTGGCGATTTGTCGGGCACTGCTGCGGCGATAGTTCAGTACGGTGCGGCGTGCGATTCCGCGCGCCCAGGCCAGGAACGACATTCCCTCTTCGTAGTCGGCGAACCTTCTCCACAGCACAATGTTGGTTTCCTGCAGCAAGTCGGCCGCCACGTTCGGATCGTAGACCAAGGCCACGATATAAGCGTGTAGCGCCCTCTGCGTTTGCGCGAAGAGCCGGACAAAACGTTGCTCCTGCGGAGAGTCGCTTTCAAAGCTTTCCATCACCGACAACTTTCGCCTGCCGCCATCATCTCAGATGTGCGGTTATTTCGCCATGAATTTTCTCGGGATAAGACTGCAATGTCCCTATTAAACAGTTGGTTTGTGAACACCTGATCTGATTCGCTTTCTGGGAAAGTCGACGGAAATAAGCCCGTCGGGTGCACATGACCGAAGCCGGAATGCGGGCAGCGAAGATTTCAAGATAATTTCATACTTCTCCAATCAGACTCGGCCGACTGCTCGCCAATAGGAAGATAGCCGAGACGCCCGCCGGCGAGAAACCCGCCAGGCGGTTGCGCGACGCTAAGTCGATCTGAAAGGCAATAGGCGGCCTCTTCCCATCGCACCAACGAGTGGTGCTCGACTTCTCCACCTGTCGGCGGAACTCGTACACAGAAAACATAGCAACTATGAATGTCCGGTGTCGCATCCAGCGATGCATCGTCGCGCTTGCATGCAGTGTGATCCTCCCTGCGTCCGCGGCGCAGATTCTTGCGGCTGACCGCCCGAACATCCTGGTCGTGCTGGCCGACGACCTGGGGTACTCCGATGTCTCGCCCTTTGGTGGCGAGATGAACACCCCCGCCCTGGAGAGCATGGCGACCAACGGTGTGCGGATGAGTAATTTCTACGTGGCACCTCGATGTTCCAACACTCGAGCCAGCCTACTGACCGGACAACAATCGCACGCCGTGGGGTTGCCCAATCTGGCCGGCGACGGCACTCAATTGCCCAAGAACCACGTGTTCATCAGCGAGGTACTGCAACAAAGCGGCTATCACACCTACATGAGTGGTAAGTGGCACCTAGGCAACACCCAGAACTTCGGCTCGGTTCCCGATGGTCATGTTCGCGATCCTCGCGTGCGTGGCTTCGATGACTATTGGGGATACACGGAGAATCACAGTCAGGACAACTTCCAGGGTTCCTATCGATTGTTGTCCGACGAGGTGGCCGAACGCAGCTATACCACCAGCGGCACGAGCCCTGGCGAGCCCGGCACCTTCTATCAAACGGACGCCATTACCGACTACACGCTCGACTTCCTGCAGCACAATCGCGACAAAAACGCCAGCGAAGGAACCGACGCTCCGTTCTTTACCTACGTGGCCTATGGTTCCCCTCACTTTCCTCTGCAAGCCCGGGACGAGTGGGTCGATCCGCTGGTCAGCCGGTACGAGGTCGGCTGGGACCAGATTCGCGAAGATCGCTTGGCGAATATGAAGTCGCTGGGCCTGATCGATCCGAGTGTCGATCTTCCCCAGCGGGGCGATGTGGCCAACACCGGACACGGCGAGGCCCTGCATCAGATCCGCGCCTGGGACAGCCTCAGCAGCGACCGCCAGGACGACCTCACGCGCCGCATGGCCATCTACGCGGCCATGGTCGAGCGGGTGGACTACAACATCGGCCGCATTCTGGACAATCTGGAAGCTAATGGCGAACTCGACAACACCATCGTCGTGTTCATGTCCGACAACGGAGCCGACGCCGAGTGGCACGAGTATGGATTCAATGCCGGCGAAACTCCTCGCACCGGTGCCGCTCTCGACAGCATGGGAACGACGACCAACGCCGTGGACGAGCACATCTTCCTGGGCTCGGGTTGGGCGAACGCCAGTGCCACGCCGTTTCGCAATTACAAGCACTACACCCACGAAGGGGGCGTGAAGTCGCCCACCATCATTCAGTGGAACAACGGCCTCAATCCGTCGCTGGCCGGCCAGATCAGCAACCAAGTTGGCGACGTTCGCGATCTGATGCCCACCCTACTCGCCCTGGCTGGTACCGAGTATCCCGATGAGTGGACCGATCTGTCGGGAGAGACCTACCAGACCCAGGCTCTGCTGACGGAAAGCCTGGCCGACTACCTCACTACAGGCACGGCAGTCGACGACCGCGAACTTGGTTGGGAACACGAGGGCAACCGCGCGTTTCGCTCCGGCGACTGGAAGCTCGTATCGAGCAACTTCGGCAGCACCACCGGCGGCGCCGGTATCAACGAATGGGAACTTTACAACCTGGCCGACGATCCAACCGAAGCGAATGACCTTTCGGACAATCCGGAGTTTGCCGACAAATTCGCATTCATGCTGGCCGGCTACGAGCGTTGGGCCTACCAGAACAAAGTTACCGGTACCCTGCCCTGGTCGGCGGCCGACTTCGACCGCGATGGCCAGCTCACCACGCTGGACCTTGAGGCGTTCGTCAGTGGATGGCTCGATGCAGCCCCCGTTGGAAGCATGGAGACGTTCGCCCATGGGGATGTCGATCTCGACGGCGACACTGACGTCGACGACTTCATCCTCATGCGGCAGGCATTCGAACTTGGCGGTCAGGGGCAGCTGATCGCCGAGTTCGGTGCATCTCAGGGCGTCCCTGAACCTTCTTCGCTGGTCGTGGCGGCCGGGCTCCTGGCTGGTTTTCACTTATTTTCTCGGTCCTCGACCTCGACTGAACAGCGTCCATAACACTTTAGCTTAATGACACATCAAGGAGTGGCACGATGAAGGCGATCACGTGGCAAGATGCATCCCGAGTGCTGTACCCGTTTGCGCTTCTTGGCTTGATGCTCCCCTGCCTGGATGCTGATGCGGCCTACACCCTCGACCGATGGTATCGCATGGGCGACGACTCTGCCGAGTCGGCAAGCAACAACGGCGCGGTCACCTTCACCTACGACAGCTCGGGACAGCTTGGCCAATCTCCCTCGCAACTGGCCGATCTCACCGCCGTTGGGTCGCCGCTGTACGTCAACATCTCGGCCGATCGCCCCCACGCCAACGCCACGCTCGACGACTACGCCATCTCATTCGACGGAACGACGCAGTATCTGCACGGGCCGAATCTGAACATTCCCGCCGAGGCCGCCAGGCCGAACAACGACTACACAGGCATTACGGATCGCGGCTATCAGTTGTGGGCCAAGCCGACTGCGGCTGATAATGGTACCGAGCAATCCATCTTGGACGATGGCGACGTTCACCAGGTATTGATCAACTCTGGTGGCAACTTTGGCTTCGAGATCCGCACCAGCGTGCAGATTGGCAACACGCAAGCTGTATCCGACCAGTGGGTTCACCTCGCCCAGGTACGCCCCAATGGCGATGGCGGAGGTGCCTTTGGCTGGGTGAATGGTCGGGCTGTTGCTACTCAAACGGGCGACTACCCTTCGTCCGATCTCTCCCTGGCGATTGGTGCCAATGTGGAACGTGACAACCTCGTGGACCCACCGTCCGTGTACACGCCCCGCTTTATCGGCTTGGTGTCCGATGTCGAAATGTTCGTCCTGGGTGGAGGATTCGGCACCTTCGATTACACGACCGACAACGGCTATTTCACCGACGTCTTTCTGCCGGAGCAGGCCGGTTACAGTTTCTCCGACACCGACGGCGATCAACACAACGACATCGAGTGGGTGAAAGGCGATATCAATTTCGATGGCACCTTGGATGCCGGTGACATCGATACCTTCATCGCGGGCTGGCTCTCGCCAAATCCGGGCACCACGGTAGGCGGGGGCCCTGCCCTTGGCGACTACGTGACCCTCGGATTGGGCGACCTCGATCTCGACGGCGACACCGACGTCGACGATTGGTTCCAACTGCGAGCCACTGGCATCAGCGCCGGCGTGGCCGCTTTTTCCCAACCAATCAACCTCCCGGTAGCTGTACCAGAACCCGACGCAGCGCTGCTGCTGGCTATCAGCGCTGTGGGCCTGGCTTTAGCAACACGATACTCCAGAGGCTAATACTCATCATCGATCTGCCCACACGGGCCTTCTCTATTCTTGCAACTGGGAGATGAAGCTAATGTTTGACAACTGGACCAAGCTGTTTGCACTACTGGCCGTGGCCTGTGCCACCGGGATGAATGTCACTGCCGAAGCGGCCGTTGTGTTTATGGACACGTTCGATCGAGAAACGGAGTTTGATCTGAATGGCTCCATGACTGGCATCACCAACAACACCGGCAACGCATTTGCTGGAGGCGTCTACGGCAATGGGTTTGTCGACCCGGCCTACCCCGGCGGCGGCGCAAGTGGCGGTGCCGGCGATGGAGGGTCGGCAAAGATTCATGAGAATGAACTTCGCCTGGCTGTGGGACCTGGAACTTCCAATGCTTTTGTTAACCACAACTTTGTGAACCTGGGCTCCAAGGTATTCAGCGTCTCGCTCGACCTGACGGGCTACGATGGCGGCGCAGGCAGCGGACACGGCGGTGGCTTTGCCATTGGCATGAGCGAAGCAGAAGCCCTGAGCACGGGCGACGCCCAGAACGGCAATACTGGTGCGGGCGATGGCGACTTCAAGATGCAAGACGGTCTGCAGGACGGCGGCAATCAAGTATCCGATGTGGCCGTGAGCGACTTTTGGGCCGTGCTGCGAGGCGATGGATTCCTGCAAGTCGGCACCAAAGGACACAATTTCCCAGCCAGCGAGGGCGTGTTTGGTCCGGGGCATCTCAACAGCATCGACGTGGGAGCCAACACCGGCACCATCAAGGCCGTGTTCTATGCACCCGACTTCAACGACGGTACGTCGGTGCAATACCGCCTGTTCTTCAACGACCAGCCGATTGATATCGGCTCGTTCGTCTGGACGGGGACCGACGAAAACTACATCGGCATCGATGCCCGCCACGGTAGCTACGTTAGCTTCGACAACTTCACGGTCAGCGTGCCCGAACCTTCCACGGCGGTGCTGACGCTGCTGGCGGTCGGCGCTGGCATCGTGTGTTGCCGGCGGAAGTCGTAGACGCGAATTTGATCTTTCACTACTGACTTACTGATCTTCCAGAATGGCCACGGCGCCGCAGAGGATTAACGGAAATGAAACGCACAAGTAACTCACTTTCAAAATTCACTGTGGCGATCGCGGCCCTGCTGGGGATCGGTGCGAACTCCGCACAGGCCATCGTGTTGTTCTCCGACACGTTCGACCGGCCCGACAACCGCAACATCGATGCGGTCACCACTGGCATCACCGGTACGGTTGGGTCGACGTTACCGGCCGACGGGGTCTATACCCAGCCCTTTATCGATCCGGCAAACGACCCGGGGCCGCAGGATGGCGATGCCACCAATGGTGGCGGTGCTCAGATTATTAATCAAACTCTCCAGTTGGCCGTTGGCGCGGGTACTTCGAACGCCTATGTCAATCACAACTTCATCGACTCGGCCATTCTCACCGATGGGGGTCTGTCCGTTTCGATGGTGGTGGCTGAGACCGAGGGAGCCAGCGGCAATGGTGGGCAGGGCGGTGGATTCGCCATCGGCATGTCGCAGGCGGAAGCCGACATGGCCGGCGATGCAAATGGTGCTAACGGCGTATCGACCTTCCTCGGTGCGTTTAATTCGCAAGCCAATCCGATCAGCGACTTTTGGATTGCCCTGAAGGCCAACAACAATCTGCAATGGGGTGGCAACGGAGGTTCGGGCATCATTAATGTCGGCGCGGACAATGGCAACGTGGAAGTCGTGTTCGGCATCGCCGATTTCAACAGCGGGTCGGATGTGAACTTCGAAATCTACTACAACGACGTGTCGCAAGGCGTTGGCAGCTTCGCCTGGAGTGGCACCAACGAAAACTACATCGGTCTCGACGGACGTGACAACGGCTACGTAGCCTTCGATTCGTTTCTGATCGAGTCCGCCTCACCCCCTCCCGTCCCGACGCTTACCATCAACCGCGACACAGGCAACATCACGCTCTCCAACGACACCAATCAACCGCTGTCGATGGTGGTCTATTCGATCACAACCGAACGCGGTGCATTCGACCTCAACCAGTGGGAGACTATCGAACAACAGGGGCTAGATACAAATGACGAATGGATCACGTTGACCGATACGTCGCATCCGTCGGGCATCGCGTCGGACATCTCCGAAGGCACGCTTGGCGAGTACACGTTGGGTGCCGCGGGAACCGCTACCGACAGCATCGACCTCGGCGAAGCCTGGATTCGCAGTCCGTTTGAAGACCTGGAGTTTGAACTTCGCAACGCCAACGGCGACGACATCCCCTTCTTGATTGAATATACGGGTACTGAACTTGCGTTTGCCGACTATAACGACAACGGCACGGTCGATGCCCTCGACTGGCCGACTGTGAGGGACAACTTGATTTCGGATGTTTCGGAGTTGCCCCCGCTCGAGCGCTATCTGCACGGCGACCTCAACAACGACGGCCTGGTCAATCAACTCGACTACCGGCAGTTCAAGAACCTGTACGAGGCCGATCAGGGCGTCGGCTCCTTCGCCGTCCTGCTAGCGGGTACCAGTGTGCCCGAACCGGGAGCTATGGTGCTTCTGGGGCTCGCCGTGGTCGGTCTCGCCTTCCGGCGCGTCCTCCAGAGGGTCCCGAAGGCCGCTTTGGCACTGGTCGCGATCGCCGCGTTCGCTGGTCAGGCCCAAGCCGTGGTGCTCTTTTCCGACACGTTCGATCGTCCCGACAACCGCAACATCGATGAGGTTACCACTGGCATCACCGGTACGGTTGGGGCGACACTACCGGCCGACGGGGTCTACACCCAGCCACATCTCGATCCGGACTGGAATGACACCGGTGTGGTCGACGGCAACGGCGACAATGGAGGCGGAACACAGATATTGTCTCAAGAGCTGCAATTAGCCGTTGGTTTGGGTACTTCCAACGCGATTGTGAACCATAATTTCACCAATCCGGACATCCTCAGCGATGGTGGATTCAGCGTGTCGCTGGATGTCGCTGGCATGACCGGCACGAGCAATCAGCAGGGTGGTGGTTTCGCGATCGGCATGACCGAGGCCGAAGCGGCCAGCGCGGGAGACGCTCGTAGCTTACCGGCAGATTCCCCCGTGATGACCAGTGGATTGAACGGATTCACGAACAACGGCGATGCTGTTCAGGACGACGTCATTTCCGACTTCTGGCTCACCCTGCGGGGTAACAACACGCTGGCCTGGGGTAGCAACACCGGCAACGTGCAAGGCCTGGACGTCGGTGCCAACACAGGCACTATTACCGCCACGTTTGCCGCACCGAGCTTTGACGCGGGACAGCACGTCGCCTACGAGGTATTCTTCGACGGCGTGTCGCAGGGCAGCGGAGTATTTCGCTGGAGCGACGACGCGGCGAACTACGTCGGCCTCGACGGTCGCGATGGTACGGCAGTGCGGCTCGACAACTTTTCGATCGAGTCGACCACGGAGGCCAACATCAATCCGCTTCGCTTGTTCGTCAACACCGCGACCGGCGTTGTCTCGCTTGCCGGCGGCGACAGTGAGAATGTCTTGGACTTCTACGAAATCAGCAGCGCTGGTCTGGGACTGGTCGAAGGGAGTTACACCGGCTTGCAGGCCGCTGCCGGCTATCCAGACGGCACCGTCTTCGGCGCTGGTTGGGAGCTGAACGGCATTCAGACTTCGTCGCTGCTAAGCGAATCGTACATCGGTGGATCGTCCACCGTGTCGAGCGGGGCCGCCGCGGCTTCTTTGGGCGTCATCTACAACACGACCCTGGACACCCGCGACCTGGAGTTCACGTTCTACGACACCGACGGCACCGCCTACGCCGGTTTCGTGGAGTACGTCAGCACGACACCCTCGCTGCCCGACTTCAACGGCGATGGCATTGTCGACATTGCCGACTACACCGTGTGGCGGAATCACCTCGGCGCCACGGGCGCCACACTTTCGCAAGGCGACGCAACTGGCGACGGCGTTGTCGACGCCGCCGACTACAGCGAATGGAAAGCCAACTTCGGAGCGATGGCCGGCAGCGTGGCGGCCGTCGAGGGCAATGCCTCGGTGCCCGAACCTGCGAGCCTGGCAATCCTGGGCCTGGCACTTACGGCGGGGCTTATTTGCCGCCGTGGAAAATAATCAACCACTTCGATGGTTTAGCAACGGAGCTTTCCTCGAAGTGGTTCCAACGAAGGGACCTTAGAACCATGCGTATCTGCCCAACACGCAATGAGAAAACGAAAGGTGTGTCTGGATTCACCCTGGTCGAACTGCTGGTGGTGATCGCGATCATTGGCATCCTGGTGGCGCTGTTGCTGCCCGCGGTGCAGGCTGCCCGCGAGGCGGCGCGTCGTGCACAGTGCTCGAACAACCTGAAACAGTGCGCCCTGGGCATGTTGAATTACGAGTCCAGCCAGAAGTCGCTTCCTCCCGGCGTCGAGGTGTACCAGGACCCGACCTCTGGCAGACCGCGCGTCGCGCCGAACAGTTCGTTCGTCGATCTGAAGCAAACCTGGGCGATGGCCATTGGCCCGTACATGGAGCAAGGGCAGATCTTCGATGCCCTGGACGACACCCGCTCGATGAGCGACGCGGCAAATCAGGCCATTCTGCAACAGGAATTGCCAATGTTCATCTGCCCCAGCGATCCAGGGCCCGAGGACTACAACGGACAGCCCCACGCACGGGCTTCGTACAAGGGCGTTAGCGGTGCCGCGGCTGGCACCATCTCCTGGGGCCGCGTATACGACGTGATCAATATTGGCAGCAACTCGCCCACGAGATTGGCGGAGAAGCCAGCCGGCAAGGAGAAACGTGGTGTGCTAACGGTGGTCTACGAGCCAGCCGGCGTGCGCCCTGTGAGGTTGCGTAGCGTTACCGATGGCACTTCGGCCACCGTGGCGATCACCGAATGGCACGTCCTGCGGTCCTACAAGTCGAGCGCCCCTCACAGGAAGATCTACTACGCAGGGTGGGCTGCTCCGGCGGCCTACGCGGCGCTGTCTGCCGCGTTCATCAAGCAGGATCAACACGCGGCGATGTTCGGACTCACCGATTTCACGGCCTGCAGCAGCTTGGGCATGAGCCCGCACTGGCTATGCGAAGAGGGGGTGTCGTCGCTGCATGCCGGCGGCATCCTGCAGTGCGTCTACGCCGATGGCCACGTCGACACGTTGGGGGTCGATACCGACCGCCTGGTCTGGCAAGCACTGGCCACCATGCGAGGGGGAGAAGTCGGCGCCGCCGTGGAAGCCGCCACGGGGCCACCCGAACGGTAGGCCGACCGAGTTTCCCAACATCGATTCATTGAGGAGCGAGGCTCTCATGCTACGAAGTTTTCTGCTCACGTTGTGCCTCGGTAGCACTCTGGTGCTGCCAGGTTGCAGCGGCAATCAACTGAGCTACGCCCCCGTCGAAGGTGTCGTTACCGTCGATGGCCAACCCATCGCCAAGGCCCAGGTGGTACTCTCCTGCGACGACGTGACAGTGGACGGCGCGATGCCGACCTCTCGCGGAGTGACGGACGACTCGGGTCACTTCACCCTGGTGTCGATCACGCCAGACAAACGAGTGATCGACGGCGCCGTGGTGGGCGATCATCGGGTTTCGATTCTCACCAAACTCGAAGACCAGAACCGACGCGGCCAGACCGTGGTGGTCCGCCAGGAACTGCTCGACGACGCCTACACCAACGGCGAGAAACTCACGCTCTCGGTGCCATCCAAAGGTGCCCGCGACGTGCGGTTTGAACTAAAATCGAAATAGGTGCGACGCGCTGCGGGGTGTCCACTTTCATTACTCCAATTGCCGGCGCCGTGCGTCGGACCTATCACGCTTCAGGGTTACACTGTGAAAATCTACCGTTCTTCCGCTTACCCTTCGATTCTTGCAACCGCTGGGCTCTGTCTGGCTGTGCTAGCCTTGAATACCTCCGCCGGTCTGGCGCAGGTTGCTGCCGCCGAGGACGCCTGGACACCTCCCGCGTTCCCGCTCGTGGCGTGCGATCCCTACTTCAGTATCTGGTCGACTGGCAAGACGCTGGTCGACACCGATACGACACACTGGACCGGCAAGCCGCATCGGCTGACCAGCCTGATCCGCGTCGACGGCCAGACGTTCCGTCTGCTGGGCGCCACGCCGCAGGACCTGCCGGCCTTCAAGCAAACCTCGCACCAGGTACTGCCGACTCGCAGCGTATTTGTGCTGGAAGCAGCAGGCGTAAAGGCGAAACTCACGTTTACCACGCCCGCGGTGCCCGAGGACATCGACCTCTTAAGCCGGCCGATCACCTACCTGAGCTACGAACTCACCGCCACCGACGGCAAAGAGCACGAGGTGCAGCTGGCATTCGCCGCCGCTGGCGAAGTCGCTGTGAACAACCCCAGCCAGAAGGTAAGAGTCCAGCCGCTGGACATCGACAACACCAGCGGCCTGCGGGTGGGATCGGTCCAGCAGAACGTGCTGGGCAAAAAAGGCGACGACCTGCGAATCGACTGGGGCTACTTCTACCTGGCCGCCCGCGAGTCGCTGGTCGAGTCGGTGACCTCTACCACACTGGAGGACGTCGCTCAGCTGCTGCAATCGTCGGCCGTAGCCGCGAAGGTCGATCCCGCTGACAAAGTGGCAGGTGGCGAAGTCGCCTTGGCGCTGGTCTTCCAACCGGTGGAAGTAGGCGCGCAACCGGTCAATCAGTGGCTATTGCTGGCATACGACGACCTGTACTCCATCGAATTCATGCATCACCCGCTTCGCCCCTACTGGCGTCGCAACGGACTCGATGGCGACGGCCTGGTCAGTGAGGCACTGCGGGACTACGAAAAACTGCAAGCTCGCTGCGAGTCGTTTGATGCAGAGCTGATGGCCGATCTCCAGGCGGCCGGTGGCGAGCAGTACGCCGACATTGCGGCCCTGGCGTATCGCCAGTGCCTGGCGGCCGGCAAGTTCGTCGCCGACGCTAATGGTCAACCGCTGCAGTTCAGCAAAGAGAATCACTCCAACGGCTGCATCGCGACGTCCGACGTATTCTATCCCATGTCGCCGCAGTTCTTGCTGTTCGGTCCTTCGCTCGCCAAGTCGTTCATCGTACCGTTCATGGAGTACGCCGAAAGCAGCCGCTGGACCTTCCCGTTTGCGCCACACGACCTGGGCACCTACCCCAAGGCTAACGGCCAGGTGTACGGGGGTGGCGAGCGGAGCGAAAAGAACCAGATGCCCGTGGAAGAGTCGGGCAACATGCTGATCCTGATGGCGGCCATCGCCAGGCTGGACGGCAATGCCGACTTCGCCGATCGTTACTGGCCGCGGCTGGTCGAATGGGCCGAGTATCTTCGCGAGACCGGCTTCGATCCCGAAAACCAACTCTGCACCGACGACTTTGCCGGGCACATGGCCCACAACGTCAACCTGTCGGCCAAAGCCATCTGTGGTCTGGGCGCGTTCGCACAGCTCTGCGAATTGCGTGGCGACACCAAGACTGCCGAAGAGTACCGCACTATCGCTCAGCAATATGCACAGCAGTGGATGAATGCGGCCAAAGACGGCGATCACTATCGGCTGGCCTTCGACAAGCCGGGCACCTGGAGTCAGAAGTACAACCTGGTGTGGGATCGCGTGTTGGGGCTGAACTTGTTCCCCGATTCGGTGTTGCGCAAGGAGATGGACTACTACCGTGAGGTGCAGAACAAGTACGGCCTGCCGCTCGACAACCGCAAGGACTACACCAAGCTCGACTGGATCTTGTGGACCGCCACGCTTACGCAGAACGAGGACGACTTCACCACCCTGGTCGCCCCCGTGCACCGCTTCCTGAACGACACACCAAATCGTTCGCCGATGACCGACTGGTACCAGACCAAGACGGGCAAGAAAGTGGGCTTTACCGCGCGTCCCGTGGTGGGCGGTGTCTTCATGCAGTTACTGCACAACGGCGACCTGTGGGACAAGTGGGCCTCGCGTGACCAGACACAGGCCAACGGCTACGCCGACCTGCCCCGTCCGCCGAAGGTGACGCTCGTCGTGCCGACGGCCGACAGTACGCCGATGAAGTGGCAGTGGACCTCCAAGAAACCCGCTGACGAGTGGATGCAGCCCGAGTTCGACTCCTCGGCCTGGCGTGAAGGTCGGTCCGGTTTCGGAACGCGTTCGACTCCTGGCGCCCTGGTGGCCACCACTTGGAACACTTCGGACATCTGGCTTCGCCGCACCTTCGATCTGAAGCAGATTCCCCAGAAACTCAAGCTGCACATCCACCACGATGAGGAAGCCGAGGTCTACCTGAACGGCGTGCTGGCCGGTAAGTTCGAGGGGTACACCAGCAGCTACGAGAACTACCCAATCAGCGACGAGGCCCTCGCCACGCTCAAACCCACCGGCAACGTCATCGCCGTGCACTGCCATCAGAGCGAAGGTGGGCAGTACATCGATGTGGGCCTGGCAACCGTGGAGTACGAGGACTGAGCTTCCATCCGCAGGAGCGGCGATGCCGTGAAGTACTTCGCCTATGGTTCCAACATGTCCGTGCCGCGGCTGAAAGCTCGGGTTCCGAGCGCAGCGGTGCATGGAGTCTGCGAACTGCGGGGCCACACGCTCCGGTTCCATAAGGTGGGCATGGATGGCACCGCGAAGTGCGACGCGTATTTCACGGGAAACGACGCCGACCGTGTGGAAGGAGTCGTGTACGTGCTCGACCCCATGAAAGTCGATCTGCTCGACCAGGCGGAGGGCGCAGGTCGCGGCTACACTAGGCAGCAAGTTGAAGTCTTCGATGAATACGGCAATCGCACGCAGGCCTTCACGTACATTGCCACCGCCATCGATTCCTCCCTGCAACCGCTCTGCTGGTACCGACACCACGTTATCACCGGCGCGAAGCAACATGGACTAAGCGACGAATACGTAACCGCGATCGAGCGCGTAAAGGTGATTCGCGACGCCGATGAAGTCCGCCTGCGGAGGGAATTGGCGGTTTACGAGGGCAGCGACCCAGGATAGTGGCGACTGCGCGACTGGGGCGGGACTTCACCCCAACGCTACGTCCAGGCTCATCATCACCAAGAAACCTCCCATCAGACTCAGTGTCGACAGGTTCACGTTGCCGGCGCTTTGGGACTCGGGGATAAGTTCCTCGACGACCACATAGACCATCGCCCCGGCCGCAAAACTCAAGGCGTAGGGCAACATCGGCGCGGCAAAAACGACGGCCGCTGCTCCCACTACCGCGGCCACGGGTTCCACTACGGCAGAGAGCTGCCCGTACCAAAAGCACTTCCAACGACTCACTCCCTCGCCCCGTAGCGGCATTGCGACGGCCATGCCCTCGGGGAAGTTTTGGATGCCAATGCCAACCGCCAACAGGACGGCCGATGCGAGTCCAGTCGATGTCAGACCAGCGACCGCCCCGCCAAAGCTGACTCCCACGGCCAGGCCTTCGGGGATGTTGTGCAGCGTGATGGCGGAGACCAAAAGAATGGCTCGGTGCCAGGTGGTTGGCGGGCCCTCAGCCTGCTCGATCGGCAACCCAATATGCAAGTGAGGCAGTACGCAATCGAGCATCCAAAGAAAAAAACCACCTAGTGCGAATCCTACCGCGGGGGGAATCCATTTCGGCAGCGATCCGTGGGCGGAAATCTCGATGGCGGGGGCAAGCAAGGACCAATAGCTGGCGGCCAGCATCACACCACCCGAGAAGCCCAGCAGCGCGTCGAACAACTTGCGAGGTACCTCCCGTAGAAAAAACACGAGCGATGCCCCCAGTGCGGTGAGTCCCCACGTGAACAGTCCGGCGATTAACGCCTGCAAGACTGGGGGTAATTCCTCAAATACGGATGGAATAGGCATAGAGCGGGGAGTGAACGATCGTCTTGCTTCTGGTGTTGGAGATAAACTGCCAGTGTAACACACCCCTGGCGGCGTCTCTTCTCCGCAGTAACTACCTTGCCTGTCTTCGCACACGAATGCAAATCCGTTCAATCACGCGATTGCAGTTGGCATCACAGTTGCGGCATTTGTAGCCTAGCCAGGCGCGCGTTAGAACAAACCTGCACCGCTCATCGAATGGCTCTCGAGCGTTCGAGGCGCTATCTATCACCAGCACACTGGAATTCAGCAGTTTCAGCCAAAGACAATTCGACGACTGGAGAACGGAAAACACTCAGAGGAGGACAAGATGAAGACTATCTCACGCGACGAAGTGAATCTGCTATTGGTACACGACGACGTAGCCGTGGTCGACGTGCTCGAACAGCGAGAATACTCCGACAGTCATCTGCCCGCGGCGATCAACGTGCCCTGGTCGGAACACTTCTCCGAAGACCTGCACCAAGCAGTCCCCTGGAAGAAGACGCCCGTGGTCGTGTACGGCAAGGACCGCGACTGCGACCTGGCGGCCAAGGCTAGCCAGGCACTCGAGGACGAGGGGTACGGCGAAGTGTACGAGTATGCGGCCGGCAAAGCCGATTGGCAGGCGGCAGGGCTACCGTTGGAGTCACGCTAAGGGACCTAGCCGACTGCGAAGAGAGCTGGCCGTTTACGATTGAGGGTAAGGGCGTCGAGTAAGGTCAGCCCCGAAGAGGCTAAATGGTGTAGCTTGGGGGACAAGGAGTCCTTACAAACCGGTCGCTTCCGTATATCGCTGATAGACAGCCTCGGAGTTCAGCTGCTTGACTAAATGGACGGTGTCGCTCGGGTCGTCGTCGGGAATGGCTACCAGCAGGGCAAAGTCCTCTTGGTCCTGCAACGACGCAGCCCGGAACCTCTGAAGTCCTTCGGCAATGGCCTCCAAGCACTTTGCCTTCACCTGCTGGTAAACCTCAAAGGAAGCTTCGAAGTCCAGGCCGGACGAATCGACGGAATCCCAGATCTCGGTCAATCCCAAGTCGCCGTCAAAGCTGCCCATCGGACCGAGTTCATCCTCGCTGAGCGGCCAATCAACGAACTCAAATTCCGAGTAGGGATCCTCTTCGACCGCCTCGGAGGTATTGGCAACCCAATACACCGAACGCACGTCCTCGTCGGGACAGAAGGCCAGGCCCACCACCTTGGCGTCGGGCGATTGCTGTTCGCAGTAGGCAAGAATCGCCGCCGCGGCTTGGGTCACTTGCTGCGAAAGGCTCGAAAAGTCGATGTCGCTGACACTGTCCATTCGTTGTTTCTTATGATCGAGTCGGATTGCTAGCCTGGAAAAGCAGTCTACCAACCGGCGCTGGGTGAGCAAGAGTCAGAGAGGTACGTGAGCCACAAGATGAAGTACGTGGCGCGTAAACTCATTTTCGCCGTAACGGCGCGGAGCTTGTTACGGCCTACGTTTCTACGCCACGCGCAGCTTGTTACGCCCCGCTCACCTTTCCAATATAATGAAGCGGTAAGAACCCGTAGGATAGGAGCGACAACATGCGTGAGTCTCATACTCTGTGGGCGGTGGCAATCCTAGGCACGTGTCTGGCCTGGACATGCGGATCCGCACAGGCGCAAGAGCCTGTACCGACCGAAGAAGACATGGCGGCGTACTTGATGGTCTACTTCAGCGACTCCGATCATAGCCTGCACATGGCGCTGAGCGACGATGGGTACAGCTTCACGGCGCTCAATAACGATAAACCGCTGATCGATGGCCGCGAGATCGCGCTGCAGCAGGGCATTCGCGACCCGTACATCATGCGCGGGCCCGATGGTGTCTTCTACATGGCGATGACCGACCTGCACATCTTCGCTCAACGCGCGGGGCTCCGCGATACCGAGCGGCAACGCCCGGGCAGTGATTACGGTTGGGGCAACAACAACGCCCTGGTGCTGATGAAGTCGACCGACCTGGTGAACTGGACGCACACTAACCTGCGGGTCGATCAGGCATTTCCGAGCCTCGCAAACATCGGCTGCGCCTGGGCGCCCGAGCTGATATTCGACGCCGAGCAGGGCAAGATCATGCTCTACTACACCATGCGGTTCGGCAATGGCAAGAACAAGGTGTACTACACCTACATGAACGACGACTTCACCGCCATGGAGACCGAGCCGAAGCTGCTGTTCGAGTATCCGAAGGACGTCTCGTACATCGATGCCGACATCACCAAGGTGGGCGACAAGTTCCACATGTTCTACACTCCGCACGATGGCGGTGCCGGCGTGAAGCACGCTGCCAGCGACTCGATCAACTCCGGCTACGAGTTCGAGCCGGACTGGGTCGACCCCGAACCTCAAGCTTGCGAAGCCCCCACGGTGTGGAAGCGGATCGGCGAGGACAAGTGGGTGCTAATGTACGACGTGTTCGGCATTCGCCCCCACAACTTCGGCTTCAGCGAGACCTCCGACTTCCAGACCTACACCAACCTGGGACGCTTCAACGAAGGCGTGATGAAGAGCACCAACTTCAGCTCGCCCAAGCATGGATCGGTGATCCACCTGACCAAAGACGAGGCGGATCATCTACGACAGAATGCGGGGCGGGTGAATAGTCGTTAAGCGCAAGCCGCTTTGACAGACGACGTTCGTGCTGAGCAATTCTAACCCAGCGTCGAGCTCGCCGCACTGCTGCCGGCCGAAACGCGGACGCCCGTCCAAGCGGGGTTCCGCTCCAGCCCAAAGTAGCCGGCCGGGTAGCACGAAGCCATCCAGCTCTCTGGCAACCAGGCGGTCAGGAAAGTGGCATGCCGCGTGGCGTCGACCTCGGCCTTGAGTGGCTCGCGATCCAGCGCAACCGCTTGGGTGCGGACGTGGCCGGCCGCTCGTTCGACGTTGTGCAGTTCGCCCGTGGCGTAGGCCTTCACCACGTTCGCCACATTCAGCACCCGCAGGTGACAATCCTTGCGGTTGTCGTCGGCCGTGTACAGCAGGTAGTTGCCGCACGGCGACCAGCAGGGCGAATAGTCCGCGCCCTGGTTCTCGGTGAGCTTGACCGCCAGCTCGCCTTGGCTGGTCATCATCCAGATGTCTTTGTCGCGGTCCTTGTACGGATTGGCGGGATCGGGTTTCTCCTGGCGGTTGGAAACAAACGCGATCAACGAGCCATCGGGGCTGGGCACGGGTGTGTAATCGCCGCCACGGTCTTCGTTGAGTTGTGTGCGAGCTTCGGAGGCAAAGTCGTAGTGCCAGATATCGGCGTCCTCACCACGATCGCTCGACCATAAGAGCCCCTGACCATCGGGAGTCCAGGCGACCGATTCATCGGCCCCTTCGTGAGTCGTTACCTGCGTTTGGTTGTTACCGTCCGTGTCCATCAGCCACAGGTCGTTGTTACCAGCCGCGTTGGAAACGTAAGCGATGTACTTACCATCGGGGCTGAACGCCGGCGAGTCGGCCCACCGTCCGCCCAAGTCGGTGAGCTGAATGGCTTCGCCACCGGTGGCCGGGATCTTGAAGATCTCGCGGGCGCCGGTCAAGTCGCTGACAAACACCACCCACTGGCCATCGGGCGAGAACTTGGGCTTATCGTTCCAACCTTTGCCGAAGGTCAACTGGTTGAGGCTTCCGGACTCGAGATCGCAGGTCCAGATGTCGTAGTCGCCGGTCTTGCCGCTGGCAAAGGCGATCGTTCCGCTCAATGTAAAGGCCATGTTTCACTTCTCTCGGACGGCTGGTGAGGGCTGAATCCCGTGCCGCACACAAACCCGACGTGTACGGTGTTTCTAAACCTTAGCTCATACTGCGCGTCGGGCGCTGGCCGGTTGTGACGACTGTAGGGCGGGTAATGGATGGCCACCTCGAAAGTAGTGAGGAGTATCACGCTGGGGCAGCCCCGAAGGGGCGAAATATGATAGCCCAGGGCAAGCGCCGGCGAGGGACGAGCCAAGTGCGGCCCTGGGTTAACAGGGAACCCAACCAGCGGTCGAGCAGTCGATTATCCACTAGCCGGAGCGTTTCCGAGACCGCCATTGGGCCGCGGTGTGTCTATTGAACAGGAGGAAACGGAGAGAACAGAGATTGCCTGACGCTATGCGCGAACTGTTCCGGTGATTCCGTTCCTCTCGGTTTAGATGGAGCAGGGGTAAGGTGCGCAGGAGTGTCACGCTCAACGGCATTTCCAAGCAGTCGGAAAGTGCACAGGACTATGAAGCCGAGGCGGATTCTAGCGGACGCCCCAAGGGCGATAGGGACAACAGCAGGACCGGACCAGGACCAGTGCAAATGTGGGGTTGAGACACAACCATTTGGTTGGCACGGACTTCGCTTATGTCCCGTCGTTAAAACGGTCTTCGTCGAGTTGTTGCATCAAATCGTCGTTTGGAAATGCCTCTTTAGCGGCACGCACGAAGACTGCACGGGAACAATCAAAATCTTCGCCGCTGATGAAGTGGCCATCGCGACCCACAAGCAGGACGTCACACTCGAAACAAAGCAAGATGTCTACTCTTCCAGACTTGTTAACGAAGGACAGTCGCATTCCGTATGCTGGAACGCACGACTTCGCGGAGTCCCATACATATGTACGAGGCGAAAGCAAGGCTGTTGAAACTTCGCTGGCTGTTGCTTCGGAAACTAAGAACGGTCCTGACGTTATAGGATAATCCGTGAATAGGGCGTCCTGCCAGTTGATACTTTCCGGCAACGGCCCCACACGCCATGCTTCAACACGTTCGGGATGCGCTACAATTGCAACGTTCCGGGAACCACCAAATAGTTGTTCAATCGGGCGTCGGTGCAAGATGTACCAACTCAAACCCACAGCAATAGCCGCGATGATGCAGAAAACGCTGACCCCGAGTAGGGTACTCTGGAGAGTGAATCGCCTTCGCACATTGTACCTACAATCAGCATCTTTCGGAGTGAGGAAATGGTGGATACGCTTCTTCACTGAATATAATCTCCGTGACTCCGCCTCGCCAAACTGCCTCGGCTTAAAACTCCTGTGCGGCAACCGCTGTCCACTCCATGCTCCCGCGGCCACATCGCCCTGTGCACTCTTTTCGCACTACAAATATCACCGTTCTGCCATAACTTCGCGTAGCTGGTCTGCTATTAGTGATGATTGGTGTTGCTCTCGCTCCGAATTCTTGCCAGTCCGACTGCCTGCTTCCGCCAAACTCCACCAACTCGACAGTGTAAAAACTTCGCTGTTGAAGTTGTCTTTCAGAGTGATCTAATTGAGCCACGTAGTATTCTGTACAAACAGCGAGCGAGGGCCGTGAGGCCCCTGGTTGTGTTAAAGGTTGAGAAGTTGTTAGTAACTGTGCGCCAGGAGCGCTTCGCTCATTCGCAGAGCGATTGGCCACTATCGGTGGATTCAAAAGCTGTGGAACAACAGCTGTTCCAAAACTCGAGAGGCCCTGAAACCGGCAGGAGTCGTAAGGTGTTGTCTTAAAATGACTTAGAAATTCGATGGGGGCTGGCGCGGGGCGAGTTTTGGGACAATGAATGGGACGTTGTCCAACTTGTCCCAAAACGCGAGCGCGCGAGTCGATGCTATTGCTCCGATATCGACACTGAGCTTCGCGAAAAGATCGCAGCCACGCCAGCCAACAGGCAAGCGGTGACTACCGACGACGGCTCGGGTACGGCGAGGCGACGCGGACCGCCGCTGGGAACGCCAGGCACCTCACCCAGTACCAACCCAAAGTTGGCCTTCCACAATTCATAGGCATCCTGGTTCATGCCGTTGCCGAGGTGGTTGCGCCAGGTGGTGTAGTCGGCCAGGTCTACCTTGCCATCGTTGTTGAAGTCGCCTTCGTTGAGTTCCACGAAGCCAGGCACGTAGAACACGTTGTCTTGCAAGCCGGTTACGTCGGTATTGCTTTGGATCACATCGGCTAGCGTGAGTGTGTCGAGGTCGACGATCGCGGCGATGTCGGGGGCGAGCGCGCCGTCCTGGTAGAGCCCGGCCACGTCGCCGGTGTAGAAAAAGCGATCGCCGTCGCGCAGGCGGGCAAACTGGCTGTCGATCACGGCCTTGAAGAAATTGCCAACGCTGGCACCAGGCACGTGGTCTTCGGCCAGGCCGCCGACCCAAGCGTCGACGTTCAAAATGTTGTTGCTATACAGATCGGCCAACGCCGCAGCGAGCTCAGTGTCGTGAGTGATACCGGCGAAGTTGGAGAGGCTTGGTTGGCCATGGTTGCGTCGCAGATCGAGGTAGTCAGGCAGTCCAGCGTCTCGTCCACGCTGGATGTTGATCGCCGCCAGGTCCATACCCCCAGCGCCGGGCGGCCCGAACAGCGACGTGCGCAGATCGTCGACCATGAGCGTGTCGATTTCTTCTGCACGCTGCGCGGCTGCCCCGCGAAGCAAGCCATCGATTAGGCCAGGATCGCCATCAATGAGCGTGGGATTGTAGAACGCATTGCGTAGCGGCAAGTCCGTGGCGTTGCCCTCGGCGTCCCTCACCTGCAGATTGCTGGACACCTGGCTGTGCCCCAAGCGAAACGCGGCATGGGCAAACGCGTTGGTTATCGCCGCTGTGCTACTGGAACTGTAGGCGTGATCCGACGCACGGGGCGTGGTAGGTCCATCGCCGATCAGAGCAGGCAGGAACTCGTTATAGGTGATCGCTTGAATCTCCGCCCCCACCAACTTGCGGGCGAGTTGGAAACGGCCCTCGTCGTCCAACTGGGGATCGGCCGTAGCAATGGCATCCACCAGGCGATTGTGCTCACGTGCGAAAACGGTTTGCAGCGACGTCAACAGCGGGTTCTCGTTGGCTCGAATATCGCCTGCCAGATACATGTCGGTGCTCGGGAGCGGGCCGTGGTTCTCGACTTCGAGGCCGGCGGTGTTCTTGGGTAGCAGATTGTTGGCGCCCATGGCCAGCTTACCGCCTGCGGCGCGAAGTGCGGCTGCGCGATCTGCGTCGTTTCCGTAGACGAGCGACGCATCCAAATAGCTCGTCACATTGTTAACGGGAGTCCGTGGACTGCGTCCCCCCGTACCTTCCCAATTGGCACGTACAAACGGGATGGGCGCCGGTCCCAGCGGATCGCCGGCGTCGTTGATCGCGATGGGGGCTTCGCCGTTAACCTCCGGACCATCGTCGGTCATGACCATTTCCAGGTCGTGCGTCACAAACTGCCCCCAGGCCCAAGCCATATCGCTCAAGCCACGAACGCTCTTCACCGATTGTGTTTGGGCGAACACGGCGTTGCTGATATCCCGAGCATTGGCTCGCTGCTCGTCGCCAATCATGTTTCCCTGGCCGTCGAGAAACCGGGCACTGTAACCAAAGCGAATCATCCCCGTGCCAGCGGCCCCCCGGTCAGGGAATCCAAGGTTGTTGTTGGTGCCGTCGTACGTGCGGTACTGTGCCTGGGCCGATCCAGCGACCAACACCAAAGCGAGCGTGGCCTGGGATAGAGCTTTTATCATCGAATCGCACCCCTGTTTCACATCGACCTAGAGGCCATGAGATTAGGGGATTTATGATACCCGAAGCTGCCGACCGCCACAATGGAAAAACAGGACACGAATTCCGTACCGGCTACATCGTCCGACGAACTCTCCGGCTCCTTCGCCACCACGATGCAGACAACACATCAGCGTAGAGAAGGGCAGCCCGCCAAAAACAACACCGCGGCGCCGGTTACGATGACGAATCAATCGTAGCGCGGCACCGCGGCGGGGTGTGTTTCCGGGATGGATTGTTGTAGCCGGGGGGCTCAATCGCGGCGGGTGACAATCCATTCGAAGGCCCCACTGGGCTTCATGACCAAAACCTTTCCGTGCCCGGATGTCAGGTCGTTGATCGTCGTGGAATACTCCTCCGAAGGTTTACCGTCGGCAGTCCAGGTAAGCAGTTCCTGCTCGCGGTTGAGCGAGCCCGACAGGTTTTGTGTCGCGCCGGTGGTTTGGTTGGAGTACACGCCTCGTACCTTTCCCTGCCGGCTGATCGACAGTTGCATCACGCGGGTGGGGGGCGAGTTGGGGCCCGGTGAAAGGTCGAAGGTGCCGAGTGTCATCCACTCTTCGCCGCCCTCGGCCGCCAGCGGAGCTGGGGCCGGCTCGCCGGAAGCCTCGTCGTAGGCCGCACTATTGTAGAAGTAAGGGTCGCCGCCGACCGCGTCCGTCGGTCGCCCGGCTGAATAGGACGCGGGGTACGCCGTCGCGGCGGTCCAAGCCCGGACGCTGGCGGCCGTAGCAACAGCCGCTGGGCGAGCGTAAGGATGCGTGGCTTGCCAGGCGTTGGGGTGGTTGGCGTACCAGACAGGGGTGAAGGGCTCGGGTCCCGTTTGCCAGTTGTTGACGGCCGACTGCACATTGCCAGCCGAGGGATTGGTCTGCACTTCGATGTTTGTGGAACTGAAGTTTTGAATAGTGGTATCGAACCGGTTCGTTTGGATCTGATTGGTGCGGCTGCCTGGTTGGCTTGGCGCCGCATTGCTTTGAGCCTTACCAGAGAGGAACTGCTGCACCTGCTGCGGCGAGGTGGCTCGTCGCTCAGTGGCTGATGGGGTGGCAGCCCGACCTACATTCTGCTGAGTCTGGTTGAGCTGTCCGACGTTTAAGTTGCCGTAGTTCTGGCTGCCCGGTCTAGGAGCAGCCGTGCGAAGGTTGTTGGCCGAGGCAGCGCTGAAGTTACGTGCACCGGGCTGCACCGCACCCGCCGGACGGGCACCAGCAGCGCGCGGGCCGCCACGCCCACGGGCAAAGCCATCGCCACAGACAACCAGCGTCAGAAGCAGAGTCACAGTGAGTAGCAGTCGCGCAGTGTACGAATGAATCATGAATTCTCCAACGACAGAAAATGCAGGGTAGGGCAGGGGAGTGTCGCCAGACTCAGTGCCGGCGAGGGAAAAGGGCCGACGCCATGCGCTCAGGCATACCGCGGCGTTCCGAAAGCGTAGTTCACGCCAGCAGTCCGAGTGGGCCGCGACAAACCAGGTTTTCGGTTAAAGCGATTATCGCGATTGTGCCGATGTACTTTGCAGGCACGGGCGTGCGCGCCGGGTGCTTGTGTTGCTAGCAGGGGGGCCTGCCGGCCACAAAGCGAAACTGTCGATGCGACTGCTCACGCGACTTTGCTCGCTTATTCTGCTTACCACCCTCGCCACGGGGTGCAGCCTTGTGCTTCCCGAAGTGGCAACCATGCCGGTGGTGCACAACCCGTTTCCACAGCTCAGCCGCGTGGCGGTGCTGCCGTTCTTTAACCTGAGCGACGAACCCACCGTCAACGGACGGCAGTTCGCGCTGGCTTATTTTGCCGAGCTACAGGCCGTACCGGGCTTCGAAGTCATACCACTGGGCGTGGTGGAAGAAGCCATTCTGGAAAACAACATCAACACGGCGGACCCCGAGGAAGTGCGACGCCTGGGCAACATCCTGGGCGCCGACGCCGTAGTGGTGGGAGCGGTTACCGACTACACCCCCTACTATCCGCCGCGGTGCGGTATGCGGGTCGAGTGGTACGCCACGAACCCCGGCTTCCACGAGATACCGGCTGGCTATGGTTTGCCTTGGGGCACGCGGCAAGAGGAGTACATTCCGCAGGACATCGTGTTCGAAGCGGAGATGGCCCTGGCCCGCGAGCAGATGAAAACCCAATCGCCCGATTGCAGCAAGATTGGCGAACCGGCCTACATGCTACCGATCGACGCGCAGCCCATGTATCCACCGTCGGTGATGCCATCGGACGAGGACTTGCCGGTACCACCGCTTCCCAAGCCGCCAACCAGACTGGACTCTACCCCTGGCGGTACGTCAAAGAGTGGCGCACCACCGGTTGATATCCGTAGTCGTTTCACTTCGACTCCACCGACCGCCGCAGAACCTGACACCGACGCGCTGCCTGCGGAAACCAAGGACCAGCAGCCCGCAGATTTCGACCTCCCAGCCGAGGAAAGCCACGGCTCACAGGATGCGGATGTTTCGCCAACCTACGAAGCACCTGCGGAAAGCAACCCAGGAGACGAAACCGTGTGGCGACCGCGCAAGCAGTCGACATACAAGGTGGCCGTCCACGAAGCGCAAGCACCGCCAGCGTCTGATGCAATCGCTACCGCTAGCGCAATCGCTCCGGGGATGGAAAATAATTTTGGGGGCGGGTTGCCGCCCGATTGGCCTGATCCGCACGGTTTCATTCCACCTGGTCCTTCGCCTGTGCGGCCTCCCTGCATCAACAATCCCGGCCCCGTCATGACGCATACTCGGATATTCTTGGGTAATGATCCTGAATTCACTTCGGCCCTTGCGGCCTATGTCGAATTTCGCGACGACGCGCGGTTTGGCGGGTGGCGTTCGTACTTGGAACGCAGCGAAGACTTCATTCGCTTCTGTTGCCACCTGCATATCAGCGAGATGCTCTCGGCGCGTGGCGGAGCAACCGAAACCCGAGTGGTGCGGCATTGGTCAAATAGCCGATAGGGTCCTGTAGCAGCGTCTAGGCAAGACTTGCAGACCGGGCCGCGGATTCGGCCCCAGCAGGTAATAGCCGTTGAGCTGCGGTGTGTGATTGCACCGCTTGCTCCGCTGCGGCCCGCAACTTCCCCCCGCACGAACCCGCCTGCACGGAGGCCCCGGCTGTGAACGACGACATCAATGTGCTTGCACTGGTCAAAGGCAAAGAACGCTACATCTTTCTGTTCGACGATTCGCAGCAGGCCGACGCCTTGCGAATGCTGGGTCGCCATGCCGCGAATCCGGAACTGAGCTTCAGTTGGTATGACGCCGCGGTGCTGGGCAAAAAGATTCGTAACGAAGCCACGTCGCGCGAACGAGCGCGGTTCACCATTCCTCAATCGAGCGATATCGACGAGTAGATGCATCGCGAGATCGCTCAATTCCTTCGGCACCTGGATGCGGAACGCAACGCTAGCCCGCACACGCTGAAGGCTTATCGAGAGGATCTGATCTCGCTGGCCGAGTATTTGGCGGACGATGCAGGTCTGGCGCCGGACCCTGTTTCGATCACCACCGTCGAACTACGCGGCTACGTGGCGGCGCTGGCCGAGGCGGGCTTTGCCAAGACGTCCATCGCAAGGCGATTGGCGTCCGTGCGAAGCTTCTATCGCTTCGGTCAGCGCGAGGGCTGGGCGAAAGCAAACCCGGCCACCGCGCTGCGCAACCCACGTAAGAGCCGCAAGCTGCCGCACTTCCTCACTACCGATGAGATCGGCCGCCTGCTGGCCGCTCCGCCGAAGCGTGGCAAGCAAGGGATCCGCGATCGGGCGATCCTCGAGACGCTCTATTCGGCTGGTCTGCGTGTAAGCGAACTGGTGGGCATGAACGACGGCGACCTGGACCTCGAACAGGGCATTGTGCACGTGCGTGGAAAGGGGCGCAAGGAGCGCCTTGCCCCCGTGGGCAGCTACGCCGCGTCGGCCCTAAGAGACTGGCTGGCGGTGCGAGAACTGTCGTCCAAGGAAGAGTCGGGGCGCGCGGCGCCTGTGTTCACCAACCGCTTTGGTACTCGGCTCACTACGCGTAGCGTAGGCCGCATGCTTGAAAAGCACATCGCCACGGCGTCGCTCGACGGCCGGACCTCGCCCCACACGCTACGCCACAGTTTTGCCACGCACCTGCTGGACCGCGGCGCCGATATCCGCAGCGTACAGGAACTGCTGGGACACAAGAGCCTGGTCACGACGCAAATCTACACGCACGTCTCGACCAGCACGCTCCGTGCAGCGTACGAGCGAGCCCATCCGAGGGCGGGATAGCGATTCCAGACACGTCATCCTGATCTGCAGCGCCTAGCCGACGAGCCACGTCTGGTCGGCTTATTGTTGTCGCGGTTAGCCACGATCCCCCAACTCCTTTACTCTCCGCCTCAACTCTTCCGTCAACTTATCAATCGCGGTCTGCTCGTCCCATTCATCCTGCACGAAGTCTCGTGGCAACAGCGGTGGGCCGAAGCGAACTTCGATTCGACAAAGCTTGCGTGGCAGTTTCCGCGTCGGGGGCCAGGCTTCGAATGCGCCGTGGATGTAAACAGGCACGGCCGGTGTGCCGAGTGTGGCCATCAGCATGCCGACGCCCGGTTTGAATTCCTGCATTTCGCCTGTGGTGGTGCGGGTGCCCTCGGGGAACCAGCCGAGCGAGTACCCTTCGCGCAGGGCTGCCGCTCCCACCGCCAGGGCCGAGAGGTCGCGATCCAGCGGAATGGTTCCCGCCAGGCGGTTGGCAAACCGGCGAAACGGATTGGTCAGCACCGCACCACGACGTCCCGCCCAACGAAGCTGGCGAGCTGTGCGGTAGTCGATCAACGATAGAATCGCCGCCGGATCGAGCGAACTGGTGTGGTTGGGGCACAGCAGAAAGGTTCCGTCGGGCAGGTGTTCGAGGCCAATCGCCCTGGTGCCAAACAGCATGCGCATCACCAGACGGTTTATCCCAAACAGGATGGCCCGCAGTCCACCAGCCACGATACCGAGCGGCTTTAGCCACCGCCGCTGCGTGGCGTCGAGGTGCTCGATTGGCCGGTCGATGAGGCGGTGGATGTCGATATTGTCAGTCATAGTGGGTAGCGGCCAGGTGATTTGCAGTGGGCGACAATAACGAACAAGATAGGGTATGCTTTCGATCTGTCATATCTCCGACTTGCACTTCGGCCCTCCGTATCTACCCGAAGTGGGCGAAAGGCTGCGAGAATCGGTACAGCGGCTGGCACCGCAGGTCATTGTCGCCAGCGGCGATTTCACGCAGCGGGCCACTCCAGAGCAGTTCGCCGCGGCCCGGGCGTACCTCGATACTCTGCCGGCAGTGCCCACCATTGTCACGCCAGGCAACCACGACGTGCCGGTGTATCGCGTGTGGGAACGGCTCACCAACCCGTACGGCAACTACCGCCAACACATCTCCAGCGAGCTCGACACCGTTACGGAGGTCCCCGGCGCGGTGTTTGTGGCCCTGAATTCCATGTCGCCCTACACGGCGATCACCAACGGGCGGATCCACGAGCGGCAGCTCGACTTTGCCGCCGAGGTACTCTCGCGCCATCCCGATGAGACGCTCAAGGTGGTGGTGGCCCATCACCACTTCGCCCCCGCCCCCGACTACGAGCAAACGGACGTCATGCCCAAGGCCAAGCGGGCGCTCGACCGCTTCGCGGAGTTGGGAGTCGACATGATCCTGGGAGGGCACCTGCATCGGGCGTATATCGGCAACTCGCTGGACATCTACGCCGGCAAGCAGCGCGACCGGGGCATCACTATCGTCCAGTGCGGCACTTCTACTTCCCGGCGCGGCCGCGCCCGAGAACGAGAGAAGAACAGCTTCAACTACATTCAGGCCAGTGATAGCGAGATTGTGGTCACGCACCAGATGTTCTTGTCGAAAGCTGGCAACTTCGAGGCCGTGGGCCAGCACCGGTTTCCGCGGTGGCCGCATCGGTCGCTGACAACCTAGGGAGTGGCTCCCACCACCATTGGCGAATCTACGCGTCACGCTGCATGCTCCAGCAGGTCCGCTTGTGCTGATTGTAGGTTGCCAGATCTCGCCGCCGGCTTGATGCCTTTGCGGTTTTGTTGACCGTTGGCAACAGGTGACCTAGATACTTGTGGTGCTTCGCAACACCCGTTGCGTCCGCACCCACTGTACATCCAAGCTGCCCCACTTGTTTCGCCAATCATGTCCAGCGCAAAGCTCCTACTTGTTGACGACGACTACCAAGTGCTCGAATCGATGGCCGACTGGCTACGCGAGCAGGGTTTCGAGATCGACACCGCCCGCAACTCCACCGAAGCAGCAAAGGCTTGCGGTAGCTCGAGTTATGATTTGGCGCTAGTGGACGTCCGGTTGGGCGACGAGGACGGATTCGATTTCCTCCGCCAGTCGCTCCGGCAGTGGCCCGCCATGCAGGTGCTGCTGATGACCGGTTACGGCACTCCCGACATGGCCGTCGAGGCCATCCGTGCGGGGGCGTTCGACTTCCTGACTAAGCCGCTGATCGATGAAGAACTGCTGATGGCCCTGGAACGGGCACTCTCGCAGCGCAAGGTGCTCAACGAAAACTCGCAGCTCAAGGCCGAGCTCGACAAGCACTACGGCATGGGCAACATCGTGGGCCAGGACCCGCGGATGTTGCGTGTGTACGAGATGATCGAAAGCATCGCCGATACCCGCGCCACGGTGCTGGTAACCGGCGAGAGCGGCACCGGCAAGAGCATGATCGCCCGCGCGATTCACCGCCGAAGTAGCCGCGCGAAAGGACCCTTCGTCGAAGTGGCCTGCGGTGCCCTGCCCGAAAACCTGTTGGAAAGCGAGTTGTTCGGCCACGTGGCGGGCGCCTTCACCGGCGCGACCGGCGACAAGACGGGTAAGTTCCTGCAGGCCGACGGCGGCACTATCTTCCTCGACGAAATCGGCACCGCCAGCCCTGCCATGCAGGTCAAACTGCTGCGAGTGCTGCAAGAGCTGTCCTTCGAAGCGGTCGGCGGCTCCAAGACCCACAACGTGGACGTCCGCGTGATCCTCGCGACCAACGAAGACCTGGCAAAGAACGTGGCCGATGGCACCTTCCGTCAGGACCTGTACTACCGCATCAACGTGATCAACATCGAGCTCCCTTCGCTTCGCGAACGCGTGAGCGACGTGCCACTGCTGGCCGAGCGATTCCTACACGAGACCCTGGAAGACGTTAACCGGCAGGTCGATGGCTTCAGCGACGAGGCGCTCAGCTGCCTGCGGTCGTACGGCTGGCCAGGCAATGTCCGTGAACTTCAGAACGTCGTGGAGCGTGCCGTGCTGCTGGGCAAAGGGCCGGTCATCGAGTTGGGCGACTTACCGCTCGAACTTCGCACCGGACTCTCCACGGGCGGCAGTGCCACGTTCACCGCTGGACAGACTTTGAAGGAAGCCCTGGAAGGTCCCGAGCGACAAATCATTCTGCAAGTGCTCGAGTCGAACGGCTGGAACCGCAATGCAACGGCCGACACCCTGGGTATCAATCGCACCACTTTGTACAAGAAGATGAAGCGTTTGGGCCTCGAAGACGGTGCGCCGACGTACTAAGCCGCCGGGATCAATGCTGGCTCCCAACACTCAATACCGGATGAGCTGCGCCTCGTCGGAGCAGAGCTTCCAGCTTACTTCAATTCGTACTCTTCTCCATCCTCTTCCGGTGGTTCGATTCGTACCTCCGGTCGCGCGTCGGTTTGTTCCACGTGTTTCAGATCCTCGGCCGTATAGGTCCGCTTGCTTTCGACTTCATCGTTCGGCTCGTGTACCTGGTAGCGCAGCGTCCCGGTATGGTCGTCCCACAGCATCTCGGTGATGGTGCCAGTGCGGTGGTCGTTTTGCATCCCGCGTGTCCGCACCTCGACCAGATTGCCGATGTCGAACCCTTCGTACGGCAGCTCTTTCCACAGCGTGCGGCGAACCCGCAAGATGTGCTGGCCGTACGTCAGCACGACGAATTCGCCCTGCTGGCCGTCGCGACGCCACACCCGCGGACTGGGCACCATGCGGCGGGCCAGCTCCACGTCTTCGGGGTGGATCCAGTCGTCGCCATTCTCGGGCCACCAGGGGTAGTAGCCGTATTTCGGGTCGGTTTTTAGCTCGATACTCATGGGGAATGTAGCGATTCTGGGGAAAAACGGACGAGGGAACCTCCAGCGGAACCGCCTTCGGTCACCTATAATTGTACGCAGTAAAGTCCTACCGTTTTAGCACCCACGCGCCCACCAACTCCGCTCCCCCACCCCAACTCCATGCGCACCGAAAAGTTTCTCCAGCACCACGGCGTTTCGATGAACCCCTTTGCGGAGGAGGACGCGCAAACCGATCCGGTTTTCAAGAACCGCTGCCGCACCAGCACGTTCCACCCCGTGTGGGACAAAGTATTCGGCGATCCGGCCGACCCCGCCACCTCGATCGTGTTCGGCGAAAAGGGCGCTGGCAAGACCGCCATGCGGCTGCAAATCATGGGCAAGCTGGCCGAGCACAATCGCGAGAATCCGGATGCCAAGATCTGGGTCATCGAGTACGACGATTTCAATCCGTTCCTCGACCGCTTTGCCGATCGCTTGCCGGCCCGCAAGCAGCGCGATTCGGCCAAGGTGCTGGAGGAATGGAAGCTGTGGGATCATATGGATGCCATCCTATCGCTGGGCACAACGAACTTGGTGAACTTGATCCTGGGCACTCAAGGCCCCGGCAACGCCCCGCCGAATCAAATCGCCAACGATCTGCGTTCGAAGCTCGACAAATATCAGAAACGCGACCTGTTGTTGCTGTCCGCCTGCTACGACGATTCGCTCAGCGAGTCGTTCGCCGACCGCACCAATAAGCTCCGCCGTAAACTGTGGTACGGCGGTTGGTCGACCTACGCTACGCCGCTGTTGGGTTGGGGTGTATCGGCCGCCATAGCGGCGCTGGTGATCTACCTCATCCGCAACGAAAATTTCACCGCCCTGTGGGGCTGGCTGGCCGTGGTCCTGGTACTGCTGGGCTGGGTGCCGTGGATGATTCGTTGGTGGCGCTGCCACTTCGAGGCCCGCGGCGTCGCCAAAAACGTGCGGGCGCTGAAGCGCGATACCTCGTCGCTTCGCCGGCTGTTCATGCGCATGCCCGACCGCGACCTGCATGGCCAGCCCTTGCCCAGCCGCCGCCGGACCGACGACCGGTACGAGCTATTGGCCAAGTTCCAGGGCGTTCTGACTTCGCTTGGTTTCAATGGCATCCTGGTATTGGTCGACCGCGTGGACGAGCCGCACCTGGTGAACGGTTCGGTGGAGCTAATGCGCGACTTCGTGTGGTCGATGCTCGATAACAAGTTCCTCAAGCAGCCGGGCGTGGGGCTCAAGCTACTGCTGGCCAACGAACTGGTCGAGCACCTGAACCGCGAAACCCGCGAGTTCCACCAACGGGCTCGCATCGACAAACAAAACATGATTCCCTCGCTCGACTGGACCGGCGAGGCGCTGTACGACCTGGCCAACGCCCGACTGGAAGCGTGTGCCCAGGACGGAGCCACGCCGGAGCTCCGCACGATGTTCGACGATGGAGTCTCCGACCAACGGCTGATCGACGCCTTCCGTTCGCTACGTACGCCGCGCAACTTGTTCAAATTCCTGTACCGCGTGATCGTCGCCCACTGCAACTCTCACACCGACGCCAACCCCGTGTGGAAGGTCCCCAAAGAGACCTTCGAGTCGACGTTGGCCGTGTATGGCCGCGAACAAGCAGCTACCGACCGCGGTTTGTCTGTGAGCTAGAACGCCACGTCTCGCCAGTTCCAGCGAGTTAGCACGCCAGAGTTTTGGTCGTTTTGGGCCACTTTTGGGGTACGCGATTCATGGACCCAAAACCCTCGCGGTTCTGGCCGCCTTCGATTTCACAACCCTTTACAGACAAACAAGTTACGAAACCGGACACGCCCAAATCGTACGGGGTTTTGTCCCCCCTGCGCTCCAAGATGACCAAAACTCTTGGGAACGGTCGGCTAGCACACTCAAAGTGCCAGCTGCATACCCCTTGGGCCCCACAGCTTCTAACCCAGGGCCTACCACCAACAGTTGACCAAGGGCCGCGGCGCGCAGTATGCCACGTAGCTCAATTAGATCACTCGATAGAGCAACTTCAACGGCGATTATTCTACACGCCCGGCCCTACAGATTTCGTCGCTCCGCGCAGTGCGACGGAGGCCAGCACCAGGGTTGCGAGTGCTGCAAGCGACGAGGGCTCCGGGATGGCGGCCGTTTGCTGACCAGCCGTTAGCAACGCTAGTTGCAAGTTGTCGACGTGGCCATAGACGGGGCGGGTATTGTTGCCCGTGCGCAGGAAGCGTATTTCCACCGTGTGCAGCCCTGCCTCGACCCCAAGTAGCGCGGCGGCCAGCGAGTCGCGGATAATCTCGAAGCCTCCGATGGTCGTGCCATTCAAATCGAGCGAGTCGACAATGACGCCGTCGAACAACAGTTCGTACAACCCGGGGGCCGTATTGCCGAACTCCTGCTCATTGGTCGACGCAATGTCCATCGACAGCGAGTAGTCGCCCGGCGTTACCAGCAGGAACTCTTGCCGGATGCCGCCCCCCGCAGGAGGACTGCTGAAGTCGACGTTGTCCTGGGAACCGCGAATGCGCATGGCGTAGCTTTCGTTGCCATCGCCGGTCACGTCGATCAACTCGGCGCGGGGATAGCCGGAGGAGACCACGCCATTTTCGGTGACAAACGACTCCCAGTGCTCGAGATCGCCCGTCTCGAAATCGCCGTTCTTCAAACCGGCTGGATACAACGATGTCATAGCGTCGCGCCAAGCCTGATAGTCGCCCGCGTCGATGACGTTGTTGTGGTTGCCATCGGCCCGCAGGTCCGTGGTGGAGCCCAATGTGTTGCGCCACACGGTGTAGTCGGCCAGGTCCGGCACGCGATTGCCGTTGTAGTCACCCGGCGTAGGGGGTGGCTCGTCGGGCGTGGTGAAACTCACGGTAAGACGCGGCCCCCATTCGGAGTTGTTCAACAGCGCGGCGTATTCGCTACTGCCAAAACCAGCCTGCAGCGCAAATGCACCCGCCGTGCCAACAACGCCCAGGTGATCGGTCTGAGCCAGTAGCGACTGCAGCAGCCCCGTCGACAACGACACTTCGTGCACGCCCGACTGCGTAATAGTTCCCGTGCTGCCTAGGGCCGCGGTTCCGGCCGCGATGTCGGCCAACTCAGGCGTTCCGTTCCCTTGGTAGCCACCAAAATCGATGGCCGGGTTCTGACCGCCGCTAGTCGTGAAGACGTTCACAAACACCGACAACGTCGCGCTGGTGATGGTAGCGTTGTCGGGAATGGCATCAATGGGAAACTCCAGCACGGGCCGCGCCTCGCGCGAAGCACCCTGGTAGGCTTCGAGCGTGTTATCGCCTTCGCTCAACGTGAATCCACCAAGTCCATCAGAGTCGGCCTGCACATCGAACGTCGGCGTGAGCGTAAGCTGCTGGGTATCGACGGGATTCTGCTCGATGAGGGTCTGGAAGCCGTAGTCCACGCTCCCAAAGGCCGTCCAGGCTTGGGTCTCGAATCGGTCGTAGGAACTGCCGCTTGAGTAAACCGGAGGGCCATAGTTCCAGATTGCATGGGGACTGCTGAAAGTACCGTCGCGGCTGACGACAATGGCGTATTGCTCTCCAGGGTTCACCAACAAGCCGGCCGTCGACAGATCGACGCTGGTAAACGGCACCGAGCCACCCGGCCCCGTGATGGGCAGCGAATCAATCGGAATCGTCTGCTGGGCCAACACCGTGCTGCCTGGCTCGCTGCCATTGAAGTCGCGAATCTCGACATCAATGTCCCCAAGGGTCCCGGCGTCGCGCCCCAGCTCCAGCCCGACCGCCGACAACTGTCCCTGCAGACCAACGGTAAACGATTGGGCAAGTTCGTAGCGGATGCCACTCGACGCGGCAACGATCGACCCACCGTACGACTGCGAAATATCGTACTGCTGATCCACCACCGGTTCGGCCAGTGAGGGTGCTGCGACCCCAAAAACCATGAGCCACCAACCGGCCGACGGGTAGCGACTGCCCCGCCACAGACGACTTCGAAGATGCATTACAACTACCAATGCCTTGCCAGGATGAAAATCTCGATAAGCTAGCTGCACACGTGCCAACAGCCTACCAGAGATCCCTTGCGGATGCACCCTTTTTCATGTCCGACGGCAGTGGCCTCGTCCCCCCGAATACCTGAATAGCACGAAAGGCGTGCAAAACGGACGGTGGAGTCGAGCAAGGGGGAGAACCTGGTCTGCCAGCGGATGGCAGGCTGGGGAGCGATACGGCGTGGACTTTCGTGTTCGCGAGAACATCTTCCGTTTTTCCGGAGCCAATGCTAGCCACCGCAAGTTGCTGCGCAATGCCTAAGGCCGAACGGCAATCGAGAGAGGGAGCAGAGCCGACGGTGCCGGCCCTGCTGTGCTTGCTACCAGCATTAGTCTTGAACGGGCTTCCTACGTCGAGCGAGGCCACCTGCAATCATTGTGGCCAGCATCAAGCAGACCATGCTCGACGTAGCAGGTTCGGCCACCTGATTAAACTCTACCTCCATCAGCCCCAACCACGAATCGGAGAATAGTTCCGGGTTGTGAAGGTTGCCATGGAATCGCAGTTCGACAAACTGGCCCGAAGCGCCGGTGAGACCAATAGTGTTGGATCTCACGGCACCATAGTAGTCTGGGCTTACCGCGTCACCCGATGTGGGCGTGTTATCGAAGCCGCCGAACGATCCAAGGGAGTTTCCGTCTACCAGCACTTCGACCGCCGCCGGAGCGACAACACCGGATGGGGTCCGCTCTCCGTAATGGACCACCAGGGCCCCCAGATCGTAGGTATCTCCCAAGTCAAAGGTTACACTTGGCTGGGGCTGTCCAGCTTCGATATCGCCGTTCGCTTCATTGTAGATGGTGCCTTCCTGCCCTGCGTCCCAGAAGAACGTGCCAGGCGTATACTCACCCGCTTTTCCCTGGCCATCGATCAGTGCCTGAGGTTCGCCACTGGGGGCGTCCTTGCCGGCGATGGCGTTCAGGTCCCCCAAGTTGTTGTATGTGTAGCTGGACACAGCAATCGTGCCAGCCATCGTTACGGAGTGGAGGGAGCATAACAGCACAAATGCCATAGCCATCGAAGCAACAATCACGGAGTAGTTTCTCATTAGTCGGCTCCAGCAGAGGGTGAAAATCAACAACAAGCTCAGGAAGTAGCAAAGTCTGTGGTGATGGTCATTCGCCTGATTGTCCTTCAAGAAATGATCACCGGCGGCGGAGTCGCCTCCGCACGCCGGCGATCACCACGATGCCAACAGCAGCGCTGCCCCATGCTGTTGGCTCTGGTACCGAATGGGTTGCTACAAAGGGCACGCCGTCGGATCCGAAGGCGAGTGCTCCCCCCAAACCGGCATCAATCAGCGCCTGGTCAAGCAGCACGGCATCGCTGAGGTCGGTGATGCCGTCCAGATTCAAGTCGCCATTCCGGATGGAGTTCAAGTCGCCGACGCGAACACCATTGACCAGATTCTCACTGTACCATCCCGCGACGAACGCACCGACGTCATCTACGGTGAGCCCGTCTTCTTGGTTGACGTCGCCAGGGGTTCCGCTGAGATCAGTCGTGGCAAAGGCGTTGTCTGCAGCGAAGTCGAATTCGCCGTACTCCGTTCCGCCCGAACTGGTTCCGAATACGAATAAACTAAGATCGTCGATCACACCGGAGTAAAAATCTTGCGTACCAGGCATTTCGACATCGGTATTGGCGCCCAGCACCAGTGGTGCATTGTCCGCTCCGTCGTAGCCAGTGGCCTGGGCCGCGATTGCTTCGCCATTGAGGAATAGTCTCGCTCCGTCGGCGGCACCAGACGGTCGTACGAGCATCAGGTGCGACCAGGAATCGTAGTCGACGGCGATGCCAGTGTCGGTGTCGACGCCCGCATACCGCATCATCCAAGTGTCTTGATCGCTAATCATCACCCCATGCTGATTGGTGTCGAGCACCAGGGACTGGGTGGCGCCAGCGCCACTGGAGTTTGGCTTGGCCCAGAATTGGAAACCGCGGTTCGCAATTCCAGCGTAGTCTTTTGGAGTGGTTGCTATCGTGGCTGCATCCGAAGTGCTCGGCAGGCCCAGGCGGGGAGCTAACAGGTAGTCGCCCGTTCCGTCGAAGGCCACACCTAGGGTATTGCCGGCGCCAGGGCGATCGGAGACCGATACGTAACTTGCATTGTTATTCGCTTCGAGCGTACCCCGAATCAGGTCGATAGCGGTGCCTGCCGACAGCGTGCCGTTGGAGTCGAAGGTCAGCCCTTCGTCAACGGAACCAGCGAACTGGGAGCCAACTTCCATCCCAGCCGAAGCGCTTTCAAAGGTACTATCTCCAAGCAGATAGTCGCGATCAAGTTCCAAGGCAAACGCACAGGTGTTGATCGTCCCCGTGAGAAGCAAGGCGAGTACCCAGCTAAGCGAGCGGAGTGAAAGCAGTTTGGCGACGATGGGCCGGAAACGTCCGGCGATGCCTATCGAAAGTCCGACCACCACCACCAGGGCTGTAGCCGGTTCGGGTACCGACTGTGTCGAAGCATTTAATGGCGATGAAAGTGGGGAAGCAAAGTTGTTCTTCCATTCCGAGTAGTCAGCGGCATTGATGGTCCCGTCGCCATTGCCATCGGCCCCTGTTCCTGGTGCGACGGATGCTCCCAGATTGTTTCGCCAGACGACGTAGTCGGCCAGGTTGACCAATCCATCTTCGTTGTAGTCGCCAGTCACGCCACCGCTGACATAGGATACTTTGCCACGAAACGTCCCCGAGTCCGAGGTGAACCGGAACACCAGATCTTGGCCATCGACAGTTTCGTCGTACAGATTGCCAAGCGAAATGGCCTCGTTGTGGTCAAGAGTGGTGGTGCCTAACAAGAATCCCTCACTAACGTCGCCAGCGTTGGAACCACCTCCCTGAAACCAACTCTCGCCCGCTCCATCGCCGAGAGAATCAAGACCTTGCTCGTCCAGGCTATTCCACGCGACAGGGTCCAGTGAATTCGACGCACTCTGGATTTGATAGCCATCTATCGAGATGGGAGCGTCATTTGCATTGCTGAGAGTGACAATGCCGGTTGTGGTATTCACCTGCAGGTCGAGCAAGTTAATGAACTCCGAGAAGTCGCCAGCCATGACACTATTGACCTGGGACTGGTCAAGCCCCTCGTCGAACCAGGCCACATCATCGAGCAGGCCGCTAAAGTTGTTGATCCCCGGGCCCGACATTCCGATAGTTAAACGTTCGGGCGATGGGATTAAGCTGGCGAGTGTGCTGATTTCCGTTTTGACTCCATCGTAGTAGTAGACATAGTCATCGCCAGTTCTGGAGTAGACAACGTGGTGCCAGTCGGAATCGGGCACGGGGATCTGCGATCCGGTCCGAACATCCTGTTCTCCTCCGCAGCACCCGTAGAATTCAACGTTGTTGTCCAGGTAGTCGTAGATCACCGATATCTGCGTGCTACTCGAACGCGACAGCACATAGGTGTCTGTCGTCCCGGCGTCTGGTGTCGTTTGCATCCAGAACGCGGCGGCAAAATCTCCAATTTCGCTCGGAGCGTCTGCCAGGATTGCTTCGAGGCCATCGGCATCAAACTGGGCTGCATTTCCGTATCCGGACTGCCCCGCCACGAGTTCGACAGCGCCCACGGCTACTGACGCATGGTTCTCACGGCCAGTGCTGTCCAGAAATGTATTGCCGATATTGTAAGTGCCTGCGCTGAGTTGATTGTCGTTACCATCCTGCTCGAACTGGTACAGCCCCAGCAACTGCGCTTCGGCGGTCGTCGTGATGAAACTCAGCAGGCAAGCTACTAGCAACAATGAGACCAGAGGGCGGAAGCGTCGCAGTTGATTCACCAAACAGACCGTTGCGACCAAGAGAATTGCAGAACTCGGCTCCGGCACGGACTGTCCTGCTACCATTGCAGCAAACGCTCCCGGGGTGTTGAAATCGTCGTAGTCTGCCTTGAAGATTCTCAGGTCACCCAGGTCGTTGTCCAGATCGCCATCCAGATCGCCGTGCTGGTAGGCAAACGCGATGCTTTCCGAAGCCAAATCCATCGAAAGCCCTCCTGCGTAAATGTTCCAGTCATCCTCATCAATGTTGCCATCGAAATTAAGATCGCTACGGGCGAATGCGTTATCGTCGTTTCCTGTAAATTGCACGGGCAGCGAAGTGATCTCAAGTGACGTGGGATCGACGTACTCAAACACAAGATCTTCATTCGGATTCTTGATCCACACATCGACTCCAAGTGAAACAGAACTGTTCGCAGCAACGACACCGCCATCACCCACGCCGAACTGATATTCACTCAGTTCCAGGGAGCTTTGGGTGCCGGCGTCCGATAGTTCTGTCCAAGTGTCGTCAGAGTCGACCACTGTCCCTGCTTGGCTATCTGCGTCGTACGTGTTGGCGATCGACGTCCAGTGCGTTGGCGAGAGAGCCCCAACCGCGGACGTAATCGAGTAGCCCTTCAAGCCTACCGGGACGTTATTCGGATTGGTCAGCAACAATTCACCCGATTGGCGATCCGCAGTAACGCGAAGCGGGAGAACGGAAAAATCGAAGTTGGGGTCATTGACAACGATTTCGGTCAACCCGGTCCACTCGCCAATGCCCAGCGTGAAGTCGACGGTGTTGAACAAATCGATTTCGATGGTGTCGCTATTGAGCCCCGTTAGATCGATCCCCGCCGACCGTATGTCTCCAAAGCCTTCGGGGCCATTTGAAAACGAACTGTCGTAGGCTCCATCCGCAGCAGTGATCGTTCGCTCTTCCCCATTGACAGTAGCCGTGATGGACTCCGGAGCGGTGATTCCCGCACCAGAGTATTCGAAGAAGTAGACGACCACGTTGGAGAGATCCGTTGCGCCACCGGACAACGAAAGTGTAACGCCTGGCTGCGGAACCGGGTTGCCCGAACCCTCTTGGTAAATGGTGCCTGGTTCACCAGCGTTCCAGAGATTGGCCGAAGGCGTGTAGCCAGGCAGGCCAACCCCGTCATTCAAACCGCCGTTAATCGCTCCTCCTGCGTCAAACCCAGCGATTGTTGACAGATCGCCGACGTTGTCGTAGGTGTACGTGTACGATTCCTGGGACCACGCGATAGGAGCCCACATTGCGACAATCGTGAGATTCAAACCGACTGCGAGTCTTCCGAGAAGTGTTACAGACATGTAGTAGTTCCTCGTGTGGGGCTAATGCGTGGGTGAGTTGCCTTCAAGCACCGCGGAACGAAGGCGGTAGGTGTCAATGCGTGGAAATTGGGTGTGAGATCAGGGGGCAACTTAGCTGGATCCCCTGACAACAAGCCTTGGCGTGATCTCAACAACGCGATCCTCTTCAGGCAGAGGTCCTTGCATGACCAAATGCTCCATCATCTTCAGCATCCTCTCGGCTGCTAAATCTTGGCGAGTGTCGATCGTGGTTAGTGGCGGGTCGGTCCAATCTGCAAGGTAGTGATTCAGGTAGCCCACCACAGCGACGTGCGCCGGTACGGAGACACCGCGTGCGTGCAGTCTGCGAAGTACCGTGGCAGCCCAGAAGTCGTCGTTGCAAACCAGGGCGTCCGCACCGGCATCTCGAACCAACTCGTCGATGGCGAGATCGACGACCTCCTCTGGGAACTGCCATGTGAGCAATTCAGGGTTGTGCCATGCGAACGCCTTTCCATGTTCCGCCGCGTTGAACACCAAGTCATCTTGCGCTTGCTTGCCGTAAGCCTCGTGTTCGTCGCGAAATCCACGAAGCCTGTCCTGGCAGGTTGGCTTTTTCAGATCCGAGACAATCAAGGCAATGCGTCGGCGACCACGTTCCAGCAGGTGCCGCGTAGCCAGGCGTGCGGCAATGTAACGATTGGCTTTGACGACATGCGCTCCGCGAACTCCCGGATCTTCGAAGAAGACGGTGTTGGGATGCCGCTCCGTGAGCGCCTTGCGGTCTCCTTCGAACCAGTTGTGGATGGCACAGAACACGCCATCTACTGCTCGACGAGAGAGCTCGTCCACGTAGTAGTCGAACTGGTTCGGTCCGACGGTGTCGCTACCAATCGTGTTACCGATCATTGTGTGGTAGCCGGACTTCACCGCCTCGGTATCGAGATGCTGAACTAGAAACGACCGCAGTGGATCGCCGGCCGAAGCGACCAGTGTGCCAAACATGTGCGTACGCATCCCTTTGAGTTGCTGTGCAGCGACGTTGGGCTGGTATTTCATGTGCCTGGCGATCTCCAAGATTCGTTTGGCGGTAGCCTCGGCAACCCTTGAGTTTCCCTTTCCTCCATTGAGCACACGGCCAACGACACCTCGCGAGACACCGGCTGCTTTGGCGATGTCAGCAAGGCGAATGCGCGAGTCCGCCTTGTCCGTCGATTGGGCTTTCTTGCGAGGCATGAAGCGGGTCCTCGAGAAGGGGAGAAGCAATAGGGTTTAGCGTGGAGGGGAAAGTATTCAGCACGCCTGCTTGGAGTTCCCAGGGTTTCCTACGATAGCGGAGACCTCACGAGAGGTCAAGCGTTTTTCTCGGTGTTTTTCGATATCTGATGTGTCGCGATTGGGACGGTTTGCCGTGCGGGATTCGAGCGGGGGGGCGAAACTCACGCCACGGCATCACATTCGCCGGTGGATGGTGTTGAGATGGCTGTCGATACGTGCATCGAGCATGTCGGTTCGGGGAGAGGATGTTGGCAAGTTGAATGTTCGATGGTGTTCACGTCAGGCTTGCTTTCGACACGTGAAGCCAGCCGGTTTCGATCTCTTCCAAGCTGCGACCGCGAGTCTCGGGTACGACCTTGTAAAAAAAGTAGGTGGCGATCAGGCAAATAAATGCAAACAGGAAGAAGGCGGTCTGCATGCTGAATCGCTCGGTAACCACCGGAAACCAGAAGGCACTCAGGGCATTGGTTGCCCAGTTGGTGAATGTGGCAATGGACACGCCAGTTCCCCGCACCTGGTTGGGAAACACTTCGGGTGTGAGCACCCAGATCACGGCGCAGATTGACAAGGCAACTGCCGCGAAATAGATGGCGAGTGCTGCGACAATTCCATATTCGCTCCAACGGAATTGTGCCTCGGACTGCATGGCGAAGAGCGCGCCGACTACAAGCAACATGCCACTCACAACGGACATGCCGCCAATAAGCAAGGACCTTCGTCCCCAGGAGTCGATCAGAGCCAGTGCTATCAACGTGAAGACCAGATTAATCACACCGAATCCGACTTGGAAGGCAAGCGCTCCATCTTTCGCAATGCCTGCCGATTCGAGGATCGATGGACCGAAATACACAACCACGTTTACGCCGGTGAGCTGTCCAAAGAGCGAAAGCCCCACACCAACTATCAAGGCACGCCGATAACGAGGCTGCAATATCTCGGTCCAGCTCGACTTGGTATTCAATGTGCCATCGATAATCGCTCGGTATTCTGCCTCCGCTGCGTGCAATGCCTGCACATGGCCAAGCAGTTGACGGCCTTTCTCCGCCTGTCCATTGAGGATGAGCCATCGTGGGCTTTCGGGAGAGAAGCAAAGTAGGAGCAGGAAGGACAGAGCAGGAAGGACCTCGGCACCGAACATTCCCCGCCACGTCTCATCGCGTACTAACCAATCGACCCAAGCGATACCTGCCGAGGAGCCGACCAGATGTTCTGACCAGTTTTGCAGGCCAAAATTGCTTAGATAGGCCAGCAGGATCCCGATAACGATGGACAGTTGGTATAGCGCGACTAGTCTGCCGCGCACGGCTGCCGGAGAGAACTCTGCGATGTAGGTGGGAGCGACGACGGACGCCAACCCCACTCCCAGGCCGCCGACAACGCGCGCGATCGCCAGCCAGCCAAAATTAGGGGGCACCGCTGAGCCAATAGCGGAAATCAAGAACAGACTGGCGGCTGCAATCAATACCGGTCGGCGGCCGAGGCGATCACTCAACACTCCGGCAAAAGCCGCTCCGACGATGCAGCCGAGCAAGGCCGAACTTGCAAACCAGCCAACGTGCCATCCCGAAAGTGCAAACCGCTCGGAAACACTAGAGACAGTGCCAGATATGACGGCCGTATCGAAACCAAACAGCAATCCACCCAACGAGGCAACGGCGCAAACCCCCAGCAAGAACCCCTTGCCGGGGGATTCAGAAATCAAACCTGAATCGTGATGGTTCATTGCTGCGATGCTGTCGCTTTGAGGTGCGTTCTATTCGCTCTTGTTGGAGGAGAGCAACTGAAATGCACGGAACAGGATGCGAGGGACGTGAAAACAGCCTTTCCAGCCATTGGCCTTAGCCGTCCAAATCGGGGATCCATCGCGATTAAGATAGCCGTACCATTCGCCACATTCCTCATCGGGAAAACGCGAGAAGGTGTAGTGGTGGATTTTGTTGTACCAGGACGCCAGTTCCGCCTTGCCGGTTAGGCTCCATCCCAGCATCGTAGCGTAGAGCGCTTCCCCGTGAGGCCACCACAGCTTGCACTGTGATTCGATACAATGGCAGGGAGTGTCGTCAAAATTTTTGATGTAGAAAAGACCTCCCTGCTCTTCATCCCATCCACCCTTCAAGGATGCAAGTATAATGTCGACGCAGAGGTCGATGGCCGTTTGATTTTCATCGCGAGCGGCGATTTCAAGCATCATCCAAGCGCTCTCTAGGGCGTGACCTGGATTGATGGTTCGGCCCTCGGGCAGATCGATGAGCACCTCGCCCTGGGGACCAACGTTCTCGAGCAGCACGTTCTGCTCGGGCTTCCAAAACCGGTTAAGAATGTGGTCCATGGCCGCGGTGCATGCGGAAGCATATCTATCGCATGGATCGCATTCATTGAATACCCAAGCCACTGTCATCAGGCAGATGTAACGTGAGTGCAAATCAAACTCGTGCTTCAGCGGGTAGCCAAGAAGCGGAGTATCCGACAATCGACGCAACTCGAATTCAAGGTCACCGTAAAGCGACAGAGCCCGATCGTACGCCTGCCCATCGTTAGCGGCCTTGGCGTATTCCAGCAAACCGATGGCTGCGAATACCTTGGTGTAGACGCTCAAAATCGAGGCCAGCGGCTTGCCCTCTCGATTGGTACGAAAGTACATTCCTCCATCGGGGCGAAAAGCATGCTGCAACAGAAAGCTAGCGCCCGTACGGGCAATTTCCAACCACAATGGGCGCTGCTCGTGGCGATTGTACAAATGGGCGAACATCCATACCTGGCGCCCGGTCATCCACATGTCCTTGTCGAAACTGTAGGGTTGACCTTCGCGGTTCAGGCGAGAGAAATATCCCCCCTGTTCGGTATCGACTGAGTGCTCTTGCCACCAAGGAACGATATCATCCAGAAGCGCAGATCGGTAAACCTCGCTTAGCTTCTGCCTGCGATGGGCGTCGAGTAAACCACCCTCGGTAGGTATCTCACTCGCTTCGAATTTTGGGTCAACGGTGCTCATGCGCCTCTGTCAATACTGGCTAGTGTTCATTGTCATCTGATTCAACTTCGTCCACGTACTCCTGCGGAAGCATTTGGTCGCGGATGGTCGGATAGTCGTCCGATAGATCGGCCTTGCTCATCAACTCCCAGAGAGTGGTGTCCTTTTCCCGCATGAGCAGCACCGAAGTAATCCAAGCCTGCGTCCACCCCGACTCGATGCTCCAAGCCCCCCAGCCATGATCCGCGTTCGAGCCCCAATGTTCCCATCGCTCGAAATCAAAGGCTCGCATCCAACCACCGTCGACTTCCTGGACTTCATCACTGCGAGCTTGAATCCGTATCAAAAAGTCCGCCAGGCGGTCCTCGGCATGACGCACTCGCTCGTCATCCATTACAGCCGCAGCTTCATGAAGTGCAAGCAGTGCGAAGTTGTTCGTATACAGCATGTCAGCCACCGGATCTCCGTTGCGGGCAATCAGAGATGCTTCGGATACGCCATAGGCCTCGTTCGACCCAGGCGGCGGAAACATCCCGCGCCCTGGTGGTCCGATCTCTTCCCGGATAGCCCCGCACTCATCCTGAATAGACAATAGACCATCCACGGCTTTAGTGAGCATTGCACGATGCTTGGGGGAATCGTCGATGCGCACCAGCCAGGCCAGAGGAAGCACGATGCGCGCTCGCTCCTGAGCCAGCCCATTGGTCCATCGCAGCCCATCGGGATACTGCTGCATGGTCATTTCCAGCGCAGTGCTGGCCCGATCCAGCAGCAACGGGTCGTGCGTTTGCGAATAGGCCCACAGGTAGCACGCCCACAAATAGCACTCGAAATGGGGCGCGTAGCTCACCGGGCTTTGTGCGAAGTAGTGTTTCCACCCGTTTTGGCCGAGTGGCCCAATGTCGATCCGATCACCGCGGAAGCCAAGTTGTCCAGTCGTTCGAAGATTGCCAATCATGCAGCGAGCAATCGTTTTGTTCCAGCGATCCTCTCCCAACACTCCGGCGGTGGCCATAGTCGCCAGCATAATCCTTGCATTGTCATCACCATAATTGGCCACGCACCAGGCGGGGTTCGTGATGCCCCAGGAAATCAGTCCGTAGGCACCATGACTTGGGTCACCGCGTTCGTTCTTGCATGCTTCCGAATCCAGCAGATAGTAATCTAGTAGATTTCGAGCGGTTTGTTGGTGGGCGCCGTCGTTTGACAGCCGCGAGTACAGTGCGTGGGCCATGGCTGTTTCGGCAATGCAATCACCGCGTTGCACACTGCTCACGACCTGATGCCCATCCCACTTTATGATGGACAGTATGGCTTCCATGCTGCCGAGGCTGCCGTCGCCGACCGGAAGCCCCGCCTCGAGTGGGGGAACCCGGACTTGCGGCGAAGCGACGCGCACTTGCCAATCGGGATGGACAATCATGTTTGCTTTAGCAAACCAGGCGACTCCTCGCTCGATGGCCTTGCGCTGGGCTGCTGGTGGCAGCGGTTCACTAGACCCATAGGTGGCCGACACAATCGCAGGGGGGTACGCCACCGCCACCGGGGTCGCTGAATCCATCAAATGTCCCAACAGGGTATTCCACACAGCCTGCCAAGAGGAATAGGGTGAGTACCGGCCTTGGCGAAAATGGCTCAGGCCTGTGGCCCCCAGGTACAAGGTTTGTTCATCGTTCACCAGCAGTAATGGTGCGGTCTTGTCTGGCAGGCCGAATATCGCACTGTCAAAACCGGCGACCCTGGCTGAAACCAGTATGGGTTTACCAAACTCTTCTCGCAGGGACGGATCGATGGGCACATAGTGCAGCCCATTGGCCTGCAGTACCGACAAGCGGGGGATCGCTGGGGCGAAGAAATTGTCGACTGCTACTACGCGTTCGACATGAGATTCCGTTGCTGAGAAGTTCTGGGAACCTCGAAGAAAATCTGGATACTCCACATAGCACCGAAGATTCTTATCACGGATCGCTTGCAGGTCCGTCTTGGAAACGGCCGAAGGAGTCTCTGGGTAACCATCGGCCACGATGACCAGGGCATCGCCAGCGGTCGCAGCTTCGATGGCTTGCTGTGGACTATCAAACCGGACGACCTGCGGGCCGAACGTTGCCTTCGCCACCTGCAACAGATCGTTGGACTCGCTTGCAGAAAAGAGCAGGCGTGGCGCTCCTTGGGCAATTGCAGCAAACCCTACTACAGAGACCAGCAAGGCAACTCTCAAATTTGGCATAGTCGCATTCCACCACTGCTGTATTCGAACCACTACATCAACTCCGGCGTTTTGTCTTCAGTAGATGGAAGGGTTGATCTGAAGATGGAAAGTTGTGAGGAACTCAAGCGCGCAATCGACCGGTTACCTGTGCGATTCCAACTCTTTCAAGTCAAAAGTAAAGCTATTCTGTTTTGCCTCCACATCGGCCATTAAAGTACTCGTTTGCTGATTGCGAATACTTGCGGGAATGTTCTCGAAAGTGGAGGACCTCTTCTGTCCCGGCTTCAACTCGCTTTGCAGCCGATTGATGTCACTGGGAGGTACTACAACGACGATATACTCGCCGACTCGTGCACCGTCGCCTGCCTCAGAAGTGCTCAACACAAATGTACCATCATCGGCAAGGCGCCCAACCGCCATGGGGCCCGCTTGTGTAGGGTAAAACTGTATGGTTCCCTCGGTAACGGGCTCTCCGCCATAGGTGACGGTGCCAGCTACTTCCGCCATTTGAGGGCCCCGGCTACAGCCGACGGGCAGTAAAAGTAACAGCAGTGCAAGTACTACACGCATATCCAATCCTCGCTCTCCGTTTCGCCTATTGCCTGCCCGTGGAACCACCTCGTACGGGTAGAGGTTCCAGTAGTCCGTCGTCGCGGATGGCCATTAATTGAAACATGCCGAAGTCCGTGTCTTCGGTGAGAAACTGCACCGAACCGTCGGCCATCGCCACCTGAGCACCACCAGGATGCGACGACAAAACCGGTGTGCGATTGTCTAGCATGGTACAGGGTTCGCCGTTGCAGTAGCCATCGCTGGAATTATCGCGAACAAAGTCGCAAAATTCGGTTCCTAGAGGGCGGCCGATCGTGGTCGTGTTGTAGACACGGTCATCGAATTCATTGCCACCTCCCTCCCCTCGGTGTTTCAGGAACGTTCCCAGCCACGCTCCGTGCAAACCACTGCTTCGACAGTCGGTCTTTGTGGGTACGCTCTCACCGGGAGGGACCGTAAGCCCCCACTTCGATTGCTCCGCGAGAAGCAAAACGTTAGAAGTTCCGTCCGTCACCTTCGCAACTTTGGTGTCGCAGTGCGAGCAGAGAATCCCGTTGTAAGCATGGATGTTGGCGCTGGTTCGCAGGTAACGTTCTTGAGGGTCGTTGCCCGATGCGCCAGCCACGCCCGCGTAGTCGGCCGCGGCCACGTTGACCCCACTTGCGACTTGCGGAAGCAATCGAGGCATGTCGCTGGATGGGCAAAAAATGCTATCGGGCGCGTAGCCGTCGAGGGCAAGATAATTGTCACTGTGGGTTGGTCCCCGATCCAGGTCCAGGCCACCGGGCTCGTACATATCGATGGAATCGCTAACGGCAGTACCTTCCATGTACGGCAAGATATGCGCCCTCCAACTTGGCCCGTAGCCGCTTGACCAATCGCCACCAATGGCGGATTCAGCGCCAGGCGGGTAAGTTCCACGCGCGCTTTCGTAATTCAGGCAAGCCAGGACTAACTGATGCAGATTGTTGCTGCAGGCGGCTCGTCTTGCGGCCTCGCGAGCCGCTTGCACGGCCGGAAGAAGCAGTGCAACCAGGATTCCAATGATCGCAATCACTACGAGCAGTTCCACCAATGTGAACCCACGCTCGGTGCGGTGCCGAATCCTGACTCTGCTTGAAAGTTGTTCCATTTGGGCTGCGCCCACTTCGGATGGCATAGGCTCCGGAATCATCCTGGCGTTACTCCGTAGTGTGAAGGATCGGTCACACGCGGTTCCACCTGGGAAATTCCTCCCAGCCAGCTGCCCAGTAGAGCATGGAGGAATTTCCCGCCCGCGATGCACTCGAGGGGGGAAGAGGTCGAGTTTTCGGTATTTGGCGCCTGATGCCGTGAGTATAGACATGACCTCACGTGAGGTCAACGCTTTATGTATCCTTTTTTGGATATTGGCGAAAGCCTCTGAAGTGTTGTCCTGAACTCGGGGATGGGCTCCCCCGACTTCTCGGCGGTATGTTGCCGACTCCGTTCGGCTAGGCGATACCAGCTTGCTGGCTGATCGCCTGCCCAGTATCGGCAGCGCTGGCGCTAGGCCCCTCACATTGTCCGCACTGCCGTTGTTCCCAATTGCATTCGGCTGCGCTAACGCTGTGGAGTAGGGCATCCGGCGTCACGGACTGTCTCCATAAAATGTAATTGCTTTATCTTCAGGATCTCGCGCGAAGCAAATGAGCTTCATCGCATTCATGATGAATCTGCACACGACGTCGTTGAACCAGTGAGGAATGTCTGGTTAACTAGAACTCCGTTGCGTTGCATCTCGGGAATTGGTGATGTGTTCGCTTGCCCGAGAGATTCTGGTATCAGCCATGGTAAATAAGCCGCCTCCCGCGAGGCGTTTCTATCGGTGCAGCAAAGGGAGGTTCCGGTGTTGAAGTGCGTTTCTTCGTGGATGTTGGTATATGCGATGAGTTGTCTGTGTGCGTCTGCCTGTATGGCAGAACGTCCTGAGATCCGGAAGCTTGGAACTATTGACTTGCATCTTGTCGAGACTCAGCCCATCGTCTACCGGAACAATCTCTATCGATTTGAATCGGTGCGAAAACGATATCCAGGCAATACGACCTCCAAGCCCTACTTCCGTTTTGTCGACGTCGCCAGCCAGCAGGCCACGCCGGCATTTGCCGAAGGGCACGATTTAGGCTGCGCCCTGGTCGCTGACGAGCGCATGTGGGTATTTGGGACTCCGGGGTGGGGAGCCAATAAGGTCCAGCAGTTTTGGTCAGATGACCTTAAGACATGGCATTCGTCTGAGGCGCTGAGCATAGAAGGGTGGGAGCTATTCAATACAAGTGTGTGTCGTGCAGGTGACCGATACGTAATGGCATTTGAAGTCGGAGCTCCGGCTAATGTCGCGGGGCAACGGTTTACTGCGAGATTCGCAGAGTCGCGGGACCTGAAGCAATGGACCGTCCTGCCAGAAGAAGCGGTGTACACGAAGGAACGTTATTCGGCTTGTCCGACCATCCGGTTCGTCGACAAGTGGTTTTATCTGATCTACCTCGAAGCTACTGGCGACTATGAGTTCAATCCGTGCATTGCACGGAGTCGAGACTTAAGGCACTGGCACCGGAGCAAGGTCAATCCCATTATGCGTTTTGGGGAGGAGGACAAGCGAGTATACAACGCCGGTCTCAATGCGAACCAACGAGACGAGATAAAAAACGCCGTGAACAGAAACAATTCGGACCTCGATCTATGTGAGTACGATGGCCGGGTACTTATCAACTACTCCTGGGGAGACCAGGCTGGCCACGAGTTCCTCGCCTGTGCAGAGTATGACGGGACGCTGCAGCAGTTTTTCGAAGCGTGCTTTAAGGATTGAAGCGAGTCTCCACGAGCGATCTCGGCGGAATCGAGGAATTCTGATCCTGCAGGACTGGCAGCCTTGCTTCAGGGCGTCCGGCTTGAGCCTTTTTCTGCAGTTTGGCTCACGTGGGAAGCTATCGCTGGTCGATTTTAGCGATTAAGCAAAACATTCGGACGCGTTGCCTCTGTTTCCCCCTTCAAGTAGCGGGTGAATCGGCGGTGTGTTCGGTCTCATCCAGGTGCACTCGAAATTTGGCGATCGATGTTCTTGCGGTTCGATAGATCGCCCCAACGCCGTGGCTATGGCCATTCGGCGCCGTTCTGCGCCGGGTTGCTTGCGTGCATGCTCTACGCCGCCCCCGTCTGCGCGGATCCGCTTGAAGTGGAAGTGCTCGAACCGCCCTTAGTGGCCGATTCGGGTGAACTCTTCGGCGAAGCGTCGTACCACGTTCACGAGATCGATGGTCCGTCAATGCGGAGTTCGCCGCCAGTGGCGACGATCACGCCATACGTCGATCTCCTATGCTGGAAACTGACCGAAGGAAGCGCGGAAAACTGGGCACAGGAAATCACTCCGCAAGGATCGTCCGGTAGTCTTGCCGGCACGGCCACTCTGGTCGATGCGCCATTCGATTGGGATGCAGGGTTGCGCGTCGGGCTGGACTATGCCCTGGTGGATGGTGGCCCCCAGGCCAGCCTGTACTACACCTATTTCAACACAGGGGCCACCAACGAGGCGGCGGGCGATGTCTACTCGGCGTTTCTTGGGAACTTCTTCGCCGGCAATCCCGATGGCACCGGGTTTGGACCGCACTACGAGAGCGGGCACATCAACTGGGATGTCCAGTTCCACACGATCGACCTCGAGGTCGGGCGAAACTTGTTTGTTAGCCGGGCACTGGCGCTGCGACCGTTTGTGGGGCTGAAGTCGGCAATCATCCGGCAACAGATACATTCCTCGTGGCACGACCCGATCGATAGCTCGTCGCAAGACTATCTATTCAGTTCCGCGACCGAGAACCTCACGCAGAAAATCTGGGGAATTGGACCGGCCGTAGGTGTCGAGGCTCGCGCGCCGCTTTCGCTGGGGCCAGATCACGCGCTCAGTGTCTACTTCAGTCCATCGGGGGCTCTGATGTACGGCTCATGGAGTTTTAGCGATCAATTCCAGACCGACGGACCAACATCGACCACGATTCCTGTGCCGTCTTCGATTGCCATCAACTCCGAACCGATACGCGGCGCCGCTACCATGTTGCGACTGGCTTGTGGACTGGAGTGGGAACAGTGCTCGCGTAGAGTCAACACCCGATTGCGGGTAGGGTTTGAGGGGCAAGTGTGGCTCAATCAGATGCAATACTACTCGTACAACATGGGGCGGCTCAATAACCTGATGTCGCTCCAAGGAAGCATCCTCGAGTTTGGTATCAATTACTAGCTTTTCCCGACACGGTCTTTCGAAACCTTTATGTTTGCTCGCGTGCTTAGCCTGATTCTCCTCTTTGCCTGCTGGTCGGTGGCCAGTGGAGAAGGGGTGACTCCTTACGCAGAGCTATTGTACTGGCGGCCTTCGGCGGCAACCTCGGCAGTGTGGGCTAGCGTGGTGACCGAAGATGAATTTGAAGCCAAAGGCGTCGACTTCGATTGGGGCGCCGGCTATCGCGCGGGCTTGCTGCTGGAACCCACCGGATGGTTGTGGGATATGAACCTGGAGGTCACTCACTTTACAACTACCGCTGCATCCGATGTTCCTGAAGGATTGCACTTGGTGATTCCGGAGTTTTTTAGCGGGTTTTTGAGTGGAGACAGTTTCGAGTTCACAAGCGCATCGCTCGATTGGCAGTTGAACTATACGGTGTTCGACTTCGAGGCGGGACATACCATTCCCTTGGGACAGGCTTGGGAGCTTCGGCCGACCTTCGGTCTCAAATCCGCCGTGATGAATCAGCATGTCCAATCCGAGTGGGTCGATCCAATCCTGGGTCTCACCGCGGCGGAGAACGTGAAACATGAGTTCTTTGGATTCGGTCCAAGTGCCGGCATCGAAGCCCGATGGAAACCACGTGAGAAACTTACTGTGGTGGGAGAGTGTTCCGGAGCGTTGTTGTACGGGGTGTGGAATGTTGAAGACAACTTCCGCCGCACCACCGATGGTCTGCCAAGTCCATCTTACGAAGCATTCTCGACAAGAATGAACGACTCGCGATTGGGGACGGTGACGCTTCGCTCGTTCCTGGGCATCGAATGGCGAGTGCCATGTCCGATGGATGTGCAACTGCGAGCGGGATACGAAGTCCAGTGGTGGGCGAATCAGCAGCGATTGTTGACTTTTCAACAACTGCCGATGCATGGCGATCTGACATTTCAAGGTGGTACATGCGGTCTTGCAGTTTCCTATTAATCTGTTGTCTCTGGATTGCACATCCGGTCAGAGGCGCCGAATTCTTCGGCGAGTTGTTGTATTGGAAAGCGACCGAACCGGTCGATTGGGTGCTGAATGCGGATCCGTCGCCTGCCAACCAATTTGTCGACTATGTGTCGACCGATTACGACTTCGTACCCGGTTTTCGCTTGGGAGCGACGCTGGCAGGACATTGGGAGCCGCAGATTGCATGGACTCACTTCGAGACCAGTACCGACGATTCAATTGCCGGCGATCTGACGGCGGCCTTTCTGGGGGGAAAAGACTCGCAGCCCCCTGCCCCAAAACTGTACTTCGATACCGGTCAGTTGGCCGCTTCGATCGACTACGACATGATCGACCTTGATGTGGGCAAGTCCTACGAAGTCGTTCCATCGATGGTCGTGCGACCTGTGGTTGGTCTACGGGGTGGCACCCTTCGGCAGTCGTTTATCACGGCTTTCCAGACCAGCTATACCCATGAAGCGGTTGCGTCGCAACGCAACGTCGTGGAAACAGCCGAGAGTAACTTCTGGGGCATTGGACCAAAAATGGGGGTCGACAGCCACGTCGCACTCTATCGTTCTCGCTTGGTCGAAGTGAACTTGCAAGCCGGCTTCTTTGCGGCTTATCTACTGGGCGATTGGGATCTGCCCGACGTGACGCGGATCACACAGACCGACGACGGTGTCGCGACGGATTCCACGCAAACCATTAAGCTCGCGTCACGCGATTTCGGTTCTTTAGCGTTCCAGGCCATGGTGGGGATGAACTTTCGCGCCGGGCATTGGTCGGGCGCCGTGGGATACGAGCTCAACGACTGGCTGAACCAATGTCAGGTGTTTACCGACGCGACTGGTCCGCAAAACAACGACTTGTTGCTGCAGGGCTTGAACGTTCGGCTGGCCTACGAGTTCTGACGCCCATCGAACCCCGGTCCGCAGAACCAACAAAGCTTACTGCTCCACAGCCGCGATCGTAATAGTGTGTTCCACGGGTACATGCGCTCGGGCGATCGAGTCGGCCAGGGGTTGCCGCTTGGCTTCCGTCTCAGCCACCGCTTGCTGCAAGTTGTCGCGACCACGTTCTCCGTGGAAAACTTGCTTTATCTGATGGGTCTCAAAATCCTGTTTAGCTTTCACCGCGGAGTCAACCTCCTGGAAAGCTTTGCTAAACGGATTTTGGGGAAACTCTTTGGCCAGATTGATGCCGGCGGCGAGTTCGTCGGCGCTGTACTCCCGCGAGTGCTCGCCCCATGTCACCTTGTACCGATCGCTATCACCACCGGTAGCGGTGAGCTGGAAGCGATTCAGTTCTTCGTAAAACGGCACCAGGGTCATGCCCGATCGAATCGAATTGTCGCGGTCGATGGGGCCGTCGGCGCAGAAGGGATAGCGATCGCTCACCAGGCGGAGCGTGCCGTTGCCATAGCTTTGAAGTGTATGTCCATCAGACACCGTGGCGGTGTTGGTGCCCAGATCGATGTTGATTTCAGCGATGGAGCCATCCAACCCTAGCGATCGCAGGAAGGCATAGGCCATTACCACGTGGCCAGCCCAGTCGGGGTGCACTCCGTCGCGGCCGGCAACGTTGTAGGGTTGCTCTTTGGTTGCTTGATGCTGGCCCGGCGCGAACACCTGGGCCTGCAGCATGGGCCAGAAGACGTCGGCGAACGCGACGCCCTCATCTTCTGCCACTCCCATCGCAATATCACGCAGGGCGCATAGGTTGATGTTCTGCTGGTCGAGCGTTCCCGAACCACTCGAAACCCACGAAGCAACCTTGCCCATACACCCGGGCGATCCAACCACAACGCGTACATCGGCTTGCTTAAATTTGCGAACGATCGCCCGATAGTGGTCTTCATACCAGCGACCGTTGGTGGCGTCGTAGGGCCGATAGCGGGCGTCGTTCATGCCGTAGCACAGGGTGGCCAGCGTGGGATCGAATCGCAGGCAATCCTGGTCCATGCGTCGCAGGAATCCGTCGGTCTTTTCGCCGCTCCAGCCATACTGCCGCACGGTTACTTCGTACTGTGGCACGCACGCGGTCAGGTAGGTTTCGATGATCCGCGAGTACATCTTCTGCTCGGTGATCGAATCTCCACAGATCGCCAGCCGATCTCCCGGCCGAATTAGCAGGTCTCCAGGTTGCGGAGCCTTGCGGAGATTGAAGATGGCAAAGGCAGGATCATCGGGCTTGGTTTCGTACTCATACGGGCCAAGCGTTACGCCTTCCACGACGGTCTGGCCGCACGAGGTCAGGCCACTGCCGACAAGGCTGCAGAACAGTAGGCAATAGATCCAGTTACCAGCAAGAAGGCTTTTCATCGTGTTCTCGTTCCTTTGGGCAGTCAATTTTCCGTGTCGCCGGATCGCATTCTCTGTGCTGCGTGCGCCGGGGCCGTTAGTCGCACTCCTCCATCATATTCTGGTCGCGGCCACCGTGCTCAAATAGTGGGCCTGGGGCGGCTTGTTGGCGAACTGCGGCGCGAAGGCAGCTGGCCGGCGCCAGGCACTCGCTGAACATGCACGTAGTGTAGGCCATTTAAGCTACCTGCAGGGAACCAGGCCTCAGCCCAGTGAGGTGATGATTCACGCCAATTGCCAGGAGCCGTCTGTCGTCTCCGCGTTTCGGATGCAGTGGAAAACTGGACACGCGGGGACGATTGAAAAGTGCGTCACCAGAACTGTGTTTTCTGGACGCGATTGGGCTGTGCGCCCTGTGAATCGGTGGGCCTCGGCTGTGCTAGAATATTGGCCTCAAGGGCGATGGAGGGCCCAGGAAGTTTGGGTGAGTGTCTCGTTTTTCGATTCACTTTGACCGACAGGGAATTGGTGGTAAACCCAATCGCTGGTTGCAATTGTTGGGGCCGGAGAGGTCTGTAGGCTTGCCGTGGGGGATCTGGAATGCAAGGAAATGGACTAGAGCCCGGAAAGTATGGAGAGCGAAAGGGGGGACGCAATTGGTCAAAATCGCGGATGCAATCACAGCCAATCGTTGATATACTCTGAAGGCTGGGGAGAGGACTTCACGTTGGGGAGGAGTCTTCGCTTGCGATTGCTATTCTGGGATTCTTGGGTGCATCTGCAACGTCGCTCAAAAAATGAATGACATAAAAATAGAAGTCTGGGACGCGACCGGAAACAAGCGGCAAATGGTGGAAGTGCCCGTCGACGCGGAGGTCAATCGTTTGATTGCCGTGCTCATCGAACGGCTGAATCTGCCTCGTCACAGTCCGGACGGACAGATGATGAGCTACAAGTTTCACCATAAGAGTTCCGGCCGTCAGCTATTGGATACCGACACGCTGGCGTCTGCGCAGGTACAAGACGGCGACATCTTGCGTCTTCAACCTGAGATCACCGCTGGTCAGCATTGAGAACGCCGGATGAGCGACGCTACGAAAACCTGCCCGATTTGTGGAGAGACGATCCGCGATGTTGCAGTGAAATGTCGTTATTGTGGTGAGTACCTCGACCCGGAATTGAGGCGGAAGCACAATCGCCCCAGTGGTGTGGACAGTGCGGTAATGCCGGTGGGACGCCCAGTGTCGGCTATCGCCGCTGGCTATCTAGGCCTGTTCGCATTCATGCCGCTAATCGGTTTTTTCGCTGGCTTGCTGGCCATCATTTGTGGATTTCAGGCACTGAAGGAAATCAAGCAAGACCCCAGCCTGTTGGGCAAAGGGCGTGCTTGGTTTGGCATAATCGTTGGTATTCCCTTCACCTTGTTGTGGGGAGTGCTCTTCATCGTTTTTATCGCCGGGATGATCGCCGATACCTAAGCCGGTCTATCACATCGCAGTCTCTTTCCGTATGAGCGAAGCACTTCATATCGATCTGGACGGTGACGATGATCACCGTTTCGCTCGCTTCGAGCTAATCAGTTGGTGGGATCAGCAGCGGTTGTCCGGCACCAAAGCCCTGGTGATTGGCGCCGGGGCTTTAGGCAACGAACTGCTGAAAAACCTCGCCCTGCTTGGCGTGGGGCACGTCCTGGTGGCCGATCTCGATCGCATTGAGCTATCGAACCTTTCTCGATCTGTCCTGTTCCGAGAAGAGGATTGCGGCCAAGGCAAGGCGGCCGTGGCCGCCCGTCGAACTCGGGAGCTGTTCCCCGACATGCAGGTGCATGCCTTTGAGGGAAATATTGTCTACGACCTGGGATTGGGCGTCTATCAATGGGCGGACGTAATCCTCGGCGGCCTCGACAATCGGGAGGCCCGTGTCGCCATCAATCAGGCAGCCGCCAAGGTTGGCAAGCCTTGGATCGATGGCGCCATCGAGCGGCTGCAAGGCGTGGCTCGAGTGTTCGACCCGGCTACCGGCCCTTGTTATGAGTGCACCATGAGCGATGTCGACTGGAAAATGCTCGCAGCGCGGAAAAGTTGTGCCCTGCTTTCGCGAGACGAAATGCAAGAAGGAAAAGTGCCCACCACGCCTACAACATCGTCCGTCGTGGCCGGCATCCAGGTGCAGGAAGCGGTCAAATTGTTGCATGGCATGGAGACCATTGCCGGCCAGGGATTTGTGTTCGAAGGCCTCACTCACCAGAGCTACCTGGTCCGCTACACACAACTGGAAGACTGCCCCAGCCACGAGAAGATCGAACCGGTCGTGTCGCTACCGACGGGCGTGGCCGACACCCGGGTGGGAGAACTGCTGGAACGTGCCCGCACGGATATTGGTCCCTCCGCGGTGCTCGAGTTCAATCACGACCTGATCGACTCGCTGAATTGTAGCGAGTGTGGCGAGACCACTCCGCTGCGGGCATCGTTGGGCAAAGTGACGGAGTCCCAGGGGCGGTGTCCAAAGTGCGGCGAGTTGTGCACGCCAAACCTGTACCATTCGATCAACGAACATTCCACCTTGCTCGATTGCACATTGGCCGAGCTTGGCGTGCCCCCGTGGGACATTATTTCCGCCCACGCAGGGATGGAGCAGATTGGCTACGAGCTGGCCGGCGATCGCGCTACGGTGCTAGCGCCGCTGGTGAACGAGGCCGAAGCAAGTGCAAAGGATATGTCATGAGTGAACTGGACGTAGCAGATCTCACGAACGACTCGCTGCCGGAGGCCAGTTTTCCGGCGAACCCGATCTCCGATTTTCGGCTCTACATGGAGCCCGAAGTCCACCAGGGGACCTGGGCGCATGCCAAGGAAGACACCTCGGTGGAGATTTGCGGTGTCCTCGTGGGGCGGTGGGAACGCGACGAGAACGGTCCCTACGCGGTCGTGACAAATTACATCCGCTGCGAGAGCGCCGCCAGCAAGTTTGCTGAGGTGACCTTCACCCACGAGTCGTGGTCGCAAATCAACGAAGAGATGGACTCGAAGTACTCCGATGCGCGCATCGTGGGGTGGTATCACTCGCACCCCGATTTTGGGATTTTTCTATCCGATCGCGACTGCTTCATTCACGAACATTTTTTCTCCAATGCCGGCCAGGTGGCTTTTGTCGTCGATCCCGTACGCGACCTCGAAGGCATGTTTGCGTGGCGATCGGGCAAGCCAACGCCGCTGGAGCACTATTGGGTGGGCGATCGCATCGAGATCGGCGCCGTCGACAGCAAGTCATCTGCATCGGCCAACGCATCTACCGGTGCTGCTACGTCCGAGGCCTACTCGGCCGGGGCGGCGCCGCCCCGATCGTGGTTGCAGGAACTGTTGATGCTGCTGTTGGTCGGCCTGCTGTTCTTCATGCTGGGCCAGTTTTTGGCCGGTCAAAAATCGAGGTGGGAGCGGGAGATGATCGAACGTGGTGCCGTCGCTCACTACGGCACCAACAAAATCATGAAGATCGGCTTGGAAGAAAATCTGCAACTTGTCTCCGAGAGGTTGGGAGAACTATCCAAATCACTGAAGGAACTTCCCGCAGCCGGGGTGGAACTCGACGAGGATGCGCAGCAGGCCGCAAACTCCTTGCGGCGCGACTTGGAAACGAATCTGGTTTTGTGTCGCGACGCCATCGATCGCATTAACAGGACCTATGGATTGTCCGATGCCGAACGGCAGACGCTGCTGTTGATCGTCGCGAAAAAACGGGCGGAGCTGGAAAAAGCCTTCAAAGAACCCCAGAAGTCGAACGAAAAGAAGAAGACCGAGGCTAGTTCGACCTCTGCTGAAACGATCCCAGACAAAGCGAAAGAACAGGAAAAGCCAGCGGAAACACCGGCTGCAGAAAAGGAACCGGACGCCGCGGCGCCGAGCGAAACCACCTCAACTACCTCCGCCAGCGAGTAACCAGCATGGACGATCCGATCCGCATTTCGTCGACGGACTTGCATACTTCGACCGTGAATGACTACGTCGAGGCGCAGAGCTATTTGAACCGGGAGATCGGCCCGATCGACGACCAGCCATGGATCATTCGCGTCATCTATGCCAACTGGT
>NZ_JAMXLR010000008.1 GCF_024054565.1 Aeoliella straminimaris
AAGCGTGCTCGGAGCATTTCCAAGCATGCCGCTGCCTCCTCGCGATGCTCAAAACCCATCACAAAGTCATCCGCATAGCGGATGACGACGACGTCGCCTCGGGCGTGGTTGTCACGCCACCACTGGACCCACAGGTCGAATACGTAGTGCAAGAACACATTGGCCAGGAGTGGCGATATGACCGCTCCTTGCGGCGTCCCTACCTTCGTTGCCGACCACCGACCATCTTCGCTGACCCCGGCACGAAGCCATTTGCGGATCAAGCGAAGTAGGCGTCGGTCGCCGATGCGATGTTCTAAGAACTTGATCAACCACTGGTGATCGATCGCGTCGAAGAAGCCTTCGATATCGGCGTCCAGTACCCAGTTCACTCGCTTGCCAAGGATCGCCGCGCTCAATGCATCGAGTGCATCGTGCTGGCTACGCCCCGGCCGGAAGCCATAGCTGAAACCGAGAAAGTCCTGTTCGTAGATGCTCTGAAGCACCCAGAGCACCGCTTGTTGGACAATCTTGTCCTCCAGCGAGGCCACGCCGAGCGGCCGCTGTCGACCGTCCGGCTTGGGTATCCAGACTCTCCGAGAGGGCTTAGCACGGTAGGCTCCTCGGTGAATGCGACCATGGAGATCGGTGATATTGGCCTCCAGGTCCTGCTCATATTCGTGCCAGGTCACCTTGTCGACTCCAACCGCTGCGGTCTTCTTCAGGTTGAAGAAGGCCTCGGTTAAGCAGTCTTCGCTG
>NZ_JAMXLR010000090.1 GCF_024054565.1 Aeoliella straminimaris
TTAAAGGTCTTCCCCGAGGCCATCGACCCACCGCGGAGTTCTGCTTCGCCGCGGTGGGTCTTTCCATGCGCTGAAGGTCATCGCAAGAGGGTGCCGAATCTTCCCGTGGCGCGGTATCTTTCAGGCAGTCGATGCTTCAATTTGCCAGCAGATTTCCACGAGAAGGGAGGCACTCCACCATGTCGTTCGATCCCGCCGCCTACGGACCAACCTTCGCCGATCTGCTGGCTGTGGACCGCTGTCGTCCGCTGGATGGCGGATCGCCAGATCAGCCGATGTGGAGTCGCATGAACAGCCTGACGCCCGCCGACGCGTTCAATCATACCCAGATCGCCAACCGCGAGATGGCCTCCGCCTGCTTGGCCGGTGTGTGGCTGCTGCACGACTTTCTGGACGACTCGCACCGTATCAGCCAGGACATCGGCAGCTCCACGGGTAGCTTCTGGCACGGCATCATGCATCGCCGCGAGGGCGATTTCTCCAACGCCAAGTACTGGTTCCGCAACGTGGGCCACCATCCGGTGTACGAGCCACTGGCCGCGGCCGCCGAGCAGCTGGCCGACCAGCACGACGCCATCGACGTACTGCCCACTGACGAGTGGGACGCCTTCGCGTTTGTCGACGCCTGCCAGCAGGCCGTACGGCGTGGCACGGATGCCGATTTCTGCCGTGCGGTACAGCAGGCGGAGTGGGAATTGCTGTTCGATTACTGCTACCACCGGGCGATTGGACAGTAAGCCCGGTAGCAACCCTTGCCAGCAGCCGGAGTACGGCGCGATACTGAAGCGTTGGATTTGAACATTACTCTCACGAAGAGGAGCCATACTATGTCGCGCAGTGGAGCTGTTACCTTTAAGGGCAACCCGATGACTCTTGCCGGCGATGCCGTCGAGACGGGCCAGGTCGCACCGGAATTTACGCTGCACTACTTCGAGGGAGGACTGCAGACGCTTTCGCTGGCCGACCTGAAGGGCAAGCCCACCCTCTTAAGCATCGTTCCCTCGCTCGATACGGGCGTTTGTGCCACGCAGACCAAGAAGTTCAACGAATCCCTGGCCGCGATGGGCGACTCGATCAATGCCGTGACGGTGAGCCTCGACTTGCCGTTCGCCATGAACCGTTTCTGTGGCGCCGAAGGCATCACCAATATGCGGGTTGGCAGCGACTACCAGGATCGCAACTTCAGCAATGCCTGGGGAACGTTAATGGAAGAATTGAAGATCATGTGCCGGGCCTGCTTCGTGCTCGATAGCGAGGGCAAAGTCGTGTACGCCGAGTACGTGCCCGAAGTGACCAACGAGCCGGACTACGATGCGGCCCTCGCCGCGCTGAAGTCGGCCAGCTAGCGACAAGCGTCATCATGAACAGACACCTTCGAGTTATTGTTTTTGGCGGCTTGGCGGTCGCCACCGCGCTGACGTTCTACCTGAGCCTGCAACGAGCCCTGGCGGCCGAATCTACCGAGTCTGCCAAACCAGAAGTCGTGCGGCTGGGCAGCAACGAGTTGCTGGCGGGCATCCCAGGCGAGGGCGATCTGACGCTCGACCAGATCGAGGCTTGGCTCGCCGACCCGCAAAACCACCGGCCAATCCAGCCCGAGTTGCCACTCGGGCTGGCCGCCGGGTCGACGGAGATCGAGGGGCTCGAGCAAAATCCGCTCACCCGAGCGAAGATCGAGCTGGGCCGGCAGTTGTACTTCGATGGTCGGCTGTCGAGCGACACCTCGATCAGCTGTGCCACGTGCCACGCCCCTGAGCAAGGCTATGCCGACGACACGCCGGTCAGCTTCGGCGTCGACAACCAGGCCGGCGGGCGCAACTCGCCGGTGTCCTACAACCGCATCCTCAGCGATGCGCAGTTCTGGGACGGCCGCGCGGCGACGCTCGAAGAGCAGGCCGTGGGACCGATCGCCAACCCCGTCGAAATGTCCAACACGCACGACGCTTGCGTCGGCTGCCTGGCGGGCATCGAAGGATATCGGGTGCAGTTCGAAAGCATCTTCGCCGATGGCCTGACGATCGACAACGTCGGACGCGCGATCGCCAGCTTCGAGCGCGCGATTGTCACCGGCCCCGCTCCATGGGACCACCACGAACGCCTCGCTAGCTTCGAGCGATCCTACGCGGACGACCTGGAGTACCTGGACGAGCTGGAGGAGGAAGATCCGCAGCACGTGGCCGAGTACCGTAAGCTGCAAGCCGCCAGTCGGGCCAACCCGGTAAGCGAGTCGGCCATTCGCGGCGGCGAGTTGTTCTTTGGTTCGGCAGGCTGCTCGGTCTGCCACAACGGGGCCAACTACACCGACGAGCTGTATCACAATCTGGGCGTCGGCATGGACTCCGACAAACCCGACCTCGGTCGCTACGAGGTGACCAAGGACGATGCCGATCGGGGGGCGTTCAAGACTCCCACGCTGCGCAATGTGGCGCTTACCGCGCCGTACATGCACGACGGCTCGCAGAAAACGCTGGCCGAAGTGGTCGAATGGTACGACCAGGGCGGACATCCCAACGAGTGGCTGTCCGACAGCGTCGAGCCACTGGGACTCAGCGATCAGGACAAGGCCGACCTGGTGGAGTTCATGAAGTCGCTTACAGGCAAGTTTCCCCAAGTCGAAACGGGGCGACTTCCCAAGTAGGTCCGGCGGCGCTCAACGTCCCATAGTCGACGAGCAATGCGGGGTCAGCTGAACGGAGCGAAATCAGTCTACGACCCGCGTTTCCACCACCTCCGCGTCGATGATCTCGTCGCGGTACTGCGGCGTTGGCTCGCTCGACCAGAACTGGCTGGCGGTCTGCGTGGTGCGAACTTCGATGTTCTTCCGCGCCCACCGTCGCAGCACGCCCTTGATCACGTTGCGCAACGGGGGGGTCAGCAGGGCGAAGCCGGTCAGGTCGGTCAGAATGCCTGGTGTCACCAGCAGCACGCCGGCCACCAGGATCAGCACGCCGTCGAACAGTTCGTCGCCTGGCACCTGGCCGCGGCCAATCCGCCGCTGCACTCGCATCACGGCCTTCACGCCCTGCCAACGGGCAAGGGCAGCACCGATGATGCCGGTTAGAATTACAATGCCCACCGTCGCCAGCCAGCCGATCTTCGAGCCGACATACAGCAGCAGAATCAGCTCGACCAGCGGGCCGACGGTGAACAGCAGAAATAGGTAAAGCAGTAACATGTGAGTATTCTACGGCATTCGCTTGTAAGGAATAAGTCTTTTGGCCCGGACGGCTATTACGTCAGGTTCCGTTTCTCGCCGGCAACTGGACGCTTGGTTGCATTGTAGTGGTTATCCGGCATCCAAACGGTGGCGAGGCCCCTGGTCTGCCGATTCCCGCTGTTTCGGGTCTCCGGCCTTGGGTAGAATGGAAGCAGCCCCGCTTCGAGGGCTTTTCCCCTATCCCTCCGCCGCCGATTGCCATGGCACTGGTTATACTCCGAGTAATGTTCCTGATGGTCGCCATCGCCCTAGGCGTGCAGGTGGTCCGGTCGGAGTTATTCGAAAGTACCTTCTCGGCCTTGCCCTGGATGGCTTTTTTTGGCGTACTTCTTGGCGCCGGGGCCGTGCTGGCCGGCGATGTGTTCATCCGTCGCAAGCGGCTCGACGTGATTACGGCCGTGTATTTCGGCGCCGTGATTGGCTTGTTTCTCAGCTATGTCCTGCAGCTTGGTCTCACGCCACTGATGGAGCAGATCCCCAGTGCCGACGTGGCCGACTGGGTCAAATTGGCCGTGGCAGCCATTACTTGCTATGTCTCGATCAGCGTGCTGCTGCAGACCCGCGACGACTTCCGCTTCATCATCCCCTACGTCGAATTCGCCAAGGAGATGAAAGGTCTCAAGCCCCTGGTACTGGATACCAGCGTCGTGATCGATGGCCGCATTGCCGACCTGATCGAAACCCACGCCATCGATAACCAGTTGATCATGCCGCAGTTCGTGATTGCCGAACTGCAGGGCATTGCCGACTCGAGCGATAAACTCAAACGGGGACGCGGCCGACGGGGGCTCGATATCCTCAATCGTCTGCAGAGCAATCCCAAAGTCGACCTGATGATCTTCGACCGCGATCTGCCCGAGTTCGCTGGTCAGCCGGTCGACCAAAAACTGGTGCTGTTGGCTAAACACCTCGAAGGCAAGGTGGTCACCAACGACTACAACCTCAACAAGGTGGCCAAGCTGCACAGCGTGGGCGTCGTAAACCTCAACGACATCGCCAACTCGCTCAAACCAATCTTCCTGCCCGGCGAGTCGCTCAATGTGCGGATCATCAAGCCGGGCGAGGACGTCCGCCAGGGCGTCGGCTACCTGGAAGACGGTACCATGGTCGTCATCGAAGGTGGTCGCGAGCACATCGGCGAAATGGTCAACGCCACGGTGACCAGCGTGCTGCAAACCAGCGCCGGCCGCATGGTGTTCGGCAAGTTCGAAGCCACCGCCGGCTCCAACGGGCAGTAGTCCGATCTCCACCATTCGTAGCTTCCGTCGCCAGACGGAGGACGATCTACAGACGACGGTTCACCCCATCCAATGCTTCACGCGGTCCAGCCGAATTCCACGCTCGGGCGAGCGTAGCTACATCACCAGCGGCCGCGTCTACTCCACCATCTCCAACGTTGCCCAGCAGCTTGGATCTTCGCCGAACGGAAACGCCGGACCGTTGGCGAACGTGGCCAGTCCCAGCTCGCGATCAATCACCGCGTAGGTGAAACCCAGCGAGCGATGGTTCGCCGGATCGAATCCACCCAGGGCCACCGCCGGCATGAAGGCCGCGAGTTGATAGCCATCCTTGGTGACTTTACTCGTGGCCTGTAACTCCCGCGGCCGCACCGGGCGGGCGTTCTCCCGTGCGCGGTTGATCAACATCTGGTCGGCGAGCGCCTCGTCCGAGTTCCGCCCGCCACCGGCCGGCAGGAACACAAACGAGTGGCAGTACTTGCTGGCGCGGTGAATGTTGTGCGTCGCTCGGGTGTCGACCCACACCACCAGGCCATCGCTATCTTCGAGCCGCGACTCGCGGCACCACACCGGCTGGTGCTTGCCGGTCACATTGACGGTAATCGCTACGCCCTTCACGTCCCACGCCATGCGAACATCGGCGAACAAACGTTCGGTGTTAGCCGTGCCCGCGTCGAGCGCAGCCAGGTCCGGCAGTTGGTACGACTCGTCGAGCTCCACGCCCTTGGGTCCCCAGATCGGCTCCTTCCGCTTCAGCGGCACCGAGAACTGAAACAAGAACCGCGGCGAGAGCAGCGTATTGAGTTGCGAGGCTTCCATGATTCGAAAACGCCTTCCCTTATTGAGTTCGTCGCGGACGTGTGCGGATTCAATTCGCAGCTGAATGACCACCGCGCAAGCCCGCACGACAACTTTGGTCTACAAGCCTATGCGATATCTTAAACGACTTTGCAACGATCAGCGTAGATCCGCGACCGGTTTTCTTTACTCACACCGCAAACGAGCTATCAAACTCCAGGTCGAACGTCTCGGCCACGGCTTTGTTGGTTACTTTGCGACCGTGCATGTTGATGGCGGTGGCCACCGGTTTCAGGTCGCGGGCTGCCGCTTCGATGCCACGGTCGGCGATCTCCAGCACCCAGCGGAGCGTCGCATTGCACAGGGCGAACGTGCTGGTGCGGCCCACAGCGCCGGGCATGTTGGTCACGCAGTAGTGCACCACGTCGTGCACGATGTAGGTCGGCTCGGCATGCGACGTTGGCTTGCTCGTGGCGATGCAGCCGCCCTGGTCGATCGCCACGTCGATGATCACACTGCCCTGCTGCATGATCTTCAGGTCATCTTCCTCCACCAGCATCGGCGCCTTGGCCCCGGGAATCAGCACCGCGCCAACCACCAGGTCGGCTCGTTCCAATTGCTTGCGAATGGTGTGGCGGTCGCTGTACAGGCAGGTAACGTTGGCCGGCATCACGTCGTCCAGGTAACGCAGGCGGTCGAGGTTGATGTCCAGGATGGCCACGCTCGCCTGGAAGCCCGCAGCAATGCGAGCGGCGTTCGCACCGACGATGCCGCCGCCCAGGATGGTGATGTGGGCCGGCGCCACGCCCGGCACGCCGCCCAGCAGGATTCCGCGGCCCATTTGCGGCCGCTCCAGGAACTTGGCTCCCTCCTGCACGCTCATCCGGCCGGCCACTTCGCTCATCGGCGTCAGCAGCGGCAATCGGCCTTCCGAATCGCTCAAGGTTTCGTAGGCTACGGCCGTTGCGCCGCTTGCCAGGACGGCCTCCGTGAGCGCGCGATCGGCGGCAAAGTGGAAATAGGTAAACACGATTTGGCCGTCCCGAATCAACTCCCATTCGGCGGGCTGCGGCTCTTTGACCTTCACAATCATGTCGGCTTCGGCAAACACCGACTCGGCCGACGGCAGCAAGTCGGCCCCGGCCGCCGCGTAGTCTTCGTCCGCCAGGCCCGATCCGAGTCCCGCCCCTGCTTCGACCACCACGCGATGCCCACGCCGCGTTAGCTCCTCGACCCCGACGGGCAGCATGGCAACGCGATATTCGTCTGGTTTTATCTCTTTGGGCACACCAACGATCATGGGAAACGGTCCTAAGGCGGGAAGACAGGAAGGGAGGCGGGATGGCGAAACTGCAAGTTTAAATCTGCTGACGGGGGGAAACTAGTGCACCACGCGCAGACGAATCACGCCTGAGCAGAGCGGAAATCCGCGGCGATTCCATCAAATCGCGACAACGCGAGGCCGTGCTTCACCACGCAATTCGCTCAAGTGATCCATGGGCCCAAAACAGGTTGTTCCGCAACTCTGGGGGATTTACATTCATGGGCCCAAAACCCCACGCGTTTTGGTCCACCGCTATTTCTCAAACCCCTTGTTTTCCAGCATCAATCCCTTGCGAATTGGTCCAAAACACTCCGAGTTGTTCCCCGCATGTTCAGCCAGTTGGCCCAGAACCCAGTAGTTGGCCCAAAACCGAGTTGGTGGCCGATCGCTCCGCGATCGAGCGTCAACAGCACCACCACGCTCGTTGGCAGCACAAACTCGAGCCCGGCGAGTGCGGAGAGAGCAACGACGCCCAGACCATCGGCCATTCGCCGACCGATCGGTACATCACGCCACGCACCTCCATTGGATCATACGGGTACCCGATTTCAACCGCGATTTTTTGACAAGCCGGGCGGGACACCCGGCCTACTGCTGAAACTTTGGCGGCCAGATCTTCCACCGTGCAGCCGGTACCGAAGGGAGGAGCGCAACGATAATCAGCAGAGCAGCACCGTAAACGCGCGTGTAGCTCCAACCAACTTGCGGTTGAGCTACACCGTCGTAGGCCACACTGATCAGCAATGCGAGCCACAACAGGGCCACTACTTCCGCTATAGCTCCACTCGATTGCTGCCCAGCGACAACGCGGCGCCAGTTGTTGGCAATCAACAGCCCCACGATGGCCCCCCACACTCCGCACACCGCCAGCGATGCCGCCAGTAGGGCAAACAGGTACAGCACAGTGATGAGGCGGAAGGTCATGGTGGTGTCGTTGAAACAGGAACACTAATCGACACTAATCCTCGCTAATGGAGATATTAGGGCAGATGAGCGGTTATTAGTGTTCCAAAATCTCCTCCAATACCTGCGGCTGCTCTTCAACAGCATCTTCGCTCGGCCAGATCTTCCGCCGCGCCGCCGGCACCGCGGGCAGTAGCACCAGGGCGAGCCAAACGGCCACGCCCCAGACGCGGTCCCAGTGGATGATGGTTTCGATGTGCTCGACGCCAGAATCTGTCGTTGTTTCCAAGTACTCGTCTGCCTCGGGTTCACCGTCGGCGATCGTGAGTCGCGTCCGCGCCTGATCCTCCAACGTGAACGGCCGCATTACTTCGCAATGGCCATCAACGTAGGCAGCACATCGCCAGCTGAGTCGGACTCTCTCGCTGACAAAGTACCCCTCGCGAACGAATTCGAAGCCGTCAAGTCTTCCGGTTAATAGACGAACGGCCTGGTCGGTCGTCACGTCGACAGGTTCGCTCCAGTAGACATCGTTGCATGCGATTTCAAGGAGGTTGATGGTATTGGAAGTGCCGTCGGTGATATCGCGAAGCGAGACCTTCTTGTCGGGCTGCCACATCGTCTCTGGACCAACTACTGCTACGTAGTTCGTCATGCCAGGCGCGTCTTCGCTGTTGCTCACGCGGGGGCTGCTAAAAAGGTCCATTTCGGTAAGAAACTGCTTGTTGTGAGGACTGTCCCACGGTTCGTCGTAGTGGAAGCGCTTGTGAATGGTGTCGCCTTCAACGTACGGCAGGATCAGTACCCGCCAGCTGTACAGCTTGTTGCCTTCGTCGTCCGTTACATAGGGTGGCGGAAAATGCTTGTTGGCGTCGTGATAGTTAAGCAACGCCAGCTCAATCTGCTTGAGGCTGTTGAGACTAAGGCCCGATCTGCTCGGTTCGTGTGCGTGCTGAACGGCAGGGACTAGCAGGACCAGCAGTACCAACACGACCATGGCCATGACGCAACCTTCACCGATCGTGGTCGGCTTCGGTTTGCCCATCCATGCGGACCAAAACACAAACACGAGTCCCGCCCATACTATCCCCCATGCCCCAAACACGGCCAGCGACGCCGCGAGCAGGGCGAACAGGTACAACACGGTGACGAGGCGGAAGGTCATGGTGAGTGATGCTACCAGACAGAAAGGGGAACACTAATCTACACTAATATTCGCTAATGAAATTAGTGCAGATTAGCGTAGATTAGTGTTCCAAAACTACGTCAGTTCCCTCCGTTGCCTCCTGTTCCTCACGTCCGGCAACCTCGCCCGTCGCCCAGATCTTCCGCCGCGCCGTAGGCACAACGGGCGTAAGCGCCACGATGGCGAACAGGATGGCTCCGTAGATGCGATCGTAGCGGAGTTCTGGCTGAGCGAGCTTTTCAAGTACTTCATCGCCGATGGTTTCTCCTCCATTGGCGGTCAGCAAGGCCTCGGCGGTGCTGCGATCGAGGGGGACGCGGAGGCTGTGTATGCTCGTGTCGACCATCGCGACGTTGTAAAAATAGGACCGTTTCCGCCACATACTCGGCTCGCTGTAGTGGCCGGTGAACGTCTGTGGATCGACCGGCGCGGTTAACAGTTCAACCGCTTCGTCGAAGGTTAGGTCGCGGGGCTCCTTCCAGTCGATGTCGCTCCGTCCTACGTCGATCAGGGTGATGGTTTGTGAGCGGTCGTCCGTGATGTCGGCCACCTTTCGCGGCGGTCCGTCGCTCCACACACACTGCGGGCCGACCACGGCCAGGTAGCTCGTAGCACCCTCTATGCCGTGGGTGGGACATTCAAACAGCCACCCTGCCGTAAACTTGCGATTCGTGGGCCCGTTCCAGGGCTCGTTGAAATTGTAGGCGTTGAAGATGTGATTGCTTTCAAGGTACGGCATGACCAACACTCGCCAACTTTGCGTGTCGCCAGACGTGCCTAGCGAAGCGACCGCCGGCGGAAGTGTGCCTTGGGCATCATTGTAGTTCAGCAGCGCCAATGACAATTGCTTGAGATGCCCCATACAGGAACTTCTGCGGGCCGCCTCGCGGGCGCTCTTAACGGGCTGGATAAGCAGTGCCGAGGCCAATAACGCGCACGCCACCACCGACAGCCCGCACCCTGAAGCAAGTTCGCGACTCCGCAGCGCCCCCCACAGCATCAGCACTCCGGCCGTTGCCAAGCAACCACCCCAACCTCCAAACATCGCCAAACCGGCCGAGAACAGGGCGAAGACGTAAAGCAGGGTGACGAGGCGGAAGGTCATGGGTGGGTCGTGTTAGAAGAAATGGGGAACACTAATCTACGCCAATATTCGCTAATGAAATTAGTGCAGATTAGCGTAGATTAGTGTTCCAAAACTACGTCAGTTCCCTCCGTTGCCTCCTGTTCCTCAAGTCCGGCAACCTCGCCCGTCGGCCAGATCTTCCGCCGCACCGTAGGCACAACGGGGACTATTGCCAGCACTGCAAACAGGATCAATCCGTAGACGAGGTCGTAGCGAAGTTCTGGCTGAGTGAGCTTTTCAAGTACTTCATCGCCGATGGTTTCTCCTCCATTGGCGGTCAGCAGCGCCTCGGCGGTGCTGCGATCGATCGGAACATGAATCTGGCGGATGGTCGTGTCGACCATCGCAACGTTGTAGTAGTAAGACGGTTTGAGGAATATTTCATCCACGTCAAGGTGGCCGGTGAACGTTTGAGGATCGACCGGCGCGGTTAGTAGTTCCACCGCTTCGTCGAAGGTTAGGTCGCGCGGCTCTTTCCAGTTGATGTCGCTACGCCCCACGTCAATCAACATGATCGTCCGCGAGTGGTCATCCGTGATGTCGGCCAACTTACGTGGTGGACCGTCGTTCCACACGCACTGCGGGCCGGTCACCGCGAGGTAGCTTGTGGTTGCTTCGCTACAGTGCGTGGGGCACGCGTATACCCAGTTCGACGCAAGCTTGCTGTTAGTGGGCCCGTTCCAGGGCTCGTTCATGTTGTAGGAGTTGTAGATGGTCGGTCTCTCCAAATAGGGCAGGACCAGTACACGCCAGCTTTGCGTATCGCCCGAGGTGCCCAGAGAACCCACTGCTGGGGGAAGCGTTCCGTTGGCCGATTCGTAGTTCAGCAGCGACAAAGCCAGGTACGAGAGGCTGCAGATGCAAGTATTGGCCTGCGCCGCTTCGCGCGCGTCCACCACGGCCTGGTAAAGCAACCCGGCTATCAACAGCACCCAGGCCAGCACGAACATCCCGCGCCCCCCGGCGATGTCGCTCGCTCGAAAAGCAGCCCACGACAGCAAGACCCCACCCGTCGCCAGGCACGCACCCCATGTGCTAAACACGGCCAAGCCCGCCGAGAACAGCGCGAAGGCGTAAAGCAGGGTGACGAGGCGGAAGGTCATGGGTGGGTCGTGTAAATTTAGGGGAAACACTAATTCTCGCTAATCAAGACATTAGCGTAGATCAGCGTCGATTAGTGTTCTACAACTTTTTTAGTTGTTGGTGCAGAAGTGGGCGTAAGCGTGTTCTATTCGCCCTGCGCGTGAGATTTTCTTCCCGATATCTACCCTTCAGGCGAGTTGGCAGGAAGTTTTGAAGATATCTGGCGATGATGACCATGACGGAATCCGATCACGAAGACGGTCTTGTTCGCCTCGTCGATCGTAAACAACGCCAAGTAGAAACCGATGCGTAGCCGCCTGATTTCGTAAGGGCGATGGGCGTCTTCCGCGGCAAGCGAGCACCGACGTGGGTGATCGGACAAAGTGACAAGCTCGTCAAAGATACGGTCCACTCACCGCGAGGCTGTTTCCGGAGCCTTGCGTCGCTGGGCGAACCAATGTCCGTACTGCTCGATATCCCTTACCGCCGTGGGAGTGATGCGGACCGAGTAGCTCATTTTTCCGGCGAGAGCCCAAGGCTCGATTGCACTTGGGCTTTGGCTGTTTGAAGATCAAGCGTCGCACCGGATTCGATTTCCGCGATGCTTTGATCCAGGTCTCGCAGCGTGTCTGCCAATTGCTCGGGCGTCGTGCACTCGTCGTCCAGCCAATCGAGTGTGTCGAGCGCATGCCGCACGACGTCCGCCTCGCTGAGTTCCGGATTGCCCTGTACTCGCTCGCGCAGGCGCTCGAAAAGGTCGGTTGGTAGGTCGATCTGCATGTCGTGAATCCTCATGTAGGCACTTCCAAAATAGTAGCACGCGGTGGTTCGTGCCGTCAAATTCTCACCCTATACAAACAACAAAGCCAACCGTGCCCCTGCGCGGTTGGCTTTGTATGTGCTTCAGGTTTTACAAGGCGTGTTACCAGCGGACGTAGATGCCGCCGCGGTAGCCGTTCATGTACAGGCCGCTGGGACCATACCAACCGGGGCTGTACACCCGGGGGGCGTAGTACGCGCGGCGCGGGGCATAATACCCACCACCGTAATACGCACGCCCATGCACGGGACCGCCGTAGTAACCACCGCCGTAACCGCCGCCATAACCGCAGTGGCGGTGGCGGGCTTGGGCCGAATCGGCGGTCATCAGGCTGGCCGCGCCGATCGCACCTACAAACAACATCACCATCAGAAAACGCTTAGCCATGCTTCGCACTCCTTGGGACGCCACCGTGGCGGCGTCCTGTTAACAAGAGGGGGGACTGTCCGCCCGACCCCACGTGCCCTGCCGCACCAAACAGGCTGGGCGGGGCACCACGGGATGGGTCGGGCGGACCTATCGACCAGTAACAACTACACAAGGCGTGCCAAAGTAGATTCCATTTGCCACAAGTGACTGCAGCGCAGCACTTTACGCCCCACCATGGCGGGGCGACGATTAGTAGCATCGACGAAAAGCGCCCACAAAACGACGGCGCGCGTCGTCATCTTGGTTCGCTGTGCGACGCTAGCTGGCCGCTACCGCGGGGCCGGCGATCGGTCTTTCCAGCGGTCGTAGACGCGGAGAACCGACTCGGGCGAGCGGACATACCAGGCGTAGCCGGTGCGGCGTTCCTGATCGATCTCGGCCAGCGAGTACCGGACCACCCCATCACGTCCGCAAAAGATGGGCCGAAACGTATCCAGCTCGTAGAACCTTGCCCACAGCGACGGGGCATCGGCATCCTCGACCACGAACTTGTCGCTTCGGGCGGTGTGGTACTTGTAGCGCACCGGCTCGATGCGTCGCCGCTCAACGCGAATGCCATGCAACTCGGTGTCGCGGAACCACTCGACGGCGCCATCCACCGCGGCGGTGATCTCGGGCGTTGGCTCGGGATCGTCCATGAGCAGCTTCACGATGCCCGCGCTCTCGCCGCTACAGAGGCTGGGCTTCTCGAACACGCGGGCGTCGACCGGCTCGAGCGTCTGGTAATGATGCTGCTGGCACCAGGCGGTCTTGCGGCCATCGACTTCGATCTGGCAAGCGAGGGTGCACTCGAGTCCGCGCCGATAAGCGTCCGCGCAGCGCTCGCGGAGCTCGGTGGGTAGAAAGTCGTACTCGGGTTGGTTGGTGATAATCGCTTGCAGCACCTGCATGACGCCCACCATGGCATTGTCGTTGAACGTGATGTGCCGCGAGTAGCCACGGCTGCCCGGTATCTGAGGCCAGCCCCCATTGTCGTACTGCGCGTCGAGCGTAAAATCGAGCCCCCGCAAAAATGCCTGGCGAAAGTCGTCGCGATCGGCAATCTGCTGTGCGGCGGCCAGATAGCGCAACTGCCCATGCGTGGCGCCGTTGTCGAAGGTGCTGGGATACATGCCGCGATTTTCGGCGACCTTGGCGGCTTGCTCGTCGGTGAGCTTGATGCACATGTCGAGGTTCTTGGGCCAGCCCCCGTCCGCGTTTTGATAGACGAGCAAGCTGGCCGCAATCTCTTCCACCTGCGAATTATCGTAGTGCGGCAACCGGCCAGCGTTGTTCGACGGATTGGTGCCGGTGATCTTATACCAGTCGCTGGAACTGCGGCGGAAAGCCCTGGTACTCGGAACACGAGTTTCGGCAGCCAACAAGCCCCCGTCGCTGGCCAGCAGCAAGATTGCGACGCCGAGGCAACCAAGCAGACGCGGCATGTTTGTAACCCTCCCAGGCAAAGTGGCAAATCGTCCGGCCGCATTATAGCGAAAGACCAAGAGCCCCGGCCAATGTGTGGCCGGGGCTCTTGTGCGACTTCAAATTGTGGATCCCAGCGGATTTTACATGTCGTAGTACATGCAGAATTCGTAGGGGTGCGGACGCAGCGCGAGGGCTTCGACTTCGTTCTTCATCTTGTAGTCGATCCAGGTGCTGATCACGTCTTCGGTGAAGACGTCGCCACGCAGCAGGAACTCGTGATCCTCGGACAGCGCGTTGAGCGCTTCGCCCAGCGAGCCCGGAGTCTTCGGCACGGTGGCCAGTTCTTCGGGCGACAGGTCGTAGATGTCCTTGTCCAGCGGATCGCCCGGGTCGATCTTGTTCTGGATACCATCCAGAGTGGCCATCATCAGGGCACTGAACGCGAGGTACGGGTTCGAACTCGGGTCGGGGCACCGGAACTCGATCCGCTTGGCCTTCGGGCTCGGACTGTACATCGGGATGCGGCACGAAGCACTGCGGTTACGCTGCGAGTACGCCAGGTTCACCGGCGCTTCGTAACCCGGCACCAACCGCTTGTAGCTGTTGGTCGTGGGGTTGGTGAAGGCCAGCAGCGCCGGGGCGTGCTTCAGAATACCGCCGATGCCGTACATCGCTTCGTCCGACAGACCCGCGTACCCGTTGCCGGCGAACAGCGGCTCGCCGTTCTTCCAGAACGAGATGTGGGTATGCATGCCGGAACCGTTGTCGCTGAACAGCGGCTTGGGCATGAACGTGACCGTCTTGCCGTGCTGATGGGCGACGTTCTTGATGATGTACTTATACAAGCACTGCTTATCACCCATGGTGACCAGGTCGTCGAACTTCAGGTCGATTTCGGCCTGACCGGCGGTGGCCACTTCGTGATGCTGAGCCTCGACGTCCATGCCGCAGTCGATCATCAACTGCATCATCTCGGCACGAATGTCGTTCATCTGGTCAGCCGGCGGGCAGGGGAAGTAACCTTCCTTGTGCCGCAGCTTATAACCCAGGTTCGGCCCCATGCCTTCGGCACGGTAGTCGCGACCACGGTTCCAGGCAGCCTCGACGCTGTCGAGGTAGAAATAGCCAGCCTGGGGTGTTTGGTCAAAGCGAACGTCATCGAAGATGAAGAATTCCGCCTCGGGACCGATGAAGCAAGTATCGGCCACACCCGTGCTCTTCAAGTAGTTCACCGCCTTGCGAGCGATGTTACGCGGATCGCGGCTGTAATCCTCACGAGTGATGGGGTCCTGCACGTTGCAGATCAACATCAACGTCTTGAGCTTGCAGAACGGATCGATAATGGCTGTGTCGGGCTGCGGCATCAGCAGCATGTCCGACTCGTTGATCGCCTGCCAACCGCGGATACTGGAGCCGTCGAAGCCCAGACCGTCCTCAAAGACATCTTCGTCCAGCTTATTGGCGGGAATGCCAAAGTGTTGCCAGATGCCGGGAAAGTCCATGAACCGGAAGTCGATGGCCTTTACGTCATTTTCCCGGCACATGGCCAGGACTTCTTGCGGCGTCATAGAATCAGATCCTTTCGTAAGAAGGTGTAGAAAGGTGGGACGATGTGCCACTCGCGCCTGGGATAAGTGGCGCCTCGCCCAATGGGTTTGGCCTGCTCCGGACCGCAACCGCTCGCGGTGTTTCCGTTGCACGACTCTCGCGACGTTTTGCGGAACAGACCGACGCCGCCTGACCGTCCAGCCTCCGCCATCGCTGCGTACCAGGCAGTCGCAGCGCAAAATACGTCTGTTGTAGGACTCGTCGCGCACGACGGTCCACAGCCTAAAGTTATCCGATTCAAAGGCTGCTGAAAACCGGGCGGGACCTACCTCGCGGGCCTCCCATACCGGATGGCCAGGACACCAAACCCGCCGTCCGGCATTATTTCTGCCGGCGTAGGTCGAACAATGATTGCCCCGCTTGGCGGGATGGAGCACAATACGGCCAGTGGCTCGCCGGGTGTTGACCTCGGCGGGCACCCTACTCTTCCCTCCCTCCTACCCGGCGGAGGTCTTCTGATGTCGGCGGAATCGATTACCACTCTTCCCGTCGAACAGCGACGCGGTTGCTGGGAAGACGATTGCGGAAACTCTTGGGAAGCCATCTTGCTGGCAGGCTCGGCCGAGCAGGTGGCCCAAGCGGTACAGAGCATGCCCTCGGTGGGGGTGATTCAAACCGATGTCACCCGGCAGGTACTCGCCGGCGAGTGCCCCGTGCCCGATGGACGTTGGGCGCTGTTGGTCAAACTGCGGGGCACCAACTGGGTACACGTGGCCGACCCTTCGCAATTGAACCCCTTCACCCGCAACTCGCAATTGCCGGAACGACTCGCCGCGGACACCGGCCTGCGAGTCCTGCAAACTGGCTACCAGGACACGGCCTGCGCCACGTACGTGATCGTACATCAGGATAAAGAGCACGAGCTGATGTTCGAGTCGACCGGCGCCGGGTTTGGCGCCGATCCCTTCACCAGCTCCGACCTGGAAGACGAACTCGAGGACCTGGCGGACGAACTCGACGAGGACTACGAGGAGGATTACGACGAGGCGTACGAGAACGATTTCGACGTCACCCGCCTGCAGAGCAATAAGTACCCTGCCGACTGGTGGCAGAAGTTCGCCAGCGAAACCGAGGTGCAGCAAGCGTTGCTCCGCGACCTCGAGTCCTATGTGCCGTTTGTTCAGGCTTACCCCGGTGAGGAGGGCATTCAGTTGGCGGCCTGCCACGAAGATGCGATTGCGCCGCAGCACGTCGAGCGAATCGACCTGGTGGTGTTCGGCGCGGCAGCCTCGACGACACCGAATCCTGCCAGCCGGCAACTGGCCAACGCCATCGCCGAGGGCGACCTTGCCGGAGTCGAAGCAGCGGTTGCCGCGGGTGCCAGTCTGCAATCGCTGCCGGGCATCCAGGACTCGGCCCTGCTGTTTGCCATCAGTCGGCTGGATGACGACAAACCCGACGGCGCGAAGATCGTTTCCGCCTTGCTGGCGGCCGGCGCTTCGCCAACGGCGACCGGCGACGAGCAAAGCTCGCCGTTGATCGAAGCGGTAAAGAAGTGCGACTCGTGCCTCGACCTGGCGCTCGACGCGATCAATCGTTTGATCGACGCCGGCGCCAACCTGGATCACGTAGGACCAATCACCTTCTTCGGCGGCGGCACCGCACTGCACGAAGCTGTGCAACATCGATCGCTGTCGGCCGTCATGTTGCTGCACCAACGTGGCGCCGACCTGACCGTGACCGACGGAGTCGGCAATACGCCGCTCGAGCGGGCGCGGGCGTTGCTCGAGTCGTTGGGCAAAGTCTCGTCGCTATTTGGTCTGGCCGGGGGCGATGAGGACGAGGGAGAAACGAACCGCAACGAAAAACCGGTGCAAGATATTGCCGACTACCTGGAACTAGCCGAGTCGGGCCAGGCCACTGCCGACTGGCAGACGCAGGCCACGCAAGACCAGGCGCGGCTCGACAGCCAGCGGCGGCGAATGCGGGCGAGCGGCGAACGGGCGCGGCGGGCCTTCGAGGACCTGGGGCAGCAACTGCAATCGCTGGCTGCGGATTCCGAGGACGCTATGCGCCAGGCGGTACTCGCCCAGCCCGATACCATTCAGCTGGACGAACTGATGGATCCGACGGATTGGGTCCACACCGACCAGCGCGACGAGGTAACGCAGGACCTGGAGGACCTGGGCTTCGAAACCATCGCCGACTACGCGATCGCAGAAATGCCCGGTGTGCTGGTTCGCGGCCTGATTCATCGCGGCCAGCAGCTGTACGCCGCGGTCTGCAACGCGGGGGAGGTGGATTGGATCGACCTGGTGCGTTTTCGGCACGATGGTACGACCCTGACGGTGACCAACGCCGCGATCGAACCGGGCATCGAGGAACTTTCGAAGGGAACGCCATTCGAAAAGCAGTTCACGCCCGGTGCCACCGCCGAGCAACTGTACGACCAACTGCTGCAACACGAAGGCATCCGGCCCGCCGACCCGCTCAAGCCGGGACAATTCGTCGAACGTTTCGAGTCGTTCTACGCCGAAGACATCGCGGCCAAGAAGGCGAAGCTGGGTTAGCTCACCGCTGCAGTTTCTTCATGATGGGTCCGCGCGAGCTGAGACTCGCTTGGCCCCTCCTACATCACTTACATTGTCCCGGCGCGGTGGTCGAAATTCTGCACCGCGTGCGGGACAAAGCGTTAGAAACCGAACGGGTTTTCCGTCTCGTCCGTCGCGCCGCCGCCGAAGGGATTGTCGTCCGCATCCTGGCCTCCGCCGAAGGGGTTTACGACCTCCGGTTGTGCGGCGGGCTGCTCGGCAGGTTCGGCGGGTTGGTCGGCGTCGGCCGGAGCCGCTGCATCGGCCTGATCGGCGGGGGCGTCGGCTGGGGCTGCGCCTGGGTGCACAAACGGTTGGTCGGCGCCGACCTCGTGCAGGCACTGCACCAACCCGGTATCGCTAATCAGGTAGATACGATCGTTTGCGGTGTTGACCACCGCCGTGGTGGCGGCGCTGGTCCGCAGTCGACCGAGCGGCACTCCGCTCTCGAGGTCCATGGTGACCAGATCGCTCTGGCGATTGAGCCCGTACACGCGCGACTCGCTGACGCTGGCGATGCGATCGATGCCTCCGGTGCGCCATTGCCGCTCGCCCGTGGCCAGCGAAGCGGCATGCAAAGCCGGTGCGTCGCTGACCACAAACAACTTGTCGTTCACCACGATGGGCGACTGCGAAACGGACGAGCCGGTGGAGTACCGCCACAATTGCTGACCGGTGGCCTCGTCGAGGGCGTAGGCGTAGCCATTGCTGGTGGTGAAGAACAACCGACCATCGAACGACGTTGGATGGGAATTCACCAACCCATTGGTCTCGAATCGATAGCGGACACCGTTGGCCTCGGGATTGGCGACGTACAGGAACCCTCGCTGCGTGGGCCAGGTAACGCTTTCGGGAGTTGCCGTGGCGGGCTGGAACACTCGCCCGGAAGACGAATAGTACCAGACCAAATCCTCATCGTCGGTCAGCGAGTAGGCTTCGACCTTGCCGCTAAACAACGGGGCGTAGACGTGCTCGCTGGTCAGTGCCGGTCCGCCGCCGGCACCGCCTCCTAGTTCGCGACTCAGGTGCTCGACGCCGTTATCGCGTCTCAGCACGGTGAGGGTGCTGCCATTGATCAGGGCCACGTACTGGTCGTTGGCGGCCGGGCCCAGGCTGGGATAATCGGGATTACCAATCCGCGCGATCCAGTTGGTGCGGCCGGTTTCGGCATCCATCGAATGCAACACGCCCGCGGTGGTCAGCACGAACAGCGAATCGCCATCGAGCACCGCATGCTCCACACGGTGCCGCGAACGATCGAGCTGCGCCTGCGAAAACCAGGCTCGCTGGAGGCCCGATCGCTGCGCATCGATGGAAGACACCAACCCAGAGGATGCCACGGCCTGGTTGGCCAGCACGCTGGCGACAGCCACCCCGAGCAACGCGAACGTGGACAGCGTGGTACGAAAGAGTCGAGACTTGCGCATACGAAACCAGCGGGGTAAGTAGGAACGCCCCGGCGTGTGGACCAGCGGGGCGTGAAGATATCCGTTCCGATAATTCTCCATTGTAGTCGGATTGCCCCGGGAATTCACCTTTTTTGATGCGGAAAACACTACTACGCCCCCCGCTGCCAGCACGCCAACCACCCACCGCAGGTCGAGCGGAGCCTAGATTCAAAGGGGTGTGATGGCTTACCTTACAGTTCGGGGCTGGTTCGTCTATGAATTGCCTTCGTTGTCGCCCCATTTCCTGCCGCCCGCTGACAATTTTTCCCCTTCCCCGGCCCGCATGAGCAAGGCTTCTATCCAGCCCGACGCCCACTGCCTGGCACGGCTGAAGGAGCTGGTGGGCTACCTGAACTTCTCGTCCGGGGCGCACGATCCGCGATTCCTGGCCAATTTGAACGACGTTTACCGCTTTGTTCACCAGCAAGGCGAATTAGAAACGCCAGTGGTGGAGGTCGTTCTACAGCTGATGACCACCACGGCCGAACAGCTTCACCAGCAAGGCGGGGCTTTCGCCGAAATTGGCCAGACCCGCCGCGTGTTGCAGTTGGTGGGCGAGTATTTTCTGCCCGAATACCGGCAATTCCACCGCGATTTGCTCCGCCACCGCACGGACGACGAATTGTGGCGGCCGCTGCTGCTGGCGCGGGTGTTCGAGGTGGTGCTGCCGCGAGTGCTGGAGGACGACATGCCCGAACGGGTGGTCGCCGCGGCCCGCGACCAGATGGACGACTACATCGGCTACCGCCCGGTGCCGGCGCTGGAGTCGCAGAAGATCGAGCCCTACCGCCACGAATGGGTCCGCCCCATTCCGCTGTACGTCGAAGGGGCGGGCGTCGAAGCAGGCCCCTACGAGGCGGTGATTACCAAGACGCTCGAAATCCTTCGCGACACCCCGGCCGACCTGCTGAGCGACGCCTGGTTCCAGTTGGAGATGGTCGAGGAACTGGCGCTCGACCCGCGGGCGTACGACTTCGATCACCCGGTGAACAAGCGGCCCAATTACCACTTTGGTCAGTGGGATCCCAACCGCATCGATAACAAGGGGTACTACCGCCGGTTTGTACTGCAGCCGCTGGCGCTCGACTCGCTGATGGCGCGAGTTAACCCCCATCACCCGCAAGGTCTCGACGAAGAGGACCTGCTGTTCGAGGCGGCCGCCGTGCTGGCCGGCACCATCCTGATGGCCTCGGGCACCAGTGGCAACAGCCCCAATTGCCATGGCTCGGACGTAACGCTAGGCACGCTGCTGCCGCACATCGCCGATTACCGCGACCGCTTTTACGAACAACTGCTGGCCCGCGGCGAAGGCCCCCGTGGCGAACGCTTGCGTGCCGAAGCAAAGCGAACCCGCCAACCGTTCGGCGGTGCGCGGCAACACCTGAACCAGGAACTGGCCCGCCGCCGCGCGATTCAGTTGCAGCGAGTGCACCTGGCGCAAGTGTACGCTCGCATGGGCTACACCGAAGCGGCCATGAAGCAGGCCCAGTCGGTGCGCGTTGCTTCGGCCCGGATGCTGTGCCAGATCTACTGCCGGCTGACCGCGGGCCACCACGCCATCGACCGCCGACGACTGGCCGAGGTAGCCACGTACCTGGACGAAATCACTGACCTGCTCAATCGCGGCATCGAGTGCGGCGCGCTGGTCGATCCCTGGAGCATCCTGGGTTTTGGGGCCAACTTCAGCCTGTTCCCCTCGCTCGAGGATTCGGTTCGCGATTTCCGCGTCGACGACTTGATTCAGATCGTCGAGCAAACGCTTGATCTCTGCTCGCGGGCCTGGGCCGAAGCGGCCGCCATCGATAAGCGCGACCTGGAAGACCGCTTCAGCAAGCAGCTTGCCCAACTCGCCAACTGGTGGGACTCGTTCGGTTCCACCGAAGTCGGCGGTGTCAAATCGCTCGACGCCCGGGAAATCGAGATCAGCACCAACCTGGTGGCCGGTGCCCTGAACGCCTGGCACAAGGCCGGCGCGGCGGCCGGCGACGTGAAGTTCTGGGGCCTGTTCGTCGAGCAGTTCGATACCTCCAAGGCGTTTCAATTGGTAATCGAGGCTCTGCTGGACAAGGACGACCTGATTGCCTCGATGGCCCTGATGATGCAATGGCTCAGCCAGGTGGAGTACACGCCGCTCGAGGAGGGCGACGCCGCGCTGCATCCACTGGCGCTGCGCTGGATGCGGATGGTCGAATCCAGGTCGCAACAAACCTCGGCCGAGGGCGACGACCAATGGTCGCTCGTGGCGCGGTTCTTCGGTCAACTGGAAGCCAGCGCCGAGGAATACTGGCATGTCCCGCAATTCGAACTGGGCAAGCCTTCGCACCGCTACGATGGCCCCGACGATTCGATCTTCGACGACGACTCCTATGATTCCGAAGACGAAGCGTACGACGAAATATCGCCGTACGATCAGGAGATGGACGACGAAGAAGAAGGCCTGGACAACTTGTTCCGCGCGGCCTACGAGGACGTCACCTATCGCGACAGCACCGACGACGGTTTCGACTCGGCCATCTATGATCCCGGCAGCGAAGACACCGACTACGAACTGGAAGACGAGGCCGAGCGGCTCCGCGAGCGACTGGCCTTCCTGGCCACCATCGCCCGGCTGTGGAAGCATACGGCCATAGGCTGGGACGCCACCGAATCGCCTGAGCGCCGCGACCAGTACGACGCCTGGCAGCGCGATGCCCTGGTGAAGTACGGTCAATTGGTGCAGTTGCTGGAAGAAGTTCACCAACACCGGGTACCGCCGCCCACCAGTTCGCACGAATCGATGGTGGATTACGACCGCCGGCGGATGGTGCTCGAAACGCTCATCGAACAGATCATCACGACTTGTGTCGAAATGTCCGACGCCGGACGATTGCTGCGTGCGGCGGCCGGCGTGGCGCAGGTTACCGAGGGCGCGCCCGCCTCGGCCATCACGCGTACTATCGAGATCCTTCGCTCGGTCCTCAAAGGCAATGCCGACGGCGTCCGCCAGCATTGGGACGACTTCGCCCGCTCCCTGGTCGACCAGGAACTGCTGTACGTGCCGCTCAGCAAGGGGGGCAATCCCGGTCGCATCGTCAAGGCCCGCGCCTTGCACGGGTTGATTCACGACCTACTGGGATGGCTCCCCCGCCTGGGCCTGGTCCGCGAGACCTGCGAACTGCTGGATGTGGCCCAGCGGATGGAAATCGAGCATCCCGTCGGCCAAGGCGCCATCACCGAGTACGACACGCTATTCGAACAGGGCTACCAGGCCCTGGTAGAGTGCGTAGTGGCCTCGGCCGACACCTGGGACAACACAGGCAGTGGTGGCGCACCGGGCTTGCGCCGCAGCGACCAACTACTGGTCGAAGCCCTGCAGGACCTGACCGAAGCGCAACTCGGTCGCTGGCTCCGCCACAGCCGCACGGTGCGACTGAGCGTGGTGGAAAAGTTGGCCAACGAAACCGATTGGAAGCAGTTCGTCGAGTTCGTCCAACGCTACGGCCGCGACTTGTTCACGCAGCGATTCCTGAGCCTGGGCAACTTGCGATCCATCCTGCACCAAGGGGTAGGCGTATGGCTTTCGAACCTGGAGATGGAACCTGGCGACGAACCTCTACCGCTGGTGGAGGAACTCGGCGGCCGCATCGAACGCAATGACGCGGTGGAGATGCTTACCATCGCCATCGACGCGGTGGTGGAGAACTTCCGCGAGTACCGCGACTACAACGCCACGACAACCCAGAGCGATCATGGCGAACTGTTCTACATGTTCATCGACTTCCTCCGCCTGCGGGCCAACTACGACCGCAGCGCGTGGAACATGAAGCCAGTGTTCCTGGCCCATGAAAAACTCATCCGCCAGGGGCGCGAGGCCGCGGCCGATATGTGGCGCCGGGCCATCGCCGCCCGCACCAGCGAACGGGCCGACTATTACCTGAAGGCGTTCTCGCAGATGTCCGAAGAATACGGCATGCGCCTGCCCACCATCGCTGAACGACTGGGCGAACGCTTCATTCGCTCGCTCACCGTCGATCGACTACGAGCCCTGGCCGCCCCCGCCATCGAAGCGGTCGACGCCGAACGAGAAGATGGTTCGTTCGAAGCCCTGGAAGCGGAGATCACGAGCCTCATCACCGAACCGTGCGGAGCAGGCCTCGACGTACCCGATTGGGTGGCCGCGCTCGAAGACGAAGTGACCACCATCCGCAGAATCCGCCGCCACCATCCCCCCGAAGACAGCCTGCTCGCTCGCATCGAGCAGACAACGCTGGAGTGGGAAGAATTGCGCAAGCAACTGGGCGAGTAGTTTGGCCGTCGTGTCGGGTTATGCTTGCGCCAGCCTCATCCATCGTTTCCACCGCCGGACGGCACGCAGTCCGTGATTTCACGCAGACAAAGGCACCTCCGATCGTAGTCGTTTCGGATGCAACCGCCGTGTTGTTGCATGGATAGTGCAAAACGACGACAATGCTCTGCAACACCAGTCACCATGCTCGGGAGGGATCTACCGTATGCGACTCGTACGAGGCACCATAGCCCGACTCCGTCGGTTGCATCCCTGCACCTGGCTCGTGGTGCTGATGGTCACCATAACGATGGTAGTAATCGTGGTGCCGGGCGTAGCGTCCGACCGGGATGAAACGTCGCCGTGGTATGCCGAATCGCGTAAGCAGCTGCACTGGGACACGGCGGCCAAGTACCAGGCCGATGCTCGTCGGCTGTCCACCTCGCATCGCACCACGATTTGGATCTACGATCACGGTTGGCCCTGGCCCTTCATGCTCCGCTCGCTGGGCTCTCTCGACACGTTCACCGCGGCTGGCCCCAAGCAGAGTCGAGACTGGTCGAAGCCCTTGCTCGAGTTTCAAGGAGCTCCCTCAGGCACATCGACCGGCACGCCGCTGGAAGTTGCCTGGAGCAGTCGCGACAGCTGGCCACTGGAGAGCGAGTTCTACCGATTTCGTTTCGACGTGCTGCTGCTCGACTGCCTGGCAGCGCTGCTGGTGGTGATTGGCGTCGCGGCGCTGGCCGAAGCCTGGGTGCGTTGGCGAGGCGGGCTGTTTCGCTTTCGGGTACACGACCTGCTGATCGTCTCCACTCTCTTTTCTGTCACACTGGCCTGGTACTATCACCACCTGCGAATAAGCGAAAAGGAAGGCAACGTCGTCCAGTCGATGACGAAAGAAACCTGGATTCGCGGCGCCGAGCAGCGCTACGCCGGGCCGAAGTGGCTGGCGCGGCTCGCAGGCAATCAGGAATTGCTGCCCTTCTTGTACCACTACGACAGTGTGCAGTGGCATGACAGCCGAGCCGTACAAGACTACGACTCCTGGCAGCGCGAGTTCGACGCGGTACGAAAACTGCGGTACCTGCGAACAGTAACGCTGCCCGAGAGTGTTCCGCTCGAGCTGGTCGAACAGTTGGCCGCAGAGCATCGACTGAAGACGTTCGCTTTCGAGTTCGACAACGTCGACTCCAGGCAGTTCCAAGCCGGCGACACGCCACTGGTGCAGGCACATCGGCTGGAGTTGCTCGAAGTGCTCGGTATTCGCCACCTGCAGCTTGGCGGCGAGAATGTGCTCGCGTCCGACATCGAGACGGTCGCCAGCTTGCCGACGATCAGTCGGCTCACGCTGCACGACGTATCGGCCACGGTGGCCGAGATCGAGGCCACACGCCACCGGCACCCCGATGTCGAGATACTCGCCACCTGGGGCCCCTACCACACCGAGGAGCCCGCTTCCGAGTCGACTCAAAAGCGAGTCGTGCAGCGTAGCCAGGCCGCGCGGCAGGCAGCCCGCGAAGAAGCAATCCGCCTGGCGTCGACGGACGAATCTCCGCCGGAAGACGATGAGGCCAATACCGCCTTGTCGGCACAATTGATCGACGAGGTGCGAAGAACCATCGAAGGGCAATGAACGCCCGTGGGGCTCTGCGGGAGCATGGCTGCCCAACACCGGCGAGTAGTCACGGCGTGGAAACGATTGCGATCGCTTCAAACCGGTTTCGAAACCCCACTCCCCAATGATCGCGGCTCCGAAGCGAATATGTCGATCAGTGCAGGTCCGTAAGCCGGAGCCGCGATCGTTAGGGAGTGAGTGGCGAAGTTGTTGCTCAGTCGCTCGACAGGCGGTTCATCGCCAGGCGGAAGCCGGACGTGTCGATCGTTGGTGGCGACCACGTCTCGGGGATTTCATCGGGCAGTTCCGGGCCGACGAAACGGCGGCGGCGTTCGTTCATGCTCCAGTTCTCGCGAATCGACGCACACGCGTCACTGATTTCCGCAGGAGTGGGCAAATAGTCGATACGGGTCGAGTCCAAAGTATCCAGGGCTTGAACCATCACTGCCTCGTGAGTCTCCCGATGAACATCGAAGTAGAAAAAAGGCCGAACGCCGATTGGCGGGCGGTGGGCGTAATGGAATCGACGCCGGCCTGTGGTTCCGTGAGTTGTTTGTCGGCTGCGACTTACTGGGCGGCCGACGATCAAAAAAGTATCACCCCTATGTTTGGATTGTATGTAGACCGCACAAGTTTTCCGCGAAGATGAAAATGCGGCGAGAGATTCTTCATGGCGACTTCCCTAAGTGACGACTATGAAAAGAGTAAAGACGAGTAGGCGTGACTGCTGAAAATTGGAGCTGGTGGTAGATTTTTGCCATACCCAGCGGGTAAACGCACTACCGAAGCCCTTGGTCACGACCCGGCTGCACTAGGGTGCCGGCATCCGAGGCGGTAGAATCGGCGAAGTGGGCAACCCAGAATTTGGCTTCAGGGAAGGAGGGTGCTGGCGATGAAGGACGTATTGGCAGTGGTGTTGGCCGGAGGCAAGGGCTCGAGACTGGAGCCCCTCACACGCGATCGTGCGAAACCGGCAGTCCCCTTTGGCGGCAACTACCGGATTATCGACTTTACGCTGTCCAACTGCTTGAACAGCGACATCCGCAAGATCCTGGTGCTAACGCAATACAAGGCGATGAGCCTCGACCGCCACATCACGTTGGGATGGCGGAGCTATCTGTGCCGGGAACTCGGCGAGTTTATCGACGTCATCCCGCCCCAGCAGCGCATCGACGATAAATGGTACCAGGGCACGGCCGATGCCGTGTATCAGAACATCTATGCCCTGGAACAGGAACGCCCGAAGCATGTGGTGATCCTGGCCGGCGACCACATCTACAAGATGGACTATGGCAAGCTGGTCGCCAGTCACGAGGAAAACAACGCCGACGTGACAATTGCTGCGCTCAATGTTTCGCTCGAAGAAGCCACGCAGTTTGGCGTCATGCAGGTGGACCGCGAGAACCGCATTATTGGTTTCCAGGAGAAGCCGGCCAAACCCAAGCACGTACCTGGCGACCCGAACCACGCGCTGGCGTCGATGGGCATCTACGTGTTCAACGCCCACTTCCTGTTCGACGAACTGTGCAAAGACGCCACGCTGCCCGAAAGCAGTCACGACTTTGGCAAGAACATTATTCCGGCGAACATCGACTCGCGCCGAGTATTCGCTTTCCCGTTCCTCGACGAGAACCGCAAGGAACAAGCGTACTGGCGGGACGTCGGCACCATCGACTCGTACTTCAACGCCAACCTGGAACTAACCAGCGTCGATCCGCCGCTGAATCTGTACGACCTCGACTGGCCGGTGCGGACATTCCAACCGAGCACGCCTCCGGCGAAGTTCGTATTCGATTCGGGAGAGCGACGAGGCGAGGCCCACGACAGCATCGTCTCTAGCGGCGTGATTATCTCCGGCGGCTGCGTCACCCAGAGCGTGATCGGCCCGCAATCGCGGATCAACAGCTACGCCGAAGTCGATCAGTCGATCATCTTCGGCCGAGTGAGCGTGGGTCGCCACGCGAAACTGCGGCGCACCATTGTCGACAAGGACGTGGTCATTCCCGAAGGCATCGAGATTGGCTACGACCACGCTGCCGATCGCGCGCGGGGGTTCACCGTTACCGAAAGCGGTGTGGTTGTCGTGGCACGCGGTGAGAACATCGCCACGTAGAGCGGGATGCGTGCTGGAACACTGGCCGCTGGTGGTCGGCCGATCCGCTGCCTGATTGCCGACCGGAGGACAAGCGGGCCCACCGGTCCGCCCCCTTGATGAAAGTGGCCTAGACCTGCGCCGAGAGGGTGATAGTCGAAGCTTCTTCCGTGGCCTGGGTTCGGGTGAGGGTTCTCCAACGGACCCACGCGACGAGCGCCGCCACAGCAATCACCAGCCCCAACTGCGGTGGCCAGAGGCAAAGCCACCACGCGAAACCAAGCACGGTCACCGCGGGGAACAACAGTTCGTACCCCGACACAGGCAGCGACCAATCGCGTTGCCGCGACACCAGGAACGCGCCAGCCAGCAGAGCGGCGCTCAGCGCCAGGGCCCAGCGCGTCAATCGATCGGCGGCGTTAACGCGAACTTCGGACCATACAAGCGTCTCGGCGCCTGACTGTACAAACACCTGACTGGTAGGATCGCTTGCCTTCAGCATGTCGCTGACAGCGGAGATCGAGCCAACCTGCAACTGGGCAGCCGCGCTGGTGCGTTTGATCTCGGCCGTGGCGCGAGCCAGCAGCAGATCGAACTCGTCGGTTTCCGCTTCGGGATTGACCAGCGCTGCATCGGTGGTTGATTGCGCTGCCAGCGATCGTCGCAGGTCGCTTTCGGCGGCCGCCAATTCGGCCATCCACCGCTTGGCCCACCGCGAGGGCATCGGCTGTGTGGCAGGTGGTGGACTGCCAATCGAGGCGCTTAGCAGTTGAGTCAGTCGCAAGGCCGCCGTTTCGGCAGCCGTACGTTCTTCGGCGCCAGGGGCCGTGAGGTTCACTTCGCGGCCCAGGCCCGACACCCGCCACACGGCGTGCTGCACTTCGCACCGGCGTCCGCCTGCCAGTAACTGGGGAATCTCCACCGAAGTGCTGGCGGGATTGGCGGTTTGAAGCGTAGCTACCTCCACAAAGTGCGGCAAATGGGCATCGGGCAGTTCGATGCGGAGGTGGTTGGCATCCACATCGGCCGCGTGCGCCGCCACCCCATCGATGGTGACTTGCGTCGCCCGCTGCCCGACGGGCAGATGGACATCCAGGGTCTCGAGGTCCAACGGTGGCACCACGAACTGCGTTTTCATGACGATCCGATCGCCGTCGGTACGCTGCACTGCAATGGTGGCCAGCGGTAACTGATACACTTGATCGTTGGTTCCCTTGGCCGTCCAGATGCCGACAGGCTGGGCACCGGGCGTGGCTTTGAGAAGCTTGGCCGAAGGCCACGCAGCCAGCAACCCTTCGATACTGGCCGGGGCCACATCGGGCTTGGCCCCCTGCCAGTTCCAACGCCCCGCGTCGTCGGCAAGTTCGCCGAAGTACCAACTGGTGTTCGAGGCATCGCGGACGTGAATAATGGGATATTGCATATGGTTGGACGACTGCATCCGAACGGTTGAACGCAGCGTGACCCGCAATTGCTGGTTCGGCATGGCGGCCGGGTCGAAACGCAGGTGAAGTCGCCGATCGCCGCCGGTCGAACTGGGCGGTTCCATCAAGGCCTCCACCGAGCCATCGACCTTAGCATCGTCCGCAAGCGTGGCAGGCCAATCGAGCACGATGTCGGGCAGATTTCCTTCGGCCACAGTGAGCAGCACGCCAAATTCGGCGATCCAGATGTTGTCGCGACGAATCATAGTGGTCAACACGTCGGCGTCGAAACGCACTCGATTCGGGCCGACCCGTACTTCCAATGGAATGGTGCGCTCGCTGGAAGTCATGAAGCTGCGAATCCCATACGCATGCCAGTTGGCCGGAGGGGTGGGAATCGTTGTAGACAACTGAGGCTCGACCTCGCCTTCGACGAGTTCGGCCGTACACTCGTCGGCAGCGTACAGACGAACTTGCTGGGTAACCGGCGCATCGAGGGCCGCACTTACCCTGGGCACCTGCCCCAGGGAGGTATCCACCGCTGCGTCCTGCTTTAGCGGCACCGATCCGGTCACACGCAGTTCACAGGTACCGGTCACCGGTTCAGCAAAAATGATCAGCAATCGATTCCGCTCGGGTCGAGCAAAATCTGTTGCGTGAACTTCGCCGTCCTCACGCAGTTCGATCGATTGCAGGTCCATTTCCGGCGCGCACGACAGCCATTGCGAATAGGTCTCCTGCCGGCCGTAGTCCAGGATCCCTCGATAGGTGAATTGCAGTCGATCGCTGGTGGCCAACACATCGAGCGTCTCCTCGATGCGGGGGGGCGACGACACAGGGGCAACCGTCGCCACCAACGCGGCCGCGTTGCGATCGACGGTCAGCAACTGGCTGGGCTCATCGCGACGGGGCCAGTGCTGTGCCAGCTCGGTCAACAGCTCGCTACCTTCGGATACGGTACCTGCCAGCGTCACCATCAGATCAGGCGACTCGCCGATCGCCACGTGCGAGGCCTGCAGCGTGGTTCCCTCCCAACGCAGATTGGGCAACAGCAACCGACCGTTGGTATCCGGACGCAGTTGTTCGAGCTGTGCGCTAAGCTTCCTCGATCTGTCCGCTGCTGTGGTCAGCTGCGGCGGAGCAATCAGCCGCCACTGGCCGGCTGGCACCGTGGCAGGCGGCTCGACCATGGCCGGGCGACCATCCATCGTCAAGTCACCCATCAGCTCGTCCGCCTGTGCAGCGTCGAGCTGATAAATCACGTCGAGTGTCGCGCGGTCTTTGGCCACATCCAACCACGCCCACCGCTCCACCGGTACCAGTTCCGTGGTCGGATCGGCCGCTTCTTGCGGCCAGGAAATGCTAAGCTGAGTCTCGCATCCTAGTGGCAGGCTGGAGGTCTGGGAGGAACCATTAGGCGGGCCCATTGGCTGGCCGTTGACTCGCAATCGGTTGGCCAGCGTCCCGGCTTCCAGTCGCAGTTCGGCACCGGGCAGCGAGGGCACCGCCAGTTGCACCGACCAGGTGGTATCGTCACTTTGAATCATCGGCTGAAACTCGATCTTCGCACGATAGTGCCCGGGCCGCGAAACCTGAAACTCCAGCCATTCGCCGGTGTCGTCCCACTCCAACGGAACACTCACGCCATCCAGCAACACGACCTCGGCCCAGGTAGCGTCGGCGCGGTGAAAGGGTAAGCGGACCGTGGCCGGTGCCTGTAGTACGTCCAGTTCCAAGGCGCACTGCCAACGCCCTACCGCCGCGGTCGATGCGGTGGCGCTGGTGGAGGATGATACCGAGCCGGTGTAGCGCGGTCGGGAGACCACCCAGGCGTCGGACGTGGCCTGCCGTTGTTCGCGACGCAACAACTCCGATAGCAGGCGGGCCGAGATGTAACGCCCGGAGCCGGCAATCTGCCCCTGGCCATCGACGGGGATCAGGCAGCTCTCGATGTTCTGCCCCGGGGCACCGGCAATACCATTCTGGCCCAGCAGAAAAACCAGCACCAATAACGTGCGGGTTGCTGTCGATCGTAGAGACAGCGTACTGCCATTGACCCACGCCTCGCGGGCGGAGTGCGTCGCTTGTTCGAGCGTCCGCACTGCCACGGCCAGCATTAGTCCGCCCAGGGCCGCGGTCCCCCAGGCACAACTGGCTGGCGGCAGCAACAGCGCGCCTATCACAGCCACGGCGCAGAGCCCCACCAACCAGGATGGTTGCCTCCACAGCCAGTATCCCACTGCAGCACAAAACAGCAGCCACAATCCTTGCCGCGCCTGCGTGGTGGGGTGATGCAGCAATTGGATGCTCGCCGGCTGTCCGGGCACCAACAACAGAGTCGTTTCGTGCAATGTTTGATCGCCCCCTACCGGGGTACGCGCCACTTCGGCTGCTCCCGACCCCGGAGCCAACCAGCCAAACACCCGCGTTCTCCAGCCTATTGGCTCGTCCGCATCACTGGCGGCTACCACCTCGAAGGCGTCCGGCGTGCGGACCTGCCAAACCATCTCGGTGGCGGGAACGCTCAGCTGTGGCCAAGGTGCCGCGTACCGCGCCGCGTGCCGCAGGGCCTGCCCCGGCATGGTGTATTCAATCACCAAGGTCTGTCGCCCGCTGGTGCCACTCAACGGGATGGCCACCTCATGCTGCCATGCATCGGTACTCGGTAGTGGACGACCATCGCTACCCAAAGCATGCCAGCGGATGCCGGTAGCCAGCTCGGGAAGGATGCAGTCCAACTGATCTTCTGCCTGATTGTCGACAACCAACTCCAGCCGATGCGCCGAAGCGGTCTGCGGAACGTAGGTTGAGGTGAGCACGGCACTCTGCAAGGTTGCCAAAGGCAGATTCTCTGCCTCGCCAAGCCGGCTGACCTCCAGGCTCTCGGCGGGCGACGACTGCTCGCACCACCAGGCAGAGTGAAGCGGCACCTCGCCATCGTCGGGCTCCAGGTTCGACATCTTCCATCCACGAGCCGTCACGCTCAGATCCCGGGCCTGAGAAGAACGCACTTTTACCCACTGCGTGGCATTCCTGACATCGCTCACCCGTAAGGGCTGCGGCCGACAGGTGGGGCTGGTAACTCGATAGGGTTCGATCAGCACCACAAACGGAGCCGCTTGCCGCCGGGGCAGTTCGAGCTCGACCATCCGGCCGGGTTCGGCAACACCGCTGGGCGGGACCAGATCGGGCCGCACCTTGACCGTGCGCCACTGTTCCTCACCTTGGAGCTTCCATCGCAACGGAACCTGACTCGGCGCGGCAGTGGCCAGGAGCAGCCGCTGAATGGAACCCTGCAGCGGCGTGCACTGGATGCGGTGCGAAATCTCCCACCCGTCTTGTTGGTCGTTTACGGTGGTCACCAACCGGGTGTCGAACTTCGCCGCGGCGGTACCGAGAAACACTTGGACGTTGTCGCGGAGCGCCGAACGATCGAATACGAGCCCCGAGGTCGAATCGGGCACCAGGTCGGCGGGGGCCGACTGGCCAGGCGTCGGATCGGTGGGGTTGAATTGCAGTTGATAGCCATCCTCGGCGGCAAGCGACATCCAGCTCTCCGCCACCTTGGCATCTTCCCATGACAGCACATCGTACGTCGACAGCGGCACATAGGCATCACTGGCCGGCACCGAACGCTGAGCGTCGACCTGCAGTGTCAGCATGCTGCTTTCGCTGGTCAACCTGGCGGGATCAATCGACACTCGCACCACCAACCGGCGTTGCTGCTGGTGTTGTTCGACGTACCATTCGTCCACCTCGTAGGGGCCTACGGCGGATACCAACCGGGGCTGCCAACCATCACGCAGTTGGGCCCTGAGCAAACGCACCGGCTCGGGCGAGGTCGAGTTCCAGTGGGTGACGACCTTGGCTGTGACGCCGGTGGAACTCAGCTCCAACCATCGGGCGATTCTCAGTTCGTTGCTCCCTTCACGGCGGGCGACCGCCAGATCGACGGTGCCGCGCAGGCGGAGTTTTTCGAACTCCAGTACTGCAGGCTGGCCCGTGGTAGCCGGCGAGCGTTGCACCACATCGCGAAGCCCGAGGTCGGCTACCTTGAGCAACGGATCGAGCTGCACCTGCAGCCCGCCCGACAACCAATAGAACTGTGGAAGTTCGAGTTGCGGCAATGGCTTGTCGGTTTGCAAGGGCAACGAACTCCACGCTTGGACCACCAGCCGATGAGGTCCGTTCTCGCTGAGCATCGACGCTGGTAACACCACCTCGAGCAGGTTGCTGTCGGTTCGCTCGATGTTCAAAGGCTCGTCGTCCCACGTGGCCTTGCGGACCACGATGCCAGCCGTGGTGCGGATGGCAAGCAATCGGGGCAACTCTCCCCGCGGAGCGATATCGAACCGCTGCGTGATCGCCACGCCCCCTTCTCCAACTCGATACCCCAGATGTTCGTGATACACAGCCGTATCAAGGGCCTTGGGCTTTACCTGGCCATTGGTGCGAATGCGAAAACGAAACTTCCCGTCGAATCCGGCCTGCAACAACCACCGCGATTTCCCTTCCACCACTGGCGGCAGTGGTTCGCCGAACGGCGATGGGCCGTCGTTGCTGGGATTGCTGAGGATCACCAGCGAGGTGGTTCCGATGGCTTCAACCGTTTGCCCCTCCGCCAAGTCCAGCCACAACTTGCTCGCCAGCGAAGCGGGTAGTTCCAGGCGGTACTCGCTGGCCGCCGTGGTTGTGCTGGTGGGCGCGGCATGCCAGGAAAAATCGAGCCAGTCGTCCGCCTCAACCAGGGCGGCCGTTCCTTTGTCGGGTCCCCAGTATCCAAACAATGCGGACGACTGCTGGCGACGCCACCGGGGTTGGGTGAATCCCACCCGCGTTTCTTTCAGTTGCAGCCAGGAGTCGTCGTTGGACACCTTATGCACCTCCAGCCCACCACGTCCGATTAGTCGGTCGCGCTGGTCCAGTTCGGCGTACAGTGCGGTCTGCAAGACTTGTACGCCGCTGGTCTGATCGGCGTTGGCGGAGGAGAGCAATTGTTCGAGTCGCTCCGCTTCCACCGGCAAGTAGGCTTCTCCCTGGGTGGGCCAAGCCGCCATGTCGTTGGCCGGCACGTAGACATTCCGCAGCAGCACGGAGGAACTCGCCGGTTCGTCGGCCGCCGCCCACGGCGCCATGACCGCGAGTGCCAACACCAAACACCACACGGCGCGGCCAGGCAAGGCTGGGCACGGGCGGCTACCAGGCTGGCGGCAAGCGCTACGCATTCGAGTCGGTCAGCTCCACAGAAATCGTCGGCGCGTTGGTCGACGCGCTGCCGGTGTGCACTGGCACTAGCGTCGAAGGACGATGCGACCCCGATGCCTCCTGCAACAAAACGCTGGAAGAACGGCGCGTAGATATTTCCCTGTTGCGACCGCCATACAGCAGGTACAGCAGCCACGCCAGCAAACCGCACACGACACCGTAAAGTCCCAACTGGGCCACAAACACCATGGTGGTCGGCACGGCCAGACCGATGGCCATGACCAGGCACATTCCCGCCAGCAACGCTGGCGGCTTGCGCAGCGCAGGCACGTACACCAGTCCCAACACGACGGCCAACGCCGCTGCCGAGGCGGATAGTATCAGCAACTCGCGACGGACTAGCGTGACCTCCAACTTGGCGTCGGGGCTGGTGCGATACAGCATGGCGTGCTCGCCCGAGGTGGGCCGGAACGAGGCTGGTTGCGCACCGACCCATTGTTCGAGCTCGGCCGTATTCTTCTCGCTCTCGCTACGCCAATCGCCGTCCGACCAATGAGTCTGGAAGGCCGGCACCAACCAACTGGGCGCGCTGACAGCGTGGTATTGCACCGGGGCGATCACCTGCCAGAAAAGCGGGGTCGAATCGCTGCCCGCCAGCCGAGGACGTTGCGTCGTGACCTGCGTGAACCACCCCAACTTACATGGCAAGCGGTACTTCAACTCGAGGGTATGGTAGGTGGACGATGGCCGAGCAACCAGCGGCACGTCGATCGAGCGTCCCTGAAGTCGCCAGTCGTTTGTCGGCATGCCATCCAGCACCACCTGAAAGTCGACACCCGCGGGTGTATCGCCGGGCAGCTCGATCTTGGCACGTTCGGCGGTGCCATGAAATTGAAAGCAGGTCCGCAGTTGCTGCATATTGGGGGTCAGCCAGGTTTCGACCCACACCCGGTCGATTTCCAACCGATCGGCCACGGCACTTTGCCCCACCAGCTTCAGGGGCAGGAAGTTGGTGCGCTGGGGCGCGAACAGAATGCTGGTCGATTCCTCGACCGTGGGCTTGGCCTGCCAACCGGAACCACCCGTGGCGGCAAAAGTCTGCCCTTCGGAACTCGCCAGCCGCACGGTGTGTCCATCGAACTCCGCCACGGGCACGGTGCGGCCGGCGTACTCGGCATTGGGCACCGTAAGGAACGACAGCGTGGGACTCTCGCCTGTGGACTGGGGGGAATCGAGAAAGTATCGGGCCAGCACGCGGAACTTACCCAACCGGGGATGCCCCAGGGCGATGCGCACTTCGGGCACGGTGGGCAATCGCGATGGCAGATCGGCATCCGAGGGAGGAACCTCCAGCTCGACGCCCACCTCGCTGGTGCTACGGCCGCCGGCAGGCAGCAACTCCAGCTCGACGATGCTCACCCCACTGGGGCAGGCCAGGTACAGGCCGCTAATAGGTTGATGCCGGACGTCGAACTCGAAGGTTTGCTCCACTTCGATTTCGCCCGCGTTCATGCCGACATCGGAATGACTCTGCACGACAATCCGCCGCGGCCGCTGCGACTTCTCGGCAGCGAACGCCAACACCGAGTCGCCCGCCATCGCAAGCGATGGCACCACGCCCCGATAGCGAAACTGCTGACCGGGGGGCAACCCGGCACGCAAATCGTCTCCGTCTTCGATCGGCACGGCAGCCAGCCCCCTGCTCTGTCCGGCGTCGGGCGTGAGCTGCAAACTGGTATCGGCCAGCACCGTAAGCTCGCTGGGATTGATGACCAACTGGTTCACCGGTTGATCCAATCCAGGAGCCAACGATGGCAAGTCGAGCACAAAGTGATCGGCCTCTTCCGGCTTCCAAGTACGGCGCAACTCCAACGTGACCTTGGGTTGCCGCGAAGTAGCAAACGCGGAGGAGAATCCGAAGTAGTCGGCTTTCTGATTCTCCCCCGAATCGCGCGGACCAAATGTTTCCAGATCAGGAGGCCCGCCCGACTCCTGGGTGCCCTCCAGGTTGATGGTCGAGGTAGACAGGTGTTCCCAGCCAGCCAGCTTGAATCGCGGGGCAAACGGCACCCGCTGCGATCGTCCACCTTCGATGCGGTAGTCGACCTCCATCTGCAGCAAAGCTTCGTTGGGATTGATGGTCAATTCGTAGCTAGGCGTGGCCACCACTCGCTGCTCGCGAGACATGAGCGTCACGGGCAACGACCAGGGTTGCCTGGCGAACCGCAGCGCCATGGTCAATTCGTCGACGCTCGGTGCGTCTTTCATCCAAGATAGGTCAAGTTCCGCCGGATGGATCAGCCGCACCGTATCGGTCGGGTCACAGCGAACCTGCCAGGTGTCGTCCACCTCCACGGCCACCTCACCATCCTGCGGTAGCGCACCCAGCACCTCGAATCCCGAGAGTTCGAGCGTCATGTTCTTGTCACCGGCCGGCAGCAGCTCGATCGTATCGATGATCACAGTCGCCGGCTTATTCTGGTCGGCTGGCAAAGTTACCCGAAGCTCGGATCCCTGCGGGTTGCTCCCTGCTTCCTCTCCTGTCGACGAAGCATCACGAAGCGTCGTGATCGACACATTGGAAGGAGGTGTTCCACTGGGATTGTGATGTGCTCCCGGTGGCAGGCGGACAATGAATTCGCGGAACGACGGGCCGAAGCTCTCCACGGTGATCTGTGCTCGCGACCGCACATTGCGGCCACCAATCGACACAAACACTTTGGTCGTGGCGGTCAGCATCGATTCGGCCTCGATGTTTTCGTCCGAGCTGTCGACCCAACTGACCGACGATTCGCCAGCGATACCTTCGGCTTCGACCCGCGTGCCGCCGGCGGCTAGCGACGTGCTGCGGAGCCTGACCCCTTGGCTGGCGATAACCGACTGCAGCGACCGAGTGGAGACCAGGACGAGCGAACCCTTGGTTGCCCGCGGCGCCAGCAACTTCAACGACGCCCGCCCTCCATCGCGCTGCACAGGCACTATCAGATCCATGTGCACAACCACCGTCTGTCCGGCGTCGCCGGAAAGCTGGGCAAAGTAGCCTCCCCGACTCGCATCGTAGCGTAAAAAACGTTTCGCCTGCCCTGCCGGCGACTCGGGCAACTCGCGCAGCAGCGCGCCGGCCAACGACAGTGGCACCTCGGTGGTGCCCGACTCGTGTAGCGTGATACTCAGTTCGGTGTGCAAGGAAGCATGATCGTCTTCCAACGAGCCCACTAATCGCAATTCATCCAGCGTCGGCTGATTGGCGGCCTGCTTGGTTTCGGAGGAGAGAGCCTGCTGCTGCTTCCACACCCGCATGAACTCGTCGAACGACATGTTCAGCACCGGTTGCGGCTGCCCATCGGGGCCCAGCAGCAGGAAAGTGTCGGGCCCCACCCGTTCTATCTTGCCCGACAGTTCCTGAAATACGGGCGAGACGGGCTTCGAGGGCTCCTCGGCCGCTGGGCTAGCTTCGTCGGCGGTGGCCGTCGATTCCGCTTCCATGGCAGCGTCCGCTGGGCTCGATGCGGCGGGTTCGTCCTGGCTGCGAGCTGGCGGTGACAGGCACAGCCCCAGCACGACCAGAGCGGCCAGCACCGCGGGCGGCGAATGTCGTGCTCGTGGGCCGCGTATCAACACAGTACCAGCCACTGGGTAATGGGAGCGTAACGAAAAGGATGAGAAGGCAACCGCGACCCGTGGTGCGGGCCGGTTTTTGAGCCAATCCCCCCTCGAGTCAGTCGGCTCTACAGGCTGCGGTATGCAGGTGCGTTCCGACCTCCCATTCTAGTCAGCTTGCCACCGACAAAAAAGCAATTCGGAGTCGGATTACCCGTCGCTCGACTACGGAAAAACCTAAAAATACCGGTCGAATGGCAAATACAGCCCTCCGTGCGGCTATCGGTTAACCGGTCGCGCGCCCGATTGCTGCAGCACCTGCACCAAATCGTCCTGCACGCCGGGGGCGGCAGCCACCAAATGGGCCGAAGCGAGGTCGAATTCGCCGCCATCGCTAGCAGTGACGATGCCCCCGGCCTCGCGAACCAGCAGCACGCCAGCGGCCACGTCCCAGGGATGAATGTACCGGGCCCAGTGAGCGTCCAGTACGCCCTGGGCCACGTAGGCCAGATTTAGTGCCGCTGAGCCCAGGCGACGGATCGCCCGACAACGGCCCACCATCGACACAAAATCCAGCACATCAGGCGAATCGGTCTTGGCCTGCGGAGGCAGGCTCATAGCCACCAGGGCATCGCTGAGTTGTTCGGTAGTGCGAACGCGGATCGGCTCATCGCCCAACCAGGCTCCTCCGCCGCGGGCAGCCGCGTACACCCGTTCGTGTAGCGGGTCGTAGATCACGCCAGCGGCTAGTTCGCCACCGGTGGTTACGGCCACCGACACGGCAAATGCCGGGAAATCGTGCACATAGTTGGTGGTTCCGTCCAACGGATCGACCACCCAGCAGTGCGGTTGGCTGAGCAGCGGGCGAATGTCGCCAGGGTTCTCCTCGCCGAGAAATGCGTGATCGGGGTAATGGTGGGCAACCACCTCGGCGATCGCCTTCTGCGAAGCCAGATCCGCATCGGTCACCAGATCGGCAGGCGACTTTTCGCGTGTTTTGAATTTTCCCCGCCACTCCAGCAGCTTGGCCCCGCCTGCTTTGGCGGCCTCCACAGCAACTTCTAACAACTCGGCATGGGGAGAATCGATGGCGGAATACATGGCAACGCGGGGTCAAAAGGAGGTGTCGCACCTGGCAAGCTCCGCCAATCTTACCGCGACCCGCAAAAAACTCACATGCCCTTCAGGTTCCACGAGAGAGCCGTCTCGCCCTAAGTAGTTTGCTCGCCGCAACTAAGGACATTTTGATAAAATGGGCAATTAACCAACCCTTCAAACTTCTTCATAATTCTCTGGACACGGCCGTCCGTATGAGTATCATTACGTGTGGAACGTGAGACGTGGTTTGATGGTCACGGATCGTGTACTCAACCGCTATTTGCGGTCGGGCGATTGCCTAATCTCCATCATCCCTGACTCCGCGTCATCGGCCTCTTCTCTGTTCCGGCCCCGTCGCTTCACTCCGGTGTTCGGCGGGGTTTTTTTATTGGCTTTGCAGTAGACTCACTGCATGGCCGCGCTGTTAATGTTCTCTCGACGATCTCTCTCTACTTAGCATCAGCAGGCTTCGACGCGCATGTGGCAATGGGACGGAAGCATCGCAACCGTTGACCTCAACTCGATTCAACTCGTGGTGTCCCCCGCAGCTGACGAACGCCATGTGCAGGTGAAGACGCGCGACGGGCTCTTGCTGACCACACTGTGGGATATGCCGGCGGTCAGCGCCGCGCCGCTAGTAGATGCATACGTTCGTGATGACGATTTGGTTTGCTTGGTTGCACCGACGGAATCTTTTCCGTTCCACACCCAACTTTATTGGACACTCCGCAACGTCGAAACGTTGCCCACGCCGCTCGTCGCCCTGTCGCTACTGGTGGCCGTGCGAACCGATCTGCTGGACACCCATCCCACGATTGATGTCACGACCGAAGCGGCCATTCGCTCCTCCAACGTGATAAGCGTACTGGGTGGCCCCGCTTATGTTGCTTCGTTGCGTGAGGATCTCACCCTCGTCGACTTTGCCACGGCCGAAGACTGCCAGCGGCAGTACGTGCACACCGACGACGACGGGCACAGCAAGATTCAGCGGACGCTATTCGGGCACTTCCTCGAAAAAGGCGTCATCCGCAGCGGGCGGCTGTTCGCCGCGTTGCATGTGGGCGACGTCGCCGAGCCGCAAGCGGCTGCCGTGTGCCAGGAACTGGCCGCCACCGAGTTGCCGCTCACAACGTAGCAACGCTCTTCACCTGCCGCCCAACAGCGGTGGCACGGTCAGCCGTGGATTGGCGCTGCGGCGGTCGCCCAGGTCGACGAAACGCTGGCTCCCGCGACTCTGCACCTGATACTTCTCACCGTTCACGGGATTGGTATTGTTGGTCGGCGGCGCCACACCGAGGGCATCGGACAACAAGGTCAGCCATCCCTGGATCCTGCCGCGATCGCTGGCCAGTTCGCGCTGGGCGAGTGTCAGGCTGTTATTCAGCACGAACAAATGGTTGGCGAACCAGGGAAAATCGTCCGTCTGCTCGTTGGCACGTAGCAAGCGGTCGCACTCAACCAGGTGCTTCGACCGCTCATGAAACGGCTGATCGGCAACTGCTATGATCTCGCGCATATATTCCAGGTAGGCCGCTTCGTCGGCATCCACCTGCTCGACCTCCGCCTGGCGGAGCGTCTCGTAGACGCCGTCTGCTCGCAGCTGGCTCCGTTCTTCCAACGTAAACAGCAGGTCACACAGATGCAGCCGTAGCCCTTCGTAGGTGGCGATCGCCAGCGCCCGTTCGCGCACTAGCGTTTCCTTGACTGACGGCCACGGATTGACGCTCTCCTGCAATATGGCATGCAGAGTTGTTAAGTCGTCTCGGGTAACGCCGGGGCGATTGGCAAACGCTTCGAGGACCAGCAGCGCCTCGCTGCGCAACTGCGCGGCCTGCACCCGAGCCTCCACGTGATGCGACTCAGCCAGCCAATCGGTCCACTTCCAGGCAGCCGCCAGTCGAGCCAACGCCACTTCGTCGTTCGATCCGAAGTGGTACAGCGAGTCGACCAGCAGCAACCGACAACCGGCCGCCACGCGATAGACGAACGTCAGATCGTTGAAGTAACCATGCTCCAGGCGAATCTCGAAGTCGCAATCGGGCAGCCCGGTCGCTTCGTCCACGGCGGCCGTCTGGTTGACCCACTTGGCTCCCAGCGCGCCACTCTCGCTATGGATGAATGTCGCATCCGCTACCGGCACCGCTTCCAGGAAGGCCTGGGTCTGTTCATTGATCCTGGTGATCGTTTCCAACTGCGGAAGTGCATCCTCGAGCGCTACCGCCGCATTCTGATGAGCGAGAACGGGGTCTTCATTCAGGTGCTCGGGCAACCCGCGCGACAGTTCGACCAGGCGAAACTCCTCCCGCAGGGCCGAGTGGCTACTCGACCGCACCCCTGGCAGTTCGGCCGCCCGGTCCAGCAACTCATCCAGCGTCTGGTTGTCGTCGCGGCAGCCCGTCAGCGCAGCGACCAGCCCCACGAAGAGCAATCCGCGATGAATTCGGTCGACTCGCATGGGCACACAGCACAAGATGAATAGGGACGGCCATATCCGGCCGCGAATCGTATCGCCGATGCCAGCATCGCCACAAGAGGAATTGCCGAGTGATTGCGGCCCCGCAGGCCCAGGCCGACAGCGGTACTAGCATCGGCCGATCGCCGGCTCGTTTTCCCGCACCCAGGGTCAGAAACCCCGAAAACCAGCTACACTGGAGACTCATTCCTCTAGATTCGACCCCCTGCAGGCGACCATGCGTATTACCCCCTCTCTGCTATTGCTGCTATTGTCGCTGACCACCGGTACCGCTAGCGGTGCCGAACCGCTATTTGAGAATTCCGGTTTCGAGTCCGGCACGCTCGCCAATTGGACCGCCCAGGGCGAGGCCTTCGCCATCCAGCCGACCAAGGGCGACAATCCTGCGGTCCGCGGTCGGGAGAGCAGCTGGCACGACGGCGAGTACTGGATCGGTGGCTACGAAGCTTACACCAATCGCGCCGGTGAACCCGGCGATACCCGAGGCGATCAGCTTACCGGAACACTCACTTCCCGCGAATTCGTTGTCGGCCAGCGGTACATCAGCTTTCTTGTCTCGGGTGGACGGCAGCCGGGCAAGCTGGGAGTACGACTGAAGGTCGGCAGCGAAGAGGTCGAACTGGCCACGGGCAACGACTCCGAATCGCTGGCCCGCTGCAACGCCGATGTCAGCCGGTTCCAGGGTCAGCGGGCCCAGTTAATCGTGTTCGATGACTCCACGGGTCAATGGGGCCACATCAATGTCGACGCCTTCGTGGCGTCGCCCACCCCCCTGCCCGACGACGCGCAGCAGTTTGCCTTCTCCAAGAGTGTCCGGGCCGAGTCGTATGACGACATCGATTACTCCGAGCCGCTGCGGCCGCAGTTCCATTTTTCGTCCGGCCGCAACTGGATTAACGATCCCAATGGCATGGTGTACGACGGGGAGAAGTATCACCTGTTCTTCCAGCACAATCCGCGGGGCACACAGTGGGGCAACATGACCTGGGGGCATGCCACGAGCCCCGACATGCTGCACTGGACCCAACTGCCGCACGCCCTGCTGCCGTACCGAGTCGATGGGCGGAGCGGCACCATCTACTCTGGCACCGTGGTGGTCGATCACAACAACAGCCTGGGCGTCCAACAAGGCGATGTGCCCACGCTGTGTGCGTTCTTCACATTCGCCAGCCAGCCGCGGTTCTATCAGGCCATGGCCTACAGCACCGATCGCGGCGCCACCTGGACCTACTGGAACGAAGGTCGCCCCGTGGTCGATAACCAGGGTTTCGACTCCGGCGAGCGCGACCCCAAGGTGTTCTGGCACCAGCCCAGCAAGCAGTGGGTCATGCTGCTGTGGGTGCAGCAGAACCCTGGCCGGGTCCGTTTCTTTACCTCGGACAATTTGACGGAGTGGAAGTTCGCCTCGGATCTGATGCGCGACTGGGCGTTTGAGTGCATGGACTTCGTGTCGCTCGCCGTGGATGGAGATCCGCAGCACACCAAGGCCGTGATCTACGACGCCAGCTTCGACTACGAAGTGGGCCATTTCGATGGCCGGCAGTTCCACACCGAGGCCGGCCCCTACGTGGCCGGCAGCGGAAACTTCTACGCCGCACAGACGTTCGCCAATCAGCCGCAGCAGCGGGCCGTGCAAATCGGATGGATGCGGGGCCATCCCAACTTGCCAGAGCTATACGGCCTGCCATTCAACGGACAGATGACATTCCCCTGCGAGCTCAGCCTGCACACACATGCCGACGGACCGCGGCTGCACGTATGGCCGATCAAGGAGATCGAGTCGCTCATGCGGTCGTCCTTCACCAAGTCGAATGTCGAGTTAAGCGAGGGCGACAACCTGCTGGCGGACGTCACTTCGCTCGATCTGGTCGACCTTGAGATCGACTTCGACCCGGGTACGGCCGAGCAAATCGTGTTCGACCTGGGCCACGCCGCGCTCCGCTACGACAGCCAGCAACAGGTGCTCAAGGTGCTCTCCATCGACGAGCTGGCCAACGTTCGCGAAACCGTGGCCATCCGCGATCTGGCCCCGCGCGACGGCTCAGTGAAGCTTCGTTTGCTGGTCGATCGCCTCACGGTGGAAGCCTATGCGTTTGGTGGCGAGAAGTTCCACGCTTGCTACTACTCGCCGCTGGAAGACGACGAGGACGTGTCGATCACCACCACCGGCGGTACGGCCCAGGTGCACTCGTTTACCTTGCGGCAATTGAAGCCAGCCTGGTAGATGCAGTGCCGCTGCCACACCAGGGCGGCTGTTTGGCAGGGGCATTTCTGGCCGGTATAATCACTGGTTCCCTTTCGCGGCAGCGTCAGCCAACAGGCGGACCAGGGCCAGCGGTTCGGCTGGCCACCCCTCGCAATCCTCCCCGTAGCGCACCCTTATGTCCCGTCGAAACCTCACGCTGCTGCTCGTGGCCATCGCCTTTTGTCTGTTGTGCTCCGGCCGGGGCGAGCAAGATCCGTTCGCCCGCTTCGTGGTCGATGGCTACGAAAAGATCGACCGCTACGCCTACACCCACGTGCCAGACGAGGAACTGTTCCAGGGCGCAATGCAGGGCATGGTCGACGTCCTCCACCGTCGCGGCGATGGTCATTCGCAGTTCATCACACCGGAACGGGCGAAGATGTTTCGCGAGGAGATCGATCAGGAGATCGCCGGCATCGGCGTCCGCCTGCACCTCGAAGGCGACCCCCTGACCGTGAAGGTGGCGGGACCGCCGCTGCCCGGCAAGCCGGCCGATCGCGCCGGTGTGCGTGCCGACGACACCATTCTGGCGATCGATGAGTTCGCGATTACCGAGGTCTCGCCCATGACCTTCCAGACGGACGTCATCGGTCGCATGCGCGGCATACCCGGTGAACCACTCAAGCTGACCGTCTTGCACGACGGCGACGACCAACCCGTGACGCTCGACATGGTCCGCGAAATTATCTCGCTCGACTCGGTGCGTGGCGATCGACTGCTGTCCGACCAGTCGTGGCAATTTGCTTTGGAGGAAGACCCGCGGATCGCCCTGGTACGCGTGTCGTCGTTCGGCGCGAAGACCTACGGCGAACTGGAAACCTTGCTGCCCGAACTCATGCAACAAGGCACTCAGGCAGTGATCCTCGACCTGCGTGGCGATCCCGGCGGACTGCTCGACGCCGCGGTGGCCACCTGCGAATTGTTTCTGCCGGCGAACAAACTGATCGTCGAAACACGCAACCGTCGCGGCCAGACCAAGAGCGAATGGGAAAGCAGTACCGATGGGCCGTACCTCGACATTCCGCTGGTCGTGTTGGTCGATCGCAACAGCGCCAGTGCCAGCGAGATCGTGGCCGCCTGCCTGCAGGACTACGACCGCGCCGTGGTGATTGGCGAACGCTCCTTTGGCAAAGGCACCGTGCAGGAAACGCTGAGCATGCAGGCGGGCGACAGCACACTGAAGCTCACCACCGCCAGCTTCTGGCGTCCCAGCGGCCGCAACATCCACCGCCACGAGGACGATCGCGAAACCGCCCTGGCCGACCCCGACTGGGGAGTCACGCCCAACGAAGGCCTGGATGTCGACATGACCGAGGAACAACTGATCGAATTGGCCAAGGCCCGCGCCGAACGCGATGCCACGATCTACGACCCCACCAAGCCCGACGAAGCCCCCCTGCTGAACGATCCGGCCGTCGATGTTGCGGTGGCCTACTTGCAGCAGTTGCTCGACAGTGCGTCTGGCCAGTAAGCTTCCCCCTTCGCTATCCATCACCTCCACGCCGCGGCGTAGTCCCCAGGGGTATTGGCACCATCTCAATTCATGGTACCAAAACTCCTGTGGGCCCAAAACTCTCGTGTCGCCGCAACCCCTTACCTGCAAACAACTTGCGTCATCGCCCAGGCAGTGATCGCCGGTGAGTTTTGGTACAAGGTGCCCACCGGTTGTACTACTACTCGAAAGTTGGCCCAAAACTCGAAGCTGTCCCAAAACTCGCTTCGAACCACCCCCCTGAGGAGGCCAAGCCCGGACTTCGCAGGAAACCACTAGTTGCGCCCACGCACTCGCCAGTCACTCGCCACGACCTGTTGCGCAGCAGAACCATTAGATCACATCCGCGGGCGGATTCTACGGTGAAGTTTTTACAGGGGGGCTAGTTTGTAGATTGAACTCGCCACGGCGTTTCGAGGCGAGGGAGGCTTGTCGGCGCTGCCAACCACCAACTGCTTACAGCGTGTGAATGACTTCGGTTGCCAAGTCAGCAAACACTTCTTCCACGGCATGCAATTCAGCAGACGTATCGTACCCCTCGTCGCCAAGGCTACTCCCAACGCCTACTAGCTTCGCAGGGCTCTTATTGCTTGGCTGCTCTTGTTGCTGGTTTGGATACAAAAACTGAAGAGCAACATCGGCCCGTACGGAACTCCAGGGCTGCGGTAATGGGTCCTGCGTGACTTCGGCTCGACCGGCAACTCGGCCCGCAGTCACCCCCTGCTGGATTGAATAGGGGTGCTGTGCAGACGACACGCCTTGCGTTTCCTGGTCGTTTGTCTCGGCAGCCGAAGTCGTCACGGCCGCCACCGCTGGGGATGAAGAGGACGCCTGCAGGGGCGCCGGTTCATTGAGCGCGACAGAGGCACCCAGATGATTTCGCCAGACCGTGTAGTCGGCAAGGTCAACGACGCCGTCCAGATTGCCATCGGCGCCTGCCCCAGGAGTGGGCACTTCCGTGCCGAACTGGCTTCGCCAGACGACGTAGTCGGCCTGTTCCACCGTACCATTGCCGTCGTAGTCTCCGGGAAGCGGCAGCGGTTCGAAGGTTGCCTCGTTGAGCGCCGACCACTCACCACCAATGAGCGTACGGGCTTTTACCGTGACGCCGGGTGTCACCACCACCGGTGCGATGTATGCCTGCCCCACGGCGGCTCCTCCCGTCGCTCTCGGATCAGAGCCATCCAGCGTGTAGTAGATGACGCCGCCGGTACTGGTGATTTCCAGATCAATACCGCCCGCAGCGACCGGGCCGCCGTGCTGACTGAACGTGGGGGCGTCGACAGAAGGGTACAGGCCGGCGGAACGCAACTGGTTGATAAACACATCGGTGCGACCCGTCAGGAACGTGTCGATAACCGACTGCCCCTCCGCCTCCCACTGCGCCTTGGTCAATGGTAAACCGCGGTGCATGTCGCCCCACCGGGCGCTCTCGGCCACGATGGCCTGCTCCATCTCCGCTAGAAGCGATTGGTACCGAGCGATGGCTTCGTCGGGAGTCAGGGCGCCGTCGTTGAACAGCGCGCGGTGTGCACGGTCGGCGAACCGTATCCGGAATTCTTCATTGTTTCTCAGGTAGCTGTAGGGCTGCGCCGCCTCGACATTGGCATCGAGTCGATTGGTGTTGATGTTCGAGCCGAACAGGTTCATTGTCGATTCGGCGTCCCAGCTCACGAACTTGAAGCCAGTGCTGTCCACGCCCCGCTCTCTCACGGCGTACCAGTTGCGGTGGGGCCAGTCGACATTGCCACCGTAGAAGTTGACCATTAAGTAGTCGATGTAGTTGTCGATGTCCAAGTAGTCTTCATAGGCGGGGTTGTTCGAACCATCAGGGTTGGCGCCTTGCAGACGCTGGTACGCGGCGGCGCGCGAACTCGAAGATCCACTGCCCGCCTGCTGTGCCAGATCCACCATCGCGTTCCAGGCGTCCAGGTCGCCATCCGTTGGACTGCCATCGTTGATCGCGTCCCAGTTGTCCTTGTCCCCCCCAAAGTACATTGCCGCGAACGAGGCGTCGGGACGCTCGGTTGGGTTGTAGACACCCCAATAGATGCCGTTGATATACAGATGCACTCGGTTGCTGTGCGACGCGACCTGTCCCAGGGCCGCCAGCGTCCTGCTCGCGAATGCGTCGCGTGCGTATTGGGGTTGCGTGCCTGCGCCGTCCCAGGCGTAACCGTCGTTCGATTCCATCCGCAGCGTGATAGTGTCGAAGCTTGCAACGGCGTCTTCCCCAAACAGCGGGAAATCGAGCTTCGTCGGGCCGTAGTCGTCCTTGAACAACAGGCGGAACGAGTGCTTCTTGCTCAGGTCATGGCGGCGGAAGGCGCCGCCCTGCATGCGAATGCCCGCGTTAATCTGAAACCCCTCGGACCCATCCGGATAGATGAGTTCAACCGATGTAGCTCGCTCGTAAGCCACGCCGCCATTGGTCGACAGGGTGTAGATCCCGTCAGGCCCGAACAACTCTTCCGTCTCCATCACAATCGAAAGCGTGGGAATCGCGAGGAGGTCGCTCTGGATCGTGCTCGCATACTGGCCGCCGAATCGATCGCCGCCGAGCGAGTTCCCTGCGCCGTCGAAGTTGCCGATCACGTCAGGATCCATGCCATAGTCGGGCGAGACCCCACCCCAACTGGTTGGGAACCCTGCAGCGAGCGTAGACGAGTAGCTCTGCGATACAACGTCGTTGACGAACACGTACGTGCTGCCGACGACCGTGGAATCGTAGAAGCCCTCCTGGAACGCGGCGGCGAGGATGGCCGTTGTGCCGTCGATGGTGATCGGGCCCGTGTAAAGCGAGCCGGACTCAGGTGTAGGTGTGTCGCCGTTGGTTGTGTAGTAGATCAGCGCTTCGGGCGATTCGGTGCTGATCGAGAGGCTGAACTCGTTGCTGTAGAATCCGTGCGGCACACTCAACGCCGGAGTGCTCACAAACCCGAGATTCCCTTCTCCGTTCGCCGCGCCGGGCGTGGGTGTCTTGTAGTACAACTCCGTCGCAGCCGACATGTCCAGCGACGCCGCGGTTAGCCGGGGCCGCGAGAGCAACTCGCTGCTGAAGTTGTTGTCGTTCAGCGCGTGGATCGCCAGCACGTTGTCGCCAGACACGAGCAGGTCGTGAAACTCGCTCAGGTCGAAACGCTTGGGGCTGAAGGCCTCGGAGTCTTCGCGTTCCTCGGGCGCGAGCGACTGCCAGTTCGGGTTCGCCGGGGCGTTATCCTCCACGACCTTCACGCCGTTCAGATACGCGACAAAACCATCGTTAAACTGCATGTCCATCCACAACGCGCCAAGGGCCGACGGGTCGACCACGTTGAATTCGACCCGTTGATAGATGCTGCTGCGGTTCTCCTGCCACTCGGATTGCAGGTCGAGATCGACCAGCTGATCCATGTTGAACTCCTGCGAGCTGAACAGTTCGATCTCGGCCATCTGGATCGAGTTGGGCCTGTTGTCGCCGGTTACGCCATACTCTGTCTGGAAGTCGAAGCGATAGGAGGAGTAGCCAGTCGTGTTAGAGAACTCGTAGAGCCTCGTCTCAAAGCGGTCATCAAAATCTTGGGCATTCCTGTCATCGACAATCGTATACGTTTCCCCGTCGTTGGAACCGCTCAGTGTCCAGCTATAGGGGTCGCGATTGGACGCGTCGTTCGCCGACGTGATCGTGTACCCATCGACAACGCGCGGCAGACCGTCGGTGAAGTGCATCTCGTAGTATGTGCCCGAAGGAGCGAAGGCCAACCACTTGGTTGAGTCCGTGTTGTCCAGCGCCCTGGCGGGTTCTTCGCCCGTGGGCGAGTTGCCCGAAGCCCCTGCCTCAAAGGTGACAGCCAGGATGCCGTCGTCCTCCGGGTCGGTAAGGTCGCCGCCTACCAGGTCGCTGAGTTCCATTCCGTTGGCAGGCCCAGGGGAATGCCCCGTTGAGGAGTCGAATCCCACACCAGGGCCGCTTGCGCTCTGGGCCCAGGACGAATCGTCGAATGCGATTTGGGTCCAGGCGGGTGATGCACCCGTGTCCAACACGTCCGATGTCGGCACCCACGCCGACGTGGTCGTGGAATCGTCGATCAGATCAACGACCTGCGTGTTCACGCCGTAGGAGACATCGGTCAGTTGCGATGGGAACTCTGGCGCGTACGACCAGACGATGTTCTCCAGCGGATCGGTAAGCCCCAGGAATTCTCCGTTGGCGCTCAATGCGAAGTCGGTATGGAGATTACCTTCGGGGTCAATGTATGTCTCGGTATCCTGGCTGGACGCAAAAACAACAAGGTACTCGCCAGGGGACAAGATGGACTGCGGCAGGCTGGGGAAAGTCCACTTATCGAGGTTGTCAGCCTTGTCGGTCAAGTGCCAGCCGGCCAGATCGATCACATCCTTGGTTGGGTTGTAGATCTCAATCCAATCACTGCTGTTGCCATCGCCATCGTCCAGCGAATTGTCGTTTGACGCGACGAACTCGGTGATGATGGGCGTCGAACTCAATACGACTCGCGATTCCAGCTTTTCGAAGGTAAGCGTCCGAAGCGACTTTCGAGCGATACAGATAGACATAGGAGTGCAGAATCCCAGCGGTTGCGGTTGCGAGCAAATCTGGACGCTCGCACGTTGAATCGGCCAATGGACAAGGAAAATTCGAGGCGGTAAGCCTGGCAACAACTCAGACCCCGCGCTCTATAGATACCACGAAGGCCCAAAACGTTACATTTTCTTGGCTCTCCGACCGGGAAGGGCCGTAGAGACATTACTCTTTAGCGACTGCTTCAAACTGGGCGACGATTTCGGCGTGAGTAGTCGCATTTCAACAGAAGCGGCACCGTGCGATCCGTCGTCGCGGGATTCAATCCAGCAAAGTGCAGACGACGCCCCTATTCGGGGTCGTCAGCAAACATTGCGAATCTGTCGGACTTGCGGCACATGAAATGGAGTGGCCAGCGGAAGCGGGAACCTGAGCGTCGCACAAGAACGGTGAATCCAAAACCCGCGATATCGGCGGCTCCCGCTCACCCATTGTAAGTACTGCTCGTTACTCGAGCTACCGAATTTGCTGAAGTGCAGTGACTTCGCTCAATCCGGGGACGGGCCGACTGAGAGCGATTGCAGCGGCCGACGCAATCGCGAATCCCCTTCGCCGCTGTAGGCAATTTTCACCGACCACAGCGCAGCCCGCACGCCTTCGATTGAGAACCCCAAACCGATTACCCCGCCACCTCCGCGCGCCGCTTCAAACGATGCCGCACAACCCAGGTTCCCGCGAGTGGCACCACCACCGATAGCACGATGGCGGTGGCCATCCATTCGTGCTCTTCGGCCTGGCTGCCGAGGACGGCGAATGCTGTGGCCACCGCAGCGTTGCCTACCGACAAGGTCCACAGCAGGCGCGACCAGCGGGTATCGAGCGCACCGCACAACAGCACCGTCGCTTCGGCCAGGATCGGTAGCGGACGCGTGACTAACAACAGCCACACGTCATGCTCGTGGGCGGTGGCGCGGAGGTTGTCGAGTTCCTCGGGCGCGGCCAGGCGTCTGGCAACGGCAGGGCCCCAGCGTTTGGTCACGGCGAAGGCCGCTACGCCGCCCAGCATCAGCCCCACCCAGGCACTGGCCGCGGTGAGCGCGATACCAAGTTGTCCGCCGGCCAACGTGATGACCGGTCCCGAGGGCACCGGCAACAGAATGTCGGCTGCCAGCACTGCCACCAGGGCGGCGACCAGCCAGCCGGCCGGCGGCGGCGACTGGCGCCAGGCTTCGAACCAATGCTCGAGCGGACCGCTCCACAACGAGACCGTCAGCAGCGGCAAACCCAGCAGAATCGCTACCACCAGAACCAGTCTTATGAGCGATCGCATGGCAAGTTCGGCCCTGCACGGTGGAGGTGGTTGACTTTGACTGCAGCGGGTCTAGTTTTACGTGAACCGTCAGCGTTTTTTGTTATTCTACGTTGCACACGACAACACTGGCCAGGCGACAACGCAGGCGAGGGCCGAGGCAAATTCAATATGAGCAATTCCATGTTTTTCAGATTCCTTCGTCTGGCAGTGGCAACGTTGATTCTGACGTTGGGCGCGCCGACGTTCGGGCAGACAGGCGATACCGGCCAGTTGCAGCAGTTGGTCAACGACTTTGGCTTTCAGCTCAACATGCTCCGCGACTTCGATGGCCGTGCGGCCGAAGAGCGGACCCGGGCACTGGCCGTGGCGCTCGACCGCTGGAATAGCTCGACCCGCACGGATGCCGACTATCAGAAGATGAAGCAGTGGCTGGATGCAGCCATCGACGCGACAATGCCGGGCTCGAAAGACCCGCTGCCGGCGCTGCCGTGGTTCGAGAAGCGCCTGGCCGAGGCGCCGCAGTTGCCGCTGCCCAACGAACCGCAGTTAGCCAAAGCGCCGGCCGAGGAGGCCCCCGAACCCGCCGCGACCGCGGGGCATCGCATTGCGAACAATCCCCAGGCGAAGGGCGAGCCTGAGCGCCAACCCACGCCCGAGCGCCCGGCGCCCGCCCCTGCCCCGGCCGCAGCCGAGAGCCCGCAGGTGGCGAGCTTCTGGCAGCGGCACCCCGGCGCCCGACCGTTGAAGCTGGAGAATCCATTTGAAGACGACGAACCCTTGGCCACGACTAGTTTGACCAAGCGGGTTGCGATGCGGCCCACGGCATTCAGTTCGACGAGCGATGCCCCATCGACCGTGGGCGTGAACACCGCCGAGTTGAGCGCACGCGTGCGGGGCTATACGCACGGCCTGAAGGGCGTGGAAGCCCGCCTGGTGGCTTCGCCCACGATGTCGATGGAGGAACTGCTGAGCGTGGTTCGCGAACTCCGGCAACTGGCCAGCCAACGCGATTTCGTGAGCATGTACCTGGACGTGGTGGCCCTGGACCATCCGGACCAGGTACCGCAGCTACCGACGCTGGACGACGCCAAATCGATGGCGCAGCAGCGGATCGAGCAGTTGCGCAAAAGAGATACCGGGCACACCGCGGCAATGGAATCGCTGCAGCAGATGCTTTCGGATCTGTAGAGGGCGCCGCCCGGCGCCAAGAGAGAAGCAGCCAACGCGAGCGACGATTACTCGTCTTCGTCTTCCTTGGCCTTCTTCTTTTTCTTCTTCATCGTCAGCTTCCGCACGCGGACCTTGGGCAGGCCCAGCGGCGAATCGCCTTCGTCCCAGCGACCACTGTCCTGTAGCACCTTGAGCCGCTCGACGCGCGTCAGCACGCTGCGGTTGGTGTTCATACCACGCTTGACTTTCAGGCTCTTGTCGATGGTCATCGGACGGTCTCGCTAGCTTGGCCCGTGCACCGGGGAGTACAGGGCGAAGGGTCAGAACAAATCGATAGCCCGGAAGTATAGACGGTTTTCGCGCGGTGGCAAAGGGGGCATGCGAGGGGGAATGGCCGACGTTGAAAACCCGTGCCGCAGCGGCCGAAAACGCCATTTTCGGCGAAAACCGAAGTTAAGCGGCGTCCCACCCCACTTCGGCCGGCTACGCGGCTGCATCCTCGCTCTTGAGCTGCCGGATGGCTTTGAGGAAGTCGTCGACCGACTGGTACCGCTCGTCCGGGTCGTTCTCGATGCACTTCAAGATGGCCGCGTCCAGACGGGGATCGATCTTGGGGTAGTGCTCGGCCACCGGCTTGGGCTTGGAGGCCCCATGCGACATGGCGGCCAGGCCGTCGCTGCCGCGGGCCCAGGGGAGATCGAAGGCGAACATCTCGTAGATCGACACACCCAGAGCGAAGATATCCAGCCGCTTGTCGGTCACCTTGCGGCGTACCACCTCGGGCGCCATGTAGTTGGGCGTGCCGGTGCGGATGCCGGGCTGCATGTACGATCGCTCGGCCGGTACGGTCAGGCCGAAGTCGATCAGCTTGAGCGACGTGGCGTCCTTGGCACACACGAAGTTCCGCGGGCAGATATCGCGGTGGATGTAGCCGGCGTCATGCACCACCTTCAGGGCCTCGGACATCTGCCGCAGCAGGGTCAGGCGGTTGCCGTCCAAGAGCGGGCTCTTGCCGACAATCAACGAGTTGAGGCCCGGCCCATCCAAAAACTCCATGACGATAAACTGCTCGTCATTGGTTGTGACGCCGTACTGCAGCGTGGTGACGATCAGCGGGTGATTGAACGAGCTGGCGATCTTGCCTTCGCTCGGCTTATCGAGCCCCTTAAAGCGGGCTTCGAGCGACTGGGTCTTGTTCCGGTCGAGGATCTTCAGGCCGACGATCTGCTCGGTCTGTCGGTCGCGAGCCATGTAAAACTCGCTCATCGTGCCCGAGACCGCCTCGCGCATGAACTGATACCGCTTCTGGACGTCGACCTTGCCCCCTTCGATCATCGACTTAAAGAAATTGCCAATTCCCACTGTAGGTTGCCTCGCCAGGAGCGGTTCAGTTCCGGTAATTCTCCAATATACGCAGCCTCTGGGGGGGACGGCAACGCTCTTGTTCGCTTGAGACCGGGGTTTGCCGAGGCCGAAGGGACGCTCAACTCCGTGAAAACACGGACCGCATGGCGGTCCGACTAGGTAGCGAGACCGCGGGAAAACGGTTGGGCCTACCGCTGCCGGACCTTCACGCCGTCGGCGATTTTGTCGCTGGGGTGGATGATCACCTGGTCGCCCTCGGCCAGGCCTTCGCGGATTTCGGCCTCCAGGCCGTTTTGGTAGCCGGGCACCACCTTGGTCTCGACCGCCCGGCCGTCGACCACTTTGAACACGGCCCAGCCCTCGTCGGGGCGGAACAGCGAGCTGGCGGGGATGCGGAGCACGTCCTTGGCCTCGGCCACGACGATCCGTGCTTCGACTCGGAAACCGTCGCCCAGGTTCTGCCGCTCGTCGGCGGGATCGGTCAGGTCGACAATTACGTTGACCCGCTGCTCCTCGACCCCCAGCGTAGAGATCTTGGTAAAGCCGCTGGGCTCCACCAGCCGCACTCGGCCATTAAGCACGGGCTCGCCCCCCCAGTGTTCGAGCATCACTCGGGCGCCGGGCTGGATCTTGACCGCATCGCTCGACAGCACGTCGATTTCCACTTCCAAGTCGCTGGGGTCGCCCAACTCCAGCAGCGACATGCCGGCGGTGACAACGGCCGAGCTCTCCTGAAACACCCGCAGAACCCGGCCGGTGATGGGCGAGCGAATGGTGTGGTTCCAGCTGTTGCCATTGGTGCCATTCTCGTTGGCGGCATTCTTCTCGTCGGCACCGCCATTGGGCAGCTCCTGGTTGCCGGCGTTTTCTTCGTCGCGCGGTCGGGAACGCAATAGCGCCGCCCGCGCCTGCTGCAGTTCGAACTCCGCGATTTCCTGCGCGTACTTCGCCGCACGGAGTTCTTCGCTGGCCGCCTGAAAGCGGGCTTCGGCATCGTCGATTTCCGATCGCATCACCGCCGCTTGCGAGGCGCGCAGGCGGGCCAGATAGGTTTCGGCATTGCCCAGATCGATGCGGGCCTGCGAGAGCACGGGCTCGGACTTCTTCACCGAGGCCTCGGCCGCTTTCACCCGGGCTTCGGCCTGGGCGATTGCCCGCGCGTCGAGCAGTTCGGGGTCGCGGGGTTCGATGGTCGCCAGCAACGTTTTACCCGCCACGACCACGTCGCCCGGGTCCATGTTGATTCGCAAGAGCCGCCCAGAAAGCGGCGTCGAGACAACGTATTTCTCGCGGATGCGGGTCTTGCCGTCTTCGTCCACGGTCACCAGCACGGTGCCCCGCTCGACGGTGGCCATATCGACCTCGACCGCTTCGGGGACAAACGACCAGACAATCAGCCCGACGAGCCCAAGACCAACGGCAATCAAAATCCAGGTGAGCCAGCTTTTCATGATGGTGGGGGGTAGGTCGGGGGCTGGGGACAGACGATTCAGCAGGGGGCACAACAGCGCGGCGACAAAAGCGGCCCGCGGCTACTCGCGCGATTTCAGTACGGCGATCAGGTCGAGGTGGTCGAGCTTACGACGCACCAGCAGCGCGGACAACACCGATGCAGTGAGCACCACGGACACGGCCAGCCCGTACGTCGATTTCTCGATGATGAAGGGGAAACGGAAGGCCTCCTCGTTGGCCAGGTAGGTCGACAACAGATAGGCGAACGACCAGCCGATGCCCATGCCCAGTGGCAGCGCCAGCACCGTGATCACGCCCAGTTCGCCCAGCAGGATGGCGGAGATTTCGTGGCGGGTGAAACCAATCACGCGGAGCGTTGCCAGCTCGCGACTCCGCTCCGAAAGGGCGATCCGCGCGCCGTTGTAGACCACGCCCAGGGCAATGATCACCGCAAACGTCAGATTGATCGCCTTGATGGTGCCCATGTTCTGGGCGATCGTATCCTGGAAACTCTGCAACGCGTACTCGCGGACGCTCACGCCGGCCAGCGCGGGAATCTCCTTCAGTTCCTGATAGACCTCGGCCTGTTGGTTCTGGTCGATTCGCAAGTACGCGCCGCTCGCTCGCGGGGCTTCGCGGAGCAGGCGGTTCATCGAGTCGAGACTCGTGTAGACGTTCAGCCCGGCGATGTCGTCCAGCAGCGCCAGCACGGGTAGCTTGAGCGTGGGCCGCTTGCCTTCGAGTACTTCGATCGACACCAGGTCGCCCACTTTAGCGCCCAGCTGTTCGGCCAAAATCTTCGACATCACCAGCCCCGCTGGCGGCGGCTGCCAGGTGGCGCGATGGCGGTCCATCAGCTGGGTCAGGGTTACATCGGTGGGCAGCGACTGCACGGCCACCCGGCGGTAGTGCGGACCATAGCGCACGCGGGCAGGCACCGAACGCATCGGCTCGACGTGCATCACGCCGGGAATGCTCGCCAGGGCGTGGGTGATGTCGGTCGAAAGCGGCTCGACGGTGTTCACCTGGATGTCGTACAGCTGCACGCGGTTGTACTGCAGGTCGGTGACGTAATCGATGGCGTCCTGCATGAACTGCCCTACGACGATAATGCCCACCGATAGCCCCACGGCGAAGATCGATACGCAGGTTTTGATCCGCTGCCGCTGCAATTGGCGGAGCACCATACGGGCCACGTTGGGCAGCATACGGCCGAGGCCCAGTTGCTCGATGAGGGTCGGCTTGAAGTTGGCGGGCGGCTCGGGCCGCATTGCCTCGGCGGGTGGCACTCGCACCGCTCGCCAGATGGCGGCCGACGCCCCCAGCAAGGCGGCCGTGGCGGCCACCGAGATGGCCAGCGCCACGATGCTCCAGCGGACGCGAATCAGGATCTCCGGATACTGGTACACACGAGCCAGCATCTCGGTGAAAAACCCAGCCAGCAGATTCCCCCCCACGGTGCCCAGCACCGCGCCGGCCAGCGTGATGACCAGCACGAACTTTATGTAATGCCAGGCAATGTCGAAATTTGTGTAGCCAAAGGCCTTGAGCGCAGCGATCTGCTCCCGCTGCAGGGCCAGCGTGCGGGTGAGCACCACGTTGAACAGGAACGCCGCGACGCACAGAAAAATGGTCGGCGCGATGAGCCCCGTGGTTTTCAGGCCGCGGATGTCGCCTTCGAGAATCATGTGCGAAATCTGGTCCTTGCGACCGAACGCGCCCCGACCGCCATAGGGATCGAGCAGTTCGTCCATGCGAAAGATCACTTCGTCGATGTTGGCCCCGTGCAATAGCTCGACCGCGACATCGTTGAACGCCCCTTCCATGTCGAAAGCCATGCTCAGGGCTTCCTCGTTCATCCACATCACGCCGTAGTGCTTGGGATCGGGCACGATGTCGCCCGGCTTCACCTGGAACACGTACTCGGGCGAGAGCACCACGCCAACGATCCGCAGTTGCTTGCGGCGGCCGTTGATAATGGCGGCAATCGTGTCGCCGATGTCCAACTCGTTGGCCGCGGCAAACTTCTCGCTGGCCAGCACCTCGTCGTCGGCGCCTGGCTTCAGCCAGCGGCCGCGACGCAGGTACAACTGGTTCAGCAGCGGTGGATGGGTATCGGGCACGCTAATCAGCTGGCCCAGGGCAGGCTCGTTAAGGTCGGGGATATCGAGGTTCACGCCTTCGACGATGCGTGTCTCGACATGCGCCACGCCCGGTATCTCCTCCAGGCGGCTCTTCATCGAGTCGGGCACCCGCTTCGCGCCGGCAAACACCTCGGCAAATCGCGATCGTTCGTAGAACGCCGCGCGGGTCGATTCGAGCGACCGCAGCGCATTCTGCGAATTGACGAACGTCGCCACGCCCGAGGCGATCACCAGCGCAATGGCAATTGCCTGCCCCCACAGGGCACGCAAGTCGCGGAGCAGTTTGCGATCGAGGGATAAAAGCATTTGGGAAATGACAAATCTCTGCATGACGAGTGACGAAGTGCGACCTGTTCGTTATTCGTCGTTCGGGTTTCGAACTTTATAGCTCACCATTCGAGTTCCTCCGCGCGGCGTTTGGTGGAGTTGACGTCGGTGCTGACAATCTTGCCATCGGAAACGTGAATCACCCGGTCGGCCATCTCGGCAATGATCGCGTTGTGGGTGATCACGGCCGTGGTGGTGCCGAGCTCTTCGTTGATCCGCTGAATAGCGTCGAGCACCAGAATGCCGGTATGCACGTCGAGCGCGCCGGTCGGCTCGTCGCACAGCAGCACGTCGGGCCGCTTGGCCACCGCGCGGGCAATGGCCACGCGCTGCTGTTCGCCACCGGAAAGCTGCGCGGGAAAGTGCGTCCGCCGCTTCGCCAGGTCAACCAGCGAAAGGGCCTCGAGCGGCGTCATCGGATTGCTGGCAATCTCGGTGATCAGTGCCACGTTCTCCTCGGCCGTGAGGCTGGGGATGAGATTGTAGAACTGAAACACGAACCCCACGTGGCGGCGGCGATACCCGGTGAGCGCGCTATCGTCGAAATCGGTCAGCACGTCGCCGCGATAGCGAATGGTGCCTGCGGTGGGAACGTCCAAGCCGCCCAGGATATTCAGCAGCGTGCTCTTGCCACTGCCCGAGGGTCCCAGCAGGACAACAAACTCGCCACTGTACAGTTCCAAATCGACACCCCGCAGGGCCTGCACGTCCACCTCACCCATGTGATAGGTCTTGGTGACATCGTGCGCCTCGAAGACTCGCTCGCGGTGGGGCGGGTTGGAAGACATGACGGGTGAGGTGGGCGGAAAGTACGGAAACCCTCATTCTAACGCGAAACCACACCGCGGGGGCAGAACGGCATTTTGTCGCACCGCAGGCGCTCTAATCGCGATTTGCCCTGGCCGAGCAGGTGGCGTACAACACATTGCGCCGCCTGCTATCCTATTTCGCCGGAGATTTCCGCATGTTGCCCACGCGTTTGCTGCTTGTCACTGCCCTGCTATCCATTGCGGCATCGGCAAGTCGGGTGCAAGCGGGCGGTGGGCCCGAAAACGTGCTGGTAGTGATCAACCAGAACAGCGAATCTTCGAAGACGATTGCCAACTACTATATCCGCAAACGTAATATTCCGGCCAATTGCGTGTTGTATCTCAACTGGAAGGGAGGCCAGGGCAACACGCCCGCCGGGCGGTTTCGCGATCAAATACTCAAACCGATCATCGAAACCATCGAACAGCGGCATCTGGCTGGCCAAATCGAGTACGTGGTCTACTCGTCTGCTTTTCCCTACTCCGTCGACTTTCGGGAAGAATTCAAGGACGAAAAGCTGCCCAAGCAGTTCCGCCCGATCGCTTCGCTCACTGGGGCCACCTACCTGTGGGTGTACGCGCTGACCAAGAATCCGGCGATGTGCATGCCCACGGTAAACTGGTACGTCACGCCCGAGGCTCGCAAGAACCAGACCTCCTGCGTCAACTGCAAGGAGGTGGTAACCAATGGCTTTCGGGCACAGCAGTACTGGACCAAAAAAGGCGAGCAAAGCAGCGAGGCAAAGAACGGACAAACCTATTTCCTGTCGACCATGCTGGGCGTGACCGCCCAAGGCGGCAACACCGTGGATGAAGTGGTGTCGTACCTGTCGCGAAGTTCGGTGGTGGATGCGGCCCACCCCGCTGGCACTTTCTATTTCGTGAAGAATGGCGATGTCCGCTCCAAGACACGCGACAAGTGCTATCAACAGGTCTGCGATCAGCTAAAGGCCGAAGGAGCGGAGGCCGTGGTGCTTAATGGCACGGGGCCGCCGGCCACGTCCGGGGCGATTGGCATCATGCTGGGCACCGCCAGGTTCTCGATCGATGCCAGCGAAACCTCGCTGGTACCGGGCGCCATCTGTGATCACTTCACCAGTTTTGGCGGCCGATTCAGTCAATCGGGGCAAACCACCCTGGCGACCTGGTTGCGGGCTGGCGCCGCCGGCTCCAGCGGGACGGTCACCGAGCCCTACGCCATCCAGGCCAAATTCCCGCTGCCCTCGATGCACCTGCACTACTGGCGGGGCACCTCGCTGGGCGAGGCCTTCTATCAGTCGGTATCGGGCCCCTACCAGTTGCTGGTGGTGGGCGACCCGCTGTGCCAGCCCTTCGCCCGGCCGCCCAAGGTGGAACTCGAGGGAATCAAGCCTGGACAACAGCTCTCGGGCGTGGTGGAAATCAAACCGAAGGTGACACCCCAGCCGGGCACCGAGGCCGGCATGGCCGAGTTGTACCTCGATGGCCGGCTGCTGGCCCGCTACCCGCATCAGATCTCCGCGCCGCTGAAAACGGCCGGCATCGCCCCCGGTCACCACGAATTGCGGCTGGTGGTCAGCACCGACGACAGCATTGGATATCGCGGCCGCACGATTGTGCCGGTGGTCGTTCAGCACCCAGATGCCCCCGTGGAAGAAGTGACCATCAAGGTGGAACCGACTCCCGCGGTACCCGCCGAACAACCGGTGCGAGTGACCGTGTCGGGCCCCGAGGAAGCAAAAGGGATCGAAATTCTGCAGAACCAGCGACGGGTGGGCTTCGTATCAGGCAGTAGCGGCAGCGTAGAGATCGACTCGAAGCTGCTGGGCCGTGGCCCGGTCGGGCTGACCGCACAACTGGTGGACGCCAAAAAAACAACCTCAGACAACGTGGAAGCGGGTACCCGATCGAAGACTTGCTGGGTGCTGATCCAGTAGTGGGCTGTACGCCTGTTTTGGGGGTTACAGCAGCTATGGTGGGCATCCGAAGGTCGGTTTGCGACGGCTGCCACCCAACGCGGGAAGCGACCGTAACGGTCGTGCAAGTTGCGCGGGTGGAGTCGTTTACCCCCCTGCGAGCAGGCACCGGTGGTTCGTTGACAGCCCTGGGGACGCGGCTACGATGAAGGAACGCCAAGTGCGAGGCGCCCGGCCTAGAAATACGCTATCCTAGAGACTCGCAGGGTAGCTCCCTCGTCGACCAGTCGGCACCTCGACGTTGCGCCTCATGGACGCAACAACAGGTCCCCTGCGAAAACAACTGGGACCACCCCCTCCCAACATTTACCTTTCGCCCGATGTCAAAACATCTTTAATCGGAACGCCGGAACCTCCGAATCGTGGCCCCGGGCCACCTGCACATCGGCTCCCAAGCTGCATTTTCATCCATCGAGGAATCCCTGATGCAACGCTATCGCGTTAACTATGGCCTGCTCATTGGTCTGCTGGTTGGTGGTGTGGTGGCCGCCGTTTCGGTCTACGGTATATGGCGGTGGCAGATGGTCAGCAACGCTAAGTCGATGCTCGAGCGTTCGCAACAGGCCGAAGCCGAGGGCGACTACCTGGGAGCGGCCAATGAGCTGCAAAAATACCTGGGTTTCCGTCCCAACGACGATGAAACTCGCATCAGGCAGGCCATGCTCTGGGTGAAGGTCGCCGAGCAGGCGATGAAAGATGGCGAGTGGCGCGATTTCCATCAAGTTCGCGGCCTGATCAGCAACGCCCTGTTCAAATACCCCGGCGAGACCCAACTGCGGGAAGCCTATGTCGATCTGCTGGCCAGCGACCGTCGGCTCGAGGCCGGCTTCGCCAGCGAACAGTTGCAAAACGTGCGGGTGCTGCTGAAGCAACGCCCCGGCGACGTGGAACTGCTGCTGCGCAAGGCGCGGTGCCACAACTACCTGAAAGAACCGACTCAGGCGGTGGAAGTGCTGCAGGAATTGGTAGGTTACGACACCGAGACCGACGAGTTTGTGGACGATAAGGCGCTGGCTCCCAACAACGTGGATGCCTACAGCATGTTGTCCCGGTTGCTGCTGCAGCTCGACCGCAGAGACGATGCGATTGAAGTCGAGAAGCGTCTGGTCGACACGAATCCAGAGTCGGCCGAGGCACATCTGGAGCGCGGCATCTTCTTCACCATTATCGATCAGGGCGAGGGAAGTCGCTTAGACTATGGCGACGAGGCCGACGACGAACTGAAGAAAGCCTACGAACTCGACCCCAAGGACACCAACGTCCTGCGGGCGCTGGCCGACCGCGCCCTGCGGCAGGAAGACTATGAAACCGCCCGACAGTACCTGGAGCAGGGCCTGGCGGAGGGCACCGACAACATGCTGTTCTACCGGGCACTGGCCGGCCTGGAGCGCGCTCAAGGCGACAATCCGGCCGCCTTGGAGCAGATTGAACGCGGCCTGGAGAAGGTTGGCGAAAATCAGCGTCCGTTTCTGCTGGTCGACAAGATCGATCTGCTGATCGACGAGCGGAATATCGCCGGCGCCGAAGACATCATCGAGGAGTTTGAAAAAGAGGTACCCATCACGTACCCGCCCGTCGAATTCCAGAAGGCGCGAATCATGGCGGTCCGCGAGCAGTGGCTCGAGACTTCCCGCGCGCTGGAAGATATTCGCCCTCAAGTGATCGACAACCCTCGCCTACGCATCCAGCTCGACTACCTGCTCGGCATGGCCTACTACAAGTGTGGCTTCAACGAGAAGGCGATGGAGATTTTCGAACAACTGGTCCGCGAGAACCCGAGCAACGCCCAAGCCAAGGGCATGCTCGTCGAGCTGGCTGACCGCATGGGACGCGATGCCCCCACCATCGGCGGCGAGACCATTGGCAAGGTCAGCTTCAACGACCGCCTGAAAGAAGAGTTAGGGAAGCCCGAAGACCAGCAGGACTGGGAAGCCTTCGACAATTTCCTCGTCAACTGGGCGGAAGAGAACAACAAGGACGAGGTCCAGACCAAGTTGCTGAAAATCCAGACCCTGGTTGGCCAGAAAAAATACGCCGAGGCTCGCAAGCTGTTGCTCGAAGCCTACAACATGGCCAAGGACAACTTGAACGTGCAGCGGGCTGTGGTGCGTCTGGTGGCGGTCGATCCGGAGCGTGGCCCCGAAAATGCCGTGAAGCTGCTGGACCGCACGGTGGAGAAGTTTGGTGACAACTGGCAATTGCGTCTCGATCGTGCCGATTTGATCATCGCCCAGAACGATGAGGATATGGCCGAACAACTGCTCGCGTTGACCGAGGGCATCGACGATTGGGATCGCAGCCATCAGGTGGAACTCTGGAAGGGTGTTGCCTCGCGACTGGCTCGCGTGGGCAAACGCGAGGAAGCAGAAGAAGCCTGGAACCAGGTGGCCCAAATCAACCCCGACGATCTGCCGACGCTGATGCAGGTGTTCGACCTGGCACTGGCGCGGAGCGACGACGAAGCCATGCGGGAAGCACAGAAGAAAGTGCTCGACCTGGTCGGCAGCAAGAAGGACGCCAACTGGGCCTTCACCGAGGCCGCCCGCAAGTTCGTTCAGTACCGCAACAATCCGGAGAACGAAAAGCTTCGCGAGGAAATCCTCAAGCTGGTGAACACCGCGCTGGCCGAACGGCCCGACTGGAGCCAACCCTACATCCTGCGGGCGAGCCTGGCGGTCTCCGAACGCGACTACCTGGAGGCGTTGCGGGACTACAAGGAAGGCTTTAGCCGCGGGCGTGGCAATGCCTTCGCGCTCGGACAATACGTCCGCCTGCTGGCCGCTCAGGGCAGCTTCAAGGAAGCAGCCGATCAACTGGAAGGCGTGCAGGAGAACATCAAGGTCGTGTTGCTGGGCGAGCTGTACCCTGAGATTTTGTTCCAGGTTGGCCAGTACAGCGATGCTGCCGACGCTGCCAAACGGCTCGGCAATGCCGGCGAGTCGAACGCCAAGATCCAACTCTGGTATGGCCAGTTCATGCAGCGATTGGCTGGCAATCAGAACGTTTCCAAGGACATCCGCGAAGATTGCCTGACCGAGGCGGGCGATGCCCTGGCCAAGGCCGTTGAACTGGGAGGCGAATCGCCAGCAGCCTGGCTACCCTACGTGCACTATTTGCTGGTCACCAGTGCCCATAGTGCTGCCCAAGCCAAAGAGCTCGAAGACTCGGGTGGCTCGCAAGCCGAAATCGACAAGTTCAAGGAAGAAGCGGTGGCCAAACGCCGTGAGGCTGAGTCGGCTCTGCGCGACGCGCAACTGGCATTGGAAGAGGATCAGCAGCAATTGTTGCTGGCCAACTGCTATCGCGAAATGGGTCGCTGGTTCGACGCCGAGAGCATTTACCTGCTGGCGCACGAACAGAACCCCGAAGCCGAAAACGTCAACAAGCAACTGGTCGACTTCTACCTGAGCTCCCAATACCCGCTGAAAGATGGCTTGGCCAAGGCCAAACCTTTGATCAACGACGTGCTGCGGCAGCAAGCGGAAGATCCCGATTCGGTAAGCGACAGCATCGCCGCCTGGGCTCGACGAACAGCCGCCAAGATCCTGGCCTCCAGCGGCGACTACGAGAGCCTGCAACAGGCCGAGAAGCTGTTGGCCTCCAACGCCGTGAACAACACCCTGGCGGTGGAAGACAAGCTGCTGATGGCCACCTTCCTGGCGCAGCGGCACGAACCCGTGTCGCGGAACAAAGCCATCAAATTGCTGGAAGAGGTTCAAGCACAACAACGCCTGAATCCTGCGTTCGACCTGACACTGGCCCAGCTCTATTTCAAGACGGACAATTGGGCCAAGTGCAATAGTCACATGCAGACCATTCTCACTCGGTACCCCGATTCGTTCCAGGTTCGTCGGGCTTACATCCAGATGCTGCTGCTCCGCGGCGGACGTAGCGATCTGAAGATCGCCGAGAGCCAGTTGGACCAATTGCAGCGAATTGCCCCCACGTCGCCAGCAACGTACGAATTGCAGGCGCTGGTGTACACCGAGACGGGCGATACCAACAAAGCCAAGCAAGCACTTCGCAAGATGTTGCCGGAGGACTTGAACAAGCTCGACAGCCAGGGCTACATGAGCGTGGCCCGGGTGGCGTCGTTGCTGACCAATTTGGGAGACACGGAGAACGCCGAGAAGCTACTGAAATTGGTGGTCGAACGACCCGATGCCAGCTTGGCCAATCAGCTGCAATTCACGCAATTCATCGGCGTGCACCGCGATGTCGACACCGCTTTTGACATGCTCGACAAGGCGGCCAACGACTCCAACTTGATTCCCGTGGCGGAAGTGGGGATGAACATCGTTCGCGCGAAGCGAAGCGAGATTGGTGACAAGTACGACGAGAAGATCGATGGCTGGATTTCCGCCGCCCGGCGAGAAGACCCGCTGTCGATCAACGCCGCGATGACCGAGGCCAGCTTCCGCGATCTACAGGGCCGCTACGAAGAAGCCGCCCAGATCTATCGCAAGCTGCTGAAGAACACCGATTTGGTGAGTAGCCAGCGCGCGGCCGTGCTGAACAATCTGGCCTACATGATCGCCCTGGGCGCTGCCAAGGCCGAGTCCACCAACGAGGCACTCGCGCTGCTGGAACAAGCCACCGCCATCCTGGGGCCCCGCTCCGACATCCTCGACACCAGGGCCACCATCCTGATGCGTATGGGCAAATACCAGATGGCTGTGGAAGACATGGAGGCGGCTGTTACCGATGGCCCCACCGCGTCGAAGTACTTCCATAAGGCTCAAGCCCACATGGGCCTCAACCAGAAGACCCAGGCCCTGACGGCCTGGGAGAAGGCCCAGGACATGGGGCTGACGCGGGACAGCATTGGTAGCCTGGAAGCCGACGAGTACGATGAACTGGCCGCCGAAATGGAGAAACTCCGCGGCCAAAGCAATCGACTCTAGCACCTGGCCAGCCCTGGCTTTTCGCTCGCCAAGGGCATTGTGGCTCAAATAGTACCGAATCCAGCGAGAGATCGCCTGGGCGCAGCGGGCCTATGGCCTCATCCGCAGGCTGCCGACGCCGGGGCAGAGTTTGTCGCCGTGCCCTGGGCCGATTACCATATGGAAGGAGATTCATTCCTTCGCGGGAACGCCCCGGCGGAGTTCCCCCCATTCGTGTCGTTGATATCAAGGGCAGTTGCCGTGCGATTTCTTACCTTGGCTTGTTGCCTCTCGCTGTCGTCCTGGGTCGTGGCTCAAGACACTTCCGGTCTCTCGGAATACCAGCAGGGAGCGGGCGCTTATTTTGCTGGACGCATCGACCAGGCCGAAGAGCACCTTACGGCTGCCCTCGAGAGCGATCCGAACGACATCCGCGCTTACTACCTGCGTGGCTTGAACCGACTGCATGCGGGCAATCTGCCCGGGGCCCAGGCCGATCTGGCCAAGGGGGCCGAACTGGAAGTGCAGCGGGGTCCATCGCCACTGATCGACCAGTCGCTTTCATCGGTGCAGGGTTCGGCGCGGGTCACGCTCGAGCGGATTCGCCGCGCTGCCCGTCGCAGTGCCGTAGTCCAACAGCAGCGTGCCGCGTTGGAGTCTCGCAAGCAGCAGCGCGAGCAACAGGAAAAGCGCGTGCTGCGCACCGACTACCAACTGCCCATCGAGGCGCTCGCCAGTCGCTTGACGGTGGAACAGGCGCGGCAAGTGGCTGTGAAAGCCAAGCAAGGCCCCGGTAGTGCCGTGGCCACCGCAGAACCTGCGGCCCCCCCCACGGCCGAGATCGAAACGGACAGCGACAATCCATTTGCCGACGACTCTTACAACGAAGATCAGACCTTTGCCGCGACCGCGAACGAGGCTGCCGGAACCGATGAAGCACCCGCCAGCGACGGCGTCGATATTCCCGCTGCAGCACGGGGCAGCATCAGCAGCGCCCAGTTGTTTGAAATCGTGGGCGAAGTGATCGGACAGGCTGTTCAGGACCGTGCCGGCTCGGTTACCGGCGCAGTGCCGCCGATGGGCCCGATGGGACCAGGCGGTCCGCCCCCTGGAATGATGGGTGGCGGCGAAGGCGGTTTTGGCGGACCGGCCGATGGACAGGGTTTTCCCGCCGACGAACAAGGCTCTCCCGCCGCCCAGCAGTTGTTTCCCGAAGGGGAAATGGGCAGCATGAACGACTTCTCCGCTCCGGCGGCTCAGCAAGGAGGAAGCCCCTTTAACATGCAGCAGGGAGGACAAGATGCTCCGCAGAACGAGCCCGCCGGAGGGAGTCCCTTCGACCTGGCAGAGTGATCGCCCCCCTCATCCGTTCCAATCGATGCGGCCGGCAATTCCCCCTGCAGGACAGCCAGCACACCGCCTAATCCGTTGGCGTTGGCCCGTCGTCAGTGGTATGTTGCATCCGTAGCTCCTGCAAGTGTTGTCCCCACCTTTTTCCGCAGCCGACGGACGGACGTGATGAAGCATCACGATATGAGCCAATCGATTCTTCGCAGCCTGACCAGTGTGTGCCTGCTATCACTCCTTGCGGTGTTATCCGGTTGCGAAAAAAAGCAGACCGTAAACCCGGCATTTGCGCCCCGCGAACAGTCGCCCCAGGCAAAGTTCGATCGCATTATGGCCTCGCTCAACGACAAGCTGGGCACCGATCCCATGAGTGGCAGGGATGGCATGTACGCATCTTCCCCCTCCGATGTGGGATCAGGCACCAGCGTGATCCACTACTCGATTCAAGCCCCCACCGAAATCGCGGAGCCCGCGCCTGGCGAACTTCCCACGGCGACCATCAAAATCACACAGTCTTCCAGCTACTCGTTTTTCCCGGCCAAGCCCTCAGAAGAGGAGGAGGAAGAGGAGGACGGCGAGAAGGATTCGCAAAAGAGCAGGAATTCTTTGGGGAGCACAGAAGAGGAACTGGATTCGATGGGGATCGAGATTCTCGATCCATCCAAGGTGGATAAAGACCTGGCCGAAGCGTTCGCGCCCAAGCCGAAGCTCAAACCACTGGATACCACGGCTCGCACCATCCGCAACGACACGCACGTGACCTACCAACTGGTGTACGAGAAAGATCGCTGGCGGCTCGCCAGCCCACCAGCAGCCGATGCCATGCAGGCCACCAACATGGCGATTGAACAGGCGCTCAAGCGGCAGCGGTAGATCGCCACTGCTGCAGCGGATCGACGCGGCAAGCCAACCCGGCTCACCACCTCCCAGAACCACTTTAGGGGGCCCCGTTCTTGCTGGCGTTGGACACCTGCAAGTTGCCTTGGCGGAATGCCTCGGCCATGGCCCGCGGCACGTCGGCTTCGGCCAGCACCACACCCGCTCGATTGGCGGCCACTTGGGCCCTCATCTCTTGCTCGTGGGCAATCGCGTCGGCTCGACGCTGCTCGGCCAGTGCGCGGGCTTTGCGTGTGTCGGCCTCGGCCTGATCGGCTTGCAGCCGGGCGCCAATCTGCTCGCCGATGTCGATGTCGGCAATGTCGATCGAAACGATTTCGAACGCCGTGTGGGCGTCGAGGCCCCGTTCCAGCACCGCCTTGCTGATGCGGTCGGGATTCTCCATCACTTCCAGATGGTCGGCCGCCGAGCCAATGGCCGTGATGATGCCCTCGCCCACGCGGGCGATAATGGTCTCTTCGGTGGCCCCACCAATCAGTTGAGCCAGGTTGGTTCGCACGGTCACGCGGGCACGAATCTTCAATTCCACGCCATTCTTCGCCACGGCGCTGAGCGTGGTTTTGGGCGAATTCGCCGGGTCGGGGCAGTCGATCACCTTGGGATTCACGCTGGTCTGCACCGCATCCAGCACATCGCGGCCGGCGAGATCGATGGCCGCCGCACGGTCGAAGTCCAGATCGATGTCGGCCCGATGCGCGGCGATGATCGCCAAAATCACCCGTGGCACGTTGCCGCCAGCCAGGTAGTGGGCCTCGAGACGCCGGGTGGTGATGCCGGTGGTGGGGTCGGTCCCTACGCCCGCCTGCATGGCCCGAATCTTGGCGTCCACAATGGTCTTGGGATTCACCTGGCGCAAGCTCATGCCCACCAGGCTAAAGGGGTTCATCGGCACATTGGAGACATACGCCTGGAACCACAACCGCAGGTAGTTCCAGAACAGTGCCAGCAGGGCCACCGACAAGAGCAGGCAGATGACGCCAATGATAATCATCACAGGCCAACTACTGGCCAAATCATCCAATTCGCCCTGAGGTGGCTGCTGAGCCAGTGGCAGAAGAGTGAGACGCAGCGTCATTTTTCGAACCTGAACCTTCGAGTCGCTGTGCAGTGTTTCTTGCGCGAGGGAGGCTGCGACAGGCCCGCTGGCACGATCTCCTCCCCTTGCTGATCATTCTAGCCCAGTCGGCATACCGAGAGAAGCAGCGCATGCGGTGCCACCCGCCAGCGGCCGGCTAGTACGGGCAATTCGGGTGGGGGGCGAATAAATTGCCTGGTGGGGAGCGAAAACTAGGGTTGTGGTGCCAGGTTTTGCCCTGTTTTTTGAGCAGACCGGTACGATTGACTAGCCGGGCAGGCCATTTTCGGGGATACTTAAATATTGGGTGCCCAGGGGCCGCGCCCACGCTCGTCTTACCAGAGCTTCAGGTCTACGGACATACAGAGGAGATTCGATCCATGCGCCGCATGCCCAACACCCCTCGCGGTTTTACCCTTGTCGAACTATTGGTCGTCATCGCCATCATTGGCATGCTGGTCGCCCTGCTCATCCCAGCAGTTGGCGCCGCCCGTGCGCGGATGAGGAAAGCGGCCTGCCTGAACAACATGCGCGAGATCGGCACCGCGATGATCAACTACGACAGCACCAAGCAGCGCCTGCCGGGATACATCGAGCCGGTGCAGGCGCGGGGACGCGAATCCAAGACCCGCGGCTACGTGGCCTGGATGCCCAACAACAACCCACCGCCCTACAGCCAGTCGGGCTACGTCAACACCGCCGAGAACGACCCCAGCGTGTCGCGTGTCGGCTGGCCGACGCTGATCCTGCCGCAGATCCAGCGGCAAGACATCTGGGAACTGGTGCAGTCGGCAGAGACCTCCAGCAATCAGCAAATCGTCCCGCAGATCGCCCTGTACGTCTGCCCCGACGACACTGACCTGACCAGTGCGGAAGACGCCGCGGGCATCACCTACTCGGTGAATTCCGGTGCATGGGACTGGAGCAGCAGCGGCGCCTTCCTGGGCGACAGCAAGGCCAACGGACTGTTCCAGAACCTGGTGGACGGCAACACCAAGACGCGTCTCACCGATGCCACCGATGGTGCGGCCACCACCTTGATGCTGGCCGAGAACGTCACCAAGAACGAAAATTACAGTTGGTTCGGCGTGCAAGCCGGTGGCGAGCAACAACTGGGCGTAGTGTGGGTGGTGAATCCGACGCCGGGCGCCAATTGCAACGACGTCTACCAGCAGTATCCCTTCAACGACGACGGCTCGCAGGAAACGCCCGCCGTGCGCGCCGGCCAGTGGCCCGCCGACATGCCCTGCTTCGCCCGTCCGATGTCGTACCACTTCGACGATGGGTTCAATGTCATCTTCGCCGACGGTCACGGTCAATCGCTGAATGCCAGCCTCGACCCGATCGTCTACCAGCAGTTGATGACGGCCCATGGCTCGAAATGCACCGACCCGAACGACGACTCGTCGACGGTGATCGGCCAATTCCGGAGCCTGCCACCGCTGGCGGAATCGGACCTGGACAACTAGCGACCACGCGCGCTGGTGGGCCCGCTCGTCGGGGAGCGTCGCCCTTTGCAGAACATGCCCTCACCGTTGCTGCGCGTCGGCTGGCTCCTGGGCCACCGACGGGGAGCGAAGCGGCTAGAGTCTAGCGGGTATCCGCGGCAGCACCTATGTCGATCGGGGGCACTTCGGCCCGCAGCTCGGCGTTTTTCAGCAATTCTCCTGGTTTTCCTACCACCAACGCCCCTTTTACCCTCGGCGCTTTCTGCTACAATACGGGGCTCGCAGCGGGCTAAAGGTCTGCCCACTGCCTGGCCGAAGCCATTAGAGCTCCAGATCGGCCGGGGACCCACTTGGTCCCGCACTGGCCGAAACTACGAAACACTTACTGGTGATATCATGCCGAAGCAAAAGACTCACAAGGGAACCAAGAAGCGGTTCCGCCTGACCGCCAAAGGCAAGGCCAAGCACCGCCAGTCCGGCACCAGCCACTTGGCTGCCCGCATGGACCAGAAGCGGAAGCGGAACCTGCGTGGCACCACCACCACGACCGACACCAACAGCAAGATTATCGCCCAGGCCCTGTGCGGTAACAGCTACTGATTGGCTGTCGGCTATCGGCTGTCAGCTATCGGCCAGATGCGAACGATCTTCTGGCCGATAGCTGATGGCTGAGAGCCGAAAGCCGCAAACAAGCGGGTCGGGCTCGATAACGTTTGCTCGTTCGGTGAGCAAAGGCCTGGATTCGCAACATGAGGCGCCGGTGCTAGCAGTAGCACAGGGCGCCCCCCAAGGAAACGCCTACCATGCGTACTACCAACGGTGCGACTCGGAATCGCAAAAAGAATCGTCTCTTCAAGAAGGCCAAGGGCAATCGCGGTGGACGCCGCAACCTGCTGCGTACCGTCAAAGAGACGGCCGTTCGCTCGGGTGCCTATTCGTTCCGCGACCGTAAGGTCCGCGCCCGCGAGTTCCGCAAGCTGTGGATCATCCGCATCAACGCCGCTGTGCGTGAGCGTGGCCTGCGTTACAGCGAGTTCATCAACGGCCTGACCAAGTCCGGCATCGAACTCGATCGCAAGGTCCTGTCCGAAATGGCCATCTCCGACCCCGCGATGTTCGACGCCGTGGTCGAAAAGGTCAAAGAAGCACTGGCTAAATGACCAATTAGTTAAATGACCAAGGACCAATGCGGTTTTGGTCATTGGATATTTGGACATTGGACATTCTCGCAGCCGTGTCTCTACAGGACTTCATCGCCGAACTTGATTCGCTCGCTGGCGAAGCGCAAGACGCATTCACCGGGGCGGCCGATCGCGATGCGCTCGAGGCGGCTCGCGTCGAGTTCCTCGGCGCCAAAGCAGGCCGACTGAAGGCCGTGCAAAAGGGCATGGGCAAGGTCGATAAGACCGACAAACCCGCCGCCGGTCAGAAGCTCAACTCGGTAAAGAAAGCCATCGAGCAGGCGTTCGAGCAGGCCACCGGCCGGCTTTCCGCCTCGGATGGCAAAGCGAAGCAGGACGCCTTCGACGTGACGCTGCCAGGCACTCCGGTGCGAGTGGGCCGGCTGCATCCAATCACGCAGACCATCGATCGGATGAAGGAGATCATGGGCCGGCTCGGCTTCTCGGCCGTTGAAGGTCCCGAGATCGAAGACGACTGGCACAACTTCGAAGCGCTGAACATCCCGCTCAGCCATCCGGCACGGGATCCTCTCGATAACTTCTACCTGTCGACCGCCACCAAAACGGCGGGTGCCGGCGCGGGGCCAGATGGCAAGCCGCTCTTGCTGAGGAGTCAGACTTCCACGGTGCAGATCCGCGTCATGGAGCAGTGTATTGCGAACGCCGTCGCATCCGGGGCTCAACCGCCGGTACGCATCGTCTCACTCGGCCGGGTCTACCGCCCCGACACGGCGGACGCCACGCACTACCCGATGTTCCACCAGATCGAAGGACTGCTGGTCGACAAAGGGGTCACCATGGCGGACCTGAAGAGCGTGCTGCGGATGTTCTGCCAGAGCTACTACAAGCGCGACACCGACGATGGGTCTCAAGAAGACGTCCACATCCGCTTCCGCCCCAGCTTCTTCCCATTCACCGAACCGAGCGTCGAAGTCGACATCAACTGGCAAGGTGGCTGGATGGAGATCGGCGGCGCCGGCATGGTCGACCCCAACGTGCTACGGGCTGTCGGCTACGACCCCGAAGAGGTCACGGGCTTCGCCTTTGGCATGGGCGTCGAACGCATCGCCATGCGACAACACAACATCACCGACATCCGCGACCTGTACACCAACGACGTCCGCTTCCTGGCTCAGTTTTAATTGAACCACGGAGAACACAGAGGTTACGGAGAGCCGATTGGCGCGGATGAGAGGGGCGTGTCATCCTGAGGGAGCCTAAGCGACTGAAGGATCTCGTTTGCCATCTGTAGGTACTCTGATCTCCGCCAATTCGCGACTAATTAAAACCTCCCTGCCTTGGTGGTTCATCCAAAATGATCGTCTCCAAAAACTGGCTTTCCGAATACGTCGACCTCAAGATGCCGCTCGATGAGCTGACCGAGCGGCTCACCCTTACGGGCCTGAACCTCGAAGGCGTCGAGACGGTTGGTAAGGACACCGCCATCGATCTGGAAGTCACCAGCAACCGCCCCGACTGTTTGGGGCACATTGGCGTCGCTCGCGAGGTCTCGGTGCTGTGGGGCACCGAGCTCAAAAAGCCCGACCCGCAGCCCAAAGCCTCTGGCGGCAAAGCGTCGGGCGAGATCTCCGTCGAGATCACCTGCGGTGAGCTTTGCCCGCGCTATACGGCCCGCGTGATCAAAGGGGTGAAGATCGGGCCCAGCCCGCAATGGCTGCAGGATCGGCTCAAGGCGCTCGGCTGTGGCATTGTGAACAACGTGGTCGACGTGACCAACTATGTGCTGTTCGAGTGTGGCCAGCCTCTGCACGCCTTCGACCTGGCACAGCTCAAGGGCGGTAAGATCATCGTCCGCGAGGCGAAGAAGGACGAAGAGTTCACGGCCATCGACCACAAGACCTACAAGCTTTCACCCGGCACGTGCGTGATCGCGGATGCCGAACGGGCTGTGGCCCTCGGCGGGGTGATGGGTGGCGCCGATAGTGAGGTGTCGGACGACACGGTCGACCTCTTGATCGAAGCAGCCGACTTCGACCCACTATCGATCCGCAACACGGCCCGCGCCCATCACCTGCACAGCCCGAGCAGTTATCGCTTCGAACGAGGTGTCGATCCCGAGGGGCTCGATTGGGCGAGCCGCCGCTGCTGCGAGCTGATTCTCGAACTGGCCGGCGGCACGTTGTACGACGGGGTCGTCGAGGCGGGTGCGAAACCCGAGCCGACCGGCGACATCAAACTTCGCTTCGACCAGATTCCGCGTTTGCTCGGCATCGAAGTGCCGGACGCTGAGGTTCGCAAGATCCTCACCGACCTGGGCTGTGAAGAGACTCACGTTTGCGACCACTGCGTGAAAGTCGTTCCACCGACTTGGCGTGCCGACCTCACCCGCGAGGCGGACCTGCTGGAAGAAGTCGCCCGCATTCATGGGTACGACCAGATTCCCGAGGACGTCGGTGTGCGAATGGCCCCCTCGAGCCGCAGCCGCCGCGACATCGTGCTCGACCGCGTGCGTCACGTACTCACGGCCACTGGTTTCGACGAGGCGCTCACCCTCAGCACCGTGGAGCCCGAGCAAGTCGAGGCCCACCGCGTCTGGACCGAAGAGCCACCACTTGTGACCAGCACCCCGGTGTTGCGCCGCGCAAACGCCTTGCGTCAAAGCATCGTGCCGAGCCTGCTCGCGTGTCGCAAGACAAACGTGGCGATGAGCAACCCGGTGATCGAACAGTTCGAGATCGCCAAGCTGTACCTGCCGCAGCCGGGCCAGCTGCCTGACGAACGCCTGGTGCTCGCGGTGGCGAGCGGCCGCGGGTTCCTCGACGTGAAGGGTGTACTCGAGGCCGTGGTGTCGGACACGGTCGGCCACACTAAAACTTTGTGTGCCACTGGCTCCGCCAGTGCAAAGAACCTGTCCAGCACGTTGCTCGAGTCATCCCGCACTGCGTGGCTGTCGCTGGGCGACGTGAAGCTCGGCTACATCGGCGAGCTTTCGGCCAAGGGGCTCGACCAGTTCGACCTCCGCGGACCGGTGACCGTCGCCGAGATCGACCTCGGCCCGCTGTTGGACGGAGCGGAACTGATTCCTCGCGCGTCGGCGCTCACCAACTACCAACCGATGTCTCGCGACCTGAACGTGGTGTTCGACGAAGCGGTTCAGTGGGCCGACGTCGAACAGATCGTCCACACCGCCGGCGGCGAGCTCTTGGAGAGCCTCGCGTTCCAGGAAGTCTACCGCGACGCCGAGCGGCTGGGCAAAGGTAAGAAGAGCCTGCTGTGGAGCGTCACGCTGCGGAGCAGCGAGGGCACCCTGACCAGCGAACAGGCCGACGAGGTCCGCGACGCCATCGTGAGCGGGCTCTCCAAGAAACTCGGCGGCGAACTGCGGGCTTAAGGTTCTTTTTGAACCACGACGCCGAGCGTAGCCGGATTCGCAAGAATTCGGAATCACACCGGCGCGTCCGAATTCTTGCGAATCCGGCTACGGGTGCGAGTTCTTCGCCTCCCGCTCGGCCACGCGGCGGCGGAGATCTTTGATGTAGGTTTCGAGGTCTGCAACGGTCCAATCATAGTTGGGGTTGCTGGAATGAGGGTAGTACAAATAGCTCCACAGTTCGACTAGGGAAATCTGCATTTCGCTTTGATGCAACCTTCCGTCGTGATACTCGCACAGCTGCGCCGACCTATCCGGTTCGAAGACCAGGACCTCCTCATGCACTGTAAGCCGCGCCGTCTCGACGCTTCCTTGTGAGAAGTCCACACTCCAGTGCGACGACGCATCCGCAAAAACGACAAAAACAAGGTTAGGCATCGCGGGTTCATTGGGTGATTTCTCTGCGATCCAGTGCAGCGTGGCCGAGTTTCCATCCACTCCCATCCCCTGCACACTCCACCCCACCGGACCTAGAGTGGGAATCGCAGGAGCCTTCGACGGAGCCCTCGGCGGAAAGTAAACCGGGTCGCTCATTGCCTGTTTCACCAACATCCTGGCGTGCATTGCCTTTACCGCGGGGTGAAACACAACGGTTGCGGTCGACACCGCCACAACCACGGTAAGAAAGAACAGGCTGGTCAGGCTAAATCGCCAAAGCGCCGGGTTCCACTGGATGAAGGGCCTGATAGGCGGATGGTCCAAGAACCAGTCCCCTGGGCGCACGTCTTGTGTGTAACGAAATGCCCAGTAGCTTCCCCCAGTCAATGCTCCTGCCGCCAGAATCGCGAGAGTCTTTGAGAAGAGATCGCCGACGATCAGAGTATCGGCGTTGAAAAGAAGGTTGCCAGTCGACCAGAGGGCCACGAAGAGTGCTATGCTCCCGGCAAAGCAGAACAGAAACGCCAAGATGCAGGTCAGCTTTCTTGCCCACTCTCGTCGGCGAAGCAGTCCCCAGCCGATGAGTAGGATCAAAACACTTGCAGGAAAATTGAACTCGTCCTCGATCCACCACGTGATAAACTGACGGACGGCACTCCACACCCCCATGACCAACAACACCCCCGCAATCATCCGCACCCCCAGCGGCGGACGCACGTCGGCCTGGTTGGTGGTTGACTCGATGGCCTCGGGTGATTCCTGCATGCGGATATTGTGACGTATCGAACCGCGTTGTGCAAAATGTCAGCCCCTAGCCGGAGGCACACCTGCCTCCGCGATGGAATCGACGCTGAGCGTTACCGACGTGGGTTCGCGGACCGCGTGGCGGTCCGGCTAAGGGAGGAATTCCACGCGTGGATCCTGCTGGCCGGCGGACCGCCACGCGCTATAATTATGGGTGCCGGAACACTTTTCTTTTCGCTCTTTTGCTATCGCTAGCATCCGCCGCTGGTGCGCAAAGTCCTCTGGACCTGCGGCCCGGGTTTGCTTAGTTTCTCGCCACTATGCGAAAAATGCCTACCGCCACCGCCACTCGTGCCCGCACGCTACCCGAGCTGTTCGTGGCGACGGTTCGCCGTCGCCGCCATCAGCCTGCGCTCGGCGTGATCGAAGGTGGCCAGGTGAAGTGGCATACCTGGGAAGAACTGGGCGCGGCCGTCGAAGCCCGGGCGCGGGAGTTCGAGGGCCAGGGCATCAAGCGGGGCGATCTGGTCGTACAGATCGGGCCCAACAGCGTGGCCTGGATTGTCAACGACATGGCGCTGCACTACTTGGGCGCCGTGCATGTGCCGCTGCATACGACGCTCTCGAAATCGAAACAACAGGAACTGATCGACCACAGCGGCGCGGAGCATGTGATCGAGCTCGACAAGCATGCCAACCAACTGAAGCGCTCCAGGCGCTCGAGCGAACGCATCGGCAAGTACATCCCGCCGCACAGCATTTGCGGGCCCGACTCGCTGGCCACGATTCTCTACACCTCCGGCACCACCGGCGACCCGCGCGGCGTGATGCTGACGCAGGAGAATCTGGTGGCGAACACGGTCGCCCTCAGCGAGGCGGTCGGTAGCCGCAACGAAATGCGGCTGGTGGTGCTGCCGCTGAGTCACATTTACGCCCGTACGTGCGACCTGTATAGCTGGATCGAACGGGGCTCGCGACTCATTCTGTGCGAAGACCCCCGCGAGACATTCTTGCGCGACTGCCAGCTGGTGAAACCGCTGGTCATTAACGCGGTGCCGTACCTGTATCAAAAGCTGGTCGACCTGGCCGACGCCGAACTCGAGCGGGCCGACGAGGACAAGGATTCCGGACCGGCGAAGACGATTCGCGGGCTGTTGGGTGGGCGCATCGCCCGCTGCTACTGCGGCGGCGCGGCGCTGGCCCCCACAGTGGTGGAACGTTTTGCCGAAGAGCGTCTGCCGCTGCTGCCCGGTTATGGACTGACCGAAGCCTCGCCGGTGGTAACGGTGCCTTCGCATATGGAGTTCGCTCCGTACGCGGTGGGGCGTCCGTTGTCGAATGTCGAAGTACAACTGGCCGACGATGGCGAGATCCTGGTTCGCGGTCCCAACGTGATGAAGGGCTACTGGCTGAATGAATCGGCCACCGACGAAGTGCTGCAGGATGGCTGGCTTTCGACCGGCGACCTGGGCGAGTGGGATGCCGAGGGACGACTGGCGATCGTGGGCCGCAAGAAAGAGTTGATGGCCCTGGCGACCGGCAAGAAGATCATCCCATCGGCGCTCGAAACGCTCGTTTGTGCGTCGACCTGGATCGAACAGGCAATCGTCATCGGCGAAGGGCGGCGGTACCTGTCGGCCATCATTGTGCCGAATCCCAAACGAATCAAGAGCGAGATTCGCAAGCAGAAGTTGCTGGTGTGGTCGAAGAAGCGGGGGGTCTCGCATCCGCGGATTCGCAAGATCATCGAGCGGGAAATCAACGCCATGCTGGCGCACCTGCCACCCCACCAGCAAATCAAAAAGTTCGTGATCATCGACCGCGGCTTCTCCATCGACTTGGGCGAGATGACTCCTAAGCTGAGCCTCCGCCGTATGGTGATCGAGAAGAACTTCGCCAAAGAAATCGCGGCCATGTACAGTTGAGCCGCAAGCGCTGGGCTCGGCTGCTTGGCGAATCCACCCCAGGCGACGCGCGCAGGGGGCTCGGTTCGCCGACTTCAAGCGAGCTTCGTCGGCGGGTAGGATAGCGGTTGCTGACCCACGAACTCCGACCACCCCGTCCGCCATGCCCCGCGCACTCTACACCGACTTTCCCTGGCCCGACACCTCGCTCGAAGAGTCGATGCTCGCCACGGTGAACTGCGAATTGGTTGCTGCGCCCACGGGCGACGAAGAGACGCTGGCGCGGTTAGCCGTGGATTGCGACACGATCATCACCTGCTGGGCGCCAGTGACGGCCAAGGTGCTTGAAGCGGCCACCAACTGCCGGCACGTGGCGCGGACCGGCATCGGCCTGGATAACATCGACGTAACACGGGCGACCGAGTTGGGAATGGTGGTGACCAACGTGCCCGACTATTGCATTCCCGAGGTGGCCGAGCACACGCTGGCCTTGATGTTTGCGCTCTCGCGCAGCATTCACGTTTATCATCAGCACTCGCAGGCGGGCAAGTACGACATTCAAGTCGGCACGCCGATGGAGAGAATGGAAGACCAAACGGTGGGCATCATCGGTCTGGGGCAGATCGGCAAGCTCTTCGCGGAAAAGTGCCAGGCCCTGGGCATGCGGGTGTTGGGGAACAATCGCTCGCAGCAGGTTCCCGAAGGGGTCGAATGGCGACCACTAAACGAGTTGCTGGCCGAGAGCGATTACGTGGTGCTGCTGTGCCCTTTGACCGAGGAGACGCAGAACCTGATGAGCCACGAGCAGTTCGCCTTGATGAAACCTACGGCCTTCCTGATCAATACCTCGCGGGGTGGACTGGTGGATCACGGTGCGCTGGCCCAGGCGCTGGACGAAGGTCAGCTGGCGGGGGCGGGGCTCGACGTTCAGGTTCCCGAACCTCCCGATATGAATCAGGCGCCCTACAACGATCCCAAGGTGATCGTCACCCCTCATGCGGCCTTTCTTTCCACCCGCGCCGTGGAAGAACTTCGCTCGCGTGTCGCCAGACAGGTAGTAGACTTCTTGGAGGGTAAGACCCCCGAGAACATCGTCAACGCTGCTGGTTAAGAGCGACGGTGGCCTCACAATCGGCTAACCGGTCATACTGCTCGCACTACCGCTACAAGCGGAACGAGTTCAAAAAGAGTTTTTGACCCTTGCCGATGCTCGGCCTATATATTTGCGTAGAGATTTTGACGCCAAACACTGGCGGTTATCGCACACGGTGCGTCGCCGCCCCATTGCAGTAGGAAGGCTTGCGCCCACCAGTATGGACACTTCAAACTCGCCACCGGATAGCCCCATGGAGGGCTCTACTCGCGAATCGCTTCGCGAGTTGCGGCAGCGTGCGCAAGACTCGCTTGCCAAACAGCGCGAGCGAATGCAGGACCTGGAGTCTCGTTTCTCTGATCGGCTGCAGTCGGTCGCCGACGAACTGGCCGATGAATTTTCGGTCGACCTGGAAGGTCGCCCGGTCGAATCTGCCGAAGCGCAGGAGCAACTCGATCAGCACTGCCAGCAGTGGCAACAGGAGCTGGAACAGACCGATGCGGAACTGAACCAGCGGATGGCGGATCTGGAATCGAAGCTGGCTGATCTGGCCGAGCGAGAACTGCAGTTCGAACAGCGGGAGAGTGAACTCGCCGTCCGGCAGCAGTCGCACGAAGAGCAATCGCAGGAAGTGGCCGCTCAATTAGAGTCGATTCAGCAGCAAGAAGCCGAACTGGCCAGCGAGCGGGAAACGCTGGAACAAGCCAAATCAGAACTGGAAAGCAGTCGAGAACAGCTCGCAGCCGCCCAGGCCGAACTCGAGCAAGCGCGGACCGAGCTGGAACAACAGCGGGGTGAAAACAACCACGAAGTTGAGCAGCGAATAGCGGAGCTGGAAGCGCAGCTCGGCGAAAGCCACGCGCAGCGTGAGGCCGCGCAGCAAGAACGGGACGCCCTGGCCGCGGAGCGGGATCATCTTCACGGCGAACGGGATTCGCTGTCGGCCGAGCGCGATCAACTGAGTGGCGACATTGCCCGCTTGCAGGAAGAGGCACACAACCGCGAAGAGAGCTTTGCTGCCGAGCGCGAGGCGTGGCAGCAGAGCCAGGCTGGCGACTCCGAACAACTGGCCCAACGCATCGCGGAGCTCGAAGGCCAACTGGCCGGCGAGGCCTCGGCGCATGAGCAACAACAGCAAGACCTGCAACAGCAGTTGGCCGAGGCCCATGCACGGGTTGAAGGCCTGGAAGCGACTCTGCAATCGAGCGAGCATTCGGAGGGCTCACTGGAAGAAGCCCAAGCCGGCTGGCACCAGGAACGCGAAGCGCTGGTAGCCGAGCAGGAACGACTGGCCGCGACGCTAGAGAAGGTGACCACGAAGCTGGCCGAAGCCGAGGCCAACAGCGAACCACTGGAGGAAGTGCAGCGCAAGTTTGACTTGGCCGTGGAGGACGTGCAAGAACTGCGTGAACGCAATGCCCAACTCGAACAGGAGCTGGCTCACCGCCCGATGCAGGGCGAGGACGAATCGGAAGAGTTGATCTCGCTGCGGGCGGAACGAGACGCCTTGATGGCGGAGGTCGAAGACCTGCGCAATCGCCCTGCATTGTCTGTCGAGTCCGGCGACGAAGCCATGGCCGACCTGCAACGGCGGTTCGAAATGGCCGTGGATGACGTGCGGGAACTGCGGGCCGAGAAAGAAAAACTCGAAAACCAACTGGCCGACCGCCCCGAGCGAGGAGGCGCCGGCGGCGGCGGCGCGGAAAAGTGGGAAGATCTCAAACGCAAGTTGCTGATCAGCCTGGAGGACGAAACGGGCGAGTTCACCGAGGAACGTCGCGAAGAGCGGGCCTCGATCGAGCATACCATTCGCATTACCGACGATGTCGTGGCCTCGAAGGATCGCGAGATTCACCGGCTCCGTGAGAAGCTCGACGCGGGACCGGAAGCCCAGCCGATGGCGATGAACGAAGATCAGGCGGCCGAGCACGCGGCCCAGGAAGTCATCCAAGGAGCGGTGGATGCCGACGAAGTAGTCCAGCAGCACCGCGAAAACCTGGCCCGCATGGAAGAAGAGCTGACCGACAAGCTTCGCAAGGCGGAGCTGGAGATCTCGGTGGAACGAGCGAAGATCTCCCGCGAACAAACGGAGTTGGCCGAGTGGCGAATCGAGCTGGAAGCCCTCCGCGATTCCTTGCCGCAAAAAGGCGAAGCGGGCCCAAGTGGCAATGGCAATGGCGGTGGCGGCCGCAGCCGCTGGTTCAGAAAAATGGGCCTGGGCGGCGACGATTAACGCTTCGCGGTAGGCAATGAGCCGTAAGCCCTGCCCTGCTCCGCCCTACCCTGTCGGGTCAGCGGACCTTCTCGCCCTTCATCAAGAACACGGCCCTGGTGATGCCATCGAACTCGAGTTCGTCGATCAGAAACTCACCTTCCACCGAGACCGGCTTGGTGGAAAACGAGGCCGTGTTGCCTGGCACCATCTCGACTCGAATGCAATCGTAGAGCGCGGCCCCCGGTCCGAAACAACACTCCTGGTTGTCGCGGACCAGCACAAACGCCTTCAGCCCGTCGCGTTGCAGTGTCGGATAGATGTAGCCCCGGATGCGAATCCGCTGGCCGACCAGCTCTTCAATCTCGTCTGTCAGCATCTCCCGCTCGTACGGGGCGTCGGGCTCGATGTCGAACTTAATGTCGTCGAACGTCTTGTCGACGATTCGGGCCGGTTTGGCCGCAGCGTTTTCTGCCGATTTGGTCGGCTTGTCCGTGGGCGATGTTGTGCTTGGCGGCGTGGCGGGATCGGCGTCCGGCATGGTGTAGGCGGTTTCTTCCGGCTGGCAACCAACGGCAACCATGATAGCCAGGGCCGCCACCATGCCAATTGCAGACCGCGGGCAGAGCTTGCAGGAGGCAACGTCGCATTGAGTGTGTCTCTTCTCAGCCATCGCTATCCGCAGATTCCTTTGTGGTAGTGGCGATCGGAGGCAAGCGGAACGAGCCAGGGGGGACTACTCGACGTAGTCGGCTTCGATTCCATACACGGGACTTTGCGGGCCGGCGCCCAGATTTTCGGGTGCGCAGATCAACCGGCCACCGATACGGAACACGCCCGCATCGTAGTCGACCTTCAAACCCGGTCCCAGTTTCACGGCCACCTGATCCCAGTACTTCACCGATTGCAGATCGCCAAAGCAGCAAGTGTTGTTGTCGCGCACCAGCAGGAACCTGTCGATGTTCTTTCGGGATTGGATGGAGTCGGGCCGAATGTATCCCTTGATGAATACCTTCTGATCGAGTTGCTCGCCGGCTTCCTGGGGAATGGGCCGCCCGGCGATCTTGTCCTTTTCGTCCGGCTGCAGCGTGGCGAACGAAATGCGGTTGTAGCCGTCCGGCACTTCCGTGGCGTGGGTGTAGGCGGCCTTGCCGATGCCTGCGACCAGCATCACGGCCGACATGGCGAGTCCGAACAAGGCGAAACCCTTGCCGGTGTAGATGTCGCGATTGTGGTTAATCTTGCGAATCGCCAGCAGCGACATCACGATGCCGAGCGCCGGTATCACGCCCACCAGGATGGCGACATCCAGAAAGTCGGTAACCGCCAGCATGAACAGCGATACCAAACCCAGCAGCGCTGCCACCAACGCCCCGGAATACAGGGCGCGGTACTCGATCGTGGCGTCGTTGCCAGAGTGCTCGGTCGGAGGTTCGAGGACAGTACTGCTCATGGAAGTGAGTATGGGCGTGGGGGAGTAAGTGAGGGGGGATTCAGCACATCGAGTCAAACTGGTCAATTGCCGCCGCGAAGCACCAGCCATACCAGACCAATCATCACGGCCGCGGCCACCAGCGGGATGCCCATCACCAACATGGGACTGGGAACCTCCTCCAGCGTGGCAACTTCGGCCTCGGAAGTAACGGGTTCCGAAACAACGGGCTCACTAGCCTCGGCCGGCTCCGACTCGCTCGGGGCCAACTCGTCCTGGGCCACCTGAGTGTCGGCGGGCGTTTGGTCGTCGGTCGTCTCTGTCTCAGGTTCAGGTTCGGTGGTTGCGGGTTCCGTCGGCTCGGCAACTACCAACTCGGTGTCGGCGGTCTCCTCTATTGTATCCTCCACCGCGGGCGAGGATTCCGCCAATTGTTCTACGGACTCTGGCTTATCGAGTTCTTCGGAATTCTGTGCGTCTCTCGGCGAATTCAGCGGCGGTGCCTGGTCGGCCGGACGGCTGCCGGGCCGCGCGAATCCCAAAAAGCCGAACGACATCAGGCTCCGCGCTCGTTTGACCGTTTCCGGCTCCATTTCCTCGATCTTCGCCAGCGCGTCGGTCGCCCGCTGGCCGACGTCTCCCTGCTGCTGGGCGGCCTGGTCCAGGTAAGCGACGATGGGCTCTTTGACGTAGGTCTTGGGGTCGGCCTCGGTGAACATGGTCACCAGCCGGTCGAGCACTGTCCAGTCCTGCCACCGCGACAGATCGCGAATCGCCTGCTCGGCGAAGTCGGGCTTCTCCAGCACCAACCGCATCGATTCCTTCAGACGATCCATCGATACCTCGTCGGTCTCCTCGGCCAGGAACCGCAGCGCCAGGAGCACTCCATACACCTTGGTGGGGTCCTCGGAGGGATCGGTCAGAAACTCTTCGTCCAGGCGGTCGAGCCCTTCGGAGCCGGTGAGCTTCAGGTAACAACCCACCATGGCATTGAAGCCCAGTTGCTTCTGCCGCTGCTGCATGGCGACCATCTCGGGCAGGATCGGCAGGGTAATGCCACCACCCAGGCCCAGGCTCATCGCGGCCGAGGCCTCGGCCGTGGCCTTCAGCACCCGGCCATCGGCCAGCATCATCTGCTCGAGCTTGGCCACGTCCTCGTCGTCGCCGACGATGCCGAGCATGACGAAGTACAAACTGCGACGACTGGGGCTGACTTGGGGATCTTCGATCCATTGCCATAGTTGGTCGCGCTGAATCTTATCGGAAATGGCCACCACGTCGGCATAGGGCGTACGCGCGAATTCATCGTACGAGTCTTGCGCGAGCAGCGGATCTTCGTGCTCCAGGTAGTCGTAGAAGTAGCGTGCCCGCTCGGGGCCCTTCTCCGGCAACGTGCGAATCTCCTGCACATACTTGGCGGCGGTCTCCGACACAGGGATGGGAATGGTCCAATCAAGCTCCTCGGCGCCGAGACCGCGAATCAGGTAGGTCTGGCCCTGGATGGGTTCGCCAAAGAAGACCGCCTCCATCTGGTCGGCACCATTGAGGAGTTTCTCGCCCAGCAGCACCTTTTCGACATGGAACTTCGCCTTGCCGGTTTCCGGGTCGATCACCCCGCCGGGACCCTGATCGCCGGTGGGTTCGACCAGCTTGGCGAGCACCACGACATCGCTGCCGTCCATTTCCTCGGCCAGGGTGGCTCGCTCCACCGTGCAATAGGGACATGCCAGCACCGGTGCGGTAATCAGCGACAGCGCCGATAGCAGCAACAACGGAATTTTGGGGATGCGGTTCATAGAGATATTGTTTCGCTGGGAGGGCAATAGGCGAATCGGGGGAGCCGCGGCAGGGCCCTTCATTGTACCGAATCTATCGCGTGCCGCTGAGGGCTTTTGCCACGTCCGTGCGATAGGCGGTTATAGCAGGCAGAATTCCCGCCAAAACGGCCAAAAGCACCAGGGACGGCAGGACAATTAGCTCTTTGGGGTCCATCGCTAGCATGTCCAGGGCCACGCCGGTTTTCGCTTCCACGTACGGACTGGCCAGGCCCACCATCAGGTGCCCCAGCACCCAACCCGCCAGCCCCCCCAGCACGGCCAGCAGCACGGCCTCGAGCAGGACAATGCTCTGCACCGCGGCGCGACTGGCACCCAGCGCCCGCATCACGGCAATGTCGTGCGCCCGGTCGGACATCGAATTGTAGATGCTCACCAGGATCCCGATGGCGGCCACCAACACGATTAGCGCGGTCAGCACAAGCAACACCGTCCGCACGGGGCCCACGATGTTCTCCAACATCTGAGCGACCACCTCGCTGGGGGGCACCGCCTGGGTGCCACTGCCCGATTTGTTGATGCTGAGGTTCAGTTGCATGGCCTCGGTGGGCCCCTTGGCCTTCACCAGGATGGAGGTGACCTCGCGCTGGTCGTCGGGCAATGGCTCGAGCGTGGCGCCATCGTTGTCGAAACCCACCGTCGGCGCACCAGGCTCGGGCGTGTTGCTTGCCGCGGTTTGGTCGCTGCGCTCGGACTTGGCCGACAGCGAATGGCCGGGCAGCAGGTAGAAGCCTTCCATGTTCACGTACAACGCGCGGTCGTTGGCCGTGTTGGTGGGGGCCAGGATGCCGACCACCACGAAGTCGCGGTGCGCCGCGTCGGGGTCACCGCTCAGTCCGTGCGTGGGATTCACGACGTCGCCGACCTTGATGTTGCCCTGCCTGGCAACGGCCGAACCGATGACCGCCTCGTAGAAGTTTTCGCGTTTGAAGTTGCGTCCCTCGTCAAACTCGTAGGGATGCTCGCCATCGTACCTCAATTTTTCGAACAGGTCGGGCGTGGTGCCAATGGCGCGGTACTTGTAGTCGCCCACCACGAACGTATCGCCCAGGCAGTATGGCACCACCGCATCGACGTACTTGGCATACTCGCCGTCGACGAACTTGCGATAGTAGTTGTACGAAATGGGATAGAGCGGTTTGCCCAGGTGATACACGGTGCTCATCACCAACTCGGTCCGCCCCCCGGTACCGCCAACGATGAAGTGATACCCCTGGGCGTCTTGCTCAAACTGCTCGACCGCCACGCGATGGATCACCAGCACCACGATCACGGCCGCAACGCCCAGCGCCATCGACAATCCGGTCAGGAACGATGCCAACGGGCGTTCGCACATATTGCGCCAGGCGATGGATAGGTAACTCATGTTCGAGGCTTCGTGCTTGTTCGGTGTTGTTTGAAGGGAGAGCTATGCGACGCCCACCACCCGGTTTACTTCTTCCAGGGCCACAACGTGCTCGAACTGGTTGGAGACCTCCGGCGAGTGGGTCACCATCAGCATCGCCACGTTCTCGTGGTGGCACACTTCGCGCAGCATGTCGACCACTTGCTGCTGGTGGCCGGGGTCGATGTTGGCGGTCGGCTCGTCGGCCAACAGCAGCACTGGCTTGTTCACCAGCGCCCGAGCCACGGCCGTCCGCTGTTGCTCGCCTACGCTCATGTGCGAAGGCTTGTGGTTCAGGCGATGCCCCAGGCCCACTTCTTGGAGCAGGGCCGCCGCCCGGTCGCGATCCTTGGCCCGCTTGGTAAACGTCATGCCGAGCATCACGTTCTCCAGCGCCGTGAACGCCGGCAGCAGATTGAACGTCTGAAACACGTAGCCGATGTTGTTTGCGCGAAACTTGTCGCGCCCCGCCTCGGCCAGCTTATGAAGTTTCACGGGCCCGAAGATGATCTCGCCCGAGTCGATGGGCGTCAGTCCGGCAATCGAGTGCAGCAGCGTGGTCTTGCCGCAGCCGCTCCGCCCCCGAATCACCACCTGATCACCCGGCCGGACGGCAAAGTGTTCGATATCCAGAATTGGCAACACCTCGCCGTTGGGCTGACGGTAGTTCTTCTGAACGTTCTTCAGCTCGACGAGATAGGGAGAGTCGGGCATGGGGAGGGACAGCGGTATGGAGGGATTTTGAACCCACGACTTCCGTCATGGGCTGGGGCTGAAACCATTCATCATACCCCCGGGCCGGTGGTGACGAAAATGGCCCACACCACGAGGGAGAACGGACAGATCGCGCGCTCCGTGGTTATACGCGACAAATAGAAGCGTTGTTCGTCGAGAATCTTCAGCCGCTCCGGGGGCGCGCAGGGCTTATCCTCGGATCGCACCGGCGCGGTGAAGCTGCAATCCGTTGTCGAAACGGCCCAGCGAATCTGCTAAAATCCCGCGGCCGTAGCGCATGTGGGCTTAGTATGTCCCCCTACTATTTGAGAGGGCCTCTGACATGGTGCCTGGAAAGCCGAACTCGGTGTTCTCGCACCGTTTGAATTCACTACGGTCCGCGGCGAGGTTTCGCCTCATGACGCTCCCAGTCGGCATGCTACTCGTGGCCGTCTGCGCCGCCGAACAGCGCCGCAACTGAAGCGATCCGGCCCGCTGGGTACGACTCTTGGAGGCCGCTCTACGATGCAACGCGTGCTGAGCGAATGGGGCTTCATCGCGTCGGCAGGCTGCTGCCTGCTGCTGGTGGTGTACGGCCTCTGCAACTGGCTGACCAATAGCTGCGACTATGAACTGTCGTTCGGCCAGCACCTGGAAGTCGGATGCCGGGACGGGCGGATGATAGTTGCCAGGTCGCTGGTTAATGCCGAATTGCTGGACGCCTCTGCCCAAGCGAACACCTTCAAACCGCCGCCGCAGTATAACTGGCACTTCGACCTGCTGGGCGTCAGCATTCGCTATTTAAGGTGGAACGATGCCTCCACCGACTGGTTAGTCCGCTTACCCCTGCTCATGCTGGCGGCGTTCTTCGCGGTGGTAGCCTGGCTGTGCCTGCTGTGGTTCCGCCGCGCAGTGCGACCGGGCCGCCAAAAGGGCCCACCCCCACCGAGTCCCTCAGGCCCCCATCCACTCGATCCAGATTAGCATCGCCTGCAGTCCCGCAGAGTCCTACCGAATCGCGCGTGCAAAATAATCGTCATGGAAACGGCCCGCCGGTTTGATCCAATAGAGGTACGGCACTTTGTAGCTCGCGTGGATGTCTGGCCATTCGGAATGGCGTTAGGCGGTGGGCTATAAACTGTAGGCCAGAGGTCGTTAGTGGCCGTTCGCTCCGCGAACGAGCGTAATGCCGGAGGCGCTCATTCGCGGAGCGAATGGCCACTATCGGCTCGATGAGTATGGGGACAACTCTGGGGACATGCGGAGAACAACGCGGTGGGTTTTGTCCCCGTCACCTCTTGCCACCGGAAGTGCGGAAAACGCGGCTCGCACTGCAATATTAGTGTTCGGTGTTCACCGGGCAACTGGTCTAGTTGTTTCATGAAGGGCCTAAATGGTCCTGGAGGAGGTGTACGTACACCCGGGGGCGTACACCCGCCAGCAGATTCAGCAACTGGAATCGACCCTGACTAGCACGGGCATTCGGAAAGTCGAAATCAATCGCCAGCAGTCATTGAAGGATCAGGGACACGACCTGTACGAAGCTCTGTCCGATGCTGGGCTCGGCTTCAAACACCTGGACCGCGTGTTCAACGCCAACCAAGCGTTGGAAGCTGGTGACAGCAGCCAGCTAGAGTCCCTGCCTGATACCTATGCGGTTGGCGACAACCAGACCTTGGAGTAATCCTCCAGGCCACGCTCCATTCGGGAAGGTCGGTTCCTCGGGGCGTGGTCTTTATCCATCGGTCGCGAGACTGTGAATTCTGCTACGGCGTGCAGCCGCGACCATACCACAAGCCACACCGAATCTGGGCACCATACGGATCGGTGTGGCTATGTGGGCCTCGCGATGCTTCGGTGTTATCGTTCAGCGGTTCTTCGCTTCGGTGAGCCAATCGAAATTGCCTGAGTGTCAGCCCTGGTGGTGTTCGCTACTCCTAGAATTCCGATGGTTTACGGGTCGGTTTGGTTTTTGGACCATACGGGATCATTTACTCTTGCACCCTACGCCATCGCGTCTTGTTGGCCTTTTATACTACTCGACTGGTTCGGTTGTGATCTCTGAAGTTGCGGAGTTTGTTTTCTCGTTTTCGGGTCGAGTCATTGGCGAATACGCCACTCGTAGATAGCCTCCATTAATTAGGTCGGATCGCACTGAACTCACGTCAATCGCAGTATCGAAGAGTTGCTTCAACTGTTCAGTGGGGATCGGCTTTAGTTGTCTTGCTATCATCCCATCGGAAAACAATATACCACGGTTGCATGAGTGTGAGATAGGAAACATGCCATTGCCACACATCTCCTCAACAAGCTGGTTTAGAGTCAAGTCCGTTGCCTTGCCTAGTGGCATGGAGCGTTCCGGTAACTCAACAATCACCGCAACGCATGAATCCAACCTCCTTTCAAATTGCTCATCTCTTAGTCGGTCGAGATTGTCGTCACCGGTTGCCACATGAAAATACGAGGTGTAGTATCCGCCAACTTCTGTTGGTGAATGCACATGCGAACAACAAAAAGTGACTCAAGCTGGCTTTGGAACAGCATTTCACTTGGAGTGGTATTGGGCAGCAATTCGGACTTAGCGAGTGCAACACGCCAATTGTCATCAGTGAACGGGCTGTCCGCATATCGTGTTTCATATTCCTTAAGAGCCGAGCGCAACTTGTATAGATGGGCCGTGCAATCAAGTTCTTTGACATGCTCCCTTCGGTTCGATACTGCCGTGACTCCTGCAATCGCTGCAAACATGAGGAGCGCTAAGGCCGCCATTATCCAGATAAGGTGGTTAGCGGATTTCTTCACTGTATGAACTCCATGCTCGTCTCCTGCGTGGAAAAACCAGCAGCTTGACCTATCGGCGGATCAGCAAGAAGATGCGTTTGGCGGAACGCACACGAAGAAGCCTTGGGAGTCATTCAGCAGGCGAGAGTAAGGTGAGGCTCTGTGGGTAATAGGTCAGATAGCCAGATTCGGTTACGCCCGTCACACCTTCGCGTGTGGCGGGTTTTATTTATGAATGGCTAGAACCACGTGATCCTTCGGCCCGACAGTTTTATCGTTCAGCGGTTCTTAGCTTCAGGGGGAGTCGAATCGCTATCGTACCTGGGAGGATTCCTACATGGCATTAATACGCGTAGGACTGGACCTTACGCGCTTGCGTGCCAGAATCACGCCTACCATCTGCAATAGTACAAACATGAAGAAAGACGTTGTTCTATCGCCAAACCTATAAAGACTATTTTCCTCTATGAGTAATCTCAATTGACGCTCACCCATTGCGACCCTTGAACTAAATGCAGTTGTCACCAAAAAGGCGATCACGCACATTCCTGCTGGCCAGACGCTCGACAGCCGATTGCGCAATGCGTAGCCGACAGCAAAAATAGTCACAAGTAACTTCCCAAGATTCAGCAGCTTTGAGTGCAAATGAAATGCTATCCAAGGGGCGAAACCAGCCGTCGAGGCGAACAAGCCAAACGCCCCAAGCCAATAGAAGGCACTTAGAACGATGATAAGGACTGCTACTACCATTCGTGCAAAGAGCGAGTCCCATCCACGACTGGCCAGAATGTTTTTGATACGCAATTGCTTTAGTCTCCTTCGAGAAACGGGAACCCGACCCCAGGCTTGATTTGGTCTTTCCAATCTGGATTACTGGGCCAAAACCGATGATCGTCCCCACCAAATTGGCCCGTGTAGGATTCTGATCCAACGTCAAAGTACATGCATTTACGATTGTTGCCCTTTCCGCGCGGGTGCCACTGCTGGCTGGTCGTGGTTTGCTTCTTCGGAATCATCAGTTAGTCACACAGTTCTCAACTCGTTCGCCAGCTTGCGGAGGACCAGCAGTGCTCTGTGGGCAGCCTCAGTAGCTCGTAAAGTTAGATTCTCCAGCAAACCAATCCGGTGGCACGGCCGATCACCTCGGCAGTCGTCGTCTAACAAAGGCCATCGGTGGTAGCACGAGAATGTCAACTCGTGAATCTCGCCCTGCTGGTCGAAGTGCCGGACTCGTTTTCGATGAGGCCTGGCAGAGGACATGCACTAAGCATAACACCGTGGCGAGTTACACGCCAAAGCTTACGCACACTGCTGGTCCAGGGACAACGTGGCGGACCGTGTTTGGCCCAACTAGCCGCTGCGACTCACTCCATGGGTCCACACCCGACAAGCCAGCAGTGGCACCCGAAACGTGCCGGCAGTGCCACTCTGCCGCGTAAGGGCAATGTCCTGCACGAATTAGAGCGAATCGTGGTGCAGGGATGTAGATGGGCGTCCCCATTTGTCGTGGTGTTCGCTACTCCTAGGATTCCCGTGGTTTGAAGGTCGGCCGAGTTTCTGGACCGTACGCGGTCTACAAAAAGCCATAGCTTATGGTATGGGCCAGTACATATCGAACAGCTCATCTAGAAGGTCGTCATCATGGGGCTTCCATCCATCAACTGGCGGATCGTCTACTGTAAGGTGACGAAAGATGTTCCTCACTCGGCGAATGCACACCTTGTTGTTGACATTTCTGCAGAAGTCTGATTCCCAGCTTCCCAGTTTTACGCTTGGTCGAATCTTGCTTCTGGAAGTCCACCCGTTGCAGAATTTCTCCTGGAGTGCACGGACCAATAGCTCCTTGGCTGTCTTCCGGACAGAATCACACTGAATTGCCTCTCTGTACATTGCCGCGACCAAGCCTCTCGCATTCGCACCGTGGTTCAGCCGTTCAGCTAACCTGACTGGCGAAAGATCCGGATTGGAGGCAAGGAACTCCAGAGCACTGTAACCTGACACCGATAGCGCACGAAGTGCAGTGGAAGTGAACTTGTGTTCAATAGCTTCTTTTTCAGGAGTAGGTTTCAACCTCTCTAGCATTTCCTCAGTCCAGCCTTTGGACTTTAAAATCGCCCATTCTTCTTCATCTAGCCAATGAGGTAGCCAATGTGGTGCACTCATTCTGGACTCCAGCCTTTAATTTCCATCAACAACTCTTCTACTATACTCAGGGGAACTAAAGGGGACATTCGGCAGGCGAACGGGGGGC